>NZ_NPIB01000004.1 GCF_002849605.1 Photobacterium carnosum
TCTGTTTTAGATTTAATTATCGGTTTCGAGTTGAAGATATATTCAATACGCTGATTAAATGTGGTGCAAAATCACCACCGATGCCAGAGAAATTATTAACTCTGGCTGAGTCTCGGTGGTAATCAGGATCTTTAAAGGATTCGTCAGTGAGACTGCATACTAAACTATGTGTTTATTTAAGATGAATAATATTTATTTATTATTAGTCGGTTGTACTTGTGCGACTTATAGCTTGGCTGTAAGTGCGGATAGTACTTTCCAAGAGTCTAATCATATAGACCCTTTTTTAGGTTTGACGTTTTCTTCATCAGTGAATACAGAATATGGTTTTGATGATAATGTATTTAATCAACATGATGATCATATTATTGGCTCAGATTTTTATTTTTTAAACCCTTCGATATCAATTGTTGGTAAGCGAAATACAAAAGATTTTGGTTTTTATTATTCGGGTAATTATCGAAAATATAATAACGATGTCTTAAGCTATCGGGGGGAAAGTGATCAAAATTATAAAGATCATAATCTGATGGGTGTTTTTACTTGGGAACTTGGTTTTCGACACCATTTAGAATTGTTAGCGAATTATGATATTGGCCATGAAGCTCTTGGAACTGGTGTCACTAATGGTTTTTATTTTTCTGATGAAAATCCATCAAAAAAATACGCGACATTTGATTTGTTTAATATTACGAGCCCCATTCAAAAAATAAATAAAAAAGTAAATATAAAATATATCTATGGTGCTAAAGACGCTAAAGGAAATATTGTTTTTGATTTATCACAAGATCGATTAGATTATGATATTCTTAGTAGTTACACCTCTGCTTTTAATACATATTTAAATGATGAAAATATGACAGAAACCGATGCTAATGTGACATTTAAGCATCAATATACTGATCGAACTCGTTTTGACTATAAGCTTATATATAAAAACTATAATTATAAGGATAACCAGCGTGATAATGATGATTTTATTATAGCATTTTCATTTATTAGTCAAATAACAGGAAAATCAAAAATAGAAGCTACGGTATCTAAAGTACAAAAGAAAATGCAAGGTGATGATTTTTATAGTATAAATTGGAATGTTAGTTATAAATTGCAACCGACTGATTATTCTACTTTATTTGTAAAATCAAAAAGTGAAGTAAAAGAGCCTGAAAATACAGGTGATTTTATACAATCTTTTGAAAATAGTATTACTTGGAAGCATCAATTTCTTGGACATATAACGAGTTCATTATCTTATAAACATATCTCTGATAAGTATCAGATTCGAGAACGTACAGATCGATATGATAATGTTGTTTTTAATTTACATTATTTATTTCGACCTAAAATTGAGTTTATTTTCGATTATCAATATGCATTGTTTCATACCAATAATAGTACTGATCCGGTATTTATTAATGGTGAAAATTATGAGAGACGTTTAGGTTATGAGAAAAATCAATTTGGTTTATCAGTTAAAGTGGCGATTTAAAATGAAAAAGATAATAAGTATTATTTTAGTATTAACTCTTGGCTTGTTTATGAGTTCAGTTGTATCAGCTTCCTCAAAAACAGAAGTGCATGATTATTTACTTGGTGCTGGTGATCATATTCAGATTTTAGTATTTAATGAACCTGATTTATCGATGAAAGTAATTATTGATAGCAGTGGCAATATAATTTATCCGCTGATTGGTAAATTACAATTAGCTGGGAAAACACCTAATCAAGTTGCTATTGATATTCGGAATAGGCTGAAAGACGGTTATATTAACCATCCAATGGTAACTGTTTCAATGCTTGAGTTTCGTCCAGTGTATGTTTCTGGTGAAGTTAAGACGCCAGGGAGTTATGAATACCAACCGGGGTTAACCGTAGAGAAAATTATCGCAGTTGCTGGAGGATTTACTGATCGAGCCGATCGTAGTGATATTGATCTTCGTCGCTCAAATGGGCAACTTTTGAAAGATGTTATAGTAACTCAGGCCATTTCTCCTGGTGATATAGTTATTATTGATCAAAGTTTTTTCTAGATAGGATAGTTATCGATGAGTTCATTATTTGTTGAAGAAGGAAGTAAATTAGAAAGTACTATTGATTTTTCACGATTATTTAAATTAACAAAGAAAAATTGGTGGAAAATTTTAGCTTTTGTTGTGATTGTAACAGGTCTATCAATTCCATTTATTTTAAAATTAACACCAAAATATGAAGCTTATGCTACCGTATTGCTAAAGGCTCAACTCGCGAATCCAACAACATTTGATAAAGTCATTGATTTTGATTCTACACGTCGAGAGTATTATGAAACGCAGTACCAATTATTAAAATCTCGCTGTGTGATTTCACGGGTGGTTGATAATTTGAAGTTGTATGAAAATCACGAATTTATTGGAAATAAAGAAGACAAACTAGATACGTTAGCGAAACAAAAAGAACGTAGCATTCAATATGTATTGAAACATATGACGGTATCACCTATTCGAAAAACACAATTAGTTGCAATTGGTTTTGAATCAATAACAGCAAAAGATGCAGCAGCTGTTGCTAATGATATTGTTAAAGTGTTTGTTAATTATTCAGTTGAAGATAATCGAGATGCTAATTTAAATGTATCATCATTGCTAAAAACAGAAGTAAGTGACTTAAATCATAAATTAAAAGCTAAGGAAGCTAAGCTAAATGCATTCCTAAAGACTGAAGGTTTAATTACTTTTCGTGGTGTTGATGGTTTTCAAACTGAACAATTATCATTATTGATGGATAATTTGGCGACGGCTACCGCTCAACGGGTAAATCTAGAAGCGCTTTATAATGTTGTGACGACTTATAAAAAACAAGGATTCAATGCATTAGCGGCTATTCCTGATGTTTCTCGTCATCCGCAGATGGAAAATTTACGGCAGATGATTATTGAGCAGAAAACACAATTGGCAGATCTTAAACACCGTTATGGTCCTAAATACGAGAAAGTAATTCAAGCTCAATCACAACTGAATATTCTTCAACGTCAAGCAACTAACTTAATTAATGAAATAGCAGAAGGGATTAAAGAGCAATATCAATTGGCAATAATTAAGCAAAATCAATTACAAACTGCTGTTGATAAACGGACAAACGCATTTCAGCTATTAGGTGAGAAAAAAACGATATATAACAATATGATGGATAAAATTAGTCAAACGCGTACGTTATATAATCAACTGCTACAACGCCAGAATGAAACACAAGTAAGTGGCCAATTTTCTGAACCTACGGCAAAAGTGATTGATAGTGCGATCGTGCCATTAAAGCCAACAAAACCGAATAAAAAATTATTAATTATCGTTATCGCTATTATGTCATTACTGATCTCGGTTTTATTTGTCATTGTAATGGCGGCCTTAAATAATAAAGTAATGTCTATCAATGAAGTAAAACGACGCTTAGGCCTTGAGGTTATTGGTGAGATTAAGTTATATCCACAACATGTTACTCCTCAATTAGTGTTTGATAATAGTGTAGAATTTTCAACATTAGATGAAGCCTCGTTAGGTATTCGTAGTCAGCTATTATTGTTTAATACTGATGCTAAAATGTTAGCTGTGACATCGGCAACGACGGGAGAGGGGAAGTCATTAGTCTCGACATTAGTTGCTAAAGCGATGGCTATTGATACTAAAGTATTATTGATTGATCTGAATCTACGTCATCCCAGCATTACTCATTCTTTTGGCTATGCTAATAATAGTGGATTAACTGATATTCTTTATAATAATGTATTTGCGCGAGATGTTATTGTTAATCATCATGGCGTTGATATTTTAACTGTTGGAAGTGATACAACGCGTTCACCATTATTAGTATTAACGCATAATAAGTTAAGATCTTTATGTGCTGAACTACGACATGAATATGATTATATTATTATAGATACACCTGCGGTGATGGATGCTAAAGATACTTTTTTAATTAGCCAGCTTACTGATGCTATTTTGTTTGTGGTTGCTTCTAATTATAATAGTTCTAATCTTTCTGTATCTGCGATAAATCAACTTAAACAATATAAAGCAACGGTGTTGGGGTGTATATTGACTAAAGTAAGTGAATCACTTTTAGAATCAAATGAGAATATAACAGTAACTTCGCCAAAGGATGTTCTTTTATGAGTTTAATAAAAGGGGCCTCTACGTTAGGTGGCGCTTCCGTTATTTCACAATTGATAGGTGCGTGTACTATCCTTTTTATGTCATACCGTTTTGGTATGTCTGATGTGGGTAATTATGCACTTACATTTAGTATTATTATAATTGGTGCTCAAATCGCACTTTATGGTTCGCATTTTTTACTCCCTAAAGTTGATCAACAAGATATAGGTAAAGCTATTGTGTTTTGTCTGTTGCAATCTTGGATTTCGAGTGCAATTTATATTTATATTGTCAGTCATTTTTTTACATTACCTTTTTTTGCGATTTATATATTAACCGCCAGTTATTCAATGATGATTATTTCTGAGTATGTTTTCTTACGAAATAAGGTGTTTAGTAAATTAGCTATTCAACGCATATCCGTTACTTCAATCGTATTTTTGGCACTATTAATATCATGGAATATTGAGTGTTTTTATTATATATGGGCGAGTGCACATTTATGTTTGATTGGTTATTGGTTGTATAAGTATTTAGACTTTAGTGTTTTTTCTAAATCTGATTTTTTACCAACAACCCAAGTTCGTTTTTTTATTAAACACTGGAATCATTTATCACGAGTAGGTACTGCTGAAGTTGTGGCTAATGCAAGCTTACAGTTACCCACGGTGTTGATTAATTATTGGTTTAGTCCATTAGTTGCAGGTTATTTTGCTGTCGTTAACCGTTTTTGTTTATCACCTGTACTTATTCTTGGACAATCAGTGCGTAATTATACGTTTTCTAAATGGTCTGAAGATTTTCGTAATAAAGTATTTAATTACGGTGAGTTTAAGCAAGTACGATTATTTTTAATGGCGATCGCAATAATGATTGTTAGCGGTATTTATTTTGTTTATCCATGGTTAACGCAACATGTTCTTGGTGAACAATGGGTACAGTCTGTTGAAACCTCACGTTTAATGTTGCCTTATGTATTTGTGATGCTTGCTTTTGTACCAATGACTGTTATTGAATTAATATTTGGGACGCCTAATTATTTTTTACGCATTCAATGTGAGCAGCTAGTCATTGTTGTGTTAGCATTTTTAATAATGCCATTAATTTATAAAAGCTATGCAGTTTCATTGTTAGCCTTCACTGTGTTAACGGCAGGAAGATACTTAATGATTTATATTAAAATTAATAAGCATGCCATTGTTTTGCGTGATGAGGGCGTCATGTAGATGAATACTGGCACCTTTTTTCAGGTTTATGTCTTTATCACACTTGTTTTTAGTGGTACTGCTCAGTATTTTTCAAATATTGATGCTTTTCTATGGTTACCTTTTATTATGACGATGGTAATGGTTGCATTGGTACCATTACAAACCCGTTATAATTATGCGCAACTGGATCAGCTTGAAGCGGCAATATTAGTACTTTTTAGTGGTTTTTTTGTATTAGCGATAACTAGTACATTGATGCAAGAAGGGCTAAAAACCACTATTGCAGGTATTAAAAATGGGTTAGGAATATCATTGTTATTACCTTGTTTGATCCTTGGTTTTTGTCGTGAATCACAATTGTATCGGATCACTCAAAAGTTATATTGGGTATTCTATGCTCAAATACCATTGGTAATATATCAAGCTTTAGTGGTTGTTCCTGCTCGTGTAGCTTTTCAAGGTAAAATGGATTCATGGGATTCTGTAGTAGGTACCTTTGGCGGTAGTATGGTTGCTGGCGGTAATGGGGCATCTATGGGGTTATTTACCTTACTTATTATGATGATGAAATTGTCTGAATATAAGCATGGTGTCGCTAAGTTATGGTCATTAGCTCTTCATATAATAATAGGATTTAGTATTTGTGTTATTGCTGAAGTGAAATTTGTCACTTTATTAGCACCGTTCTTTTTACTTTATGTCTATATTAAATCTAGTTATATTAAAGAAGTCAGAGTTATTGATTTTAAAACAATTATTTTATCTATTGTGGGGATTTTTATACTATTATCATTAATAATAACTATTTTATCATTAGGATTCTCAAGTAAATATCAATCACATTCGATGAGTATTTTTGATATGTTTCTACAAAATATTGGTTATATTTTTGATCCAACGATCATCGTCGCAGGTCTTGATGGTAACTTAGATGAATTAGGACGTGTAACGGCATTAGCATTTTGGTCATACCATTCTGATATTTATGGCCTTGTGAATCAATTATTTGGTTATGGTTTAAATAGTTCAAATGCTGGTGGGGTCGATCCTGGTTATATTGCAATGTTGTTTGAATTAAGTTTAGGTTCAACAGCATTAGCCATTTTTTTATGGGAAATTGGCCTTGTAGGAACTGGATTATTATTAGCGATTGTATTTCTTATTTTGAAAGGGTCAAAGCCAAAACCATTATTTTCGACTAAGGATTTATCAAAAGAAGATATTAAATTACTCGCTTATCAGCCTGCTTTTATTGGATTTATTATTGCAGGTCTAATTACTTTGCCTTATTCGCCGTTACTTGCATTGATACCTGTATTTCAATTTCAGTTCTATTTTGTGTTAGGTGCAATAATGATTATTCGTAAAGCGACCTTAACAAAAGCAAGAGGTTTGACATGCTTGAATTGATTAAAAAAGAGTTAATATTAAATCCGAGTTTAACATCTAAATTTTTTATTGTTAACTTTCGATTAGCGTCTTTATTTTATACTTCTGGAAGAATAAAAAAAATATTTATTATTAACGTTATTATTCTTAAATTACTTAAATTTATCTGTGGGCTTGATATATCACCAAAAACAAAGATTGGTGCTGGGTTCATATTATATCACCCTCAAAATATTGTCATTAATGCGGATAGTATATTAGGAGACAATGTGATGCTTAAACACAATGTTACTCTTGGTAATAAAGTCGATCATGTTACTGGCCTGCATGTATCACCCGTTATTGGCAATAATGTTGAATTAAGCCCTGGAGTGGTTGTGTTAGGTAACGTGAGTATTGGCGACAATTCAATTATTGGTGCGGGAGCAATTGTTGTGAAAAGTATACCTAAAAATTCGATTGCGGTTGGGAATCCTGCAAAAGTGATTAAACAAGTCGAGGAGGGCTGACTGATGGATAATAAAGTCAATGTGATTAACTTTGTGCCTGAAGAGTTACCATCTTATCGTCCAGACGTTGATGTTTTATATTCTAAAGAGTTACCCAAAGAGGGCGTCAATACCACGATTGTTGGTATGCCTAAAACTGAAACTGTGAATATTCAAACAGAAGGTAGCACATTAAAAACAAGTAAAAAAACAGCTAATCGTCATTTAGATTCAGTGGTTTATTTCTTTAATGCTGCAAAGTTAGCTTTTAGTGCAAAAAAAGACGGTTTTCAATTAATTCAAGTGCGTGACATGGTGTGGGTTGGTTTAACTTGTTTAGTGATCGCTAAATTAATTAAGCTACCTTATACCTATTGGGTGTCATTTTTGTATGCTGAAAGTCGTATTCTGCGAGCGAAAGATCAAACTGAAAATATACCGAGCTGGAAGCGTCCGATTATTTTAGCGCGTGGTTTGCTTGAGGCGTTTATTCTTTATCGTATTATTTTACCGCACTCAGAGCGTATATATGTACAAAGTGACTTTATGCTTAATTATATTAAAGATAAAGGCATTGAACAAAGCAATATGATGGTTGTGCCAATGGGTGTTGATTTTGAGAAGATTGATGGCTTTGTTAATACCGATGCTATAAAAATACAACAATGGGGTGATGCGCCTGTTATTGGTTATCTAGGTAGTCTTGATCGACTTCGTAAACTTGACGTTATTATTGAAGCATTTAAAGAAGCTAAGGTTACTGTGCCAGATCTTAAATTACTTTTTGTTGGTGATTCTGAAGTGATGAAAGATCGCGAGTTTTTACAACAAACAGCTGATGATATGGGATTGAGTGATGATTTTCATATTACAGGTTGGGTACAAACAGAGCAGGCGTGGGCATATCTTAAAGGTGTCGATATGGTGATTGGTTTTATGAACCGCGGATTGTTGTTAGATGTATCAACACCGACCAAGGCAATGGAATATATGGCACTTAAAAAAGCCATGATTTGTAATGATTCACCTGATCAGCAATTTGTGATTGAGCAATCTGGCTGTGGGCGAGTAACTAATGGAACAAGCCAATCATATGCTGCTGCGATGGTTGAATTGGCACAACAGCCAATGACACTAACAGAGCTAGATGCTGGATATAATTACATTAAAAATAACCGTTCTTACGCGTTTATTGGTGAGCAAGTTGCTGCTGATATTAAGAATGTTGTTAATCAAAAAAATTCCTAATGGCTGGTGATTCAATGAAAGTTCTATTTGTTAATAAATTCTTCTTCCCACATGGCGGTGCTGAAACTGTTTTCTTTCAAGAACGCGATATGGTTCAAGACGCGGGGTATCAAGTTATTGATTTTTCAATGAAGCATGAAAAGAACACCCTATCAGATTATGCTGATTATTTTGTTGATAATGTTGATTATCATGGCAAACATTCTATTTTTAATAATATTAAAGTCGCGGTAAATTTTATACATAATCAATATGCATGTGATCAATTTGAAAAGCTAATTAAAGCTGAACGACCTGATATTGTTCATTTCCATAATATTTATCATCAAATTACACCGTCAGTGATCAAGATTGCACAAAAGTTAGGCTGTAAAACAGTATTAACAGCGCATGATTATAAGTCTGTTTGCCCCAACTACAGCATGCTTGCTGCTGGGCAGAATATTGAATTAGATTGGATCACGGGGAGTAATCTTAATCTCTTTAAATACCAGTGGCAGGATGGTTCATGGCCGCGCAGTGTATTGTTATCATTAGAAGCGTTATATCATCGTATGATGAAGAGCTATGAAGCATTAGACGCTGTTATAGCACCTTGTGAATTTATGAAATCAATGATCTTACGTCAAATTCCATCAGTAAATGTTGATGTGATCGTCAATGGTATTGATGCATCAACCACTGATATTGGTAACGACGGTGGTTACTTTTTATTTTGTGGTCGATTAACGCAAGAAAAAGGCATTGTGACGTTAGCACAAGCGCATAGTCAACTAACGGGAAATACGCCGCTTAAAGTATTAGGCACTGGGCCAATGTTTGATCATATTAAACAACATTTTGATAATGTTGAGTTATTAGGTTTTCAAACTGGAGATGTATTGACTGAAATTATCAAAAATGCAAAAGCGGTTATTGTGCCATCTGAGTGGAATGAAAACTGCTCTATGTCAGTGTTAGAAGCGATGAGCTATGGTAAGCCGGTTATTGGAGCAAATATTGGTGGCATTCCTGAGCAAGTGGTCGACGGTGAAACAGGCTATCTATTTACATCTGGTGATGCTAATGATCTTGCCGCTAAAATGCAGTTATTGGCTGATGATGAAGCATTAGTCGTTACAATGGGACACAAGGGGCGCGCTCGATTATTAGAGAAATATTCACTAGATGTCCATAAAAGAGATTTGATTGCATTATATCAATCGCTTTTAGCTAACTAATTTCCCCGAATAATAAAATGTCAGGTAACCGCTGGCATTTTACATTTAAAGAGACGGTATTGTGAATAAATCTATTTTAGTTTTGGGTACGCGCGGTATACCCAATGTACCTGGTGGTGTCGAATCTCATTGCCAGTCGTTATATCCTCTATTAGTTAAAAAATATGGTTTAGATATAACGGTAATAGCCCGTAAACCTTATGTTCCTTATACAGAAAGTGTGTATGAGGGCGTTAAGCTAAAAGCTTTACCGGCGGTAACAAACAAATCTTTAGAAGCCCCATTACACTCCTTTTTAACGGCTTTTTATGCAATAAAAGAAGGCGCTAATATTGTACATGTACATGCTATTGGTTCTGGTTTAGTTATTCCATTATTACGCTTATTTGGCAAAAAAGTGATATTTACCCATCATAGCCAAAACTATGATCACCAAAAATGGGGCAAGTTAGCTAAGTTTATTTTTCGTCTTGGTGAAAAATGGGCGATGAAATATTCAACCGAGGTGATTGTGATCTCTGATTTTATGCAAAAATTAATGATTGAGAAGTATGGACGAGAAGATACTCATCTTATCTTTAATGGTGTTAATCCACCCCAATTACCTGTGCAAAATAAAATAAATGGCTATTTATCGAAGTATGATCTTAAGCCAAGAGACTATATCATTGCCGTTGGTCGTTTTTCACAAGAAAAAGGATTAGATGTTTTATTAGAAGCTTATAAACTTAGCGGCATTAATAAAAAATTAGTATTAGTGGGTGATAGTGACCATGTTACTGAATACAGTTATAGGTTAAAAAATACAGCAAGAGAAATGGATAACGTTGTATTAACTGGGTTTTTATCTGGAGATGAATTACATAGTATATTCTCACAAGCAGATATATTTGTTTTACCATCATTTAGTGAAGGGCTACCGATTGCTTTATTAGAAGCTATGTCATTTTCTTTACCAGTCATTGTTAGTGATATACCCGCAAATAAGGCAGTAGATTTGGAAGATAAATGCTATTTTTCATGTGGTGATAGTCAAAAGTTAGCAACATTATTGACGATGGCAGTCGATCAGCCATTAGTTTGCTATACCGAATATTTAAAAAAATATGATTGGAATTTGATTGCACAGCAAACGTATGATGTTTTTTTAGCTACAGAAAATGGTAAATTGTGATGGATGAGTGTGCAGTTGGTTCATATGATAAATATACTCAAATTCAGCAAGATGTTATTGATCGTGTTATAAATACGATACCTACTGAGGTCTTGAATTCATTTGATCATAAACAATTAGCTGCCATTAAAAAATCGGTAGCTATTAATAGTGGTTATAATGATCACTATGTTGATTTTCGTCCTGTCATTGGTATTGGGCGTTGGCGTTATTATGCTGTATTTTTATTAGGTAAAGATCGCCGTAAAGCTCCTCGGCATCAAATGACAATTACTACTATTATTAAAGCAATTCATATAGTATTTGGACTATGCGTTATATTTACATCTGCAGTTCTAGTATTATATTTGATTAAATCAGCGCTAGGGATTGATATATTTAAGCATTTTTCGTTTGGTATTTGGGACTATTTTAAATTGCATTTTTTACAATAGTAATAATAAAGGATATGTTTATTTTTATTAAAATAAGTAAAGTGTGGCATTTGTTGAATTATTTTATAATTATATTTGTTCTATATTCTGCATTTATACTTTATAAAAGAATATCAGGAGTTAAATAAAATGAAATGGTTAAACAAATTTACAGATCAAGATTTCTGGCGTATTGGATTGATTAGAGAGCATCCATTAGATGTGATTATCAATGGGTTAAATGCTTATGATATTCATTGGTTTAATTTTACAGATAAAGATTTTGAAGCTGATCCATTCGTGTTTACATTAAACAATAAAAATTATATTGCTTATGAAATTTTTGATTACTCTCATGGCAATGGAAAAATTGAATGTGTTGATTTCGATGGTAAGCGTTATAATTTTTTTGAAAGTGTAAATGAAATTGTAGGGCATAAATCATTTCCTTTTATATTTGAAGAGGAAAATGAATTATATTCTATTATTGAAACGTCAGATTTGAATGAAATGTCATTGTATAAATTTAACGGTATTAAATTTGAGAAGGTAAAAACGTTACTTAGTGATGGTAAATATATTGATAGTTGTATAAAAAAGGTTAATGGCGTATTTTATTTATTTACGTCGACCTCTGATGAGCCTTTTAAGCAGCAATTATTTTTTTCAGATGCATTATTAGGTAATTATCAACTTCATCCTTGTTCTCCTATCGCAAGTGAGAAGGATTTTGGTCGTAATGGTGGGCCAATTATTAATCGTGATAATAATTATTACCGTGTTTGCCAAAATTGTGCCATAACATATGGTGGCAGTTTGAAAATAATGCACATTACTACGCTATCAAAAACTATTTATATAGAGGAGTTTTTTAAAGATGTAATGCCTATCGTTCCATTTTCTGACGGTATTCATACGTTATCATACTGGGGCAATATAACTGTTATTGATTCAAAAAATATTTTATCTAAATACAATAATATATATAGGAAAATAAAATATTTAGTGATGGTTAAATTACGAAAAGAAATCCCTTTTTTTAGTAAATAGAGTGCAATTTTAATAAATAGTATTTCAGACTTTTAATTATTAAACTAACAGTCGTTTACTTTTTATTTGTTAGTTTTAAAAGCCTCTTAGTTATATTTAATAGTAAAGAGGCTATATTGCTATCAATTATTATTTATTGTTGGTGAGATATAAGCTTTTGTACCCCATAATGGTACTGTTGATAGGCTATGTTTATAGCTCCCAGTCGTTGTTTTAGTTGAGTATGATAAATACATTAATGTTTCTGATTGAGGATCATAAATACGGCGTATTTTCATTGTCTTAAAGAAAATACTTTTCGATTTTGTAAAGACAACTTCACCTGATTTGGATTTATCTATTTTAGCTATCATTTCTGGGGTTATTTCACCCGTTTGACGACATGAAATTGATGAGTCTGAAGGATCCGCTAAACTTAAATCGGCTTCAATACTTGCTATATGACAAGTAACACCGGGTACAACGGGATCAATTAATGTGTTTAGTTTAATATCTTTAGTGGTAAACATGCCTAAAGAAACATCTCCAACTTCATTATCTGAGCAGCCACTAAGGGTTAATACAATTGCGAGTGAGCTAGCAACCGTCAAAAATTTTCTCATACAATACTTCCTATTAAATGAATAATCATACTTAAATTATAGTTTGTTATTATTACACTAAGTTATACGCGAAATTTAAATTATTTTCATCATACGGTTTTAAATTTGGTGTTTATTATGAACAAAAGAGATCAAGGTGGTTGTAATGATAATAAATATGATAGAGTTTAATAGAGAACTGAATTTATTTTAAGTTAATGATAATAAAGTGTTAAAACCAATATTTTATTGTGAGACAACACTGATATTGATAAATAAATGATACATTTTATTAAAAATGGTCTTTTCAATTACAGAAATTACACATAGGATGAATGTAACAGCAATGTTATTATAATAATTATCAACGGATGATTATTACTGATTATGAGGAGGATATGATGTCAAATATTCTTGCTTTTCCAGTAAAAGAGCAATCTAGAGATCGTACACCGTTAGAATTAATTGTTGAACAAGAATTGTTGGATTTAGGCGCTGATAGTTACATGATTGATGTTGTTATCGAGCGAATGGGAAAATTTTTAGAACTTGCTTCGTTTGAGTTTGATTTAAAAATGAAAGTATCTAAAAATTGTTTAGATGAAATGAATCAGAATGTATTTCCTGTTATTTCTGATATGCAGGAATCAATGCGAAATACCATGAATAATATGTTAACTGAGCGTGTACTGCATGAAATTCGGTTATATAATTTAGAAAGGCATGCGGTTAAATAATATATGTTTCTATTTTATAGTTTTACGATTAACGCGATAAATTATGAATAATGCCGCTGGTTAATTTTTATTAAGACAGCGGCTTTTTATCAACCTTTATTTCCTAATTGCCAAATTTTTTCTGCACGACCGCCTATTATCCAAAAGCTTAATGCTAATATTGCAAAAAAGAGAGCTTTGTGTAGTGTGTCCCAAAAAAATTCAAAATAACGGCTATATAAACACAGCAATAAAAATATAATGCCAAAAGCCCGCACTAAGGGATCATTATATTTAATACCATAAAAAATGGCGCTTAAAGTGATCAATAGCATGGCAACACTCCAGCCCCATAACTCAATCTGTTTGATGTTCGACCAAGCACGTAAACTATCATAATTACCAAAAATAGTGAGCATCCATAACGCAGTAAAGAAATAGATTAATCCAATAAATTGAGTGGCCTCTTTCGTAAAATAGAAACGGGAATTAGGTTTAAATATTGAACTTAACCCTACAATGAGTAGACCAATCACAGTAAACCGCAATGGAATGTTCATTCCCCAAAAGAGATAATGATCGTGTGCAAGATAAGAGGTTTCAGTTAAAACCCATAAGCCGACACCGAGCAAAGCAAATAACCACACTAAAACTGAACGTAGCTGAATACCAATAATAAGATAAATAACGGTGGGGATGATAATAAAGAGGCTTTCACGCCAATGAAGCGCTAAGGTTGTGTGACTTAAAAAACCACTAGCAACTGCAGTTATGAGTACGCCAAAAAAGAATATCGCTTCATTGCTCACAGTTTTTTCTGGATAACGCTGTCGACGTTTAACACCGAAGTAAAACAATAGTCCTGCAATGATGGCACTAAGAATCGTTAATACGCTTGCTGGCGTATCAATGAGATGTGAGATTAATGCAATTAAATAATCATCAGCAACTAATAAAATGACAGACAAGATGAAACAGGCAATAGCGGCCCAAAATGAATAGACAGCCAGTAACTTCCAATCAAAACTGATAACGTGATAGCTTTGACGTAATTGTTGCGCTTGTTGGGTATCAATCAGCTGCTGTTGCTGCCATTGAGCAATGGTATCATTAAGAAGTTGCTCTTGACGCTTATTAACTTTTATATCCATATTTGTTCCAGATAGTATCGAGCGCGTATGTACGTTGGATTATCTTATAGTGCGGAGATAATTATAACCTATTGATTTGCTATTGATGCCGTAATGGTTATTGGTGATGTAGTTATAATAGTAAAATATTATAGAGTAGGCATTAATGATAAACATTGTCGACACAGGCAAGTATTAGCCGAATCAGTCAGTGTTTGGCGTGGCTCAATATCAAAACACCAGCATGTCGACTTTCCTGCTTGAATATCACATTGTGCGGGTTGTTGGCATTGTGGACATTGATGAGTTGCTTTAATGGCTTTAATCTCAGCCATTATTGTTAGTTGTTGCTGTTCGGAATAGGCTATCCAGTGGCTGATTTCTGTCATTGTACGTAAGCAGCCACTGCAAATGCCAGCATTGTTTTTACATTTAGCGACACAGGGGGATTTCACAATTAATACCTATTAATAAGTAGCGTTAAGTGATTAGTATGCTAACGATTAATAAGTCTAAATACTACTCTCTCTGTCATTATAATATGATGGTTGTCAGTTTATGTATTCAACAGGCAACTTGTTTAAGTAATTCATAAATCGCAATATTGTCTTGTGACACATGATGACTTGGAATCGTTAATGTTGGTACATTTTTCATGCCTATTTTAAGCATCACATTTTCTGGCCCAGAGACTGTTTTTAAATGTCGGCCATAAAGATGGCGTAAATTAAGTCGATTAAAACCAAACTCTTTAATACGCTCAACCGCTTCAGTACAATAACCATTTCCCCAAAAAGGAACACCAATCCAATAGCCAAGCTGTGCACTGTGTTGGTTGATATTCTCCAGTCCGGCACAACCTACAAGTTGATGGTTACTTTTTAGCGTAATAGCAAAAATAGCAGATTGATGACTATGCCAACCTGCTAAGTGTTTACCTATCCATTTTCCTGCCATTCCATCAGAATAAGGATGTGGGACACTGATTGTGCCGTTAGCAATATCCACATTGCCAGCTAGTCGTTGTATTTTAGTCGCGTCAGATAATTCTAAAGGCCGAAGAATTAAGCGTTCAGTTGTTAGAAGTGGTTGATTTTGGTTCATAGAATATGACTCACAAATATATCTAGATGTGACTATTAATCAATAAATAAGGATTTATTTATAGGGTTATGATCAATTATTGAGTGAGTAACAGGTTTAAATAGTAAAATCTGTGGAGTGACACGAAATTATTATTCTTGTGTGAATTCTATCATTAACTGTAGCGGTAGATCTTAGGTATGTTTGATCGACTAATTTGTACTAATGTGATTGTTATGTGGTTTGTCAGTATACGATGATATGTTGTTGCATTTAAATAATCAGTGGCGTTGTTTGTGATTTGAACGTAAATATTCGATCTTAAATAAAAATGGCGAATGATTTTTTTAAAAAAGAGGATTTTTATCTTATTCAGCAAGATGTTAGCTGTTTTTTAATCTTTTAATTAACTAAATAATGATAGATCTCACAAAAAAATAGATAATGGGAGTTGTCAAAAAGTAAAAATATAATTATATTAGCTAGGTTGATATAGATTGTTAGGTGAAAAATTTAAAAAAACAGAAAGTATTAATTTGTATTCTTTCCTAAATTATCCTGCCACGAAGTCTTATCACCGTAATATTTAGTCACAACGGAACTTATTATTAGCCGTTGTTGTCATAAATAGAGACGTAAAAAATGTTGTTCATAATAATTAAATTAATATGTCATTGTAATGTCATATAACATTGGTTAAGTAGAACACGAATAGTCGAGTAAGAACGGTATTAATATACAGTGATATCAACCTTGCTCATTGGGAAAAAAATGAGAGGTTTATAATGAAAACACGCAGTCGTAGACAGTGGTTTTACCATAAAAATCAAACAACTAAAGCACTAAAAGCTTAAGTTTGAGAAAAACATTTCTTTGTAGATAACGAAAGAAATGAAGATACTTAATTACCTTCTAATTAAGTATGTGTTGAAAATTGTTCATAACAAACATCAACTGCAAAAGTAGCCAGAAATACATATTCACGTTACGTTTCTGGCTAACTTATACTTCCTTTAAAAATATAATGTTGATATTAATTTTCCACATTAAAGCAATCGATTGCTTTGATGTTAAGTAGATTGGTATTATTCATATATATGCAATTTTTATTGTTATCTATATAACGAGCCGCCAATAATAATATCGCTTGGAAGATCTTTGAGTGGCATATTGCCAATATAAATATTGCCGTCGACAACTAATTTATTGGGTAGAGTAAGAATATTACTGTTTTGGAGAAATAAATTGCCTTTAACGTAGAGATTATCCGGTAATTTTTTAAGTTGTGTATGGGCAACGCTGAGATCGCCGAGTACTTGTAAACCAAAGTTAAGTTCTTTAATTTTAGAGTAAGCAAGATTGATGTAACCCTCTACTTTTAGCGCTAATGGTAACTGTTCAATACTGCTATAGGCTAAATTAAGATTACCTTTAACCGTAAGATTTAAAGGTAATCTTCTAATACGGCTATTTTCGAGATTAAGATTACCATTGACGATTAGGGGATTGGGTAAATGAATATCGCCACTGTATTTTAATGAAATATTGCCATAGCTATCTTCATAATTAAGCAAATGGATCGATGTGAGAGCTAAAGCTGGCTGTGCTGCAACGAGTAAGGTTATAAATAATAAGCATTGTTTAAAAATACGCATATAGATAGGCATAGTCATTTTTGATGATGATAAGTATCTATATCGGACGGTATAAATATTTCTTGAGCCCTAGATACGCATTTATGAATAGGGTTTAGCACTATTTTTGTTTGTCTCTTCATTCCATGTATAATCAGCGCCCATTTGGCTAAGTTGGTTGATCGGTGATGAATAAAAATGTGTTACTTGAACGTATTCAAGTGCAGCTAGAACAAACGTTACAAATAGCAACTGAAGCGGCAATGCGGGCTTATAATACTGCGACAGATGATGAGAATGTAGCTGAAAATAAATATGATACTTTTGCATTAGAAGCATCTTATCTTGCTCATGGTCAAGCTCAACGAGTGGCTGAATGTAAGGCGGATATTAGTGCTTATCAACATTTGCTAAACAAAATGCCCATTCAACAAAAAACTGTCGTTGTAGGACATTTAATCTCTTTAGAAGATCAACATGGTGAGCCTAAATTGGTTTTTTTAGGACCTGTAGCTGGTGGGTTAAAATTTATCATTGAAGGTGAAGAGGTTATTATTGTCACACCAAGCTCTCCGTTTGGTGAAGCATTGCTTGGATGTGAAGTTGATGAAGATGTTAATGTTCATATTGGTGGTAATATCATCGGGTTTGATGTGATCAATATTGAGTAATATTATTGAACCTGATTTTGATGGCGCTGGTCATAATGATATAAACGTTTTATGAATAATTTTACTTTGGTGGGTTGTTGCTTGGTATAAGGATATACCGCATAAATTTTTAGTGGATTGCGTTAGTATAGTTTTTGCAATATAGATGTGAATTAATCAATGTATATTAATTATACCGATAGCAGTAAAATTATTCATCTTCTATTGAAATACCAAACATAAAGATTATGTTTGAAAATAATTATACGGAGCAATGATGCAGCCTGCTTATATGGATTTGATAGAACAATTACGCCAGCAAATTGATGAAAAAAGAATTATTACCGATCCAACCTTAACGTTAGCTTATGGTACTGATGCGAGTTTTTACCGTTTGTTACCGCAATTGGTTCTGCAGCTTGATACGCTTGATGAAGTTATTTTTGCAATTAAAACCTGTTATGAACGTCAAATCCCAATAACTTTTCGTGCTGCAGGGACGAGTCTTTCCGGTCAAGCACAATCAGATTCTGTCTTGATAACATTAACGCGGCGTTGGCGTGATCATAAAGTGTTTAATGATGGCGCTCAAATTTGGTTGCAGCCGGGGATTATTGGTGCTGAAGCAAATACTATTTTAGCGCCATTTGGACGTAAAATTGGCCCTGATCCAGGTTCTATTAATAGTTGTAAGATTGGTGGCATCGTCGCTAATAATGCGTCAGGAATGTGTTGCGGCACTTCTCAGAATAGCTATCGTACCATTGCGGGAATGACGGTGGTATTAGCGGATGGTACGTTACTTAATACGTTAGATATCAATAGTATTGCGGCCTTTAAAAAAAGCCACCCTAAGATGGTTTCCGAGTTGATGTCATTGGTGAGTGAGTGTCAGGCTAATCGGGTATTAACCGATAAGATTCGACATAAATACCGTTTAAAAAATACTACTGGTTACAGTTTAAATGCGCTGGTGGATTTTGATGATCCGATTGATGTCTTACAACATTTATTCATTGGATCTGAAGGTACATTAGGTTTTATTGCCGATGTCACCTATAACACGGTTATTAACCATGCTTTTAAAGCATCCGGGTTATTTGTTTTTACTGATATTGAACAAACGTGTTTAGCCGTAAGTCAATTAAGTAAAACACGGGTGGCGGCAGTAGAGTTAATGGATAACCGTTCATTAGCCTCCGTTGCGGAAAAGTCAGGTATGCCTGATTTTATCGCTCAACTAGGGGCTGCAGGCAATACTGAAGCGGCGGCATTATTAATTGAAATTCATGCTGAAGATGAACAAGATTTACAACGCCAAGCAGAAGGATTACAGCAAATAATCAATGTGTTTTCTCCGATTGAACAAGTAAATTTTAGTCGAGATGCTACGATTTGTGATCAATTATGGGGGATACGTAAGGAGCTATTTCCTGCTGTTGGTGCTGTTCGTGAAAGTGGTACGACGGTTATTATTGAAGATGTTGCGTTCCCTATTGAGCAATTAGCACCTGCCGTGCGCGATCTACAAATGTTATTTACTCAATTTAATTATACGGAAGCGATTATTTTTGGGCATGCGTTAGCAGGGAATTTACACTTTGTCTTCACTCAAGCGTTCGATACTCAACCTGAAATTGAACGTTACAGTGCATTTATGGATGCGGTGGCTAAGCTTGTTGCCGTCGATTACCAAGGTTCATTAAAAGCAGAGCACGGTACGGGGCGAAACATGGCTCCCTTTATTGAACTTGAGTGGGGATATGACGGGTATCAGTTAATGCTCGCAATTAAAGGTATTTTTGATACTCGCGGTATATTAAATCCGGGTGTCATCATTAATACTGATAAACAGGCACACCTTAAAAATTTGAAAGCGATGCCGGTGGCAGATGAGCTTATTGATAAATGTGTTGAATGTGGCTTTTGTGAGCCTGTCTGTCCTTCGCGTAATTTATCGTTAACACCGCGTCAGCGTAATACCGTGTTTCGTGAAATATCTCGTTTACGACGCAGTAATGAAGATCCTGCTCGTTTAGCCGCAATGGAAAAAACCTACCGTTATTATGGGTTAGATACTTGTGCAGCAACTGGCTTGTGTGCTGAACGTTGTCCTGTCGGCATTAATACGGGTGATTTAGTGCGTAAATTACGTCAAAATCATACTGAAAAAGCGAAGAGAATTGCGTCATGGACAGGGGATCATTTTTCGACAGTAACAGCGACAGCAAAAGCGGGTTTAACCGTTGCGAGTAAGATGCATAAAGTATTAGGCACACAGACTATGCAGAAACTGACGAAAAAAGCTTATCAGTTATCAGGTCATAAAATACCGCAATGGACACCACAGATGCCATTACCTGCAGCTAAGATAATAGTGCCAGTTATTAGTGGTATAACAAAAGAACGCGTGGTGTATTTTCCAAGTTGTGCCGCTCGAAATATGGGCGTCGCGGTTGAAGCACAAGATAAACGGTCATTGGCTGAAGTGACTATTTCAGTGCTTGAAAAAGCAGGTTATGAAGTGATATTGCCTGAGGATTTAAATAATCTTTGTTGTGGTATGCCTTATACCAGTAAAGGTTTTCCTACAACGGCAGAGAGTAAGGCGCAACAACTTGATCAAGCATTATGGCAAGCCTCTCATCAAGGGCAATATCCAATATTAATGGATACTAGCCCATGTGCCAGTACTAGTAAGCAACATTTACGTAAAGATCTCACTATTTATGAGCCGTTTAAATTTGTTGCTGATTTTGTATTACCTCGCTTGAATATTATTCCACAACAAGCGCCTGTAATGTTACATATTACTTGTACATCACGACGAGAAGGGTTGGCAGCGGTTATTGAGCGTGTAACAAAAGCGTGTGCAGAGGAGGTTATTATTCCTGATGATATTACATGTTGTGGTTTTGCAGGGGATAAAGGTTTTACTAAACCAGAACTTAATGCCAGTGCGCTGGCACCATTAAAAGCACAAGTTCCCGTTGGATGCCATGAAGGTTATTCAAATAGCCGCACTTGTGAAATTGGTTTATCGGAACATAGTGGTATTGAGTATCGTTCGATATTATATTTAGTTGATAAAGTGAGTCACCGTTATTAATAATAACGAATAGTGTATTTTCTATATTATTAGCCTTTTTAAAAACTCCATATATCTTGGAGTTTTTCTTTTTATAGATATTCTAATCATAGTGTTATTGATGAAAAATTTTATTTTTTTGTGTGCATTGGTTACGAAATGCTTAAAAAACAGCCTTAAATAAAAATGGTTATTAAGTTTCTATATTTAAAATGAAACAATAAAAAGAACTGTATTTTATATAATTATGGTGATTTCATAAGGGAAAATCACAAAACTAATGCTTTTACTCTAATTCATATGAGACCACGCCCTAAAATAGGCGCTTATGAGTAAGGTTTGTGCGCTCTATCACATTTTCTTATGCTTGAAAGCCTTGGTTTGCAGGCTTATTATTTCAACGCTTTAATTGTTGTGCTTATGTCCATAATAATACCGTTTTACTATGATCAATATGTATTAGTTATGAGTAGGTAAATATTTTCAGCTAAAATACTCCCTATCATCTAGACTCAAATTTAGCTAATGATTAGCTAAATAGGATAAATCAATGACAACGACAAATATGGCTCAAACAGAACCTTCAATTCCAGAAAAAAAATCAAATAAGCTTCGTAATTTAATTGTTTTTGTTGTTATTGCTGCGGGTCTAGGTACTGCAGGATATTTTTATATTCACCATCAAAAATTATACCCAAGTACTGATGATGCTTATATTCATGCCAATATTCTATATGTTGCGCCACAAATTAGTGGCAAGGTTCTTAATGTTAATGTTAATAACTATCAACATGTTGCTGAAGGTGATTTATTAGTTAAGATTGATCCTGCGTCTTATGAAATTCAATTAGAACAAGCAAAAGCGGCTTATGAAGTGGCAACACAACAAAATAAAGCCACTGATGATGCAATTTTAGCAGCAAGTGCAAATGTACGTGCGGCGGATGCAAATTTGGTTGATGTTCAAAAAACATATCATCGTGTGATGGATTTAGTGAAACGTAAATTGTTACCAGCACAGCAAGGTGATGATGTAAAAGCGAAGTTAGCGGGCGCTCAAACGTCACTTGAAGCAGCACGAGCAAAAATGTCGCAATTGATTAATCAACAAGGTGCAAAAGGTGATGAAGCTCCACAGGTAAAACAAGCGGCTGCTGCATTAAGTCAAGCAACGTTAAATTTATCTTATACCAATATTTATGCACCATATGATGGTGAGTTAGGTAAGATCAGTGTTCGCCCTGGAAGTGTCGTATCTCCAGGTCTTGCGATGATGCCATTAATTGAAGATAACACTGCGTGGCTACAAGCGAACTATAAAGAAAAAGATATTGGTTTACTCAAAAAAGGCATGTCTGCGACAGTGGTTTTAGATATGTATCCTGATGTAACTTATCAAGCTCAAGTTGAAGCCCTTTCTCCTGCGAGTGGTTCATCTTTCTCGTTATTGCCTCCTGAAAACGCCACAGGTAACTGGGTAAAAGTGCCACAACGTTTCCCTGTACGAGTGAAGTTTATTGATTTAAAAAATAAGCCATTACTTCGTGTTGGTGCCAGTGCTGACGTTACTATTGATACACA
This sequence comes from Photobacterium carnosum, assembly GCF_002849605.1. Lineage (GTDB taxonomy): Bacteria > Pseudomonadota > Gammaproteobacteria > Enterobacterales > Vibrionaceae > Photobacterium > Photobacterium carnosum. The sequence goes on from NZ_NPIB01000004.1 coordinate 22,778, forward strand.
ATCAGAGACTAACTAATGAGTCAGTCAGTTACACCCGCTAATCGGTTATGGATCACCTTAGCCGTTATGTTGTCAGCAATCATGGTATTGCTGGATATGACAATTGCCAACGTTGCGCTGCCGCATATGATGGGGGCATTAGGGGTTACATCTGAACAGGTAACATGGGTACTTACTTCTTACTCAATGGCTGAAGCTATTTTCATACCCCTTGCGAGTTATTTTGCGCTGAAGTTTGGTGTCCGTAGATTATTAATCGTTTCTGTTGTTGGTTTTATTATTACTTCTGCTTTATGTGGTCAAGCAGATAGCCTTGCTGAGATGGTTACTTTTCGTATTATGCAAGGAGCCTTTGGTGCGTCAGTTATTCCACTGGCACAATCAACCATGGTGCAAATTTACCCTGCTAATGAGCGTGGTAAAGCGATGGCATTATTTAGTGTGGGTATTTTATTAGGCCCAATTTTAGGTCCAACAGTCGGTGGTATTATCACTGAGAATATGGACTGGCGCTGGATTTTCTATGTTAACGTACCTGTAGGGGCATTGTGTCTGACCTTGGTTTACCTATTTGTCAAAACTGAAGGTAAAGGCGAAACAAAATTAGATTGGCCGCTAGTTATTGGTATGACTGTGGGTATCGGTTTATTGCAAATGGTACTCGATAGAGGTAATGAAGAAGGATGGTTTGAATCTAACTTTATTCTCTTTTCATTGATTATTAGTGCAATTGCATGGGTCTTCTTTATTGTGCGTTCATGGCGTACAAAAGGGGATGTGGCACCTATGTGGTTATTAAAAGACCGTAATCTTGCGGTGTCATGTTTGATCATGGCTGGTTTTTCAATGGGGTTATTTGGAATTACCCAGTTACAACCCATGATGTTGGAGCAGTTATTACATTACCCAGTAGAGATGACTGGATTTGTGATGGCTCCGCGTGGATTAACTTCTGCGATTGTGTTGTTGGTAATGGCACAATATATGGATCGATTAGATCCAAGAATGCTGGTGGCGGTAGGACTTTGTTTTAGTATTCTAGGTACCTATTTGATGATGGAGTACTCAATGAATATTAATTTATATTGGGTACTTGTACCGTCAATCATTCAGGGAATGGGAATGGGATTGGTTTTTGCACCACTAAGTCAAATGGCATATCGTACCTTAGATGCAAAATACGCCGTCGGTGGTGCAGTGATGTATAATCTCTGTAGAACCATTGGTAGTTCATTTGGTATCTCAATTGTAAATACATATTTTAGTCGTACGCAACAACGTGAGTGGCATGCGTTAGGTGCAGATATTACTGCAACTAATCCAATCTTACAGCAACAAGCTATGCAACATCATACGACGGTGACGGATCCTAATTTTATCGCTCAAGTTAGTGCGTTATTACATCAACAATCGACATTATTAGCATTTGTATATACGTTCGGTTTTTTGATGTTTTCCTATGTTGCATTACTACCATTGTTAGCATTGTATCGATTTAAGAAAAAGGCGGTTAGTGTACGTTCATGATTCTATCCTGATCCCTTTATTTGTTAGTAAAAAAGACAGATCTTCTGTCTTTTTTACTAACTATAATTTAATGACATATTAGACTTAACTTATTTTACTGGCATTGTTATTGTTTATAAGAAGGTCAACGTATGGTTATTGATATGTATGCTTTTTTTTTAGACAGTTGTAAATTGTGGCCTATAAAAAACTTTACAAAGACACTGTTTAATGACAATATGCTCTCACTCTGTAGCTAGAGTTGTTGATTGATAATTAAGTTAAAGAAAAACCCTTAGAAGCATCTTCGTTATTGTTGTGTAAGCTAGTGTTTCCCTTCGCTTTTCATCATCATATTAAATAATTTGAGCTGCAGTGCATCGCATTTTGCGATAATTTTAAAGAATTTATATAAGGGACACATCATGTCTAACAAATCAACTGGTCTAGTAAAGTGGTTTAACGAAGAGAAAGGTTTTGGTTTTATTACTCAAGACAATGGCGGCGCTGACGTATTCGTTCACTTCCGTGCAATCGCTTCTGAAGGCTTCAAAACTCTTGCTGAAGGCCAGAAAGTGTCTTTTGAAGTAGAGCAAGGCCAAAAAGGTCTTCAAGCTGCAAACGTTGTAGCTCTATAATTTTATAGTTAATCTATAAAATTTGATAAAAGCGTAAATAACATTGTTATTTACGCTTTTGTAGTATCTGGGGTTTGTATTTAATCACCGCGTTAATTTCTTCTGCTAATGTATCATTTCCTGCACTGTTTTCGATCGAAATACTTTTACCTATCTGAAATAACATTTTAATTATAATCAAATCATAAAATTAGTTGTTACTTTGAGTAAAACTAACTAAGCGACCATCATAATCACAAATTATACTAATAACAGCTCTCTTAAATATCTGTGGGCAATGATAAGTTGTTTTTAAAGATTGTATTTCATCGAGTATATTACATTCAAATTCTGGTGGATAAACGACATTAATTGATAGTGATATGCCCGTTATTGTTTGATTTGTTAGATGAAGTTCCTTCCAAGATTGCATGTTATTCCTTTGTGAGTGCAATGTGTTTTTTAATAGTATGTCATTCTGTATGTGAATGATAGCCATATTTTACATTGAATAAACAAACAGAATGATAGTTGGTATCTGGCGATAATGAAGTATAAATTACTTATAATTAGGCGGCAGTAGAGAGATATATCTAAGAAGTCGATGGTTAAAAGCCACTATCAGTAAAGTGGCTTCAATACATTAATTGTTATTATCGTGCATTTGTTGGCGCGACAAGGCGAGCTTTACCAATAACGTGGGCTAGGATGTTATAACCCGCTAATGCAGGAGATGCATTTTCTGGTAGCTTGATATTTGCTGTATTTAGTGCATAGACAGTAATTTGGTAGTTATGTGGTTTTGCCTTTGGCGGTGGGCATGCGCCACCGAAACCTTTAAAGCCAAAGTCATTAGTAACCATACTTGCACCTTTCGGTAATGCTTTACCACCAACGGTACCAGCACCTTCTGCTAATGAATGTACATCTGCAGGAATATTAATTACACTCCAGTGCCACCAACCACTTCCTGTTGGCGCATCTGGATCATACATTGTTACGGCGAAGCTTTTCGTTCCGGCAGGAATATCTGTCCAACTTAATTGTGGCGACTCATTTTTACCAGTACAACCCCATTGATTAAATAGTTGTTGATTACTTAATGTTTGATTATTTGTAATATTTTGACTAGTTAATGTCATGGCCGCTTGTGACATAAAAGAGGGTAAAGTAAAAAGCATCGCCACAGCAAGTGTTTTAATTTTCATGATAGTACCTATGGATTAGTTAAAGCTGACGTTATTCTCATGTTCTATCGTTATCTAATAATCATTAAACGTTAGAGTGAAAAATCTTATACGTATAATGTGTTATTAGTTACAATAGCTCAAATCAATAGAACTGCATCAATAGTTGAGAAAAAATCACTCAAGGATAAAATGTGAGATCATTTCCGCCCTTAAAAGGTATTATTTATTTTGAAGCTTCTGCAAGGTTACAAAGTTTTAAATTAGCAGCTGAAGAACTATTTGTAACACCGGGCGCTGTGAGCCATCAAATTCAGACACTTGAAGCTTTTATTGGTCAAAAATTATTTATTCGTCAACATCGAGGAATAAAACTAACTAATGCAGGGATACGTTATTTCAATCGTATTGCTTTGATCTTGAAAGATTTAGATCAAGCGACAACGGATATTGATTTTATTACAAAAATGCAGAAAATAACGGTATCGATACCACCTACATTATTAAATAAGTGGTTATTGCCGCGTATTAATTATACTTATTTAAGTGAAAATGATATCTCTGTTGTTTTTGTTGATACGATTGAGATGTTAGATTTAAATAAAGAAAATATAGATATTTCAATTCGTTATAGTATTGATAAACCTAATGAAAAATATTGTCGATTATTATTTAAGGAACAGATGATAGCTGTTTGTGCGCCTGGTTATATTGATAAGCCCTTAACGCATTTGTCAGCAGAATTATTAGCGACAAGTACTTTGATCGAGACTACAAATAGATTAATTCAATGGGATTTGATTTTAGCCAATAATAATATGAAACCGTATCCTCATCAAAGTAAGATCTATTTTCAGAATTCAATGCACGCGATTGAAGCGGCAATACAGGGAGTTGGGATTGCATTTGTAAATCGTATTTTTATTGAGTCGTATTTAGAGCTGGGCGTTCTTATAGAAGCTATCGATATGAATATTATAGAAGATAAAATTCCGAGTTATTATCTCGTCAGTAATTATGAAAAAATGCAAGATCCTGCAACTCAACTTCTTTACCAAGAAATTGAGTCATATATTGATGATGATATTATAGCCGTTGATGTTTAATTTATTCTAACGGCGGTTAAATGTATGAATGTTAAGTCACTCAATATGCATGGCTGTATCTGTAATTGCATCATTGTTCTCAATATCTTCAAGTAATGCTCTTAATATTGAGATGGCTTGTGTCAATGAATATTCGTTATTACAAATTAATGACTGAATTTGTTGTTGATAATCAGATAATTGTCTCATTACTTATCCTTATAAACGTTAGTTGTTAATTTGACGGTGTATTTTTCACCAAGAAGAGTATCACGTGCTGTTGACCATGCATTGGCATAACATCTTGCTAATTTTGCATGATCACTGCTGATAATTATTCCTTTATTAATTGCTTTTTTTTCACTGTTACATTGTTTATTGATTTTTCTATTATAAATATCACCTTGATTAGTGAGGTTATAGACTTGATCTTTGGCATTCTTTGTTGCCTGTTGTAAACAATGGATAAGACCTTGCTCATCATAATTTTGATTACTAGCACATGATTGAACAACGATAGAATTGCTTGCATTAGCTGTAGTTGAAAATAGAGCGCCGACAGTAAGAGCGACTAAAATTGTATTCTTTAGAAAGGAACGCATTGAGAGCTACTTTTAATTCTTTGTGTTTAAGATAGTAAACAGTATACCTTAGGCATATATGGCATGCATAAAAAATCACTATTAAGGTTAATCTTCGTGCTATGTAGATTATTATCTGTTAAAGGTTGTTTTTCCTATAATATTTTGTTGCGGAAGTGATAACAATGGCTTTATCATGTAACCTATAGTTAACAAATGATATTCAAGGATGATGTATGAAGGAAGTAATATTTGAAAATGATGTTGTTCGTCTTTATTTAAATGATATATCGTTTAAGCCTTTATTAACAAAAGCAGATGAGATTCTATATAGTCGAAAGTCTTTATTAGGCGATGCAGCGGCTAAACGTGTTCTTATTGAATCTAATTTACGTCTTGTTGTTAGCTTGGCAAAAAAATATCGCGCTTCTACCTTGTTATTGAGTGATTTAATTGATGAAGGAAATATTGGTTTAATTACAGCTGTTGAAAAATTTGATCCAGAAAAGGGTTTTCGTTTTTCTACTTATGCATCATGGTGGATTAAACAAACTATTGAACGTGCTATTCATAATCAAAGTCGTACCATTCGATTGCCAGTACACGTATCAAAAGAAGTGAATACTATTTTACGCGCTCATCGTGATTTAATGACTAAGAATAATAATGAGCCGTCACAAGAAGAAATTGCAGATTATCTAAAGCGTGATGTGAGTGAAGTTTCCTTTTTAATGACAAATAACCAGCATGTTTTATCATTTGATCAAACATTGAATGAAGACGATAATAATTCGCTATCGTATTTTGTGGCTGATGATAATTCTAATTTAGATAAGGTATTAGAGGATAATGATCTGCAAACTATCACTAAAAAAATGTTATTTACATTAACTGATCGTGATCGTGAAATTATTTGTCGTCGTTTCGGATTGTTGGGTTATGAACCTCAGACATTACAAGAGGTTGCTGATGCTGTTGGATTAACACGAGAACGAATTCGCCAATTACAAATTAAAAATCTGACTCGATTAAAACGATCTTTAGCTAATGATCAGTGTGATATGGAAATGTTATTTTCAGTATCAGCATAAAAAGAAAATTATAGCTATTACTCTAAAATAGATGGCTGTGGTCATCTTATTTTTGATATATAGATTGATCATAAATACAGAGTTATGCTCCATATCTGCAGATTGTACTTTATATTGATAGGCATATTATAAATTTACGTACTTAGTGATAAATTTTTATCACTCATAAGTTTAGGAGTATTGTTATGCCAATTATCGATGAAGCATGTGAACATTCAGAATTACTTAATGCATTAATCTCTCGGCAATCACTATTATCTACTAATCGAATGCAATATATTGTTTATGCTGCTGCTTTGGCTTCTCAGAATAAGCATGTGTTACACACTATTCAGCATCTTGTTGGTGATATAACTATCAATCAACGTAAAGATATTCATCACGCAGTAGTAAGAATGGCTGCGACTAATACCTATTATATGGCAATTCATAGTATCGACTTAAGCTGTAATATAGCGAATGCGATGCAATTGGCACCACTAAAAGAATTAGATGTTGAAGATCTAACAAGTTATTACTACGCGTGTATTGCTGCATGTTTAGTTAACAAAGGTTATAGTTGCTTAAATAACCATATTACATTATTGCGCTCTTGTGACGAATCGGATGATTCCATTAATATGGCACTAAGAGTAACCGCTTCAGTGTTAACAATGTGTCAATCAAGTTTTAATAATGATTACTTTCTAGATAACTAATTGATTTAAATTGAAATGATAAGATTTTATATAAAAAACCGTTAATGAATTAGCGGTTTTTTTTGAAATTGGTGGAGAGGTAAGAAGAAGAATTTTAGATATACTATAAATATATGCCGATTTTTAAGAAAGGTACTTCTAATCATTCAATTATCTCCTTATGAAATAAAGATTCAGGTAAACGATTATAATGTAAATGTATTTATTGTTATTTACGTTTAATTGAACCTAGAATAACCAATATAGATATTAAGTCTGTGGCTATTTAATGTTTAGATGTTTATTTTATAGAATAAGAAATGAATCAGATTAAATTAGTGTTATAGCCTGATGTAATAATAGAAAATCATATGATACTATTCACTGTAATTTTAGTGTTATCCCGCCATAAATATGGATATACGTTAAAAGTTAATATTAAAATCACCATTAATCGTTAATGGTATGTTGAGAGATATTGCTGTGATTGATCTATTAAAAGATATATTAGGATGGACATCAGTGGTGTTTTATATCTTAATTACTATATTTAACACGATGAAAGTTACACGTTATGCTGCTTTTGCTTCTGCAACAAATGATACAATATGGTCAATTTTGATGGGGTGGTGGCCGAAAGTGATTCTTAACTTATCGGTTACAGCAATTAATTTATATCGATATTTTAAAGATTTTACTCAAACAGCTAAAATAGTTATTCAAATGTTAGCTGCGGTAATGGTCATTGCTATATCATATATAGTTTATATTGCGATTAATGCTTTTATTGCAGAACCCACGTTAGCGGTTGGATTACAATTTGTCGATTTAGGTGTGATTGTCATTGCATTATATATGACTGAATTGAAAAAATACCGCATATTGATGTTGTTATCTGGTTTTGTTGGTATGGTTGGTTATTTTGGCAACCCTCAAATGATGGTAATTAAGGCATTAGTTATTGTTATTATGAGTTATAAATTATTTACAACGCGCAATGATACCCCAGAACAACAAGCTGCTGAAAATAAGTAAAGTTATCAAAATAAAGTAATTATTTATTACTTACTATTTATTTGTGGATATAAAAAACGCTCATTGTTTAAGACAACGAGCGTTTATTCATCATTAACTTAATTAAATATAAAGAAGTTATGTGTAAATTAGATTTCGAAGCTTACAAGTGCATCGCCATTATCTAATAATTGTTGTAGTGCTTTAGGTGTACGGCCTTGGCCTGTCCACGTTTTTTCATCGCCATTTTCATCAACAAACTTGTATTTAGCTGGACGAACTGCACGTTTTTTCTTTGCTTTTGGGATATCACCCATTAATGCGATTAATTCTTCTGGTGTAATACCTTCAGCTGCAAGCATATCGCGGTACTTCTGCAGTTTTGCTTCTTGTTCTTTATTTTCAGCTTTAGCTGCTGCTTCTTCTACGCGACGTTCTTCAACGACTTGGGTGAACTTTTGTAGACCTTCTTGTAGATCTTCAATAGACATTTCACGCGCTTGAGCTCTTAAAGAGCGTAGATTTAAAAGAGTTTCAATCATGTTATTAATTCTAAATAAAAGGAATTTTGCCTATTGTACTTAACTTTTATAATAAGACACTAAAAATAATTACCATAGTTGTAACTAAATCTCATTTTTTCTTTTTAATTGCTATTTTTAGTTATTTTTTATTAAGGGTATAAATTAAGAAAGAGGATATAGTTCTATTATTAGAATGAAAATAATTAGAAAAATGTAAGTAGTTATCGTGATAACGACATAGTCTAGTATTTAGACTATGTATATATGTCACTTCAATGCTACCAAAGGATAAACAAATATAAGCATGATTAGAAATAGAGATTTAACTACTATTATCGATAATGTTGCATATATTCTTGCTTAAGAGACAAGCTAAATAGCATATAATTTTATTATTACTTTATTTCTAGTAAGTGATGATTGAGATTATATGTTTCTATTTGTAACTGTATGGTAATTGTTTTGCTTGTTAATTCATCTATACATTATTATTTGCGCAAATAATTGATTAATTTAAGGTTAATAAAAAAAATTCATCGTTACCATTACCGTTATCGTTTGTGTCTTTAGTGTTAAAAGAACATCATATATGTAACTTTTCATGGATGATATATAGCAGTAAGGATATCGTTTGAATACATTACGTAAAAATTTCGAATTAATTGATAAGCCCACATTCTTTGGGGCTTTAACAATGCTGATTTTGGTGGTAGTTCCGCTTCTTTTATTTCCTAAAGAAGGTGCAGAGTGGATTGCCGTTGCTAAAACGTTTATGACAGATACTCTGGGTTTTTTATATTTAGCGCTTGGTATGGCTGCTTTTTTCTTTATGATCTACATTGTTTTTTCTGACATCGGTCAAATTAAATTAGGTGATGCAGATGAAGCGCCTGAATTTAAAACCGCATCATGGGCTGCGATGTTATTTTGTGGTGGTATCGGTGCTAGTATTTTGTACTGGGGTGCTATTGAGTGGGCTTATTATTATCAAAGTCCACCGTTTCAATTAGAACCCGGAAGTGAAGAAGCGGTACGCTGGGCTGCAACTTATGGTGTATTCCATTGGGGACCTATTGCATGGTGTATTTATCTTGTACCCGCCGTGCCAATTGCTTATTTCTTTTACGTACGTAAACAACCTGTATTAAAAGTATCTGCTGCATTAATGCCCGTTATTGGTGAAGCACGTAGCCATGGTTGGGTGGGTAAAGTTATTGATGTGTTGTTTATTTTTGGTTTGCTTGGTGGCGGTGCTACAACACTCGGTCTGGCGGCACCATTAATTACAGAAGGGGCTCATTATCTCTTTGGTACGCCTAAAAATACTCAAACACAAATTATAGTATTACTGCTATGTACTTGTATTTTTGGTTACTCTGCTTATGCCGGTATGGAAAAAGGCATTAAAGTACTGAGTAATATTAACTTCTGGGGTGCGTTAGGTTTACTGACTTTTATTCTTATTGCTGGCCCAACGATTTTCATGCTAGAAACGGGCTTAGATTCATTAGGTCGTATGCTTTCTAATTTCTTCGTTATGGCAACATGGGCTGAACCTTTTGGTGGCTATGGTACGTTTGAAGATACTCACTTCCCACAAGATTGGACTATTTTCTATTGGGCATGGTGGTTAGTCTTTGCGCCAAGTATGGGCTTATTTATCGCTCGTATTTCACGAGGTCGTACAATTAAGCAAATGGTGACTGGCTCTATCTTCTTTGGTTCTATGGGGTGTTTCTTATTCTTCATGGTATTAGGTAATTACGGTTTATCACTACAATTATCAGGAACGCTTGATGTTGTTGGTATTTTGAATGCAGAAGGCGCAACTAAAGCAATTTTCTCTATTCTTGAGCAATTGCCGTTTAGTACCATTGTTATTGCTGTATTTACACTGTTATGTTTAATTTTTACAGCAACAACGTTTGATTCAATTTCATATATTCTTGCTTCTGTTGTTCAAAATGATGTTACAGAAGAGCCTATGCGTTGGAACCGTTTGTTCTGGGCATTTGCAATGTCATTTATGCCCTCTGTTTTGATGTTTATGGGTGGATTAGAAACACTACAAACGGCGGCTATTGTGGGTGGTTTACCTCTGTTATTCATTACTGTCATGCTAATGATTTCAGCTGTAAAAGCAGCATCACTTGATTTAAGTCATCAAGATGGTTACGAAGATCCAGTGATTAATATTAATATTGAAGAACTGCCAGATGTTGATCCATGGTCAAAAGAAGGGATGGCATTAGCGAAGTTTGAACAATTAAAAGATATAGCGATTGAAGCTGCAAACACTGAGCGTGATGCATTGAATGCAATCTGGAAGATTAAGAAAACCATTCGAGCAGAAGCATTGGCGCGTGGTGATAGTGGTGCAGATATGGGTGATGTTCCTCAGGAATTAGCTGATGAGTTGCACCGTCTAACCGCAGAAGCAATGGTGGCAAAAGAAGCTAAACTGGAAGCATCAGAATTAGCTCAAGAAGCTCGAATAGTCTTTAATGATATTATTAAACAGAAAGAAGAAATTTCAGAGCTTGAAGAACAAAAAGCATAAATATCATTAAGTAAGGTGAGAAAATAATTATAAGGTGATCTTCGGATCGCCTTTTTTTGTTTGATATTTTTATAGTTATAAGCGGTAAATAATACAATATGCATCATAAATAATAAACTTTCAGAAAAGATGTTTTTACCAAATAGAGGTTATGGATGCTGATAATAAGATTATTATTAAAGATCTCTCGATAACAATAAATTTTATTTTATGAAAAAAGCATCACCTTCGGTAACCACTAAATTATCACTCCTTTCTAAAACTCTTTTGATAATTAATCTTATTTTCTTGATCTCTGATTTTAGTCTTTTTATTCTATATGGCAGTATCTTGGCTCTGATCTGTAGTTGGTTAATGGTGGCAAATATTGTCTCTATTCGATATAAAATTAATACACTTTATAAAAGTCATATTATTATTGGATATCTTCGTTGCGCTTTTATTCCTTTTTCTGTAGTACGAGATGCTAAGCGTCATTATCAATCATGATATAAGTCGGATTATGAGATTAACGTACCACGACGTTATTGGACACATCAAATAGCACTGTATTGATTAATACCACTGAAGGTGGGATCAATGAATTCTTGCATCAGTTAGTTCTTGATTGGTATAAGCAAGATAGTTCTAGTGGCTGGAGTGATCATGGCTAAATGGATAATGTCGGTGATATTTACGTTTTTTTTATTGATAGTGCAACAAAGTAAGTGCAAATGCTAAACTGTCGCTTATTTCATTGAGTAATTACAAAAAGGTAGTGTGATGAACCCGATTATTGCGTTGTTGAAAGAGAATAATATTAGCGATGAGCAGATCAATAATATATTCCAGATGCTAACTCAAAACCCTTTGGCAGCAATGGCAACGATTAGCCAATTAGGTTTACCGCAAGATAAACTGCAAATGCTAATGGCACAAGTAATGCAAAATCCTGCATTAATTAAAGAAGCTGTTGAAGAGTTAGGTTTAGACTTTTCAAAAGTAGAAGCAGCGAAAGAGCAACTACAAAAATAAGTTGACTGATAACAGTATGTTTAAGGCCGTATAAAACCCGTATATTAAGTGGTTTTAACGGCCTTTTTTATAATTGCTGAATGAGTTCCTCCCGTTAGGAAAAAGATTATGTTCCCGTATTCCACCGTTGAACAATTACGTTATGGTCGCGTTACTGGCCAAGATTATTTTTTCCGTACCGGTATTGAAAAATCGATAACAAAGAAGGTTAACGTAACAGCATTAGGATTTGCAGGTGATGAGCAAGCTGAGCGTTTTCATGGCGGTTTAGATCGCGCAGTACTGCAATTTGATAGTAATCACTACGTGCAGTTACAACATATATTTCCTGAATCTGCACCATTGTTTGTCGATGGCGGTTATGGTGAAAATTTAGTGGTTGCTGGCATGAATGAGCATAACGTCTGTATTGGCGATAAGATTACTATTGGCTCCGTTGTGTTAGAAGTTACTCAGCCAAGACAACCTTGTTTTAAGCTTAATCATCGTTTTAATGAACCCACGATTGCACGCTATTCACAACATAACAGTAAAACAGGCTGGTTTTATCGTGTATTGCAAACAGGTGATATTCATCAAGATGACTCAATACAGGTTATTGAACGGCCTTATCCACAATGGACAATTGCCACGGTGCAGCACTATCTTTATATCGAAACCGACAATGTAACAGCAACAACGGCACTTGCTACTTTGCCTGAATTAGGCGAGGAGGTGAAAAAGGTTTTTCAGCGTCGTTTAATCGTTAACGAGATTGAAGATTGGAATTCACGACTTGAAGGATTAATTAAATTAGAAATGCGAGTGGTAAAAATTGTTGATAAATCAGCCATGATAAAGCGATTCTACTTAAGTCGAACTGATCTTGGTGCTTTGCCTCCGTTTAGTGCCGGTGCACACGTCACCGTGAAGTTACCCAATGGTTTAAAACGTGCTTATGCTCTGTGTGACTCTGCTATTGAAGGGGTCTATCAAATTGAGGTTCAACGTGCTTGTGATAGCCAAGGTGGTTCGCAATACATGCATGAACAGGTGAATATTGGTGATGTATTATCAGTTTATGAACCAGTAAATGAAAAAATACTATAATCGCTTGTACATTAAGTTGTTAATGGTTGAATATAATTTATAGATAAAAAAAGCCTTCAGTGAAGGCTTTTTAAGTTAGCGTATTCACGTTTATATTTTAGAAAATTGATAAGTACGGTAACCACCAATAAGATTTCGTGCTTTAAAGCCATTATTGACTAATTGACGATAAGCAACATTACCCCGTAAACCAACCTGACAATAAACAACAATTTCTTTATCTTTTGGTAATTCGTGCATGCGGTGGCGTAATTCATCGACTGGAATATTTATCGCATTACCAATATAGCCTTGTGTGCTTAATTCGCCCGGATTACGTACATCAAGTAATATTTGATTTTCAGTTAAGTTATCTATCTCATCAAAATGGATCGGCGTTGCATCGCCATTGATGATATTGTTCGCAACAAAAGCCGCTTGATTAATGACGTCTTTAGCGCTACCAAAAGGTGGAGCATACGTTAATTCAATATGTTGAAGCTGATCAACCGTCATTCCTGCTCGTTGAGCAACGGACATAATATCAATACGCTTATCAATGCCATCTTTACCGACGGCTTGCGCTCCTAAAATTTTCCCTGTTATTGGGTCAAATAACATTTTAAAAGAGACTGTTTCAGCCCCAGGGTAATAACTGGCGTGACTGGCTGTGTGAACATAAACTTTTTCAAAATTAATGCCGTCACGTTTTAATTGTTTCTCATTTTTTCCTGTTGCGGCAATGGCTAAATCAAAGACTTTACAGATTGATGTACCTTGAGTTCCTTGGTAACTATCATGACGGCCTAGCATGTTATTTGCCGCTATTCGACCTTGACGGTTGGCAGGTCCAGCAAGAGGGACGACGGTTTGTTGTTGAGTAACGAAATCAGTTTCTTCAATCGCATCACCAACAGCAAAAATAGCTGGGTCACTTGTTTGCATTTGTGCGTTTGTTTTAATGCCACCGATTAGTCCAATCTCTAAACCAGCGTCTTTCGCTAACTGGGTTTCAGGGCTAACGCCAATAGCCATAATGAGGATGTCGGTTTGTAATGAATCACCATTACTTAATGATAAGGTTAAACGATCATTAGTTTTTGTGTCTGGAGTAAATTGAACGTCGGTTAGTGCCGTGTTAAGACGTAAATCAATCCCTTTATCGCGAATTTCAGCATGTGCAAACCCTGCCATTTCACGATCAACGGGCATCATTACTTGATCAGAACGTTCTAATAATGTTGTTTTGATCCCTCGCTGGTGGAATGCTTCCATCATTTCTAAACCAATAAAACCACCACCAACAACCGTCGCATGGTTAACTTTATTGATTTCAATCGCTTGGATAATGCGATCCATATCTGTAATATTTCGTAACGAATAAGTTAATGGGTTATTGATACCAACAATGGGCGGGATAATAGGATTAGCACCAGGGCTTAATAATAAAAAATCATAACTTTCAGTATATTGAGTGTTATCGATCAACGTATTTATTGTTACTGTTTTATTTTTTCGATCAATACTTACCACTTCACTCATGGTACGAACATCAACATTAAAGCGTGCCAAGAAACTTTCAGGTGTTTGTAATAACAGTTTATTTCTATCTTTGATATCGCCACCAATATGGTACGGCAAGCCACAATTAGCAAAAGAGATAAATGGACCACGTTCAAACATGATTATTTCTGCGGTTTCACTCAAACGACGTGCTCTAGCTGCTGCTGAAGCTCCCCCTGCAACACCACCTACGATTATAATTTTTGACATATCACTGACTCCAATATTAAGACTTACCATACTATACGACAATATATTAGACTTTACTAATAAAGGTTATGCTAAATTAGCGTTATCTAATATTGTGGGTTATAGTTAGACCTTATCTCTAATGTTCTTATTAAGAAGCGATAAAAATGCAATTAGATAAAATGAAACAACAGGCAACGGAAGTTGCAGATTTATTGAAAACAATGACACATCCGGAAAGATTAATCGTACTTTGTCAGTTAATGGATGGAGAAATGAGTGCCAATCAATTGCAGCTTAATTCAACATTAAGTCAATCTGCCTTTTCACAACATTTAGCAATATTAAGAAAAAATAATATTGTGAAAATCCGAAAAGAAGCACAATCGGTTTTTTATTCTTTAGCTGATCCGCGTATTACAGCCCTTATAACCAGTTTCCATGATATTTTTTGTGATCAAGATTAAGGTGAGGTGAGTATGACTTTTCAAATACCTTGGCCATCATTTTTTGGTGGTATGTTACTTGGGCTATCTGCCGTTATATTGATGTTATTTATTGGTAAGACAGCAGGAATCAGTGGCATTATTAATGGCGTAATTAAGAGAGATAAACAAGAATTAGGGTGGAAAATCGCATTTTTAGTTGGAATGGTTTTAAGCGTATTTATCTTATCTCCCTTGGGCGTAATGTTGCCGACTATTAGTGAACCTAATATAGGTATTGTTTTAATTGCGGGTTTATTGGTTGGTTTTGGTACGCGGTTAGGTAATGGATGCACGAGTGGTCATGGTATTGTTGGCATGGGACGTTTTTCTAAACGTTCAATTTATGCAACCTGTATGTTTATGATTTCAGCCATTATTGTTGTATTTATTCGTCGTTTATTAGGTGATTTATAATGAGCAGCTTAAAGATAAACCGTATTGTTGTTGGTGCTATTGCTGGGATTATATTTGGTTCTGGAATGATTATTTCAGAAATGGTTAATCCGCATAAAGTTATCGCTTTTTTAGACATTTTTGGTCAATGGGATCCAAGCCTTGCCTTTGTGATGATAGGGGCTCTGCTTGTGTTTGCACTTTGTTATCATCTGATTATAAAAAAACGTAAAACAGCCATTAATGGCGATACAATAGCGCCTAAAAATAGTAATAAGATTGATGCTAAATTAACGGTTGGTGCCATTGTTTTTGGTATTGGTTGGGGACTGGCTGGTTTTTGTCCCGGTCCTGCAATAACTAATTTAGGCGGTGGTAATTATGCGGTCTTTGCTTTTGTTGCTGCTATGATTTTAGGTATGGTTATTGCCAATAAATATTTAGCATCAAGATCCTAGTGAATCAGCGATCTGGTTTTTTACTTTAATAATATAAGAGGAAGATGATGAAAAAGTGGATAATATTGGTCTTTGTGATCATACTTGGAACAGGTGTTTTTTACACGGTAGCACGTACAGAACCGCCTATAACATTAAAAGAATTAATAACTCAACCTCAACAATGGCAGGTTAAAGTACCCGATACAACGGCGAGTATTCATTTAACATCCATAAAACAATTACAACAACAACCTTATCTTATGGGGGAGTATCAAACACCTGATGGCGCTGATAATACAACAATTTACCTTGATGCTAATCAGGCTGTTCAGCAAGGTAAGTATATTGCGACATCTTTTGTAACCACGAATTCGGGTAGTGGTACATTTTACTATTTATCCGTATTTGAACAGCACAATAAAAAACTTGAAAATCTGACCAATGTGTTTATTGGCGATCGAATTAACATAGAAAAAATTGCTATTGTTAATAATAATCCGCTAATGATTAAAATTGATTATAAAACGCATGGTGAAAACACACCTTATGCTCTACCTGCTGACGTCGCGAAATCACAAATATATCAATTAAAAGATAATCAATTAGTGCTACAAAAATAAATCGTTTAATGATTTATTAATACTTTGATAGATATATAAGTATATTATTTAAAATAAAAAAGGCCACATCAAAGTGGTCTCTAGTTATGAATGTTACTTATATATTTTTTACTGTTATGTGTAGAAGCCACCATTTGACCTAACTTATTGCGACTAATTTAGGTCAAATGGTATTAGTCTTAAATACTGTAAGATTCTATATGTGGTTTAAACAATCCTGATGCATGAAGCTTGAGCTAGTCATGTGACTAACTCAAAATTGGACAGAAGCTTGTTAGACTTTCTACTCTATTTAGACTGGTAGGTATTAGAAAAAATAAGGGTAATGTTATGTTCAACTTTTCAACATCACCCTTAACGGTATTTACAATATTTACTTAGATAAGGTTGCTCGGGCTTGTCCAACACTTCGGATAGGTGTCGGCTGCGCGACACATATCCTTATTTTTCAGGTCACTTGGCGATTATTTTGGCAAAGGTGTAATAGATTATACTTGTCAATAACGCACCTACTATGAAAGGCAAGGTGAGATCGAGTTAGAGATTATCAAACTAACATTAAATAATCTGTGAGAATAAAAGGCTACTTAATAGTAGATATCACTTTTTCAATAATTTAATTAAATTAGATTGTGCTTTTGAAGATTGAAGATAGTTATTAACATCTGAATTTAACTTATATAAAAAAGCATTAATATTTTTAGAAAAATAATCTTTTTTATGACCTTGTTTGTTGTTTATCATATAATCTATCAAATCTAAAACTTTTACTTTATAAATTGAAATTGTTTCTACCGTTGTCCCTGATTTTTTGGTTATTTCAATATTTTCTTTTGTCAACTGGAACTTAACCTTATTTTCAGCCACTAGCTTTGGTAAGCTTCGTTTTGATAAATTAACAATACTATTTAATTTTGATGTTATTAAATTACTTCGTGGATAATCAAGAATATTAATTATTTTTGAAACCATATCTAATTTTTCAAGATAACTGCTTTCATATAGAGAAATTGGTTGAACTCTAAATTTATTGGAGTGTATATCTTTTGAGCTAATCTTATATTCAAAAGTATTATATCCCAAAATAATATATAAAAGATCGTCATCAAAAAAATCATACGATGCTTTTATTTTTGAATTTTTAAGTACAAGTGAAACAAATAACTTATAAAATGATGGTGTATCAATATCTTTAACAAAAGAGAGTACATTTTCAAAGGATGAATCATAGTTATTTATAATTAATTCATAAAATTCAGTTTTTAAGCTGGAGTCTAAATCGGATATTTTCCTTGCGGCATGATATTCAAGGATTGTTTTATGGATGAAAGAAAAAAAATCACCATCACGCTTTAATAAACTAGTTTTATCGACTATATCAATATGTGATAAGTCATTATGCTCATTGATACCAAGAGATTCGCATGATTCAGAAAAAACTTTCCTTAAATAATCTTCTGAAAGAACAAGAGGAGCTTTTAAAACAATCATATGAAAACAAGCATGACAGAATACATTGTGTAATTCATGATTAGTTAAACCTGATTTAGATTGTCGCGTTAGAAACTTAAATCTATCATGTTTATTTATAATGATAGAAAATAATTGACCATAAAATTCAGCTAATGTCTTTGGCTCTGAATCTAATGAACTATAAACTAGTATGAAAATATCCACAATTATTGGAGTTAAAAGTATACTTCCAATTTCTTCTTTTGATTTAGCTGCATCTTTTAATAATTCTTTATATTTCTTGTCGATGTTTTTATTTATATCTATTATATTAAAAACATCATCTAATGTTAGATCTAATAGATTAGCATTTCGTGATGAATCTAGAGATAAAGTTACTTCAGTACCAGGTCTTGTTGTAACAATTGTCTGACAATCATATTTTGAATAGCAATCATTTATAGCCTTTAGTGCTAACTTTCTATATTCATCTTTTACTTCATCAAAACCATCAAAACATACTAATAGTTTATTAAACTGTAAGAGATAAATAATAGTTTCACTTGGAATACTCACACCAAATCTGTCAAACTCTAAACTTATAATTTCGCACACATTATTGTGTTTATCCCAGTCTATATCCCGAAGAGTTATTATTAGTGGGATTCGACCGTTTTCTTCATTTAACTCCTTTTGTACCAACTTTCTTATAATTGTTGTTTTTCCTTGTCCAGCTTTACCTATGACACAAGTTATTTTCCTATTCACAAGTGTAAAAGATTCATCAACTAAGTTTTTTTGTCCATTATCACAAAAAACAAACTTTAGCGGGTGATAAATATCATCAATGTGAACATCTACATTATCAGAGTTAATTGTTTTAAACTTTAGATATCTATCTATAACCTTTTCTTCCAGAATAGCTCGTTTTTCAGCATCATTAGGTATAATAATTGAGCTTAATGCATTAGAGATTTCAACATCTCTATTTCTAATTTCAAGTAATTTATCTAATTTTTTAAATAATAGTCCAGAAACATACTTTCCTGTCTCTGTCTCAATAGCTTTAGTTAAAAATGAATCGGTATTAGACATACTTTCTATATCCATATAAATGCTAAAAATTAAATCACCAAAATAAAATACAGCATAACGGCATTAATAAATAGATAAAATCAACTGTGCTTTGGCACCTAAATAACATTCATTACACTTTCTTGCGCAAAAAACAGGATAATAAAAAACTCATTTTTAAACCGCAAGATTAAAATTATTATTAAAACTAATCCAAAATAACGTTAATACAATATAAATGAGTATTTGATCTAACAAGTTTTGGGGAAAAAACGAGCTAACTTGATTGTTAAACGCTTTAAGGTTTCAACATTCTGTAAATAGATTCCCTATCGCCCTCGTGGGCATTCACTGTAGGGAATGACGGCTGTTGTTAAAAAAAGAACACAAAAAAGCCAGAGCAAGATCATTATCTTTCTCTGGCTTTATATAGCGTTTAAGGTTGTTTCAATAATATTTATTGAAAAATATTAAGCTTACTCTTTACCGTAAACGTTATTTTCTTGTTCTTGAACACGGATAAACGTCGTACGCTTAGTTAATTCTTTTAGCTGTGCAGCACCTAAATAAGTACAAGTAGAACGTATACCGCCCATGATGTCTTGAATGGTGAAATTTACAGAACCACGGTAAGGCAATAATACTGTTTTACCTTCAGCTGCGCGGTATGTAGCGACACCACCAGAGTGCTTAGACATTGCGCTCTGGCTCGACATGCCGTAGAACTTCATGAATTGCTTGCCGTCTTGCTCAATGATTTCACCGTTACTTTCAGTGTGGCCTGCAAGCATACCGCCAAGCATTACGAAATCAGCACCGCCACCAAAGGCTTTTGAAACATCACCCGCACATGAACAACCGCCGTCACCGATAATACGACCACCTAGGCCGTGAGCAGCATCTGCACATTCGATGATTGCTGAAAGTTGTGGGTAACCAACACCAGTCTTAACACGCGTAGTACATACAGAGCCTGGGCCAATACCGACTTTAACGATATCAGCACCCGCAAGAATAAGCTCTTCAACCATATCACCCGTAACCACGTTACCCGCACTGATTACTTTATCAGGAAATTGTGCGCGAATACGTTCAACGTACTCGACAAGGTGCTCAGAGTAACCATTGGCAATATCAATACAGATAAAGATAATGTCATCGGTTAGCGCCATGATGTCTTTGGTTTTTTGGAAATCAGCGTCAGATGTGCCTGTTGAAACCATGATGTTATTTAACACTGAGGCATCGTTAGCATTAATGAACTCGGCCCATTGCTCAACAGTGTAATGTTTGTGAATTGCGGTCATTACTTTGTGTTGTGCTAATGCGATAGCCATATCAAAACTACCGACTGAATCCATATTAGCAGCAATAATTGGCACACCAGACCATTGACGACCACTATGTTTGAATGTAAAATCGCGGGTTAAGTCAACTTGAGAGCGACTTTTCAATGTTGAACGTTTTGGACGAAATAATACATCTTTAAACCCTAATTTTAGATCTTGTTCGATACGCATGATATTTATTCCTTAAATCTTATCGAATATAGCTCAGGTTAAATCGTTACTGGCAGGTAACTTTTTTGCCTTTTGAGCAGGCACAAAAAAACCGGAGCGTTGGCAGACGCTCCGGTTTTCAGCATTATAGGCATAGATTTGTTAAATACAACCCCTAAAATGTAAACAAATATATCCTAATGAAACTGAATTTGTTCATAACGGCTACTTTTTTATAATTAATCTCTTCTTTTTTATCATTTTTTAATTTTAATCTGTTGTTAATCTCTGCATAATTTATGTTATTGATGAGTTTGAAATAAATTATATTGCAGTGAGTATCTCTTTTTACAAGCTATGATTAAATTTTGGGATAACTTAAAGTATTAAATGGGCTGTGGAAGGTTTGCGTTGTTTAAAAGACGAAAGAAAAAAAATCAATTTCCCGTTGATTTTTATGGTGAAGAGGGAAGTTGGCGCTTTGTGATCCGTGCGATGTGTCAAGATGAGATCATTGATGCTATGTATTGGTGTGCGCATATTTCATGTCATCGTAAAGATTTTGATTTGTTACATATTGCGAGTGATAAATTTGATTGTCGTTATAATTACTCCACAGCAGACTTATCAGATTTGCAATTTGGTTTAAGTGGGACACCGCTTAACGTGACTATGATGGGACCGATTGTATTGATGTCGACAATTAAAGAGCATTTTGTTGATAATGAAATCGTTCGATAATCTAAACCATCGGTAATGGATAGTCGTGGTGTGATTTAAGTAATGTGACAATAGAAAAACGCTAAATAATAATCGTTATTTAGCGTTTTTTTATGGCTGTTTTTTAAGAAGGCACAGCGATTAATTCAGACTACGTTCTAATAGTTGTTGTTGATATTGTACGGGCGTTAGGCCTCGATTGCGTTTAAATGCTTTACTGAAACTTTGCACATTACTGTAGCTAAGTACCATCGCTATCATCTCGATACTCATACCTGAGAGCATATATTTTATGGCTAAATTACATAAAATATAATTTGTCATGCTCGTAAATGTCCAACCATTATCATGTAATCGACGTTGTAATTGTTGACGTGATAACCCAATTTTTTCGGCAATAAAATCCAGTGTAGGAAAGCCGTAATAACGTGAATAGTTAATAATTTCAAACATGACTTTAGCCAGATCTAACGGTTGGGGCATGTTGAGTAAATCATCAAGTTGTAAATTTGAAACAAGAATAGGCTTGGTTATTGGTAGTGGGCGTTGATTACCATGTTCTAACATCGAAAGATTTAACCAAACCTTTGTCGCAGGTGATTGCCATGTGATCGGGCAGCCGAAAAACTGTTGAATAGCCGGATCTATTATTTCAGCACCCGATAACTCTATTTTTAAAGGGACATAATCATCCCCCATGTAGTTACGGGTGACTTGGGTAAATAAAATCGCAATTTTTAAGCTGTCAAAACTCGCCGCACGCCCATGTGCATAGTTATTGTAATATACCCACTTAACAATTTTACCTGATTGCTGACCATGAAAAGACGCCCCTCCTTGTAAACATGACACACCATAGTTGATCCGTCGAAATGCTAACGCGAGATCAGGGCAAGTCACATACCACTTACCAATTGGCCCGATATTTTCAAATGTTAGATCGGCGGCTATTTTGATCATATACGCTGGATCGTTGGTTAATTCTTCAATCTGTTCTAACCACTGTAAATAATCATTGAAAGGGATTAAAGACATCGGTTCTTTAAGTAATTGAGGGGGAATACCTAATTCAGCCAAGCCGATCCCATAGTGTTTTTGTAAGCCAAGTTCTAATGGTTTAAGAAAGGCGGTTCGAATAAAGGCAATATTGATCATGATGTTCTTCTTATGGTGCTAATGGGTATTTTGCTGAAATAAGTAGGATTATTATCGTTAGTATAAGTCTGATTATATCAATTATTAGCTATTTTCGATTTAAATAGACTTGATTTATACCGTTAATGTGAGCTCTCTCCATAATGACGGCTATTCATCACTGCATGAGTGGTGCTTATTAACTATTTTAGTTTTGAACCGGAGAGTGTGGATGAGCTTATTGAGTATGCCTTTTGTCGATACCAATATAGATACAGTATTAAGTGTTTTTGCGGGAGTAGTCTTAATTGCAACTATTGCCGCTGTTGGAATTGGTTTTTGGAAAATACATGAATTACCGATTCATAAAGCATCGACTAAAGAGCATCACCAAATAGGCTTGATAACAGCCTTAACATGGATAGGCTTTGTGTGGCATTGGGTATGGGTGTTGGCGGTAATTATTGCATTTGTTGATGGTGAAAAAGCTTTGTGCCGTATTCGAGATATTTGGCATGGGGATCGTTTGCCTGTAGTGCCAGCTCTGTCTACAGATGCTATGTCTACAGATGCTATGACGACAGATACGGAGGAGAAATAGTATGTTAGAAGGTTTAGCTGTTTGGGCTCTGTTTATCTATTTACTGCGTTTAGTGGGCATGCCATGGAATAAATTCACTCAAGCTTTTGCGTACATCGGTGGCGGCAGTTGGTTAATCTTTGTCTGGTTTGGTTTAATTACTTATGCGCCAATGGATTTATCTGGTGGTTCGTTAGTGCAATCACCACATGTACAGTTGCGCCCAGCATCGACATCAATTAATGGCCGTGTAAAAGCCATTCACGTTGAACCAAACAGTAAGGTTACTCAAGGCCAATTGATTTATGAGCTTGAGCCTGAACCCTATGTTATTGCACTTAACAAAGCACAAGCCAGCCTTGATGCTGCAAAAGTAGCTCGAAATATGGCTAAACAAGACATTGGAATGGCACAAGCATCAGAAGTTGCAGCAGTGAAAGATATTGATATTGCAATTAAACAGTTGTCAGCAGCAAAAGCGGATTATCGCTTAAAAAGCACTATGTTGGCGCGTTATGTGAAGCAAAATAATGTCGTGAAACATACAATAACAGCAAGTATGTTAGATGAGCAACGTACTGCGGTTGATGTAGCGAAATCGCAGCAAGTGATGTTGGATTCACAAATTGAAAAAGCCCATATTGCGGTTAAAAAAGCCCAATTAGGAATAGAAAAAGCCCATTTAACCTTAGAGAGTCGTGAGGTTGATATTATTACTGCACAAGAAAATGTCGCGAAAGCACAATGGGATCTGGACAATACTAAGGTTTATGCGCCAGCTGACGGTTTTGTAACGAATTTTATTATGCGTGAAGGTCAATATGTTGGCTCTGTTCCACGGATTCAAATGTATACCAATGAAAAATATGTATTGATGCGCGTTAATCATCAAGCTATTCGTAATGTAAAACAAGGACAAATGGCTGAGTTTGCTTCTGCTGTTTATCCGGGCAAAGTCTTTGCCGCAGAAGTTGAAGGTATTGTTGAGGCAACGGGTGAATCGCAGGGTAATTTGATTGGACGTGAAACCAATGTTCGTCAAACAACCGGTGTCAATATTGCGAATAAACACCATTTTGTACGCTTAAAGCTTTATGAAACAGAAGGGTATGATATTCCTGTTGGTTCCGTCGGTTTAGCTTGGGTCAGTGCTGAAAAACCGATCAGTTTTCTTGGTTTTTTAGATGTTATTCGTGGCATTATCATTCGAATGAAAGCACAAGTTTTCTATGTATGGTCAATGTAAGCATTTGTAAATTATAATAATAACTATTGTATTCCGGTTCGCCTGCCGCTGTTTATCCAGTGGCAGGTTTTTTTTATTGCGCTATACGGTTTAATTTCACTATAAGCCGTGTTAAAACTCACTGCTATTGTAATGTTGGTAGTGATTAATAATATCTGCAATGAGTTCTGGTTCTGAAAAATCATCGACAAAATAGCGTTTTTGATCATTTTTAAGGAAGACTTCAATATGTGTTCCATCGCCATCAACACTGGGAATAAAGTGGATTGTATATTCATATGGTAATTGTTTATCGTTAGCGATTACTAATCTAAATCGATGATCCATACAGTATATATCAGTAAAATAACCAGCGGCAGAGAGTTGGTTACTTGCTTTAGTTACCGCAGATTTAGCGATGGTATAGCCCGTGTTATGCGCGGTGATGGTTACCATGACGAAGCCCTCTTTTATTGATGTTAATAGGGGTAACGTTTGTCTATATCACTCGATTTTATCGGGCGAATACACCTGCTTACCAACTAAAAAATTCAATCATCGTCATTAGATTTTTTCATCAATATTTAAGTTTCGATATTTGTTTAACTTATTAGAATAACGACTAGATTACGTATTAAATTGTAACAATAACACTATTTTTAGTGTTTATTATTACATTTTAGTCTGAAATCAGTATTTTTGTAGGTAATATTTGTACAATAAGAATGAAATTTCAAATAATACAAATCTATTAATTGCTCAAATAATGCTATTTGTAAAGCGACTAATATCTACTAATAAAAACGATATGATAGATAAAAAAATACGGCCATCATTTGATAGCCGTATTTTTAATGTTGTGTTTTTATATTGTTAGCAACGTACTTATGATTTTTGTAGGCGTACTTTTGCTTTTTTTCGTTCAGCCGCTAAACATGCTGCTGCGGTAAAGACGACATCCGTTGAGCTGTTTAATGCTGTTTCTGCTGAGTCTTGAATTACCCCAATAATAAAGCCAACAGCGACTACTTGCATTGCAATTTCATTTGGAATACCAAATAAGCTTGCAGCTAACGGAATTAATAACAGTGAACCACCAGCAACACCCGATGCGCCACACGCTGATACTGCGGCAACTACACTGAGTAATACGGCTGTCGCAAGATCAACTTCAATACCGAGCGTATGTACCGCTGCTAACGTTAAAATGGTAATGGTAATTGCAGCGCCACCCATATTAATGGTCGCACCTAAAGGAATAGAAACGGAATAAGTATCTTCATGTAGATTAAGATCTTCACATAATCGCATATTTACTGGAATATTTGCCGCTGAGCTACGAGTGAAGAAGGCGGTAATACCACTTTCACGTAAACAACGAAATACCAGCGGATAAGGATTGGCTCTGATTTTTACAAACACAATAAGTGGGTTAACAATGAGTGCAATAATAGCCATTGAACCAAGTAATACACCTAATAGATGTGCATAACCTAATAATGCATTAAAGCCTGTTTGAGCAAAAGTGTGCGCAACAAGACCAAAAATACCAATAGGCGCTAGACGAATAATAAAGCGCACAATTAATGTTACGCCATCAGACATGTCTTGGAAAACTTGTTTAGTGGCATCACTTGCTTGGTGTAGTGAGAAACCTAATGCGATTGCCCATGCCAAAATACCAATAAAGTTACCTGTCATTAAAGCGTTAATTGGGTTATCAACCATTTTAAAAAATAGTGAATTAATAACCTCTGCAATACCTTCAGGTGGTGCAATTGACGTCGTGCTAGTAACAAGCGTTAAAGTGGTTGGAAAAAGAAAGCTCATTGCTACGGCGGTAAAAGCGGCTAATAATGTTCCTAATAAATAAAGGAAAATTATTGGTTTCATATTAGTATGAGTGCCTTTTTTTTGATTGGCAATTGATGACGCCACCAAAATAAATACCAATATAGGTGCGACTGCCTTTAATGCGGCAACAAATAGCCCGCCCAAAGAGCTCATACTTAATGCTGATGATGGGGATATAACGGCTAAAGCAACGCCGGCAATAATACCCACCAATATTTGTATTACTAAACTGCCATTAGCGACTCTGGCAAGAAAGGGTTGTGATTGGCTCATAGTTTATCCTGCATTTTTATTGTTGTGTTTGTGTTTGTATTTACGTTTTATATTTTGTAACAGAAACATTTTTTAACAGGATCTGTTTAAAATAGCCAGTCTTCTTTTAATAAGCATACTTATTGCTGTTTTTTAACAATTCTTATTACGTTAACTTCACAATTGAGTAGCAAGCTGTGTATTTTTATTGGTATGTGTCACGTAACTAAAAAATATTAATTAAGATGAGATGTTTAATTGTTAAGGATTTAGTGGTGATTTTATTTGTAAAGAGGGTAGCTAATGTCATGTTATTTTACATTTGGTTACAGAAAGTAAAACGCCTAAAATTGATTTGTTTTTATGAATGTATCAATCAATCTTAAGCGTTTTAATAAGGCTATAAATATAGCCTTATATTTTTTAACCGAGGTTATTGTGGATCTAGACTAGATAATGTCATTGGTGCCTTTTTTGTTGCTGTAAGTTGTTTAACTTGGGTTAATAAGGCTAACAATGTTTGGTTATTCCATGCACTATCTAATGGTGAATAATGCGTTGCCATCATCGCTTGTACTTCATTATCAAGTTGCTGTAATAGTTGTGGTTGAGTCGTCAATGTTGAATATTGCTGTTGACGCCATTGTTGATAATAAGTTTGTACTTTAATTGGCTCATTAGCATTAATCGCCGCTTCAAGCATTGATGTTATATCTGTTGTTTGTGTCGCTGTTACGGTTGTTGCTATAACAGTTTGCTGACGTTTTTTAATTAATAATACTAAAGTAATTAACCACAATAGGGCAAAAACAAGCGTTGTCCATGGCCATATGCCCGCCGCAGTAATGGTTTTTGCTGAATGTATTGTTGCTGCTGGTGGCGTTATTGTTGCTGGTGATGAAAATTGGTTATTTGCTGTAGGATCAGCAATGACATTTAAAGTTAACCCTTTAATTTTACTGCGTTGTTGTTTTTCTGTGGTTGTATTCCACCAATTAATGGTTAATGGTGGTAGTGTTACTTTACCTGTTTGACGAGGAATAATGACTTGTTTTAACGTCATTACACTGTAGCCATTTTCAGTACGGTATTCAGGCTTCTCATTATAAATACGCACAGTATCAGGGTAGGTCAGGTTTACATTTGGCATATTACTTTGAGCAACGTCTTTAATTCGCAAAGTAATGGTGCGGGTAATGGGTTCGCCAACTTTGGTGGTTACATCATTGAGATTCGAAACCTGTGGTTGCCATGTTTGTTGTAACTGTAAGTCGGAGGTTGGTAACCATAATCCTTTATAAGCCGTTGGTTTAGGCTTGATGTTGATGGTGATATTTCGAGCATCTTCATTTACTGGTACGGTAATGCCTGAGTTAAAACCATTTGCGCCACGTACTGCGCTACCATTGAATTTCGAACCTTGAATAATGATCTTGCCTGCCTTTTCTGCCGTCAGCTGATAGTTACGCGTGATGACTAAATAACGACGACCATTTTGAACAATATTATGTTGAGCATCTTGACCCACTTGTGATACGGCTAGGCCATCGCCTGATGGTGCACTTAATGAGGCTTGAGATAGCTGCTCGCCAATCAATATTTTAACGCGATAATTAATACTTTCACCAACATAAAGTATATTTTTGTCAATTTCAGCAGTGACTTGAACATTAGCTTGATTAGATGCCGTTGCCGTGTTTTTTTGACTGCCTTTAAGTACTGTAATTGTGATCAGTGTTGTTTGAGAACTGCCTATTTTAAAGGCGGGGATCGTGGCCGTTCCGACATTTTTTGCCGCAACCGCAAGCGTCCAAGTTGTATTACGAGACATCGCGCCATTTATTAATGATGTCGAGCTACTGACACTGGGTTGACCATATGCAAAATCGGGGCTTAATACACTAAAATCGACACTGTTAGGGTTGATTGCGGTATCAATTGAAACCGTTAGCTGAAAGACTTGATTCACGGCAACAACATTTTTTGATACCGTCGCTTCTGCTTGTGCTGCGATTGCTTGTAACGGCAATAATGTGATGAACATGGTTAGAAGTAATAACCATGGCGAGCGGCATTTTTTAATCCAATTACTTTTATTTACTGACATTTTCATCTTCTCTATTACCATGATTTATTACTTTGTTGTTGCTTGGCTCTTTGCTGTGCTTGCAACATTAATTGGGCTCGAATTAGCCCAGCGGTATCATCAGGTACTTGCTCAAGTTTTTTCAATATAGGGTTACTGACTGAAAGCACTTGTTGCTGCTTACCGTTTGGTTTGCCTTGCTGCATCGTTACTGCTGATGGTTGTTGGTCTTTACCGTTTTTATCTTGTTGCTTATCTTGCTGTTGAGCTTGTCGGCTTAATGCTTGTTTAGCATTTTGTTCAGCTTGTTGTTTCTTGTCCGCTTCACTCATTGACGGTTGCTGGTTTTCGTTACCTTGCTGGTTTTCGTTACCTTGCTGACCTTGTTGTTGCTGGTCTTTGTTACCTTGCTGACCTTGTTGTTGCTGGTCTTTGTTTCCTTGCTGTCCTTGTTGTTGCTGGTCTTTGTTACCTTGCTGACCTTTTTGCTGCTGGTCTTTGTTGCCTTGCTGACCTTGTTGCTGTTGGTCTTTGTTGCCTTGCTGGCCTTGTTGCTGTTGGTCTTTGTTGCCTTGCTGACCTTGTTGCTGCTGGTCTTTGTTACCTTGCTGACCTTGTTGCTGCTGGTCTTTGTTACCTTGCTGACCTTGTTGCTGCTGGTCTTTGTTGCCTTGCTGACCTTGTTGTTGTTGGTTTTTGTTACCTTGCTGACCTTTTTGCTGTTGGTCTTTGTTACCTTGCTGACCTTTTTGCTGCTGGTTTTTGTTACCTTGCTGACCTTCTTTCTTTGATTGTTCCTTCTTTTCCTGTTTTTGCTTTTTAGCTTGTTCAACAATGGTGAAATTCTTTTTAGCATCGGTAAATTCGGGGTGTTGTTTTAACAGCTTTTCATAAGTTGCAGCCGCTTGTTTATAATCTCCTTTCTGAGCATAAGCATTACCGAGATTATATTGCGATATTGGATCTTGTAGTGGCTTTAATGTCTCTATCGCTTGTTCATACTGCTGGGCTTTATATTCAGCAATACCTTTCCACTGTGGCGACGTGAAATCTTGTGCTGCCTGTTTATAATTACCATCAGTAAATGTTTCATATGCTTGGCGGTTAGTGTTTGTCCATGGGCTTGCTTGAGCGTGATCGATGGGTAACAAAACAAACATTGCTGCTAAAACAATGCCGCGACGAAATCCCAGTAGAGCCAATAAGAGTAATGGAATAATTAACCAGAAACCGCCATTTAGACGTTCTTGCAGCTCTTTTTCATGGCCTTTTTTGCCATTATCTAAAGGCTTTGCTGTGAAGTTAGCAATAGCATTAACATCATTATCAGTTGTTTGTGCCATTTGTAATATGCCACCTGTGCTGTCAGTAATTGACATCAGTGTATTGATATTAATTTTACTGATTACTGGTATGCCATTTTCTGATAATAAACTGCCATCAGGAAGTTGAATCGGAGCGCCCTCAACGGTTCCCATCGCCAGAATAGAAACGCGATAGTGAGTCCCTTTGAGATCGGTCAATGCTTGCTTTGCGACAGTCTTAGTCATTCCATCGGTCATTAAAATGATGTCACCAGTATTGTGACCTGCTTGTTTAAGTAATCTTATCGCTTCAGCAATACCGGCCGCTGCATTATTACCCGCAATGGGCATAACATCGGGTGATAAGCTTGGAATTAAATTACGTAATGTACTGCTGTCGGTGGTGAGAGGGCTGACTTCATAGCCATCGCCAGAGAAAACAACAAGACCTGTACTGCCTTCTTTCCAGCTCGGTAACATATCTAAAGCTTTAAATCTTTCTTGGGTTAAGCGGTTAGGTTTAATGTCGGTGGCGTACATTGATTGTGACATATTCATCACTAGCACTCGCGCGCCACTAAGGCTATAAGCGGGAAGTTTGACTTTTTGCCAACTAGGTCCTGCCATAGCAACAACAGCAATAAGCCAGCCTAATGCTAATAAAGCCATCGGCCATGTTTTGGGCTGTTGTTGAGTTAGACCCAGTTTTTGCGCAAGGTGGGGAGCAATTAAGCCTGAATGCTGTGCTTTGCCTTTTAACCATGGCAGAACAATGATCAAGGGAATTAATGCAGCAAACCATAATGGGTGCATAAAGGTAAAATCAGCCATGACGTTTCCTCATGAAAGCGATGATAACGGATAAAAGCAATGCTAACGCTAATGGATAACGGAATAGCTCATCACGTGGTCGCCACGTTTGTTGAGCATTATTAACGGGTTGAAGTTTATTGATCACGTTGTAAATTTTTTCCAGCTGCTGTGGATTTCGTGCACGGAAATACTCACCACCCGTCATCGCGGCGATCTTGCTTAATGTTTTTTCATCTAGATCAGATGATGGATTAACAACCCGATCACCGAAAAAGCCTTTTTGAATCATTTTATCAGCGCCAACACCGACGGTATAAATTTTAACGTGGCTTTCTTGGGCCAGTTTTGCCGCTTCAATTGGACCGATAACGCCGGATGTATTACCACCATCACTGAGTAAAATAATCACCCGCTGTGGTGCTTTACTGTCGATAAAGGTTTTTGTTGCTACCCCAAGTCCTTCACCAATTGCAGTACTTTGACCAATTAAGCCAAGGACAGTACGGTTGAGTTGTTGTTCAACGGTTTTGCGATCAAACGTTAATGGCGTTTGTAAGTAGCCATGATCAGCAAAAATCACTAACCCAAGACGATCGCCTTTGCGTTTAGCAATAAAATCAGACAGTACATGTTTCACAGCCGTTAAGCGGTTAATACTTTTACCATTTTTGGTTACCATGTCAGGGATCGCCATTGATCCTGAGAGATCGACCGCTAATAACATGTCACGGTGCTCTGGTTTTATTTCTATTGGATCGCCATACCACACTGGTCGTGCTATCGCACACACAAGGCTTACCCAAACTAAAGACATTAATACTTTTCGAATAATAGAACTGGGCTTTTTTTGACCAACGCCTTGCGGTAACTGAGGTAAATGGATTGCCGCAGGTTGTGCAACGGGTTTACTGAATCGATAAACTAGCCATGCTAATGGCAATAAGGCCCACGCCCATAGCCACACAAATTCAAACATTGGATGACTCCTTGGTGATCACACACTCATGATTATCATGACTTATGGTTTTAGCTGGCAGGGCATATTGTAGCCATAATAATGCCTGTTGCTGACAATCATTAAATTGCGGTTCTGTTAATGGTATCGAGGAGAAAAGCCCTTGTTGCCACGATGATTGTTGATCAATAAAACCACGGTATTTAAGCGGTAACTGTTGATCAAGAAATAGTAACCATTGCGTACCTGTTAAAGGGGCAATAATGGAACGGGGGAAATAGCTTAATGCTGCTTGTTTTAATAAGACATTAATAGCTGTTAATCCGCCCTCAAAGTGATAACTTTTTAATATTGCGATGGCTTCTTTTTTCGCCACAAGATGTTGATTACGGAGGTGAAGTTGGTAACCCACAGTAATGATTACAATCAGGCTCACAGTAATCACCGCCCACCATCCCCACGCGAGTGGCCAATAGCTTGGTACTGTGTGAAGATGAATATCTGCCAATGGTAATGCTGGTGCTGTCAGTGTTGTCATTACCTTATTCCTTGAGAATGAGCGCCAAGCTGTTGTAATAAGGGTTGTGCAGCCGAGAGACTATGTAATGGAATGGCAAGGGATGTTGCCATTTCATGAATAAAATTCTGATGGGTTTGATATTGTTGACTGAGTGAATCACGTGTTTTTTTTGCTGAGAAATCCAGCCATGCTGATTGTTTATTATCGGTTACGTGCTCATAGCCACGGAATTGTGTTTGTCCTTGTTCGAGAGGATCATAAATTTGGACAAATTGAATACGATTATGTTGTCGAAGTTGGCTTAAACGACGTTTATCTGTGGCTTTTAAGGTGTGAAAATCACTGATAATAACAATTTCGCTGCCTTTGGGGCAGAGATAATGTAACCGTTTTAATGAGATTGAAAAACCATCGTGACGGCTGGTATTGATTGCTTGTAGTGCGTCATGTTGAGCTGAAATTAATGCATTGATGATCTGTAATGGTCCCCGCTGACGGGCGGTAGGTTTACACTCGATGGTGTTAATTCCATTATAAATAACAGCACCGATACGATCTTGTTCATCAATAGCTAACCAGCTTAATAAACTGGCAAAATGCGCAGCCTGTACCGATTTTAGCATTAATTGTGAGCCAAATTGCATGCTACTACTGAGATCAATAAAGAGCATGATCGGTTGTTCACGTTCTTCGGTAAATAATTTGGTATGTGTTTTTCCTGTACGCGCAGTCACTCGCCAGTCAATAGATCGAATATCATCACCTGCCTGATAAGGACGCACTTCAGAGAAGTTCATTCCACGTCCTTTATGACGGCTTTGATGGTGACCATTGAGCTGAGACCAAATGCTTTTAGCGGGTGCCAGCCATCTTACCGCTTGATTTTTATATGGCAGTAGCTCTGCTAGACACACATTGACGCCATCGCTATGAGGTGGCAGCGCTACGTTGATGTGTGTAGTTTTCATAAGCTAGCAACCTGCGAAATAAGTGTTTCAACAACACGATCTGCTGCAATACCTTCGGCTTGTGCTTCATAGCTTAATAATAAACGATGACGTAATACAGGATAAGCCATTGTTTGAACATCTTCTGGTGTTACAAAATCACGGCCATTTAACCAAGCATGTGCACGAGCACAACGGTCAAGCGCTAATGTCGCACGAGGACTCACTCCCATTTGCAACCATGATTGTAGTTGTTCACTAAAGCGATGTGGTTCGCGTGTCGCCATCACTAAACGAATAATGTAATGCTCGACGTCATCAGCCATATGAATGTTTAAGATTTCTTTTCGTGCGGCAAAAATATCACTTTGGCTAAGACGAACGGGTTCTGCTTTTTCTATGCCAAGTGCTTCACCACGATTAAGGCGCAGAATTTCGAGTTCACTTTCTGCATTAGGGTAATCAACATTCAATTGTAATAGAAAGCGATCTAACTGTGCTTCTGGTAGTGGATAAGTTCCTTCTTGTTCGATTGGGTTTTGTGTCGCCATCACTAAAAATAGTTCAGGTAACGGGTATGTTTTACGCCCTGTGGTAATTTGTTTTTCAGCCATCGCTTCTAACATTGCCGCCTGCACTTTTGCGGGGGCACGGTTAATTTCATCAGCAAGCACTAATGAATTAAAAATAGGTCCTGGTTGAAAAGTGAATTCAGCCGTTTCTGGACGGAAAATATCAGTACCTGTTAAATCTGAAGGTAATAAGTCTGGTGTGAATTGGATGCGGTGAAAATCGCCTTCGATACAATCAGCCAGTACTTTTACTGCCCGTGTTTTTGCTAATCCTGGAGGACCTTCAACAAGAATATGACCATCGGCCAATAATGCAATTAAAAGCTGTTTGACTAAATTAGGTTGACCGATAACCTGACTTTGAAGGTAATCACTTAGGCGCTTAAATGTGCTTGCTAACATACAAATATTTCCTTTGGTATTCAAAAGACTGAAGCTGAAACAATTGTTTTTCGGACTACTAATATTTGATTAAGTTCACATTTAATTATCTTATTGATGAATGGTGAGCGTGAAAATTATGTGCTTGATAGAGTAATTATTATGTTTAATTTCATATCGACGATATTTATAGATGTAATTCATGAATTGTGATTTATGATTTTGTGCCATTTTTGTAACATTTTCAGAGAAAGTAAAAGTATAGCAATCGTTATCGTTTTAATAATTTTGCCTAGTCGTTTTTATTTTGAAACATCATGCCATGAGATTTGCGGCAACATAGTGTTAACAATTGAATGTGGTGTCATTTTTATGTAATTATAAGATATTGACAGGTATGACTTTTTTATTTTTGAGTAAATTGTCAAATAATTTAAAATGTTAAAATATATATTCGTATTGTTTGTTAGTGATTTGGTTGTTAATAATCACGGTGAGTGGTTTTAAAAATGTTAACTCCTTTGCTTGCCATAGATATGCATCTGTGTTGTTATATTTGTCATATGCAATATGTTTGTAATTAATAAGAGTTATGTTGAAGTTGTTATCAGAAAAATGATAACTAAATGTAACTATAAATAATGACAAACCAGCTTGAAAATTTATTTAAACAAATACAGATAAGATCAAAGGAAGGAGCCTTGGAAATGAAAAAAGTAGCATTAGTGACAGGTGCTAAAGGTGGTATCGGATCTTCAATTACTCAGGCTTTAGTTGACGCAGGCTTTCGTGTTATTGCCGCCTATCATCCAAAGAGCGAGCAATCAGCTAAAGAGTGGTTTAAGGAGAATAACTACTCCAATGAATCAGTGAAGTTGCTGCCATTAGATGTGACTGACACGGCATTTTGTAAAGAATCATTAACCGCATTATTAGAGCAAGAAGGCCATCTTGATGTGTTGGTCAATAATGCTGGTATTACTAAAGATACCATGTTTAAGCGTATGACCGCTGAGCAATGGAATGATGTGATTAATACGAATCTCAATAGCTTATTCAATGTTACTCAACCTTTGTTTGAGTCTATGTGCCAACATGGTAACGCTCGTATTATTAATATTACCTCCGTTAATGGCTTGAAGGGACAATTTGGTCAAACGAATTACTCAGCTGCAAAAGCTGGCATGATTGGTTTTACTAAAGCCTTAGCTGCTGAAGGTGCTCGTGCTGGTGTGACGGTAAATGCAATTGCCCCTGGTTACACAGGTACGGCAATGGTTGAAGCGATTAAACCTGAAGTACTTGAATCAATCAAAGCAGAAATCCCAATGAAACGCTTAGCGCAACCTCAAGAAATTGCGGCAGCGGTTGTCTTTTTAGCAAGTGATGCTGCGGCCTATATTACTGGCGAAACATTGTCAATAAATGGCGGTTTATACATGCACTAATTGTGGATGTTGTAACAAAGACAAAATAATAAATCATATTATAGAAAGGATGCAAAATATGGCTAAGGTATACATTGTTGCCGCAAAACGTACCCCAATCGGTAGTTTTAATGGTGCGTTAAAATCAGTTTCTGCAGCACAACTCGGTGCGGTTGCAATTAAAGGTGCATTAGCGCAAATCAACGTACCTGTTGATGCGATTGATGAAGTTATTTTAGGGAATGTTGTTGGGGCTGGCCAAGGTATGGGTCCTGGACGTCAAGCGGCTATTTATGCTGGTTTGCCAAATGAAGTTCCTGCTTATTCTCTTAATATGGTTTGTGGCAGTGGAATGAAAGCATTAATGGATGCAGCTGCACATATTAAAGCGGGTGATGCAGATCTTGTGGTTGCTGCTGGTGCTGAAAATATGTCACAAATTCCATTCTGTGTATCATCAAAGATCCGTGATGGTCAGAAAATGGGTAACCTTGAGTTAACTGATCTTTTAGTTGCTGACGGCCTAACCGATGTTTTCAATAACTACCACATGGGTGTAACTGCTGAAAATGTAGTCGCAAAAGTAGGTTTAACCCGTGAGCAGCAAGATAACTTTGCACTTGCCAGCCAGCAAAAAGCAGTGGCCGCAATTGAAGAAGGACGCTTTGTTGCTGAAATTTGCCCTGTAGAAGTGGTTAGTCGTCGTGAAACCGTTGTGGTTGACACCGATGAATACCCAAAAGCAAATGCTTCGATTGAAGATTTTGCTAAGTTACGTCCTGCTTTTAACCGTGACGGTTCTGTTACTGCGGGTAATGCTTCTGGTATTAATGATGG
This sequence comes from Photobacterium carnosum, assembly GCF_002849605.1. Lineage (GTDB taxonomy): Bacteria > Pseudomonadota > Gammaproteobacteria > Enterobacterales > Vibrionaceae > Photobacterium > Photobacterium carnosum. The sequence goes on from NZ_NPIB01000004.1 coordinate 59,027, forward strand.
CGCAAGTGCAATTATTGTCGCATCTGAAGCCGCGGTTGCTAAATACAATCTGACACCATTAGCCGAAGTTGTAAGTTATGCTCAAGCAGGTGTCGCGCCTGAGCTTATGGGGCTAGGCCCTGTTCCTGCGGTACTTAAAGCATTAGAAAAAGCAAATCTTGTAATTGAAGATATTGATCTTCTCGAATTTAATGAAGCCTTTGCTGGTCAAGCATTAGGTGTATTCCACGAAGTAGCCAAAGAAACGGGTACTAAAGTGGAAGATTTAGTTGAGCGTGCGAACGTAAATGGTGGTGCAATTGCACTAGGTCACCCTTTAGGTGCATCTGGTAGTCGTATTCTCGTCAGCTTACTACATGAAATGTGCCGTCGTAATAATAAATATGGTATGGCAACATTATGCGTAGGTGGCGGTATGGGTACTGCAGTTATTTTAAAACGTGTGTAAGAAAATAAACTAATACAATCAGTGTGATACTACTTATATGGTCACACTTTTATTACTATCAATGAGGAATGTTTTATGTATACGGAAATGTTTAAATCTTTTTCTGAGCAAACAGAAAAAACACTAGCACCATACGCAAAATTCAACAAAGTATTTGCTAAAAATGTTGAGCAACTAACTGAGCTTCAATTATCAGCTGTACGTGCTTATAGTGATCTTGGTTTAAAGCAACTTCAAGCGGTTAGCGAAGTAAAAGATATTCAATCTTTAACTGAGTTTAATGGTCTGCAACTTGAAACATTGACTACGCTTTCTCAACAGCTTATCAATGATAGCAATAAATTTTCTTCAGTAGCACAAAGCTTCAAAGCTGAAGTTGAAGAGTTTGTTGCTGAGAATGTTAAACAAGCAACGCCTGCTGTTTAAATCACGATAAACTACACTGTTGTGTAGTTATCTGATGCTTATGTTAATCAGCTATATAATACGATTATATGGCTGATTACTTAGTCCAAGTACAAGGTTTTTGTTATGAACAATCACTTCTTTTCGGACTACTTTGCCAGGCTCCAAGATATGAACCAGTTATGGTTGAAGGAGCTAGACTCCGGCAAGGCAGCCATGAATACCCCGGTAACTAAAGCGCTTAATGAAATGAGCTTGGAAGATACCACCCAATTTTTAGAGAAAGCTGCGGCTCAGCCTGGTGCTTTAGCTAAAGTCCATATGGATTGGTGGGAAAATCAACTTAAGATTTGGCAGAATGTTGCCGCTGGTAATACAACAGCAGAAAATGCCATTATTAAGCCAGCCAAAGAGGATAAACGTTTTAGTGATCCTGCATGGGAAAATGAAGCTTTTTATAATTATATTAAGCAATCATATTTGTTATTCAGTGACACAATGCGTGAAACAATTGATTCAATTGAAGGTGTTGATGATAAAGCAAAAGAGCGTTTAGGCTTCTTTTCTCGTCAAGCTATCAATGCGTTATCCCCAACAAATTTTGTAATAACCAACCCAGAATTAGCTAAATTAACTGTTGAAACGAATGGTGAAAATTTAATTAAAGGGATGGAATTGTTTCAAGAAGACATGAAAAGCAGTGCTGATGTATTAAAAATTCGAATGACCAACGATAGTGCGTTTGAATTAGGTGTTAATATCGCTTGTACTGAAGGTAGTGTAGTTTTTAAAAATGAGTTATTTGAGCTTATTCAATATAAACCTCTGACTGAAACGGTTAATAAAACACCGCTTTTAGTTGTGCCACCTTTTATTAATAAATATTACATTCTTGATTTGCGTGAGCATAATTCAATGGTCCGTTGGCTCGTTGAACAAGGACATACAGTATTTATGATGTCTTGGCGTAATCCAGATGAATCATCGAAAGATGTTGATTTTGATCATTATGTTTTAGACGGTGTAGTAAAAGCTATTGATGCAATTGAAGATATTACTGGTCAAAAGCAGATTAATGCAGTTGGTTATTGCATCGGCGGCACATTATTAGCGACAACATTAGCGTATTGTGCAGCTAAACGTCTTCGTAATCGTATTAAATCAGCGACATTCTTTACCACATTATTAGACTTCTCTCAGCCAGGTGAAATTGGTGCTTATATCAATGATCCAATTATTACGGCAATTGAAGCTCAAAATGATGCTAATGGGTACATGGATGGACGTTCGCTTAGTGTGACTTTCAGCTTATTACGTGAAAATAGTTTGTACTGGAACTATTACATTAATAATTATTTGAAAGGCAATAGCCCGCTTGATTTTGATTTGCTTTATTGGAATGGTGATAGTACTAACGTGGCGTCTAAATGTCATAGTACGTTGTTACGTCAATTCTATTTAGAAAACAAATTAGTTGAAAAGAAAGGCTATAAAGTCGGCGGTATCTATATTGATTTGAGCAAGATTAAAGTACCTACATACTTTATTTCGACGCAAGAAGATCATATTGCTTTATGGCAAGGTACTTACCGTGGTGCTAAGCAGTTAGGCGGTAAATCAACATTTGTTCTTGGTGAATCAGGCCATATCGCGGGGATTGTAAACCATCCGCAAAAGAACAAATATGGTTTCTGGGTTAACGATAGTAAAGAAGAAAATGCTGAGGCTTGGTTTGCAGGAGCTAAACGTCAGGATGGTTCTTGGTGGACACATTGGAATGTATGGTTAACTGAGTTTAGCCCTGCAGAACAAGTGCAACCGTATGAAATTGGAAGTGAAACCTATGCATCGTTATCTGTTGCACCGGGTGATTATGTAAAACAAAGGCTACCTATTTCTGAATCTTAATTGCGTGACTATTCTTTAAGCCCAGATTATTCTGGGCTTTTTTTTAACTTTAATTTATGGAAAGTATGATAATTATCTTTTAAATGATTCAATTGTATTGATTTACTATAGATTAAAGCAATAAGGATAGAATATGCATTTTTTAAAGCGGGGATGGATAGTTATAATAGGTAGTATTAGTTTTGTTACTATCAGTTACGCAAAGCAATACAGCACGGATAATATACCTGCGATTCAACCTGTCACTGAACTTCAGTTAAATACATTACCACAACGTCAGTGTTTATATGCTGGAAAAGGGTATTCGCTGGGGGCTATTATTACCATGGATAATCTTGTGTTGGAATGTCGTTCAGCACAAGAGATTGAGTTAAATGGCTCTTTAAAATGGGTGGTACGTCAGCTTCCTGCGGTATATGTAACACCATTAGGACATAAATAATAAAGCCAGCATCAGATTGTATGTTGTATGAATATACAAAATATAACTGTTTACTGGCTTTATTCGTTATTAAAATGGCAAATAATGCCGACTTTGATAACTTACTTCGCTAGAGAGCGGCTTTTTAGTTCAAAAATTAATTTTTCAGCACTACATTCAAACTGGATGCGTGCTGTTAATTCTGTACTTGCTTCATCAACTGGCGTTGTTTCAACTTTAAAGTTAACATTAACTTGTTTTGCTAGCGTAAGGTAGTTCGCAAGTTCTAATTCTAATGCTGTTTTACCCTTTGCAAAAACATGTACATCGGCAACATCATCATGTTCTTTGATCATAAAGCCCATTTCAGCTGAAACACCACAAGCATCGCAAGGTTGGTATTGTTCTTTTTCTGTTGTCATAACTTTACTTCCTATTTGTTAGTCTTTGCATTTTAAAGCGATGTGAGTCAGATCGCCATTGATTAATATGAAAAGTCAGTTTTTAGCTATTAAAGCGTCAAGTTACGGTAATTGATGAACGTTTATTCAACCTTTACTGTGGTATAGGCGGCAAATATGGTCGAAAGTTTGTTGAAAAGGATAGGCTTCTAACACGCCAAATCCCTCAATTTGTTTTGCTTTGAGTTTGCTATTTAGCGGTGTACTCATACCGTGCAGAAAACGAGTGATTGCAGCCATTGATGGGGCGCTACTATTACGTTGAATAAAACTATCAGCCCACATCGTTATTTGTTGATCAGTAATCTCAGGTAGCATTGGTAATGCTGGTAAGGTGATTATTTTACCACGGCAAACAGAGCAATGGCCGCATTGTTTAGGTGCATGATGATCAGCAAAATAGCTGGCTAATTTATGGCTTAGACAACTTTCACTTTCAAAAAAAGCAATCATATTTCCGATACGATTAATTTCACTGTGTTCTTTTTGTTGAAATAATTGATAGAGCGCTTCTGTTTCTACATCAATATCAAAATGGTGTTGATTAATACGGTAAACATCGGTCATTTGTTTACTTTCAAGGGTGATCCAACCTTGTTCGTTCAAATAATCAATAGCTGCGACAACCCGTTTTCTATCGACTTGGTAGCCTTGCCATAATGCATCCATATCTAAAGTATGCCAAACCCGCGCTTTGGGTGAGCAAGCAAAAATTGTTTCAATAAACTGTCGGCGTTCACCTTGGAAACGTTGGGCTATATCCTGCTGAGAGATGTTCATTTTGTAACGATAATCAGCAAAATAGGTAAACATTGGTTCAATAATATGACGAATTTCAAGATAAACTAATAATGTTTTAAGCGGCAATAAACGAATATTACTGTCTTTAGATAAGCGGCTACTCATGATCTCCCATTGCTGATCTTGTGCTTGTATTTCACGTAAAATATAAGCAATAGCACTGTGATCGGGTGTGTCACCAAAGACAAAGTTTTCTAAGACATTAAGCCCTGATTTATTCGCAATAACGGTACATTGTGACATTTCGCCATCACGTCCTGCACGTCCAATCTCTTGGCTATAGTTTTCAATAGATTTAGGTAAGTCAAAATGAATCACTTGGCGAATATTGGATTTATCGATCCCCATACCAAAAGCGATGGTTGCAACAATACAATTGATGTCACCATTCATAAATTGTTGTTGGATATGTTGTCGATGCTCTGAATCCATTCCAGCATGGTAGGCTTGGGCTGGAAAATGACTGCGAGTGAGTGCTTCTGCCACTTGTTCTGCGGTGTGCTGTAAGGTGACATAAACAATAGATGGCTCATTACTACGCTGGGAAAGCTGGTGTTTAAGGGTGTCTATTTTTTCATCTTCGTCAGCTGCTAATACCGTTAAATCAAGGTTATTACGGTAAAAGCCAGTCACAATAATATTATCTTTATCAATGGCAAATTTGTCCTGCATATCTTGAATTACCGCAGGGGTTGCGGTTGCTGTGAGCAGTAGGACTTGTGGAATGTTTAATGCTTGTTGGTAGTGGGGCAGTTTCAAATAATCGGGACGGAAGTTGTGACCCCATTCTGAAATACAGTGTGCTTCATCGACGACTAATAATGAAATTGGGATTTGACTAATAAAATGGCGAAAACGTTCATTTTTTAGACGTTCAACTGAGATCATTAGTACTTTGATTTCACCTTGACGAATTTGCTGCATCACTTGTTGGGTTTGCTGCCATGTTTGGCTGGAATCTATTGAGGCCGCTGGAATGCCTTTGGTGGCTAAAAAGTCGAGCTGATCTTTCATTAATGCTAAGAGTGGTGAAATGACCAAAGTAAGATGGGGTAATTCAATCGCGGGTAATTGATAACATAATGATTTCCCCGATCCTGTCGGAAATATGGCCGCGGCAGAATAACCATTGAGGACACGGGTAATAACTTCTTCTTGCCCGAGGCGTAAAGAATCAAAGCCAAAATATTTTTTAAGTGTTTGATGATACATGTCTTAATACCCGCTAACCATTGATTGGTAGCTATCATACCGTATTGATTTACGTAAAGGTAAAAAGCACAACGAAAGTTAAGCTATTTCTGGTGCGGTTATTCGCATTTAAAACGAAGTCGATTCATTGTTGCATTTAAAATTGTTGAGTATGTAAGGGATCACCTTCCTTACATACTGTATTTGACGACACCGTATTGTGATAAACGGGTAGAGAGGATGTGGCTTATTTCATGAGGCTTGGTGATGTAATGGCTTTCTTTGCTAGCTCTTTGGCAAATGCTGCAATATCCGTTTCGATAGCACGAATATGGCGAGTTACATCGGCTGTATCAACGTGCACCATTTGACGCTGTTCCATCACAATATTGCCATTGACGATTGTCGTTGTAACATTGCTTGGATTTGCTTGATAGACCAAGGTGGCATAAGGGTTGTAATTAGGCATCATGTTAGCTGATTGAGTTTCAACAATAATAACATCGGCTTTTTTACCTACTTCAAGTGAACCAATCTTATCGTCCATATGCAGTGCACGAGCACCACCGATGGTCGCGAGTTCAATCACTTGCTCTGGGATCATAATAGTACGGTCATTATGTTTTAAACGTTGCATATTGGCGGCATAACTCAGTGTGCGCCATAAATCGACTTGATTCGAACTCATTGGGCCATCAGTCCCTAACCCCATTGGAACGCGCTGTTGATACATTTCCCATGCAGGTGCAATGCCTGTCGCACCTTTAGCGTTAGCCATTGGGTTATAGGCGATACCCGCCCCTGATTGTTTGATAAGATCAATATCTGCTTGGTTAATATGGATCGCATGCGCTAATACCATTCGTTGATCAAGCACTCCGATGTCTTTAAGCCAAGCGACAGGGCTCAGTTGTTTCGGATTGTCATTAATACGTGCGGCTTCATTACCAAATTCACCCACATGAATTAATACGGGAACGTTTAATTTTTTAGAGAGTGTATTGATTTGCTGTAGTTTTTGTTTTGAAACGGTATAAGCGGCATGTGGCGCAAAAGCTGGGGTAATTAAAGGATCATGCTGATATTCAGTAATAAATTTTTGGGCGTACTCTAGACCACCATACGGTTGTTTTGCATCAACCACTGGGAATTTAATAACGGTTTCACCTAAAACCGCACGTAGGCCAATCTCTTTGGTTGCTTTGGCCATTTCATCAACATGGTAGTACATGTCTGCAAAGGTTGTTACACCGCTTTGTGCAAGATCAATTGCACCAAGACGAGTGGCTTGATAAATTAAATCACGGCTGAGTTTTTCGCTTTCAAGAGGAAAGAAGTAAGCAAATAAACGGTTTTCGATCCCTTCTTCGCCTAATCCTCTAAAAGCAATCATCGGTAAATGGTTATGAGTATTGACCATTCCTGGCATCACAATCCCATTTTGTGCGTCAATGATACGAGTTGCATTATATTGAGATAATAATGTTTGATCACCCACGGCGACAATGGTGTCGTTATTGATGATGACAACACCATTTTCAATCAGCTGTTTTTGACCATTCATGGTGATGACCTGGCCATTTTTAATGATTAAACTTACTTGAGATACTGGGGTTATGGTGGATAAAGATCCACATCCAGAAATAAGAAGTAATGTTGTTATTAAACTGATTTTTATGTGCATAAATGACCAATGATAAGAAGCGAAAAAATTGGCAGGATTATAAACGCAAATTAATGTAACTAAACAATCCTTTGCTTAAGTTACTATGTTTTTTGTGAACTTAATCACTTTGTTCATCTTGATTGATAATAAGAGATATTGATGTTTTAAATAGTTGTGCTGGTATTAATGATAACCAGCCATTGCCACGTGCGTATTCAATTAATCCTGTTCGACTTGAAATACCATAACAGGAAAATCGGGAGACTAGATTTGCTATTTGTTTTTCAACTGCTTTGGGCGTTCGATGAATAAGTTGTGCTATTTGTTTTGTTTGTCGTCCACGTAATAACCAAAATAAGACAATTTCTTGAGAGGGGGTTAATTTGGGTTCTAAAGGACGGGTTGTACTAAAAGATAAATTTAATTTATCTGCGGCTAGAACTTCTACAAACGAAGTCATATTTATTAAATCTGTTACTTTATTTGCGGTGAATTGAATCCCCCAAGGTATACCATTAATAACAATGGGTTGTTTGGTAAATATATATGCATCAATGCCATGTGCGTAATTGTGCACTTCAATAGTTATTATGGTTTTATTTTGCGTTAATGATAATTTATCTTGTTCAAGATAAATATCGCAAAATGCAGCAGTATCACAGGGCAAGTCACTATCTTTTAATCCTTTTATATTTTGTGGTGCATTAACGAGATGCCGATAAGCCTCATTGGCATATTCAAAAACACCCTCTTTCGATTTTAAACCAGCAGGATGAGGCATTAATGATAACATCTGAATAAGTACAGATAAGTATGTCGATTGATTAATATTCACAAGTTAATTCTATCAATAATCATTTTAATAATAATATTTTAAAGTGAGATGAATATATTTTTATAGTGATGCTATTAAAAACATATAATATGCGATGAGTAAAGAAATAATTATTAAATGATAATTGAAATTTTGTTTTTTTATATTTTTATCAATGAGATGAATCATATATTAAGAGGAAAACATATTATCTCTAGTTTTTTATGCATATTGTTTATATGCTACTTAAGACTAGAGATAAATATAAATTTAATTGTTTAATTAAAATGAAAAACCAATACCACCGGCATTATCATAATGATTATAGTCTGAAATAGAAATACCATAACCACTTTCAAATATTAAGTAGCCACGTAAACGTTTATAAATGGGAAAGTTCAAGGTGATTTTTTCATAACCGCGAGAGAAGCCACTTTCTAGTGCGTTTCGTACTGTAAAGGTGAGCATACTCTTGCCATCAATATTCCAATTCATACTGACACGACCATAACCAAGGTAGTTATTGATGTCCTTGTTATAATCTTTAGCTCCAAAATTGAGTCTTACCCAAGGCTTAACACTAAAGGTTAATGCATCTTTTTTGAAGGTCATATCAACAAAGGCACGGTTCCAACTCCGTTCTTGTTCACCACCACGGCCATTAGATTGATGAACTAAACCGAATGTACTACCAGCATACTGAAAGCCATTGGTATACGTTGTTTGAGTGGGGAACGTCCAGAAAACAGAAGGTTCGTATTCGGTATCTCTAAAAAATGCAGATGACGCGTAGGCTTGCCAGTTTGAACGTTGAGTATAGGCAAAATAGAGTTGGTCATTATCATTTATAATACCTGACAATAAACGGTATTTTAAGCTGATCTGAAAGTTGACGTTATAGTTACTTAGCTTGCCGTCTTCAGGGATAATCGATTGATATTCTTTGTGATTTGGAGATTGGGTATAATAAAAAGGTAAAACAAAGTTATCTTTATATTGTTCTAAAAGTAGCGGATTAGTACTACTATAATTTAAGGAATTATTTAACGTTGAGGGCGCTATTGTGTCAGCATTTGCATAAGACGTATAGCCACTTGCTACGATAAATAAACCCGTTAATAAAATTTTCGAATTTGATTGGTGCTGTTTGATATTCATTATTATTTTCTATGTTTATTATTTTATCTATTGTTATCATAAGAGCTAAACTGGGTTTTTGTCTATCGATACAAATGCAAACAATGATTTTTTGTGATTTAAAACTAAATTATGAATAGTAGCAACACAAACGCCTTAATAGCTCGTGATTAAGGCGTAAAAAGTAGTGTTAAATTAGCTGAGCTAGCATGGTGTCGTCATATGGAGTAAGTGCTTTACCTGATTGTATTTTATTAACGTAATCAGGATTGGCAATTAATGGACGACCAATCGCTAATAAATCAAATTTCCCCGCTTCGATTGCATCACTGCCTGTTTGTGGGCTATAGCAGCCAACACCGACTAAGGTACGTTGATAATGAGCTCGCATATATTGTGATACGCTGCCATCAAGATAGTCAAAATTCATGCTGTCATCAAAAATACCAACATGCAAATACGCTAAACAACGCTTTTCAACTTCAGGTAACAAGTAATCAAACACTTTACGATCACGTGCATCACCTTCAAGATTGAAGTAACCGCCGGGTGATAAACGTAGACCAGTACGATCTCGACCAATGCGCTGGCTAATTGCATCAATAACAGCAAGTGGGAAGCGAGCCATATTCTCTGGTGTTTCACCAAACTCATCATCACGTTCATTGGTGCTGAAATGTAGAAATTGATCGATTAAATAACCATTTGCGCCATGAATTTCTACACCGTCAAACCCCGCATCAATTGCATTTGCTGCTGCTTGACTAAAATCGGCAATAAGTTGTTCAATTTCAGTTTTAGTTGCAGGCTTAGGAACGGTATAAGTTAACTCCCGCATTCTTGGTAACGTCCCTTCAAGTGCTATTGCAGAAGGAGCAAGTACATACTCACCATTAAAAAAGAATGGATGAGCTACACGACCTGTATGCCACAATTGTGCAAAGATCTTACCACCATTGTTATGAACAGCATCTGTTACTTTACGCCAGCCGTTAATTTGTTCTGGTGTAAATAATCCTGGCGTATGTGGATACCCCTGACCATCAGCACGAATTAAAATCGCTTCTGAAATAATAAGCCCAGTATCTGCACGACGGGCATAATAATCGATCATTGCTTGGGTTGGGACTAAATTGTCATCAGCCATACAACGTGTTAATGGCGCCATAAGAATACGATTTTTTAAAGTAAGCGTGTCGTTAAGTACAAAAGGATGAAATAGGGTATCGAGCATGATTATTACCTCTAATTTGAATGCTCATTCAAGTTAGGCTTATTTGAACAATCATTCAAGACTTTTTTGAATGATTGTTCAATATTAAGTAAACTAGCATGAGTTAAAGCAAAAGAGAGTCATTATGCGTAGTGCTGAATTTGATCGTGATAGTGTCTTACGATCGGCAATGGATATTTTTATAGCCAAAGGTTATGGCAATACCAGTATGCAAGATTTGAAACAAGCAACAGGGCTTCATCCTGGCTCTATTTATTGTGCTTTTAAAAATAAACGAGGGTTGTTATTAGCTGCGCTAGAACATTATCGAGATCAACGTTATACACAATTTGTTACTTTGTTTTCGCAATCAACATCAGTGATGGGAGCGATTGCTACTTACCTTGAGCATGTTGTTGATGAGTGTGAGCGTGAACAGATTAAAGACTGTTTATTGCAAAAAGCATTGAGTGAACTTGCTCAACAAGATGTTGAAGTGGCTGATGTGATTAGTTATATGTTAAAACAATGGCAGCAAACATTGGCCGAGCAGCTTGTGTTGGCACAACAAAATAATGAAATTAGTTACCAGCGAGATAGCCAACAGTTAGCGCAATTTTTAGTGATGGGAATTTATGGTATTCGTGTGCTGTCCCATACGCATCCAGATCCTGGCATGTTGCGACGTTTAGCTGCTGATCTTATTGATTATATTAAACAATAACAGCGATTTGATGATTATTTATAACTATCAAAAGATAAAAAAGGGAGTGTACATCAATGATGTCACTCCCTTTTATTTTGTTGTACTAATTATGCTGGTGGTGTTTCTTCTACTTTAACGCGGAACAATACCGCATACAGCAGTGGAATGACCACTAATGTTAAGATTGTTGCAAATAACAGACCGAACATAATCGTTACTGCCATACTCTTAAAGAATGGATCTACCAGTAACGGCGCGACACCTAGAATAGTCGTAAATGCACCTAGCAATACTGGTCGAGCACGACTAAGCGCTGAATCAATAATTGCCTGATATGCTGTTTTACCTGCGGCTATTTCAACATCGGTTTGGTCGACCAATACAATTGCATTTTTTACCATCATACCGATTAAGCTTAGGAAACCTAGAATCGCCATAAATTCAAACGGGGTTTGGAATATCACTAAGCCAACAGTTACGCCGACTAAAGCAAACGGCACGGTTAGCCAAATCACTAATGGTTGACGAAGCGCGTTAAACATAAAGATCACCGCTAAAATCATTGCCGCAAAGCCGTAAGGGGCAGAGCTAGCAAGACCTTCGTTTGCGTCATTAGATGCTTTATATTCGCCATACCATGTCAATTCATAACCGGGCGGTAATTTAATCGCTTCAATCTTGCCACGTAGATCATTAAATGCATCCGCAGTGAAAACACCCGGTGCAGGATCTGCCTGAACCAGAATGGTTGGAATACGATTAATACGACGTAAAATGGCATCTTCCCAAGCAACGTTTACTGACTCAACCAATTGGCTTACAGGAATTAATCCATTAACCATACGGCTGTAAACTTCAGTATTTTCAATTGCACGTTCATGAGTACGCTCATTATCTGGCGCACGCACGACGATAGGGATTAAATCATTACCTTCACGGTACACACCGATGTTACGACCGGTTAATGTTTGCGCAATAGCTTGACTTATTTCTTGGTTAGTTAAACCAAAACGTTGTGCTTTTTCAGTTGAGTATATTGGCTTTATTACAGGAACTTGCTGACGCCAATCATCTTGAACCGCGATCAAATTTGGATCACTTAGCATGATAGCTTTAGCTTGTTCTGCAAGGCTACGTAATACCTTACTATCAGGGCCTTTAAATCCTGCTTCAATTTTCTTACCGCCGCCGCGACCAAGCATGAATTTCCATACTTTGATTGATGCTTCAGGGTATTTAAGGTCGAGCTCTTTTTGGAGTTCAACTAATAATGGCGCAATATTACGGTAATCATCAATGTCGATCAGTAACTGACCGTAGCTAGGGTTGCGAGCCTCTGGTGCATAGGTCAGCATAAAGCGTAAGCCACCACCACCAATGAAGCTTGAGATATTACTGATACCTGGTTTTTGTTTAACGTCTTTCTCAATGTTAGCAATAAAGGTTTGTGTGTTTTGAATATCAGTACCTTGTGGTAGGTACACATCCACCACAAATTGCGCACGTTGTGATTCAGGCATAAAACCAGGAGGGACAAATTTTACGCCCCAAATTGCACCAATAAGAGTGGCAACCAGTAATAAACCCGTGGTCTTACGGTGAAGTAATACCCACGATAATAACCCTTTGTAGCCACTGACAACTTTGCTTGGTTTATCAGTATCTGTTTTTACTTTAACTTTTAAGAATTGGTGACACAGTAATGGGGTAACCGTTACTGCAAACAACCAACTTAAAAGCATAGAGTAAAGAATAACCCAGAATAACGACCCTGCGTATTCACCCATATCTGATGGTGACAAGCCAATAGCACTGAATGCACAGATACCAACAACCGTACCGCCTAATAATGGCCATTTAGTTGCATTAACGACTTCGGGAATAACAACTTCACGATCTTCATTGTTTTGTAAGCGAACTAAAATACCATCAGTAACAACAATTGCATTATCAACCAGCATTCCAAGGGCAATAATTAGTGCACCTAGAGAAATACGCTGCATCGCAATGTCATCCATTAGCATGATGCATAGCGTGCCAGCGACGGTAAGTACTAATACAAAACCGATAATAACGCCTGAGCGCAGCCCCATAAAGAGCAGTAGTACGATAAATACAATCACTACCGCTGCAATAAGGTTATCAATAAAGTTAGTTACCGAATCACGTACAGAATCTGATTGCATTGAGATAACATTCAGTTCCATACCTAAAGGGCGTTGGCTTTCTAATTCAGCGATACGTGCTTTAACCGCATCACCCATATCAACAACGTTACCGCCAGTGACATTTGAAATACCAAAACCAATCGCACGTTCACCGTTATAACGCATTAACATTGATGCGGGTTCTTGATAGCCACGCTTGATGGTCGCAATATCTTGAAGATGTAATACGGTGTGATTATCACCAATACCCACTTGAAGATTTTTCAGGTCATTAAACGAGTTAACATTGGGTGTTGGCATTACAGGAATGCGCATTCCATTTGATGTTAAGCTACCCGCGACAGTTACAATATTTTGTTTTTGTAATACTGATAGAACATTATCGACGGATAAACCAAATTTAGCCAAACGCTCACTGGTGAACTCAACAAAAATGGTTTCTTGTTGTTCTGCTAGGGTTGCGGTTTTTGCAACACCAGGAACAAGTACCAGCTCACGACGTAAACTATCTACATAATCAGACAGTTGTTTGTCAGAGAAGCCTTCACCTGTTACTGCAAAAAATAAAGCATAAACGTCAGAGAAATCATCGTTGACAATGGATGGACCTGCGCCTGGAGGTAATTGACGCTGTGCATCAACCACTTTTCGACGTAGCTTGTCCCATACTTGTTGAAGGTCGGCTTGGCTTTTTGCAAACTCAAGTTTGATCTCAACCGTTACTTCAGACATGCCTTGTTTAGAAACTGATTTAACTTCTTTCAGTTCTTGCAATGACTGGACAGCACCTTCAATGATATCAGTAACTTCATCTGATACTTCTTGTGCCGTTGCACCCGCGTAAGGTGTGATAATAACGGCTTGGCGAATAACAAATTCAGGATCTTCAAAACGCCCTAATTTTAGATAGCTGATGTAGCCACCAATTAGAATGATAGCCATCATTACCCAAACACTGGTGCGCTTGGCTATGGTATAGCGAGCGATATCCATTTCTTACACTCCGTTTTGAGTAGTATCTGTGTATGGGCGAATTTCCATACCATTTTTTAGTTTTGATACGCCAGCAATAACAATACGCTCACCTGCTTTCAGACCAGAAGGCACAGTAATACAATTTTTATTGATAGCACCCACTTTGATATACCGTTTTTCAACGATGTTATTAGTACCTACAACCCATACAAATTGCTTGTTTTGGTTATCAGGCACTACTGCCGTTAATGGCACTGTTAATGGATTATTATTTTCTTCAGGACATTCAGTTAAGCTTGGAGAAACTTTTACTGACATACCCGGTAAAATATTGAGTCCTTTAAGATCATCTAGGCCTAATACAACCGAGAATGTTTGTGTAATCGGATCGGCTTGGGTTGAGTAAGTACGTAAACTCAACGGTAATAAATGCCCTGGAATATTGTTAATCTCAGCATTGGCTTTATCACATTGCATACCAGTTAACATTACAATGTCAGGAATGTTAACGACAACTTCTAAATCATCCAGGTTATGCAATGTTAATACCGAGGTATTTGCTTGAATTTGAACATGATTATCAATTAGTTTACGACCAATAATTCCTGAAAAAGGCGCTTTTAATTGCGTGTAAGCCAGTTGGTTTTTTGCTTCTTCAAGTCGGTTTTGAGCTAAGTCGTAACGCGTTAGAAGCTCATCAAGATCACTTTTAGAAATAGCTTGCGAGCTTTCATAAATAGATTTACCACGTGAATAGTCTTTTTTAGTGTTATTCAACTCTAGTTGCGCCGCTGAAAATGCTGTTTGGGCATCTTTAGGATCTAATTTAGCGAGTAGTTGGCCTTTATGTACTTTGTCGCCTTCATTAACAAAAATATGGCTAACACGGCCACTGACTTGAAATGATAAATCAGCGCGTTCAGCAGAACGGATCACACCATTAAAGGTTAAGTTAGTGTTTGTTTGTGGCGTTACAATTTTAGTTAACGCAAGATTAATGATAGGTGCGGTGACAGTTGCTTCTTTTTGACTGTCGCATCCTGACAACAGCACTACCGCTAAAGATAAACTCACCGCCATGGCCAGTTTATTAATTGTTAACGATGTCACATTGGACATTGCTGAATGAGTTTTCACCGTGTTCTCCACTATCATTAGATTGGTTAGTCATATTTATTGCTATTAAAGAAGCAAACTTAAAGTGCATTTTAGTGATAAAAATGGTTTTGTAAACTACTCAGTATACTTTTTTGTTTCAGATTGTTAGACTGCGCTCATAAACTGAAATAAAAATACAATGAGGAATCTTTGAAGGATGAAGCAAACGGAACGTAAGCACTTAGCAATTATTGAAGCGGCTAAAGAGGAATTTATAACTCATGGATTTTTAGCGTCAAATATGGATCGTATCTCAACAGAAGCTGCGGTCTCTAAACGGACGTTATACCGTCATTTCGAGAGTAAAGAGGTGTTATTCGTTTCAGTCTTGACCATTATTCAAGAGTCTGTGTCTGAAAATGTTAAGTATGACTTTGATCCTACGAAGACATTAACAGAGCAATTAACCGTTATTACTTGTCGTGAAGCGGATATTTTGTATTCAACTTATGGTATTCCATTGTCACGCACGATTGTGATGGAATTTTTACGTCAGCCAGAATTAGCATTGAATTTAATTAAAGATTTATACAGTACAAAAGCGATTACAGATTGGTTTCAACAAGCGATCGCAGCAGGTTGTATGGTTGATAAAAATATAATGTTATTAACGAATATTTATATTAGTTTATTTCAGGGGCTTCTTTTTTGGCCGCAAGTGATGAATATTTCACCTAATAGTGAAGGCAAAGAACTTGAAGATAATATTGAAACGATAGTGTCAGTGTTTTTAGCATCACATATGATCAAAGAATTAGCATAACCAGTTTGATCTAAATGTATAGCGCTTAAAAAACAATCTTGTCGAATTTAATTTATTAGCGTTATAATTTAAACAATATATGTATTCGAGATATTATCATCTCATTGAATAACCTTGTGGAATATAGACCAATGAAAAAATTACTTGCAGCTTCAGTTCTTGTGTTTTCATCAATGTCAGTAATGGCAGCACCACAATCAAATCAAGGTGGTTTTAGTGGTCCACATGAGACGGCTCCACTTACTCAGGCTCAAGGCGGTTTTAATGGTCCTAGTGCTATCCCAGTATTAAATACAGTGAAAGCTGCTTCTCAAGCGGATGATAATGCGGCAGTAGAGCTTACTGGTCATATTACATCTTCGATTGGCAAAGAAGATTACATGTTTAAAGATGGGACTGGTGAAATAAAAGTCGAAATTGATAATAAAGACTGGCATGGCATTACAGTAACACCAACGACTGAAATTACCCTTCGTGGTGAAGTAGATAAAGATTGGACGGTTCGTACTATTGACGTTAATACGGTTACGCTTGCTAAATAATTGACAGTGTAATAGTCGAAAAAAGCCAGCATAAGTGCTGGCTTTTTATGGCGTTTTTTATGACTTAGACATTAAGAATGAATTTTTCAATTACTTGTGCAACACCACTATTATTATTAGTATCAGTAACATAGTTAGCAATCGCTTTGGTTGCTTCGGTAGCATTACCCATTGCTACCCCTAAACCTGCAAATTCAATCATATGATGATCATTACCTGCATCACCCATCGCAATTACTTCATCTTGCTTAATATTTAAGAAATCAGCGAGTGCTTTAACGCCGACACCTTTGTTGCTATTAGTGTGCATGAACTCAAGGAAGAACGGTGCACTTCTTACAATAGTATATTGCTGATATAGGTCAGAAGGTAATTGTGCGATAGCCGCTTCAAGACGTTCTTCTTCATCAATGATCATCACTTTCATGATTTCTTCATTGTCATCCAGTTCTGCAAAATCAGCTAATGTGATGGTTAAACCATTAATTTTTGCTTCGTGATCGGTGTAGTAATTATGCTCAGGAGTAATCAAACCCTGACGACGAGAAAAAGCATGAACATGAACGCCCAAATCATGGGCAATTGTTGCGATTGCTTTTGCATCGCTACCGATTAATGTTTGGCTTCTAACAACTTCTTGACTGGCAACTCGCTGTACTAATGAAGCGTTATATGACAATACAAAATCATTATCGCTATCCATATTGAGTTCTTTTAGTGCCCATGTCATGCCTTCAATAGGACGACCTGATGCTAATACAACATAGACACCTTGTTCGCGCGCAGCAGCAATAGCCTGCTTATTGTGTTCTGAAATCGCGCCGTCTGAATTCAGTAATGTGCCATCCATATCAAGTGCAACTAATTTATACATTGTTATTGTCCATAACTAATAAAATACTCGCCACATAATAAGCAAAATTAGCCATAAAAACGATAAAAAGTCGTATTTATATTTAGCAGAAAGACATTGTTACTTTTTCCCTAACTGAGGGTTTTGCGGTGTTTTTTTATGTTGGCTGTGTGTCTATTGTGGTTTGTTTGTCAGTAAATTAAGGTAAGTTATTTATGCGTAGAGAGAAAAAAGGGAGCCTGAAATATGGAGTAATGCCTTAAAGCGTGCGCTTGATTGTGGCATCAAAGAAGGGCACTTAAAATTCACAGGGCAACATTCTCTGATTTCATTAGCCGTGATTAATGATGAGGGTGATGTTATTGGACAACTATCACGTTCAATATTAGCGGAAGCATTCATTGAGTAAGCATCATCAAAATAATAATGTAGTTTTACTCTCTCTTCTTAGTATGATAGAAGCGAAATACACTGACGTTACTGTTGAGGGTGCTTTTTATTTGCTATTTATAGTAAATGTTTTCTAATTGAATACGCTTAGTGATAGGTAGATCACATGGTGAGTTTTATTCAGTATTGAAGCATTTTGTCTACTTGTTATAGAATGCGCAGTTAAAAACGTCAGTGTAAATATGCTTTCTAATTTGTAAGGATGAGTAAAATGGGGGCAACTAAGACGGTACTTGTTGTTGATGATGACCAAGAAATTCGTGAATTACTGGATGAGTATTTAACAAAAAACGGGTTTGAGGTTATTACAGCAGCAGGAGGCGAAGAAATGAAACGGCGTTTAGCGGCTGGTTACCCTGATTTGATTTTATTAGATGTGATGATGCCGGGTGATGATGGGTTTACTTTATGCCAGTATATTCGAAAAAGCTCAAACGTCCCTATTATTATGTTAACGGCTGTCTCTGATGAAATGGATCAGATTATTGGCCTTGAAATTGGGGCTGATGATTATATTGCTAAGCCATTTAGTCCTCGTCAATTATTGGCACGGATTAAAGCTTTATTAAGGCGAATAAAGCCCACAGAAAGCCAATCATTACCAACAGAAGCTAAATTTATTCGTTTTTCCAATTGGCGACTTGATACCACGACGCATTGTTTGTTTGATCTTGATAAAAAACAAGATTTTGAACTTACAGGTGGGGATTACTCACTATTGATGCTGTTTTTATCACGCCCACAAGAAATATTGGATCGTGATACGATTTCTTATGCGACTCGAGGGCGAGATACCTTACCTTCAGAGCGAGGAATTGATGTCGCTTTAAGTCGCTTACGACAACGGTTAGGTGATAAAGGTCGTACTCAGCGGTTAATAAGAACCAGTCGAGGTAATGGTTATATCTTTACTGCCGATGTGGTTTATGAAGACGCCTGATATCATCATAACTATGTTCGATAAAGTGTGATCGCTTATATGAGTGTCACACTTTTTTACTTTATGGATAATGGTTAATGAATTGGAAAGTGTTTTACCCGAAATCATTGGTTTCAAGAACATTGTGGTTAACCTTATTAGCTGTTTTTTTAGCACAAGTTATTGCAACGTCTATTTGGTATAGTCAATCAAAACAACGAGATTTAGACGGCTTGCAATCGACATCAGCAAGCATGGCGATAATGTTTGCTTCAACAGTGACATTTTTTCAATCGTTGCCAATGCAATATCGGCATATTGTGCTAGACCAACTGCGCAATATGGGGGGGACTCGTTTTTTTGTTTCTTTTAATGATGAAGAAATTCAGATTGATCCTATTGCTCATTCAGAACAAAAACAAATGGCGGTTTCTGTTTTTGAAAAGGTGCTACATCAAAAATTACCGCGTCTACCGACTATAAAGGTTGAATTCTCTCGTCCTGAAACGTTGCATGTTCTTAAAAATGATATTTTATTGAGCGATTTGCCTCGTTCATGGGTACATAATACATTAAGCCTAGAACCTCTAAATCCACCGATTTTAGTGGTGCAGATTGAATTAGAAAAAAACCAGTGGTTATATATCGCTGCGTTATTACCTGCACCTTATATGAATTTAAAAGATGAAGTGATCACTCGCCAACAAATATTATTTTTGGTGTTTATAACCAGTTTATTATTGGTGTTTACCTATATTATGGTTCGTCGCCAAACCAAGCCGTTAAAACAATTGGCCGATGCTGCAAATGCGTTAAGTCTTGATATTTATCAACCGCCACTGAAAGAGGAAGGCGCAACGGAATTGGTGATGGCGACTCGAGCATTTAATCGAATGCAGTTGCGATTGCGGCGCTATATTGAAGATCGAGAGCAATTATTTTCGTCGATTTCTCATGATCTAAAAACCCCCATTACGCGATTACGATTACGGGTTGAATTAATGGATGATGATAAAAAAATTGATAAATTTAATCATGATCTTGATGAATTAGAGATGATGGTTAAAGGGGCGTTACAGTGTGTAAAAGACACTGATTTACACGAAAATATTGTCCCAATTGATTTAAATCTGCTTTTAGCCAGTATTGCTGAACGCCATAATCACCACGAGCAAAAAGTAACTTTACCCACATTCATTATTTCGCCAATGATGGGTAAAGAATTAGGGTTAAAACGGTGTTTAAGTAATTTAATTGATAATGGGGTTAAGTATGGTCATAAAGTTACTGTTGCGGTAATCGATAAGCCGGACAAAATTATTATGACGATCACCGATCAAGGTAAAGGTATTCCAGAATCATCATTATCAGCGGTATTTGAACCTTATTTTCGTTTAGCAACTGACAATGATGGTCATGGCTTAGGGATGGGCATTGCACGTAATATTATTCATGCTCATGGTGGAAAGTTGATTATTAAAAATGGCTTAACACAGGGGCTCATTGTGATCGTCGTCTTACCGCGAGTTTTGTCTGTTGCATTAGCCTAAAGAAAGAGAAAGCATGAAACTAAAATATATAATACTCACCTTTGTTTTATCTTTGTTATTTGCCATAAAAGCTAATGCTGCGGGTCAAGTTGAAGTACTGCATTGGTGGACATCGAGCGGCGAGGCTAAATCAGTTAAAGTGCTGAAACATATGATGGAACAACAAGGTGATAGCTGGAAAGATTTTGCCGTAGCTGGTGGCGGTGGTGAAAGTGCAATGACAGTACTAAAAATGCGAGCCGTTTCTGGCAATCCCCCGACGGCGGCTCAATTAAAAGGTCATGATATTCAGGAATGGGGACGTTTAGGGTTCTTAACCTCGCTTGATGACGTCGCTCAACAAGAGCACTGGGACAATGTATTGCCGCCTGTGGTTGCTAATATAATGAAATATAATAATCATTATGTAGCGGTCCCCATTAATGTACATCGCGTTAATTGGTTATGGGTTAATCCTACGGTATTTAAAGCCGCTGGTGCCACTGTACCTACCACGTTAGCTGAATTCTTTGTTGCCGCCGATAAAATTAAAGCAGCAGGATTCATTGCGTTAGCACATGGTGGTCAGCCATGGCAAGACGCCACTTTGTTTGAAAGTATTGCGTTGGCAGTATTAGGTTCAGCTGATTACCGTAAAGCCTTTGTCGATCTTAATATGACCGTCATTAATAGCGTTAAAATGGTGGATGTATTTAAGCAATTTAAACGGATGAAAGCGTATATTGATCCAGAAGCGGAAGGGCGACATTGGAATTCTGCAACTGAAATGGTGATAAATGGTCAAGCCGCGATGCAGTTTATGGGAGATTGGGCTAAAGGTGAATTTGCACAAGCGAATAAACAAGCGGGTAAAGATTACTTATGCGTTCCAGCACCGGGTACTCAGCATCAATTTACATTTAATATCGATAGTTTGGCCTTTTTTAAATTAAAAGGCACAGCGGCCGATAATGTTGCTCAGCATGATTTGGCTAAAATATTATTAACCCCTTATTTTCAAAGGGTGTTTAATTTAAATAAAGGTTCGATTCCGGTTCGATTAGACATGGACATGTCGGCATTTGACCAGTGTGCGCTAGATTCAATGAAAGCATTTAAGCAAGCCTCATTATCTGGAGATTTAGTCCCAAGTTTTTCACAAAATTTAGCTACAACCGCGGATGTACAATCAGCGATTGTTGATGTTGTGAGTGAATTTTTTAATCAGAAAAATCCTGACCCAGAATTAGCACCATCTCGACTTGCGCGAGCAATAAAATCAGCGATATAGTGATAACGGTTTATATAAGGATAAGAACATGAATATAACCTATTTACCTTGTGTTGAAGTAGAACCAACCGTTAAGGCGACAGCGAGTGTTATCTGGTTGCACGGTTTAGGCTCTAATGGCCATGATTTTGAAGCACTATTGCCAGAATTACAGCTACCCGCTGATATGCCAGTACGTTTTATCTTTCCTCATGCAGCCTCTATTTCTGTAACCATTAATGGTGGTGTTGTTATGCCAGCATGGTATGACATTATTTCATTAGATGTGTCACGTAAGCTTAATGTCGATCAGCTTATAGATTCAGCGCAGTGTGTTATTGACCTGATTGAGCGAGAGATTAGCCGCGGCATTGCCTCTGAGCGAATCATTTTAGCTGGATTTTCTCAAGGTGGGGCTGTGGTATATCATGCTGCGCTGAGCTATGCCAAACCATTGGCAGGGTTACTTACGTTATCAACGTATTTCCCAACCTCAAATATTATTCAATACAGTGATGCTAATCGAGATATTGCAATTGAGATCATGCATGGTAGCGATGATCCGGTGGTTGTACCTAAATTGGGTGAAATGGCTCGTGATGATTTGATAGCGGCAGATTATCATCCACAATGGCGAACCTATCCAATGGAACACCAAGTGTGCATGCCTGAAATTCAAGATATCGCACAATGGATAACAGCACGCTTAAGCTAGGGTTTAACAAGCGGATAAATGAGGAGGAATCTATTTATTCGCTTTTAATTGCCAATGGAATGGCTGTTATTTTATAGACATTCAACCACGTTAGTAAAAATTGAATACATTTAGAGAGACAAAAAGATAACGCTGCGCCAGTGAGCCCCCAATAATATGAGAATAAAGAAATTAATAACAAGTGAATAATGCCAGATACAATCGTTATTGTTGAAATTAACATGGTTTTTTTTTCGTAAAATAAATAGTTATTGATCATTAAATACATGCCACCAAATATCTGACCAAGAAAAATAAGACCTACAATACTGTTACTTATCATGTAATTTTTACCGGCGATTAATGTAATTAAGGCAGAGCCATGAAAAAAGAAGAATATTGATACTGTTAATAATGAAATAAAATAAACAGAGGTTAAAAGCCACAGTTTATTTTTGGTATTGTCGTTGTTTTTATTTAATTGTTCAAATAACCACGGGTAATAGCTTTTGTTGATAGCATCAAACACAAATATAAAAATAGTGCTAATTTGAAATACGACAAGATATGATGAAATAGTAGCAAGGCCAAGGATGCCGCTAATAATGAATTTATCGGCCCCGACTAAGATAAAAATGCCAATTGAATGGGGAACTAATGGAAGACCTACCTTCAGAATATCTTTTATTATTGATAGTGATATACGAGAGAAAATAAGCCATTTGTTTTTGATGATAATAAATATTGAATACAAAAAAAAACCGCAGAAATAGCCATTAAGGCATAGATCCTAGCATCTATTTTATCGTGTAATATATACAGTAGCATCAATGTAAATAATGAAGACAGTATAATATAGCAGGAGTTATAGAGTGAATATTGATATGCTTGCTTTCTCATTTGCCACTGCCATAAACAAAATTGAATAAAGATTTGTGATATAGCAATGATCATTGCATATATAATCCATGATTCTGGCAATGATAATAATTCAGATAAAAATAATAAATTATTTGATAATATCAATGTAAAAAATAAGATAGAGAAGATAAGTATAATAATACAGCCACTATTATAGTGTTGAATGTCTTTATGTGTAGTCTCTTGGTCAAAAAACTTTATATTTGAAGCTTGAAAAACATTTAAGTGTAGAAAGGATAATAAACCAAAAATCAAGGTTTGGAATAATACTATTTGACTATATTCTTGAGTGGAAAGAAAACGCGTTAAAAATGGTAGAAGAAAGAGTAATGATAAACCATTCAAAATATTAGATATTAAATAAGCAGATGATTTTTTGAAAAAAGACGTCATAGAATATCCTATCCTGATATGTTTTTTATTTTAGTATAAAAATACTAAGCAATATTAATACCAACTAATATGCTATTTTCTTTTTTTTCTAAGTCTAAAAAAAGATAATTTTATTCGATACCATAACTGTCGTAAGGATGCGAATTTGTATCGACTTCGTGTCGGTATTTTCATTTTTGTGTCATTTTTTTTTGCAAATTGCGACCTAAATTGTATTTCCCATTGCTCGCCATATCTTTTTGCAAAACATTTTTCCATTTCAGCTTGAGCTTGGCAGCGATATTCATAAGCGGATTCATCAGCAAGGTTTAATTTATGTGCTTGATTTGTCTTCCAATGTACCCATAGATCGCGTGATACAACAGTTGTTAATCCGTGACTTAACGCCATATGTTGAAGCTCAATATCGATACCGTGTCCTCTTTTTAAGTCAGTATTGAAATAAGCGGCATGTTTTTTGTAACAGATAGATAAAAGTCGGTGCGAAACTAGAGTCATAATAGGTTGCGCGGAATAGACAGCACGATAGGGTATCGTTTGATGTACTAGGTCATGATGAGATTGTTCTGGCGTGATTTTTTCAGTCTCACCACCAATAAGGGAAGCCATGACGACACCAAAGGATTCTGATAGCTCATCAATCGTCTGATGACAGATATCAAAATAGTTAACGGCAGGATCAAGTTTTGCACTAGTCGTTATCAACAGATAGTAGTCAGAAGGACGATAAGTCATCAGAAATTGAAGGGTAGTATTTGCTTGTCCAGAAAATCGGACATTAAAAGGCAGTGATAAGTTGGTAGATAGTGCTTGAGGTGATTTATCTGAGCCATTATCAACGACAATAATATGTTCTGCTAAGAAACTATTCTTAATTAGAATGTCATATGTCTTATCTGTTTGCTTTGGAAGATTATAGTTAAAGATAACACATTGTATTTTCATTAATTATTATCCATAGGTAGTGTTATGAATAGAGTGATTAATAGAGTTACGATAACGGATGTATCTATACTCGATCGTTTAATAGCACTGCTATACAGTGTAGTTAGTTTTCCCGTATGGGTTTGCTACGCGATTCAAAACTATAGCTTATGTGGGCGAGTATTAAGCCGTTATGAATATTGTTGTGGGTTTGATTATCGATTTTGTGAGACCAGTCGATTAGCAAGACTCTTAGCTGTCGTAAAAGGAGACTTACATCTTATTGGTTATTCTCCAAAAATAGCATACAGCAGTGATAATCAATATGTAGGTGCTTTTTCTGCACGAGATATACATGAAAATTTAGGTATTAAGCCTATTGAATATCATCATTTAAATGATGATGTAGAGTTAAAAATTTATTGGTGGAAAAAATGCATATACCCATTGCTATATGCCTATTCTTTATTGTTTAAAGTAGTCGATAAACCAATCAATCAGCGAATAAAATGGTTTGGTATCGAAGTCTTTAATGGTCATCAAAATGTAGCCTTAAAAATAATCCAACAGCTAATTATAGCGATACCGAAGAAACATCCAAGCTTAATTGGTTATGTTAATGCTGATTGTTTAAATAAGCTTAAAGATAGTCATCATTATCGTGAAAATTTATCTAAATTTAATTTAGTACTACCTGATGGCGTTGGTCTTAAATGGGCGTTAAAACTTAAAGGTATTTTGCCTGGTGATAATATAAATGGTACTGACTTTAGCCCAAAGATTTTAGAATTAGCAGCACAAAAAAATTGGTCAGTATTTTTTCTTGGTGGTGAACGAGAGATTTCTAAAAAAGCATTAACTAGATTTAAAAATATATATCCAAAATTAAATATTGCTGGTAGCCATCATGGTTTTTTTGATAATGATCAATTAGTTATCGATTATATTAATAAATCAAAAGCTCAGATTTTATTTGTTGGTTTTGGAACGCCGATACAAGAGCAATGGGTTGTTGATAATTATAAATATTTATCAGTTAATATTGTTATTTGTGTGGGAGGAATGTTTGATTTCTATGCAGGTAAGGTACGACGTGCACCTTTATTGATTAGACAGGTTGGTTTTGAATGGTTATATCGATTATATCAAGAGCCAAAAAGGTTATGGAACAGGTATGTTGTAGGTAACGCCAACTTTATTTTTTGGAATGTATCACATGCATTAGATATTCGAATGTTTTGTTTGAATTTTTTATCACGAACCATTGATGTGGTTATTTCTCTTATAGCATTAATGATATGGGCTCCATTCCATACCATTTTGTATTGTCTATTATTTATTACAGAACGGAAAAACCCAATATTTAAACAAGTAAGAGTTGGAAAAAATGGTCAACGTTTCACTATGTATAAATATACAACAATGGACAATAATATCATTTTAGACGAAGAGGAATTTAAACGGTATGTGAGTGATGGAATAAGATATAAAAACAAATCAGATCCAAGAATAACAAAATTTGGTTTTTGGTTAAGAAAGTTTTCTGTGGATGAGATCCCTCAATTTCTTAATGTATTAAAAGGTGAAATGAAATTGGTTGGGCCACGACCTGCTTTAGAGAAAGAAGTTGAAAAATACACTCAAGTTCATAAATTACGATTGTTAATAAAGCCAGGTATGACAGGATTATGGCAAATATCTGGGCGTTCTGAATTATCATGTAATAAACAATTTGAGTTGGATTTACATTATGTTGTAACTAGAAATATAATGCTAGATTTACTTATTTTAATAAAAACAGTTCCTGCAGTACTTAGTGCGAGAGGAGCAATGTAATGCGATTAATGACTATTTTAGTAATGATTGTATTATTATTGGGTTGTACAAGTAAAAATACTATTAATAGTTATAGTGCAACTAATTGTTTGAATTATTGCAACGAGAATTGTAATAATACATTATTACGACAAAATAAAAATAGTAATGTCAATGGAATGATAACTCAACAAAATTTAACGAAGATATTTAATACAAATGAAATATTATCATCTGGTGATGTATTAAATGTTAATATAATGAATAATGTGATTTTATCAAAAGATTATATCATTAAATCAAATGGTAAAATATATTTACCATGGATTGAGCCAATAAAAGCTGAGGGATTATCAATTGATGAACTAAGTGATAATATACGCTATTCTTATGTGAATAATAAAGTTTTTAAGAAGGCTAGTTTTTACTCTGTTATTACGGTGATAAAATATGCTCCAATTTCAATAAAAGTAAATGGGGCTGTATTTAAACCTGGTTTTATTATTATTAATAAAAATGATCCGTTATTAAACCATTATAAAGATTTAGGTATTTCTCATACAGAGGATAAGATGCTTACTTTAGCGATTAAACTAGCAGGAGGAATAAAACCGACGGCTGATATAACAAATGTCAGATTAGTGCGTGATGGGGTAAGTTATACAATTGATCTTAATGGTATTTTAAACGATGGTAGCTTTAAAGATATTCCATTAGCTAACGGTGATGAAATTTATATAGGATCCGCATCATGTGTCGATGTAGATTTGATACGAGTGTCGAAAATAACCCCAATTGGTATTAAACTATTTTTATCTAATACAACAATACCAGCAGAAAATAATAATTTAAGTAATATTAATCGTGATACGAGAGAAATGCCTTATGGTTCTCGGCTTATAGATGCCGCCTTTGGGGCTAATTGTATGGGAGGTACTGAGTCAACAAATAGTAATCGTGGTGTTTTATTAATAACATCACTAAATAATAATGATAATTTAGTAGCATTAAAAATTAGTACTTATGATTTAATTAAATATAGAAATAATCCGCATTATAATCCTTATTTAATGAATGGAGACAAGATGGCTTGTTATGATTCAGGGATGACAAATTATTTAGCTATTATTAAGTCATTAACGCAAACATTATTGCCAGTTACTCTTATGCATGGACTAATAGGATGGTAATTAAAGCATTAAAATATAATATTCTATTTTTTATTATAGGTTTTACTTTTATTTGGGGAGTACTTCTTGGGTCTTTAGTATTGAAAAATAAATATGAAGGGAGATTAACACTTATATTTCCATCTTCTCAATCAGATACACGGTTAAAGTTATTAAGTATTGGTGAGATGACAACAAATAATAAATCTATTTTTTCTAATATGAAAATAGATCCTAAAGAAACATATAAAGAGATTATTATGAGTAATGAATTAAGGGAAAGCATTGCTCATGATCTTGATGTACTATTAGTTAATATTCCCGTACCAAAAATTACTAATGTACCTCAAACACCATTAATTAAAATTTCGATGATTAGTGATCATAAGAAAAACTTGGTATCAATGCTAGATTCATTATTACATAACTTAAATAGTAAAATAGAAGAGCATAGAATTAAATATATTGAGTTTAGAAATATATCTAATAAAAGTAAAATTGACAATTCTAAATTTAAGATAGACTTGTTAACAGAAAAAATAAAAAACATTAGAGTTGAATATAATATTTTGCATGATGATTCTAATAACTATTACTCTGAAAAGTTATATAAACTAGATGATGTTTTTCGTAATAAAAAAATTGAACTTATATCATTAAAAACAAAACTAGAACAATTTGAGAAAGTTTTAAAGTTAACAGCAGAAGACGCATCATTAGCTCTATATATTAATTCAGATTATATTTTGAAACAGCTATATCAAGAAAGAGCTGAAGTATCATCAAAACTTTCATTATTAGCCGCTGTTAGTGGTGCGAATAATCCTGATTTTAAAAATATAAAAGAAGAATATCGCCAGTTAACAAAAAATATAAATCATAGGCTATCTTTTTTAAATAAAGGTCTAAATGACAATAATACAAAACGATTAATTTTAAATATAGATATTGATGAGCGTTCTGAAATATTTAAAGTTTATGTGCTAAACAAAATAGAATATCAAACAATAGTTAATGAATTTAATCAAATTGATATTGAGATAAAAACATTAAAAAATACATTAATAGAGATGTTAGATAAACAAAACCAATTAGAGATGTTAACTAAAAAGCTAGAACTCCATGAGGCAATATATTTTTCTAAATTAAGTAATGAGCAAGCTTATATTGATGATGCTGAATATATTTATCCTGACATTCAATTATGGGAAGAGGCTAAAATAGTAAATGAAAAAGGGAAATATACGCATATAATAATTATTATTATCGGTATTATCGCAACTATTATTTGGATTGTTATTTTATGTCTATTTTACAAAAAACAACATTTAAAAATATAGATGAAAAAATAATATATTACACTATAGTGCTTACTTATCCATTATATTTACTTGGTGGATTATATTTAGTTGGACCTGTTTTAGCTTGGTTTTTATTATACCATGCAGTAACAATTATATTTAATCATAAAGTTAAAATTCATTATTTAGCAATGCTTTGGTTGTTTTCAATATTATTAATTGAAATTGTTGTTGTTATTGGGTCGTTCAATACTGGACATAGTTTATTAATGACGATTAAATCAACGATTGGTTGGGCAAAAGGATGGGCATTAATTGGTGTTTTTATTTTTATTGGTGCTATTTTACCTATAAGGTATTATATATTACAACAAGCGGTAATTAATATATTATGGCAAAGTTTATTAATATCACCACTTCTTATTATTGTGGCTTTTCTTGATTTTCCAACGTTGCTTTACATTTCACCTTTAAAAATATTCGGCGGTGGTGGCGAGCAATTTTTCAAAGTATGGTTGTACTGGAATGATATAAATACAGGATTACCACGCTGGCAATTATTTGCACCATGGTCACCAGCCTTAGCATTTTATGCATTATTAGCATTATCAATTATTTTACCAAGAGATTCTGACAGGTTAAAATATATTGCTATTTTTTCTTCTATCACCTTGATATTATTATCTGAATCTAGAGCTGGAGTGATAATCTTGCTCATATTATTATTTGTTTATTTTATTAGTTGTTTTTTTGATATTATTTATATTTTATTTATTCTTCTTTTCTCTATTTTGATATTTGGGGTTTTTAGCGAGGAAATAATTGGAGGTATATTAGATTCAATCAATTATATAAATAGTATGCGATCTGATTCTAGTATGATAAGGAAAACATTAAATAATATTGGGCTATATCGTTGGTATAATGAGTCTTTTTGGTTTGGTCATGGGAATGTTGAGCGAGGGCCTCATATCGTTCAATTTATGCCAATTGGAAGTCATAATACGTTTATTGGTTTATTATTTATAAAAGGTATCATAGGACTTTTATTATATGTAGTTCCTTTAATACTAACGACAGTATATTTGTTTTTTAAAAGTTTTATTCGACGTGATTATTTGGCCGGATTTTTTGTTATTCTTATTTTTTTAATGTATTCATTTACTGAAAATATTGAAATATTATCATATCTGATGTGGCCAGGATGGTTATTTATTGGAATGTCATTAAGAGCATGTTCTTATCGCTGTGATCTTAATGCGATTGACTTTGAAGATAACGGCCAAGCTTTTGTTGTGCGAAAGTGAAGAGACGATGAAAAACCGTCTTAGGTAATATAATTAAGAGTAGACTAGATCCTAAAGTAACAATTGTTCTCGTTGGCTCTTCAATTAATATATTAGGATAGATCCGTATAGCTTTAAATATGTAACAGATAGATTCTTTCTTTTTGTTTTTTATTATAGCCCAGCGTGAAATATATCGTAACTGATAAGCGAGTGCTTTATGTCTATATTGTTTAATTAGATTGGGGTTATAGTTTCGTACTTTAGTGTTCATTTTTAACCAATTCAAGAGTTGTTTTTTATAATCAGACGATAATCCTTGAATATTTATTCGATAGACAGTTAGTGGGTAAGCTAATCCTTTCATTTTCAGATTTGTGATGGTAAATAACCGCATCCAACATTCAACATCTTCAGATTGGGTTAATGATTCATCAAAAAATTGCATATCAGAATGGTGTTTTTGACAATAAAAGCCAATTTTTTTTAAGACGACTGTTTTAATGACGGCAGATGATCCATTTCCGATAGGATTTCGGCAATAAAGATCACTGATTGTGATGTTATTTATTTTAGGCGTCTGTTGTAGGTTAATAGATTCATTATCCATGTTTATTAGTTTCGATTGACTATAACTCATCGACACATCAGAATTTAATTGATGTAAATAATAATGGGCTTTTAACTTATCTTTATGCCACAAATCATCCCCATCTAAAAAAGCAATAAACGTGCCTTTAGCATGACGAATACCAGTATTTCGAGCGCCACTTAGGCCCCGGTTTTCTTGCTCGATAAGCCGAAATCGGTCATCTTTTTCTATAAATTGTTTGCATATATTAACGCTGTTATCTTTACTGCCATCGTTAATCATGAGTACTTCAAAATTTGAGAAGCTTTGTAGTAATACCGATTTTAAGCTATCACATAGATACTCTTCTACGTTGTAGATCGGTATTACAATCGAAAAAAAAGGAGCATTAGAAGAAGCCATATTTCGCCACCAATTCATCAACATGAATATCATTGGATATGTCATTTAAAATATGTCGCTCATTACGGATGAGTGTAAGAGCCCGTTCAATTACTTGGTGTTCGACTTGCTGCGGTACAATAACAATGCCTTCATTATCGGCATAAATAAGACAATTGGGCTCAACAGTTACATTATCAAGCGTAATTGTTTTGTTGAAATGTTCAACTACCGCTCTATTTTTAACATCTTGGCAGTTATAACCTTTAGAAAATACAGGATAATTCAAGTTTGCGACATTCTGGCTGTCACGGGTTGCACCATCAATAATGGTTCCGATAGCTCCTGCTCTAATGGCTAAATTTGCATTTAATTCACCAAAATAGGCATAATCTGAAATTTCATTTTCAACAACAATAATGTCATTAGGGACAATATATTTATAGGTATTTAATGCATTGTAAATACCTGCGGGTGATTCGTCTTGGTGTTTTTTACGTAACTTTAAGGTTTTTGCACGGCCAAAAATTTTTGTCGGGGTATAAGGTTTAAGTTTTTTTATGACTTGGTTTGGGTAACCGAGTTCATCTAATATATCTGACAATATTGCACTCGATATTGATGCTGAAATATTTTGTAATAAATGATTTTCTTGTTCTCGTATTCCAGCAGCAATGAGATTGGCTAGTTGAAAATCTTCAGCCCAATTAACATCAATGGCTTCTATTGGTGTTGCGTAGATAAGGTAAGGATTATTACCTATACGTCGTTTTAATGTAAGCGCATGGTCACGATACATAATATACATACCCATGGTTTCTATGATCGTATCATTCAGATCGACACTATTGGGTATATGCTCAATATCATAACTAGGTTGGTTATTATTCCATAAATATTGTTTTTCTTTTTTTACCATCACGGCACTGTCATATGCAGGGTTGCTTATGAGTGTTGCTAAGGTATCTTCAATGGTTTGAATTTCAATAAATGGGCTGGTGCATAGTACTTGTAAATAAATATCAGCATCAATATGGGAAACTTCATTTAAAAATAAAGCATTACCATCGGTTGTGTTACTGGCTAGCTGAGGCTCTCGTTTCATGATGTGAATAGGAAGCTCGCTAGCGATATCTATAAATTGCTCGCTATCAGTATCAAGCCATACCTCATCAATAGATGGACACTTTACTAATTTTTCTAACATATTGATAAATAAAGGCTTACCATCAAGTAGTTGACTGTTTTTTGATGGTATGCGATCGCTATTACCTTTTGCTGGAACAACTGCAATTATTTTCATATTTTCTTCCTGTAAATACGAGTATATACACCTGAGATATGCTGAATGTTGTTATGATATACTATAACAATAGTATTAATATTGTGTTGTTGCATAAGTTGTTCTGCATCATGTACCGTATGATTGTCATTTAAGGTTATTGGATTGACCGACATGATTTCCTTTGCTGGAATGTTTTGCCAATGTTGAGGGTTACGAGAGATAGCGCGATTAAGGTCGCCTTCGGTAATTAGGCCTTGGAGTTGTTGTTGGCTACCGACGAGTACACATCCTTGATGGCCTGATAATAATTGAGATAATACCTGTTGTAATGGGGTATCTGTATTAATAATAGGTACTGATTGCAATTGGGTTTTAAGTGGCTTTAACGCATTTAATCCTAAGTTGCCATGGGGATGATTTTTAGCAAAAACAGTCTTAGAAAATGCATGATTTTTAGCAATGGCAATAGTGATAGCATCACCCATAACCAATGCACAAGTTGTTGAAGATGTCGGTAATATACTGTCAGAATCTGCTTCTATTGATGAACCTGCAATAAGATTTAGATCGGCTTGCATAGCGACGCTATTAGTATGATTTCGAGTTAACGTGATAGTAGGGATCTTGCGTTGCTTAAGTTGATATTGTAGTGCAAGTATTTCAGGGGTTTCTCCAGAGTTGGAGATCAAAAAAGCCAGATCATGACGCTTTAATGGCCCTATATCACCATGCATGGCCTCACTTGCATGAAGGAATGTTGCATTAATGCCGAGGCTTTTTATTGAGCTTGTGATTTTATGGGCAATATGACCTGATTTACCGATACCTGAAAATATAATTTGACCTGTTTGACGTTGGATTAAATCCATCAATACTTCAGATTGCGTCGTTGTTAATTGGCGCTGCATATCTTGAAGTGCCCCAATTTGTAATGACATTGAATTAGATATTAGTGAATGCATTATATTTCTTGCCTCAAAATTGATTATTATTCTTAAAAATAAGCAAATATTAAGCCAATAGCGTAGTATCTTATATGTCATGTATATTATCAATTGCTGATATATTTTCTTATTACATGCATATTTTCCTATAAATAAGAGGTTTTATTTTATATTTTTTATTGAATATTTATTTTGCTTTGCTTTTTGCAAGCGATAAAATAGATAACTATCATACTGATAATATAACGTTATTTATGGATTGGAACGGCAGTTATAAAGAAAATACCTGTCAAAAAATTATAATGGTAATAATTCAATGACAGATATTAACGTGATATCGAAAATTAAGGCTGAAGTATTAATGGTTCAATATCAGCTGTATTTTCTCGACAACGCTGACGAATATCTAACCACAGCATAGGAATAACAATAAAACTGAGTAGAACAGTTGATAGTGGCATTGATAACCAGACCCCTTTTACGCCTAGCCATTGTGGTAGAAAGTATAAAAAAGGAAGTTGTACTAACATATTACTGACTGAAATAGCTAACGCTTTGCCTGCTTTATCTACCGCCATAAAGTACACCGTTGCAAGGACAATTAAGCCATCTAAAAACATTGCAAATAAGTGTAATTGAATGCCACCCACCGCTTCTGATGTCAATGCGGCATTACCGCTATTAAACAATCCAATCAATGTGCGTGGGAAACTGTACAGTAATGCAAACCATGTGATACCTGCAATAATGGTGACTTTAATTGCTAAGTATGTTGTTTTCTTAATGTTTCTTGGTTGTTTAGCACCATAGTAATAACTGACTGGTGGTTGCATGCCCTCTGCAATGCCTTCAGCGACTAAGTAATACAATGTCATCATATAGCCGACAATCGCAAATGCTCCGACTGTTAGTTCAGTACCATATTGCATAAATTGATAATTATGTAGTGCAACAACAAAGCTCGTATAGAGGTACATAATTAATACTGATGAACCAAGGCTAACGATTTTCCAGCAGTGGTTTAATTGAATATTAATCATTGTTAAACGGATACGAAGCGGTGAATATGAAGAACAAAAGTAGAGGATCCCGCCTATAACTGTAATGGCTTGAGCAATAATAGTCGCAATCGCAGCACCTTGTAATTGCCAGTTGAAGACACCAATAAAGAGATAATCCAATCCAATATTGGTTAATGCTCCCGTAATTAATAAGCCAGTTGCTATTTTAGGGCTATCATCATTACGAATAATCATTGGAATTGCACCAGCAAAAATAGTCACAAATGCCGCCCAACCAAAACTTTGAACATATTGCAGTGCTAGTGTTTTTATGGAGTGGTTAGCACCTTGGATCGTTAATAATGTTTCACCAAAATGAACAAATAACACTAATGCAATAGTACTAACTACGGCAATTAATAGTACCGCATGATCTAATGCGCGCTGTGCATGTTGTGAATTATTTTCCCCTCTAGCGATAGAGATCAGTGTGCCACTACCAATACCGATCATCAAACCTAAACCTGATAATAAATAGGTAATCGGCCATGCCATATTAATCGCCGCTAATCCTTGATAACCCACATAGTGGCCAACAAAAATACCATCAACAATTTGATATAATCCAGTGACTAACATTGCAGCTATAGATGGAATAGCATAACGCCAAAAATTTTGGTTGATAGTGAGTGTTGGCGGTGGTAAGTGAGTAATTTGCATAAGATGCCTCATGATATTGATAACGGTATTATCCTTGTTTCTTAGATTGTTCAAAGATAATATCTATCTTATTTTCGGATGGTTTAAACTGTTATGGATTGGACATTAGATCAGCTCAATGCGTTTGTTATATCAGTAGAACAGGGATCGTTTTCAGGTGCCGCTCGGCGAATAGGCAAAGCACAATCACGTATCAGTACCGCAATTAGTAATCTTGAGGCTGATTTAGGCTTTGATTTGTTTGATCGTAGCGCCCGTTTACCGGTGTTAACGCCGGCTGGCGAGCAGATGTATGAAGAAGCAAAAGTGGTTTTAGCACAATGCGACCGATTACAATCGCGGGCGTTAACATTAACGAAAGGTGAGGAAGTATCACTCACGATCGCAATGGATGAGGCGACACCGACAACCGTATTTGAAGAGTTTTTTGAGCGCGTAGCCGTTACTTTTCCACTGCTAAAGTTGACTATTATCAGTGGTTCAAAAGATGATATCGCAAGTCAAGTTGACGACTTAACCGCTGATTTAGGGATTTTGTTTTTCAGTAAAACACTGCCTAATAGTTTAGAGTTTACCCCTATTTGTGAATTTAATTCATCGTTAATTGTGGCTAAAAATCATCCTTTAGCAACAGTATCAGCACCCACGATGCAGCAGTTAGGCCAATATCGACAATTATTAATTTGTGATCGAATGGGGTATTACCATACGGATGCACTCTCAGCTAACTATTGGCATATTGATAGTTATTATTCGATCACGGCATTTGTGTTGAGAAATATGGGATGGGCGTTTGTGCCTGATCATGTGTTTAATTATTCAATATTTAAAGATGGGGTAGTGCGGTTATCGATTGAAAATATTCCAACCTCGCCTTGGATTGATATGGGATTAGTAAAACGACGTGATCAAGGTAATGGCCCAGTATTACGTTGGATGTATCAAGAACTTAAAACAATGTTCGCACAACATAACTAGCAATTTTTGATTTAGAGATGGTAGAAAAAAAATGAAGAACACGGTGGCAAGAGATCCCCTACCATTAATTGTAGCGGGGCCTATTTTACGTAAAGCAACCGCAAAAGAATTAACATTCTGGTTAGTGACAACGCGTCAATTTGAAGCTGATTTTAGTGTTTTCATGGGATCAAGTGAAACACCTTTTTATGAGGCAAAATTTGACGCTTCTCATCAAATTCAAATTGGTAAACATGCGTGGGTTGTACTCGCGCATTTTAAGGGTAATTTCCCGCAAGATACACCACTTGAATATCAAGTAACGACAGTTGAAGGCTTACTAACTGAATTAGTCCCTAATTTATTGTATGGCGATGAATCTCGTTTAAGTGTCGTCATTCAACAACGGGCTGACTATGTATTACATGGTTCGTGTCGTAATCCGCATTACCCAAGTAAAGACAGTTTAGTTGCCGCTGATCATAAAGTGAGTACGTTAGCTGCAATTGATCGCCCGAGCTTATTAATGATGAGTGGCGATCAAATTTATGCCGATCATGTTGCAGGGCCAATGTTGGATGCAATTGAACAAATAACGGTATTGTTAGGTTTACCTGATGAGACCTTTGAACAAGCGACAATTGCGGATACTACTGCGTTGTATCAACATCCACATAATATTTATGGTCGTGATAAATTACTACCGCATTATGTTAATAATGAAAGTTGGTGGCGACGTTGTTTGCCGACAACGACTCAGCCTATTTTTAGCTCGCGTGAATGTGAAAATCATTTAATTAGTTTCAGTGAATTTTTTGCGATGTATTTATTGGTGTGGTCACCAACATTGTGGCAATTTGTTGATCGTGACCGTTTTGTGCGTAATGGATATTGTAATGCAGGTGTTGCAGTCTCGCTTAAGTGGCAGCAAACATGGCAACATGAAGCACCTATTATTGATGATTTTGTTGCAGGGCTTGATAATGTCCGTCGATTAATGGCGCATATCCCAACGTATATGATTTTTGATGATCATGATATTACTGATGATTTTCAGCTTAATCGACGTTGGGAAACAGCAGCTTACGATAATTTATTTTCACGCCGTATTATTGGTAATGCTTTAATTAGCTATTGGTTATGTCAAGGCTGGGGGAATGCGCCCGAAAAATTCACGCCATCTTGTTTAGCATTAGCACGAACGTTTTTTAAGCAACCAACAGCTGAGAGGCATGATGCACTGGCTGCGTATTTTTATCGTTTTGAAGATTGGCACTATACAATCGCAACAGTGCCAAAGATTGTGGTGTTAGATACTCGTACACGTCGTTGGCGTTCAGAATCACATCCCAATCGCCCCTCAGGATTAATGGATTGGGAAGCATTGATTGAATTGCAGCAAGAATTATTACATGAACCTGCAGTCATCATTGTTTCTGCAGCCCCTATATTTGGGGTTAAATTTATTGAAACGTTACAACGAATGATGACGTTATTAGGACAACCTTTAGTGGTTGATGCTGAAAATTGGATGGCTCATCCAGGTTCTGCCAATACGTTATTAAGTATTTTTACCCATACTAAAACCCCAACGACATTTATAATATTATCGGGCGATGTTCATTATTCTTTTGCTTATGATATTACGCTACGTAATTTGAAAGGGCAGTTTAAAATCTTTCAAATAACGTGTAGTGGGCTGAAAAATGAATTTCCAACTCGATTATTGCGATTTTGCGATCTGATGGATCGGGGTCTTTATAGTCCACATTCGCCCCTGAACTGGTTTACTAAACGTAAGCGATTATTGATTGAAAAACGGGATCCCGACATCGCGGGCCATCATCGGCTAATTAATCAGAGTGCTATTGGTGAATTATTCCTTGATCAACAGGGAACGCCATTAGTTATTGATATATTAACCGCTGAAGGAACTGTTATTCATTTTCCAGCGAAAGTTTCTTGATGATAAAATGACAGTATGTTCACCGTTGGTATATATATTATTTGATAATAATCATTCTAGGTTTATTTTATGTGATCTTTATTATTATCACTATTATTGATTAATAAAGTATTTAATAGTCTTATTTTTGTTGTCAAGGTGTGATCTGCTTTATTGTTTTTTACGTCTAAAAATGGATATTAATAGAGATGAATATAATTTCTCATATTTATGATTTTGTTTTTATAAATAAAACAGATTTAATACCGCAGAACCAAAAAAAATGACCTATTATTGACTTTGACATGACGTTAACTAGATATATTTCTCAAACTAATAGTAGATACTGTTAAGGTTATATTTTAAGGTGGATTTTACAGGAGTTGATATGAAAAGAAATATTATTGCTATCGCTATTGCTGGTTTAGTGCTTGTTGGTTGTGATCAAGCAAGTCACGATTCGGCAAAAGAATCTGCGGCTTCAGTAAAGGCAACAGCAACACAGGTAAAAGAGGATGCTGCTACCACAACGGATGCAGTGCTTGATTCAACGAAGAAAGCGGTAAATGATTCTGCAGACGCTGTAAAAAATACAGTTAACGACGCAGTGAATAAAGCAAAAGAAATGAAAAATAGCGTAGTCGATAGTTCTGATGCGGCAATGGCTGATTCTAAGCAGGCAGTATCTGACTCGACTAATGTTGTTGAAGATAAAGCCTCTGAGCTAAAAGATAGCGCAGAAGATGCAACGACTAACGCTATTGATGCATCGAAAGAAGCGGCAGATAATACTAAGGCTGTGATGGAAAATGCAGCGACTGATGCTGCTAATAATGCGACAGAAGTAAAAGATAGCACTATTGATAAAACTAAATCAGCGATAAATGACGCCGCTGATATGATGAATAAATCTGTTGATTCAGCAGAGAAAAAAGTAACTGATCTAACAAATTAATCAATATAATAAAGTAATAAAAATATTGATATTCACATTAAGAAGCCGAGCATTATTAATTGAGTGCTCGGTTATTCTTTTTTCACAAGGAGTTTACGGTGAAAAAAAAATATTTATTGGCCGCGATGGTTGTACTTGCATTAGCAGGTTGTGATCAAGCAAAAAACAGCGCTAATGTTTCCACAGCAAAACAAGCTGACGTGCATACGGCACAAAATTCATTAGATTGGATGGGTGAATATAACGGCATTCAGCCTTGTGGTGATTGTTCTGGTATTGAGACGAGCTTAACCTTAAATAAAGACGGTACATTTGTTTTAAATGAAACCTACCAAGGTAAAGAGACGAAGCCATTTGTTAATAAAGGTAACTTTAAGTGGAATGATCATGGTGATACCATCACATTGAATCTTACCAGTAACAAGTCTGTGAAATATTTTGTGGGTGAGCGCCGTATTTTCCGACTTGATCAAAAAGGTCAGCGTATTACCGGTGATTTAGCCGATGCTTATACTCTTAAGCAAACTGATGATGATTAATTTATAAAAAAACACCCTGATGTCTTTTTATTAAGTATAGATATCAGGGTTTGTTATTGATAATAGATATTAGTTTATTTGTCTTGCCATTATTACTATGTTGTTAACCATTGCTTAATTATTGTGACCGTTGAATTTCATCATCTACCCAGCGTAATAACTGCTTGATTGCGCGTGATAAGACTTGATTCTGACGCACTATATAGCCAAGACTCGTGGTCGGGAAATGTGGTAACGGTGTAATGGTTGTTTGTAGATGTAATTTCGAATGCAATGAAAAACTAGGAACAATAGCTACCCCAAATCCCGCTTCTGCCCAATCAATTTGAGCATCAACACTACTGACTTCCATCACATGATACTTAGCGAGTTGTAAGCTGGGTAATGCTAAATCAATTAATTCGCGAGTACGGGTATCGTGACCCAATAAAATTAATGTTGGTTCATCTGCGGCAAGAGCCGACTGTTCAATTATCGCTTCTGGATCTTGTGATAATTGTTGCCAACGTTTTAAGCCATTACCTAACGCACACCATTTAACTTGGCGTAATTCCATAAAATGTAATGGTTGGCTTTCTTTCTGGGCAATCACAAATCCCAAATCAGCTTTGGCACTTTTTACGAGCTCTGTTGCTTGTGACGAGGTGGTATTAAAAAGAGATAAATCGATACCCGGATATTCTTTTTTAAACGCCTGAAATGGACTGATAAGTAACAATCGCGAGATAATATCACTGGCAGCAATTGTCAGTGTACCTTGGTTGAGTTCGTTAATCGCATTCAGATCAGCTTGGCAAATTTGTAATTCCATTAAGGTGTTTTCAGCGCTTTTCAGTAACCGCTCACCCGCTTGTGTTAAGCGAAATGGATTTCTTTCAATTAATTTTACTCGTGTTGTTTGTTCTAATTGTTTTATATGAAGGCTGACATTAGGTTGAGTCATATGAAGCGAAATAGCTGTCTTTCCAAAATGTTGATGTTTAGAAAGTGCAACGAATGTATTGAGCCAATGCAAATCTATCATTTTTACCTTCTATTTGGTTTCGATGTTATTACTGTTTGCAATATTATCTGAATAAAGACAATGGATAATGTACGCCATATAAGAGATTCTTATCAAGTTAATAACGATTATTAATTATTTTTATTGAGCTATTGAGCATAGGATAGCTACATCGCTTTTAAGGAGAGTTAATTATGTCGTCTATTGTTGTTGTTGGTGCTAACTGGGGTGATGAAGGTAAAGGTCGTATTGTTGATTTCTTAGCAGACCAAGCTTCAGCTAGTATTCGTTTTCAAGGTGGTAATAACGCAGGTCATACTGTTGTTAATGATTTTGGTACTTTTAAACTACACCAATTACCAAGCGGCGTATTTAACCCAGATTGTATTGCTGTTTTAGGCCCTGGTATGGTTATCAGCCCAGAGAAATTAAGCCTAGAAATTGAAGAAGTTGCAGCCGCTGGTGTTGATGTGAAACTTTGCATCTCTGATCGTGCAACACTATGTCTACCATTACACGCACTAGAAGATACGCTAGAAGAAGAACGTCTCGGCGCTGGTGCTTACGGTTCAACTCGTCAAGGTATCGCACCTGCATATGGCGACCGTGTAATGAAGAAGGGTATTCTTATTGGTTGGTTAAATCAGCCTGCAGTACTTCTTGAGCGTATTCAATTCATGATGGATTGGAAACTGCCACAGCTTAAAGCGTTATATCCTTCAATGGAATTTACGCAAACTGCTGAAGAAATGACAGAGTGGCTTCTTGAAGTGTCTCAACCTTGGCGTGACAGTATTTGTAACGTTACTGAGCCACTAAAAGCACTACAAAAAGAAGACAAAACATTATTGTTTGAAGCACAGTTAGGCGCTGGCCGTGACTTAGTTTATGGGGAATACCCATGGACAACATCATCTAACGTAACTGCAGCTTATGCAGGTATCGGTAGTGGTTTACCAGCACTTCACCCTGAACGCGTTATTGCTGTTGCTAAATCATTCAGCTCTTCAGTAGGTACAGGTACGTTGATCACCGCAATGGAAGATCAAGACCAATTCCGTGAAGATGCTAAAGAATTCGGCGCAACAACAGGTCGTCCACGTGATATGGGTTACTTTGATGCAGTTGCAACACGTAATGGTGTTGAACTACAAGCAGCAACAGAAATCGCATTAACTAAGATTGACTGCCTAAGTGGTATGAAAGATCTTAAGATCTGTGTTGCTTACAACGGTGACCACACTGAAAACCCAATTTGGCCTCAAACTGCATCTCTAACAGCAGTCTATGAGCAAATGATGGGTTGGAATGAAGACATTACGGGTTGCCGTAAGTTTGAAGAACTACCAGAAGGTGCACAACAGTACGTACTTCGCATTGAAGAACTAATGGGTGTGCCAGTTAAAATGGTATCAGTAGGTCCTGAGCGCGAACAAATGATCCTACGTTAATCGTAGCGTAATCAGACATTATAACGGGCGAGTTACTTAGTAACTCGCCCGTTTTTTTATCTGTTTATTTATACGTAATTTAAGGGCAGGAAATGGATATAATCTGTGTACTTATCATGATAATGGCACACCCTTGACTCTCGATATGAGTTGCTGCTTGTCACGATGGCTCAAGTAAGCTTCTTTGTCAGTTTAGTGGATTATTACTAATTGATTTTGCAATTTTTACAGCGTGATTTTCCCGTAAATAAATAGGAAATTTTGTAGCGATTACGGGCGAAAAATAAATAACATTTATCGGCAAAAAAACTAATGATAGGCCAGCGCAGTAATGCTAGCCATTTTTTCTTTCCTATTGATTTCCAAGCAAGGCAAGTGACATCAAGTCCAAGTAATAATTGGGGTGATTGTTGAGGATCAGGGAAATATAAACCATGTAATATTGTTGAGGCGTCAGTAATCTTTATATAAGGGAAACGTTGATTAAAATCAGGTGCAAGAATATCCTCAAACAAAAGCTGTTGATGATTATTGTGTGTTTGTAGTTGACGCATTTCAGTAACACAGAGTGGACAACTGCTGTCATAGAATAAGATTAATTTCATAAGATCCTCCTGATACCTATTAATAATAGCGACTAATTAGCATTCTTTGGCTAATTTTATTATTTAAGGTTACATCGACTGTAAAACCTAGGATAATAGTGATTATCTATCGTTAATTTTCGGTTGTGAATGATTAACGAGAAAATTTTAAACTTCT
Organism: Photobacterium carnosum; assembly: GCF_002849605.1. Classification (GTDB taxonomy): domain Bacteria; phylum Pseudomonadota; class Gammaproteobacteria; order Enterobacterales; family Vibrionaceae; genus Photobacterium; species Photobacterium carnosum. Next base: position 101,863 of record NZ_NPIB01000004.1, read on the forward strand.
AGGATATTGATTATGCGCGCTTTCGTATTACGAGCCCGTTCTGCTCCAACAGACAGTAAGATGTTATTAGCTTCAGTTGGACAAGATGCTCACACTGAGATTTTGGCTCACGTTTTAATGAATGCTATTTTTGTAGCGCAATCACATCGTGAAGATATTATGGTGCATTTAGTTCTTGAAAGTACTCAAGACTTCTCTCGCACTATTAGCTTTAATTCTAATGATATTACTAATTTATCAGGTTTCCATGAGCAAGCTTGGCTTGATAAAATTGCGCATGCTCTAGATAAGTCATTAGGTATGGCGAAAGAACAACAACGTAATGTTGAACCGGGTATTGTTGTTCGTACCATTAGTTTTGAAAAATTAGTGAGCGAGCTGGCAGAAGATTACCAATTATATATGCTCGATAAAAAAGGTGACTTTATTCGAGATATCGAGCTAGCTGCAAATCCTTGTTTTTTACTGACAGATCATATGCCGATGCCGAAAAAAAGCTTTAATAGCTTAAAGCGTTTAGGTGCGGAAAAAATCAGTTTAGGGCCGAAGATGTTATTTGCATCGCAATGTATTGTATTAATACATAATGAATTGGATTTAACGCTATAATTTTTATTGTTATTAGTTGTTAATAAATAAAAGCCGTTAAGTGGTTGTTGATGTTTCAACCGATCATTTAACGTTTTTTTTATTGTGACAAAAATGAATTAATATGCATATATTGGGTTTTAAGTGATTTTTTATGTGATGTTGGTTGCAAAAGTGTAACTGTAAGTAGATAATGTTGATAAATGGCATATAATCGTTTGCCATTTTTTATATACGATAATATCCATTTTATTTATATGAAAATTAAGATACTAAATATGGAGTAAGATTAAGCTTGAGCTTGAGCTTGTTCAGTGTATTTTCAGTATTAAATACCAACGGTATTTCAAATCAAATAACAATTATTACCGTTAGCCTATATGGCCCCTTTATTAGGAAACAATATGCAATTATCCTCTCAGCCTAAAGGGCTTTTTCACCTCATTGCGATACAGATGTGGGAATTCTTTAGTTATTACGGCATGCGGTCGTTATTAATCCTCTTTTTAACTCAAAAACTTTTAATGTCTGATGACCATGCGTATGCCCTTTATGGTGCTTATACGTCATTAGTTTATGTTACCCCTATCCTCGGTGGCTACCTAGCTGACCGTTATTTGGGTAATTATTGGTCAGTGATTATTGGTGGTTCATTAATGGTTGCTGGGCACGCTGTGCTGAGTATTCCAAGTCATGATAATACGGTACTTTATGCAGCATTAGCATTGATTATTTGTGGTTATGGTTTTTTTAAAACTAACTCAAGTTGTTTATTGGGTGAGTTATATAAAGACCATGAAGAGGCACGTGAATCTGGATTTTCTATTTCTTATATTGGCGGTAATGTTGGCTCAGCATTAGCACCGATATTCTGTGGTTACGCGGCGAGTCGTTGGGGCTGGAACGTCGGTTTTGCACTTGCTGGTATCGGTATGCTTATTGGTTTGATTATCTTTAGTACTGGGCGTAAACACTTCGCACATGTACAAAAAGCTAACCTACCAGCATTACGTAAAAAGACCGCAGGTTTTAGCCATTGGCAATTGATTATTCTTGGCGTCATTGTTTGTGCTACGGGTTTAGTCTTCGTCTTACAAGATTTACTTGCAGGTTATATTCTTGCTGTTGTTTTGGTTTTCTCTGCATTACAGATGTTCCGTTTATACCGTAAGAGTAGTACAGAAGATCGTAAGAAATTAAATGCAATTATTTACTTTATGTTGTTTGGTATGGTGTTCTGGGCATTTGATCAGCAAGGTGGTAGTTCTATCAGTTTGTTCATTGAGCGTAATATTGATACCGATATCTTTGGCTATCATATTCCAACAGCATTTTTCCAATCAGTGAACCCTGTTGCGGTTATTGTGGGTGGTATTGCTGTTGCATGGTTGTGGAAAGTATTAGCTGCTCGTCAAATTTCAGTACGGACTTTGACTAAGCTTAATCTGGGTTTATTCCTGCTTACTGCTGGGTTTAGTTTGATTGCTTTATCGTCTAAATTAGCAATGGCTAGCGGTCACACAACATTTCTATGGTTATTTATTGGTTTGTTCTTAATTGGTATTGCCGAGCTATTTATTGACCCTGTAGCGTTATCCGCGATTACACGTATGAACCCTCAAGGTGCAACGGGTACAGTAGCGGGTATTTATATGCTAATGGGTGGCTCAGTGGCTAACTACTTAGCCGCTAATATTGCAGAGTTAACATCAACCGGTACGCAAGCAACGAATGCGGCTGATTTGATTGCATCTGCTGCTCAGTATCACCATGTGTTCCAATCAATATTTATTGTAACCGTGGTCGTCTTTATCTTGGGTTTATTAGTGAATTTCAAAACGCGTAACGAACCTGAATACGATTAATTTCTATTCTTAGAAAAGGTCGGTAATGGGGGCTATTTTTAGCCACCATTACCGACCTTTTTTTTGGGTTATTTATAGCAAAGGGTCATTAAATGAATGATAAAAAGCAATATGCGAAAGTGCCCAGTAGTCGCTTATCCCGTTTAGCTAAATTAGGATCATTAGCGACGAAGGTTGCTTCGAGTATTGTTGCTGAAGGGGCAAAGCAATTAGCTGCGGGGCATCGACCTAAAATGAGTGAATTAATTTTAACCCCAACAAACGTTAAACGCGTGGCAGATCAATTAGCGGATTTACGCGGCGCAGCAATGAAGGTCGGGCAATTATTATCAATGGATGGTGGTGATCTCTTGCCGCCACAATTAACTGAATTATTGTCTCGCTTACAAGCAAATGCCAAACCAATGCCGATTAGTCAACTTAACCATTCGCTTGAACAGCAATGGGGCTGTGATTGGCAACAGCAATTTAGTCAGTTTTCCTTTTATCCCATCGCTGCGGCATCGATTGGGCAAGTGCATAAAGCGACAACGCAAGACGGACGTCTATTGGCGCTAAAAATTCAATATCCAGGGATCAATAAAAGCATTGATAGTGACGTCAATAATGTTGCTATGTTATTAAATATTAGTGGTTTAGTTCCAAAACAGATAGATATATCTGAATTATTAAATGAAGAAAAAAAGCAACTTCATGCAGAAGCAGATTATTTACTTGAAGCACAATATGTAAAGCAATATCGTCAATTATTAGCTTCTGATACTCGTTATGTCTTACCGAATATTGCCGATGATTTGACTACAGAACATATTCTCGCAATGACATTTGTTGGTGGTATTGATGTTGATAAATTAGTCGATCAACCTCAAACAGTTCGTGATCATGTTATTGAGCTCGCTTTTAGTTTAATGTTTCGAGAAGTGTTTGAATTTAGATTAGTACAGACAGATCCTAATTTTGCTAACTATCGTTATGACATTGAGACTCAACAATTAGTGCTACTTGATTTTGGTGCGACACGGGTATATTCCGAAGTGATAGCGGAAGGTTATCGTCAGTTAATGACAGGGGCTGTGATTGATGATCAACCGCAAATGTTAGCCGCATTGAAGCAGATTGGTTTTTTCTCTCAGCCGATAGAACCTCAAGCACAGCAAGCGTTATTAGCATTGTGTTTACAAGCTTGTGAGCCTTTAAGATATCAAGGTAAGTATGACTTTGGACAATCAAATATGATGCGCCGAATCCGTGATGTAGGCAGTCAATTAAGCATGAAACAAGGTTATTGGCATACACCGCCTGCTGATGCTGTTTTTTTACATCGTAAATTAGGCGGGCTTTATTTGTTAGCGGCAAAATTAAAAGCACGTGTAGACATCCATAAAATATTTTTATCTCATATAATTGAATAATTATATAGATCCATGTGTTTATGATGAGTCAAGCGACTCATATTTAGAATATCAGTTATTATTTTGAGTAATTTATACTTTCCTCAACAGTGACTATACTCATCGTTCCTTGTTCATTTGTATGACAAATGCCCACAAAAAAGTAAAAATGTTATGACCGGTAAACACATCTCTTATGCAGTACAAAATATTGAAGGATTTTCCTTTGATGCAACTGATATATCTAAAATAGCCTTAGTCACCGAGGGGGGTGGTCAACGAGGTATTTTTACGGCTGGTGTATTAGATGCTTTTTTAGAAGCTGATTTTAATCCATTTTCGTTGATGGTGGGCACATCAGCTGGATCACTTAATTTAGCGTCATATATTTGTGGTCAAGATAAACACGCCTATAAAGTAATTACACAAGCAACGACAGATCATCATTTTTTTGATGTTTATCGATTTATTTTTGGTCGAGAAGGGTTAGATCTTGATTGGTTGATGAAACAAACGTGCACCAGTCTGGAGCTTGATTGGCAGCAAGGGCGTGAAAATATGCGCTCACGTACAGTGCTTGCTTCAGCAAGTGGTATTACGAACCATCAAGCCGCATATTTTAACTTAAACAGTGATAACTGGTCGTTGGCATTAAAAGCCTCATGTGCAGTGCCTGTTTTAAATAAACAACCGATATTTTCTCAAAATGAATTTTGGGTTGATGGTGGTTTATGTGCGCCTATTCCAGTGCAAGAAGCTTATGAACGTGGCTATCGTCATATTGTTGTAATACGAACCGTACCAATAGATACGTCATTTGATCATTGTTGGATGACCAATATCAGTCGAGCTTTAGGCCATTCTAAAGCGGCAGGTATGATTGAAATGTTATTAGAGCACGAAGATAATTACCGTAAAACCCAAGCGTTCTTAAGTAATCCGCCTGATGATGTTACGATCTTTGAAATTTATCCGCAAAAACCGTTGAGTTCAAAAATGATTGGCAGTGATTTGGCGGCGCTTGATCAGGATTATCATTTGGGCTATCAATCAGGTAAATATTTTCTAAATACTGTTGGTCGGCATATTAAGATTAAAAATACGCCTTATAAAACGAATTATAAGCATGATACCGAGAATGTTAATTTAATGAAATATGCTTAATGTTAACATTCAAATGATGTCAGCATAAAAGAGATATATTTGAGGCGTTTTTACTAAGAAGTTGCGAATAAATGAACCAGAATAATGTTGAGTTTTCAACCAAGGAGTCGGTGTTTAAACAGTTAATGGAAAATGATGTTCACAGTATGTGGTTACAGCGTAAGCAAAATGCATTTAGTGGTAAAGATGGGGTGCAGATTCAATGGATCAGTGTCACTAATCCTATAAATACTCGCTGTATTGTCATTGTGAATGGTCGGAATGAAAGTTTTTGGAAGTACCAAGAAATTTTCTTTGAATTTTCTCGACAGGGTTATGACGTTTATGCATACGATCATCGAGGCCAAGGTGCTTCTGGTCGGTTAACAAAAGATCCTGAGCTCGGTCACGTGCATAATTTTGATGATTATGTTGATGACTTACATACATTTATTACTAAAATTGTTGATAAAGGAAAAAGTTATCAGCATCGTTTTTTATTGGCTCACTCAATGGGTGGGGCAATCAGCACGCTTTACTTAGAAAAATATAATAGCCAATTTGATGCGGTCGTCTTAAATGCACCGATGTTTGGTATTCATATGCCAGTGCCTTTAAAATTAATTGCATCATCGATTGCAAAGCTCATGGAGCACTATCAACATGAGCCGTCATATGTGTTAGGACAAAAGCGCTATCATGAAGAGCCATTTGAAAATAACACAGTATGCCAAAGTAAATTACGTTATGTTTGGGCAAAGCATTTATATCAAATTCATCCTGAATTGCGTATCGGTGGCCCAAGTCCCCGTTGGTTATGGCAAGCCATTGAAGCTGCAAATCATTGTATTCGTGATGTTGAAAAAATAAAGATCCCAGTACTCATCTTACAGGCAGGCAGTGACACTATTGTTGATAATAATAGCCATCATCGATTTTGTGGTCAGAGTAAACATTGTCATATGAAAATCATAGGCAATGCACGGCATGAAATGTTAATGGAAAAAGATGTTATTCGAAATCAAGCACTGTGTGAGACTCTGGCCTTCTTTAATCAATTTATAGTGTAAATTGATTAAAAACATATACAGATATTACAGTTAAAATAGCGGCGGTATTTAATGAAAATACCGCCGCTATTTTTATGTGAGCTAAATTTATTTGTTGGTATACAAACTAACGTTGTTATTGGCAGATAAACCAAGATTTAGCGTCAGCTTCTATAATGGCTTTTTTATGCCATGGTAATGGTGTTGAAATAGGTGCAATACGAACGTCACCTTTGATTTTACGTGTAGCAAGCACACGGACACGACCCTCTTTTACGCTTTCAATGGTGCCCTTGTACGTGGCCCCGTAAGCGTCGTCTTTTGACTTTTTATACATACAGACAGTTTCACCCACATGAGTCGCAATAAAGGTTGTTTCTTCCGTCCATGCTTCTTCTGCTGGTGGTAGTGTCGCATCATCAAGTTGACCAATCGCTTTGGTCGTCATTAATGTGCGATGTACTGAATAGGGTTGATAACCTAATAACTCAGCGCCATCTACCCATGCAGAGTGTGGAATGTCACGGTTTTCAATAATACGCATGGTAACGAAAGGGCCACCAGAACAAATATCAGCCCATAGATCAATAGAAGAAATGCGTGCAGCAAAGAGGGGCGTTTCTTGATCGGTATTGGCATGTTGAACACACCACGTGCCTGTCTCTAAATTAACCAGTGAACCTTTATTTACACTACAGGTTTTGGCGGCTAATTGGTTAAATTGTGCGATATCTTGTTGTGCTTGTTGATCGCTATTAGTGCAATAACGGTAGCTATAAGCAAAGGTTTCTTTTGGATAAAACATCCCTTTATCAACAACAACACCATTGCTACGCGTGCTATCGGCTGCGATGAATTTGTTGGCTGCTGTTTTAAAACTGAAATCAGGTGCTGGTTTTGGTGGCGATGGTGGTGGTGTTGAACTACAACCCGCAACAACAGCAATAACTGCGGCGAGTGATACGCGAGAAAACAGGGTGTTGTACATTCTTGCCCCCAGAGAAAATGTTTTTTCATCGACGTGATAAAAAAATCGCTAATAATAAATAAGTCTATAGGGGACAACAGAAATTGTTAGGAAGCAAGCCATTATTCTGTAAATTAAAATGAGTATTAATAGATTCAATGAGTTAGTGATAACAAAGATTGACTTATATTTGCTTATTATAGTATTTATTTGGTGTATAACGTAATCAGCCCATTAGCGATAAACGATAATGGGCTGAAAAATAACTGATTATTAAATGAGATTAATCAGCAAAAGTATTTAGCAATGTTTGTGAAACGATAAAGTAGTTAGTACCTGTTTTCGCTTCAACAAAATCAAGTAAACGGTCGTAATGGCCATCACTATCAGCAAAGACCATTTGTTGTAATGATGTGCTCATAATAACAGGAGATGCAGTTAAACCGATGAACATGGTGCCATGTTCCATCGCATTACCAAACGGACGGTTTTGACGCAGCATTTTGATCTCTGTGTCATCAATGATCACTTTACTTTTATTGTTGTGCGCCCATACAGGCTTCACATCATCATCAAGTTCAATATCATCTAGTTTAGTACGACCGATAACTTGTTCTTGGTATTCAGTTGACTGTTTGTCCCATAAACCTTGACGGTCAATATAACGTTGAACTGTTAAGTAGCTACCACCTTGGTGAATTTCAAGATCATCAACCACTAATACAGCATTTAAACGGGCGGTGTTTTTAGGGTTTTCAGTACCATCAACAAAATCAATCATGTCGCGACTATCAAGGTATTTAAAGCCTTGAATATCTTCAATTAATGTTGCTACTTTAGCAAATGCTTGTGCAAGATATTTAGCGGCTTGATAGTTTAAATCCATACGTTCAGATTTAATCATGATAAATACATCACCAGGGGTGCTAGGGAATTGGCGTTCGCCATCAACCATCGCTTTAAAATCTTGTAATAAGGCTGGTGCAGGAGTTGTAGGGAAAGCAGTAGACCAGCCGTGTTGAGAAACACCTAGTGTGAAACTAAGGTCTGCGGCTGAATCTTTTTGACCAATGGATTTTTCAATGATCTGAATTTTAGCGAAAGCATCACTAACGGCTTCGGCATCAATATCTGTTTTAAAAACAAAAGTAAGATATTCAGCAAACGTATTTGGATTTGATAAAGCGCCTGGTTGGGCACGTTCAGATGACATTGCATTCATAATAGTAGACCTTAATTAAAGCTATCTTGTTACGGTACGCTTTTTAGATAGCGGGCTATAGGTAAATTTTTGTAATGTAAAGTTTCACATTTTAGACTGTAAAATGATACCTAATCTGTTGTTAATAGTGAAACAACGAAGTGCATTAACTGTTTATATCGTTAATAATTTTTACTTCTAATGGTATTAACGTGACGTTATGAACTTAGTCGAGTTTTTTAGGTATAAAAGCGAATAAACACATGGGGCAAAAAGGCGACATAACGGAATAAATATTTGCGATTAAGCATGCGTTTTTTGTAAGGCGTGAACGATCAAAGCTACGCAATAAATAGATCTATTACTAGTCTTTTTTAGTTATTTTATTACGAATATGGCCTTGTTCACAAAGTTGTTGTTATGTGCTTTTTTCAATTAAAAACCTTTGATACTAAATACTGCATGTCGACACAGGTTTCTTTAGGAGGGTATTGTGTCTATTAACTCTATCGATTATTCAGAAATTTCTTCCGTCTCATCTAAGTGGGAACACAAAGACGATTCGGCAACCAACATCGCAGATAGCAAGAAGCAGCAAGGTGCTGCACGACGACGCATTGAGATGCTACGCGATATTCAAGCCAGTGGCTTAACCTTAGCCGAAGCCAGAGAGTTGGGTTTATTGCATTAAGAATGGGATGAATTAGCGCATTAGCCAACGAGGCGAGGTGCATGTGTCAGTTATTCGTTAACCGCATTACAACGTTCCAAATCGTGAACGTACAGCAATGTCAGAGGCAAGGTAAGGCAACTTACATTATTAACGCGAGGTATAAGCAAACTGTTATAGCTCGCACTCTGAACTCTTCCTAGGGATACTCATCGTAGTGTCCCTTTTTTGTTTAAATACCCCCCAAATAACAACCGTCATTCCCTACAGTGAATGCCTGCGAGGGCGATAGGGAATCTACTCACAGGGTGTTGAATTTTTCAAGTAAAGATGTGGCTGTCCTTTATTCTGGAAAAACTGGGAACTAAATGGTAAGTGCCCTATTTTGTAATTACTATCAGGATTTATAAGTAAAAATGCATCTGATTTATAACGTTTTTTATATTATTAAAAGATAAATACGGGCGCATGTTCAAAGAACAAATTCGGGCAAGTTGTTATATTCTCAGGCTAACTTTTGTATTAGATAAGGACATTCAATTGAAGAAAAGATTACCGCCTTGGTTTGAATCGGAATTAGATATTTCACCAATTCAGTTTGAAAAACAGGTAACTGCATGGCTTTCAAGTTTAACTCATAAGTTAAAAGACATTACCGTTGAGCATGATAAAAAAATAAAGTCTCATGATGGAGAATATCAAATTGATATCTATTGTCAGTTTGAAATGTTCGGTGGTGATTTTAAGGTCTTAGTTGAATGTAAACGCCACAAAAATCCTATTAAACGGGATGTGGTTCAGCTTCTTCATGGGAAACTTGAGTCAATAGGTGCTCATAAGGGATTTATCGTCGCAACAACTGGTTTTCAAAAAGGAGCTATTCAATATGCAACACAACACGGTATTGCTTTAGTACGTATTATTGATGGTGAAGCAATATATGAAACTAAGTCTACTGAAGATACGCCTGTTCCTATTGATTTACCTCAGTTTGCTGGCGAGATTTTTTCGTATTCAGATGCTGATTGCTATAATACAAAATTACTCACTGAGGAGTATATATCTTCACTCGATGAGGAAATGAGAATATAACAGATAAGGATATGTGTCGCGCAGCCGACACCTATCCGAAGTGTTGGACAAGCCTGAGCAACCTTATATAAGTAAATATTGCGAATGTCATGAAAAAAAATATAGGACACCCATAAATTTCCCTTTAGAAAACAGATAAGAATTAACGTTATTGTCAGGGCTGATTATTGCCATTCCTACAGTGAATGCTCGGGAGGGCGATAGGGAATCTACTCACAGCGCGTTGAATTTTTAAAATAAAGATATGGCTGTCCTTTATTCGCTGCACAGTAATAGCTATTAGTAGAAAAACCGGGAACTAAATGGTAAGTGCCCTATTTTGTAATTACTATCAGGATTTATAAGTAAAAATGCATCTGATTTATAACGTTTTTTATATTATTAAAAGATAAATACGGGCGCATGTTCAAAGAACAAATTCGGGCAAGTTGTTAAACGTTTTTTTGTAAGTTCACAAGTTGTGAACTTGGTTCGTAGGTGCTATATTCACATATAGTGAACTTAGAGGTGTTTATGCACGTAATATCAAGAAAACCTTTTAGTGATGCGGCAAAAAAATACCCGAATGATGCTGCGGCCATTGATGCAATATATAAATCATTAAAAAATAATAACTTTTCAAATCCACTTGAAATGAAAAATGTTTACCCAAGCTTAGATAACTTTAAGTATAAAGATAAATGGTATGTTCTGGATATCGGTGGGAATAATTTACGATTAATGACTTTTATCGAATTTCGAGATAATAGAATGTTTGTTAAGCATATTGTTCCTCACGCAGAATATGACAAATTATGTGCAAAATACGCAAAGGAGTCGAAATGAAAAATTTTAGTCAAGTTAAATCAACAGCATTACAATTATTTTCAATGGCTAGTTTTGTCGGTCATATTTCAACGGAAGAAGAATATGCTGAAGCCTTGGCGTTAATGGAAGATCTTATTGAAGAATATGATATCTACAAACCATTAATTGAGGTTTTGGAAGTCTCTATCGAACGTTGGGAAGATCATGCAGATGAATTTGCAGAGTTTAATGCTCGTATTGAGAACTTAGATGATGGTGTAGCAACACTACGTGTATTAATGGATCAGTATCAACTTAAAGCTGATGACTTAAAAGATGTCATTGGTGGTAAAAGTTTAGTTTCAATGATCCTTAATGGTTCTCGTAAGCTAACGAAAGAGCATATCCAAGCCATTTCATATAAATATAATATCAGCCCTGCATTGTTTTTTAGCTGCGTTTAACTGATAAGGATATGTGTCGTGCAGCCGACACATATCCGAAGTGTTGGACAAGCCCGAGTAGCCTTATATAAGTAAATATTACGCATGTCATGATGAAAAACTAAAACATAGGACACCCATAAATTTCCCTTTAGAAAACAGATAAGAATTAATGTTATTGGCAGGACTGATTATCGTCATTTCCTACAGTGAATGCCCGCGAGGACGATAGGGAATCTACTCACAGAGTGTTGAATTTTTAACATAAATATATGGCTGTCCTATATTTTTGTCTTCGTTATTCTAAATATGTTTTTGAGTAACATCACAAAATAGAACTGTATTTATATACAGTATTTAATGTGTAATTATGATGACTGGATATCTATTCTTCTCTATCCATTAATTGACGGTGTTTTACTATGTCAGATTCAAAAGCAAGCTGCCTTTGCGGTGCGGTAAAAATTGTTGCAGCAGACGCTAATCCTAAGTTTTCAGTGTGTCATTGCCTGTCATGTCGAACGTGGGGTGGTGCGCCATTTTTTGCTGTTCAATGTGGTACTCAAGTAACCTTTGAAGGTGAAGAGAACATTAAAATATATCCATCATCAGTTTGGGCATCGCGTGGTTTTTGTTCTGAATGTGGCACTCATTTGTTCTATAAAATAAAAGCCAGTGGTGAATATAATATGCCTGTAGGTTTGTTCCCTGATTTAAAAGGGCTAACAATGAATATGCAGTATTTCAGCGATGCCCGCCCTAGTTATTATTGTTTTACTAATCAAACCAAAGAAATGACAACCGCTGAAATCATGGCGTATTTTGCCGATAAAATGTAGATGAGGTGGGTGTTTGTGGGGCTAACTTGTTAGTCCATTCGAGTAATAAAGGTTTGCTCGTCATCCACAAAAGCTACAAAGCCACCGTGATAGATAAACACTCGACCACGTCCCTCAACTAGGCAGGCAAGCTGTGGGTCTAAATTTTCTTCGTTATTCTGGCGTTGAAATGTGCCTGTATCGGTGATTATGCCGCTGAGTGTAGGCAAATATCCATAAGTGCGCTTGGCTTGATCAATTAGGTCCAATTCGCTGGCGGTAGAGAAGCAACAGGAGATCGCACCAGCTTCTTCGATAAATAAAGTTTTCATTTCTTCAAAAGCTGTAATCACCAGCCAGTCGATGCCGTTAACGTGATGGATAAACATAGAGTTTCTCGGTAATTCTGATGCGGAGATTCTATCACTATCAAGGGCTGAATGTAGTAGGGATTTAGTTACTAAAGGTGGTAATTCTGTGCCATTTCGAAAACAAACATAAAAACAAAGGACAGCCATAATTTTCGCTTTATAAAATAGACAATTGTTAACACTATTGTCAGGGGTGATGAATGATTTATTTAAAGAGTGAGTAATGTGAGGAAATGCACAATTATAATTATCAATAGTCACTGGGCGTTTACCTTGTAAGATGGGATAGGTAATGTGCCGTTATGTTGCATTATTCACTGAGTCTTTTGACTGTGATATTAAAGAATAAGATAATGAAAATGATAAAAACCATATTTGCTGCTTCTATGTTCACTTTAACTTGTAATGTGTTTGCTGCTCCCGTTGAATTTCAGAAAATCCCTGAAATCATGGCTAAATTTGAACATGCTCAAGTTTTTGTAAAGAAAGATAAAACATTAGGACGATTACCCACAGATACTGAAATGGGTTCAGTTTTTCCGACTTATATTTCTGATACTAAAGGTGGTTTTATTGTTGAAACCTCTAACCGTGTGACAAATGATATTGTAATTGCGAGTAAAATAACTCCGATTGTTGATAATATTTATAATCAATGGTTAGTTCCTAAGTCTACTTGGGTTAAGACTTATGGTGAGTTACCTGTATCGAGTGAATTTCAATCTTTTAAACGTATTAAAACGATAAAAGCCATTTTGATTGATACTGAAATGCTCAAACTTATGGGAAGTAAAGATGGTAAAACGGCAACCATTAAAGTTAGTTGGAGTGACAATGGAATGACGGTCTATAAAGATGGTTATTTGGCTAATTATGAATATGGTATTGCTCCAGAAGAAATGAAAGAAACATATGAGCGGGTTAAAGAAAACAAATAAAGAAAACAAAGGACAGCCATAACCTTGCACATCAACCATGAGCTACTACACTTAAGCTTCAAGTTGCTTATGGTGAAACGAATGACTATCTCAAGACGCAAATTGATAGAGCCTCAAATTACGCCTTTTTATCATGTAATTAATCGTTGTGTACGTCGTGCCTATTTGTGTGGCGATGATCCGTATAATGGCAAAAACTATCAACATCGTCGTGGTTGGATAGTAAATAAAATCAAACAATTAGCCGCTGTATTTTGTATTGATGTTTGTGCTTATGCGGTGATGAGTAACCATTATCATTTAGTGCTTAAAATAGATACCGAGCAGCAGAAAAAGCTAACCCCTGAAGAGGTGATATCACGCTGGTTACAGTTATTTAGTGGTCATCCTATCGTGGTCGATTTTTTAAAAGAGGGTCAAATAGCCACAGATAAACAACAAGCGCTATCAACATTAGTGGCTGAATGGCAGCAACGATTAGGCAGTATTAGCTGGTTTATGCGTTGTCTTAATGAAGAAATAGCCCGTAAAGCCAATAAAGAAGATCAATGTAAAGGGTCTTTTTGGGAAGGACGGTTTAAGTCACAAGCTCTGCTTGATGAACAAGCGTTACTCTCTTGCATGATGTATGTTGATTTAAATCCGATTAGGGCTGGTATTACACCGTCATTAGAGCAATCAGATTTTACCTCAATTCAGCAGCGTATTCGTGAATATAATCAAACGAAAACTCCCTCTAAACCATCCTCATCAAATAAAAGTCATTTCCAATTATTACCCTTTGTTGGTGCTGAACATCAAGCTAAAAAAGCAGGTATAAACTTTGCTTTTGCCGATTATCTTGAACTGATTGACTGGACCGGTCGATGTATTCGAAATGATAAAAAAGGTTTTATTGTTCCTAATCAGCCCAAGATTTTACAGCAAATGGGAATAACACCAGATGCTTGGCTTGAGCACAGTGAACAATTTATGGAACATTATGCCAATGTAAGCGGTAGATGGTCTCAAATGTGTGCATTCAAACAACATGCGGGTGGGCATTGGTGCAAAGGAAAGTTGGCGAGTCACCAGTTACACCCTAAATAGACATAGTTTCTTATAATCAGATAAAAATACTGCAATAACCGTCAGGGCTGTAGGCGTTGTTGATCCTGAAATATGGGAATAGGGTTGATTTAACAAATAATTATCAAGAATGGGCTGTAAATTTTAGCTTTGAGGGTTTATTGCTGGTGGAATGGTTTATTTTTTAAGGGCGTTATTTAAGAACAAAAATATTTGGCTGTCCAGTAGTTCTCGGTCCAGTAGTTCTCGATGTGGTTATTTATATATTATGTGTCGTTATCAAGTTTGCCAGAAAGACAGCAATGAAAACTACATTATACAACGCGAGGTGAGTAGATCCTCTCTCTTGTTCGTAATCTCACTGTAGGGAATGATGGCTTTTGATCATATTGATTAAGTTAGCTTGAATAGAATTATGATCTTTAAGGATGAGAGCAAATGATTGTATATCAACCCATCCGTGATGTATCGGCATCAGCGCAGTTAACGTATAACAATATGCGTACGTATTATGAGTATTATGCTGTTGATTGGGCGTTGCCAACAATAGTAGAACAGATAACAGGGCTCGATAACTGGGATATTTTGTCTGATGGTGACGTCATTGGTGCTATTCGCTTAGCATGGGATAATGATGAGTGCTATTTGCGGGATCTTCAGGTTAGTTCTCAGTATCAAAATCAAGGTATTGGCGCTTAAGCGGTTACGGAGTCAGTTCGATTGCGAGTGAAGATGAACGATTTTTTAATATGGTACAAAACATCACAGATCTAACAGTGAATCCACTTTAAGCATCACTGCTATTATAACAATGATGCTTAAAAACAGGGTATTGAGCCGATTATGCTTTATCTTGTGCTAACCACTCAGCTACTTGCTTGGTGTAATAGCTCACAATAAGATCAGCACCGGCACGTTTAAAGCCAGTTAATGTTTCATAGACCACACGCTTTTCATCTAATGCGCCCGCTAATGCTGCAAACTTGATCCCCGCGTATTCGCCACCGACTTGATAGACCGCCAAGGGTAGGTTGGTTTTACGGCGAAGATTGGCAACCACATCAAGGTAGGGTGTGCCTGGTTTCACCATCAGAATATCTGCACCTTCTTCTTCATCAAGTAAGGCCTCAACTAAGGCTTGACGACCATTAGCACAATCCATTTGGTAGGTTTTGCGATCACCGCTTAATTCACAGTCAACCGCGGTGCGGAATGGGCCATAGAAAGCCGACGCAAATTTTACTGCATGAGCAAGAATAGCTACATGCTCAAAACCTGCCGCATCTAATCCTTCACGAATGGCCTTTACCTGACCGTCCATCATTGCTGATGGGGCTAACATATCTGCACCCGCTTTAGCCGCAGTAACGCTTTGCTTAACCAGTAGTTCTAATGTTTCGTCATTAAGGACATGTTCATCATGGTAGACACCGCAATGCCCGTGAGTGGTGTATTCACAAAAACAAATATCGGGGATCACCATCATATCTGGGCAAGCGGCTTTGATGGTTTTGACCATGCGAGCCAATAAGCCATTATCGTTCCATGTGTCACTGCCGATTTCATCTTTAGTATGCGAAATACCAAAGGGCATCACATAACGCACACCCAACTTATAAAGTGTGTGTATTTCATCTGCCAGCATGGTTTCTGGAATACGTGAAATACCCGGCATGGTGCTAATTGGCACAGCTTCGGTTAAGGTTTCTTCAATGAAGATAGGATGAATAAGATCGGCTAATTTAAAGTCATGTTCACGTACAAGATCACGCATATTGGCAGTGCGACGCATACGGCGAATACGTTTAATAGGAACAGAGGTAGAGTGTGTCATTGGATGAATTCTATTGCTTATGTTAATGGTGTATACATCATACAAATGTTAGTGTTTAGAATGCAATAGATAAAGGTGTTGGTTCTCAAGCCGACTAAACTTAATACTAAAGCTTTTATCCTGAGGTTGTTATGAAAGTAATGTTATTGCTGATGTTGTCTATTTTGTCTTTTCAAGCATCGGCACAAGATATGTATGTGTGTAAAGATGGCAGCGCAGAGCGCACTGTTGAGGTGGTTTATAGTCAACCGGGTAACAAAGTACCTTGTGATGTTAAATACACCAAAGCAAGCGGTAGCCAAGTGTTATGGAGTGCAAACCATGAGGTCGGTTACTGCGAAAGTAAAGCTCAAGCCTTTATTGCCAAACTAGATACATTGGGTTTAGCTTGCTCAAAGGTAAATAATGCCGTAGCAACACAGCCATTGAGTGAATAAGCGGTATTAAACAGATTTAAAAAGGTGAATTTTTAATCCGTTTCGTTTTAGTTATTAGTAAGTTCAGATAGTGATGCAGATAGCACAATTGAGACTCATAGGTTTTTCCTATCAGTTTAATCAGTAAAAACAGCTTTTGTTTTTAGAATGATAGGGATAAATTTAATAACAATAGTTTAGAATTAGATTCGGAAATTCATTATGACAACCATGACAACTCGCTGCCCACATTGTAAAGCATTAAACCGTTTACCCCTTGATCGTGTGAACGATGAAGCGACATGTGGTACTTGTAAAGAAAAACTACTTGATGGCATGCCAATTGAAGGTACTGCTGATAACTTTGCAAATTTAATTAATGGTGACAAACCTGTTGTTGTTGATTTTTGGGCCCCTTGGTGTAGTCCTTGTGTAGGTTTTGCGCCAGTCTTTGCTGATGTGGCTAGTGAACGTGATGGTGCTGCTCGTTTCGTTAAAATCGATACTGAAGCACAACAAGCATTGGCAGGCCAATACCGTATTCGTAGCATTCCAACCATTATGGTCTTTAAAGGCGGTAAGATGGTTGATATGTTAAATGGTGCAATGCCTAAAACAGCGTTTAATGAATGGCTAAATAACGCACTAACAAAATAACAGTTAGTGGTCTGTTTTATCTGGTGGTTATATTTGCTGGTGGTATATTGAATTCTTAAAGCCTCGTTATGTAAAAATAACTGGGCTTTTTTGTGCGTTTTTTTCAATGTAACAGTCAAAAAAGTAGTATTCAGGCTATTATTTATGCGAATTACGTATAAATGTAAAAAAACACTATACTAAATTTTTAATGTGACCAAGATCTCTATATACTCCCGCCTCGGCCAGAACAATTACGTTCAGCCACCTTATTACAAGCTGTCACTAGGATATGTGAACGACCCACGGAGTTGGACCGGCGTTAACTGTAGCTTGTTAATTTAGGTGACTTGTATGTTGTACCATTGGACGAACACCCCTTTAGCTATTTACGCATATTGGCGTAATATCCATCTTTTGTTGATCCCTCAGCAAATGTTTTTCCGATGTCACAATACAATCAATACCTACATTATTCGACACCCACTTATGAACACAATAGGACGAAATAATGCAGTTGTTAATTAGTTTGGCCGGTATTATCATACTGGTTTTATTCGCAATTTTACTTTCAGATAACCGCAAAGCGATCAATTGGCGTACTGTTATTGGCGCTTTAGTACTGCAAGCAAGTTTTGCTGCATTGGTCTTGTATGTTCCCCTCGGTCAAAAAATGCTTGGCGCAATGAGTCATGGTATTGCTGGCTTATTAAGCTTTGCTGATGTTGGTATTCATTTTGTTTTTGGTGACTTATCGAATATTAAAAAAAGTGGCTTTGTATTTGCGATCCGTGTATTACCATTAGTGATCTTTATTAGTGCATTAATTTCATTGTTGTACTACTTCGGTATTATGCAGTGGGTAATTAGAGTATTAGGTGGTGGGATTCAAAAACTATTGGGTACTAGTCGCGCTGAATCATTAGTGGCAACGGGTAATATCTTTTTATCACAAGGTGAATCACCATTATTGGTGCGTCCATTCTTAGCCAAAATGACCCGTTCTGAGCTTTTTGTCGTAATGACATGTGGCATGGCATCTGTTGCAGGTTCGGTGTTGGGTGGTTATGCAGGTTTAGGTGTTGATCTTAAGTTTTTGATTGCAGCTAGTTTTATGGCCGCTCCTGGTGGTTTGTTAATGGCGAAAATTTTAGTGCCAGAACAACAAGTGCCAGAAGAACAAGTTGAAATCGAAATGGCGACCAGTGAGCACAGTAATGCAATTGATGCATTGGCTGCGGGCGCAATGAACGGTATGAAAGTATCGGTTGCGATTGGTACGATGTTAATTGCCTTTGTTAGTGTGATTGCAATGGCGAATGCAGGCTTAGAACAAGTGGGTTATGGCTTAGCAAGTTTAACTTCTGTGGTTGGTTTAGATACCGTATCGCATTGGTTTGCAACAACGCCTCTTAGCATGCAACTTATTCTAGGTTATATCTTTTCTCCATTAGCATTTGTAATTGGTGTTCCTGCTAATGAAATGATGGCTGCGGGTACATTTATTGGTGAAAAACTGATTCTAAATGAATTTGTTGCCTTCATGGATTTTGCATCAATCAAAGAGACATTATCACAACATACTCAAGTCATTATTACCTTTGCGTTATGTGGTTTTGCTAACATTGGTTCGATTGCGATTCAGATTGGTTCAATTGGTGTGATGGCACCTGAACGTCGCAGTGATGTGGCAAAATTGGGTTTTAAAGCAGTAATGGCGGCAACGTTAGCTAACTTAATGAGTGCAACGCTAGCGGGTATTTTCGTCGCGCTATAATGAATATTGTTACTAGATAAATAATCTAGAGATAAAAAACAATTAAGCCGTAGTAATGGTTATTGCTACGGCTTTGTTGCTAAGTGTTTTAAGTCACTATTTATCAAATTGCTTGATTAAGATTGATGTGTCTGCGCGGTTAAACCCACGTTGTTGTAATTTTTCATATTCAGCATCAACTTGTTTTGCTAATGGAAGTTCAACATTAAGTTTCTCGGCAGCATCAAAGCAAATCGCAAGATCTTTACGCATCCAATCAATGGCAAAGCCAAAATCAAATGAATCTACAGCCATGGTTTGGGCGCGATTTTCTAATTGCCATGATCCTGCCGCACCATGCTTTAACACTTCGGTCATGGTGTGAATATCAAGACCAGCCGCTTTAGCGAGTGTTACGGCTTCAGATAACCCTTGTAATACACCCGCAATACATAACTGGTTGGCCATTTTTGTTATTTGACCATAACCCGTTTCACCCATTAACGTTGTTGCTTTTGCATATTGTGCAATAGCGTGTTTGGCTTTATTAAATACCGCTTCATTACCGCCAACCATAACCGTTAAGCAACCATTAATCGCGCCAGCTTCACCGCCTGATACGGGGGCGTCTAAAAAGTCACAACCAATGGCATGAGCGGCATCGGCAATTTCGCGTGCAACATCTGCTGATGCTGTCGTGTGATCAACTAAAATAGCCCCCGGTTTAGCGGTGACTAAAATTCCTTGTTGACCCTTATAGATTTCACGTACGTCATCATCATTACCCACGCAGGTAAAAATAATGTCGGCTTCTTTTACCGCATCACAAGGAGTAAGGGCAATTGTGCCATTATATTCTTGAACCCAATTATCTGCTTTTGCCTGGGTTCGATTATAAATTGTTACATGGTAACCTGCTTTGGCGAGGTGGCCTGCCATGGGATAACCCATCGTTCCTAGCCCTAAAAAAGCAACATTTGCTGTCATTATTAATACTTCCTTGATTTTAATTGTGAGCAATTTTTAACATCATAACAAACTATATTATTGCGTAAATGGGTATCAGTTGTATGTGTTTTATGCAAATGAGTGAGGTTTATCAATAGGATTAATTATTCGAGATTAATCGCTTGTAACAAACTGTGTTGGCAATTATCATAACACTCACTTTTATTTTACAGATTGGTTTAGTCACATTTAATGATGTCAATCGTGTTACGCATTATGTTATTGGTGTTATGTCTAGGAGCAAGTTCATTTGCTTCCGCATCGCCACAAGCAAATATTATGCATTTCACCTCGACCAGTCCTGTTTATACTGATGTTATTGAAGCGCCAGTATTTAGCACCCATGTTGTTAATACTATCGCTGTGGCTCCTGATATGGTCAGCCGTACTGATCAGTCTCTTACTCTTCAACATAAGAGCGATCAATCGCCAATCCAAAAACATCCAACAGATCGCTATGTAAGTAATAATGGTTTACCTGTTTCTTTTTATAGCACTAGATTAGTTTGGAATTTCCCATCTCCAGCTAATATTAAGATACCACTCCACAGTGGTAAGCATCATCGTGCTGACGTTATTAATTTAAGTAATATGATTAATATCTCTACGCGATCTTTGAATAGTTTCTACCATAGCGCCGATGAAATAGCGCCAACATTCGAAGTAGTGTTTGAACTCCCCTTACTCCCTATACCTATGCTTGCCATTGGGTATGCAGAACCCCTCAGCCCGCAAAATGATTGGATTTTAACGATAAAATCTTCATCATCTCGTGTCTCTGGTTGGAAAGAATCTAATTTACTCTATTCACAGTACGGGCATTCGTTCGTTACGGCATAAGACATTACTGGTGCTTGTGTCATTTATGGCATGGTGTGCTTTACTTAGTGATGTTGCTTTCATCGACACATAAAGCGTTTTATCAATTTATGTATTAAATCTATCAATAGTTATTATTAATACCAAGGTTATCTGTTGTGAATACGATAATTAGCGGACATTCTTATTTATTAAGAATAAAATTAACAATAATTACTGATGTGTTATCGGTCGCAACAATATGATTTGTTGCTAGAGATATGGCTTAAAATAATGAGAAAAAAGAATAATAAACAGATTCTGAATCATTACTCAGCATGGAAATATGTTGTGTTAATTGTGACGGTTTCGATTATGTTGCTTAGTGCTATTCCAACGTGGTATGGCGAAAATGCAGCAGTACAAATTAGTGCGAAAGGCGGCGCGATGCCAACACCTTTTGAGATTCAACGTGTTCTAAAAGAAAATGGCATTGAAGCCAAAACTATTGAACAGCAGCCAACTCGTACTATTGTGGTGGTTAATTCAACCAAAGAACAAACTAATACGAAAGAAGCGTTAAACAGCATTATTCATAATGAAGACCGCTTAACGTTAGCATTAGAACCTGCCGCACCGAAATGGTTGCTAGGTCTAGGTTTTGAGCCTATTAAGTTAGGTCTTGATTTACGTGGTGGTGTGCAGTTCTTACTTGATGTCGATATGAAAGAAGTTTATAAGCAGCATGCCCAGCAGCTGACTGATGATCTTCGTGGTGATTTCCGTAAGCAAGATATTCGTGCTGCACGTTCAGAAATGACCAAGAACAACCAAGTTATTGTGCGTCTGCCAAGTGAAGAAGCGAATGATAAAATTCGTACATACCTTCGTACTCAATACCCACTATGGCAAGCGAAGAATGGCGAAGGCAATAACTTAGTATTGTCTATGCGTGAAGATGAGCAAACCAATCTGCGTAACCTAACCGTACAGCAGAACTTGCAAACTATGCGTGGTCGTATTGAGCAACTTGGTATTACAGAAGCATCTGTACAACGCCAAGGTGAAAACCGTATTCGTATCGAGCTTCCTGGTGTACAAGATCCAGCAGCAGCGAAAAACGTTATTGGTGCAACGGCAAGTTTGGCTTTCTACGCTGTTAAGCAAGAAGGCACTGGTAGCACAATGATTATTGACGACAAAAATGGTCGTCCTGTACGTGTTAGCCGTAAGCCAGTATTAACCGGTGATCATATTATCGATGCACGTGCGAGCATGGGTGAGATGGGTTCTCCTGAGGTTAATATTACCTTAGACAGTGCTGGTGGCAGCATGATGTCAGATTTCTCACGTAATAACGTGGGTCAGCCAATGGCGACTTCGTTCAGCGAATATACTCGTAACGCGAAAGGTCAAACAGTACAAACTAACAAGATCATCAGTGTTGCGACAATTCAAACTCAGCTCGGTAGCCGTTTCCGTATTACGGGTGCAGGTTCACTTGCTGATGCGCAACAATTGGCGTTATTACTACGTGCAGGTTCATTAACTGCGCCAGTTACTATCGTTGCAGAGCGCACAATTGGTCCAACATTAGGTGCTGAAAACATTAAAAATGGTTTTGCTGCTCTAGCATTAGGTTTAGGCGTAACACTTGTCTTTATGGCACTGTGGTACCGTCGCTTAGGTTGGGTTGCAAACATTGCATTGATTACTAATATGATCATGCTTTTCGGTTTAATCGCCTTGATTCCAGGGGCGGTATTAACCTTGCCGGGTATTGCTGGTCTGGTATTGACCGTAGGTATGGCAGTTGATACTAACGTGCTTATTTTTGAACGTATCCGCGATATGGTTCGAGATGGGCGCAGTTTTGCTCAAGCAATTGATCGTGGTTTCAGTAGCGCATTTGGTACTATTTTCGATGCCAACTTTACAACTATGATTACCGCAGTGGTTCTTTACTCAATCGGTAATGGTCCAATTCAAGGCTTTGCATTGACGTTAGGTCTAGGTCTTCTAACCAGTATGTTCACTGGTATATTTACTTCCCGCGCCATTATTAACTTGGTTTGGGGTCGTGATTCTCGACGAGATGTAAGGGTTTAACGCAATGAAAAATTGGATTATTTCACACTTAACTAAATTGCGTTATATGACAGCTCTTGTGTCAATTGCGTTAATGGTTATCTCGATCAGCTTCATTTGTATTCGTGGTTTAAACTGGGGTCTTGATTTTACTGGCGGTGTTGTTAGTGAAATTCAGATGAACAGTCAAATCACTAGCAGTGAAATTGAACCACTGATGGATGCTGGTTTTAAACAAGATGTTATTGTTATTGCAGCAGATGAACCTGGTCGTTGGATTCTACGCTATGCTGTTCCAGCAAAAGGTGAGACTTACCCAGCGATCATTCAGGTACTGGATCCGCTACATGCGCAAGTACAAGTATTAAATACCAGTATTGTTGGACCACAAGTGGGTGCTGAAATGGCATCACAGGGTGGCTTGGCATTACTTGTTACTATGCTTTGTATTCTTGGTTATCTAAGTTACCGTTTTGAATGGCGTCTTGCTGCAGGTGCATTACTTGCCCTAATGCACGATGTTATTTTAGCTGTTGGTTTCTTTGCTATGACGCAAATGGAATTTAATTTAACGGTACTTGCGGCGATCCTTGCTATCTTGGGTTACTCATTGAATGACTCGATTGTTATTGCCGACCGTATTCGTGAACTTCTGATTGCAAAACCAAAGCAAGATATTGAAGCAACTAATAATGAAGCAATTATTGCGACGTTCTCACGTACGATGGTGACATCGGGTACGACATTAATGACGATCAGTTCATTATGGTTATTAGGTGGCTCGTCATTGCACGGTTTCTCTATTGCGATGTTTATTGGCGTATTAACAGGTACATGGTCATCGATTTCAGTAGGTACTCTACTTCCTGAATTCTTAGGCTTAAAACCTGAACACTACTTACCAAAACCTGAGTCAAAAGATCCTTAATCGTTAGTTATTAAGTGGTAACAACAAATAATAAACCGTTAACAGTAATGTTAACGGTTTTTTTTTGCTGTAACGTCAAAATCTGAGCTTATTTTTCGGACATAATAAGATTTATTGCTAGACTAATGTAAGTGAAACAAAGCATGGTGAAAGGAGATAGCATGCAACAAAAAATAATCTTAATGTGTAGTACTGTATTATTCATCGTTGGTTGTACTCATACCAATGACGGTGATATTCGTTTTTTACCTGATCAATATATTAATAATGTTGAACACGATAGTCTTTATCATTATGGCTATAATCAAGGATGTGAATCTGCACTGGCAAAAGCAAAAGTAGCAGGGTATAGCTATAACCAAGATATAACGTTAGAGAATCGATCAATACAGTTTACAGATGGTTGGCGACAAGGTTATTCGGCTTGTGAAGCGGGAAAAGAAGTCATGCTATATAATTTATCGAAAACACCATAAGGTTTTCGATACATGTCACTATTTTATAAATTAAGGTTTGTTTTATAATTAAAGAATGATTATTATAGCCAACAAAGGGCATATGTAGGTCTTGGTTTTAATTACCTTTAGTTATTAGATATACCTAAAAAATAGAAATATAAAAAAACAGATCATGAGATCTGTTTTTTATAAAGGTCAAACTAGCCTAAGTTTGTATTGTTAATTTTTTTCATATGTTTTTATGCCGCAATTGCAGTTACTTTTTGATCATTAAATGCAATATGAGTGGCAACATTTATTTCAGATAATAATAAATAATTTTCTAATTTATTATTATCGAGTTCAACTACAATTTGTAGATGGTATTCAGTCATTTCTCTAAGGTATGAATAGCAATTTATAGCATTGCCACTATTTAATTGTTTATAGCATCCTTCCTTTGCATATACCCAAGCATTGTATGAACACTTTTTGTTTTCTATTTGTGCGATAAATTCCGCAATGTTTTTCATATATAATCCCTTAATGAATCAATCTATGCTATAGACATCATTAGTATGACGTAAAGCAACCAAACTAAAACCACATATTGATAGTTAATTTTGATAATGTGATATTGATAAGTATTTTTAGGTAATAATGATGCTTACGAATAACTAGTATTAAAATATTTTAATATTAAAGGGGAATAGTCCTAGATATACTTATTGATTGTATTGTTTCATTTTATAAAAATACTCTTTTTAATCTCAATAATAATTATTTAAGGTTAGTATGATTGATTCTAAGACACTGTGTTTTTGGGCTGCTCATTCAGATTTAGAGCATCAATATCATGATAATGAATGGGGTAAACCGAATAAAGATGATGGTTATTTATTCGAATTTTTAACATTAGAAGGCGCTCAAGCAGGGCTTAATTGGTATACCATTCTAAAAAAGAGAGCGAGTTATAAAGAAGCCTTTGAGGGGTATGATATTGATACACTTGCGTCTTATAGTGATCAAGATATTGAAATTCGAATAACTGAAATTATAGCAACATATGATGTAGTTAGGCACCGTAGTAAATTGCGGTCTGTGTTTACTAATGCACGAGCGGCACAAACCTTACAGTGCCAATATGGTGATTTAGCGACCTCATTATGGCAATTTGTTAACTATAAACCTCAAGTAAACCATTGGCCTTCAAAGGATCAAGTCCCCGTTACTACTGCCGAATCATTGGCTTTAAGTCAATTTTTAAAGCAGCATGGGTTTAAATTTATTGGCAATATAACCTGTTATGCTTTTATGCAAGCAGTTGGTATGGTGAATGATCATACGATTAATTGTCATTGTTATCATGCAATTGCAAACAACAAAGGAAAGTAGCGATACAGGTAAAAAAGATCACATTTTGTGAGTTAAATTCGTTATTATAATCGCTGCCATTTTTTCTATTTTATGGGGCGTTATGTCTAAAAAGGCCGTTAAGTTAATTCAGAAGGTTACCTGGGTTGGGTCTATTGCAAATATTGCTTTAGCATTTATAAAAATTACCATAGGTAAACTTACGGGTAGTCAGGCGCTTATTGCCGATGGTGTCCACAGTTTTTCTGACTTGGTAACAGATACTGCTATTCTAATAGGATCGCGTTATTGGACAGCACCTGCTGATAAGGAACATCCTTATGGGCATGGTCGTTTTGAAACGTTAACTAATATTTTTATTGGTTTTATTTTAGCCATTGTGGGTATTGGTATTGGTTGGGATTCATTATATTCAATCAGTAGCGAATCACACTCAGAACCTGGTATGTTAGCATTTAGCGCAGCTGTGGTGTCTGTTGTTGTTAAAGAAGCATTGTATCGTTGGACCGCCATTCAAGCCAAAACTATTAATAGTCGAGCATTGTATGCTAATGCTTGGCACCATCGTTCTGATGCATTAAGTTCACTGCCCGTTGCTATTGCAGTGATAGCAAATTACTTTTTTCCAACCTTTCATTATTTAGATCAAATTGCAGCATTAATTGTTACTGCGATGATTCTAAAAGCGTCGTTTGAAATTTTATGGCCAGCTATTTTAGAATTGACTGAAGCAAAAGCGGATTCTGATATTGAAAAACAAATTCAAGCATATGCCGCTGAATATAAAGATATTAAAGAAGTACATGAAATACGAAGCCGTCGTACAGGCAGTACTATTTTATTAGATTTTCATTTGCTGGTTGATCCTGAAATGAGTGTTGAGCGTGCTCATAATATTACTGAGAATTTCAAAATACATTTATTAGATAAATTAGATGAAGTTGTGGATATTATTATTCATATTGAGCCATATAATTGTGAAGAGCGAATGCTAAATCCATGTTGCGATGATTGTGGTGATAAAAAAGAATAATAAAATAGGTTTTTTAATAACAAGACCGATGATGAAAGCGGTCTTGTTATTACAACTGTTCTTTTATTGTAATTCTAATAAGATTAATTAATCGTATTTTGTAACCACTTATCAATATCCATCAATACATCATTATGGAATGGATATTCAATGGATAAATTATTGATAGCCGTTGTGATAGCGGCTGTATTATAAGGCAGATTAAGTAATCGCTGTTCTAATAATTCTAATGGTGCGGGATCAAGACTATCCGTAAATAGTTTTACTTCAGTTATCACACCTTTATTAACATCAAGGTGTAGCTCTATTCCTCCCCAAATAAAACGCTCATCTAAGCTATGTGTGAATTGCGGTGTATTACCAAAATTCCAGTCCCAACGACTAAACTTTGCAAAGGTTTCATTAAATCCAGTTAATTCAGGTAGTGCTTGTGGCGAAATATGTTCAGTTTCAACATGCTCATTATAATAATTACAAAACGTTTCAATAATGGCATCACAGACCATTTTATGATCAATATTTTCGACGATTTGATTAAGATTTGTTACGCGTGAACGAACAGACGTAATTCCCTTCGCGGCGAGTTTCTTTTTATCGGGGTTAAGGTAATGCGCGAGCTGTGTTAAATCTGCACTAAGCAGTAACGTGCCATGATGGAAACCACGATCCATTGTTTCACGGTATGCTGATCCTGAAAATTTACGCTCGCCCATTTTATCTTCAACAACTAAGTCATTACGGCCTGTTGCCTTACCATTAATACCCAGTTTTTTTAGCGCTGTAAGTACAATCTCGGTTGATACCGTTTTATTGTAATCAGGTTTGCCAGCCATAAAAGTAAAATTAGTATTACCAAGATCATGAAATACGGCACCGCCACCACTTTGACGACGTGCAAGGGTAATACCATCTTGCTCCATTTTTAATGTATTACATTCTTTCCATGGATTTTGTGCTCGTCCAATAACAACTGTATTGTCATTGCGCCATAAGAATAGCACCCTTTGTTGGGGGGACATTGTCCGGAAAATAGCATCTTCAACAGCAAGGTTGAACCATGGATTAGTTGAGTCTGAAATAAGCACTCTAATTTTTGAAGACATTATTCATACCTGCCTAAATGTGGATGCAATGAATTTACCCTGTGATTCGAAAGAGGTAAAGCAAGTAGAGGAAATTTTATTTGAGGATTCTAAATAAAAAAAACCAAATCACATCCTATAAACTGGAACAAATGTGATTTGGTAACATGTTTTTAATTATGGCTGTCTAGAGAATTTTGTTTTTTCAAGACTATATTATAAGAATAGCATCACAAATTTAGGATGCAAATAACGATAATTGCAAGGTAAGGTTACTTTTTGTTATTGGTAAGCGGACATAATGTAATGAATGAGTAAATATTGTAAAAGGTAAAGTATATGCGTAAGGATGATGATAGAAAGGTCTGTAACAAAGAGAAGGTTTGCGCTGAAAGGTAAGTAATAAATCAGTAAGAGCATGGATTGATTACCATGCTACCTCTAATCTATATATGATATAAAAATATTATGTTGAACTAGATTAGTTACTGATTGTTCGTTGTTTGTTCTGTTGGTGTCGATTGACTTGTTTGGTTAAAGACATCATAAGTGATGAAGTAGCCAATCAATAAAATGAGGGGAATAAATTTTATCCACTTGTTCATAATGATACCCAGCCAAAAAATGTTCGGCTACCATACCAGTCTTCCTCTGTAGGTAAAGAACCATTAATGAAAAGTTAGGTTTACATTACCAATGGTCGCGATAAGCGACTGAGTTAACCTAATGAATTAAATGTTGCTTTATGCTCTTATATTTTACGGCTATGAATAAAAAAAGCCAACGTATTGGCTTTTTTTGAAATAAGGGGTATCGATTAACAGTCAATTAAAAATAAAGGCGCATGACTGACTCAGCAACACAGGCAGGACGACGGCAGCCTTCGATTTCAACGGTAATTTCTTGGACTATTTCTAAACCGCGTTTGATCGGTGTTACAGATTGAATTTTTGTTCTTGCACGAATGTTAACACCAGCTTTAACTGGGTAAGGGAATCGAACTTGGTTTAAACCATAATTAACTGTCATTTTTGCTGATGGAAATTTAGGGTTAGCAGGATCAACACTGTCAGTGAGTACTGATAGGAGTGAAAGCGTTAAAAAGCCATGTGCAATGGTTGTTTTAAAAGGTGATTCTGCTGCCGCTTTTTCTGGATCAGTATGGATCCATTGATGATCATCAGTGACATTCGCAAAATTATTGATACGTAATTGATCGACGGCCAACCATTCGCCAACATGAATTTCTTCACCCAATGATGCCGTAATTTCATCCATGACTTTAGTTGCTTCTGGATGTATTTCTATTCCAATCGGTTCAGAGACGACTTCACCATTAGATATCGATACAAGGTTATGATCTTTTACCCAAGTTGCAAAGTGGCTACTGTTAGCCTTATTGAGAAATTCGATCCAATAATCACGAATTGATGGTGATAGCCAGTCTTTAAATTCAAACTGGTGATGTGATAACACGTCACGCTTACGTTTGATAAAATCGACTACTTTTACTTTCATAGAGCAAAACCTTAGTTTGAAATGCCATGCTTTGGTTTGGGGCAGGGCATTGTAGCTATTATTCACAGTAGTACAACGGGTATTTTTTATAACAAATACTTATGAAACTCATCGGATGAGTTAATTTTAAAGGATGTTGATGCTATTACGCAATAATTAAATAGTGTTTTTTGTGATTTTTATAAAGTGCAACACTTTATAGTGAAAGTGTCGCTAAATATTATCTAGAATTATGATAAACCATGGGGTCTTAATGGCGACTGAAATTAATTTAATTATTGCGAGCTATAATAATAGTACATACTTTAGATAAGTCATGGAGGGCGGGAATAATGGCATATGAAGCTAATTTTGATGGCTTAGTTGGGCCTACACATAATTACAGTGGTTTATCTACGGGTAATATTGCTTCTTTAACCTATAAACACCAAATTTCAAATCCTAAACAGGCGGCATTACAAGGTTTAGATAAAATGCGTGCCCTCGCTAATTTAGGGTTGATTCAAGGCGTCATTGCCCCTCAAATGCGGCCTGATATAAAAATGTTACGTCGATTAGGCTTTAGTGGTAATGATAACCGAGTGTTACAACAAGCATCAAAATACGCGCCTCAGCTATTAACCTGTTGTTATTCAGCATCAAGTATGTGGGCTGCTAATGCTGCAACAGTGTCACCATCGGCAGACACTAATGATCGACGAATACATTTTACGCCAGCTAATTTAGTGAGTCATTTCCATCGTTCTATTGAGCATCAAACAACTGCACGTATTTTGGCGGCGATGTTTAATGATGATAATCGTTTTTGTCATCATCAGCCATTACCAGCATCTGAACAGTTAGGTGATGAGGGGGCGGCTAACCATACTCGTTTTTGTGATCAATATGGGCATCAAGGTGTCGAAATGTTTGTTTTTGGCCGTTATGGTTTTGATCAACATCAACAGGCTCCAATGCAATATTCAGCTCGACAAACCTATGAAGCGAGTGCTGCTATTGCACGATTACATCAATTAGATCCGCAACAGGTTGTAATGACTCAACAGAATCCATTATTAATTGATCAAGGTGTGTTTCATAATGATGTGATTGCGGTTGGAAATCAGCAAACGTTATTTTGTCATCAATATGCTTTTTTAAATCAAACCGATGTTTACCAACAGCTCCAACAAAAAATGGGAACGGATTTTTCGATTATAGAAGTACCTGATGATGTGGTCAGTGTTGATGACGCAGTAAGTAGTTATTTATTTAATTCACAACTAGTGACGTTGCCAAATGGTGATGTTAGCTTAATTTTACCGCACCAGTGCAGAGATAACCCACGGGTATGGCACTATGTACAACAATTATTGCAAATGCGAGTTGGTATTAACCGAGTTGATTTATTTGACCTAAGTCAGAGTATGAAAAATGGTGGTGGGCCAGCATGCTTACGTTTGAGAGTAGTATTAACGGCTCAAGAACAACAAGCGGTTAATCCTGCAGTATTATTGACTGATTCCTTATTCAAACAGCTACAAGCATGGATTCATTTACATTATAGAGATCAGTTGGTAGACGCTGATTTTGCTGATCCATCATTATTATTACAGTCTCAGACGGCATTAGATGAGCTTACTCGTATTTTAAAATTAGGCTCAGTTTATGATTTTCAACGGATGTAATATAGAGCTAGTCTATTGTGTATGATGGTGGTTTATTGATTATTATCGATAAGAATTATTATGACAACGCTTGACCTGTTTTAGAGCAAACAGAGATAATGACAGTTATAAATCAATGAGTGACATAATCACTTATAGCAACGAAGAATTGATGGAGTTTCAATGGCAAAGCTAAGCCTACAAGAACAAATGCTAAAAGCGGGTCTTATTGATAAGAAAAAGCTAAAAAAAGCGGGCAAAACAACAAAAAAATCACGCACACAAGCTAAAGAAGCAAAGGCTGCTGTTGAGGAAAATCGTGTTTCTCAACTTGAAAAAGATAAAGCTCTTAACCGTCAGCGTGATGAAGAAGCACTGCAAAAAGCATTCATTTCACAAGTAAAACAATTAATTGAAATGAACCGTTTAGATCGTAATAACGGCGACATTGGTTATAACTTTACTGACGGTACTACCGTTAAGAAAATTTATGTTGATAAGTTAATGCAAAAGCAGCTTGTTAATGGTCGTCTTGCGATTGCACGCTACCTTGATGGTTATGAAGTTATTCCAGCCGCCGTTGCTGATAAAATTGCAATGCGTGATCAAGAATCAATTGTACTTAATAATGTGGTTGATGACAGTATTGCTGATGAAGATGATCCATATGCAGACTTTGTTATTCCAGATGATTTGATGTGGTAAATATAACGTAACATTGAAAAGTCTCTTTTGAGGCTTTTTTTTTGTCTAAAATATTTGGCGAGAGGATGTTTTTGGTATTACTGTTTTAAAGATAGGTATAAAAATAGTAATACATACGGATAAAAGTGATCGTTTGCTTATTAAATTCGACGTTAAGAGAGTTGTAATTTAATCCAATAGGGAATATTTTAATGAGAGTATTTATCATTTGCATTACTGCGGTAATGGTAATGATAAATAAACGGACGATAGTAGTGTCTGTCGATATCAGAATAGTTCAGTCATTACTATTGGGTTGTGATGATGATAAACATACCAGGATGATAATAATGAATAATGAAATAACACGTTGGTTGCAACGTGACCCTGATCCTAAATCATGCCAAGAATTACAACAGCTAATTGCTGATAATGCGATTGTAGAATTAGCCGATCGCTTTAATGGACGATTAGCATTTGGTACCGCGGGTTTACGTGGCATCGTTGGTGCTGGACCGAACCGTATGAATCGACTTGTGATTCAAGAAACAGCGACAGGGCTTGGTCAATATCTTCTTCGAACAGATAGCAATGCTGCTCATAAAGGCGTCGTCATTGGTTATGATGGCCGTCCAGATTCACGTCAGTTTGCTCATGACACAGCGGCAGCGTTAACGGCTCAAGGTATTAAGGTTTACCTCACTACCAAAGTTGCTGCAACCCCGATTGTGGCTTTTGGCGTTAAACATTTACATACTGCTGCCGCTGTTGTTGTTACCGCTAGCCATAATCCGCCAGCCTATAATGGCTTTAAAGTGTATTGGAATAATGGTGCGCAGATTATTCCGCCTCATGATGCTGGTATTGCGGCTGAAATTGATAAAGCGACCCAATCTGAATTACATCTTATGGATTTAGCTGAAGCTGAAACGAACGGTTTATTGGTTTGGTTAGATGATGCGTATTATCAAGATTACCGACAAGCGATCAATTCGACACCATTATTAAATAATCATCATAATCCACAAGCGATTAGCCTTGCTTATACTGCGATGCATGGTGTGGGTGCTGAGATGGCTGAAACATTACTTGCTGATGCGGGTTTTACTCATGTTTATAGTGTTGCTGCGCAACGAGAGCCTGATGGTGCTTTTCCGACTGTTAAGTTCCCTAATCCTGAAGAGCCGGGTGCGATGGATCTTGTGATTGCAGAAGCCAAACAACATGGGGCTATTTTAGCGTGCGCAAATGATCCCGATGCTGATCGTTTTGCTGTTGCTGCACGTTGTGCTGACGGTGAGTTTCAAATGTTAACCGGTGATCAAGTCGGCACATTATTTGGTTATTATCTACTTAATCATGCGCAAGCATCTGCTAGTTTAGTCGGTAATACGATTGTTTCATCCACCTTGTTAGGTAAAATTGCAACAGCGCTTGGAGCACAATATTATCAAACGCTAACAGGTTTTAAATGGTTAACCAATGTTGCCATGGAGCGCCAAACTGATGATCATCAATTCCTATTTGCTTACGAAGAAGCCTTAGGTTACACCATTGGTTCGACGGTATGGGACAAAGACGGTCTCTCTGCATTAGTGGCTTTTGCACAATTAACCGCAGAACTTACTGCGAAAGGGCAAACAGTTTGGGATCAGCTAGAAGCTATTTATCGTGAATATGGTTTATATATTAATGCTCAACGCAGTATTGCTCTTGATCCAACCGCGGCTCCTATTGGTGATTCATTACGTGCAATGCCACCACGCGCTATTGCAGGATTAGCTATTTGTAGTACTGAAGATTTTAAAACATCATTACGTACGTTTGCTGATGGTTCTGTGGAAGCGATTGACTTACCGATCAGTGATGTATTGATCTATCATTTAGAAGATGGTGCACGTGTTGTGGTGCGTCCTTCAGGTACTGAACCTAAATTGAAATGTTATTATGAAGTTGTCGAGCCGATGAGCCAAGAAGAGACATTTGAACATGCTCAACTTCGTGCACAGGAAATGATGGATCGATTAATTGCTCAGCATCAAGCATCGTTGTGATTCAAATCGTGACAATGTGGTAAAGCTGACCTCTGGTTGATTTTCAGTGTATAATCGCCGCAGTTTTAATTTGTTTTAGATAACCAAGGGTTTACCATGCACGATCTTAATATATCGTTACCTGATGATTATGAAAAAGAGCCAGAATTACCGATTCCATCTATTGATGATCAAAAGAAAATTGTGGCAGAGCTTAAGCGTTTAGAAGCTGCGGGTGAATTAACCCCTGAAATTTTACACGCATTCATGACAGGTGAGCGTTTACCTGAATAAGATCATGTGATCTTTGCGTAATAAAAAGCCTCTTACTGCTCTTCATTTATTGAAGCAGTAAGAGGCTTTTTTTATGTCTTATTAATAGTCACTTCAACGTTCGTAGGAATAACCCCAATTATTACTATGCTTTGTTGAACTAATTGTTTGTTACTGAATCAAGGCGGTAATCAACAACGTTGAATTTACGTGCAACAATAGGTAAACGACCCATTATTGTTGTCATAAATAAGATCAATAATGTAGGCAATAACCAACTTGCATGCGCTTGATATAGCGGTAATGCATCATTAAAGAACTGATTAAGATCTGTCGGCATTTTACCTAGAATACTAACGGCATCAATAGTACCAAATACCATTGCGGTTACTAATACTGATGTATGAGTCAAGGTCGAAACATGAGTAGCCGAAGCTGTTAATGAGGCAAAGACTAATGCAATTGCGACTGGGCATAAGACCAAGATTGCAGGTAGACTAACTTTTAAAATATCATTAAGGCCGAAATTAGCAATAATACCGGTTAATACCACAATAATTGTTGCTGTAAATCCAAACGAAGCTTTGAAAGTTTGCTGATAATATTCAGCACAAGCATTGGTTAAACCTACCGTGGTCGTTAAACATGCCATGATAATAATCGCGGCTAATAACCATTGGCCATAAGCACCAAATTCACCCGCAACATAACGCGTTAAGATCACACTGCCATTCATACCATGGGTTGCAATAGAGGTTGATGTTGCGCCAACATATCCCATTGCAATATAACAACCGCCCATTAGTACAAAATAGATCATTGCGACTTTAAATGAAACACTAGCAATGCCTTTTTGTGAAATTACACCTTTAGCTTTAATCGCTTGAATAATAACCCAACCAAAACCGACGGCTGCGATAGCATCCATAGTCATATAGCCTTGAATTAAACCACTGGTCACGGCGCTATGCTGATAGTCACCATAAGGGGCTGCTGGTAAGCCAAGCGGTGAAAAGAATGCGGCTAGTCCTAAACCTGCTAAAAGTAAAATCAGTGCAGGCGTCATTACTTTACCGATGAAACTGACTAAGTTGCCTGGTTTAAAGGCTAAAAGTAGCGTTAAAGCTGAGAAGATAATAGAAAAAGCAACCAGATGATCGGCTTTGAAAAAAGGTTTTAATCCCATTTCATAAGCAACGGTAACTGCTCGAGGCATACCAAACGCAGGGCCAATTGCAGTGAACAATAGCACCCAAAAAGTTGTAGCTAACCATTTTGGCAGTGCTTTTGTAAGGTTATTGGTACTGCCAATACGTCCAAGGACAATAATAGTGAAAGCAGGCAGGCCAACAGCCGTGACTAAAAAGCCACTCATAGCCGAAGTTAATGATGTACCTGCATCTAAGCCCATTGCTGGGGGAAAGATCAGATTACCAGCACCTAGAAATAGGGCGAAGGTCATTAGACCAATAGCGAGTAAGTCTTGTGTTTTCAAATGTTATACCTGCATTGTGGTGAATATTGAACAGTAATTAATAACTTAACGGTGTAAGTGTTATTTTGCTGTTTCTTCGTTTAATAATGGTTCCGCAGGATTGCTGAAAGGAAGATATGAAGAGTTGAAACTATCTTCCATCAGCATGGCTGACGGAAGCTTGTCCGCCAGCCTAGCGAATAATCACTAGGATAAAAGCGGAAATAATTCGAGATGTTTTTTTTGTCGTCATAGAAGTCACATCAACCCAAGCGTTAGTCGCTATCGTCGATGCTAAATGTTTTTGTGCTCTATGTTCAAACTGTGTTGAATGCATAATTTAACAACTTCTATAAATGAATACGTGAATTACAGGTTAAAAATATAAAGAAAAGTTAGTGTTGTAAATAACTTTCTTCAACTTATTTTTAATGGCTGTGAAAATAATATGATTAAATCGTTTAATATTAATTGGTTAGCGTTATTCGGCTGTTTATTGTTAGCGGTGATGGTAATACCAATTGATTGTGTTGTTAGTTATTTATTTATTGTTGGGTAATAAAAGAATAATGACAAGGCTAGAAATTATCTAGCCTTGTCATTTTAAATTAACTTATTACAACGCTATCGTGATTTTTATATTCACGAGAACACAATTTACTGATAAAAATAGTGATGGCGACAGGGACTAACCAAGATGCGTGAGAACTAAATAATGGTAACCAGTGCTCAGCAAAAGGAATCACTGTTGTTGGTAGCTTCCCGAGAATATTTAGCGCATCAATACTGCCAAATAATGTAGCTACAATCACTACCGTAGTCTGACTGATAGAGATATGGCGTTGTTCTGCTGTTGAGTGAGTACGGATGAAAAAGGTTGAAATAATTAATGATATTGAAATAGGACATAAAATTAAAATAGCAGGTAGGCTTACTTGAATAATCGTTTCCAAGCCAACGTTAGAAATAATTGCAGTCAATACCATAATGACAGTAGCACTGATTTTAAATTTTACGCCGTAGGTGTTTTTATAATATTCACCATTAGCATTGGTTAGACCTACAGTGGTGGTTAAACAAGCCATTAAGGTAATTGTTGCTAATAATAGTTGGCCTAATGTTCCAAACTCACCTGCAGCATAACGAGTTAAAATTTCACCACCATTGGTTGCTTGTGGTGCAATATCAGAAGATGTAGCGCCTAAATATCCCATAGCAAGGTAACAAAGTGACATAAGAAATGCGTAAATCAGTGCGATACGAAGAGTGTAGTAAGAAATGGCTTTATTGCATTTCACACCGGTATTACGAATAGTTTGAATAATAACCCAACCAAAAGCGACAGCTGCAATAGCATCTAATGTCATGTAGCCTTGAATTAGACCATTAACAGTCGGAGCTTGACGGTAGGTTTCAATGGCTGCTGTTGGTGTACCTAATGGATTAATAACAGCTGAAATAGCCAGTAATGCTAACATTGCAATCAATGCTGGTGTCATTACTTTACCAATATAATCAACAAGCTTACCCGGTTTTAAAGCCAGTACTAATGTAAGAGCACAGAAAACAGCGGAGAAGATCATTAATCCGTTACCTGAATAAAAAGGTTTGATCCCCATCTCATAGGCAACTGTAACAGCACGGGGTAAAACAAAAGCAGGACCAAGTGTGGTGAGTACTAAGAACCAAAAAGAGCGATCCATCCATTTTGGTAATGCGGCTGTTAATTTATCAGCAGAAGATAAACGGCCCAGAACAACTAACGTTAATGCTGGCAAACCAACGGCTGTGAGTAAAAATCCAGCAATAGCGATAAGCCAGTTTTCACCTGCTTGTTGTGCCATTAGAGGGGGGAATATTAAGTTACCAGCACCAAGAAATAATGCAAAGGTCATAAAACCAATGGCTGCAAGTTCTTTTCTTTTCAAATGACATACCTTAATTCAAATAAAACAATCTGAGTCAGTATGCTGGAAGAGATAATTTAGAAGTGAAATTCATATCCGCCAGCGTTACTGACGAATAAGTTAACCGTCAGCGTCAGAGAATGACGACGACGACAGAGTTTAGCGTACAAGCAATCGATAAGGTTGCTGTAGTTGTAGCATCCTGATTGTTGTTAATGTTTTGAGACATAACTTATACGCTCTACATAAAAATGAGGTTTAAACTTAATCGGAATTGAGGTGCTTGTAAAGCATGATGAGGAAATAAACACTATTTTTTTAATACTGATTAACTGAATACTATATAAACAACTGAATTATAGTCATTATATAACAGCACCCAGTTGTTTATAAAAGAGGTAAATATTACTCGCTAAGTAACAGTGCTTGTAATTCAGCTAATGAAGAGACGGTATAAGTAGGATTAATACCTTCTGGTTGTGGTTTTTGTTCGACATTAAGCCAACACGTGTCCATTCCTGCATTAATACCACCTAAAATATCAGACTGAGGATTATCACCAACCATAAGAATATTCTGACGTTGAGTTATGTTCATTTTTTGGCAAGCATAATCAAAAATACGAGTATCAGGTTTTGCGACACCTATTTGTTCTGAAATGATAAGCACATCAAAAAAATCTTTAAATCCGGTACGCTGTAATCGCATTTCCTGAAGTGCAGTAAAGCCATTGGTAATAATACCTAGTTTTGTTTGTGGCTTTAATGCTTCTAACAATGCTTTTGCCCCTTTTAGTGGGGTACAAATATCAGCCATTGCCATTAAGAAATCATGATTTAGTTGTTCTGTCGATAATGAAAGAGTTGCTGCCCATGATTCAAAACGAATATTCTGCAATTCCGTTGCTGAAATTCCCCCATTTTGATAATCAACCCATAATGGTCTATTAATGGCTTCATATTGTTCGAAATCAGTATTGGTGAAGGTAACATTATGCCGAGAAAACATCAGTTGAAGGCCGCGAAAGGCATCAAAGTGAAATAAGGTTTCATCTGCATCAAATAAAATCCATTGGTACTTCATTAAACGTAACTCTCTTTTATAGGGTGGAGATTATATTTTATTCACTCTTGCTGAGCAGATTGTAGTTTACTTGAAGTTAGGATGTACAAGCTAGAGAATCACGATTAATTACTACGACCTATGAGTTATATCTATGGATAGATAATTTTTATTGAACTTAATAGTGTGATATATGTCTACTTATACCATAATCATATTATCTCTTTTAATAGTGAAAAATTAGTCAATTGGGGAAAAAACATGGGTATTTTATCTTGGATTATTTTGGGTTTAATTGCTGGTGCATTAGCTAAATGGTTAATGCCTGGTGAAGATGGCGGCGGTTGGGTTGTAACAATGGGACTGGGTATTGGTGGTGCTTTTGTAGGTGGTTTTGTCGGTAAGTTTATTGGTCTAGGTCATGCAGACGGTGTAAACCTAGGCAGCATTATTACTGCTACATTAGGCGCATTCATCTTATTGTTTGTTTATAATAAGTTTATTCGTTAATAATCATATTATTACTGTTGTTATTTATACTAAAAGCGAGTCGTTTTGTACGATTCGCTTTTTTTTTGAGCAGAAGATAGCATGGTTGTGAGTTGTGATTAAATATAAAAACAAGCCCGCGACTGATTAATATCGTCACGAGCTTTATTATTTATTGGCGTTTATTGCTATGCCGCTTGTGGTTGTAGGTAACCTAACCATGCTGTTTGGTATAACTGGTGTGATTGTTGGCGTAGTTGCTTAATTTGTGCTGCTTCAAATTCTGATAATGAACGTTGTTGTTGCTGCGCTAAACGTTCAATGTGTTGAATTTTTTCGTAAAGATCATGTTCTGGACCATTTTTAATGGTTGATATTTCATTTAAATGAAGTTGAACTTCAGTAATAATTTGGCTATGAGGTAAACGTACTAATACGTTTAAATCACGATAGCCTGATGGAGTTGGATTTTTAAAGCGATTTTTTACGCTAACGATAGTCGCTTCTTTTGCTAGTAATTCATAAGCTTGAACTAGCGTTGGAATATCGTTAGCAATAATTGAGCCTCGAGCTATATCAGTGATCTTATCTGTTTCGCCTTGCAATTCGGTTGCGATTTTTTGTTGTGAACGCTGTGCTGATTTAATCTTTGGAATAACAATATTTGTGGCGGATGCCAAGCTAACACTTTGTAGTAATGTTTGTAACTCGATTTGGGCGGTAGTTGATGCCAAATACAGCGCATCAAAATTATTAAAGGGTTGGCGTAGATTATCATCTCTCCACGATTGAATGCTGTATAAGCCACTCAAGTCACGTTGAAAAGCTTTACGGCTAGCTTGTGTCTGACGAGTTTGTGATTGGTCATGGGTATTAAAAGCGGGAGCGATCGCTGGTGCTGCTACAACGGTGCGGCTGAGCATACAAAAAAGAACAAAACTTGTACGTAAAACAGATTTTATGTTCATTAAACAACTCCTAAAGATATTGCAGTTACAATATCGAGACATACTAAAACGGGTATAACCAAAAAGAGCGTATGTTGGCTGTAATGTGCTATCTGTTTACATGTTAGTAACTTTACCTTGAACGGGACTTGAATACTGTGCTGATATTCATATTTTTGAATTATTTATTACAGTTTATTTACATTATTTATAAATATAGTCATATTAGCGGACAATCATGAGATTAGTTTTTATGTTGTATGCAGGCTTTATTATCAATGACCATACTAAATAGACGTAGAATGCGGCATAGTAATGAGGTTATTATGAATACTATAAGAAATGTTTTTAAGGAAAAAAGATGCAGGAAAATCTATTAATTGGTTTCGTTGTTATTTGGTTAGGTTTAACTGTAGGCAGTGTGATGTTATTCCAACGCGGTAATGATGTGGCTAAAAAACGTCGTTTATGGCCAATTTATACGGTGTTTAGTAATGTTGTCATTGGTGGTTTTATTATTTTTATGCAACCACCTACCGCATGGATGATTTCAATATTGATTTTATTAATTCCTGTAACGTTACTAACTATCCGCTCAACAAAATTTTGTGATAGTTGTGGTCAGGCGAGTCGCTCGCCTTTTTTTATGAAGCCGCCACAAGTGTGTAGTCATTGTAAAAAGCCGTTGTAGAGTTATACGACAATAGAGTAAAAATCACTGAAATTATAAGATCATACGGTGGTTTTTATTCTTCTTTCTTACGAGTGAGTGGGAAGTGGTCAAAGTGAATACCAACCAAGCCTGATTTTATAAATTGGCGAATATTTTGATGATCATTATTCTGTGGGTGTTGAAATACATCATTACGATAAAAAGTACCAAAACAAGCTAACGTTTCCATTTTTGATAACTGATGTAGTTGCGAAAATGCAAATATTTTACATGATCCTTCGTTAGTGCCCGCAAGATTAATAATCGTGTTATGCGCGATACCGTTAGTAAAACGGGTGGGCTGATAGTGATAACAGTTATTAATAATGGTAATAATATCGTTAAATTTAATATTATTTGGGGTGTGTTTAATTTGTTTAATCATTGTATCCATAATATTCCTTGTCAGATATAGAAATAAGGCTAGCAAAATGAATGCTAGCCTATAGAAAAATACTTAATTAGCGGTGTTTATTCGCTAATGTCTTTAATTCATAATCAAGTTCGTCAGGATAAATAACCAGACCTTCTTGTTCAGGAATAGGGAATACAACGAGTGCTAGTTCGTCATCTTCTAAACCATGAGTCCAACGGCTATGCCATTTATTTAATGAAATAGCTTCAGCTTTACATGTTTCCCATTCACCTGTTGCCCATGCCTCTGCAAATTCTTTATTCGGCCAAACAGGAACGCAATCTTCATCGTCAGTATTGAGCATAACACACCCATGCTCATCGATAAGAATCCATATTTCACGGTTAGCAACCACTTCTTTTACTAAGTGTTTGTAGCGCTTTTCAGCGTCAAAACTCTGAATTGTTTCAATCATCGTGGCATCTAATGGAGTAGACATACTGTAGTCCTATTTTTTACGTATTGTTATTTTAGGCAAGGATAAAACAAAAGTAAGGTAACGTCTTGTGTTATCCATGATTTTTTCTGTGCTGAGATGATTTTAGTTTATAAAAAAATGTCTAAATAATTGTATTTTAATGAATGCTTAAGTGTACAAAAAAAGAGTAAACGATAAAAAATTATTTATTTATTTTTAAAAAAGACAAATAAATAATATGATTTTTTTTGCTCTATATTTTTTTAATATAATGAAATATAACAAATATATGAGAAGTTATATTATTAATTATTTTAAAATAGTATATTTTTATGGTAATTCTTAATATTTATACAATGCAAAATAGGCAGATGTTACCTATATTTTTTAATATAAATCGAACATGGCTATTTTCTTAAAAGGTGACTCTAATGGTAGCTATAAATGATAAAAAGAAGAGTAATGGACGTCTTGTTGCCATTGGGTGTACTTATGAACCTTGGATTGCACTATTAGAACAAGCCGGTTGGAAAACACATTGTTGCTATGATTTACGAACGGTGGATGCAATTCTAGAAGAATATAGCCCATGTGTCTGCATTGTTGATTTAAGTAATAATGATTTTAGTTTAAATAGTATTTCCCAACGAGCAAATAAAACCAAGCATGTTAAATGGATCGCTATTATTAAAAAAGAACAATTGAAAATTGATTCTATTTGTCAATTTATAAATAATTTTTGTGTTGATTTCTTTTCTACGCCGATACCATCAAATCAATTATTAGATACCGCTGGTCATCAATTAGGAATGTTGGAAATTGAATCGACATCTTCAGTTGATGCCAATCATCAATGTGAAATTGGATTATATGGGGAATCTAAATCGATAAAGCATTTGAGAGATATGGTGAAACGCGTTTCGATGACGGATGTTAACGTTTTAGTGAGTGGCGAACACGGTGTTGGAAAAGAACTTATTGCTAAGACAATTCATAATCTTAGTAAACGTCGAAGTGATGATATGACTATTATTAATTGCTCTTCATTAGCTGAAGACGATCAGCGTGCAAGTTTTTTAGATCCCTCTCAAGATACAAATGATAATAATATTATCAAAAATGGCACCGTATTATTAAATAGTGTAGAAGAGCTATCTAAGCCATTACAGTTAAAGCTACTTAATTATTTACAACAACCAGAAAATGAAAAATTAAATGATCAAGAATATTTTGATGTGCGTGTTATTGCATCATCAAGTGTCGATTTAGAGCAAGCTGTAAAAAAAGAAACATTTAATAAAGAGCTTTATTATCGATTAAATGTATTTCATGTTGCAGTGCCTACGTTAAGAGAACGTGGAGCAGATATAATTTTATTAGCAGAATATTATTTACAACAATTTTCTAAAGAGTATAGCTCGCGAGTGATGCATTATAGTGAAGATGCAAAGCAATTATTACTGCGATATAACTGGCCAGGTAATGTTCGTGAACTTATTAATCAAGTAAAACGAGTTTCACTATTAAATGACTGTAATGAAGTTAGTCTTGATCATTTTGATTTACCCCAAAAAAGTAGTAATAAACAAAGTTTACGAACGATAAAAGATGAAGCTGAAAAAGGTGTTTTAGTGACAATGCTTGAAACACATAAAGGGCAAGTTGCGTCGGCTGCGAAAGATCTTGGTGTGTCACGTGCAACTATGTATCGTCTCCTTAATAAACATAATATTATCCCTGATGTACGTTATTATAATGGTGGTTATGTTGCTGAGTAATTAAATGTTTTTTGTCAGATCAATCGACAGTGTAAACAATAACGGGCAGTGATCGCTGAGTGTAAATTGTGAAAGTTGTTGTTTATCATATTTAATTTGATGTTGGCTGAGAGCATTGATATTTGTTGTAGCAAAAAGGTGATCAATGAGTTTTTTATAGGTGCGATAGCGGGGAATTTTAGTTGTTAGTTTAACTGTGCAATTAGCATTAATAGACGATGATAATTGATTTATCATTGTTGGATTATCTGTGATTTTGTTGACGAAAGATTGTTTATCAATAATCCGGTGATTAAAATCACCTACAATAATAAAAGATCGTGATTTTTGGTGCTGAGTATTAATCCACTGTTTAACTAAGGTTAGTTGTTGGGCTAATGTTTTACAGGCTTTACTTTTATGTTTTGATAGCTGTTTAGCCGTAAAACAACCTGATTTAAGATGTAAATTGAGTAATAGAATAGGTTGTTTATTCATTGTGACTTTAATAACACTTCCATAACGCAATTTATTTCTAAATGGCATTGTT
The DNA here is from genome assembly GCF_002849605.1 of Photobacterium carnosum. GTDB lineage: Bacteria > Pseudomonadota > Gammaproteobacteria > Enterobacterales > Vibrionaceae > Photobacterium > Photobacterium carnosum. The sequence continues at coordinate 145,528 of NZ_NPIB01000004.1, forward strand.
ATACCCGTAGCTATGGCTGGTGAGCTCAATTGTGATAAATCAGCAATATCATCGACAATAATATTTCGTCTAATGGCAAATCCAGTATATTGATTGTTTTTTGTGAAGCTATCTTGAGTATTATGAATACGATCTGAAAGATAGATTTTATATTGCTGTTTATTAATGACACGATATAAAGCCTCTGCACTATCAACTTCCTGGAAAGCAAGAATATCAGGTGAATAAGTCGTAAATAGTTGCTGTAAAACATGATAATCAGCTGTAGATCGTGCAATTGGCGATGCGGGCTTTGTTGATAACCATTGCATATTCCAACTCATCAAAGTAAAAGGCTGTGCGTAGCTATTCCTCACAGTTAATGATACGAATAGTAGAATCCAAGTAAAAAAAGAGGGCATAGTTAGTCTTGTTATTAGTATTAGCTTAATACTGACTGTGCCTTAGATTCACTGAAAAATGGACTATTTATAATTTATTAATGTGATCATGTTGTCATCGTTATAGTTGAGTGTAATTGTGTCATTACGTTTTTCATTTTTATGCGCTACAGTATTGATTTCGGCCTAATTCTTTAGCGTTATAGAGGTGGCTATCTGCATTATTAATTAATTGATTGGGTCGTTGATTAGTTTGCCATGTAGCGATACCTTGGCTGACTGTAACCGAATGACTAATATCAGAAGCTGAATGATTAATGGCAAGTATTGCTAAATTTTGTTGAATACGTTTAGCGACACGACATGCTCCATGAATATCAGTATTGGGCAATAATACAACAAACTCCTCACCACCATAACGAGACACTGTGTCGTTACTTCTTAATAAGCTATTCTTAATTGTTACCGCAACAGATTTCAAACAGATATCGCCTTTAACATGCCCGTTTGTATCATTAAAAAGTTTAAAATAATCAATATCAATTAAAATAATTGAGAGAGGGGTATTGTGATGCTTCGCATTAATAATTTGTTTATCAATAGCAAAATCAAAAAAACGACGATTATTAATTTGTGTTAATTGATCGGTAAAAGATAATTGCGCCAATTCACTAAGTAAGCGCTTATTATCATGTTCTTGAGTAATTCGTGTCGTAAACCATTTAAAGAGTAGTTGTCGGCCTGATTCAATAATAATGAGGGTAATCGCAAGTTTTGTAAATGAAAAGAGTAAGTTGAATCGAGGATCTTCAATGCTGTACCAAGTAGTAAAAATAAGGATTGGCAGTATGGCAAGGTAGACGGCTATTCGATACGTATAAAAACTAAGTAGTATAACTAGAAATAAGAGGTTGCCTATAATTTCGACAATAACATAAGCATGACCTAAATTGTTGAGGTTAATAATAGTCCCCCCCCATGTTATTCCGAAGAGTAAAGCATAAATAGCAGCAATAATTTTATAATGTTGCAGTGTTTTGTTATGTACAAAAAACAGCCAGCTTGATGCGAAAAGTAGCCCTTGAATGGCGAAATTTATTGTGGTTAGTAATAAATTACTATTTTTTGTATGTATAAAATCAACCCAAATAACAATGGTTATTAGCAGTAGTGTGATTAAAGAAATTTTAGATGCCCAAATGAAACCAATGCGTAGATTTTTATATACTGTGTTCTCAAGGCGTGTATCGAATGATGAAAAATCCATTGTGTTACATCCATAATTATTGTGGATCGAATAGTCTCAAGTATTGCGTGAAAGGCAAGTGTTTTTTTTTAAATTTTTGTCGAATGTGATAATAAATTTATTGACAATGAACTTTACAAATAAGCTTACATTCAAAATTTTGGGGCGGCTCATAATCATCGTTCACAAGACAAACTGCTCGTTATAAAAATTGATCTCGATCAATGTTTCTTTGCGCCAGATCGCGCTTAATACCCCACATCTTGTTGCTGAACACAAATAGAACACTATATTTTGTGGTTATGTGACACTGTAATTTTTTCTTAGATTAGGAGCCTGGTGTGAAGCCTGTAGTAATTAAGCGTGACGGTTGCCGTGTATCTTTTGATGTTTTACGCATTAAAGATGCCATTATTGGGGCAGCAAATTCTATCAGCGATTCTGAATCTCAGACTATGGATGCGGCTTACGCAGTATCTGTTGCTGAAGCCGTATTAGCACAATTTGTCGGTACTGATAATGTTGATATTCACGCTATTCAAGAAGCGGTAGAAACACAGCTTATGGCAGGTCCACACAAGGTTGTTGCCCGTGCTTATATCGAATATCGCCATGATCGAGACATATCTCGCGAAAAGAAAAGCCGTCTAAATAATGAAATTCGTGGCCTAATTGAGCAAAGCAATGCTTCATTGTTAAATGAAAATGCAAATAAAGACAGTAAAGTGATTCCAACCCAACGTGATTTACTTGCGGGTATTGTCGCTAAGCATTATGCAACACAACATTTGTTACCTCGTGACATTGTTAAAGCACATGAAAATGGTGAAATTCACTATCATGATTTAGATTACTCACCGTTTTTCCCAATGTTTAACTGTATGCTAATTGATCTTGATGGCATGTTAACGCATGGCTTTAAGATGGGTAATGCTGAAATTGATACGCCTAGATCAATTTCTACGGCAACCGCGGTAACGGCTCAAATTATTGCTCAAGTTGCGAGCCATATTTATGGTGGTACAACGATTAACCGTATAGATGAAGTGTTAGCACCTTATGTTACGGTCAGTTATTCTAAGCATTTAGAAGTTGCAACAGAATGGGGTATTGCTGATCCTATTGCTTTTGCACAAGCGCGTATTGAAAAAGAATGTTATGACGCATTCCAATCATTAGAATATGAAGTAAACACATTACACACTGCAAACGGCCAAACTCCTTTTGTAACATTCGGCTTTGGTTTAGGTACATCGTGGGAATCGCGTTTAATTCAACAATCTATTCTTAAAAACCGTATTGCAGGTTTAGGCAAAAATCATAAAACAGCGGTATTCCCTAAGCTTGTTTTTGCGATTAAAGATGGCTTGAACCTTAAACAAGATGATGCTAACTACGACATTAAGCAGCTTGCGTTAGAGTGTGCATCTAAACGTATGTACCCTGATATTCTAAACTATGACAAGTTAGTTGAAGTGACGGGTTCGTTTAAAACACCAATGGGTTGTCGTAGCTTCCTTGCTCCTTATGAAGAAAATGGTAAAATTATTCATGAAGGTCGAAATAACCTTGGTGTAGTAAGTATCAACTTGCCACGTATTGCGCTAGAAGCGAAAGGTGATGAAGCCCGTTTCTTTGAGATTTTAGATGAGCGTTTAGCATTATCTCGCCGTGCGTTAGATACACGTATTACACGTTTAAATGGTGTAAAAGCACGTGTGGCTCCTATCCTTTATATGGAAGGCGCGTGTGGCGTACGCTTAAAAGAAGATGATGATGTATCTGAAATCTTCAAAAATGGTCGTGCATCGATTTCATTAGGATACATTGGTATTCATGAAACAGTAAATGCGTTATATGGCAATGAGACTCACGTTTATGACAGTGAAATCTTACGTGAAAAAGCGGTTGCTATTGTTCAACGTTTACGTGATGCGACAGATGCATGGAAAGAAGAGTCAGGTTATGGCTTTAGTCTTTACAGCACACCAAGTGAAAATTTATGTAGCCGTTTCTGTGCTATTGATACTAAAGAATTTGGCGTTGTTGCTGGTGTAACAGATCGTGGTTTCTATACCAATAGCTTCCATTTGGATGTTGAGAAAAAAGTTAATCCATACGATAAAATTGACTTTGAAATGGCATACCCTGATATCGCGAATGGTGGCTTTATTTGTTACGGTGAATACCCAAATATTCAGCATAACCTTGAAGCATTAGAAAACGTGTGGGATTACAGTTACACCCGCGTTCCTTATTACGGGACTAACACACCGATTGATGAGTGTTATGACTGTGGCTTTACTGGTGAGTTCGACTGTACTAGTAAAGGCTTTACGTGTCCTAAATGTGGTAACCATGAGCCTTCTCGTGTTTCTGTGACTCGCCGTGTATGTGGTTATTTAGGCAGCCCAGATGCACGTCCGTTTAACTTCGGTAAACAAGAAGAAGTTAAGCGTCGCGTTAAGCATATGTAGATTGTAACAATATACTTAAGTTTAAAATTAGAAGCGCTTTCGGGCGCTTTTATTATTTTCTTTATTAAAGAAGAACCGCTATGAATTACCATAATTACTACCCTGTAGATATCGTTAATGGCCCAGGCACGCGTGTAAGCTTATTTGTTGCTGGTTGTGTTCATCAGTGTAAAGGCTGTTATAACCAAAGCACATGGCGTTTAGATGCGGGTCATCCGTTTACGCAAGAGATGGAAGATAAGCTCATTAACGATCTTAACGATACGCGAATTAAACGTCGTGGCTTGTCTTTATCTGGTGGTGATCCATTACATCCTCAAAATGTAGCAGCCGTTTTGAAATTGGTGAAGCGAGTACGTCAAGAATGTGCAGGTAAAGATATCTGGCTATGGAGCGGGTATTTATTATCAGAACTTACTGTTGAACAGCAGCAGGTCGCTGACATCATTGATGTGATGATTGATGGTAAATATGAACAAGAACAACGAAATCCTTCTTTGGTATGGAAAGGCAGTGAAAATCAAATTATTCATTATTTAAATCTTGATAACTAGAAACAGCTAATAAATTTTCCAATAATCGTACTTTAAATGTCATTTTTTGATTTATTTTTGTTGCAATAATATGATTTTATGTTTTCTCAATGAACTTATCCACTGTTTCTGTGTATAACTATGGGAAAACATATTGAATAGTGGTGGGATTTTGATCAAGGCTAAATGAAGCTAAAAATCAACCTTGAATATTTTTTATTTTTGACGGTTGAACCTTGATTTTGAGATGAAAATTATTGGCTCCTGATTAAAAAAGCATTATATTTAACTAATTGAATATAATGCTTTTAAAGCAGAAAATATAATGCCAATGTTTACAAGGATGTCGCAGTTATCCGTTAATAAGTATCTTGTCGCAGTCTCAAACGTTTTTTTAATGGCGTTACCATTGGTATTGATATCAACCTTTTGTGAGTTGATAGCGGTATTCTGTGATTATTTTGATTTTAGTGATTTTGGACAAACGGTTCATTATGTCGGCCAAACGACAAGAGTCATGATCCCTATATTGGTTAACTTTTACCTTGCTACTTATTTGTCAGCAGTAAAACGTATACCAAAAGGTATTGTGATTGCTACGTCATTAACTGTATTTTTTATTATTTCTTATCAATGGGATTTAATCTCACCGTTAATTCCTCTTCCTAATAGTTTTCCAATGTCATTACTGACAGCGTATATTTCTTGTGAAGTTATTGCTAAATTAAGAAAAATAAGACTATTTAAAGGGAAAACGGATCAGTCATTTATCGATATATCGATGAGTATGTTGGCGGGATCAATTGTTACTATTTCAATAGCGTTATCTATAAGTTTTTTCTTTCGTAAAATATTTGAACAATTATCATCGTTAATTCCTTGGTCGTTTATTCCACGTTTAGATCCAACATCATTTATCGATGGCTTAATTTATGAAGTGTTACGGGGTTTATTTTGGGCAATAGGTATTAATGGCCATCATATATTACATTCCTATAAAACTGATCTTTATAATATTACTTTGGTAAATATTACTGAATGGCATAATTTTGGTATTAATTTAAATATTTTAAGTACTAATTTTTATGATTTTTTCACGGGTATTGGTGGTAGCGGAAACATGCTGAGTTTGGTTCTCTGTATGTTGTTCTTTGCAAAGAGTAAAGGGTATAAGTTATTAGCTAAGACGGCATTAATATTGTGTTTATTTAATGTTAACGAGCCTATTTTATACGGTATTCCCGTTATTTTTAATCCGATTATGATTATTCCTTTCTTATTAGTGCCGAGCGTAAGTTTTATTATAGCCTATGGCGCTATGTATGTAGGTCTGGTTCCCCCTTTAAGTGAGGTTCATAGTTGGTTAATGCCACCGTTTTTAAGTGGTTATATGGCGACGGGTGGTGCAATCTCTGGTGCTGTTTTGCAACTATTATTAGTGTTAATTGGTATTGTTATTTATTTGCCATTTTTTAAGTTGATGGATAAGCGTAGTTTAGGTATTGGAGTTTCAGATATATTTTCAAATCGTTTATTTACCAGTGATGAAATTGAATCTAAAACACGATTAACTAGTTTTATTCCATCGTTACATAATAATCTTCGTGCTCAGAAGAAAATTGAAAAATTGCAGGGTGATGGTGAATTTATTCTTTATTATCAACCTCAGGTTGATATTGAAAATAATTGTATTGTTGGTTGTGAAGCTTTAATTCGTTTTAGGAATCATCAAGGGGAAATATTACCACCAACATTTATTTCTGATTTTAATCAATTAGGGTTAATGCCTGAATTAGATTTGTGGGTATTGGATAATGCAATAAAAGCCGCTGAAAAATTCATTATTATTAATCCTAAGTTCAAAATATCAATTAACATATCCCCCGACACGATTTTGTTAAAAAATTTCGCTAGCATTGTAATAGAACGGATTAATAATAGTTCGTTGTCTTTTCATCATGTAGAGTTAGAGTTTACAGAAGAGTTATTGATTTTAGATGAAGATAAAGTTGCTAAAATAATGACAGAATTACAAACGTTAGGTATTTCTATCGCTTTAGATGATTTTGGAACAGGGTATTCATCATTAGCATATTTATCACGATTTGAGTTTGATAAAGTTAAGATCGATCGCTCATTAGTATTAAATATTGATAGTCAACGCGGAAAAGAATTATTTAAAATCGCAGTGCAATTAGGGAAAATAACGCAAGCGGATATTATTGTCGAAGGCGTGGAAAAACAACAAGAGCTAGATTTTATTGCCTCACTCGGTGTGCGTTATATTCAAGGTTTTTATTTTTATAAGCCTATGGCTGAAAATGAATTATTTCAGCGTGGCCTATTAAAGTCGAAACAGTGTGAAGTTGCTGATAATTAAGGCGCTATAAAGTAAATCGTTATCGTAAAGACGGTTCTACTTCCATCTTGAGCGCTTATACGGTAAATTCGCTCTCCTTTTGTGCTCTATTGGGGACGTTATGTCACGTACTATTGTTTATACCTACAAAGAAGAAGAAAAGCAGCTAATTTTCTCTTTTGATATACACCGTAACATTCATGAAGCGGTAGCGGCTGCTGAAGGTATTGATTTAACGGCCTTTTTAAAGATGGAACAACAGGTTGAAGCAGTATCAACGTGTAGTAAAGCGGGACGAGAATACCGTGATAGTTATTTCCGTAAGTTAGGCTTTGGTAAAATAGCACTTGCGAAGAAAGAAAACCGCGGTGTCGGTGAAAAATAAAATATTCATAAAAAGCTGACGTTAAGTCAGCTTTTTTATTGTTGCCTTATTCATATCCAATAACGTTAATTCAATTCATTATATTTTTTAGCAGAGCCATAACATTTACTTATCGGGTATTTTTCCGCATTTTGTTGTATCTTTTCTTGGCAAGCCTGCATGACATTAATATCACACTTATCCGCTAATCGAAGTAAATACATCATCACATCAGCAATCTCTTCACTGGCATGTTGTTTCTTTTCTGGTGATAACTGTTGGCTTTGTTCTGGTGTTAGCCATTGGAATATCTCTAGTAATTCACCGACTTCACCGACTTCACCGCTTAAGGCCATAGCAAGGTTCTTAGGGGTATGAAATTGATCCCAGTTACGCTGATGTGCAAATTCTGCTAATGCCTGTTGGAGTTGTTTAATTTCATTTGACGGGGTTTCAACAGATATTGTTGTGGTTAGCATGGTATTCCCTAAAGAATTGAAGGAAAGAAAGACTAGCCTAACGATGGCGGAATAATATGATCGAAAGGCTATTTATTGGTTAATGACTTATAAGTATATTTTTTTTGCGACGAAACATAGCGGGCAGTGCTTCAATTGTACAGAAGATTAAACCTAACCAAATCAGACCAAAACTAATGGCTTTCGTTTGATCAAAGATTTCGCCAAATAAAAATACGGCCAGTAAAAACTGTAAGCTCGGCTCAATATATTGCATTAAACCCACCATCGTAAGACTGGTACGATTGAGTGCTAAAGCAAAGAATATCAATGGTGCAACAGTCACTGGTGCGGCCCCTGCATAAAGTAAAAAGGTGGTGGTGCCAGAAGTTAGCGCAACACTATCACCACTGAAATAAAGCCATATCATATAAATGAGAGCAAAAGGAGTAAGGATGGCAGCTTCAATTGTTACAGAGGTGAGTGCATCATATTTAATATATTTTTTAGTTAAGCCATAGATAGCAAAAAAACTACCCATAATTAATGATAGCCATGGCAATTGCCCGTATTGCCATACCTGATATCCAATGCCTAAAATAGCAAGGATAACAGCAATAACCTGTGCCTTAGTGAGTCTTTCTTTTAGGAAAAACATGGCTAATGCGATTGCAAATAATGGGTTGATAAAATAGCCTAAACTTGCGGCTAATACTTCGCCATGAGTGATTGCCCATGTAAATGCATACCAAGAAACGCTCATTATAACGCCAGCAAAACCACACATTGCCAATGATTTTTTATCAGCAAGAATATTTTTGATTGCGGGAATAGGTTGTCGAAGTAATACCATGACAATTAACATCACAGGTACAGAGAAAATAAGCCTTAATGCAAGTAATTCATTAGTATTAGCTTGAGGCAAGTATTGGTAATAGAGCGGTAATACTCCCCAAAGAATGAATGAAAATGCCGCTAGTATATTACCTGCACGACGTGATTGCATGTTAACACCTAAGAATAAAAAGTAGTTGTTGCCTCAATATCATTGCAATATTGAGAAGCGATAGTGATGAATGATCAAAATGGCGCTCAGGCCTAAGATACCATCCTGGTGTAAAGTGATAACATTCGTTGACATTTTGTCACTGAATTTTTATAAGTCAACATATGCAGTGAAGAAAAATATTGATCAATACTGTTAATTTCTTCTAAATACTATATAAGAACAATGACTAAATAATAATGCTGCAAAGGTGTTTTTTTGATAAAATATCTAGGTAGGATAAAGGTTGATATATTTAACCGATAAAGCCATATTATGGCACTTTAATTGAGAGAAAATAATGACTAAATTAACTGCAGATATCCAAGCAAATAAAGCTTTGTTCGTAACAGAAACACAAGCAACCAACGTTGTTTGGAGCCTTCGTAACGAAGAGGGTGATTGGTTATCTGTTGCCTCTTCTGAATTTGAAGACTCTGAAGTGATGCCATTTTGGTCAAATGAAGCAGATGCTAAAGTGCAATGTGCTGATGAATGGTCTGAGTTCCAACCAAGTGAATTACCATTAGATATTTTTCTTGAAGATTGGATGATCACGCTAGTAGAAGATGGTGTTTTAGTTGGTTTAAACTGGAATGAATCACTTGAAGGTGCTGAATTAGAACCTTCAGATGTGGCTAAACTTTACCTATAATTGTTTTATATATTATAAAATACTGACCCTGTGATTAATAATGAATTTTTTTCTTATTTTCATAGGGTTTTTTATGTTCTTGATAATAAATATAATTACAGGATAGTGTAAATTATTTCTAACCATTATTAATGGTAAATATAATAATTTCGCATTTAGTCTTAAAATATCTAGATTAATAAAAAATGACGTTTCATTATATTTATTTCTTCTACTATATTATTTCTAGCTTGCACGATAGTGTGAGCTTTTTTGTTTCTCCTTTGAGAATATAAGTCATTTAGTCATTTAGTCATTTAGTCATATGTTGTTTTAGTTATATTCTTGAATAGTATAATTCTTCATGTATGATCAGAAGGATATAGATAATAATATATAGAACAATTGAATCAATGCCACAGTTATTAGTTACTGCTTACGTTAGTATGATGAATGTAGCTATAATATTTAGTTAATTGTATTGAATATATTTATCGCCACTGAAGGATTGCAGGATAAATTGTGAAGAATGGATTAATGACAAAAAAAGTGATATTAATTTTATTAGCTTTATTATCAATGGCTGGATGTTCATCACCGCCAGCAGACGCTACTAATACCGTAAATACTGTAAAAGCGCTAATATCCACACCTAAGCATAATGTTGCACAAACATTACCCATCCATAAGAATATATTTGATGGGGTTTACCATAATTGGAAAGGTACACCATATCGTTATGGTGGTTCGTCTAAAAAAGGCATAGATTGTTCGGCGTTTGTTCAGGTCGGGTATTCTAGTGTTTATCAAAAATTACTACCTCGAACAACCTTAGAATTAGTTAAAAAAGGTAAACAAGTTAAACGGAATAATGCTAAAGAAGGAGACTTAGTCTTTTTTAGGACCGGACGTAATTCACGTCATGTAGGGATTTATTTAGGTAATTTAAAGTTCTTACACGCATCACAATCTAAAGGCGTTATTATATCTCGATTAGATAATCCATATTGGAAACGCCATTTTTGGCAAATACGCCGCTTAGATAAATACTAAAAAGAACCCAGCTATCTATCACATATTCTCGTTGAAAGTGTAAGAGTATAGCTGGGTATTTATTCTTATTTACCCGCCTTCTTTAAGGCGTCAAGAACACTATCACTTGATAAAATAACCGGTAACTCAATACCTTTTGGTGCATTAGGACCGTAAACGATATTAAAAGGCACACCAAAACGGCCATGAGATTGCAGAAAGCCTGTGACGTAATCTGATGGTTTAGTCCAATCACCTCGCATCAAGACGATATTTTTATTATCCAGTGCTGAATATACTGGCTCTTGTAAAATCACCCCGATTTTATTGGCTTTACAAGTAATACACCATTGTGCTGTTACATCAACAAAAACCGTTTTACCTTGTGCGACTTCGGTAGCAATTTGGGCGGTATCTAATGGGATCCAGTGGTGATCTGCGGGTAGTGGGGTTGCCCATTTATTAGCTGTTAAGCTACCTGTAAATAAACTTGCACCAGCGCCAAGTAACATTACTGCTAACGTAATAATAACGATCTTACGTCCTTTCTTACGGCCTAATAACCATAAGATAGCCGCTAAGATAACGGCACCTAACCCCCATACGACAGTGGCATTAAAGAAGCTGGTCATCAAGCTTAGTAACCATACTGATGTTGCTAGCATCATTAAGCCAAATAGCGTTTTAACGCGATCCATCCAGATGCCAGGTTTTGGCATTAATGTTGCTAATTGTGGAAAAAGTGCAATTAATAACCATGGTGCTGCCATTCCGAGAGCAAGTGCTGTGAAGATAGCAAATAAGGTCACCAAATCTGCACCTAGAGCAAACGCTACAGCTGTTCCTAAGAAAGGAGCGCTACAAGGTGTTGCTAGTAATGTTGCAAACATACCTTGAATAAAATGCCCTAAATGAGAACTATCACCTTTAGTGGCTAGCCATGTATTGGTATTACTTGAAAGACGAATTTCAAATAATCCCAGCATATTTGCGCCAAATAACACCGTGATAGCAATCATTGCGCTTATAAACCATGGATTTTGAAATTGAATTCCCCACCCAAGAGCTTGACCTGATAACTTCATTACGGTTAAAAAAGCAGCTAATAACCAAAATGAAACAATGATCCCAGCTGCTGATGCTAAAAATTGGGTGCGGATTTGACGACGAGCCAGTCCTTGAGCTGAAGTAATACTGCTTAATTTCATTCCTAATACAGGTAAAACACAAGGCATAATATTAAGAATAAGACCACCAATTAAGGCTAATCCAATAATTTTTAGTAAATTACTATTAGTATTTGGAATATTAACGGGTGTATCAGTCGCTTTTGCTGTTATTTCAACTGCAAGATCATGATCACCAATAGTGATATGAAGGGGTTGTTCTATAAGTTTTGGCGTTCCAAACCAACTAGTTACAGGCAGAGTGGCATAAAGTGTATTACCTTTAATGGTTGTGGTTGGTTTTAAAAACGAAGTATCTTTAGCCGCTTGTGTATCACCATCAATAATTACGTCGGGTTGTTGCCATCCAGTGGTATTGGTTGCAACAACGGTTACTTTTTTTTCTGCTTTATTATAAGAAATTGTATTTAAAGTAACCGTGGGTGATGATTTTGGTACTTGGCTTTCGCCTTTATTATACAGAAACATGGCTTCTGTAGATGGCAGTAATTTGCTAGGGAGAAAATCAAATGAAAGTTCGTAATCGGTTAAGACACAAATACTCGTACATGATGACATGGTTAATTTACCAGAGAGAAATACTGGTTTGTTCATGTCATTTATATGTATAGAAAGTGGAAATATAACATCATGCTTATAGCCCAGTGTTTCAACGCCTAAAAACTCATAACGTTTTGGTAATGGCCATTGCCAATCAACTTTAGTGATATTAGATGACATATCCCAATTGATACTTGGAGCGACGCCACCTTCACCCGGTGATCGCCAGTAGGTTTTCCAATCAGCCGCAAGTTTAACTTCTAATAAACCTTGAACGGTATGCTTGGCAAGGTCTTGTTGACCGGTGAGCATTAGCCTAACTTCAATAGGAGGATGTTGAGGGTTGGTAACCCAACCCGTACTGTATTGTGGTGTTGCTGCTGCTATTGATGAAAAGGTAATGCCAAATAACGTCGTTAGTAAGGCAAAGGTTAAATAGAAATATAGGTATAACTTTTTCAATCTAGAGCTCCAAATAAACAACGTGTAATGTTGACAAAGATGGCAATTTTTCGTTGTTCGATATTTAATTCTTTGTGTTGATTTAAGTATTATCTGTGCTGAAACGATGAATATTTACTGTGTTATACATGAGACCGACAATAAGCAAACTTTATTTCATTAAAGATAAATACACTCATATTGTCGGTAATTTATGAAGTTAGAACAAGTCAGTTGTGTAGTAAAGACAGCGGTTAATGTCATTTTTAAGTTATAACATATAGCGTGACTATACTTTTCTGAACAGTTGCTTGATACGAGTGCTGAATTTAACGGTATTGTAGTTTTTCCCTAAATAGTATGATTGCATAAACTCGCATCTAAGTGATTCTACGTTAGTATTAATCTGTGTTGATGGCGCTGTATTTTCATTACTAATAAGAGCAATACTTTGAATTTTAGCTTGTTCATTGCTGTAACTGTAATCAATACCATATGCGCCTTGTACCATTAACCATAAGTGCGTTAAAGCCAAAAGATATTCTTGATCTTGATGAGTAAAGTTAGTTGCATAATTGTCACCAATAGTATGACTAAAAACAGCTTTCATTTTTATGGCTGCAATGTGTTGAGCTGACCATTGTTGTTGAGCTTGTTGATGATGCAAGGTCATAAAGCCAAGTAATAAATCGGACATTGTACTATTTGGACGTTGTTGACGAACATGATCAAAATGCGCTGATGATGATGTGATAAATTGATGCAGGTGTTGTGTGGTTGTTGTGTTGATGGGCAAGTCAGCCATGCCAAGTAATAATAATTGTTGTTTTAATTTTGACATGTTCATAAGTTCTTATTAATAAATGATGAAAGAGTAGCATGTTCGGAGATTGTAACTGAAGGATTAAATAGAGTGAGCGATTAGCTAGTTTTTATTGGAAATAAAATAATCAAATTTGGCTTTTTATTTACGGATTATTTGTTGCTATTGTAGTAAGAGAAAATAGAATTAGGATTCTAAGGATGTGTTGATGGCATCTGCCAGGATAAAAAAGGGATTAACTTATCGTAGTAGGTTGAAACATATTGCTTAACAACATGAATAAAACATCTTATATGGCGAAGATGTGGTAATATAAAGAACAATGATACTAAAAAACAATCATTTAATGGTGGTTTTATCATCGTTATTGGCACTATTTCAAGTCTACTCAGTGCACAGTTAGTTAATGATTTTCTTATTTATAGATAACAGTTTAATTAAAGTGCAGGCAGCTATTTATAATTAGATCCATTGATATCGATTATAGTTATTGCATTTTTGAGTATCTCAATTAGCTGTTTAGGAAGTTGGGTTATTGTAATGATTAATAAAGAAACAATTGTGAATAAAAATAATAAATTTGTTGTTGGTTGGCGCGAAGTCGCCACTTTACCTGATCTTGGTATCGATGATATTCATGTCAAAATTGACACTGGGGCTCGTAGCTCTTGTCTTCATACCTTTAAAATTGAAGAATTTACTCAAAATGATGAATTATGGGTGAAATTTTGGTTACATCCTATTAATAACAATACTGATATTGAACAGGTTTGTATGGCTAAAGTGGCCGACAAGCGTATTGTAAGAAACTCAGGTGGCGATGAACAATTACGTTACTTTATTGTTTCAACTATTGATTTTAATGGTCAACGATGGCCAATTGAAATATCGTTAACAAGCCGTGACAACATGGCATTTCGGATGTTGCTTGGACGAACATCTATGCATGGTCGTATCATTGTTGATCCAGAAGCCTCTTACCTCATTCAAAGCAAGGAAAAGTAATAGTAATGAAAATTGGTATATTATCTCGTAATCAGTCATTGTATTCAACGTCTCGCCTTATTGAAGCGGCAGAGCAACGTGGCCATGAAATCAAGGTGATTGATGCACTTCGTTGCTATATGAACATTAACTCGCAAAAACCATCGATTCACTTTAAAGGTGAAGATTTAGTGGATTTTGATGCGATTATCCCTCGTATCGGTGCATCAGTAACGTTTTACGGCACAGCAGTATTACGCCAATTTGAAATGATGGGTGTTTATACAGTTAACGAATCTGTTGCGATTAGTCGCTCGCGTGATAAATTGCGCTCAATGCAGTTGTTATCACGTAAATGTATCGGTATGCCAGTGACTGGTTTTGCTAGCAAACCTGATGATGTTAAAGATCTACTTGATATGGTAGGTGGCGCACCAGTAGTGATTAAGCTATTAGAAGGCACACAAGGTATTGGTGTCGTTCTTGCTGAAACTCGCAAAGCTGCTGAAAGTGTTATTGAAGCATTCATGGGCTTAAAAGCAAATATCATGGTGCAGGAATACATTAAAGAAGCCGGTGGTGCAGATATTCGTTGTTTTGTGATTGGTGATAAAGTGATCGCAGCAATGAAACGTCAAGGTGCAGAAGGTGAATTCCGTTCTAATCTCCACCGCGGCGGCAGTGCAGCATTGGTTAAGATCACTCCTGAAGAGCGTAAGACAGCTGTTGCTGCTGCGAAAATCATGGGATTAAGTGTTGCTGGTGTTGATTTACTGCGTTCAGAGCGTGGTCCACTAGTGATGGAAGTTAACTCATCACCAGGTCTTGAAGGTATCGAGAAAGCAACGGGTAAAGATATTGCCGGTATGATTATCGAATACATTGAAAAGCACGCATCTAAAAAAACAGCACTACGTAGCAAAGGCTAAGTAAGTACTGTTCTTTGTATTATAGAGCCCTTCATGGTGATATTCATGAAGGGCTTTTTTTATAAGTGATTTTCTATAGGTGCTTTTCTATCGGTAACGCACCTGCAAGCCATGCGCCCATTTTTAGCATCGTACTGCTATCAGGCTCAGAATCAAATTGCTTACCATTGATATCATCAGTCCAAACAATGTCATTATTGTTATCTAATGATAAACGATAAGCGCTTTTTTCTAGAAGACGATCTAAATCAGCATAAAAAATATCAGAAAAGGGTTTCGAATCAACAATGACACCCAATTCAGTATTGAGGTAGGCTGAGCGTGGGTCGAAATTAAAAGAGCCTACAAATACTTTTCTGTGATCAATAATAAACGTTTTAGCATGTAAGCTTGAACGAGAATTACCTAACCATGAATGCCTTTTCTTTATTTTAGGATCGGTTTTGATTTCATATAGCTTGATCCCATTCTCTAGCATTTCTTTGCGGTGTTTTGCATACCATCCATGTACGGCAAACACATCATTAGAAGCAAGTGAATTGGTGACTATTGTAATATTTAAGCCGCGTTTAGCTGCTTTTACGAGTTCTTTAACACCGACTTCTGTTGGTACAAAATACGGTGAAATTAATAAAAAATCCGTTTTAGCTTGGCTGATCATGGCGGATAAATGATGCAGCAATAAATCATCTTTGCTATTTTTTACTTTATAAGGCGTATCATAAATAAGCTCAGCATCAGCCCAATAAAATGGTAATGTTTGATTGGATAATTTTTTTGCTAATGGATGCTGTTTTAGTGAACGTGCATAATCTGATGTTAAATACTGTTTTTGTGCTTTTTTCCATTGCTGTAATTGATCGGCAGTTGGCAAATGAGCATCAGTAACTAACATTTCAATCGGTATGGCAGGTTTACTGTTCCAATATTCGTCAAATTGACGTGAAACCTGAGGAACGATTTTTCCCATCATTAATAAATCAAAGTCACCAAATTCAACGTTATTATTGGCAGAAAAATATTCATCACCAATATTGCGGCCACCAGTAATAGCAAAGACACCATCAGCAATGATCGACTTATTGTGCATACGACGATTTAAACGATCAAAATCAGTTAAAAAACTAAATGGTTTAAAACTACGATTACCAAAAGTATTAAATAAACGGACTTCTACGTTAGGATGTGCGGATAAGTCTGCTAATGCTTGATCATCACGATTTTGCATGTCATCTAACAGTAGACGAACTCGAACGCCCCGTTCTGCTGCTTGATATAAATACCAAGTCAGTAAATTACTGGTTGCGTCATCACGGTAGATATAATATTGCACGTCGACCGTTTTTTGGGCGCTTTCAATAATAGCTAAGCGTGCAAGTAGTGCAGCTTGACCATCACCTAAAGGGTAAAAAGCGGTCTTATTAGGATTAGCTTGAGTATACGGTAATACCTTTTGATACAAAGTGGTATTGAAGTTATCAACATTGCTATATGTTGCTGTTTTTACTGTTGATAACGGTTGTGCACAACCAATCAGCGTCAAGGTACTTACGGCGATAAATGAGTGGGTGCAGAGTTGCTTGAGACGACTAAAAGTAATCATTAGAAAACATGTTTCTGAAAAAAGTGTGGCGATTCTACCTGTATTTATAAATTTATGCTTGAGATAAATAAGTGAATAATTAATTTTAATCATAAGGCGTACCAATGGATTAAAATTAATCAGCTAGATGTCATTGTTGACACTTTTTGGGTGTAAAAAAGCCCAAAATAGCAGCACTATTTTGAGCTTAGTAAGAGGCTAAATTGAACGCTTAACTTGCTACTGTATTAACACCACGCCATTGATAATGGTTATTGGGTTTTTTACTCACAATACCTTGATCAAGTAGCTGATGAAAAATAGCATCAACTTCATCTGTTGTGAGCTTGAGTAATTGGCTTACTGCACGTTTACTACAGTTAACTTGATTTTTAGTGAGCGCTTCGATAGCTTGTTCATACGCTGTTTTTGGCGGCTCTGGCTCAATATCTTCAACAATAATTTCGTCATCACTGATGTCGGTAATAGATGATGTTCCAACAGCTGATGGATCAAAATGGGTTAATAACTGTGGTTGATCTTGGATGCTATAGCCATTAACTGATAATAATTGTTGACGCTTAAACTGATAACGGAAGCGATTTTCTTCACCAATTAAACCCACAAAAAATGCTGCAAAGAAATCGAGCAATACTGATAGGAAAATAACTAATCCCAACTGAGCCGCTTGATTGCTGACATTAAATGTTGTTGCAAGGCTATCAATTAGCCCAAGTACAGATCCTTGACCGACAATTGGTGTGGTATCGCGTTCTATTGCTATTTGTTGTTGTTGCTTGCGTAATTTTTCATTTGCTTTTTGAATGCGAGTGACACCAGAAGCAATTCGTTCCATCTGGATGTATTTTTTAGCGGCAACATTATTAAGATCAATTTGTTTTTCAATAGCTTGAATTTGCATATTAAACGCATTGATTTTACTCTGCTGTACATTAGCTTCACTGTACGCTTTATTGGTTGCGCTATTAATACCACCAACAGAGCCTCCAATCGAAATTGCGGCTAATACTGCATAAAACGTAAAGGCTGTAAATGTGCCACTGTAGTTACGTCGTGCTTTACGTTCCCCAACTTCGTACCATGCAAAGAATTTTCCCAATTCAAAAATGACAGCTAAGCCGCCAAAGAGAAATTTCATCAAGGGGTCATCATCAATAGATAAAAACAACAACAGTGAAAACACGATTGAAGCAAGAATAGCGGCGCCTGTGAAACTGTAAACGCTCCACATTGCAAAAATCCCTTTAGGGAAACGTACGGGTATATTTTGATTGAAATGCATAAAAATATCTAAGTAAGGAGCATTTGTTCAGCTGGTCGCATTATTGCGGCAAGCGCGTAAAAGACCCCTAGGATACAGTAAAATGCTTGTTAACCCTTTATAAAATGTAGCTCTCAATATCCTTGTGAGGTTAATTTGTTCATAATAATAACTATTGCTCAAATAACAACCCAAAATTGTAAATTTAAAAACCATTATTAATAATATCTAACATATAAATGATTATTTTGTTTAAAAAAATCGCTATAAAGTAATTAATCATATAAAAAAAGAGCTTATTTTTGGATCAATTTATCGGTTTCTAATGTGATAGCTATATTTGATCTAGATGGAAAACTTGAATGTTTTATGTCTACACTTAATGAATAATCGTTTTTATTAGGGGATGTTTTATGTTTTATGTAAGCCAACATCAACTTATTGACCAACAACAAAATATCAATGATATTGCCTTTTTTAGTCCTGAATTACCTAATGAAATGGTACTGCATTCAACATTTATTTATGTAGAAGACAGTTATTTTCAATGTTTTTGGGAAGCTAAAAATATAGAATTAGTACAACAATATATTCATACAGCAGTAGGGAGTGAGTGCATAACGGAGTGCTACGGTGTGGATCCTATGACAGCTATAGCATAAATTTGTTATTAATAAATCAGTTATAACATGTTGGTTCGCTGGTTCGAGGTCTATGTGTGTGACAATGGTCACTAATGTTATGTATAAATAGTGATACTCAGCGCAAAATAATATTCTATTAATAATATTATTAATACCATAAATAAATATTAACATTCTAACTTATGGTGTGACTGATGAATAAAAATCCTGTCTGTATTGCTATGCTTGTTGCTGGTTTGTGTATGAGTTCGTTAGCTGTCGCGGCTGACGATTTACCGAATATCAAAATTTTAGCAACAGGAGGAACCATTGCAGGGGCGGGCCAGTCAGCAACGGAGTCTGCTTACACCTCAGGTCAAGTAGGTATTGAATCATTAATTAAAGCTGTGCCGTCAATGACAAAAATTGCGGATGTCAGTGGTGAGCAAGTGGTTAATATTGGCTCGCAAGATATGAATGATCAAGTGTGGCTTACTTTATCTAAACGTATTAATGAGTTATTAGCCCAAGATGATGTTGATGGTGTTGTTGTCACTCATGGTACTGACACCATGGAAGAAACGGCTTATTTCCTTGATCTTACGATTAAAAGTGATAAACCTGTAGTCCTTGTTGGCTCGATGCGACCATCAACGGCGATGAGTGCTGATGGTCCTGTTAATTTATATAACGCTGTTGTGACGGCTGTTGATAAAGATTCAAAAGGGCGCGGAGTATTGGTCGCAATGAACGATACCGTGTTAGATGCGCGTGATGTAACAAAAACCAATACTACCGCGGTTGACACTTTCCGTTCACCTAACTTTGGTTCATTAGGCTATATCCATAATAGTGATGTTATTTATCAACGTGCGCCTGAGCGTCATCATACAACAGCAACACATTTTGATGTATCGAAGCTAACCACCTTACCAAAAGTAGGCATTGTTTATAATTACTCTAATGCGTCAGCGTTACCTGTAACTGCGTTAGTGAATGCTAAATTTGATGGTATTGTCAGTGCGGGTGTGGGTAACGGCAATATGTATAAAGCTATTTTTGATGAATTAGCTAAAGCAAGTAAAGAAGGAACGATGGTTGTGCGTAGTTCACGAGTTCCGACAGGCTCTACGACATTAGCGGCTGAAATTGATGATGCTAAATATGGTTTTGTTGCTGCCGGTACACTTAATCCACAAAAAGCCCGTATATTATTAATGCTATCGTTAACACAAACAAAGAACTATAAAGATGTACAAAAGATGTTTCAGTATTACTAAGCGTTATATTTAAATAACAACACAACAAGATATAATATTAACTCTTGTTGTGTTTTATCTTGTTATTTTAATGTAACTATTATTTAGTACTTGCTTGTAGATCGCTGATTGCTTTTTTAAGTGCTTCAGGATTATAGCCATTAATAATAGTAATGTTGTCTGTAGTAATGTTATTTGTTGGCATTACAATTAATGCAGGTGTGCCTTGGAAACCTAATTTACTAAATAACTCAAAATTATTCATAAAAGTATTATTTACATTAAATTTAGATACATCAATACCAATACTGGTCGCAATAGTATTAATATCTTTTTTAGTTAACTTACCTTCATCTTTACCTGTTGCGAATACGGCATTATGATATTTAGCGTATGTTGCACTGCCTTTTTGTTGGTAGATCCAATTACCCATATCAGCCGCATATTTTGATGCTTCCCAGCGTGATGCGAAAATAGGTGTTTCTTTAAAGATGAATTTTACATCTGGATTTTTTGCTTCTAATTGCTTAACAGTGTCGGCAATTTTAGAACAATACATGCATTGATAATCAAAGAATTCAATCACATTCACTTTTGCGTCTTTAGGACCAATGAATGGTGTAGTTTTGTCATTTATAAGTTGAGCCGCATTCGCAATGACGACTTTTTTAGCTTCAACTTGTTGAGCTTGCATTTGCTGTTGTTGTAATGTTTGAGAGGCTTTTACTAATACATCGGGATGATTAATAATATATTGGCTCGCAATTTGTTCAATTTTTGCTTTTTGTTGAGCCGTAAAATCCCCATTGCTGTTAGCTGTTGTTTCATTACAGCCGGTAAGTAATGCGCCTAGCATAATAGGTAGAAGTATTTTTTTCATCGTGTGATCAATCACTATAAATAATTAGGGGTTAATAATATTAGAGTAATAATAAAGTAAATTAGTTCAAAGTATTTCAGTACAATGTTAGTTTTTAATAATTAGAATATAATAATAAATATTATAGCCAATTGGTTTTTGATAAATAGCTGTTATTTTTTACGTCTATTTATCATGGATCTTATATTTCATATAAAATAGCAATATAATGTGATAACTATCACTTTATATATAAATGTGAATCGTTAGATTATCCATTCACTTTTTTTGATGATTTATTCTAAAATGAAAAAGACATTTACTGCGATTACTATTTCTTCTTTGCTTGCTTTGAGTCTTGTTTCTAGTTCTGTAATGGCTACGCCAAAAGTACCAGGTACTGAAACAGGATATAGCACAATTCAATTAACACAAATGGGACAACCTAAAAGTGTTGATTGGGTAACTGTAGATCAAATTGCTCAACAACTAAAAGGCAAACCACCGATGGCGGTAGGTTTTGATGTTGATGATACTGTATTATTTAGCTCTCCAGGTTTTTATCGTGGCAAACAAGTCTTTTCTCCAAACAATTTTAGCTATTTAAAAGATCAGAAATTCTGGGATAAAATAAATTGTGAGTGGGAAAAATTCAGTATTCCAAAACAAATTGGTAAAGAGTTAATTGCTATGCACCAAAAGCGTGGCGATGATATTTACTTTATTACTGGTCGCGATTCTTCAAAATGTGAGATCACCACGCAATATTTAAAAGATGTGTTTAACATTAAGCATATGAATAAAGTTATTTTTGCTGGTTCTAGTAAAACAACCAATACAAAAACACCGTACATAAAAGCTGAAAATATTAAAGTATATTACGGTGATTCTGATGGTGATATTACCGCTGCACGTGATGCGGGCGCTGTGGGTATTCGTATTATGCGTCCTGCTAACTCAACTAACCGTCCGATTGCTAAAAATGGTATCTACGGTGAAGAGGTTGTTGTTAACTCACAATACTAATTGCTATTGATACGCATAATATTTAGGTTTTATTAAGATAATAATTGCCTGATCTATTATAAAATAGATCAGGCATTTTTATATCTATATTTTGGTGAGTACAAGATAAAAAGTAGTCATAATATTATAAGTCGTTGTTTGTTTTGGTTGATGCTGATTACGGTATTGAGTGTGGTAGTATTAAGTAAATATAAAACAGCATTAAAAGAGGTAAATATCAATGCTAGTGATTTCTAATGCTGTGAGTTTAGCGGATTGGGAGATTGAATTAATTGCTATTCGAGCTCAAGGTGCAGGTGGACAAAATGTTAATAAAGTTTCGAGTGCTATTCATTTACGGTTTGATATTAATCGCTCATCTCTGCCTGAATTTTACAAAGAACGATTATTGAAATTATCAGATAGCCGTATAACTAAAGATGGTGTGATTGTTTTAAAATCTCAGCAGCACCGAACTCAAGAAATGAACCGCGAAGAAGCGTTATCACGTTTAAAGCAATTGATTCTAGGCGCGATGGTGATCCAAAAAGCACGTCGAGCGACGAAGCCAACTAAAGGGTCTAAAGTACGGCGGATGGATAAGAAAAATCAACGGGGTAAAACCAAACAATTGCGTGGCAAAGTCGATATGTAAATATAAATGTAAGGCTGAATTGTTGCTATACGTAACACCGCATATTTTATGTGACGTTAACTGCATAATCTCGTTTGTTGTTAGTAGTTGTTGTCACTATCTATTAATATCTTACAATATTATACGGTTGGTAAAATATACGTTACTAACAGCATTACATAGGCTAATAAGTTGGTGAACAAGGATGTTTGAAAAAAAGACGCTACAATTATTTTATCGTGAAACTGAACGTGTGCGCTTACTCGATATTGATCAATTACCCGTTTTAGGTGTTGAACTACAACCGATGATGAACCAATGGTTAGAGACTAAGCGTAATTTTCAACGTGATGAAATATATCAACAATACTGGATTAAGACCTGTAGTGCTGGTTATATTACTGAACTGCGTTTACATGCTGATGGCACTTTAGATGAATATACTTTATTTAATCGTCTACACACGCAAGGACATTGGCAATTAGTCGATGGTGTTATCGAGCTTGAAATTATCAAGGGTGATAATTGTTATCGTTGTGCCGTATATGCTAATCGCTACGTTAATATTCATTCTGCTATCGAATATAAAAATGATCGACTTCATTCCTATTTGAAATTGGCGCAAACCCGTCCAATTTAGTGATATATAATCACTTTTTCATCTAATAAACAGACTTCCCAAAGAGAGTAAAGTCAGTACACTGAAACTAATCACTGTATATATTAAGGCACAAGGATGAGTAAAATAAAAACAGTCGCGGTTGTAGGTGGTACTCATGGTAATGAATTTAGTGGTATTTACTTATTACGTAAATGGCAGCAACCAACAGCAGTAGTGCGAGATAGTTTTAGTATTGAAACTGTCTTTGCTAACCCTAAAGCTCACGATGACAATAAACGTTATGTTGACCATGATTTAAACCGCCAATTTAGTTTAATTGACTTAGCCAATAATGACTTGGCAAGTTATGAGCAGAGTCGCGCTAAAGTGATTAATCAACAGATTGGTCCTAAAGGCGATGCCCGCGTTGATTTTATTATCGATTTACACAATACCACCAGTAATATGGGGCCTTGTTTAATTCTATTGCAATCTGATAGCTTTAATCGTCAGATGGGGGCATACGTTAAAATGCAGATGCCTGATGCGGTGGTGGTATTTGAAGATCATACACCCGTTGAACAAAACCATTTTCTTAGTTCTATTGCACCACAGGGCGTTATTGTTGAAGTTGGACCGCAGCCACAATCGGTGATCCGCCAAGATATTCTTGATTGGATGGATGAGATGACAACCCATATTCTTGATTTTGTTCATCTGCATAATACCAATGAACTTATTCCTTTAATTCCAAGCTATGAAGCATTCCGCTACCA
Source organism: Photobacterium carnosum (assembly GCF_002849605.1). Lineage (GTDB taxonomy): Bacteria > Pseudomonadota > Gammaproteobacteria > Enterobacterales > Vibrionaceae > Photobacterium > Photobacterium carnosum. The sequence continues at coordinate 169,581 of NZ_NPIB01000004.1, forward strand.
TGAAACACTGTCATTGCCAGAAGATGAGCAAGGACAGCGTATCGGCATGGTACATCGCTCAGTGCAAGATAATGATTTTAAACCGCTACGTAATGGTGATCTAATCTTTACTTTGTTTGATGGCACAGAAGTGCATTGGCAAGGTGATTACGAGGCTTATCCTCATTTTATCAATGAAGCCGCTTATTATGATAATAATTTAGCGATGTCTTTGGCGAAGAAGATTGTGATGGAAACCAAGGGTTAATTTGTTTGGGTGATAGTCAATCAGTACGTACGATTATGGCTGTAATGGAAGATGGTTATAAAGTAGTAGCTAACTTTTAATTTGGTCGATGTATGATCTAACATACGATTACGCCTCAGAATACTGAGGCGTAATAAAATGGTTCATTGTGATCTATTTGATGATTTAACAACGACAATCGGCCGCTCATCGATAATAGCAACGTGTGAATCAACATCAAATACCGACCAAATTAAAGGGGGTGTAATCGTCGTTATTGGATCGCCATAAGCAAATAATTTGCCTTGGTGCAACGCGGCCACTTTGGTTGAATATTGAATGGCTAAATTAAGATCATGGATCACCATTAATACACAAGCTTGGCTTTCTTGACTGTATTTTTTCACAAAATCAAGAAGCTTCATTTGGTTATGCATATCAAGCGCCGACGTTGGTTCATCAAGTATTAGCACTTTCGGTTGGTTAATAACGGCTTGCGCAAGCCCCACCATTTGGCTTTCACCGCCAGATAATTCAGTACACACTTTATTGGCTAAATGTAAAATTCCCATTTGTTTTAATAATTGTAAACTTTTTTCTGCACTGTTCGCTTTAGCAAATAAAGAATGTGATCCCATATTCAACGTGGTGATCAATAATTCAACCACTGTAATGGTGGCTGAAATACGATGATCTTGAGGTAAATAACCAATGTTTTCTAAGGTTAATGGTTTACCATGTAATAAAATTTGCTGTGAATGGTGGCGTAAATTTTGCGTAATATGACGGAGTAAGGTTGATTTTCCTGCACCATTTTTACCAATAATCGCTACCATTTCGCCTAACGCAATGGTAGGTAGCGATAAGTTATCTAAAATTGTTTTATCGTCAAATGCGACTGAAATATCACTAATTGTGAGTGCCATTAAAAACGCCCCCCTTTTTTAATGATTAAATAAACAAAGAAAGGAATACCAATAATCGACATCACCACCGTTAGCGGTAAAATAATGCCTGGCATAATACTTTTACTGGCAATAGAAGCCAGTTCTAGTAACACTGCGCCGACAAGGAATGATGCGGGTAGGAAGTAACGTTGATCTTCACCTAACACCATACGTGCAATATGAGGAGCAACGAGTCCGACAAAACCAACTGCCCCTACAAATGAAACCGCTAGCGATGTGATCACTGATACCAATAATAGAGTCTTAATGCGCAGTCGCTTAACGTTTACTCCCATTGCTTGAGCACGTTCGTGACCGATTTTAAGGGTGGATAACTGCCAAGCATCTTTCATCATTATTAATAATACAATCGGTAATACAATCGCAAGTACCGTAATTTTGGCCCAACTGCCGCGATCAAGTGATCCCATTTGCCAAAATACTAATGTTTGTAATTGGGTTTCACTGGCAACGTATTGCATCATGGTCAGTAAACTGTCGTAAGCAAACATTAACGCAATACCAAATAGCATTACGCCTTCAATTGAAATCCGCTTTACTGATGAAATCGCCGCAATTAAAAAGGTGGTTAATAAGCACATAATAAATGCCATTAACGCTATTTGATATTGTGGTGGAATAAAGGGGATCGCAATAGCGTTCGTGATTACCAGTGAAGCACCAAATCCTGCTGCAGCTGAGACGCCAAAAGTATAAGGATCTGCAAGGGGATTATTTAATGTGGTTTGCATTTGTGCGCCCGCCAATGCCAAGGCGCCACCTATCAATGGTGCCATTAATGCCATTGGCATACGAATATCCCAGACAATAATTTTACTGGCAATATCGCTGGTTTGAGGATGAATCAGTGCGTGGATCACTTGAGTAAAAGTTAGCCCTTGTGAGCCAATGAAAATATCGGCAATAACACAAATAATACTGAGTATAAAGAAAGCCGCTAAGGCCACTTTCTTGTTACGATTACGAATGTTATGTGTGTTTAACTCAAGTAAGATTGAGGTCATTACTGCATAGCCTTAAAGTTATTCTGGCCAAAATCGCCACTGATTGTGCGATGACCAAATTGCTTATTCATTTCTTCAAAGGTTTTCTCTGGATGTAGATTTTTAAATACGTTGGGATGAATCCATTTAGCAAAGTATTCCATTGCGACTAAGTTATACGGTGAATTATAAAACGGCATATAAATTGAATAGATATCTTTGGTTTGATAAGCACTGACAGCTTGTAGCCAATCACGATCCATTAATGCTGATGTTGCTGTTTTGATTGCGGCAGGATTAGGATTATAACCTAATGGTATACCATGTGTTGGCTGACCCTTATCATTAACCCAACCTGTTGTTTGCATAATATAAACATCAGGTCGAGCCGTGATTACGGTTTCTGGTGACATTTGTCCAGTTACTGCACCTTTTAATGGTTTATCTGCAATATTAATTGCTTTTAAGAACGGAATATAAGCCCCCATATTACCGCCAGCAAATGTACGACAACATGAATCACTGTAACCTGCTGCTCGTTCAATAAAGACCCGCTTGGGCTTCAAGTTAGGGTATTGGGCAAGGGTTTGTTTAAGATCGGCAATATGATCAAGGTAATAGTTAGCAAATGCTTGTCCTTGAGCTTCTCGACCGACGGCTTTAGCCACCGTTTCAACCGATTTTACAGTGTTCTTAATTGGGTTTTCACGAAAATCAACCGCGATCACTTTAATGCCTGCTGCGTTTAATTTTTTTAATAAACCGTTATCTTGCGCTAATTTAATATTAGATAAATCAACGATAAATAAATCAGGTTTCTGTTTTAAATTAATGAACCGTTCAGCATCAAATTCGCCTGATTTTATCAGTCCAATTTTGGGTACATGTTGGAGCGAAGGGTATTCTTTTACATAGTTGGCATACATGCTGGGTGCGGAAAATTGCATATCATCGCGTGCAGCAACAAGGTGTTTTGCAGCATCTTGTTGATAAATAATTTCAAGTAAAGGAAAAATACGGCTCGTTGATAACGCAATATTTTGAGGCTGGTGGTCAAACGTAATAGTGCGCCCGGCAACATCGGTTACTGTAACTGGATACGTTGCGGCAAAAGAGCTAAATGACCAAAAAGTAGTTGCGCAAAGTGTGAGGAATTTCAGCTTATTTTTCACAATGATACCTAGGAAGAATGATTTCTTGAATAGTAATGATAATACTTATCATTTTAAACCAAGATAAATGCAAACTTACACTGCAAAATTGAATGAGTTTGATTGTTATTTGTATTTTGGTGTGTAAATTGTTTGAAATAGTTAGAAAAGGTTTGAGATTTAACGCGCAGTATGAAAAAGTCGGAATACTTGGTTTTATCAATCAAAAAACATAACAATATTGATTATAATAAAGTTATTAACCATTACATGCCTTAATGCTCAGCAGTAATGAGAGATAACAAAGAGGAACGGCTATGTCATTAGTTATACCAATGGTTATCTTTATGCAGCAACATTTAGTCGCTGAAGGCAGTACACTTGTTGCAAAAAAAATGCAGTATGATCTTAACAGTCGACAACCCTTTTATGGTGTTAGCCTAGAAAAGCGTCATAAAATATTTCAATTAGCGATTACACATACCAGTATTGATAATATCGAAGACTATCATCGCTTATTATTGTGGTTATGGTCGGGGGTTTATCGAGAAGAACGCTATTTAGCTTTAGATGCTGGTGAGTATTATCCTGAATATCAGACGTTAGCTTCTTTTGATGTGTATCTTGAAATGTTAGCAACAGCCGATAATGTTGATACTTTAGATCGTCTTGTGACTAACTTGATAGGTAAGGTGATACTGCAAGATAAAGACTTAGAACGTTACCTTATTCAATGGCGTGAATCAGACAGTGTATGGTTAAAACGGGCGTCAGTATTAGCGCACTTACACCATAAGCAACAGACGAATGTAGTGCTGTTAACGGAGACTATTTTATATCTTGCCGCTGATAAGTCATTGCTAGTACAGCAAGCGATGGGGCAAGTGTTAAATGCTTATAGCCAAATTGATTTTACCTTTGTTGATACTTTTATAAAAAACAACATGACATTATTAACGCCGCTTTGCCGACGTGAAGCAAGAAAACTCACAATGGTGGTAAATAGCACAGTTGAGTAGAATTACCAGTGTTTAATCGCTTGGTGCTATCTATATTGATATTTTTTTGCTACAACACTTAACGAAAGTAGTGCCTGTTCATTAATGGATAGGCATTATGGTTTTTTAATGTTCAGTGTGGGTTTCTCTATGCAATTATATCAACAAGATGCCGTCGAATGGCTGTCTTCATTAACGGATAATAGTATCGATCTTTTGATTACTGATCCTCCTTATGAATCACTAGAAAAGCATCGAAAAATAGGCACAACCACACGTCTAAAAAATAGTAAATCTTCCAGTAATCAGTGGTTTGATATTTTTCCTAATCAACGATTTCAAACTTTACTTGAACAAGCTTATCGCGTTTTAAAACCCAATAGTCATTTCTATCTTTTCTGCGATCAGGAAACCATGTTTTACATTAAACCTATCGCAGAACAGGCTGGATTTAAATTTTGGAAACCGATTGTGTGGGATAAAGTCGCGATTGGTATGGGCTATCATTATCGAGCTCGCTATGAATTTATTCTTTTTTTTGAAAAAGGAAAACGTAAATTAGCTAATTTGTCTATTCCTGACGTGCTTGAATTTAAGCGCGTTTATCGCGGTTATCCGACAGAAAAACCAGTGCCTTTGATTCAAATATTAATTGAACAAAGCTCAGTTGTTGGTGATATTGTCGTTGATCCTTTTTTTGGTTCGGGTTCAACGTTAGTCGCAGCGCAACAATTACAACGTCAAGCATGGGGTAATGATATCTCAGATGCTGCGCACCAACATTTGCGTAGTCGAGTACAGCCAGCATAATGTTGACTGATTGATTTAGGCTATTGATTTTGGTTGTTGGTAAGGGCGCAGTAAATGAAGAACTTTGATATAAATTTATTACGTATATTAAACGTGTTGTTGGAAGAACAAAGTGTTACAGCCACCGCAGCGCGACTTCATCTTAGTCAATCGGCGGTGAGTAAGCAGTTAGCTAAATTACGTCAAACGTTTGCTGATCCTTTATTTGAACGGACACCTTATGGTTTACGTCCAACACCGAAAGCATTGTCATTATCAGATTCGGTTTATGATATTTTACAGCAGATTAATCAGTTAACGCGTGCAGAGCTATTTGATCCTGCACAGAGCCAACGTCAATTTCATATTGATTTAGTTGAAACCGCTTATGCATTAACTTACCCCCGTTTTATGCCTCAGTTATTACAGCAAGCCCCTGATATTAGTTTAACCAGTAAAACATGGAACGATGATAGTTTGCAGCGATTATTACGCTGTGAAATTGATTTTGGTATTGGTATTTTTGAGTGGGATGAACGTTCATCCAGTCATTATCGTAATGTACCTTCATCGTTAAATTATATTGAGTTAGCGCGTGATTATCCGGTGTGTTTAATGCGTCGAGGGCATCCTGCATTAAGTGAGCCTTGGAATTTAGATATATTTTTAAAATACCGTCATTTACAAGTTAGTATTGGCGGATTAAAGCGGTGGCTGCTTGATGAAATTTTAGCGCTTGAGAATAAGCAGCTCGATAATGCGGTTAATATGACGGATTTTTATGCCGCCGCGAAGTTATGTGAGCAAAGTGATTTATTGATGTGTTATCCCTCTGGACCCGCACTTGCGATGATTGAAAATACTGAATTGATCATTCGTCCTATTCCTATTGAATTAGAGCCAGGTGGTTATCTGTTATTATGGAATAAACATTTTGATTTAGATCCTAGTCATCAATGGTTACGGCAACTTATAACTAGCGGAGTTAACGCCAGCTTGAGAAAATAAAGGATCACAAATGAAAATTCATTGCTCATGTTCTACAACATAAGTGGCTAGTATATTAACCTCAATGGCGTATCGTATTTAAACATAATGTAGTTATTATATTTACATAAGAAGGTTGGTTATTATGTCACCTGAAGATAAAAAACTATTAGATCAAGTACTGACTCTTGAAGGTAAAGACCTTACGCGGTTAACGGCGGCAGAAAAAATGATATTTGATAAATTTAAAGCGCGCGAACATACATTTGGAGTGAGTATTGATGTTGCCACTGAAGCACCGATTGGCGATCTAGGCCAAGGCACATCTGAATATGATATTAACGAGCAAGAAAAAAATTACCCTCGTGAAATTATTATTAAACAAGATTGATAGTTAGTTCTGTCGTTATTATTAACGGTAGAAATTTAGCTTCCTGTTATAAATAATTTTATTTTTAATTAGTTATATTTCATTTTCGTTTAATCGTTAATGATATAAATATGATGTTATTCATTTTGGATTCATTTTCAACGTTTAATATAATAGACACTCAATCTGCTTATTTATAGCCACCGTTTTTAATGTATTTTTAAATTATGTAAATACGCATAAGAGGTCGATATGAAACGTTTAGCGATGGCAATTACAGGTATTGTAGCCGTTACTTGTCTAAGTACTGCTGCGTGGGCTGACACCAGCATACAAACGATTAAAGTGTATGAAAACCCAAGCATTACTTCTCCTGTGGTTGAAACCATAAAGTCTGAGATACCATTAATTACCATTTATCAAAATAATGGCTGGGAAAAAGTGGGTGATACAACTAATGGTAATACGGGTTGGATCCAAAGTGTTGATCGCCAAATGATAGCAAAAGCGAATACCAAGGTTTTGCCTGATCAAACGACCAATACAGTAAAAACTAAAGATGGTGAGAAGAGTGTAACCAAGGGTGTATTGCAAACACCACAAGGTCCATTCCATTATGAAATTGTGCAATTTCAAGGTAATAATAATCAAAAAGTAGATACGCACTTTTATAATGCAATGCAAAAACAACAACTTGAAATGAACCAAGCATTTGCAAATTCTTGGAATACTATGGGTAATCCAAGTGATTTTAATACTATGCAATCTAACATGGCGAAGTTAATGCACCAGCAACAACAGAAAATGTTAGCGATGCAACAACAGTTTCAACAAGCAGGGATTAGCTCACCAACTCAAGTTAAATTAAGTGATCATGTTGCAACACCAGCAAAAGCGACAGCATCTACAGTCGTTACGTCGACAGATACGGTTGCTGCGACTAAATAAATCTATTGTATTATCCAGTGAAAATTAGTGGATAATACAATGTTAAAACCCTTTATTAATATTCGTATTGAGAGAGGGTTTTTTATTATCAGTAGAATGATTAATAATCAGTGTTTAATAGTGGTAGCTTAAGATTATTGTGGGTATGGTACTTATTTTTATTGGCGCTGAGTCTGATGCACCGTGTAAAGATAACGGTATAAAAGGAGATCCTGCAATGGTTTATACTGTTATAGAGGCATTAGCTAAACACCACCAGATATCAACGAAGAAGACACCGCGTTATTTGATAAAATAGGTTGTAAATAAATGATAAGGAAGTTGTTATGTTGCGTTTTAAATGTTCACATTGTTCTCAGCGAACTATTTCGATGTCTAAAAAATTTTGGGGAGTTATAAATAAATCAGGGTTGTCTTCAGTGTCATAAAACCTAGAGTATTAGTGCAACTTATCATCAAAAAGTGGGATATTTGTTCTTGTGTTAAATGGATAATACAAGTCACCGTCTATTTTTATATAAAGCTGACTAATAACAGCGTAGGATGAGACAAATATACAAAATAGGGTGCGCGTATGTGCACAATAGAAAATTATGCAATTAACTGCAAAAGCATCATCTAATCACGCGTTATTGATTTCTATTCAAACTCCACAGTTTAAGGGGGATGAAGCAGCAGCATCATTAGCTGAATTGGCTCGATTGGTAACAACTCTTGGTTTTAAGGTTGTAGGAACACAATCACAAAGACTAAATTCGAATCAGAAAGTAAGCGTTCTAGGTTCGGGTAAACTGGCTGAAATCGCACATCTCACTGGTAATCAAGGTCTGATCGAAGAAAGTGAAGAAAGTGATGATGTTGATGAGATGCTTTTTACAGAACTACCCTCTGAAAACCTGTCATTTGGTAGTGCTGATGTAGTGGTTTTTGATTGTGATTTAAGCCCATCACAGTTGCGTAATGTTGAAAATCAATTAGGTGTTGAGGTTTTTGACCGCACCGGTATTATTATTGAAATCTTTAGTCGTCATGCTCGTACTCGAACTGCACGACTACAAGTTGAGATTGCACGTCTTAACTATTTAGCACCACGTTTACGTGAATCGGCTATTGGTAATAAAGAACGTCAAATGGGTAAAGGTGCGGGTGAAACGACACTTGAGCTCGATCGCCGTAAAGTTCGCGATCAATTAGCTGAATTAAGACGTGAATTAGTCAGTGTTCAAGATGAACTTAAAGGCCGACGTACTCAACGTTCTGAGCTTTTCTGTGTCGCATTAGTAGGCTATACCAATGCGGGTAAGTCATCAATGATGCGCGCATTAACAGGCAGTGATGTTTTAGTTGAAAATAAACTGTTTGCTACACTTGATACAACAGTACGTGCTTTACAGCCGATCACTCAACCTCGAATTTTAGTGTCAGATACTGTCGGTTTTATTAAAAAATTACCGCACGATTTAGTGGCTTCATTCCACTCGACGCTAGCTGAAGCACATGATGCTTCTTTATTACTATATGTTGTCGATGCATCTGATGCTTCTTTCCGTTCACAACTTGATGTTGTGCATGAAGTATTAAAAGAAGTGGGTGTCGATGGCATCACGAAGCAATTAATATTAAATAAATCTGACCAATTGAGTGATGAAGAGCAACAAGCATTAATGGTTGAGTTTCCTGATGCTGTTATGACATCAACCCGTAATCCTGCTGATATTACCAAGTTACATCAATATATCGTTAATATTGCACAAGATGAGATGATTGAAGATGAAATCATCGTGCCATATACCGCAAATGGTATTATCGGTGAAATTCGCTCAAGCATGAGTGTAACTAAAGAAGAATATGAATATGAACATATTACTTTTACAGTACGCTCAAACCCAATTAATTTAGCGCGTCTAAAAAAACAGATGCAGAATAAAGACTAAATAATACGGTTAAGTTCGTATCCTAGACCATCATAAAATACCTAGCAGACTCTATGTTGGATATTTAAAATGAGCGATTATTCGCTCATTTTTTTTCTTTGTGCTCACCGTTAAAGCCTAAAAAAGATAATTGTTTTTTTGCCACCTCGGGTGGGGTGTCGCTGCTATCGCTATCATTTTCTTCTGTAGTAGGATGCGTTGAAATCGGCAATAATCTAAATATCGCAAACCCACCTTCTTTACGTATAAATGAGATTTGACGGTGTAAAAGGTTATCACTTGTTTTTGTTGCCGCTAAGGTTTTGTCATTGACTAACGCTAATGGGGCAATCATCATTTGGCAATGATAAAGCTTGTAATTGTAATCATTAAAGAAACGGCAAGGTTGATCAAGCGTAAATGTCTCACCTTCAAGTAAATGACGACTATTCTCCACCGCGTTATTAATGTCGGTGATGTTAGCGGCAAATGCATAAGAAGTAGTAAAGCTAATACTTGCAATGACTAACAAGCTGGTGGAAATGATTTTTTTTAGCATAGAGTATTCCTAGTTTAATCTAAGTTGAATGCAAAAAAGCCAATACCGAGGAATAATAATATTCACTGATATTGGCTTTATTATAGACAGGGTTTCATCTAGCTTAGGTTAAGCTGCTGCAAACTCATTCAGTAATTCTTTTTGGCGATCACTCAGGTTAAGTGGTGTTTCAATGATAAGTTGAACAATCAAATCACCCGTATTGCCTTTACGATCAGTAACGCCTTTCTCTTTTAGACGGAATTTACGACCAGTTTGTGTGCCTTCAGGTATTTTTAAACTGATTGCACCACCTAATGTATTGACTTCCACTTTACCGCCTAAGGCTGCGGTAACAAAATCAGTGGTTGCTTTACAAAGTAGGTTATTACCTTCGCGAGTGTAACGTGGGTGAGGACGAATATTCATTTGAATATAAACGTCACCCTGAGGGCCACCGTTAATACCAGGATGACCTTTACCGCTTAAACGAATACGGCCACCTTCTTCGATACCTGCTGGAATTTTGATGTTTAGCTTTTTATTGGTTTGGGTGCGGCCTTCAAATACAGGGAGATCGATAACGCGTGATGCGCCGCTGATCGCATCTTCAAGATCGATTTCCATTGTATATTGAAGATCTTCACCTTTTTGAGGACGGGTTGAATGACGACCACCAAAACCACCTTGGCCACCACGTGCATTGGAGAACATATCACCAAATGCACCGCCAAACATATCTTCAAAATCACCATAACCAGCTTGCTGACCAAAGCCTTGTTGACCACCTCGACCGCCACCCATTCCTGGATTTTCAAACGCATTATGACCAAATTGATCGTAAGCCGTGCGTTTTTCTTTATCCATTAGAATCTCATAAGCCGCTTTTACTTCTTTGAATTTATCGGCTGCGGTTGGATCATCAGGGTTTTTATCTGGGTGAAACTTCATTGCTAGCTTTTTGTAAGCTTTCTTAATTTCTTTCTCAGATGCAGTTTTGGCGACACCAAGAACTTCATAAAAATCGCGTTTTGACATTGGTAACACCTCTTATCCCTAGCGGGATAACTATCTGGAACATTCTAAATCATGCAATTAAACCATATGATAACGAAAAACAGCATCATACATAAACAGTTAATGATCTAAAAAGGCACAGATAGTTAGCCTAGTGGGATTATCGCTCTATTATAATCGTCGAAAAGGGCGAGAGATAAAGATCTCTACGCCCATTGTTTTTGCGAAGCTTTGCTATGTGTCGTCGATTATTGATCTAACAATGTATCGATATAACAACAGTAGTGTCTTACTTCATTTCTTCAAACTCAGCATCTACAACGTCATCATCTTTCGCATTTTGTTGCTGGTTTGCGTCAGATTGTCCTTGAGTATTTGCTTGGGTTTGAGCCTGAGCATGTTCCATTATTTTTTGTGCTGCTGTCATTAACGCTTGAGTTTGAGTATCTATTGCGGCTTTATCATCGCTAGATTTAACTGCTTCAAGCGCTGTAATAGCTGCTTCAATGTTCGTTTTCTCTGCTTCAGGAAAGCTATCTCCCGCTTCAGTCATCTGTTTACGAGTATTATGAATCAATTGATCAGCTTGGTTACGTGCAGTGACTAACTCTTCAAATTGTTTGTCTGCGTCTTTGTTCGCTTCTGCTTCTTGTACCATCTTCTCAATTTCAGCTTCTGTTAAACCGCCTGATGCTTGAATAGTTATTTTCTGTGCTTTGCCTGTTGCCTTATCGGTAGCAGATACATTTAAAATACCATCAGCGTCTAAGTCAAATGTTACATTAATCTGTGGCATACCACGAGGTGCTGCTTGAATACCTTCAAGGTTAAACTGACCTAATGATTTATTATGTACCGCTTGTTTACGTTCACCTTGAAGTACATGAATCGTTACTGCATTTTGGTTATCCTCAGCAGTAGAGAACACTTGATCCGCTTTTGTCGGAATGGTCGTGTTTCTATTGATCAAGGTTGTCATCACGCCCCCCATGGTTTCAATACCAAAGGACAGTGGTGTTACATCAAGCAATAGTACATCTTTAACATCGCCCGCTAAGACACCCGCTTGAATGGCTGCGCCCATCGCAACAGCTTCATCTGGGTTAACGTCTTTACGTGGCTCTTTGCCAAAGAAGTCAGTAACAACTTTTTGTACCATTGGCATCCGTGTTTGACCACCCACTAAAATCACATCAGTAATGTCATTTATAGTTAGGTTAGCGTCTTTTAATGCTGATTTTACAGGGTCTAGTGTACCTTGTACTAGGTCTTCAACCAGTGATTCCAATTTTGCACGTGTGATCTTAACATTCAAGTGTTTAGGACCGGTCGCATCCGCAGTAACGTAAGGCAGATTAACATCAGTTTGTTGTGCTGACGATAATTCAATCTTCGCTTTTTCAGCGGCTTCTTTTACACGCTGCATTGCTAATGGATCATTTTTAAGATCGATGCCTTGGTCTTTCTTGAACTCGCTTACAAGGTAGTTAATTAAACGCGTATCAAAGTCTTCACCACCAAGATGAGTATCACCATTGGTTGCTAGTACTTCAAACGTTTGCTCGCCATCAACGTTATCAATTTCAATAATAGAAATATCAAACGTACCACCCCCTAAGTCGTAAACGGCAATAACGCTGTCACCAGCTTTTTTATCAAGACCATACGCTAATGCTGCGGCTGTTGGTTCATTGATAATACGCTTAACATCAAGACCTGCAATACGGCCAGCATCTTTTGTTGCTTGACGTTGAGCATCATTAAAGTAAGCAGGAACGGTAATGACTGCGCCTGTTACTTTTTCACCTAAGTACTCTTCTGCTGTTTTCTTCATTTTCTTTAAAATTTCAGCAGAAACTTGTGGTGCGGCCATTTTTTGACCTTTTGCTTCAACCCATGCGTCACCATTATCAGCCTTAATGATTTTGTAAGGCATGATATCAAGATCACGTTGGATTTCGTCATCTTCAAAACGACGACCGATTAAACGTTTAATCGCAAACAAGGTATTCTCAGGATTAGTCACGGCCTGACGTTTTGCGGGTTGGCCTACTAAGGTTTCACCATCAGTGTAGGCAATGATTGATGCCGTGGTACGTTCACCTTCCGCATTTTCAATAACACGTGGAATACCGCCATCTAAAACAGCAACACAAGAGTTCGTTGTACCTAGGTCAATACCGATAATCTTACTCATATTTATTCTTTCCTTTGTGCGCTACATTGATTAGTTTTTCTTATTCGAACGGCGAGTTATAAGTATGCCATTAAGGTCCATGAAAGGGTTCATGTGATCCTTGGGAATAACAATAATCAATCCAGCTAAATTTTTAAATAACCCATAATAGGGTTGAATATTGACGGAGCTATTAGTCTATAGCCAAAATCATGGCATTATTAATGATGCTAATAGCTCAACGTTATTACGAGAGGAGCACTTACAACTGATGATGTTTACTCGGCAGTCGGTGCTACTGATGCTGATTGACCAATTGTAATTTTACGCGGTTGCATTGCTTCTGGTACTTCACGGAAAAGGTCAATATGTAGCAGACCATTTTCGAGATTAGCACCCACAACACTTACGTAATCAGCAAGTTGGAATTTACGTTCAAAGTTACGCTCAGCAATACCCTGGTAAATAAAGTTCTTGTTTTCTTCTGGTGCACGAGTACCAGTTACAACAAGCATATTCTCGTTTTGAGTAAGATCTAAACGCTCTTCAGAGAAACCAGCAACTGCCATAGTGATACGGTAGTTATTCTCATCCGTTTGTTCGATATTGTACGGAGGGTATCCCGTTGCTTGAGTTTTAGTGTTGCTTGCTTCAACAAGGTTAAACAAGCGATCAAAACCAATAGCATGACGGTATAGGGGAGTGAAATCTACATTACGCATAAAAACTATCCTCAATAATAAGCAATAGTCTTAGTTGGTTATTAAGTGTGTCGTTATCGACAGGGCGACTTAATAGCTAACTAAGTGAACCAATCCGTTACAGGATCTTGATTCGTTATATAAGTGCTAATAAGGCATTCCCTAATAAGGCGAATCTTAGTAGCGGTTTGAACTCCATCTGGCAGTTCATGTAATTAATATATGCTTCCGGTGAGTTGCCGTCAACACTTTTTGATTAGTTTTTCTAATGTTTTATTTCGATTTTTACTAACGTACTGATTTTGAAATATTATCAGCACTAAAAAATTGTACTCTGTTTTATTACTAAGAGATAACGGTTGATAATCTAATGCCATTCAACTGTATTTCTGTTCTTGCTCTTATCTATATAAGGGCGGAAAACGTATTTTCAAGCGTTATAAGCATCAAAATTATGATGTAGAGTCTTGCGATGTTATTTATGTGGGCTTTGTTACAGTAATCGTAATTCAAGCATGAAAAAAGCACCAAATATTAGTATTATCAACTGGTTAATAGTGCTTTTCCAACTTTTTGATGCAGTAATACGAGTGATTATTGATATGTCTGAAACATTGATTCCTAATATTGTTGAGTTTATGGGAGCGGTTGATCCGTTTGATAAGCTAAACCCTAAAACATTACGTGATGTCGCGGGAATGATCATTATTCGCTATTTTGGTAAAGGTGAGGTGATTGATTTACAAGAAAGTGATCAACTGTATTTATTGCGAACGGGCGCTGTTGAACAACGCAATCTTGATGGTACGTTACGAGCAAAATTAGCAGCGGAAGATTTTTTTGGTTTTTCTCGATTAACTCAGCAAGAGACCAATACCGCCAGTGATCCTTATACCATTACGGTTATTGAAGATGCGCTAATTTATTGTTTGTCTATTAATGCATTATTAGCCAAATTAAATGATCAGCCGAATGCTTTAGCGCATTTTGCTTCACATGCACAAAGTCGTCTTCGCAGTGGATTAAATGTTGTGTGGTCACAACATGAAAAAGGGTTGTTTTTTAAACCTATCATGGACGTGCTTAATCCTCATATTGTTTTGGTTGAAAGTACTCAAACCATTCAAGCGGTTGCTAAAGCAATGCATGTGAGCACAAATTCATCTTGTGCCTTTATTATGCAGAATAATGAATTTATTGGCCTGATTACAGATAAAGACATGACGAAGCGCGTCGTTGCTGAAGGTATCGCTATCACCGAGAACATTGCCGTCGTTATGACGAAAACGCCTTATAGTGTTAAACGTGAAGATTTGGTGATCACGGCGGCATCGTTGATGATGCAACACGGTATAAAGAATATCCCTGTGGTAGATAATGGCGTTCCAATCGGATTAATTACCCCCTCTGATTTAGTTCAAAACCATCGTATTCAAGCGATCTTTTTAATTGATAAAATTAATAAAATTGAACGTCTTGATCAGCTGGCAAAGCTTGCTATTGAACGACAAGCTATTTTTGAAGCCTTGGTTGAAGCGAAAGTGACTGTTAGTGTTATTGGTCAGGTCATGGCAATGATCATGGATGCTTATAATCGTCGGTTAGTGATGATGGCAGAGGCATATTTAGGGGCCGCACCTTGTGAATATTGTTGGATTGTTGCCGGTTCTCATGCCCGTAATGAAGTTCATATGCTGTCTGATCAAGATAATGCGTTGATTTTAGCAAATGATGCGACTGATACAGATAAAGCTTATTTTCACCATTTAGCGATGTATGTCAGTAAGGGAATGGCGTTGTGTGGGTATGAGCTTTGCAGTGGTCGCTTCATGGCCGTGACGCATAAATGGTGTCAGCCACTCGCAGTATGGAAAGCGCACTATCAAAAATGGGCGGTAAACCCTGAATATGATTTATTATTGGAAATGAGTGTCTTTCTTGATATGCGTTATGTGACGGGTAATCAACAGCTGGTCGATGAGTTACAGGCGTGTATGTGTAAACAGCTGGTTCATAATGCGCGTTTAATCTCAGCCTTGGCTCGTAATGCGTTGGTACAGAAAACACCGCTGAGTATTTTTAGAAATTGGGTATTAGTAAAAGAAGGTGAAAATGCCAATACGCTTGATATTAAAAGTGCCGCATTAAGTATTATTGTGAATTTAGTGCGTGTGCAATATTTACAGTTACTATCACAATTATACAGCGCAGAGGGAAGTGTTGTTTATAAAACCAATACCGAAGAAAGATTACAGGCATTGTTTGAACACAATGTGATAAATAAGGCGACGTTCAAGGATTTATTAGCGGCATTTCAATTTATTAGTCAGATCCGCTATAGCCATCAACTGCAAGCATTACAACAAGGTAAAATACCTAATAATCATATTAACCCTAATGCGTTTAATAGTTTTGAACGTACACATCTACGGGAAACGTTTAAGTTGATCACTAGCTATCAAGAAGTCATCAAAATGAAGTTTTGCTAAGCATGAAGAATAATCATATTTTCAGCCGATCTCAGTGGTGTTTATGGTGGCAGCGCTTATTGGGAAATCCATTAGGTGATTTGGAACAGCGACGAATAACGCTGTTACAACAGCGGCCTGACTTACCTGATTTTATTCAAGCATTGTTTCGTGCGCCGCTACCTCAATCATTAACAGTGATTAATCAATGGCCATTGTTAGCGATTGATTTTGAAACTACAGGTTTTGATGCTCAGCAAGATGATATCTTATCGGTAGGCTATGTTGCTATGCAGATTAATGCGATTGATCTGAGCACAAGTGTCAGTGAATTAATCAATTCAAGTGCAACAATTAAACCTGATAGTGTGGTGATCAATCATATTGATCATGCGCAATTATTACAGGGACAGCCACTTGATGAGGTGATGATGCGATTGCTGGTGGCTTTGACGGGAAAAATAGGTATTGCTCATGGCTGTTTTATGGAACAAGGCTTTATCAGTGCGTATCTACAACATAAATATCAATTAAATGATTGCCCGCTACTGTGGCTAGACACGTTACCTTTGTATCAATCTTTATATAATAATCAAATATCACACCAAGATGCGCGTTTAGGCAGTGCGCGGCATAAGTTAGGTTTACCTGAGTATCAAGCCCATGATGCCTTGTTTGATGCTATCGCGTGTGGTGAATTATGTATGGTGTTGGTACATAAAATTTACGGTAATAAATCCCCGACGCTTAGTCAGTTACTTAAACGTTAGTGTTACTTATTTTAAGCTTTAGATCTTAGTTTAAGATTTAGGTGCCTTTCTTTATTCATTCATTCACTGTCGTTGTTATTCTGCATTGATCACTTAATTGCACATCTAAACAACACGCTATGTATAGATGATCTACACTCAAATTAAAGTAATAGTGTGTTTTGGTTTGCTAGTAAGGGATTGGATAGCATGGGTGTCATTATAAGACGCTATTTACCAGTAGTGATTTTATTGCTGTTTGCAGGATTATCGGCCGGATTATTATTAAATCGGCCTCAGCCTCAGCAAAAATTGATTGAAAATATTGTACCAGTGCTTGATGTGATGCAAGTGAAAAAGCAGCAATTACGTTTTAGTATTCATTCTTATGGAATGGTAAAGCCTAAGCATCAAGCAGAGTTAGTGGCACAAGTCAGTGGCATTGTTAACCGCTTAACGCCTGCTTTTGCTGTTGGGCAATTTGTGCAAAAAGGACAGGTGTTAGCGTATTTAGACGACGATGATTACCACGCTGATCTTGCTCAGGCGCAGGCAACGTTAGCTCAAGCAAAAGCGAAACTTGAACAAGAAATCGCCCATGGGATCGTAGCAAAAAAGAATTTACGGCATGTGGCCGTCGCTAAGCAGTCAGCGTTAGGATTACGCATTCCACAACGAAAACAAGAACAAGCGAACGTTAAATTTGCACAAGCAGCATTAGCCCGTGCCCAACGCAATGTTACCCGTACAAGTATTACCGCGCCCTTTGATGGTTTAATTACAGAGAAAACCGTTAATATTGGCACTCATGTCAATGTTGGCGAGCAACTTGGGCGCATATTTGGTACAGATGTCGCTAGAATCCGTCTTCCTGTGACACCACAAGCTTTTTCATTCCTCGATACAAACGCACTCAATACTCACGTTATATTAGCCTCAGAGCGCCTTGGTCAGCCTTATCAACATTGGCAAGCTGACTTTATTGGTACTGAAGGGATCATCGATCAGCAAAGTTGAATGGTTTATCTCATTGTTGATGTGATCGATCCTTATCAATTGCAATTATCTCGTTCGCAACGAACGGATATTCTAAAATTTGGGACGTTTGTTACCGCAAATGTTGCAGCCAAGCCGATTGATAACGCCATTAAATTACAACGTCACATGGTGAGAAATGATCATGTAGTCTTGGTTGATAGCAATGGCTTAACTCAGATGCGGAAAGTCGTTATTGCGCGTACTGATCTTGATCATGCTTATATTAGTGCTGGATTAGATGAAGGTGAATTAGTGTCACGAACTTGGCCTGATAATCATTTAGATGGCACAAAAGTGACGCCAATCTTAAATATTCCTTCATCATCAGTAGCACAAGCACATTCTAAAGCTACTGAGAACGGAGAGTAAGGAGAATGGAATCATCAGGGATCATTGCTTGGTTTACGCGTAATCATGTCGCCGCTAATTTGTTGATGCTGCTGGTGATGATCGGTGGTTTATTTTCAGTTAATCTTATTAATAAAGAGATATTTCCTGCCTTTGGTACTCATAAAATTACCATAACCACTCAATATACAGGAGCTGCCGCTGCCGATGTAGAACAAGGGATCATTGTTAAAATTGAACAAGCTATTGATGACCTTGCTGATATTAAGCGGGTGACGGCTGTTGCCAACCAAGGAAGTGGGGTTGTTACGGTTGAACTTGATAATGATGCTGATCTTAATAAAGTTTTAGATGAGGTAAAACAGCGGGTTAATAATATTACGACATTCCCTGCTCAAATGGAGCCGCCCTTGATTCAACGGGCGGAATTTATGAGTAATGTGATGTTTTTATCAATATATGGTGATTTGAGTGATCGCCAACTCAAACGTTATGCTCAAGTTGTAAAAGATGAGATTATTCAACAAACCAGTGCGACAGCTGTGACGGTAAGCGGAATAAAAAATGATGAAATAGCGATTGAAATAGCCGCACACCAACTGCGTGATCATGACGTTACCATTGAGAAAATTGCACAGGTATTACAGCAACGTTCATTGGATTTACCCGCTGGTGCAATTAAAGCCCAAGATGGTGATGTATTAGTTCGCACCACAGAACAACTTTATCAAGGCGATCAATTTGCCAATATTGTTTTACGCACGAACGCTGATGGGAGTCGATTACGCCTGTCTGATATCGCTACCGTAACGGATGGTTTTGTTGAGCAATCGGTGCTTAATCGGTTTAATCAACAACGTGCTGCGGTGATACAAATTCGAAATCTTCCTAATCAAGACGCAACGCTCATATCCAAGCAAATCAGTGATTATGTGACGAATAAAAAGGCGCAATTACCCGCTGGCATTCATATTGATAAATGGGCTGATATGTCACATTACCTTGAAGGGCGGCTTAATATGATGCTGTCTAATATGGTGTATGGCGGATTATTGGTGTTTATTATTCTCGCTATTTTTCTTGAAGTAAGATTAGCGTTTTGGGTAATACTTGGGTTGCCTTTTTGTTTTCTTGGCACGTTACTGTTTATGCCATTTGAGATGATTAATATCTCCATTAACTTATTGTCGTTATTTGGGTTTATTCTCGTACTGGGGATCGTGGTTGATGATGCGATTGTTGTGGGAGAAAGTGTTTATTCAGAAGTAGAACAAAAAGGACAAACGGTTAATCATGTTATTCAAGGGGCGAAGCGAGTCGCTATTCCTGCAACCTTTGGGGTATTAACGACCATGGCTGCATTTGTGCCAATGCTGTTGTCAGATAGCCCTCGCACTGAATTTTTTAAGGCCATTGGATGGGTGGTTATTTTATGTTTAACTTTTTCCCTGATTGAATCTAAATTAATTTTGCCCGCCCACTTAGCTCGATCGCGCTTAGTACAACAACGATCCTGGAATAATCCTATTGTACGAATGAAACAACGCTTTAATCAGGCGGTAAATAAGTTTATTCATGTTCATTATCGACGTTTTATTGGTTTAGCCATCATACATCGATATAGCGTCTTAGCGACATTTGTCGGTGTGTTGTGTTTAGCGTTGGCATTAGTGTTCAGTGGACAATTACGGTGGGTGTTCTTTCCTAAGTTGCCGTCTGATTATATTCAAGTGCGGGTGGAAATGAATGATTCTAATTCAAAAGCAAATAATATTAAGGTTATTAATCAATTAGAACAGGCATTGTATAAAACTGATGAAGAAATTTATCAGCAGCAGGGTGTGCATGTGGTGAAGCATAGCTTTGTTAATATGCGAGATAACAATAATATGTTTGTGTTGGTTGAATTAGAAAAAAGCGAAAGTTTACCGATCACTAGCTTTGAGGTTTTAAATAAATGGAAACAATATATTCCACCATTATCTGGTGTTAAAACTATTGCGTATGAAGCATCTATTGATCGTCAAAAAAGTGATATTCAATACCGTTTGCAAGGCGAGAATAGTCAGCAACTATTACAAGCGGCTACGCAATTAAAACAGCAGCTTAAACGTTACCAAGGGGTATTTAATGTTGAAGATGATTTATCCGCGCCAACACAAGAGATTAATATAAAGTTAACGCCAATTGGGAAAATCTTAGGTTTATCCGTCGCGAATCTGACCAATCAAGTTCGACATGCTTTTCATGGTATTGAAGTTCAACGTATTTTACGCAATAACTAAGAAGTGAAAGTGATGGTACGTTATCCTGCTGATGAGCGTCGTAGTGTCGGTTATTTACAAAATATGAAAGTAGTTTTAGCAAATGGTACGTTGGTGCCATTTTCTGAAGTGGCAACCATTGATTTTATTTCAGCACTAAACAGTATTAATCGGGTAGATAAACGTCGAACATTAGTCGTTAGTGCAAATGTTCACAAAGGTAAAGCTTCTCCATCTGAGATATATACCATTATAAATAAAGATTATTTACCGTTATTACGTCAGCAATATCCAAGCGTTAACATTCAACTTGATGGGCAAGCAAAAGAAGAGTCTGAAACGAAAGTTAGCCTACTTCGTGATGCGGTATTAGCACTGGTTGCTATTTTTGCATTAATGGCGATTCCATTACGATCATACAGCCAACCGTTGATCATTATGTCGGTGATCCCCTTTGGTATTATTGGTGCGATTGCTGGGCACTATTTTGCGGATATTTCACTTAATTTACTGAGTGTGTTTGGTATTTTGGCATTGTCTGGCGTAGTGGTGAATGATTCTTTAGTGCTGGTGGTGTTTATTAATCGTGCTTTGGAACAAGGTGTTCCTCTTTATGATGCTGTTATTGATGCTGGGTGTTGCCGCTTTAGGGCGATTGTATTGACGTCGTTAACCACCTTCTTTGGCTTGGCGCCTATTTTACTTGAAACGAGCTTGCAGGCACAGATTGTGATCCCTATGGCAACATCATTGGCATTTGGGATCTTATTTGCAACAGTCGTTACTTTACTATTAGTGCCTGCTCTATATTTAATTTTGAATGACATCAAACAAGCTTGTCGGCGTTTATTGCATTATTGGTGGCGTCCACAGCTTGATAAATAAATTTTTCTTATAATTGAATACCTGCCGTAATAGCTGATAGATATTCAATGATTAGCCATTATTTTTTAGTTGTATTTTTACTGGATAAACACTCGCTATAATCATTAAAGCCTTTTTGTTGGCACTCAAGAACATTTTTTTTCATATGATTGAGCTCGGTATGATCACGGACTGAATAAATATTGCCATTAGTACAATTAATTGAGATAACACCATTTTGCTCAAAATGATAACCTTCAATTTCACTACCACAGGGGTTAAATCCAACTCCCGCATCTACACTTACTCTTGTTGGAATGGTACGCATACTTTCAGTTACACATCCGACTAACAATAAACAGAATAGACATGTAATAATAAATTGTTTCATATAGTGAGCGTACTTTTAAGTGATGATTTATGAGATAGATATTATAAATGAAAATTAATATCTTGTGGTGGAAAGATAATTAATAGAAGTAAAACATGCAAATATATTTTTAATTAGAAATGAATTTATCAGCATGTTTTAGTGTATTAAATAATGATTATTCGTCATCGTTATTGATGATAGTGACGGGACCATAATAATGGTGGTGATGATGCGTTGTGTAATGATGGTGGTGAGTTTCTTTATGTGCAGCACCAACACCACCATGGATATGATGTCCATGTGATGGTTCATGTTCGCGATATTGTTGATGATCTTTATCATGCTTGTGTTTTTCATCATCAGAGTAGTGATGCTTCATTGTTTCATGTGTTGATTCTTTTGTTTTTTGAGTTGCCATAAATACCTCTATTTTATGATATATCGGGACTCACTAAGCGTAGTTCAGTTTTTTATTTTAAATGAAATTTTGATCCTATTTTTATATGCTATTTGGAAACATTAGAGGTCGTTAAATATAATTGCTTGATAACTAATCAATTATATTATTCTCTTGATGTGTTTAATTGCTTTTTTTTTATTATTAATACAAATTTTAGTAATAATTGATATTGTTGCTATATGGAATTAATGTTTTACATTCAAATCGTTCGCAGAGTAATCCTGTAAGTGCTATAAAGTCAGTTGATTAACTATGCGGAATACAACATGAATCTCGATGAATTTAAAATATTATCAGTAGTGCTTATTTTTGTGACTACTGTTCTCGCTGGCTTGTATCCGTTTATTCGTAAATTTAAAACGACTCGACCTTTAGAATCACCAGCCGCAGAAGCTTTAGCATCAGGTGTTTTTTTGGGTGCCGGTCTTATTCATATGTTGGGTGACGCTTCAAAATCATTTTTAAAACATGGTATTGAGTATCCTATCGCTTTCGTATTAGCGGGCTGTGTGTTTTTACTATTATTGTGGTTTGAACACTTAGGTCGTCGTTTAGATGAGCATGGTGATAGCAATAGCCCTGCATTTGCTGTTTTAGCGATGATTATTTTATCTATTCATTCGTTATTGGCGGGTACGGTACTTGGATTAAGCGGATCTATCACTATGATGGTGATGATTCTCATTGCTATTTTAGCGCATAAATGGGCGGCAAGTTTTTCATTGGCAGTGCAATTAAGTAAAAGTCGACTGTCGTTACGCCAATCTTTAATCATGTTTGCGCTCTTTACCATAATGTTGCCTATTGGGGTTGGGTTAGGATCGGGGATTTTAGAATATACTGATAATTATCCATTATTAGAGCCGATCTTTTATTCATTAGCTGCGGGCACATTTTTGTACCTTGGTACATTGCATGGCTTAAAACAATCGACGTTGGTTGATAAATGTTGTGATTTAAGAAACTTTACCTTTGTTGTAATCGGGTTTGCGCTAATGGCTGTGGTTGCTATTTGGGCTTAATTGTTTTGCCTCTATAATATCCTATCTTATTGTCCGCGTTAGTTCCTTTTAGCTAACGCGGAACAGCCTTTTCTGAGCAATAATCCTACTGTCATTACATAATTACGTACTTGAGTGAGAAACTGATGTGCTAATTATTCAAAAGTTGATCCGCCTCACTTGCGATGGGACAAATGTCCTGATCTTAGGTAAATATACCTTTTACAATAGCGTTAAATTATTAATGAGAACAAAAGGAATAACAGATGGATTTTCTTGCTTGGTTTGATATCAATAACACCCTTGTTAATTTCCCCATTGGTGACGGCTATGCAATGTCATGGATTGAAGCCATTGGTACTGTCTTTGGTCTGCTATGTATTTGGTTTGCCAGTAAAGAAAAAACCATAAACTTCTTTTTTGGTCTTATTAATGTCACCTTATTTTGTATTATTTTCTTTCAAATTCAATTGTATGGGTTGTTATTACTGCAAGTGTTTTTCTTTGTCGCCAATATTTATGGTTGGTTTGCATGGACAAGGCCAACCAGTGAGGGCGATAACTTAGAAGTTCGGTGGTTAAGTAAGCAAAAATTAGCCATGACAGTGACGTTAAGTGTGATTGCGATTGGGTTGCTAACGGTTTATATCAACCCTGTGTTTTTTGCTTTAGCTAATTTAGCGGTAGATGTGTTAAATGT
The DNA here is from genome assembly GCF_002849605.1 of Photobacterium carnosum. Lineage (GTDB taxonomy): Bacteria > Pseudomonadota > Gammaproteobacteria > Enterobacterales > Vibrionaceae > Photobacterium > Photobacterium carnosum. Next base: position 193,611 of record NZ_NPIB01000004.1, read on the forward strand.
TTTAGGTGCTAATTTAGCAGCTCCAACATTACAACCTGGCGCGTTCCCATTTTGGGATGCAACCATGACCGTACTGTCTATTGTTGCTCAAATTCTGATGACACGTAAGTATGTTGAAAATTGGATTGTGTGGGTGATTATTAACATCATCAGCGTCGGTTTATATGCCGCACAAGGTGTGTATGCACTTTCTATTCAGTATGCGATTCTGCTCTTTGTTGCTGCGAATGGCGCCCGTTGCTGGATTGCAATTGCTAACAGAAATAAACCACAAGCTAAGAAGGTTATCGCATGAATCAGCAACCACACTTATTAATCAGCCACGGTCAGATTGCCACTGGTATTTTAGTCTGCGGTGAGCCAGATAGGGTTAATCGCATTGCAGAACGTTTCTTAACAAATAGTGTGTTAATTGCTGAAAATCGTGAATACCGTATCATTAATGGCGACTATCAGGGTAAGCCCGTTACATTGTGTAGTACGGGGATGGGCGCACCATCAATGATTATTGCTTTAGAAGAACTCAAACGCTGTGGCGCTGAATATATTATCCGTGTTGGCTCAGCAGGGGCACTGCAATCAAATATTGGTTTAGGTGAAATCATTGTTGCCGAAGGTGCGGTGAGAGATGAAGGTGGCTCTAAAGCGTATATTCCAAGTGAATTTCCGGCTATTGCTGATCATCAATTGGTTCACTTATTAAAAACGGATTTATCGCAACAGAATATCAACTATCATAGTGGTATTGTACGTTCTCACGATAGTTTTTATACCGATGATGAAGACAGTATTTGTGAGTATTGGCATAAAAAAGGCGTATTAGGGGCTGATATGGAGACTTCTGCCTTATTAACGGTGGGTCGTTTACGTCAACTAAAAACAGCCGCAATTCTGAATAACGTGGTGCTTTATCAGCAGAATGTAAGTGAAGGGATTAGTGCTTATGTTAATGAAGCTGAAGATATGATTAAAGGGGAACAGTTAGCTGCCCATACTGCGCTGAATGCCCTATTAAGGTTGTTTAAGTCTATTTAATCACCAAATTAATAGCCCGATTTTTATAAATTGGGCTATTTTAATGTGCACTATAAATTTTCCTATTCAGTGCCATAAAAACCCGCTATCTTGATTTAAAATGAAATAACAGTGATATGCGCAATGCAATTGACTCCTTCCTCCTCAATCCGTTTTAGTGATTACCTAACTCAACATTATGCGAGCTTTCGCCTGGCACTATATAAGTGTCAAATAGGCAGTAAACGCTACCAAATCGGCGATGCTATCATGCAGCAAGGTCAGGATATTACTCAGTTAATGATTGTGCCTGTTGGACGAGTGTCGATGCATATTTGTGCTGTTAATGGGCGTCGTTTTCAATTAGGAGAGATGGACTGTAACTATAATGTCTTTGGTGAAATGGAGTTCTTTACTAAAACACCATGCCAATGGTCTGTTGTTGTTGAAGAAGCGATAGAAATTGACATTCTTGATATAAAAAAAGTAGAGAAATTACTGTTAGAACGCCCTGAATTTAGTTTGTTTTTTGCGTCTGCATTGGCGCTTGATTACCAAGACTCGCTTGATATTTACACCCACCGTTTATTACATCCCATTACTTACAATATTGCATTTGATTTACTTCAGCACGCCCGTAATTCGATGACCCTTGGTCGATTTAATAAAGCAGATAAAGAGGCTGAACGGTTTGGTACATCAAGCCGTGTTTATCGACGCGCATTAAAGACATTGATTCAGCAAGGATTAGTTGAGAAACAAGGTTCTGAGCTTATTATTGTGGATTTGGCTGGGTTACAGAGGTTTGTGGATCATTTTGAAGATTATGAATTATCGTAAGTTATTTCTGAATATTTAAAATAATAATGGCGACTGATTAAGCCGCCATTGTTTGATGTTATTGCTCAGCTAGACCTATTTCTGTTCAGCTAATAGATCAATAAAGAACGCATATTCTAGTGCATCTTCACGTAATGCCTTAAAGCGACCTGATGCGCCACCATGACCTGCTTCCATATCAACTTTAAACAATAGACAGTTATCGTTCGTCTTAACATCACGCAGCTTAGCAACCCATTTCATCGGCTCGAAATACTGTACTTGTGAGTCATGTAAACCCGTAGTCACTAATAGGTGAGGGTAGTCATGAGCGGTAATATTATCGTAGGGTGAATAGCTCAACATATAGTTGTAGTATTCTTTGTGGTTTGGATTACCCCACTCATCATACTCGTTAGTTGTCAGCGGAATTGATTCATCCAACATGGTGGTAACAATATCAACAAACGGTACATGTGCCGCGATACCGCAGTAAAGCTCAGGTGCTTGGTTGATAATCGCGCCCATCAATAAACCACCCGCAGAGCCACCGACAGCGAAGATCTTGTCTTTCGCGCCATAGCCTTGTTCTACTAATGATCGGGTAACATCAATGAAGTCATTAAAGGTGTTTTGTTTGGTGAGTTTCTTACCATCTTCATACCATGGACGGCCCAACATTTCAGAACCACGAATATGCGCAATAGCATACACAAAACCGCGATCTAATAAACTTAATCGGGTTGATGAAAAGCTTGGGTCAATGATAGCGCCGTATGATCCATAACCATATTGATACAACGGGTTAGTGCCATCTTTTTTAAAGCAATCTTTACGATAAACCAGTGATACCGGAACGGATTTACCATCACGAGCGGGTACCATAATACGTTCAGAACGGTAATTATTCGCGTCAAAATCACCGAGGATTTGTGCTTGCTTGAGTACTACATTACTACCATCGTTAAGATTAAAATCGTAGTGAGTACCTGGTGTGGTCATACTTGAGTAATACAGGCGTAATTTGTCTGAATCAATCTCTTTATTACCGTAGAGATAAAGTGTGAATGCTTCATCGTTGAAATGCAATTGTTGCTGCTGTTGAGTGTGAAGATCACGCACAGTAATGCGAGTTAAGCCATTCTCACGCTGCTGATATACTAAATAATCATTAAAGATCTCGTAATCTTCCAGCATTGCGCCTTCTTGCGCAGGGATCACGTCTTGCCAATGATCTTTATTGCTAATATCAGTTGTAGCCACTTTCATTAAGCGGAAGTTAACCGCTTTATAGTTAGTGTGAATATAGAACCAGTCATTAAGCTTGGAAATGCTGTATTCCAACCCAACTTCACGATCTAAGAACGAGATTGCTTGCGCATTGGCATCATTAGCATCAATAAAAGAGACGGCACTGGTTTCTGTGCTTGAATGCCAGATATAAATTAGTGAGTTGTCTTTGCTTTTACCGATTGAGGTATAGAAAGTTTGGTCAGTTTCTTCAAAGATCAACTGATCGTCAGCTTGTGGTGTACCTAAGCGGTGACGATAAACCTGATAACCTAATAAGGTTTGTGGGTCTTTGTGAATATAATAAAACGCTTGGTTATCATTTTGCCAAGCAACAGAGCCACAGGTTCCCGTGATTTCATCAGCAAGATATTGACCTGTGGTGATATTTTTAATTCTAATAGTATAAATACGACGGCTTACCGTGTCTTCACCATAAGCTAATAAATTTTCATTAACACTAATACTGACACTGGAAACATCATAGTAATCATGCTCAGATGCGAGTTGATTTAGATCAAGTAATACTTGTTTATCGGTGCCCGCAAAATCAGTCGCACGTACTGAAATAGGGTATTCATTATCACCAGAGACTTCACTTGAATAGTAATAACTGCCTTGCTTTACAGGGACGGTATTATCATCTTTAATAATACGTCCTTTTAGTTCATCAAATAATGTTTGCTGTAATGCAGTGGTGTGTGCCATTACTGCATCGGTATAACTATTTTCAGCATCAAGATGCGCGATGACCTCAGGATCAGTGCGGCTATCATCTCGCATCCAATAGTAATCATCAATACGGGTATCATTATGGATGTTCATCTCATGGGGGATTTTCTTAGCCACAGGGGCAGTTATGGCCAGAGTGTTGCTATTATCATGAGATGTCGCTGATGTTGTGTTATTCAAAGTGTGATCCTTTTGTGGCTACTGAGTGAGATAAATGGCTCAGTAATGCCAATAGATACAGCAATATTATTTGCTTTGATAGTAACAATCTTGGGGCTACTATTGGTTTTTTCAATCCTTAGTTTTATAAAACAGAATGGTAAGTAGTAATACAAATGGAGGATGATTATTAGTGACAGAGAGTAGAACAGTAATTGATGTTTATATTATGAGTTTATCTAATTGAAGTTATTGGTTTTTATGTGATTTATAAAATCGTTTTTGCATGTTGCTGAGTCCGTTTTGTCATTATGTTACCTATTCATATTAAAAGGAGATGATATCATCTCTGAGTAGGAGGTGAAATTTAATGTACCATTAAAAAGCGAATAAAAGATCGAGTTCATACATTCAGACTGTTCTTAATATAGTGATGTATTTACGTGTATTATTTGTCATTTGTACCAGATGTTTATTAAGGGAAATTAGTTAAAGATGTTATCTAGCCATCAATGACTATTAAAATACTCTAGCTAAACGGGATGGTGGTATATTTAAACAAGAATATTTACTTTATAAATGTGAAACTATTGACGAAATGATTTAATTTGAGAAAAAAACACCAGATAAAGAGAATAAAAAAGGCCAAGTGCTATGTACTGAGCCTTTATTTAAAATTATCAACTTATTTTAAGATGAAATACGCTATGACAACTTTTTATTAGATGATATAACATCAGCAATAGTACTATATAAAATTTCTCTTTTTAGTGGTTTTGATAGATATTTGTCCATTCCTGAATCAAGACATTTCTGAATATCTTTTTCTATGACACTTGCGGTTAGCGCTATAATTGGTGTTCTTTTTTTATGATATTCATTTTCATATTCTCGAATTTTTATAGTTGCAGTAAATCCATCCATTTCTGGCATCATACAATCCATTAAAATAATATCGTATGAATTCCCATTTTTAATTTTATTTAGTGCTTGTAATCCATTCTCTGCGATATCTATAATGTATCCTTCTTTTTCAAGATGAAGCTTTACAACTTTTTGATTTACAATGTTATCTTCAACAACTAATATTTTTCCATCTACTTTTAGAGTATCTGATTCATTGTTACTTATTGATTTTTTAGATGTTAATGATATTATCTCTTCTATCATTTTATCTCCAAATATAGGATATGCGCTAATACTATCAGCAAGTTCATATATGTTATCAGGTGGATTTGAGATATCGTAAATGATAATTACTTTAATATTATCAATTGATTCTCGCATTTCACCAATAACATTCCGTGTCAAATTGTCATTTATATGTTCATAGATAAAAATATTGAAACCAAAATCATTATCAAATTCCTTTGGTTCTATACGATAGAAATCCAACTCATTGACTAAAAGATTTTTTACATAATCAGTTTCAATTCTATAAACGATATTACATTTAGATAATTCTTTTTTTAATTTTGGTTTTAATCTAATTATTTTCATTGGTAATTTAAAAGAAAAGATAGTTCCAATCCCTTTTTTAGATTCTACATCTAATATACCATCCATTTTATCTATTAATAACTTACAAATATTTAAACCTAACCCTGTACCACCAAATTTTCTTGTTATAGTGTTATCAGCTTGTACAAATGGGTTAAATATGTTTTTTAAATTCTCCTGATCAATACCAATACCAGTATCTTTAATAGATATGTATATATTTTCTGTTTTTTTATGAATATCAAATGTAGTTACTTGTACTGTTATTTTTCCTTCTTCTGTAAATTTAATAGCATTAGAAATTAGATTGATTAATATTTGCTTTAAACGTTGCTCATCAATATAAACTGTATCAGGAATATTACTTGGTATAATAACTTCTAATGACAATTGTTTTTCTTGTATTTTATTTAAACTTAAAGATATTGAATCATATATTATTGTTCTAATGTTTGCAGAGTGATTATTGATTTCTAACTTACCTGATTCAATTTTTGACAGATCAAGAATATCATTAATTAAAGCGAGTAAGCTATGAGAAGACGAATTAAGTATAGATAAATATTCTTTTTGATTAATATTAAGATCGGTACTCGATAATATCTCTGACATTCCAATAATGCCATTTAATGGTGTTCTTATTTCATGTGACATATTGGCTAAAAATGTACTTTTTTCTATATTTGCTTTAATCGCATTTGATTTTGAAATTAAAATATTTTTTTCCAATTTTGATATTTTACGATATATATATATAAGTATCAAACAAATTGAAACTAAAGTTAATAAAGCTAATAAATGTAGGTTTTTCTCAATTTTATCTAAACGATTTTTTATCTTTATAGGTGTTTTTTGTTGTAGTAAATTTAGCTTATCTTCAATGACATGCATCGTTTTTCGCAACTCTAAATGCAACCCAAATTGATGGTTAAATCCAATTTTTTCATAAATGTTGATAATGTTATTAAAATTATTATTATAATTAATTATTTCATGATAAATGATATTATCATCATTCTTTGCGTTATTTACTAACTTATTTATTTCTAAGATGGCTTCTTTTTTACTTTTTATACTTGGATATAATAGGAATTTATTTATTTTATATGATGTGTTAATAAAATTTAATAATATTGATGTTTTTTTTAATTTCAATAAATCCATTGTTAGTTTTGTGCTGAAATATTTATTTATACGTAATAAGTTATCTTTATTATCATATTCAGAATGTAGTGTTTTTTTTAACTTTATAAATTCATTGAATTTTGATTCATATTTTCCAATTGCAAGGTATATGTCTGGAAATGAAATATTTTTTTCAAACCCTCCATTATTTAAATCAGATTCTATTTTTTGAATAATATTATTTAATGATTTCTTGGAAATATTTAGTTGTTCTATATATTTATACTCCATCCGCTCTATGAAATCTTTTTCATTTCTTCGTATTGATAACATGTCATTAATTGATTTTGATATTGACAATTGTATATTTCTTAATTTATTTTCTTCATTTCTATATTCATGATTTACAAAAAAATAAAATAATAATAGTATGACTAATATTGAAAATCCACTTAACATTTGACCTTTAATTGTTTTAAAACTATTTTTAATCATATGTTTTGCCTTAATTTTTCAATCTCTACTTTTATTTCAATTAATATTTCAGGTAATTTATTTATTACATGATTTAAATCATCTGTAGTTATATTTTCATTTTTCGATGTCTTTATTTCAATCGCCCTGAGAGATGATGTTAGATCTTTTTCACCAAAACTTTCTAATATTCCTTTTAATGAATGTGACGATATATATATATCATGCCATTTTTCGTCACTAAAATAGTCGGTATAATAAATTATAAAATCTTCATATTCAGATAGAAATAATTCTAAAATTGTAATAATCGATTCTTTATCATTATCTAGTTCTTGATAGAATGAAGATAAATTTATCATAATATACTCCTTTAAATATTGTCTTTATTATATTAGACATTTTTATTGTAAATTTTCAAATTTAAGTGTGATGCATATCCAAATTTCAATAAATAACGAGTGATAAAGTGGCGATAAATATTCAAAAAATATAGTGTTAATAAGAGGATAATGACTAATTAGATATTTATAAGGCGGCTTCTAATGTTAGATCTATTAGATGAAAAATATAAAAAATCGTCCGTTTTAGTTGTAGATGATGAAAATTTAAGTTTGGAATTATCAAATAGAATATTATCGCCATTATTTACTGTGTATTTAGCTACTAATGGTGAACAGGCGATTGAATATGCTTTATGTTATAAACCAGATCTTATATTACTAGACATTATGATGGAAGGTCTTGATGGAACTGATATATGTTACGTTCTGAAATCAAAGCCTGAAACAAAAAATATTCCAGTTATTTTTGTTACTAGTCATTATGAAGATAAGATGCAGATGAAATGCTGGAAAGCTGGTTGTGTAGATTTTATCACAAAACCTATTAATCATTTAACTCTTACACATAGAGTAAAAACACATATAGAACATAAAATAAAGACTGAAATATTAGAGTCTTTAATAAAAAAAGATAGATTAACAAATATTTCAAATCGCTTCGCTCTTGATGAAGATTATCCTGTTGCAATAAATTATTGTCAGAGAAATTTAGCTTATTTTTCATTGTTAATGATCGATATTGATGATTTTAAATTGTTTAATGATACTTATGGGCATACAAGTGGAGACAATACATTAATAAAAGTTGCATCGATAATTAAAAAGTCATTAAGTAGAAGTACAGATAATGTATATAGATTTGGGGGGGAAGAATTTGTCATTCTTCTTCCTAATACAAATAATACGGGTGCTGAAATGTTATCAAAAAAGATTATTTCAGCATTAAATTCAAATAGAATTGAAAATAAAAAAACAAAAATTGGTTATGTAACTATAAGTATTGGTGGTGTAACTTATTTTTCAAAAAACATCCCGAATGACATGGTTGAGGCCTTAAATGTTGCAGATAATGCTTTATATAAAATAAAAGGTAATGGTAAAAATAGTTATTTTATAGAAGATAATGAATTACATCAACAGACGATATTAAATAGTTCAACATTATTAGATAAAGAAATTTCACTTATTAAAAATAGTGAAGATAAAAGTAATTATTATATGTGTTGGGATAAAGAAAGTTCAATGAATAGAATTGGTGACGATAGAGATTTTTATATTGAAATCATTGAGATTTTTATAAATACATTTCCTGAATATGCTCTACAATTAGGAAATAATATAGATAATAATGATAGAGGAAAAGTTATTTTTTTTAGTCATAAATTAAAAGGAATCTGTGGTGATATAGGAGCTGATCGTTTATATGAATTTTTGACGATTATCGAAAATATAGCAAAATTAGATAATATTGAAATTATTGGTGAGATATATAATAAATTACTATTAGAATTTAAATTAGTGAAGAATTTAATGAATAATGAATTCAACTTTTCTTCTGATATATAATGATACCTATAGTTGTAGATAGTAAAAATTAAATGTGAAATAACTTGTAGTATTAATATTTTTCATATTCGAATTTATACAAACATATGGGACTTAAAAACAATGTAAAGAACGTTTATTTAATCTACGTTGGGTAAAATGGTTACGTTTCTCATGAATGTGGCTTGAAACGTTATTGTGAACTTAAATATTGACTATTATATCAATGTAATAAATGTTGCCATCAAATGTCATTGACGTCAGATATTTTTTCATCATTAAAAATTACCGTTTTTTTAGCTATTTATCTTATTACGCAAGATGAAAATAGTATTTTAATATTAGAACTAAAGCGAAAAGTGAAAACGGTACTCAGGTCGAATATCTTTATATTTGCGATTTTTTTGAATGAGGAATGTCATCCTATTTATACGCAGTAAGTATAATTTCTTGTTTGAAAAAACAAAATACTTGTTATATCAGATAGCTTATATTTTTTAATGGACTGACAACGGCAGATATTATTTATGGTTCATTATTAAAAAATGGTAAGGAGTTTTATCAATATTAAGCTTTATTTTATTGAGTAGACCTGATTGGTAATCAGGTAAGCTTATTCGTAATGATTGATTTTATTCTCTCATTATGAACAATAAACGATATATTGTTAGATACTGTGAATTTAATAGCAGATCTTTTAGTGTTTTCTTCTAAATTTAATCAACCTATTAAATAGGAATACTCACTTTAATTTTAGGAAATTGTTTGTACTAAAGTAACCTTTGTTACTTTTAAATGGATAGAAATATGAAAAGTTGCTATCTATTAAGACAAAACCAATGTCAAACATCATTATGTATTGATTGATACTTGATTAATATTACCGTTACGTAATGTTTGTAATACTTGTTCTTTAGGGCCGTCAGCAACGATATGACCATGTTCCATAACGATTAATCGATCAACCACATCAAGCATTCCCGTTTTATGGGTGATCAAAATTAATGTCTCATCTTGCTTCATTTGACGTAACTGCTGCTTAATATACATTTCTGAACGATTATCCATACTACTTGTAGGTTCATCCATAATAAGTACCGGTGGTT
>NZ_NPIB01000040.1 GCF_002849605.1 Photobacterium carnosum
CTAAATTAGCAGCATCGTGTTTGAATGCGACTGAATAAGTTGTTCGAGCTTTTTTCATTATGTACACCATTTTGATATTAAGAGTATTTTATCCTATTTAGGTGTACAAGTTCATTAAGCCACAACAATCATCACCTCATAGCATGGATAGGTGAAATTATGACGAAGCGTACAAGACGATTATTTAGTGCTGATTTTAGATCTTGGAGATAGCTAATCATCCAAAACCTCAAGATACAAGTAGTAAACAAATGGAGAGCATCCAAGAAGTCATTAAAGGGCGATCATTACAAAATGGTTACTTTGCTATCGCAGTATTAGCTGGGCATGAATCACCAGAGATGACATTTTCATACTACTTCCATTTTTCTGATTTGATTTCTTACTTGAAAATAAAACGTGCTGAATTCACATTAACGACGAAACAAAAAATCATGATCGGTATGACTACCAAGTACCAGATAAAGGATCCCAAGCATAATCATCTCGATTATCTGATTAAGAAACTCAACGTGATGGTATTACTTTCAACCGTTAAAAACGGGGTTACAGTGGATCACATCCATCAAACAGTATCAAATAACAGCTTAACGCTTTGTTATCGTGTACTTGAAGAATATCAAAAAGGGGTATCTCTTAAGGAAATCACACATCAATACCATATAAAGCAAGAGAGCACTTATTACTACCTGCAAAACTAACGTCAAATGGCGAAAATCAACTCATCAATAAGCTCATCGTCAAATTACGCAGTGAGTATAAAACGAATAAAACTGTTCTGTCAGATATGCTTGCTTACGCTTTAAATAATACAAGCGTTAGTAAATCAGGAATATATTTTAACGACCCCAAAAAACTAAAAATCTTCATTGAAACGTTTTCTTTTATGACCCCTAAATCATCATGGCGCGCAATCACCTTATACCATCAAAACAGCGTAGTCTTAAATGAGTGGGAGTCTGCACTTAAAAGTATAAAGAAAAAACAGGGGAAAAAATCAAAATCTAAAAGCAAACTTGCACAAGGCGCAGTAAGGCTTGAATTTATTAGTCCAAACGAGGAGAAACTGAAAAAACAGTATGGATATAAAAAGTATTAAACACATACATTGCTGTATTTATTTCATATGATGGGGATAATGATGTTGAAAAATAACTCTATACCAAAGAATGCTCAGCAACAAAAAACCAATACAATAATTAACCCACCAAGAATACGTAATGCCCTGATCAGGTTAGTTTAATATGGAGTATAGTTACACCAAGTAACGCATTAATATTTACTATACCAATGCGTTACTTTATACCTAATATTCATGTGCTTTATTATTAGGTATCACTACAATAATAACTATTACTACTATTTGTATAATCAAACTTCTTTTATAATTAAAATTTAAGTTCAACAGTTATGACAGAATAGAAATTATTTCTAATGGACCCCTAGTGATTTGAAAACAGCGTCTATCGGGTCAGTATAAAAGCTGGTCTGGAACTTCGCAAAAAGCTCGCCCGGAACAGTTGATAAATCGCCCATTGAAGCCATAGGAATAAGTACTTTTGTCGCACCACTATCCATTGCCATTTGCAATGAACCAGCAAGATTATCAACAGGGCTCACTACCCCACCCAATGACATGTCTCCCAGTATAACCATTTGATCTTGTACTGGCTTCTTCAGCAGAATTGAACAGAAAGCGATAAGTGATGCTAAGCTCGATTTGGTGCTTGCACCGTTATGATGATGTTCTACGACGTGCAAATGGTATTCATGTTCTGCAAACTTAGCGGATGCACTGATACGTTTTAGGTTGCCTTTAAAGAAATCAAAACCAATACGTACCGCTTCTTTTGCCGCAGTATTTGAACCAAGGCCAGAGGTATTATGTTTTCCATTTCCAGCCGTCATTTGAGTTTCAAAACGGTATAAACCTAACTGACCAGAGTTTCCAGCGGCAACAACATGCACGACTCCTGGTGACGTAGTACCTTCAGGAATCAGCTTACTACCGCCCTGTTCAGGAACATTCACAAAGAATTCTTCAAAAGTTTCATTATCCAAGTAGCTGAAATGCACATCAAAGAATTCCATACCACCAAGTTTTTTTAGCTGTTCCTTTATACGTCGACGCGATTCAAGGGCATACACTAAGATTTCCCGAACAGCTTCTTTCTCAAACTCACCATTCGGATACATTAGTTTTAGCAAGCCAGAAGTCGTTCGACGGACAGCAATAACGTCACGTTGGTTTAAGTTATTACCTAACTTGAAAAACTTATCAATCGCATCAGCAAAGTTTCGCTTGCGCATCTCGCGCATATATTCAGCAAGATAATCAGAGATCAAACCATATCGATTGGTAAAAAATTCTGGCCGCATCTTAGGGATTTCCCAGCCCGGAATATAAGCATGGAAACGGTCAAAGAATGCCGTATCGATCATTGCATCAGGGAAAGGAGCCAGCAGATGGCTGGTTTTTACTAATGTTTCAACACTTTGATTGATGTTACCAATAAACACCATAGAAGCTTTCGCTTCAATAGAATCACGCCCACGGGCGAATGAACCCGACGCCATAAAATCTTTCATGATCTGAACGCCATCTTTATCTTTAAAGGTTATTCCAGCTACCTCATCGAAGGCTACTACGTCCCATAAGCCCACTAAACCAACTTGGCGACGACTCAAATTATAAAACAAGTTCGCTACTGTTGTTTGCCCACCAGAAACTAACAGACTATTTGGCGAGCACTCTTTATAGACGTGTGATTTACCAGTGCCACGGGGTCCAAGTTCACATACGTTATAATTGTTTTCAACAAATGGAATTAAACGGGCTGTTAAGTGCCACTTCGCTCTATCATCGAGGTTCGCTGGCTCCATACCGACAGAACGCAGTAGAACATCCATCCACTGTTTAGAATCAAACGCTTTACGCGCTTCAAAAACCTCATTCATGTCCATCGAAGGCATCTGAATCGGTTTTAAATTCATAATAGAAAACGGAGAGATCTTCTGCCCTTCCTCGAAGAAGTAATTAACGGTAATAATGCACCAAATCCCACCGGTTAATAGCTTCTCATTATTCGCAACAATCTTATTGGGCACGACCGCATCTTTAATCCCCAGATTAGACAAATCTGCTTCATAGATATCTTTACGTTGATTAAGTTTAACCGTTACTTTATCAATGATTTTGTAACTGGTACGCTCACGAATCAGTGATTTGATTTTCTCTGCTTCATCAGGGCGAACATAGTTATCAGCAAGAATGCGTTTCACATTCTCAAGACCTTCGAGCACGATTTCTTCATCATCAGAGGCACAATACATGCCTAACAAATACTCAAGAACATAAACAGGAACATTAGCGCCCTCTTTAAGCTTCTTGGTCAGATCTTTCCGAACGACGCGACCACGAAATACATCATTTAGCATCCCGTCTAAATCTGGCATCATCACTTGTTCAGCATCTTGGCCTAATGGTAAATCCATCATTGCGTCATCTCTATTATCTATCACTCTAAGCTTCCATCCATTAAAATGAAAATGTGAGCATCAAAAACCAAAGTCATCACGATCCAGAAGATCAATCATCACCGGACGTGGGAACTGTTCAACAACCGTATTTGTTGCTGAATCAATTACAAATAGCTGGTAATTTTCATTGCGATTGAAATCACAGCCTATCAACTTAAAGCGCGCATCTCGAGTACGCTCTGTCATGTTGTCAGAAGTTGCATCAAACAACAGTGTTTCTTCACTTGATACCGGATTTCCCTGGCTGTCTTTGATCACCGCAGTCACCTTGCGTTCGATGTAGCTATCGCCAACTGCATTAGTCTGAATAAAGCGAATCTTTTCAATTTGGTTTACCAAACGAATCGTAGACTTTTCAGTAATAATACCAACTTTCTGTTTCTCGTTGGCAGCGGCTTTTTTGCCTCTAAGCGCCTGCACATCCAATAATGGAATACAGATCTCTTGCGGCATCGCACCACCATGAACAAATCGCGCACCACCCACAAAATGGAAGCGATTAGCGCCTTTAGGCAATAGGAAATCAACATCACTGCCGATGCCTTTCGTGGTCGTATTGGCAATACTACCATGCCAGCACTGCTCATGATTCGGCATTGAACGGCCTAAGATATAACGTTTCTTGGCCTCGAAGGCTCCTGTCGGCTGACCTCCAAGTCCAGTTTTCTCTGGCTGTGTCAGCCCTTTCTGCTGGAATAAAAAGCCGTGGTCAGCAGTCACCAGCACCCGATTGGCATTGAGGTTATTAATCGCCTTAGCGACTAAGTCTTTTAGCTCTTCGACTGCATCATGACACGCTTCAAAGGTCTTATGTTCTGTGCCGCCCTTATCACCAATGGCATCAATGGTATCGTGGTAAATATAAACCACAGACTTATCTTGAATAACTTCACGGCCTTGTTTTTGCGTCCAGCTCAATAAATCTTTTGAGCTAATCGCGATACCGTTATGCCGCTGAAGAACATTATTACGGTTATCTAATCCGCTGGTACTCTTACCATCAACAAGTACTGTTGCACTGTTCGCATCATAATCAAGTTCAGAATGTGGTAACAGTGATGCCATACCCAGCTGGGTATAACTAGGCAGAACACCTTGCATTGATTTTAGCTCGCACTTAAAGCGTCTCTCACTATTCAAGCGCATTTTGAGTTCATCTGCCACTTCGTAGCGTAGTGCATCACTAATAATGACAAAAACACGCTTAATAGTCTTAGATGTGTCTAGCGTTTGTTTGACCTGGTGGGCATAAAAATTGTTCTGCAGACGAGTTCCCAAGCTGTTCCAATTTTCAAGTAGGTCTTCACGCTCTAGTAGCACATCCCACGCTAATCCCAATTCATATAGGTACCAATCTACATACAAACTTTCGACAGCATCATCAATACGACGAAGAATATCCCCTCCTTTAGACTGAACACGATCGGTATATTGGTTGAATAAACGATAGTGCTGATCAAACAGGAATAACTCTTCACTGTATGCGGTAAACATCGATTTAGCATCAGGATAATTGAAGCCATCAGCATACTTACGACGTAATCGGAACAAGTTATCGGCAGACTTTAATGCTTGGTAGATTGCCGCGTACTCAACACGCACTTCACTCCAATGACCACTCAAACGTTTTGAAATCACTGACTCAAAATCAACAGGCGTCATTTTCAGTATTTGCTCTACACTATCATCATGCAATAAATAACGCACAAGTCCACGAATGACCGTCTGCTCAACCGCTTCAAAGGTATAACATTCTTGCAGAGTAAGTGGTGAGTAACCGTTACAACGACTTGGGATGTCTAGCTCACAACTAATCACTTTAGCGATGGCATCATGGTCTTGACTGAAGCGCTTACTATCACGCCATTCCAACATGAAAGCTGACGCCGACGCACGACCTGATGCAGAAGGAATAACATTAGCTGAAGCCCATGCCTTTTCACTCTCAGACACATCAATGTGAATACTAAGTTCAGTGCAGAACAACTTATATAGGAAATCTGAAACGGACTTTTCTTCCGAAGCATAACCAAACTGATGCTCTACGGCTTGCCAAAACGAGTCGAGCAACCCGTATTTCGAAAGCAGATCCAATAGCATTAGTTCATTGTCGTCATTACTATCACCGTCAGTATCAATATTACCCGCATACTGACTGAACAATTCCATTAGAATATTGTTCAAAATGGGTTCATTAGTTGCCAATACCGCAATCATTTTTAGATCTAATGATTGCTCAGTTTCATTTTCAGTAATGCGGCGTTTTAACGATTCGGTACGTTGCTTGTTAAAGAAGCTTGCTCGAACCTTGATGTGCTCACGCAACGACATGGTTTTTATTCCCAACTCAGCAAGCAATATTGATGCGTTATCTGCATAGAACTGACCAGAGTAAAAGCTGACATCAAGCAACCAATTGTCTTCAATTTTGGGCTCAGATGACGGAAAATAAAGCAGGTAGGATTGCTGCGGATTGTCACGTAAGATCCACTTTTTAACTTCTAATGCCGACTCATGTGCCATATTAACCAGTTGCACATCAGGTAAGGAAAGCTGGTCAATGACATCCAGAAAGCTCTGTTCTGGGTCATACCAAAAGACAATGTTTGTCTGAGAAAATTTCTTGGTGAGACCTTGCTCTAATTGATCAATTTGCATGGTTTTACGGCACTTTAGATTGTAGTAAGAAGATTATACCTTAAGTCATGAACTTACTCATTAGCGACAAAGGTAATGTGATATTTTTGACGTTGATAGAAGTGTGAAGTGGTATATTTATTTGAACAGCGGAGGTCCTGTACGCCTCCGCTGTTCAATATAACGTTTACTTAACTATTTTACCGTGAATGACTTTTACATCCGCCAGCAAATCACCAAACTTACCGTAGTTCTCTTTCACCCCATCATCGAGATCGAGCGAGATGCGCATATCAGCATAGTGTTTTAAATTATCATCGAAAGTACGAAGCTCGGCTTGTTTCTTCTCAAGCGCGGTCATTTCTTTCTTCAACTTAGTCCTTTCACTGGTTGACGCAGAATCTAACTGCTGCTCCAATTGACCTAAGCGAGCTCCGTATTTACCCAGCAATGGCGTGACATATTCGGTACGCATACGTGACAAGGTACTCTCGTTATAACGATGCAAATACACCAGACACTCAAACGCTTTCTGCTTGCCAGAACTGAACAACCAGTAAATCGGACGTTTCTTGTAAGTTTTTAGGTGATCATTATAGAACTGTGCCGACATATAACGACGAATGGAATCTAAACTTGACTCGCCACGCTTCGGCTTAATCGCATGCTGACATAGGCTTTCAGCTACAAAATCCAAGTTCTGTTGCAGATGTTCTTCACCCCAAACAATACGAACAAAATCACGGAAACGATACGTCGCATCATCAGGGAACCACTCCATGTCAGTCAGTGGAATAATGCCGTCATCATCAGCCGCAAAGGTTTTGTATGCGCCTTGGTTGACTAAATCAGCAAAGCCTTCGTTACCAGCATGAGCGTAAACTAGCCCTTCACGATCAAGAGAATAACGCCCAATAGCACAACCAACAAAGTAAGAAATAAAATTCGCTATATCTGTACTTTCCTCAGCTAGCTTAAGATCAACACTTGCATTCTCACTTGCCTCTAGGTTCTTCAATCCGAAGAGTTCTGTAAAAAACAGATCATTTTGGCTATACAGATCATTAGCGGTATCTATCTTATTCTGCTGTGCAATTCGATATTGCTCAAATGCCTTCTTCACACTCATACAATCAGTAGAAAAAGACATTAATACATCACTAGAGAAAGCCCAACTTAACTCAGATTGATTCCAGTCATCTTGATAGATAGTTAATAGCTTACGAGGAATATTCTCATATTCGTCAGGCACAACAATAGGCAATTGTTTTAGATGCCCAACTTCAAAAGACGTACCTGTTGTCATTGTATTCAAAAGTTTAGCGGCTACATTACTATTTAGATACGCAAGTAAAATCAAAGGATCAATTTTATTAGAAAAAATACCGGGCCCTTTATGAGAAATGATCGCCCCTTTTTCAAAAAACCGAAAAGAAGGTTGCGCACTGCCAATCAGGCTCCAGGTAATACCGGGCTTAAAATAGTAATCAATACTGGCAAGCCTCTTGGTATAATTACCATAACGGGCTGAGACAAAGTCTTTTAAAGACTCGCCATCATTTTCCCAATTGATCACCAATTCCTGATTACCATACCAACGTCGCATTTGTCCCCCTTTATTTAATGGGAACCACTTCGCTTTGCTTGTCTCGGCAGCTTCTAAACTATCGCTACCAGTACACATGCTGTTCTGACTAATTTCATACCAATAACGGATAAACTGTTCATCATCACCTGTAGCAAGACCTTGCCTTACTGCGCCATGCTCTGACAGTTCAGATAAATCAAAACAAGAACGTTCTTTTTCTGTTAGCCAATAAGCAAGTGATGAGCCTGGCAGAGCATCAAGAACACCTGTATCCAACTCAAAAAGCATGTCATGTGTTCGATTGAGAAACACTTGCTCTTTATCTGCGGCAGCTGGGGCTGAATTCAAATCAATAAATTGAGATAATCCATTATCAATTGCTTGCTTGTTAAAGACAAACATTGCAGCTTGAGCCACTTTTGAATTTAGCGATGGAAAACTGTTATAACCAATTTGCACCAGTGAACAAAGTGTATGATTTTTAAGTAGATACCGTCTTAATTGCTCATAAGAAGACAAAAACATCCAGCTTTGCATCGTAATAAGTGCTGAATAGCCATTGACCTTGTTGAGCTGAAGACAACGCTCAATAAACATTGCAAATAAATCATGTTTACTTCGAGGAAAACTCTTTAAGACTCTATCTTTCAACTCCGCATTCATCCCCTTATTGCCCATATAAGGTGGATTTGCTATAACAGAATCATAACGCAGTGAAAGTAACAATGCTTGCTGAATAAAAGGCAGCAACAATTCGGCAGCCAGTTTCTGTGCGGTATTGCCGCTTTCTTGTAGCTCTAACAGCTTATCTTTGAGTGCCTTTAGTTGTTGTTGATATTCAACGGGTACATCAATCAATGCCCCCAGTGTTTTCGCTTGCAGGAACCACTGTTTGATTAATTGAATTAGTTTGAAGTTTTCATCTTCAATATCAAGCTCATATTCTTGCTCTACAAACAGATTTTGGCTTTGACCTACTTGCTGATCGTCATTAAGATCCAAATCTCGCCATAGTTGTGGAATATCTAAATGAGCACTTTCTTGTAACGATAAAACATTGAGTTTTATGCCACGGGTAAAGATACGGCGATCATCTTCGCGTGCCATCATCATCAGGGCAAAACCTGCAAGCTGGGCAGCGCGATCGTCAATATCCAAACCAAACAGGTTGTTTTCTAATATCAGCTGTGGGATTTCACGTGAACGGTAACCACGTTCATCATAAATGGCTTTTAACGTGTTATAGGCTTCCACCAAGATATGACCGGAACCACAGGCAGGGTCAAGCACCTTAATCGCTTCTGGCTCTAATGAGTCAGGCGTTATTTCTGCTAGCTGTGCGTTAACTTCATCAGTCTGTTCGGCTGGCTCAATGTAGTAAGGCATATCAGCTTTAATGCTGGATTCTGGATAAGTCTGCAACCATTGACGGCCAACTGAGTTTTGCACCAAGTACTGTACGATCCAGTTTGGGGTAAATAACTGAGTAGCCGCAGGAATGTCTTCCGACTTCACTACTTTACCCATCACTTCATCTTTCTTTTCAGAAATATAGAACTGGTAAAGCCAGCCGATAATTTCAACCTGATCCCAATCTTCTTCGGGTACATCATCGACTAATGAGCGCAAAATAGAATCAGTACGGGTTAAACCATCAGGTAGAAGCAGTTCACTCACGCTATCAACTTTATCAAACAAAAAGTCCATTGCATCGTGCAATACATGGCACTGTCCTAGTAGCAACTGACGGTACAGTTCTTCTTCTTTATCACCCGCTAGTGACATCTCTAATACTTCAGAGCGGTTTAAGCCTAGCTCTTCGGCAACATCAGTCGCGTGACCTAAAATCTCAAAACCGTTCATTTGACTTGGGTGGCTTAGAACGCGATAACCATGGTCGAGGTATTCTTTTAGCTCCATAAAGCGAAGCGCACATAAACGGTTAAACCAAGTACTTGCCGTGTGAGCAGCAACCACGTGAAATCCTTGTTGTTCGATCAGTTTTACTAACGCATCACGTTGTGATTTTTGGCTCACAGGGAAGGTTTTATCGCCTACCTGCATCACATCACCGGTGATCATTGCTTCATCAATACGATCAGCATAAATACCAAGATTATTGGCACGAGACACAACGGCCTCAAAGAATGCGATGCGGGCTTTAGATGCATATTTTTTAATGTTATTAGTATTCATCGATATTCTTATGCGTTATTTTTACTTAAATCTCAGCGTTTCGTCACTGGGCATATATCAGAAATTTGCTAAACTATATTCTTGATTATTATTTAGAATTATACCTTGTTTAACCAAGCTAATTAATGAGCGCGACACTAAGGTAATATATTCTTCAAAGTCTACATCTAGGCGATCTAAAACTAATATTGCAACATTTTCAGCCGACAAGTTAATTCCAGGAAGATCTTGTACGAGAAAAAGTGTACAGATAATTCTTTTCTCTAGATCTGTGCCTTGATCGCAAAAAATTGCCTTTGAAAATTGAGGTTTTAACACATCTGCAAATACCCCTACCAAATCAGAAAGACAAAGAGTACGTTCTACTTCTATCTCAACTAGGTTTGATAGCATATTATTCACAGCACTGATGAGGACTCTCGGTGTTAATGATACTGGAGTATGCGATTTTTGATTTCGATACAAATGATAATTAATGATTTGTAACAGGCTGAGATAACAAGGAATTAATGGATAAGAATCAATAAACCGTTGTTTTGTAAAATCTCTAGGTGAAATAAAAGGAAGCGCTTGATAATATTTCGGTATGAGCTCTTGATGATATTTGTCATAAACACTACTTAAATAATCTTCAGCTAATGTTGTCTTATTTAACAATCGACTCTCTACTATATTTTGAATACTTTGCGAAGAAATAGACAGTTTGGTTTTAAACAATCCTTTTAACACGTTAGTATTACGTACTGCTTTTTCATTGTTATATTTTGAGCTTTCAATCAATGCCGAACAAATAAACCAAACACGACCATGAAATTTATCTTTTATCGCATCAAGTAGACTCACGAATTCCTGACACTTGTTTTTATCGGAATCAATTGCATCAAATAAATGGTCAACAACAAAAACAATTTTGTCATAGCGTGAGTTACTATCTCTAAAGAATAGAGAAAGATAACCTTCTATCCATCGTGTTAAAAAATCAACATTAATCTGTGTGCTTTCTATATTTTCAAACCAGTTATCGCAAACAGATACTTCTTTTTGAACCGTAATAGATAACGATTTGAGTAATTCATCGCGATAAAAATCGTATGTATCAGCTACATCACACCAGTTTTCACCAGATTCATTTTTAAATGCCGTTTTAAAAGGTTCCAACTTTCTATGTTCAGATAACTGTGATTCCATTATAGCGATAACATTAGCGCTATAATTATACAGAGACATTGATTTATTAAATGAATAAAAGATCGCTTCTGTTAAAGTCCCATGTTCAGAGATAATTGAGTCAAGATTGAGTGTAATAACTTTCGTTTTATTTTCTGCAGCCAGACAGATATCACTCTTCAAGACAGGATCTGTGATTTTTGAGCAGATGATATCCAATGGGTAAACACTATTATCGCCATTATTTATTGGACTATTTTCAAGTACTGCAGCAATAGCTTTTAAAAAGTGACTCTTTCCCATACCAAAATCGCCGGAAACGAGTACTGCGGTATTGAGGTTATCTGAAAAAAGTCTAGGGTTTTGTTCTGGTAATAAATAAGTATAAAAGAGTTTTCTTATTTGTTCTTCAATTTCAGCTGTAATCACAAAACCACATAAATCAGCTTCTAAATTGATAATATCTTCTAACTTTACTATTGGTTGTAATTCAAAATTAGGCTGTCTTTTTATAAACTTATTTAATTCCATTATATTATTCTTATTTTCAAATGACGGTGAATCATCACCGTCATTTTTTGATTACTTAACCGATTTGCCGTGGATAGCTTTTACATCGAACAGCAAGTCACCAAATTTGCCATAGTTCACTTTCACGCCGTCATCGAGATCAAGCGAGATACGCATGTCAGCAAAATGCTTAAGCTTGTCATCGAAAGTACGAAGCTCAGCATGTTTCTTTTCAAGAGCAGTTATTTCTTTCTTCAACTTGGTCTTTTCACTGATTGAAACTGAATCCAGTTGCTGATCCAATTGACCTAAGCGCGCTTCATATTTACCCAGCAATGGCGTAACGTATTCAGTACGCATGCGTGACAAAGTACTTTCATTATAACGATGTAAATACACCAGACACTCAAACGCTTTCTGCTTACCAGAACTAAACAGCCAGTAAATCGGACGTTTCTTGTACGTTTTAAGGTGATCTTTATAGAACTGTGCCGACATATAACGACGAATAGCATCTAAACTTGATTCGCCACGCTTCGGCTTAATGGCATGCAGACATAGGCTTTCAGCTATAAAATCCAAGTTCTGCTGCAGATGTTCTTCTCCCCAAACAGTACGAACAAAATCACGGAAACGGTACGTCGCATCATCCGAAAACCATTCTATATCAGTTAGAGGAATGATGCCGTCATCATCAGCAGGGAAAGTTTTATATACGCCTTCGTTTATCAAGTCAGTAAAACCTTTATTACCAGCGTGTGCATAGACTAAACCTTCTCGATCGAGAGAATAACGGCCCATCATGCAACCTATAAAGTAACTGACAAACTCAGATATTGTATCTGATTGGAAGTTATTCTTGATACTTTCTGTCAAAATGCAACTACCGTAACGATATAGAGGATTAACATTAAGAGTTATTTGTTCAAATGGCACACTAATATCAAGCTCGTTTTGAAGATCGTAATACATCGATATAATTTCATTATTTTTTTCCTCTAAATTTTTAACATCTAATATATCTACAGAGCTTTCCTCTAGCCAATTAACAAATATACTTTTCAATGTTTTTGTATCGCCTAAAGCAATTAAAGGGTTGCATTTAAAGTCCCAGGAGGTTTCAAATAGATCCCAATCTTTTTTAGCTATAGAGATACATTTTTCTACCAAAGTCCTTATTTCAGTATTTTTAATCAAGTATTCATTTATTGGAATTTTATAAAAATCATCAATCTGAAAGCTCAATGTCGGATTTAAAGCATCAATCAATTTTGATGAAAATGAAGAGTTCATTAACCCAAGAGCTGAATATTGCAGTTCGTCTTTATAGAATGCAGAAGGACCTTTTGCATCAAATAAAACACACTCTGAGTGAAATCTAAACGATTGTTTTGATGATGAAATATCAGACCATGAAAGGCCTTCTTTAAAGAAGAAATCTCGATTATCAGTTCTTCCTCTTGTTAAATTATCTCCAAAACCATTCCATCTCAAGACATGCTCATTATTACCATACCATTTACGATAACTTCCGCCTTTGTTATATGGAATCCAACAACACTTTCCTTTTGCTTCCTCAAAACTATTAAAGCACCACCCAATAGAGTCAGATTCCAGCTCATACCATTGTCGTAAGAAATAAAGGTTATCTCCAGTTATAATCCCTTGGAAAGAATGACAAATATCCTTCATTGCATAGTCTTCATCAAAACTATCAATAATTGTATTCGATAACCAATAAACTATTGGGCTTCCAGGAATTTTAGCAAAATCACTCTGAATAATATGGCTATGCTTTTTATATCCTGCCAATAAATCATCACGCTTATCTTGCTCACTACCTTCAATTAAACGAAAAAAGATTGGTAAATATTCTTTGATATATTTTTTACCCAAAACCCAAGCCGTCGTTTGTACAACTTCACCTGAAATCTGACTAAATGCACGGGCCCCCAAATGTGCCATTGTGACAATTGTTTTAGTATCAAGCAGAGACTCTCGCATTTTTTCGTAGCTAGACAAAAACATCCACGATTGCATGTTGATTTGAGCATTAAAGCCTGTTTCATTTAGTAGCTCAAACGCTCGTTCCATGAACATCGAAAAAAGATCTGATTTACTATTTGGATATTGTTTTTTAGCAAAATCCTTCAGATCTTTGTTCATGCCTTTACCACCCATATATGGCGGATTAGCGACCACAGAATCATAACGTTGAGAAAGTAACCAAGCTTGCTGAACAAAAGGCAATAGTATATTAACAGCTGGTTTTTGTGCAGTATTACCACTTTCTTGTAGTTCTAACAGCTTACCTCTAAGTAGCTTTAGTTGCTGTTGATATTCAGCGGGTACATCAATCAAAGAACCCAGTGTTTTCGCTTGCAGGAACCATTCTTTGATAAGCTTAATAAGCTTGAATTGCTCATTTTCAACATCCAACTCAGCTTCTTGATCTAGGAAAAGATCTTGGTTTTGACCAACTTGTTGGTCGTTGTTCAGATCTAAATCTCGCCACAGTTTCGAAATATCTAAATTGGCACTTTCCTGTAACGACAGAACGTTAAGTTTCACGCCACGGGTGAAGATACGGCGATCATCTTCACGTGCCATCATCATAAGGGCAAATCCAGCTAACTGGGCCGCACGATCATCAATATCCAAGCCAAACAGGTTGTTCTCTAAAATCAGCTGTGGAATTTCACGTGAACGGTAACCCCGCTCATCATAAATTGTTTTTAGGGTGTTATAGGCTTCCACCAAGATATGACCAGAACCACAGGCTGGATCGAGAACTTTAATTGCTTCTGGTTCAAGTGAGTCAGGAGTAATTCCAACCAGCTGCGCATTAACTTCATCGGTCTGCTCGGCAGATTCGATATAGTAAGGCATTTCAGCTTTAATACTCGACTCTGGATAAGTCTGCAACCACTGACGACCGACAGAGTTTTGTACCAGATACTGTACAATCCAATTCGGAGTAAATAGCTGAGTTGCAGCAGGAATATCTTCAGACTTAACTACCTTGCCAATCACTTCATCTTTCTTTTCAGAAATATAGAACTGGTAAAGCCAACCGATGATTTCAACCTGAGACCAGTCATCTTCAGGTACATCATCAACCAATGAGCGTAAAATAGAATCAGTACGAGTTAAACCTTCTGGCAGTAGCAGTTCACTAACGCTATCGACCTTATCGAACAAAAAGTCCATCGCATTATGCAATGTATGACACTGACTCAGCAGTAATTTACGGTACAGTTCTTCTTCTTTATCACCTAACAGTGACATTTCAAGAACTTCAGAACGGTTTAAACCAAGATCTTCAGCAACATCAGCGGCATGCTCTAGAATCTGAAAACTATTTGCTTTTGTCGGGTGGCTAAGCACACGATACCCATGATCAAGGTATTCCTTCAGTTCCATGAAACGGATAGCACACAAACGGTTAAACCAAGTAGAAGCGACTTCATCAACAACACTAATAAAACCTTTAGTTTTAACCATTTCGACTAATTTTATGTGTTGAGATTGAATGCAAGTATCAAAAGCTTTTCCCTCTACAACAAAAGCGTCACCTTTTAAGACTCCTATTGCAATCTGAGTATCGCTATAGAGACCAAGCTCATTCATTCGTTGCATAACTGCCGCTCTAAACTCTCTTCTAGCGACTGGTGCATATTTTTTTATATTTCGAGTATCCATCGATCAATCCTCTACCTCACCACAAATACGACGAATTGAATTTTTGAGTTCTTTTTTAAACATATTGAAGCTCGGCATATCGAGCTGGTCTATATCAAGTGCATCAACCAAGTGACGCAAATTTTCTCTGTTGGTTGAATCTTTTCCTATTGCATTCGCGAGTATAGCCTTTGGAGAACGATCTTTAGAGTTTTGATTCCCTGCTAACGCAGTTTCTAATAGATCACACGCCAAATAGGGATTATCCTTACAACTGCAATAAAGCCAAGCTTCAGAAGTTGGCTTTGGTATCATAGCAACACCATTCTCATAACCAGCAGTTTCAAAGCCTAGTTTTACAGCTTCAGCTCTATTTTTCTGTCTTTCAGGCTCACGCTCCAACTCACTTCTGGTTCCGTCTGTATCATGAAAATAAATAGCCATATGGGATTGCCCTTGCTCCATATTATCATTGGCGATAAGAGCCAAAGCAAACGCACGCTTGGTATGATCTAAATGGCCTTTTAACGCTCTATCTTTACTTGGAAATCTTGTAGGAACATCTTTATCCTTCGTTAGTTCCCCAAGCGCTTTTCGATATACAAAAGTAACAGCAAATGGTAACTCATCATGCCAACTAGGTAAGTGCCTTTTCACAAGGCGCTCAACCAATGTGTAAAAGGGGCCATGCTCAAAATTCTCATCATGAGCGATATTAACTTGATTCAGCGCCCTACCTATATCAGTGATCCCCTCCCCTGTAACAAAAATTCGACTAAGCATTATTACTACTCTTGTTTGCTTGGAGAATATTCTCAGCTTCATCTGCAACATCGGCCAAATACAAATCAACCATAACTTCACCCGGAGCTAATATATCTAATTTATTTAATGCTGATGGTACTGAAAACAGTTTTATTGACGCGGTATGCCCACTATTCTTCTTATAAATTAGAACTACAGATGATTTCGCGATGTCTTCATTCAGGTAGTTTAGAGCCATAGGACTATGTGTAGTCACCAACGTTTGATGAGGTGCATCTACGAAACTATCCATTAATTGCTCAGTAACTTCAGGGTTTACACCATTTTCTATTTCATCAAAAAGCTGAAAGCCAGATTTACTATTCTGATTCACTAAAATATTTAGAAGGCGCAGCATTCCATCGTTAATATGGTGTGCATCTGTAACGACATCGTTATAACTACCATCATCGTTAAAATATCGTTCTGTAATACCCATAGAAAGCATTCCACTAATCAACGCTTTCGTTTCAATTCGAATGACTCTTGGGAAGTATTTTGACAATCTTATTTGTAAAATATCTTTGTCATGACTATCTAAACGATGAATATGCTGGATTAAGAACTCACCTTCAGAGCCCAATTTTTCTTCTTTATTATATTGCCCCGATCGCATTACTTTTGGAGTCAGTAAGTCATGGCTTTCGATATTCACTATATAGGATCTAAATCGATTTGCTTCATGTGGAATAACATCTTCATTCAACCCCGACAGAATTGAGCCTGAGTATTTAAAGTTTATTTTTTGTTTTTCACTAAGCTGAGAGACATATGCACCATTAACAACTCGATATACTTCAGTTTGTTCAGAGTCAGAAACTACTTTTACTAGCTTTTCTTTAGTACATAAACCTTTTGACCAGTTGAATGTACCTGTCCAAAGGTATAAAACATTGTCAAATTCAAAATCAATTTCAAGATCTAGTGACTTCCTGGTCGGAAAAAAATGAGAGACTACATCTTTACTTTCCCAATTCCTTCTAACTAACCATTGCTGTAAATCACCACTAAAAATAGAAGAAACATAACTAAGAAACTGTAAAACTGTACTTTTTCCGGCTCCATTTAGACCAATGACGCAATTGAACTTTTCTAGCTCTAATTCAAAATCAACTAAAGATTTAAATGCACTTACATGAATTCTTTTTAACATAAATAAATAAACTCTTATTCTTCTCTCAAGAAAAAGGCAACTTAAAGTTGCCTTTTGGATTCTACTCTTAATTCAAAATATCCAATCGAACGCGATAACCTTGCTCAATAGCCTCCTCGAGTTCTTCACGAAGATATTCGAGGTATTTTTCAATCTCTTCCTGCGTTTCCACAAAACCTGATTCCATTAAGTAGCATAATGGATCGATTGTTTTCATTGGTTTAACCATTGGAGGAACCTGCAAATTAGCTGGTGTTATCTCCGTTTTTTTAACTACATCTAAAAGGCCTGGCTTCTCAGCTACCTCACGAGCTTTTATTGCACGTTGTTGCGCTTCATATAGTCTTTGCTGCTGCGCAATATATTCATTGATTAACTCTAAAGCTTCAGTTTGATGAGTTTGTGCATCAGTCTGTGTTGCTGTTATTTCAAATAGTGACGAGGACTTTTCAACTATTTTTCGACTATTTTGTAAAGCATAAAGAGCTTTATTACTTAATTCAGCCGGAGCACTACAGCCAACAAGTTCTTTCTCTATCAATGCTACACGTTTAGCAATACGCTCTAACGTGTGATCACGTTTTTTCATCAAAAGTGCTTGGTTGGATTTTTCTACTTGTTCAATAAAACCTGCAACATTCTTAAGCTGTTTGTAAGGATTTTTACTGATATAAATATCCTTCAGCGCTAACAGTGCTTTTGCCGCATCTTCTTGCTTCTCCAGTACCGATATATTCGCTTCGAACTTGATATTTAGAGCGTTAGCTAGTTGCTTCCAAGTATCAAACTGCAGGCCGAAGAAGCATTCAAGATCTTCAAAATCTTCAGCAAAGGCATCGAGCTCATTAGCATCTTGTAAAATACGCTCGATAATTGCGTAGCTGTTCGGTTGCTCCAATATTCCAGCAACTAGACGTTGACCATCTTCAATCGTTGATCGCCCAGGGCATTCACTAACGCTTCCCGCCTGGCGCTCAAATATTTTTAGGTCTTTATCCCATTGTTTAAAGTATTTAGAGAATTGAGCCGCCAATTCATTTTCACCGCCATTAAACGGTTTATGAAATAGGTCTTTACCTAACTTTTTCGCTTTACCCAGCAACTCGTCATTATGCTGACGAATACGTCGAATTCGTAATTCACCATGTTTACGCACTGAGATAAAAGCATCATAGCTACGTTTCAATGCTAACTCTTCGCCTGAAAGCGTAAAACTCACCTTACCAGCGCAACCTAACTTGGCGATCAACAACATAACTTCCTCACGTCGCCAACCATAAGGGCGATGTGAGAAATGAATAAGTACATCTTTAAGGTACATCGCACGATTCAGCTCATCATTACTCTGAATGTAGCGCTCTAACTCTTTAATCGCCTCAGCATTGTGTGCATGATCGTTAAGGTCAATATTAAGCTTATCAATATCATCAGCCTTTAATACGGCTTTAAGTTCTCGCAATGGATCATCGCAAGCTTTCAACATATCTAAATGACGGAAACTATTTTCAATTACGTATTTATACGAAGCATCAATAATTTTGCTAAAACTACTGCCTTTAGAGTCAAGTTTATTACCAATCGCAAAAATACTCGCATCAAGTGCTAGCTCAGTAAACATCGTTTTTAATCGCTTGCCACGACTATTATTATCCAATGCTTTTTCATTCAATAACTTAGCTTGTTCTGGTCGCGTAACATGATTGTTATGCTGTAAGTACCGCTCAGTTTTCATGAATGTTGTTAATTCATCCCAAATAAGTTTGTCTTCACCTAAGCGGACTAACACACAACCAGCCTCTTGGCCACTGTATGTCTGACAATAACTATCTTGCTTATAATCACCATAACCCATCTGTAAGGGTGAAATGATTTTTAAGACTAAATCATTATCGCTTTTACTATCTTTTGGGACACCATCACTGAAACGACTAATTTCAAAATTTTGATTATTAACTGGATAATGATATTTGGTCTGATCTTTTAGTATTTCTTTCAATAACAAATCTGAAACTTTATCACTTAATTTAGCTACTTCAATTTCAGTATGACGAATCTCGTTTTCGATCTCTTTTTCTTCGTTTGTTAAAAATATGTACTCATTACCATTACGAACAATCAACATTTCGCGTTCTAAACGATTCAGGCTTTCTTCTATTTGTTTTTTTAGTGATATTTTATCAGAGTCAATTTCTTCAATAGACAATGTCACTAAGTTATCAAGCGTAGACTTTACAACATCCACATAACGAATTAAAAATAACGTTTTAAGTACATCACCATCAGCATCCGTCAAAGTTCGCGTTTCACATGCTTTATCAATGGTCATTTTTACCATTGTGTCCAAAAAGCTTTCTATTGCAGGGTAAAAACGATAAAACGGGATCAATGCGCCAACACGATCAGTTTTTATCTGTTGAGCAGCATTTTGGAATGCATCTAATAATGAACGCTCACCACGACTAAGATGTTTACCTGTAGCACCCGCATTACGAACTGATTCAAATACCTTTTGTACCAAGGTGTACTGATAAGGAACGAAAGGATAGTTATCAATAAAGTCAACATTATCGTTAAAATTAGCTAATTCAGCAGTTGTTGTACTATCAAATGCCAACTGGTTTTTAAGAATGTCACCTTTTTGATTAAAAATAATACCGAGTTCATCTTTAGCTTCATCAGTCTTTAATAGTAATCGTTTTTGAATTACTTCATTTGTATTAGATGAAGAAAGCGAAATACGAGTTTTAAAACGCCCTTGGATTTTAGAAAAGTCTTTACCTTCTTTTGCTTTTAAGTCGCCTAATACTGCATCAATATCTTCTTGTGAAGTTACGATAATCCAAGCTCGCCCACCACAAGTCGTTCCAAGATTTTCAGTAATAGTTTGAAGTTTCAGCATCATTTGAGTATTAGTACCAATAAATTGGCCTACCTCATCAGCTAAGAAAATGATGTTTTTATCATCACTTTTATCAAGATATTGCTTCACCCATTTGCAAAAATTAGAAATATCTAACGGAAAATTAGTTTCTAATGATTCAACCCACTGACGTGTCGACTCTTCAGATTGGCCAGAAGCCTTACTCAATGCCTCAGACATCTGATCGCGATAAAAGTCATAGGCATCGCGCTCCTCATTCCATGTAGACATAGTAAGTTCAGCAAACTCATCCTTGAACGCTTGATATTGACCACGATTATCGAGCTCGCGTTCCATATGGGCAATATGAGGATGATCACCGCAATAACCTAACCGCTCATTAAATACTTTCAAAAAAACTTTCAGAATTGCATTTTCTTTATCTGTCGTATTTGCTCTACTATCTATATTAAAAAGAATAACATCGGTATCGCGATTCACTGATGCGTGAATATCACCAAATAACATGGGATCAGTGATTTTATCTTTAAAAAATTCTACCGCTTTTTTGGTTTCGCCCAAATACACAGCATCACGGTTTTCCAGTAAATACGATAAAATTTTAATAAAGTGGGATTTACCAGAACCAAAGAAACCTGACACCCAAATACCAATGTTACCAGCCACTGATGGATCATTTGGATTTTGAACTGCTGGTAGGTAGTTTTCAAAAAAAACACGAAGGTGTCGATCTAACTCGTTAGTTACAACATATTCATCAAGTTCAACCCAAACGCTATGGTCATCAAGCTGATCCGCTTTTACCACCCCATTTATGTTACGATTTAGAGGTTTACTAAAAATATGTTCAATATTCATGAATATTCACTTTATTAAATATAAAATATTTATCGCAAGCTGTTTACTTATAAACGACTAGCTCTCATTTTTGAATTGATAACTTCTTGTGCGGTACAAGCTCAAATGCTCGATAATAATTCGCAGAGTCAATTATACCAAAAGGGTGTAACTCTAAACCTGTATAACTACCAGGATAAAAGAGTACTAAAGGTGTATCTCCCATATCAGCATGTAGGGCATTAAGCAGGCTATGGCCTCTTAACAAAGGCCAGCAGGAACCAAGGCCCGATAGCAACACAAAGTCTTGGCTATTAGGCTCTATTTTTTTAATTAAAAATTCTGCTATTCGCTTTTGATCTAAAGGTCCCTTTAACGCTTTAAGCAACGCTTCATCACCTTTTACCTTGTGGAGCTGAAATGCTTTCTCAAGTAATTTTCGAGATTCCAGCATTTCGAGTAATACATCAAATAAATTCAGATGAATAAACTTACGCCCTCGTTTCTCTAAACGTTGGCAAATCATATCTAATTGCTCATTGACAAGTACTTCAGCTTTAGGTGAATAATCGAAGATGTAAAAACCAATTTCATTACCAAGACCTTTATTATTTAAAAAGCCTTCACTTTGCAGCTTAGGCTCAATTGCTTCTAACCTGTCTTGTAACTCACTAATTTGTGCTTTATTCATTACCTATCTACCAATTTGTAACGCTTCAATTAATTCTGGTTTTTCTAGCTTTTTAACCCAAGCCAATGTTTCTGGTTGTACAAAAACGGTTTGTAATATTTTACTTCGACCTGACTCAAGATACTGTGTATCTGCTAGCACTTTTATTACGTTATTACCCATCTTCTTAATTGAACTTTCAGAGTACTCAGTAAGCTCAGGGATCACGCGTGAGCGTTGCTCATAAAACTCCATCCAACAATGACTATCTAGTTTTTCTCTACATAATCGATGTGCATCAGCTAGTTCTGTTTTCATAAAATCTGCAACCACTGGCGAATTGAGCATTATCGCAATCAAGAGTAGTTGAGTTGCATATATATCATCGGCCTCAATGAAATCAGCAAGGAATTCTTTCCCCATTGGTTCCAACCGTTTCTTGATTGTTGATGCAAAACGTTTTGCCGAGTGTACTGATGTTTTCTGTAACATGTTTTCATTTTTAATTTTTTGTGACCATGTCTCAACATCAGGTTCTGATAATAATAGTTCAGCTATTAGCCTGCTCTCACGAAGCATAATACCGCCACCAATGATATCACCAAGGTACTGTTTTGCTGGATTCATAAGAACTCTTCATGCTGAATATAGTAGGATTATTATAACAAAAATTTAGGTGTCAAAATACCGATTATGAACTTGTATCAATTATATTAAATCAGTTAAACATAAGTACCAACGGGAAAGCTATTTACACTTAACCTATTGATATAATATGAAATGGTAACAGTTAAATTCTCGATAACTTTTTTATAGGTACTTGAGTAAAATCACATTCGTTTAAATGACTAATTAGTACATTAACCTTCTTGTATAACTATTCTTTTTTATTACGATTAGTGATAGGTGCACAACGTTCAGCGATACAGTCAAAAACCTTATGTATTGGAGTCCTGTTGCACTTATTCTATTATTCCAACATTAAAGCTTATGGATAAGTTTGAATATGATATTCGTCCATTATTGAAATAATGTATAGTTAAATATCACATTCATAAGTTGGCGAATTATTTACAGGGTTATTATCATTGTGCGCATAATGACAAGTGCGTTTTACTCTTCGTGCACACACTTCTAATATTTTATTTTCATATTATATTTCATGACAATACACTTTCACCTCAGATTTTAATAAAATTTTTGCAGTGGATATCCGTTTTTATTACAAGATTTATATTTATGCGCACACATACAAATAAAATAAATCAATTGTGCGCACATTATAAATACATATTAAAATGAGGTTTTAGAATATTGCTGATACTTCACTTTTTATAGTTCAATATCTGTTATGGTATGTAAACTATCAGTCGTTATTAAAGTAATAAATATTTCTTATTTACACAAAGATCTTACCGCAACGCGTGTCCACGCATGGCCAGACGTCGTTTTCATTTCTAACTGATTTAATTTATTAGATATTTGCTGATGAAATAACCCTCGTGATAACCAATACAATGCCAACGCTTTAGCTTCATTATCTATCGTGGTATCAGCTCCTGTGCGCACAAACTCTTCAACGTTATCGTCAAGTGTGTGCACACTTTCAACCGAGTTGTATTGCTGACTTATTTGATTGCGGCATGCTTGTTTTACCCATGATGAAAATGATTGCTTTTTCGCTCTAACTAATTCTATTTCAAGTAATAACTCATGTTCAAATCGAATATATTTCTTTTGTGTTTTTAGGTTAGTATTCGTATTTATTACGATTGGATATTTCTGCATGTGCGCACCCGTTAAAATAAAACCAAAAGATTGTGCGCACACTGCAACTTTCGTTATTACGCACGATTTTCATTTAAAATTAAAAGAAAGAATGTTGAATATATACCTGATGGCTTAATGTGATCTTCATTTCTAATGTTTTCAAAATCCAACCAGGATCTTTTGCCCATTGATGCCGCTTGCATTGCAATAAAACAAATAAGATTTCATCACGCACAGCACAAATAAACAAATGCTCAGCTTGCTGTGGCTCTGATACCGTTAATCGCATACGTGCAATAATAAGAGAATAAATGTCATCTTTATAACTTTGAATTTCACTCATGCTAATAAAGTGAAACTTATCATCAGAGACAACATCAAGACATAAACTGGTGCAATGTACGGTAAGGGGTGAATAATTCATACTTAACTTCCTCCATAATTAAGAAATTTTTCAAATGCACTACCATCTCGACGAGTAAGGTTCGGTACAAATCGCGAATAAACACGAAATAACATTGTTGTTGTCGAATGCCCCATTTGCTTAGCGATCCATTCAGGTGACTCTCCAGAAGCCAACAGCAAGGTTGCGTAGGTATGACGAGTCTGATAGGGATTACGATGACGCAAGTTAGCTCTATCCAGTGTCGGATACCATATCGTACGTGACACGATAGTATAGTTAAGGGGTTTATGGTGGCGATTAGTAAAAACAAACTTATCTGATAAGTCTGCTGTTTCTTTATGCTTTTTCAGAGCAGCAACAACGCGATCAATTAAATCAATCTCACGATAAGAGCTATCTGTCTTTAATCCTTTCAATACGCCTTTAACTAAACTTTGACGTACTAAAATTATTTTATTTTTGAAATCAACGTTATCCCACATCAATCCATCAATTTCACTTGTACGCATTCCGGTAAAGAAACGCGTGATATAATAAGCTTTATATTCTTCTGGCGCGCATTCAATTAGCTGTTCGATTTCTGACAAAGAAAATGGGTCAATTTCACTACGGCCAATTTTTAATGCTTTGATATTTTTCCACGCTGAGGTAAATTCATAACGATCAGCGGCTTCATTTATCAACATTCTTAGCGGCGTCATAATATGATTGATGCGTGATGGGCCTAAACAACCCTCTTTTTGTCCCGGTACTTTGGTAAGGATGGAACGAAACTGCAAAATTTGTTGTTTGGTGATGGCGCTGATCTTTTGATTACCGAACATTGGTATCAGGTATTTCGTTAAAATACCGTCTACGTCATCATAATGGCCTTTACTCCATTCGATTTTCTTTTCTTTCAACCAAATATCTGCAAATTCAGCTAAACGTGGTGAATTAGGCGCCTTTAGTGCTTGAATAGCATTTGTTTCCCGCTGCTCAATCTCTTTAAATTTCACCACGGACTTACTTTTTGGAAAATATTTTTGGTAATCAAAAATACCCAGTGTGATTTCTGCTTCAATTGTTTTAATTAATCCTCCAAGCCGCTTACGGTTCACCGGAGTATCAATTAATTGAGTTTGTTCTCGACAACGGATCCCTCGATATCGAAAATCAACAAACAACTTACCTTGCCGACTATTAACTGCCGCCATATAGACTCCTATTTCCCTGTGAATAATGACTGAATCGAAATACCAACAAGCATTTCCTCTTCAACACGCTCCCAAATAAACAATATTTTTCGTCCACCAAAAGGACGGATATAGTGAACACCTTCAAATAGCACGGTGTCTTTTAGCTGCTCTCTAATGACACGCTTATCATATTTAATACGATCAGCGAGTTCAGCTGTTGTAAGGTAGGTATTGTCCATCGTACAATCTCCTATAACACGATTTGCTTTACAAAAGGCCTAAATGCCCTCCTACAGAACAAAATGTACCACAATATTGACCTATTGCAACCATTTTTAACCCACAGAAGAACATTTTAAACAGGAGAAGAACATGTTGAAGTGTCATTTATCCAAATTAATGGGTGAAAAGCGCTTAAAAATATCTGATATTTCACGAGATACTGGTATTAATCGAGGTACGCTGACACGTTTATATAATGAAACAGCAACTCGAGTAGACTTAGACGTTATTGAACAGTTATGTGATTATCTCGATATTCCTGTCGGGGAATTATTTGAAGTACAAAAGAAGACAATGGATTAGTTTATATAATAGCTAGATTTGAGTAACGCTATTTTATGATGTCCTTAATCAATGCTCCATTCACAAACGGTGGTCACCATTTTGGTCACCGTTTGGACACAACACTATTTGCAGGCTATTTTCTCCAGACGTAAAAAAGCCCGCAATTTCTTGCGGGCTTTTCTATTTGGCTCCCTCTACTGGACTTGAACCAGTGACATACGGATTAACAGTCCGGCGTTCTACCAACTGAACTAAGAGGGAATTGTTTGGAGCAGGTAGCGGGAATCGAACCCG
>NZ_NPIB01000041.1 GCF_002849605.1 Photobacterium carnosum
CGAGATAATTTCAGTAACTCAGCAGCATCTTTTTGTCGAAGTCTTCGTTCACTAATATCACGAATAACATCAACTCGATTTAATTCTTTTGGACTCATGGAAAGTAACATGGCACAGAGATCTATACTTGGCGGAAAACACCACCAAGTATACCAATATGTGACATCTCTAAGTTGGTAAAAAGTGACATTACTATATTGGGTTTACACACGTAGTGCGGGATAGATGCATACTGTTAAATACAGTCATTTTTATTTTAAAGTCATACTAGGTGTCGAATGATAGGTTTTTAAGCCTTTAAAATCGTTCCTAGGGACGATTTTAAAGGTGTATTACATTGATCCAACGATATCACTTTCTACTTACTACACTTACATTTGTATCAATCGTAAGCGTCATCAAGATTAGAAAAATCGTCAGCTAACCAAAACCAGTATCCGCCTTTACAATTAAAAATATTTTCCAACAACTCACTAAAGGAAAGAGCTAGAACGGGACATTCACCTGGCGAGGCGTGTATATCCCAAAAACTATCGTAGCATTTACCGATACGATTCTCACCGAGGTCAATCGATATTCTTTGCTCAGGTCCGGCTTCGGCTATGATGTACCAGTCATTTGATATGTCATTTTCAGGTATGTATTCTTCCCAGCCTTCAGGTAGTATTACTGGGTTAGATGATACTAGGTTATCAGGGCTAACGATTTCCATCGCATAATCGGTACCGACAAAGAACTTAATACCTCCACACTCCCTATAAAATTCTTTTAAATCTTCAGGTAAAGAGTGTTTACCACTAATTTCAGGTAAACCTGATGGGGGGAAAACAATACAACTCTTTGAATTTCTTATTTTCTCTAGTAACGAATTCATATTTATTTTCCGTAAGTATATCGATTAAAACTA
The DNA here is from genome assembly GCF_002849605.1 of Photobacterium carnosum. Lineage (GTDB taxonomy): Bacteria > Pseudomonadota > Gammaproteobacteria > Enterobacterales > Vibrionaceae > Photobacterium > Photobacterium carnosum. The sequence goes on from NZ_NPIB01000041.1 coordinate 908, forward strand.
TTGTAGAAATTCTGTCTAGCCGCCATCGGAACATTCGCAGCATCAAACTGCCTCTCCGCCATTTTTTGCATTTGTCTAGGCGAAAGATTCTTAGCTTGACTCCGTACAGATCCCATAGTTTCTTTTAAATAATCATTTCCTGCTCTATGTGCTGCTTTGTGTCCATTAACACTAAGAGCCATAGTCGGATTGTCAGCCGCTCTACTTTTGTATCCAGAAATATTGTTTTTTGCCCAAACATCGTTAACACCATGGTGATTTACAAAGGGGGAGTTAGTTGGACGGTAAGGCACTGTATCAAACTCTTTTATACTCTTTGTAACAAAAGCCCCTTCAAGTTTTTTATATTTATGAGTAACAATCCCAATAGCGAGTGACCCAAAACCTATAGCTATTTTACTTGGATTTTGAAAAGATTCATCACTTCTTAATGATTCTAAAAATCCATTTATTTCTACATAACCTTGCGGTATCGTTGCTAAAGATTCATAAAGAGCAACAGAAAAAACATTTCCGGCCCAAGTTCCGAAATTATCTAATTTGTTTTCTTTAAGTTCTGATTGTGGATTTGGCCCCGATTTTGGAATTTCATTACCGTATTTCCTTGAATTTGGCTGATTCATTTTAATATCAACGGAGCCGTTACTATTATTTTTCCAACTGCCATTTCGATTTCCAGCCGAATTACGCATACTGCCATCCGTATTACAAGTACCTCCGAAGCTGTCACCCCATGTATATCCTGTTGGGTCATGGTATTTTAGTGGATTATTCATCACATACGAATAACGATTGAAACTATTCGTCATAAAAGGAGCTTGTATCATCGGATCAGCACTAATAAAACGTCCTAAATCAGGATCATACACACGTCCATTCATATGAATCAGACTCACTTCTTCTAAGTGCTCATGGCCTGTAAACCCTCGGTTTGTAAGACTAAATTGCACTAGCGTTGCTGGATTATTAAGATCTTGCCATAATAACTTACGTGCCTTGCCCCAAGCATCAAAACTACGGCGCTCTACCACTAAACCATAGCCATCAGTGATCATATCTACTGACTCTAAGGCATCGTAGTGCATGTAACGAATTTGTTTATCTTTTAATCGTTTAAGACTATCAAGTTTAATAATATGTAATGCGATTAATTTACCATCGGCATAGACATATTGCTTATGCTCAACAAGTTTCGTTTTAGTATCATAAACTTGTTCATAAAAATTGCTGAAATAAAGAGTTTGTTTACCACTGCTATCTTCGCGATAAAAACGATTTTGGTTTGCATCATATTCAAATGATGTTGTATGCCCATTACGTGTGATTCGTTGTGGCTTATTAAAATCAGTCCATGTAATTATACGCTCTGTTTTGTTATTTTTCGTTGCGAGCACCATATTACCGACAGCATCGTAACTGTAAGTAGTATCACCAGCCTGAGTAACAGCATGCTTGTGCGACGAATTATAACGATAACTACCAACATCTGTTTTATAAATAATATTACCGAGATTGTCATAGCGATAATCAAAATTTCGATTAAAATCAGGGTTATTTACACCATGTTGATTACGATCCTCGAGCAGAGGTGTAGAACGGGTTACACGATCCAGTAAATCGTAAGTAAATCGCTCATTAAGTCCCAGATTTCTATCATACCGCTGAGTAACATTTCCCCAGTTATCATAATCATAACTTAAATAACGGTAGTCATTTTTAATATGAATATTATTAAGCCTATTGCTTTGGCTTACTACATCACTCGCCTTATGAGTGGCTATAACACGTACACGACCTGTCTTTTGGCTATGCACATAACTATTAGCTAGTCCATTACCCAATACTTCGCTTGTTGTATGATCGTAAGCATCTGTATTAGTACGCTGCCAATAATAAATAAACCCATCTTTGTTTGCTTTCGCTAATTCAGATTGTTTAATTATTGTTTGTAAGTGTTTCTTCTGTTGATTTAAGTTATTAACATCGTTATTAAATAGAGAACTCAATTTAGCAACTTGTTGGGAAAGTGAAATAAGCTGACTGGCCAATTGACGGTAGCTGTTATACCTCTTATTTGCTATTTCACTAGATAAAGCTAAATCATGCACACTTAAATTAATAGCTTGTTGTGTTACTACATCTTTATAGACGCCATGACTATGCTTCTGAGAAATCAAATCATGACTACCATCACCATCACCATCATAATCTTGCGCTACCAACTCATCCTGTTTTGTCGCACCACTATTATTAAATTCGGCACTAGAAATAGCATATACTGTTATATCATAGTATTTATTACCATCACGCGTATTATTGTAACGACTTGATAAACGATAATATTCACCACTATTGACATCAATAGGTACCGCAATATCACCGTGTATAATTAGCCATGTTGCCGGCTGAAGATAACAAATACCGGCACTATTACAATACTTCTTAAAACGTTGCGCGCCTTTTAATATTCCCCATGATTGACTATCAAGTTGATTAATATCAACGCTTCGCCCATCCAATTCCTTCACCTTTTGGTTAAAGAAATCACGTTGTTGAGCATAACGATTAGCTAAGTCTAAATATTTTTGTGCTTGTGACGTCGCGTCATTGATTAATGACCTCACATCTTGCTGAAAGCTTTGGCTCGTAAATACACTATCCGCCGCCGTTTTAGGACTTCGAACCGCACTTTGATAACCATACTGGTTATAGACATATTGAAGCACAAGGTCATTAGGGCGAGTTTCTTGGGTTAAACGTTCAAAACCATCATATTGGTAACGCTGTAATAATGTTTGCCCTTTGGCCACCATTTTTTCTTCAGTAAGTAGTCCGTTAATATAGAAAAACTCTTTAATATATCCTGGGCTAGTTTGTTTATAAATCAATCCCTTTCCACGGTTATCATATGCCCATGTAGAAACACGACCAGCAACATCTTCCTGCGTTTTTCGTCCTAACCGATCATAGTTGATTTTGGTTACTTTGCCATTAGCATCACGTTTATAAATCAGTTCACCAAAAGCATTATAATCATAAGTCCAAGTCCCTAAATCTGGATCGATCAATCTATTACGATAACCTAGGTTATCATACTGAATAGTTGTTATATTATTCGCTGAATCAACGGTTGTTTTAAGCTTACCATCAGGATAATAAGTATAAGATTGCCAAGCACCTAATGGCTCTTGAATATGTGCAATCTGGCCTAATATATTTTTAGTAATTATTTTTGTGTAAGTACTACCATTTTTATCTTCCGTAATCGTTTCTTTGAATCCTTGGTATGATATATGGCTTTCATGCCACCCATTACCTGAATCTGACGGCTCCTTTTTGTATATTTCTCTATCTAAACTATCATAAGCAAATAGACTATACGGAACATTAGACATAGTACTATCTGGCTGTTCAAAACTAGGGCGACTGTGACGTATTTTTCGTCCTTTTTTATCCCAATGTTTGTCAACGTAAATCCAACGACCATCAAAGGCTTGATGAATATCACGCACCTCTCTTCCTGCAGAATCAAACTGTTCATAGATCGTTCCACGCTGATTATTTTGAGTCACTACGCATGAAATAGCTGAAGACTCTTTAAATTGGCATTGGTTACCGAAGTAATAATTGTATATTGTCCAATTATTATTACCAGGCAGAGAGTACTGTTTCAGCCGACCAAATTCATCATAAGTATTTGTTGTTACTCGATTGTTTGGATCTGTAATTTTTGACACTAAGCCAAATTGGGGATCATATTCAAACTGTGTTTTATGACCTAATGCATTGATTTTAGTTACAGCAAAAAGACCTCGACTATCAAATTCAGTTTTTATTATTCTAGACGCTGTGTTTGTCCCACCAGTCTCTTCTGTAATGATATTACCGTAGTTATCATATTGAAATTTATGGTAAAGTGATTTCGATCCAATATTATTACTATCATAATCTGACAGCTGGGTTGTCTGCGAAAGTAATAATCCTCGACGATCATAAGTCATCTTACCAATCGCAGTTTTAGTGAGTCCCTGATATAAAACTGTCGTTACCAATTGACTAATCGCAGACGCTTTCCAATATTCCCGTCCAGATTCAGTGACTAAAGTTGCTGATGATCCTTTTGCTGATACTATATCTTGTAAACCATCGCCATTATAATCATGAATAAAATACTCACCACAACGCTGGGGTGATTCTTCATTAAATACCGCTTCTGTAATTGATGTAAAGGTTGTTGTATTAATATTCACATTACTGGTTGAATTATACGAGCCGTGCAATATATTCAAGCGATAGAAATATGGAAAATTAGCCGTCAGAATAGGCGTGATAATTTCGCCATGAATAAGAACAAATTTATTTCGTGGTTTAATATACTGCTTATTATCTTTTCCACACCATAAATCTAGATGTTCAAACTTAGAAAGCTTTTGAGCAATTGTATTTGATAGGCTATTTTGAGATTGATAGACAACATTATGACTTGGTAAGCCTGTCGATATATATGAATAAACTTCACTTTTATTTTCGACTTCTTTACCCGTAAGTATTGTACGTTCATTTTTATTTGTTAACTGACCAATAGCGTTATAAGTGAAATTAGTGATTATTTTACCTAAATCAGCATTAGTTATATCTCGTTTTTGTGCTGTATGGTTCAATAGATCTATTCGATACCAATATATACCATTAATAGCCAAGTTTTTATGGTATTGATAATCAAACCTTTCTTCTAATATTTTATGAGTATCAATAAACGTTTCTTTTCGAATCAACTTTCCTGTTGGCAAATATTTTTTATAATTACCAACCGAATGAGACTGTTCATAATAAGAAATTATTTTTGTTGTGACATTCGCAATTCTACTCGTTTCAGTAATCACTCTGAAACCTAAAAATCCACCACCATTAACATGTGATTTTGCACCATTGTAAAAATAATCATATTCTCCTTGGCCTGTGTCTTCTACATGACTGACGACTGTCATACTCGGTGTTGTATTCAACACTGGGTATTGAAAAAAGAACTCTTGTTTATGAACTGTCGTATCAGATATAGGATGATACTGAATATTATAATAACGATTATATTGTTTAATTTGTGCAATTTTTGGAACTGCATTATCCTTCAATAAGACTATTGTTGAACTATTAACATTACTATCATAAGTAATACGGTCCAATATTGTATCTGCGTTGTAATCTAAATAACTAACAAAACCATGATAGCTTTCTTTTTTTAATAAATTAAGATCAGAGTTAAGGTAAATAACTTTAGATTGATTATCAAACAAATCATAAATAATAATTTCGTTAATATTATTATTATTTATATCTGTAACTTGTTCAAGTTTACCCGATATATCTGTAATATATTTTTCGTCTAAAAACCTTACACCATCAAAAATAGAATAATATAATTTTCCACCTGTAGTAAAAATCAAATCAAGATAACCATCATTGTTAATATCATTTAACAATAAATCACTAATGTTATATTTAGAGCAAGATTTACAAAGATTAATATTCCCATTAGTAATGTTAATGTTAGCTCTAGAATAATATACTTTTTTCCATATATCCCTCCCCTTAGAACTATGAATCTTGACACGTCGAGAAGCCTTATAAAAACTCATCGCATCAGCTATACCATCAGCATTAATATCAAGTTCAATATATTTTCTTAATTCTATTTTATCTGATGTTGAAGGAGATGGTATAGAATAGGATTGATCTTTTCCGTCACCATTTAAGTCAGCCCAACCTTGCCAACTATTAACAACTTCATCTATACCATCGTTATTAATATCTGCATGTGATGAGGCATATTGTTTAATACTTTCTTTACCTGAATGGCTCCATATTCCAACTCCAGCATGTTCTAATCCTTTTCTATCATTATAATTTAACCCAGAAAGCTTACTATCATCAAAATATTCTAATATTCCATCTCTTTCTGCGTCATGGAATAATCTAACTTTGCCTTGAACACTAATGTTATTAGGCAATATTGCGGTTGTATGATTCGTCTTCCAGGTGAAATTTATAGGCTTTAACTCATTACCTTGGTAAGTTTTTCTAATTTGACTTAAAAGGCTAAGTTTTACATTAGGGGACTGAATATATTCAAAAGAAAATGTGTAAACTTCATTATTGGTAGCCCCATAAACTTTTAAATTATGCTGTCTTTTTCTTAGTGAAATTTTAGCACCTTTAAAATACTGAATACTATAATCAGGGCGATCTTGGTAATTAAATTTAACTTTACCGCCTACATAGTTTATCGTATCAAGATACAAAGTGTTAGCATCATTAATATATTGATAAGAAATTTTATTATTAGTCTGATTTTTTTTTTCGCTTAACGACCATTTAACAATATTATTGGCGATAGCTAAACGAGAATTACTATTAGCACCATATGTATACTCATCTCCATCAGGAGTCCAAACCTTAAAGTACTCCGGTCCAGATCCGATACGGTTATAAGAAACATATTTATTTCCATCATCAATTTCAGTTTTATATTCGGTTAAATGATTACCATCTGCACCAGTTACCGCAATTAAACGTACTCCATCAATACAATATCTATCAGAGCTGTTAAATTGAACCCCTCCCCAACGACCGTCAGTTGAAAGGTCTCGAGAACAACGACTAATCGCACTTTGTCCTTTAACGCTCCAACCAACGCCAAGTACGCCATTACTATGTCCACTATTATAAGCCAAAGATAATACTGGCTTATATCCTGCTTGGGCCATTGGAATATCTATAGGTAATGTATACGTTGCTTGACCACCAGAGACTTCAAATTCCCCTTCTAGATATGGCGCTTCAGCCACTGCGTTTACAGTAAACAACGTTAAGAAAAGCAAAAATCCTTTGATTATATTATTCATTGTTTATCTTCTTTTTCTAATGCAGTTCTTAACTGATTAATTTGAGACTGTAGTTGCTCAATACTTTCATCATTTATGTCATTAGAGGTTTGAAAGTGAAGTTCTTTAAGAGCAGCATCAATATTTGATGGTTCATCAGAAGGGGGATTGACATATGAATGAGTTAATACTTGCTGCAATTGTTTCATTGGAGCCGGATATTCAATTTCCACACCCAATTTCTTAACTGAGTGATCTGGAAATTGTCTACTATCATTTTTATTAATGCGAGTCCTATCATTAGATGAATTTAATATAAATAAACCCGCAGTAAAAATAAATATAAGAACAAATAATGTTTTCACATTTCACATCCTGATAATTAATACGTTAATCTCGAATAATAATAAGATTGATATCTTCACCATCAGGCCAACGTCCACATGTATTTAGTCCTTCTATTGTAACCTCTTTACCTGCCATTTTTGCTGCCAACAATTGACTAAATTGACTTTTACCTGTTGTTGTATTTTCATCTTTTATCAACCAATAATTATTTGTAGCGCAACTTGGACTATTACTCTTATTTCCTCCTGATAAAGAGACCAAATGTAAATTATCACTCGCCCTTGCATATAGAGCATCTACTTTTCCACGTTGTTCGCCAGCGAATAATTGGAAACTAAAACATAAAATAAAAATTGCTGTTATTGTTCTCATTATAGAAACCTTAGGTTGTTAGATTATTTCATTAATACTGACAGATATGAAAATGTTGGAAAATTACCATAACATTGATCCGAAACTTGAAAACTCACTTTTTTATTCGCAGCTGAAGCTGCCATTAATAAACTAAATATTTCTTTTCCTGCCGTTGAACTATCTTTATTCCAACGAATAGAATTACTGCTGCATTCAGCAGGCCCTACATTTATATCTAAAGAGACATAACAAGTTCCACCATTTAAATGACAGCCAATTTGACTTATATCTCTCCAACCAGAGTCTCCTGTGGCAGAATAAGATAATGGTATATTAAATAAAGAAAACATGACTAATGTATATTTGATGTATTTTTTCAAACTAAATCACCTTGGTTATTATTTCAAATAGTAGAAAAACATTATAATTTTTCTATAATAAATATCTGACTGTATATAATAAATATTAACGACTAAGATTAAAGTATCTCTGTTAGTTCCATATTTGTATTTTACTTAATTATCAGGGTCGTATTGAATTACTTTACAGAAACTCGCTCCAGTATTTACTGTATATATAGTTGCCCCCGTTTTTCCTTGTGTAAACATTGCTAGCGCAACTGAAATCATTGTCTTATTCTCTTCTGAAATTAACATCCATCCAAAGCCACCAGGATTTTGACATTTTGTGGGTACTTCATTTCCTTTTATTCTAATTAAAAGTCCAGCCTCAGCACTGCTAATGTCATAAACATCCCCGGATATATATGTTTCTGCTGCGTATATATATGAGGATTGTAGAATAAGTAGGATTATTAAAATGTATTGGGGTTTAAACACACAGTCTCCTTTTTGACTAATATGCAAGTAATTTTATACACTGTATACCATAAACACATACTTTTACAAATACATATTGCATATAGTTATTTTAAATGCTTCTATGTGGATGAAAATTCAATAAAAATGATTTTTTAACAAATATACAAATTTGTAATATTATTATTTAAATACCATTTGTTACATAAACAAATATGTGGTCAGTTTTATTTGGCACTTCAGACTCAAATCTAGAGCATTCGTGCTGAGTCGACACTAACTCACCGGCTCTTTATCATTTTTTGTTATTTTGCTTTAATCCCATAAGTTAAGTAAATTTCTGCTTTTTGGCCTCGGTTTAACATAATCAATATATCACGCACAAGTGGTGTAGCCCCCAAGGTAAAATGTCTCTTTCTTGCAAAGCTAAAATGTCCTGTTTTTCTATAGTGATCAGTATCTGCTGATCAATTTGAGTTAAACAAAATATGTTGGTTACCATGAATGACAAAGAGATATTTCGCTTAGGTACAATTCGTGATGTTTGTGAAAAACGAATCAAACGTAAAGATGCTGCACAGCTTCTTAATATCAGCGTTCGTCAGGTTCAACGATTAATAACACGCTATCGAGATCTCGGTGCTGTTGGTTTGGTTCATCAACGTCGCGGACAATCACCAGGCAATAAAATTAATGCTGATATACGCCATCAATGTTTAAATCTCATCCACGAATATTACTCAGACTTCGGACCCACATTGGCGCGTGAAAAACTGATTGAACGCCACGGTATTAAAATTGGATTAGAAACTTTACGTCAATGGATGATCGCTGATGGTCTTTGGGTTCCACATTTCAAACGTAAGCCTTGCATTTATCAACCTCGTTATCGTCGCGATTGTTATGGTGAGTTAATTCAGATAGATGGTTCACATCATGATTGGTTTGAAGGCCGCAGCGACAAATGTTGTTTGTTGGTTTTCATTGATGATGCCACCGGCAAACTGATGAACTTGCGGTTTAGCGAAACAGAATCTGCGTTTGATTACATGGTGACAACGCGCGAATATGTTGAGCAACATGGCAAGCCCACTGCTTTTTACAGCGATCGACATGCGGTGTTTCATGTCAGTAAACGGGATGCAAAAACCAACCGCGTGACTCAGTTTGGTCGTGTATTGCATGACTTAAATATTGAATTGATTTGCGCAAACAGCTCTCAAGCCAAAGGCCGTGTTGAACGTGCCAACAAAACATTACAAGATCGCTTAGTCAAAGAAATGCGTTTACAACACATTGATAATATTGAACAAGCTAATGCGTGGCTCCCCGACTTTATCACTGATTTTAACCAACGTTTTGCTAAAGCCGCTCAATATCCTAAAGACATGCATCGGCCATTACGTGAATCGACTGATGAATTACACGATATTTTTGCGTGGCAAGAACCAAGGAAATTATCAAAGTCACTGACATTTCAATACGACAAAGTTATCTATTTAATTGATCCAACTGAAGAAAATCAACGACTTGTACATCAAGTTGTTAACGTTCTAGATCGCCCAGATGGCACCATCGCCATTCAATACGGTCATCGAAAATTAGAATTTAAAGTATTTGATAAGCTCAAAGATGTTGACCAAGGTCAGGTGGTCGATAATAAACGTTTGGGCGCAGTATTGAAATTTGCCCAGGCGAAACAGCAACAATATGACCAACAACAAACACGTAGTCGCAGTAAAAAAGCCCCCAAACGAACCGCCCAACAACGGGCAATCCGTCAACTTGAAGCCATCAATCCAGTGTTAGTTCACCCAGAAAAATTTAAACCCAGTACCAGAAAAAAACCGTGACTTCCCTACTCTATAACCCAAATTTCACCACAATGAACTACTTTAAAAGGAGACATTTTAATCGGGGAATAATGAGGACATTTTAAAAGAGAGAAAACAAGTGGTGTTAGTGCAAGTTAGTAATGTCACATAACTCTCCCAGATAGAAATGTCACACTGTGTCAGATTCTTTCATCAAGGCTATATTCATGGCTCGTTGTTGTGCAGCTCGGCTAATGTTCCTTTTACTTCGAGTTCGTTCCGGAGTGTTTTCCCTCTGGTCTTGGCTTTGCTTAGCAAAGGCGAGTACTGCACTTAGTCGTTTGTTATCAACGATAGCTGCTTGGTTTACCGTTCGAAGTTTATCGAAAACAGAATAAGTTAATGGTTGGCCACAATGCTTAATACTAATGGTGCCATCAGGATAGTCGTAAACCATTATAGGCTTACCTATCAAACGGTTATTGGCATCGTTAGGTTCGATTAAGTAAACAACTTTATCGTATTGGATAGTAAGAGAGCGTGTGAGTACACGGCTTCGCTGACGAGCGAAGATATCATCAAGTTCACTTGATGATTCTCGTAATGGGCGATGGGCATCGTGGAGTGAATAGGGTGTTCGTGCGAAACGTTGATTAAAATCAGTAATAAATTCAGGTAACCAGGCGTTGGCTTCTTCAATCGAATCAATGCCGGCAAGACGCATTTCTTTAATCAGACGGTCTTGTAGTGTTTTATTAGCACGCTCTACGCGTCCTTTTGCTTGAGAACTATTGGCACAAATTAAATCGATATTAAGTTCAAACAAAGCACGACCAAACTCAGTCATTTGTTTACCTGTTTTTACTTCGCCGCGATTGAGTCTAAATACTGAATGTTTGTCGCTGTAAAATGCGATAGGTTTTCCATGCTCTTCAATGTATTGGCGTGTGATATTCATGTAATCAAAGGTTGATTCAACATCACTAAATCGTAAGGTCATCAGTCGACCTGTCGCATCATCGATATACACCGTGAGACAACATTTCTCTGCTCGGCCTTCAAACCAATCATGGTGAGAACCATCTATTTGTACTAGTTCACCTAGGCATTCACGACGATAGCGGGGTTGATAAACCTTTGGTTTAGCTTGACGTTTAGAGACCCAAAAACCTTCCGCCATCATCCATTGACGTAGCGTTTCAGTTGATAGTTTTAGTTGGTGTTTTTCACACAATTTTTCATTAGCAAATGTCGGTCCAAAATCGATATAGAACTGACGAACAATATCAATCACATGTTGTTTAAATTCAGGTGTATAGCGCCGATTACTCGGCTTACCACGGCGTAATGAGACCAATCCCGCTGGGCCTTGTCCGCGATATTGATTAACGAGACGTTGGATATGTCGTCGGGATAATTTCAGTAACTCAGCAGCATCTTTTTGTCGAAGTCTTCGCTCACTAATATCACGAATAACATCAACTCGATTTAATTCTTTTGGACTCATTGAAAGTAACATGGCACAGAGATCTATACTTGGCGGAAAACACCACCAAGTATACCAATATGTGACATCTCTAAGTTGGTAAAAAGTGACATTACTATATTGGGTTTACATCTTATTGCCGGTTAAATCAGGTTATGGTAAATGAATGATAGATCGTTGGTCAGCACCGATAGCCCAAGTGGTAAATCTTGTCAGTAATGAGCTTACCACTTACAAAAATAACTAATTTATAGTGCATCTAGGTGTGCCATTTATGGTTTAAATGAATCATGCTTGTGGTAAACAAAATTAAGTATCTGGTAAATTAATTATAGTTATTGGTAAAACTAGCAAAAACCTTATAAGAGCCACCAGTTAGCTTCTTTGCTAACTCATATTTTCCCTTTTGGTTAGTGAGCTGCAGCAAGACGTTTAATACGACTTTTCTCTTTTTTCTGAGCCATAAAATCTGCTTGATATTGAAGTTTGTGTTTCCACTTATCTATACCATGCCAATTAACTTGATGATGACTTCCCCATATATCAAGATTAACCACGATAGTTGGGGATAAGAATTTACTAGGTTCGTAATCTCTAAGTGGAAGTATAATACTCACTGGTATGTTTTTAGCCACATAACCACGAGCTAAGATATAGTTATCATTTGACTCAATAATCCCATCGATTGATTGAACACTAATTCTTTCTCTACGACGAAAACTAGACTGTCCACATACGCCAATAGCACCGATAAATTCATACAACCTATTATTTTGTTGTAGTTCCTCTAACACCTCTATAGCATCATCTGCTGTTATACAGTCTGAGTCATCTTCGGTTAACTCATACTTAATATATTGTTCTTCTTTTGGTTTGTTGAGCCACTTCCTTGGCGCATCATGTAAGACAAATTTTTTAAGATCATCGTAGCTTAAATGCAGATCCATCTTTGATACGTCTATTTCTAGGGCGGGAATGCCAAGGTTATGATATTTATCTATATGATCGGAGTCTTTCTTATTCGTATAGAAAATCTCAATAGCAAATGGTTTGTTATCTTGATTAGCATAACAGTCAGCGATAAGTTGACCACCTGAAAGTGATTTTTCAAGCTCAATACTATATAGTTTTTCTTCATCGCAACGCTTCGTATAAATGGGGTTGTTATATGCGGTAGTTATTGAGTCTGAAATACTTTCAGCAATGATTACTTTCGCAAGTTGATGCTGAATACTCTCCACAGAACAATTATTGCCAGAGTTATGTGCAAAGTGATATGCCGTATGATCTCCCATTCTTGCAACAAGTGCAGAACCACATGAGATACAGAAACAGTTACATTTAAAGCCACGTTCCGTATCTCTATCTAGTTGATTGATATTAATCAATCTATCTCTAATTGCCCATGCAGTTTTAACAGCCATTGTTTTATCCAATTCCAAAGTGACTTATATTTTCTTTTTCTTGGTTTATTAGAAATAGTTATATTGCCAACATCAGTTTTACTTTTAAAAACGTTAATTTAATGTCATCAGTTTCTTTGAAATCGAACCTCCCATCTGCAACAGCGTTAAACCGTTCGAAGTAGTAATTGAGTAAGGGATCATATCTACCACCGTGAACCCAAGTGTAGAATTTACCAATCTCATAGCTTAACTCTCGACTAAGATCTGATCTGATTCTCAAATCTGAATCATTTCCTAAATCAACGATATTCATTTCTTGAAGATTATTCTTAATTTCTTTAATCAATGGCAATAGAGAATCTTTGTAACTATTAGCTATTGGGATAAGAGCCTTTTCTGTCACCACTGCTTCGAATATCATAATAAGATCATTAATTTCACCGTTATAATAATCGTTATTTAATCGCTTTTCCGACTCAGCTTTAAGAACATAAAGTTGTTCCAATGGCACTGGTTTATGTTCAATTAAGTGTTTTGAAATGCTTTTCTGGTATTCAAAAAATAGTGTTTCTACCTTATCAGTAATAACATCAATATAGGAATAACGAATTTTTAGAAAATCCAATAACTCATTTATGTTGAGGTGTAATGCTAAGTCGTCTTCATTTACCTCTCTGCTATATAAGTGAACAGTTAAATCACCAGTATTGAAAGGACTCTCAAAAGGCCAACTAGCAAAACGCTTAGTGTTTTCTTGATTTAACGCCACGGGATGAGCACCAAAGCAAGCTCTTATCGTTTTAAAATAATTATTATCATCTTCATTCGAGAATAAACGATTATCGAAGCATTTTTTTTCACCAGAAAACGGAATCGTTCTTTCATTTAAAAAAACACGGTGAAGCTGTTTAATTGACTCGAAAATGAGGTCAATAGAAAAAATGAGAGAGTAGATTTGCATACATCTTGTATCAATGTCCTTATCAAACTCAGGCGCATTCTCCAAGTGACGTACTGACACGGTGATCCAGTCCATACAAGAGCAAACTAAATTAAAAAGGTTCTTTCCGCCTTTATCTTTATATATTTGATATACAAAGTTAGAATTGGAATTAACCAAGTCTCTAAAATCATTGATTTTGTCGTCACTAACAACATTTCTCATTCGTTAATTACTCTTGTACTCACAGGCTCATTTGTTATTTGAAAAATTAACTTTGATTATGCATTTTTACTCAAAAAAGATATTTGCATTACCTATAATATCTCAAAATACTTATTTGGTAATGCATTCCCTGGCGCGTTCATATAAATCTATACCAGTATAAACTTTAGAGGTTTTGACACCAATAAGGTCATGAATTGCTATAGCACTCTGTAAATCATTAACAATAACTGGAAACTCTTTAGCTCCATTAGCAAGCAACCAAATTGTTCGTGTTATATCACTTATACCGAAGCCATTAGCATCTACCCAGCCAGCACAGCCACGTAGCATGTTGGTATATGTGAATTGAGCTACAGACACAGGATTATCAAATGGTTCAGCAAACCCTTTCTCTGCATCAGGGTATTTACCACAACCCATCCAAATTTCTTTTGTTCCACGCGATAGATCTGCAAGTTCTTCATCTGAATTAGGTATGTAACATTGATAGTGTTTACCCTTTCCGATTTTGTACCACAAATCCTCAAAACGAAAACGATCAATAAGAACAATGATCGATTCATCACTGGCATTACAACTCATCTTAACAATCCCACGATCTACATGTACTGTAAAAACAAAGGACTCTATCCCGTATTTATTAATTATTTCAACATTCATAATGGCCTCTATTATTCATGGTAATGTGCTGTAATTAGTCGTATCAATAAATTTGTAAACAGCATATTCAACAATTAATATCTTGTGACTTAGAAGTTCTAGCTTAAATAAGTGACATATTCTGCGCAAAATCTATATTAACTTCACACGCTCCATCTTCTTTCCATTGTTTAACTATATCCATCAATTCTATTGGTACATTATTGAGTTTTGTTGTTATGTCGATAAAGTCATTGATTGATGGAAATGCTGTTAATAACAGCGTTCCGTTTTCACGCTGCCATAATGATTGAAGTGTGTTTGTTATCAAGAATAATTCACCATCATCTTCCAAGTTATTTAGAAAAATATTCACATCGTCTGGTGACATTACATATTTCGCTGAATCTTTTTTATGATTTGAGAATCCGTAATAAGCATAAAACTCAACCGGCTCGTTATACATAATATGAATTAAACTCATTGGGCTACCATCTTTTTATAGAAATCGAAACCCAATGCTATCTAACATTACCTTTGGCTTGAGTTTTAGTCTGTGAATTGCTTCAAGCTATAAGTGTATATAATTATTTTTTGCATATTTAGGTTAGTAAGTGCTGTTTTTTTTGTCTTTAGCTGTACTATTTAACGCAATGAAATTATTAAAACAATCAAAACCATAGAGCACTATAAATGAAACTAACTATCAAAGGGTCTATTGGCAAACAAGAGCTAATACAGCAGTTAATAAACACACTAAATACACTCGAAGATGCAGGAGTAGAAGAATATATGGGTGTGAATATTTACTTCAATCCTGTTGTGGCTGGCAAAAAATCAGTTGCGACAATTAATGGAAATTCGTTTGACTATAAATATACAAGTAAAAAGGAACACAAGGCCACCAGCAAAGATAAAGCCATCCAAGGCAGAAAACCATTCTCTCTCAATACAGAGTCTCATCTGTTCCCACCACATGATATTAAATTCATAGCCGAGGATGACATTAAGCAAAATGCATTAGATGAAGAAGCCTTACGAAATCAAAACTACCTAAAATGGAAAGAAGAAATGAAGCAAGCGAATTACGAACGTGATTTAGCTGCTAAAGAAACTAAGAATAAGGCCAAAAAGTGCATAGCGGAGTTACAAAAAAAGTTAAACATTACTCATAATGAATACAAAGAGCAGCTAAACGGTACTGGTTGGTTAAAGACAAAAAAGGGAGTGGAGAAATACACTCAAGATAATATAGAAATACCAGTCTTTCGCATTAATATGAATAAAAAGGTATTTCTCTATTCAGAAGGTGCCAGGTTAATGTTTGAGTCCCAGTCTCAATAAGAGCCGATAATTATGCTTTATAATTGAGGTCATGGTCATGTTTCGTTAAAAATCACATTTGTTAGATACAAATTACCTGATAAAACATTTTACTGGATAAATGATTATCAGGGAAAGTTCAATGTGCAATGCTAGCAACCATTCACCCTCTTGTCGTTGTGGTTGGGGACAAGGATATAATAGCCACTTCCGTCAGTATGGAGAAAGTTATCCAGAGCCTCAGTTAGCATTACCAATACGAACAGGTAAACGTTATGAAAGCTATTTAAACCCAAATGCTATCTGTACTAGATGTGGTGCTAATGTTTTCTTTTATCAGTGTCCAAATGGTGGCCGTGTATTCTTTAATGATGTGGGTAAGCCGTGGGAAAAGCATGGTTGCATGATTAGCGATGACGATAAAATCAAAGCTGCACCAAAAAATTTAGAACCTTATAATTTTGATAAGTCAGTATTTATACCTTTTCAGATCATACAAATAAAGCCACACAAAACCGACAAGACACTAACAGAAATAACTGGAAGTGTTAACGATGCATACCGATTAAAGGTTTATATAAAAACAGAGTTGTATCGTAGTTCCCAAATTGACTACGACACTATGTGTATGATCAAAAGAACTTTCAATAAAGGTGTTGTACTTATTAGTTACTTAAATGATAGCGGCAATCCAACTGAAATTAAGTTTCAACGTTACGATCAACCACCAGCAGCAACAAAGCCAAGTGTAAAAACACCAAAAAACAAAAAGCAAAAAAAACACAATAAAAATAATAAGTTGAAGAAAAAAGAAACCAACTAACTGCTTTATGTGGCACGATACCTATTTATGAGCGTGCCAATTTTCTACATAGGTATGTATTGCACCCAACTTCCATTACTTTTAGAGCCATACCATACGTGATTACTAAGAAACTCTTTCGTAAAATCTAACTTTAATTCGATATAGCGACATGTTCCTATATTTAACTTATTGTATTCTATCCTTGCCTCTTTTTTGCTATCAAACACTGCCACATTATTTAATTTTAATTCGTTCAAAAGTTTAGATGTTAAAATAAACGATGATTTTGGAGCTTCTATAACTGATTGTAATACAACCAGTTTGAATTTTTTCTGTGGCGATTTCGACATTACATCAAAACTGTAAGCTTCAATTTTATTTGATGCGGTTGTTGTCATGATCCAAGGCATATTCACTCTCTGGTTAACTTAATGATAAAAAGAATAGGAGTAATATTTTACTAAAATCACTTGTTAAGCAATGATTTATTTACTCTTAAAAAGGGAAGCATACAAATAAATAAAAGGCAGATTAGACTAACTAAAGTTTTAAAGTCGCCTCCTACCTTACGCCATTCAGATTCCTCATTTTCACAACGCTGAACTGCCAACTTTTGCTGTTGATCAATATAATCATTAGGTCCTGTTTTTACATACCCATATTTTCTTATTTCACTGACACTAATTTGTCGATAAAAATCAACGTCAATAATTACATCTTGGTTGCAATTGGCAAATGTCGGTTGTATTGAACTGCCAAAAATCATGAATGCACATATAACTTTCAGTAATAGCTTTTTTGATAGTATTGTTAATTTACGCATCATCCCGAACTCGCCTCATATTCGTTTTTGTTAGATCAAACTCTATGAGATTAAATTCCATGATGCTTGCCTGTATAAAGTTTCAACCATAGCTCACGCACAGCGATAATAAGCGTACCAACCGATGCTAACCAAACCAGACCTTTTAATATTACAGCTAATGTTTTTACGAACTGATTTACTCTAAATTCATCCCAAACTTTTAGCTCTTGCTCAGAAAGTGATTCTTTACCATATTTGTCTACTTTTTCACTTATACGCTGTTGTTCAGCCTGTTGAGCCGCTTTTTCTTTAACTAATTGTATTTCGACTTTTTGTTGCTCTTGAAGTGTTTTCTTCGTGACCTCTTGTTGCTGGTGCTTTAACTCAATTCTATCTTGGGGTGGCAAGTGAGATTCACTAATACCATTACTTATAATTAACGCACCAAAGATAATGGAAATAGAAATTATCAAAGTTTTCATGTTGTCCTTATTGATGATATTAATACTTCTGAACTTGCTTTATGTTCGTTACCGTTGGCTCAAACTCTATTTCAAAGGTGTATTTGGTCTTGCAGCCAGGGCAAGTCCAGTTATGTATTTCACCGTCCGTACCCTGCACCGTTTCAAATTCTCTTGGGTAATATTGGCAATCATCGTTATCACAGATAATCTCTACATCAACTTCGTATTCCATTAAACCCTCCCAAGACTAATCAAATCTCACTGATTTAAACGCTTAACACTATTAGAAAGATCAAGCGCATTTGACTTGCATGGTAGCTGCAACGTGCTATCAAAGAATTACTTCGCAAAGTACCGCGTGTTGAACTAAGACTTACTCTAGCTATACAGAGCAAAGGAAGACTAGCAATGAAACAAACGCAACGTAATCGTCGCCTACGCTAAGTAAGAAATTGGTCGTTAATATATACGGTGTTTGAAAACTGGCTTGATTAGTTGGTGAGGCAGAAATATTGAGTATTTTGTTAGGTAAGAATTTGTAATTTATGACAACTAAGGGCGCAGTTTCCATACAGTCCCTTTACAGAACAGTTCTGCTCCTGTATTATCCGCCGCCCTCTTTGATGTTAATATCATGTTAACCAGTTGAAAATTAAAGATTTACTTGTTAATGATGCACTCTAGAGTGCGCCATGAGAACACGAAATTTATCAAAATTGGTTTACTAACCGTTGCGTTATGGTAATAATAGCTAAACTTAGGTTGTACCATTTACTATAAATTGGAAAAACCGCTGCAGATTACCGCCATATTCTGTACAGCTCATACGACTTAGACGTATTAAGAATTAATTAAGGGTTGCCAATATATGACAGAGATAGGGAAACAAATTAAGCAAGGTCTTAACTTTGCACGTTTCATATCGTATGTTGCATTACCTGTGACTGCAATTTATCTGTATTCGATCTTTCACTTTTGATTTAGAGTTAAAAGTGAAACGAGAGTCATAGTTATGACTGCACGAAAAGACAATTGTAAGTTATAATGACCGCGAGTTTTCTCCAATTGAGAACTCGCGGTTTTTTTATGCCTATCAGGTATTTAAACCGTTTATTCCTAAAGAAAGAGGGCTATATATATCCGGTAAAATTCAATCCAATGAGGTTGTTGATACTGGTACGGTTGCTAACCCTCCACCAGCAGATAAAGAGCCTGTGTATCTTACTCAAGAAGATCTACAGAACCTTAAAAAGAAATCAAGACTTGAACTGCTTAACGGTCTAGGTTTTCTTGGCTTGCTTGCTTGGGTGGGTACATTTTTTGTTGGATTGGTTCAAGATAATGTTGTAGCAATACAGCAACAATCTAAGGCAATGGCGGTTGCTGAGACAAAAATAAATCAACTAAATACCACGGTCAGTACATTAGAGTCTGAAAATTCAGAGTTTAAGAAAGTTCAAGCATCACAGCATGAACGCATTCTAAAATTAGAGTTTCAGGTTCAACAATCTCTGAAAAAACAATAATTCTTAATACGTCTAAGCCGTGCAGAAATGTACGGCTTTTTTTTACTTCCAAATCAGTGACGCTTTACAGTAATACCATTCCCTCTAATATTGCCTTTATCAGAAATAAATACCCTATCTATTACATCAAGGCGCATCATGAACGACAAACACGAAGATTACGCACTATTTCAGTTGCTCAATAAACATTGCACACGAGGGGTGGCTGTAATAGACCCTAACCACGGTATCGACAGTATATGCGTAATTGTTCAAGTGCCAGTAGAAGAACAAGAGGCGTTCACAAAGGCGTTTTGGCAAACAGAGCCATTCAAGTCTATGTACCAATTTTTTTCGTTAAGTGTATCTAACCTCTCTTGGTACAAGTGCCGTTTAAAGCAGTCTAAATACCAAGTGTTTATCAGTAATCAGCGTAAATATTAAATTTATTCCCAACTTTTTTTCTATCTAACTGAGGCGCGGATTGCCAAAGAACTTGCCTGATATAACCTAACCATAGGCTCATGAAATTCCAATAGATTTTGGAAACAACAAAAACAATAAGGTTAGAGTTTATGTTAGATAAGAATGTGCTGCAGTTTGCCCTTTTACCAGTGAAAAGAAATGACGGTCGAGAAGTATCACCGATTGTAGCTGCTGGTGAATTTCAGTATTTAGAAGATTTTGGCGGTGGCGAAATTGCCGTTGCACCAAAAAATGAAGATGGTTACGAATTGAATATTTGTTACGGTCGTTACCTATTAAGCATTAAAGAATCCCAAAGTGGCGAACCTATTACTAAGCAAGAATTACATGATCAAGTTCAACTCGAATTAGATAAGTGGATGATCGGTATCAGTGAAAATCAAACCTATTTTATGGGGATCAAAGATATTGTGATCATAGATAACCCACTTGAACGTAAGTGTTGCCACGGACATTCCAGTTGTAATTCAAATCATGGCACTAATAGCGATCAGGCAAATGACTTTGCGTTCGCGGTACTGGTATCTAGCAATGCCAAACTAAAAGAGATCACCGATACCGTCATTTATGATGAAAGTAACGCTGTAGATCGCCTTGAAAAGTTTAAAACAGATGATTTCAAACCAAGTGCTTTCCCTTTGTTTATTAACGTCCACGGCTATACCGTTTTTTCTAACATCTTAAACCGTAGAGGTACTTACGCCCTAGCCCATACACTGCCTATCAGTGACGAATTGAGCGAGAGTAACTGGACACAATTCATCAACCACGATGATGCTTATCTTGTCGCATCCCGTGTTTTGTAGTTGTTTTTATATTTAAAACCTACTCCATTTATAATAAACAACTGAGGCATTACTTATAAAAAAGTAGTGCCTTTTTTTGTTTTACTGTAGGCAAAGCTAAAACCATTCAAGTAATAGTGATAACTTTTCAGATAACAAAAAGGCACACGACAAAAACCATGCCGTACAAATAATAGACATCCATGATTTATGATTAATCGCCATAATTTGCATAAATTTAAAGTTATTTATAAAAACCCCATTGTTATTATTAGTGGTTTCATTCGAGCCAATAAACTAATTTAATTGTTTTTATAGGTGTTAACTTTGGCCATAACAACTAAACACAGTCCGTTTTATTGTTGCGGTTATATTTATTGCAAGAACACTTACATGGAAAAAAACTAATGCACCCTAACTTACAACTGATCTCTAAGATTGCTTCATTAAATTATAGTCCGACTGTTGACGTTTCCGATACGCTGAACATAATTCAACTAACTACCAATATTGATAATCAACCATTTTTAATTAAGCATATTTCAAATTTACTTACTTACACTAAGTCGCTAGATAGCCCATTAAAACTAAACGGCTATCTTGAAAAGTTAGAAGCTATTAATGAAGAATATCCACACGCTGTTGTAATTATTGATAACAGTTTGCCGTTTTCTCGTATATGCGCACTAACGGCAAATAGCTTCATTGCAAAACTAGCTATTGATCGCATCAAAGAGTGCCAAAAGGAAAAATCTGTCTCATTGGTTGATATAGATAAAATCCGACAATCAGTGAGTACAAATTGTGATTGTGACTTATCTAAACAAATGTATAGCAAAGCTGTAATTACTGGCATACACAAAGCAGAAACGCTTATTAAGGCTTCAAGCAGCAATGTTGTATTTGCTCAATCATTCGAGCCTTGCCATGTGCTTGACGCTTTACGAAATAGAGACTGCGATACTTCGATTGAACAACAAGCCATTAAAAAGGCAATGACAGGTAGTAAATCATTGAAAGTTTTGCTTCTTTCAGCCTTTGACCTTAATCCCGTATTCTCATTATTACTTTGTTCAAGTGAAGTGGCTGAACGTGTCATTAATCGCTGCATAGAAACTAAAGTAGCACTGCATCAAGAGTTAAGCTGCTAATGGATATTTCAGAGTTTATTTCAAAAACCTATGGTGATGAACGAGATGCGGAAGCTGCATTTCTTCAAGATAACGAACAGATTGCGAGAACATTGAATGCTCGAAAAGCACTTCTTTTTCGCTGGAAGAAGCAAGGTTATCGAGTAAATTTATCGACTGGTGATATTTATTTGCCAACAGTGGTAATTAATACCGTTAATGCGTAGCAAACAATTGAAATGTCATGAAAGTAAGATCATTGACTAGCCAGCCGTACATCGTATTATTGATTTATCTTAATACGGAGATTTTACAATGACGGGCTATACAAAATCTGACATAAATGACGCGATAGCAGCCACACACTTCAATACTATCAATAATGAAAAACGAGTAGCGTCTGCGGCACTTCGAGCTGGTAGTTCTGTGGGTGGTGAGCGTATGCAACAATACAAAGACCCTCAACCATTAGAAACTGAAGAAATTCGACAAGATGGAACAGTAATGTTTGTCGAACGTCACGCAAATGGTGAAGTTAGACGCTTTTATGAAAAAACAGATGCCAATGGCGAGACTTGGTTTAGAACTGAAACGGATGACTACTGCCCACCTTTGTCAAATACGAAATAGGAGCTTCATGCCGGCCACCAGCCGCATCGTTTAGGAAAGATGGTTAAACCCGCAAAAAGAACTCTGTATGAATGTACTCAAGCGCGAATAGCCCTAAAAAAAGCCAATAATCG
Source organism: Photobacterium carnosum (assembly GCF_002849605.1). Lineage (GTDB taxonomy): Bacteria > Pseudomonadota > Gammaproteobacteria > Enterobacterales > Vibrionaceae > Photobacterium > Photobacterium carnosum. Next base: position 23,868 of record NZ_NPIB01000041.1, read on the forward strand.
AGCAAGCTACTTATGTCTATTAATGAGTTAGTAGCTCGCTCTTTATCTTAAAAAACAGATAAAAGCCAAAATACCAATATGTAATAAAGCCTAATCTATCCCTGAGCAACTTCTGGACAGAAACGTGCTAGACCTGATGATCTAAAGTGTTTCCGTCAGATAAGGAAAGTATGTTGATACCTTGTCATTTGTTAGCTGTTTACTCGACGTTGGGATATCTACCATAAGGTAAGAAATAATTGTTTATCAAATCTGTGTGAACTCTATGGTGGCTATGCTCATCGTTTAATGTTTCTCTTGTGATTTCTTCGACCGTAACATCGCTTTTATTTTGAACACCGTCGCTGCACAACATATGAATTGTCTTTGCGTCCAAATGATGGGAAATAATACACATATTATTTATTCCACCAAAATCTGGTGATTTAGCATTCAAGCCATCTACATTTGTGTAAAATATATCATGTTGCGGGTGACTTCTTCCTGTTGAAAGGCATACCACATAAACATACTTACTCATTATAATCCCTCATGATTTATAAATTGAACAGCTAACGCCACGCTCTGCGGCAAAATTGGAGATCAGCGAAAAATTCGTCCAACAGCAGCATCTTGTTATACCTTTAAAGTAATGTACCTAGGCTCTCGTAGCCTAAAATGGTTTTAATTAAAAAACAGTAAGATAAGTCATGTATTTAACATATGGTATCTAATGTGATCCGATTCTGTAAACCCAATATAGTAATGTCACTTTTTACCAACTTAGAGATGTCACATATTGGTATACTTGGTGGTGTTTTCCGCCAAGTATAGATCTCTGTGCCATGTTACTTTCCATGAGTCCAAAAGAATTAAATCGAGTTGATGTTATTCGTGATATTAGTGAACGAAGACTTCGACAAAAAGATGCTACTGAGTTACTGAAATTATCTCG
>NZ_NPIB01000042.1 GCF_002849605.1 Photobacterium carnosum
TTTTAAATCAGAGAATGGTGCGGAAGGAGAGACTTGAACTCTCACACCTTACGGCGCTAGAACCTAAATCTAGTGCGTCTACCAATTCCGCCACTTCCGCATATTATCAGTTACGAATAACTGTTGTCTCTGATTGTATTCTCAATTAAGTATAGGTAAATACTTATTTGCAGAATAAATGGTGGCTACAACGGGATTCGAACCTGTGACCCCATCATTATGAGTGATGTGCTCTAACCAACTGAGCTACGTAGCCAACGTAAAATACCAATTAATAATATTCACTAAGAATAAAGTTAATCGTTATTTTTAAATTATGGCAGGTCTACCTGGATTCGAACCAGGGTATGACGGCATCAAAAGCCGTTGCCTTACCGCTTGGCGATAGACCTACAGTGTGCTTTTTCAAGCTATCTCTCAACTCTATTGAGAGAATGGTGCGGAAGGAGAGACTTGAACTCTCACACCTTACGGCGCTAGAACCTAAATCTAGTGCGTCTACCAATTCCGCCACTTCCGCATTTTGTCAGTTATAATAACTGAATTTCAATCTTATTAAATAAAATTGAAATGGTGGCTACGACGGGATTCGAACCTGTGACCCCATCATTATGAGTGATGTGCTCTAACCAACTGAGCTACGTAGCCATTTTGCTTTCCAACGCCGCTGCTCTTACTGAGCCACTTCGTTGGGAACGGGGCGCATTATGCTCATACCAGCCAAAACCGTCAATAGTTTTTTTTGAAAAATGGTGAAAATTCGTTTGTTCGGCGGTTATTTGGGCGAACTGGGCGAATCACAAACTGATATCTGATTTGTCAGCTAGCAATAATTAAAATTGTGACCTAGCGCGAGTTTATTTTTATAGTGGTAAAGATAAAAAATAAGCCAGCACGAGGCTGGCTTATTCATCAATTCATGGTTATACGAATAATAACTGAATAGAAAAAATTATACGTTGAAGCGGAAATGGACTACATCACCGTCTTTAACGATGTAGTCTTTACCTTCTAGACGCCATTTACCTGCATCTTTTGCTGCTGATTCACCACCGCATTCGATGTAATCATCGTAGCCGATAACTTCTGCGCGAATGAAGCCTTTTTCAAAGTCGGTATGGATCACACCTGCCGCTTTTGGTGCTGTAGCGCCAATAGGGATAGTCCATGCACGTACTTCTTTAACACCTGCTGTGAAATACGTCTGTAGTGCAAGTAATTCATAACCAGAACGAATAACACGGTTAAGACCTGGTTCTTCGATGCCCATATCAGCAAGGAATTCTTCACGGTCTTCGTCATCAAGCTCAGCGATTTCAGATTCCATTGCGGCACAGATAGGCACAACAATGGCGTTTTCTGTTGCTGCGCGCTCCATAACTTTGTCTAGGAATGGGTTATTTTCAAAACCATCTTCACTAACGTTAGCAATGTACATTGTTGGTTTTAGTGTTAAGAAGTGCAGGTAATCAACTGCTGCTTTTTCTTCTTTATTTAGATCCATTGAACGTAGCATTTCGCCATCAGTTAATACTGGTAGCATTTTTTCTAGTACTTTGATCTCAGTTTTAGCATCGTTATCGCCACCTTTAGCTCGCTTAGCGACACGGAAAATAGCACGCTCACAGGTATCAAGGTCAGCCATTGCTAGTTCAAGGTTGATGATATCGATATCTTCAAGAGGGTCAATACGGCCGGCAACGTGAACGATGTTCTCATTTTCAAAACAACGAACAACGTGACCAATAGCATCAGTTTCACGAATGTTAGCTAGGAACTTGTTACCAAGACCTTCACCTTTAGATGCGCCAGCAACAAGGCCTGCGATGTCTACAAATTCCATTGTGGTTGGCAGAATACGTTCTGGTTTAACGAAGACTGCTAATGCATCCATGCGAGGATCTGGCACAGGTACAACACCTGTGTTTGGCTCAATAGTACAGAATGGGAAGTTAGCTGCTTCGATGCCTGCTTTTGTTAAGGCATTGAACAGTGTTGACTTACCAACGTTTGGTAGACCTACGATACCGCATTTAAAACCCATGGCTTGTAACCCTTTTGGTGATTATTCTGTAACAAATCAATTATAGTGCTCAACAATAAGCCTATAACGACAAAGTAGTACTGTTGCCAGTGCGCTATTCTGCCTTGAATGAATGAAGACGATTTTGTGCCTTACTGAGGCCGTCTTTTAGAAGCACATCAATACAGCGAACTGATTCGTCAACTGCTGCATCAATAAGTTCTTGGTCTTTGGCTGGTGCTTTTCCAAGCACGTAGTCAGCGACTTTATTTTTATCGCCAGGGTGGCCAATGGCAATCCTTAAACGATAGAAATCTTTGTTGTTGCCCATTTTGCTAATGATGTCACGCAGACCATTATGACCCCCGTGACCACCGCCTTTTTTAAACTTGGCAACACCAGGAGGTAAATCAAGTTCATCGTGCGCGACTAAAATTTCTTCCGGTTTGATTTGGAAAAAATTAGCTAATGCTGCAACTGATTTACCCGATAAATTCATAAATGTGGTTGGGATCAACAAGCGAAGATCTTGGCCATTGGTTGTGATCCTACCGGTTAGACCAAAATATTTTGGTTCTAGACGTAGGGTAACGTTATGGACTCGGGCTAGTTCTTCAACGACCCATGCACCAGCATTATGACGGGTTTGTGCATACTCTTGGCCAGGGTTTGCCAGGCCGACAAGTAACCGAATATTATTACTCACGCTTGTCTCTCTTGTCATATAGCAATAGTGATAGCGTTTTGTGATGACCATTGTGATGGTTAAACCGAGCAATAGTCGGGTTCAAAACGCGCGCTATATTATACTAAATCAAGTGAAATTGATACGACTCTGCGGTGATCGGGTTTTTCAACAGTTGATAAAAAATAAAACGCCTCGCAAAAGCGAGGCGTTGGTTTTTATTTCGCTGAGATAAATCTCATACTAATAGAAGGAGATTAGTGCTCAAACATCGCAGAAATTGATTCTTCGTTGCTAATACGACGAATCGCTTCAGCTAACATACCTGACAGCGTAAGTACTGATACTTTACCTGTCGCAGCAATTTCTTTTGTTAGTGGAATTGAGTCAGTCACAATGATTTCATCAATCACAGATTCAGTGATGTTTTTCAGTGCGCTACCAGAGAATACTGGGTGAGTAGCGTAAGCAAATACACGCTTAGCGCCACGTTCTTTTAGTGCTTCAGCTGCTTTACATAGCGTACCGCCAGTATCGATCATGTCATCAACGATAATACAATCGCGACCTTCAACATCACCGATTAGGTGCATAACTTGAGAAACGTTAGCACGAGGACGACGCTTATCGATGATAGCAATATCAGTATCATCTAATAACTTAGCAATGGCACGAGCACGTACAACACCACCGATATCAGGAGAAACAACCACTGGATCTTTAAGGTCTCTGGCTAATATATCTTCAAGCAGCACAGGGCTACCAAATACGTTATCTACAGGAACGTCGAAGAAACCTTGGATTTGTTCTGCGTGTAGGTCAACTGTTAATACACGGTCAACGCCTACATTAGATAGGAAGTCAGCAACAACTTTAGCAGTGATTGGAACACGAGCTGAACGTACACGACGATCTTGACGCGCATAACCGAAGTACGGAATAACAGCAGTAATACGACCTGCAGAAGCACGACGTAATGCATCGATCATAACAACCAGTTCCATTAGGTTGTCGTTAGTTGGTGCACAAGTTGATTGAATAATAAAGACGTCGCTACCACGAACATTTTCATTAATTTGCACACATACTTCACCATCGGAGAAACGGTCAACCGTTGCGTCTCCTAATGAAATATAAAGACGATCAGCGATGCGTTGGGCTAGTTCTGGTGTTGCGTTACCACAAAACAGCTTCATATCAGGCACGGTGTAAACCTCAGGTTGCGTCCAAGTTGTAATTACTGACAATCCATAGAATATGTGGCGAGTGTTGTCAACAAAGGAGATACGTTAACACCTTTTGCGACAAATCCTTGGAGCCAGTCAGGTAAATTATTCAAAATATCATTAGCCTTTTGCTGAGTATCACATTCTGCGAACACACAAGCGCCAGTACCAGTTAATCTTGACGGTGCATATTCTAACAGCCATGAAAGCGCCTGATCAACCTCGGGATTAAGACTTCTTACAATTTTTTCGCAATCGTTTTCGTAAACCCTACGTAACAGGGCATCTAAGCTGCGTTTTTTAGTGTTACGTGGTAGGTGTGGATGGTTGAAAATTTCAGCAGTTGCGATGCTTATATCGGGTTTTGCAACCAGATACCATTTTTCTTGTGGTAACGCAGGTTGTAATTTCTCACCGATACCTTCTGCAAAGGCACTATGACCACGAACAAAAACAGGTACATCAGCGCCAAGTTTTAAGCCGATAGCCGCAAGTTCATCAACAGATAATTGTGTTTGCCATAAAAAATTTAATGCAACTAAGGTTGTTGCAGCATTGGATGAGCCGCCACCTAAACCTCCACCCATGGGGAGAATTTTATCAATATGGATCTCTGCGCCAAAATCTACTTGTGCTGCTTGACGTAAAGCAACAGCAGCGCGGTAAATTAAATTATCTTCAGTGGCAACACCCGTAATGGCAGGCATTAGTGTGATTTTACTGTCTTGACGGGCGGTAATGGTTAATGTGTCACCGTAATCAACAAACTGAAATAACGTTTGTAAGTCGTGATAGCCATCGTCTCGCTGACCTGTAATGTAGAGAAAAAGGTTAAGTTTCGCAGGCGCTGGCCACTGAGTGGCAATATCAAATTTAGCTTCGTGGTTCATGAAAATGACTCATTATTCCGTAAATTTTAAATATCAATAAACAGGGTTATTATTTTATTTTCCAATTAGATACTTTTATTTTAATGGTTAAATCACCCTGTTTTAATGTCATTAGAATGGGTAGGGATGGTACCTGAGTATTATCGTAACTACTGTAATGCATCTCCCAAGTGCGGCCATCAATTTTTTTGGTTAAAAAGGCGACTTGGTTATTTTTATTGAGTAGATAGTGATCGGCGCCTGTGGGTAGACCAATTAACCAATCTTGCATCTGTTGCAGTGGTAAGTTAATACCTGTGAGTTGTTGCACTAATTGTGTTGCATCTGTGCCATGGTGTGTTTTACCGTCAGGATCTGTAAGTGTAACGTTATGAGGACGCGCGTCCAACTTGAGGATTGTTTTATACATTTTGGTTAAAATAAGCTGATAATCATCAGGTTGGTTTTGCCAATTAAAAGTGAGCGTTACTCGTTGTTGGGGGCTGATATACCCAAATACACCTTGAGCATGATAATTGGTTAACTGTTGTAATTGAGCTTGGTGGAGTGCCCAATCTGCTTTGTGGGTGATTGTTGGTTGTTGTGCGCAACCTGAAAGTAGTGATAACGATAAAGCGAAAAAAGAGCCGAGCCATTTTTTTTTGTGAGCTATTACCGATTTTTTGAGTGCGGGTGTCACTGTGGCTGAAGTGATATTTTTAACAAGATTACGCAATATCATCGTAAGTGATCTCTATCAGAATGAATCAAAACAATAGCGATAATTTAATCGAAAGCCAAATTATACCCCCTAATAAGACTAATTAGATGGCTAAAAAACGATAAAAATGGTGTCATTATGGATTGATTGCGTCTGTTGCCTTTTATTACGACATGGCATCAAGTAAAATCTGCACCTTAGATTTTTTCACTGCCAAAGTGGGTATACTGTTTCCATGACCTTGCTTGCATTAGGAATCAACCACAAAACAGCTTCTGTTGATTTGCGTGAGAAGGTAGCTTTTTCTCCTGAAAAACTGTCTTTGGCACTGCAGGAGCTTAAAAACCATCCTGAGGTATCGAGTGCGGTTATTGTATCTACATGCAATCGTACTGAAGTTTACTGTGAATTATCGCAGTCAGGGCCGGGTGTGATTATTGACTGGTTGACCAAATTTCATCAGATCACAGCCGAAGAATTGATGCCAAGCCTGTATTTTCATGAACAACAAGCTGCGGCGCGGCATTTAATGCGTGTCGCGTGTGGCTTAGATTCATTAGTATTAGGCGAACCGCAAATCCTAGGACAGGTGAAGCAGTCTTATTCGGAATCAAAAAGCAATGGAACTGTGGTTGGTACCTTAGAAAAGTTGTTTCAAAAAACATTTACCGTTGCCAAGCGCGTACGCACTGAAACCGATATCGGTGGCAATGCGGTTTCTGTTGCTTATGCTGCGTGTTCGTTGGCTCGACAAATTTTTGAAGCTTTATCAGACGTGACGATGTTGCTCATTGGGGCAGGAGAGACCATTGAATTGGTTGCTCGTCATGCAGCTGAACAAGGCTGTAACCGTTTAATTGTTGCTAATAGAACCCGAGAACGTGCGCTTAATCTTGCACGTGAGTTTGGCGCTGAAGTGATAGGTTTAGAAGATATTCCTGCTCATCTTCATCGTGCTGATATCGTGATTAGTTCTACTGCAAGTCCTTTACCTATTGTAGGTAAAGGCATGGTAGAAACTGCGTTAAAACAACGACGTAATCAGCCAATGCTCTTTGTTGATATTGCTGTGCCGCGTGATGTTGAATCACAGGTTGGCGATCTGAATGATGTGTATTTATATTCTGTTGATGATCTGCATTCGATTGTCGAGAAAAATCGCGAGCAACGTAAAGTCGCTGCGATTCAAGCTGAGGCGATAATCACCGACGAAAGTATAGCTTTTGTACAGTGGTTACGTTCATTGGAAGCGGTTGATAGTATCCGTGACTATCGTCAATATGCTGAAGTAATAAAACGTGAGCTGTTACAACGCAGCTTACAAGCAATCGCTAATGGCACTGATCCTGAAAGAGCCTTGGTAGAATTGAGTAATAAACTAACCAATAAGCTTATCCATGCTCCGACTAAAGCCATGCAACAGGTCGCCAAAGATGGTGAATCTGACAAATTGGTTGTGATCCGTGAAGCACTCGGGCTGGATTCCTATAACGATTAGCAGTTGATGGCTTTGGCCTTCACTCCGCACCCTAATTAGAAGATTATGAAGCAATCAATTTTAATTAAATTAGAAACTCTGGTTGAACGTTACGAAGAAGTTCAACATTTACTGGGTGATTCCAGTGTTCTTAGTGATCAAAACCGATTTCGTGCACTATCAAAAGAATATTCTCAGCTTGAAGAAGTGACCAAGTGTTTCCAAGCGTATCAACAAGCAAAAGAAAACCTTGAAGCTGCTGAAGAAATGGCACAGGAAGATGATGCTGAAATGCGCGAAATGGCGCAAGAAGAAATCAAAGATGCTAAGGCTGAAATTGAACGTTTAACCGATGAATTACAATTATTATTGATTCCTAAAGATCCTAATGATGATCGTAACTGTTTCGTCGAAATTCGCGCCGGTGCTGGTGGCGATGAAGCGGGTATTTTTGCTGGTGATCTATTCCGTATGTATAGCCGTTATGCAGAACGTCGTGGTTGGCGCATGGAAATTATCAGTGAAAACCGCTCAGAACAAGGCGGTTATAAAGAGATGATCGCAAAAGTAAACGGCGATGGCGCTTATGGCGTCTTGAAGTTTGAGTCAGGCGGTCACCGTGTACAACGTGTACCTGCTACTGAATCTCAAGGCCGTGTACATACATCGGCTTGTACTATCGCTATTTTGCCTGAAATTCCTCAAGAGGAAATTCCAGAGATTAATGCGGGCGATTTACGTATTGATACTTTCCGTTCATCAGGCGCGGGTGGTCAGCACGTTAACACCACCGACTCTGCTATTCGTATTACTCACTTACCAACGGGTATTGTAGTTGAATGTCAGGACGAGCGTTCACAGCACAAAAACAAAGCGAAAGCGATGTCCGTGCTAGCGGCTCGTATCATTAAAGCGGAAGAAGCTCGTCGTCATGAAGCTGAAGCAAGTACGCGTCGTAACTTGTTAGGTTCGGGTGACCGTTCTGATCGTATCCGTACATATAACTACCCTCAGGGTCGCGTATCTGATCACCGTATTACATTAACGCTTTACCGCTTAAATGAAATTATGGAAGGTGATTTAGATGCATTGATCCAACCTGTATTTGTAGAATACCAAGCGGATCAATTAGCTGCGATGGCTGAGCAGAACTAATGCCACATAGCATTGAATGTTTATTAAAACAGACCAGTGCACAACTCGACGCTGCGGGCTCTAGTAGTCCGCAGTTAGACAGTGCGGTGTTGTTATGTCATGTGTTAGATAAACCACGTAGTTATTTATTTACATGGCCAGAAAAGCAACTCGATGATACTCAGTTTGCGATGTTTTCAGCATTATTGGCACGCCGAATCGCGGGTGAGCCGATTGCTTACATTATCGGTGAACGTGAGTTTTGGTCGTTATCATTAAAAGTATCACCATCAACATTAATTCCCCGTCCTGATACTGAAAGGCTGGTTGAATTAGCCCTTGAAAAGATTCCTCTAGGTAAATGTCAGGTACTTGATTTAGGTACAGGTACAGGCGCAATAGCATTAGCTATCGCATCTGAACGTGCTGATATACTAGTGACAGGGATTGACTTACGTCCTGAAACTGTTGCATTAGCCACTGAAAATAGCCAAAGATTACAGATTACCAATAGTCGTTTTTTAAGCGGTAGTTGGTATAGCCCTCTTGAGCAACAACCTCAATTTGCCGTCATTGTCAGTAATCCGCCATATATAGATGAAGCGGATCCACATCTGATTGAAGGTGATGTTCGCTTTGAACCTAAAAGTGCATTAGTTGCTAGTGATAACGGACTCGCTGATATTCGTATTATTAGTCAAGATGGACGCCAATATTTATTACCTGATGGTTGGTTACTCATGGAACATGGTTTTGAACAAGGCGCTGCCGTTCGAACTATTCTTGAGCAATTAGGCTATGTGCAGGTATCAACATGTCAGGATTATGCTGGGCTCGATCGCGTAACGATGGGTTGCTGGCAAGGAGATCATTAGTAATGATGTATATGGCAATGAAACACATCCACCTTACTGCTATTGCGTTAAGTGTCTTACTATTTGTCGCTCGCTATATAATGGTGATGGCAAATTCATCAATGATAAATAAAAAATTCTTTAAAATTACACCCCATGTCATTGATACCATCATGTTAGCGTCAGGTGTCGCATTAATTTTCATTACTGGTTTTATGCCATTTACCGCGGGTAATGGCTGGCTAACAGAAAAATTAACCTGTGTTTTTGCCTATATTGCATTAGGTTATTTCACGCTTCATCATGGTAAGAATAAAGTATTTAAAACGTTTGCTTTTTTAGGTGCGATTGGTTGGCTGGTATTAGCGGCACAGTTAGCCATTACTAAAACATCTATATTAGGCTAATGCAGGTAATATCATGATGCCATTTAATGAACAAGAGCTTAATCAGATGCCATTGGTTGATGGTGCGATTGCTTTTATGGTTGAAGTCGATACTGATTTCCCCGCTACTTGGGTACAGTTACGTTTGACGCAGTTAGCAAAAGAAGCAGAACAAGCATTAATGGGGGAAGTTAATCCTCGTCTACGTTTGGATGGTTTATTACGACTGTTTTATCGTGAGTGGGGCTTTCAGGGTGATCTTCAGCAATATTTTTCATCAGAGAATGCTTTTTTAGATAAAGTGTTAGAACGACGTAAAGGGATCCCCGTTAGTTTAGGCGCTATTTTGTTATATTTAGCTAAACAGCTTGAATTACCGGTTGAAAATGTAGGCTTCCCAACCCAATTTTTATTGAAAGTTGTGTGGTCGCAAGATGATATACAATACATCAACCCCTTTGATGGTGAGTTTGTTAGTACTCATATCTTACGCAGTTGGCTAATTGGTCATTGTGGTCCATTTGCTGAATTTAAATCTGAATATTTGAATGAGCAGCAAAACAACGTTATTTTATCACGTTGGCTAACGGTAATGAAAAGTGCGTTATTGCGAGAAGAGCAATTTACTGATGCATTACGTTGTAGTGATTTAGCATTAGCGTTAAATCCTGGTGATCCACATGAAATTCGTGATCGAGGCTATATTTACCAGCAACTCGATTGTCTTCATGCTGCTGCGGTTGATTATTCTTATTTTATTGAACAATGCCCTGAAGATCCTGCTGCGGATTTGCTTAAACTTCAAGTAGACGCTTTATATGAAGAGCCTCTTACTTTGCACTAGATGAGAAGATAAATATGATGCAACAAAAAATTGTTCGTGTTGGTGATATTGATGTTGCTAACGATAAGCCATTTGTACTCTTTGGTGGTATGAATGTACTAGAGTCTCGTGACCTAGCAATGAAAATGTGTGAGCATTACGTAGAAGTAACCACTAAATTGGGTATTCCTTTCGTATTTAAAGCGTCTTTTGATAAAGCTAATCGTTCATCAGTACATTCTTACCGTGGTCCTGGTTTAGAAGAAGGCTTAAAAATCTTCCAAGAATTGAAAGACACTTTTGGCGTGAAAATCATTACTGATATTCATGAAAAAGAACAAGCTCAAATTGTTGCTGATGTGGTTGATGTGATTCAGTTGCCCGCTTTCCTTGCTCGTCAAACAGATCTTGTTGAAGCAATGGCAAAAACTGGCGCTGTGATCAATGTGAAAAAACCACAGTTTATGAGCCCAGGTCAGGTGGGTAATATTGTTGAGAAGTTTGCAGAGTGCGATAACCACAATGTGATTTTATGTGAGCGTGGCGTATTATACGGTTATGATAACCTTGTGGTTGATATGCTAGGTTTTGATGTTATGAAAAAAGCATCAAAAGGTAGTCCAATCATTTTTGATGTAACGCATGCATTACAATGTCGTGATCCACAAGGTGCTGCATCAGGTGGCCGTCGCGAGCAAACCATTGATCTTGCTCGTTCAGGTATTGCGACGGGTATTGCTGGTTTATTTATGGAAGCACACCCAACGCCAGATTCTGCTCGTTGTGATGGTCCATCAGCTTTCCCGCTTGATAAGCTTGAACCTTTCCTTGCACAAATTAAACAATTAGATGATTTAATTAAAAGCTTCGCGCCAATTGAAGTTAATTAATCACTATCGTTAATATATTTTAGCCCTGTGAATTCTATTCATGGGGCTTTTTTGTACAATAAATAAACGATACATAAAAAATTGTTTAATTGAATAATTTGGTTATTTATTTCAATTTAGTAAGCTATAAGCAGTTTAATATATTACATATTGTATGTTTTTTAGTGATAGTGGATTATTAGCTTGTGTTATTTTAGGGTGATCTGTGTCACTTTTTTTTTGAGTCTTTGTTGTGCTCGTTCCATACTGACGACCAAGTTTTATTAAGTCGTAGTGAGTTACCGTGTCAATATCGCAAGATCTTTCCATATCAGAAGCAAAAACAGTCTCGTCACATTGGACTAAGCATGACACCAGTTGGATGTTAAGTTTATTTGGGACATCCGTTGGGGCTGGCATTCTATTTTTGCCGATTAATATTGGTTCTGGCGGTTTTTGGTCGTTAGTTATCATGGCATTACTTGCCGGACCGATGACGTTTTGGGCTCACCGTGGATTGGCACGATTTGTTTTATCATCAACCCAAAAAGATGCAGACTTTACCGATGTGGTTGAAGAGCACTTTGGTCAGCGTTATGGTCGCTTAATCTCATTACTTTATTTTCTGTCTATTTTCCCTATTTTGCTTATCTATGGTGTAGGTTTAACTAATACTGTTGATAGTTTTATAGTTCACCAACTTGGAATGGCACCACCATCACGCATTCTGCTCTCGGGTTGTTTAGTCTTTGGTATGATCGCGATTATGCTATCGGGTGAAAAAACCATGCTACGAGTATTTGGAATGATTGTTTATCCGTTGACGTTTATTTTAGCGGGTATTTCAATTTATCTTATTCCTAGTTGGCACATGCCTGATTTTAGTTTTAATCAAAGTGTCGCTAACTTAAGTGCGTCGTTATGGTTGGCGATCCCAGTGGTGGTATTTGCTTTTAGCTATACGCCCGTAGTATCAGGTTTTGTTAATGCTCAACGTCGTCAATATGGTGAACAGGCACAAACTAAATCAGAAACTATTTTAAAACGTACGTCAGTAATGCTAATTGTGTTTGTATTGTTTTTTGTTTTTTCATGCGTATTAAGTTTAACCCCAGCGCAACTTCAACAAGCAAAAGTGGATAACGTGTCAGTGTTATCGTATTTAGCCAATGTTGAAGACAGTCCTTTTATTATGATTTTGGGGCCATTAATTGCTTTTATTGCGATTACATCGTCGTTCTTAGGGCATTTTATGGGTGCACGTGAAAGTTTTAATGGCTTAGTTGCCAAGCAAACTTCTTTACCGTTAAAGACCATTGATAAGATCGGGATTGTACTGATGTTTATTAGTATTTGGTTTGCGGCGGTAATGAACCCAAGTATTTTAGGCATGATGGAAGCGCTATCGGGACCGGTGATTGCGATGATTTTATTTTTAATGCCAATGCTGGCGGTGTATCACATTGAAAGTTTAAGAATCTATCGTGGCAAAATAAGTACGTATTTCATCTTATTGATGGGGTGCTTAGCGGTAGGTGCGATTGTGTTTAATTGGGTTAAATAAAACGGTCGTTAGTTAAGGTATAAAAATGAAGGCTTGCTACTCTGTCTCTAGTGTTAACTAGCCGCAGGGTAGGCAAGCCTTTTTTGTTGATTATTAACTGTATAGCGAATAATTACAGTTTAAATCGATTAATTTCTTGTTGGAGTTCATGCGACAGCGTTGATAATTCTGCGGCTTGTTTCGCTGCTTCATTGGCTTCTATTGCTAATTCATTTGATACATCACGGATCCCTTCGGTATTACGAGTGATTTCTGATGTTACAGATGATTGTTCTTCTGCCGCGGAAGCTATTTGTGTTGCCATGTCACTGATATTATTTACTGCGGTAGTGATTTGAGACAAGCTTGCAGAGGCCGAATTAGCATCATCAACACTGGTTTCTGCTAAATGACGGCTATCATCCATAATGCCAACCGCTTGGCTGGTGGTTTGTTGCAGTGTTTCTATCATTTGCTGAATTTCTTGGGTTGAAGCATGGGTACGTTGACTTAATACTCTTACTTCATCGGCAACAACAGCAAATCCTCGTCCTTGTTCTCCTGCTCGTGCCGCTTCGATAGCAGCATTAAGGGCTAATAAGTTGGTTTGCTCAGCAATGCCTTGAATCGTTGATAGGATCGTATTGATACTTTGTGCATGGCTGTTTAATGCACTGATCACACCGGTTGCTGTTTCTACTTCTTGGGCAAGACTGGCGATTGATTGTTGGCTTTGGTTAACTTGGGTGCTGCCATGGCCTGAAGCAATCACTGTTTCTTCTGAGGTACGGGCAGTATTTTCAGCATTTGATGCAATTTCATGAGTGGCCGCTGCCATTTCATTAATTGCTGTTGCAACCATATTTATTTCATCTTGTTGAAATTGAATACGGGTACTGCGTTCTTCTGCTTGAGAGGCGGTGATATGTGATTGTTGGTTTAAGGTTGTAGATACCAGACTTAATCGCGTCAGCATACTGTGTAGATTACTGACAAATAAATTGAAGTTATGGGCAAGTTGACCGATTTCATCATTGCTATGAGGTTCAAGACGGCGGGTTAAATCACCTTCACCGTTCGCAATTTCAGCCAATGCCGCTGATACGCGGTTAAGATCGCGAAATAAGAAATTGACTAATACTGTTAAGGCTGCGATCACCAATAAGGTAATAACGATAGCGGTAATAATTAACTGTTGTAATGCTGAATGGTAATTGGATTCTTCTGTTGCCTGATCCATTTCTAACGCTAAAATCCAGTCGGTATTCGGCACGTTAGAAAAATAGAACACTTTTGGGTGACCATTAATCGTTATCGTTTGTGGTTTATCGGTTGCAATTTGCTGTTCAATATTAGCCAGTGTCAGTTGGTTACTGTATTGCGCCAATGGCTTAAGTAGTAATTGTTTATTTGGATGTGCTAAAAAGCTGCCATCTTGTTTATTGATTAACATTGCAAAGGCATTGTCACCCACATCAAGGCTAATAACATCATTGATCAGTTGATCAATGAGGACATCTGCGCCAACTACACCGACTGTCTGACCATTATTAATTAAAGGTTGAGCGATAGTAACTAATAATGCATTGGTAATGGCATCTTTATAGGCGGCGGTAATAATTTGTTTACCTGCGGTTTGTGCATCACGATACCAAGGGCGAGTGCGGGGATCATAATTAGCCCGATTACGTTCTGGGTGTGAGCGAAGCATTGCACCATCAATAGCACCAAAATAAATATCATCAAACCCACCGCTTTTACGTGCTTGCTCTAAAAACATCACACTATTGGGTTGATCATAATATTTATCGAATGATTGTGTTATTGCGCGACGAATATTCATCCAGTCAGCAATACCTACGGTTGCTGTTGAAGCAATGCTGTTAGCACGTTCAGTAGTACTGGCGTGGGTTTCGTTATCAAGTTGTTTTGCAGCCAACCATGTTAACGCTGTGGCCATTATGATTACTGCCGATACGCTAGCAATGATCAGTTTTTGTTTGAGTGAAAACTGCATTAGTCCATCTCATTAGTCAAAATATACCTTATGAGAGCAAATTATGCCTATTATTACAATTGATTCATTGGTGATTGAAAGTTTTATTTTAAAGTTAGTAAGATATTGATATATTGTGACTTTTTATTGACGTTTATCGATAAGGAGAGGGTCAAAGTATTGACGAAATGATTATTTTGATGCTTTCCTATTAGTATGTCATTAATGTGCATATGGATGTTTAGACGTCTGGATGTTGACAGTGATGACACATCCCATTAACCTAAGGGAAATTCTAAAATAGATATTCATTATCAGCATGTCAAACACAACGAAAACAGCATCAATTACACCTTCAGCATTGGCATTGCTGCCATTGGGGATCTTTTTGTCCTTATTTATCGGTGTTGGTAGTTATCTTACTTATCAAGGCGTCGATTTCGCGTTTTATCAATTACCGTCACCTGTTGCAGCATTACCCGCTGTTGTTGTGGCTATTCTTCTTAGTAAAGAAAAATTAAACAAAGCAATAGAGCAATTTATTCGTGGTGTTGGTCATAACGATATTATTGCAATGTGCATGATTTATTTATTAGCAGGCGCCTTTGCTGCGGTTGCTAAGGCTTCTGGTGGTGTTGATGCAACGGTAAACTTGGGGATGGCAATATTGCCTGCAAGCATGATTTTACCGGGTATTTTTGTTATTTCAGCGTTCATTGCTACCTCAATGGGGACGTCAATGGGCACTATTGCGGCAGTGGCTCCTGTTGCGTTAGGTATCGCTCAAGCTGCTGGAATGGATGTGGCATTAACAGCTGGTGTGGTATTAAGTGGCGCTATGTTTGGCGATAACTTATCTATTATTTCTGATACGACGATTGCAGCAACCCGCTCTCAGGGCTGTCAGATGAAAGATAAATTTCGCGAGAATATTAAAATTGCCTTACCCGCGGCGATAGTGACGATGGTGTTGTTTGCTTTTAGTAGTTCTGTCACGACCTTGCCTGCTGCTAACCCTATTGAATGGCTCAAGGTCTTACCTTATATCACCATTTTAATCCTTGCTGTTTCTGGGGTGAACGTTTTCGTTGTACTGAGTTTGGGTATTGTATTGGCTGGTGGTGTCGGATTATTCTCAATTGATAGCTATAGCTTAACCACATTTGGTAAAGATATTTATAGTGGTTTTGGTAATATGCAGGAGATTTTCTTACTTTCAATGTTAATTGGTGGGGTGAGTGAGTTAATGCGTCAGCAAGGCGGCTTAGCATTTTTAACCCAGCTTATTAGCCGTGTGATTGGTAAGTTTAGTTCAAAGCATAATGCGTCAGAAAATTCACGCGCCAGTGAATTAGGTATCGCAAGTTTGGTGAGTTTAACTAACTGTTGTACTGCCAATAATACCGTAGCAATTATTGTATCAGGTGGTGTCGCACGTGAATTAGCGCAAGAAAATGGTGTTACGCCACGTCGTTCAGCGAGCTTGCTGGATATCTTCTCTTGTGTAATACAAGGCGTGTTACCTTACGGCGCTCAGGCATTATTATTAGGTTCCGTTTTTAAGTTGTCGCCGTTAGAAATAGTCTCTCATTCTTATTATTGTTTCTTTTTAGCCATATCGGCATTAATTGCTATTTTTATTCGCCGCTCAGTGACTAAATTTGAAAAAGTATTTTAATCCATAAATGATTATATTTAGAGATTGAGTTAATTCATTGTTTTTCAAAAAGCTCGGCATTGTCCGAGCTTTTTTTATGGATTGTGATCCACTGTTCGTTTTGAATGTTGTAAAGGTGATCTTGATTGCAAAATAATGACGTTATAACCATGGTTATTTTTGATTCATTTACACTGAGCGCAATTATTTTTAAGTGGTTATTTATTCGAATACCTTCATTAAATAACACGACTCTTTTGCATTAATTTAACTCGATTCAAGCCAGCTAAGAATGGTAGATATCGATGATTAAGATCGCTAAGGTGGATAACATGAAACAACGTCTATTTGCTAAAACTGCATTAACTGCTGCTCTGCTTGCGGTACTTTCTGGTTGTGCTACACCGACAGGTGATACTGCGACGAAATGGGATGCTGATAAAACGTATCGTATTACTATTTTGCATACTAACGATAACCATGGCCGTTTTTGGCAAAATCAAAATGGTGAATATGGTATGGCAGCACGTAAAACGTTGTTAGATAATATTCGTGCAGAAGTGAAAGCAGAAGGGGGTACCACATTATTACTTTCTGGTGGTGATATTAATACTGGTGTTCCTGAATCAGATTTACAAGATGCAGAGCCTGATTTTAAAGGTATGAATTTGTTAGGTTACGATGCAATGGCATTGGGTAACCATGAATTTGATAACCCGCTTGATGTATTACGTAAGCAACAACAATGGGCGAAATTCCCAATGTTATCCGCCAATATTTACGATAAAAATACCGGTAAGCGTTTATTCCCGCCGTATCAAATTTTTGAGCAGCAAGGGATTAAGATTGCAGTGATCGGATTAACTACCGAAGATACTGCTAAAATTGGTAATCCAGAATATATTGGTGCAATTGAATTCCGTGATCCAAAAGCGGAAGCGAAAAAAGTGATTGCTGAACTTGAAAAAAATGAAAAACCTGACGTAATCATTGCCGTAACCCATATGGGACATTATGAAGATGGTCAACGAGGTATTAATGCCCCTGGTGATGTTGCATTAGCGCGTTATATGCAGCCGGGTGATTTAGATATGATCGTCGGTGGCCACTCACAAGAACCTGTGTGTATGGAATCCCCCAATAAAAATAATAACAATTTTAAGCCCGGTGATAAGTGTACGCCTGATCAACAAAATGGAACGTGGATAGTACAAGCACATGAATGGGGTAAGTATGTTGGCCGGGCTGATTTTGAATTTCAAAATGGAGAATTAAATCTTATTAGTTATGATTTGGTTCCCGTAAATTTGAAGAAAAAAATCAAATTAGATGATGGCAGCCAAAAGCGGGTTTTTATTCAGAATGAGATTCAACAAAACCCTCAAGTATTATCATTTTTAACACCATTCCAAGAAAAAGGCCAAGAGCAACTAATGGTTAAGATTGCAGAATCTAACGGTAAGTTAGAAGGTGATCGTAGTGTGGTACGCTTTAAACAAACTAATTTAGGTCGTCTGATTGCAGCTTCCCATATGCAGCGTGCGAAAGCTGATTTTGCAGTGATGAACTCTGGTGGTGTACGAGATTCAATTGATGGCGGTGATATTACCTATAAAGATGTACTGAAGGTGCAACCGTTCGGTAATATTGTGTCTTATGTTGATATGTCAGGAAAAGACGTTTTAAACTATTTGAATGTGGTCGCAACTAAGCCTGTTGATTCTGGTGCTTATGCTCAATTTTATGGTATCACGATGACGGTTGCGAATGGTCAAGTGAGTGATGTTAAGATTGGTGGAAAACCAGTCTTAATGAATAAGACCTACCGTTTTACCGTACCAAGTTTTAATGCTGCGGGTGGTGATGGCTATCCAAAAATCAACAAACATCCAGGTTACGTGAATACTGGTTTCGTGGATGCGGAAGTTTTACAAGAATTTTTACAAAATAATAGACCAATTGATGTTAATAAATACGCGCCTAAAGGTGAGATTATTTATAAATAAGTGATTATTATTGCTGAAATATATGTCATACGGTGCTGAATTTTTAGTGCCGTTTTTTTTGTCCTTTTTTTAAAATATTTCTCGGTATATAGTTCTGTTTTGGTAAACAGATGTGGTTAGCTTCTTTGATGGGTATGATTTGACATAAAAGGGGAGCTAATTACAACTGTTTGATTAATCAAGCTGTAAGAGAAAACGTTATGACACCTGCAATTAAATTAGCAAAAAAAAATAAAATCGAATTCCAAATTCATCAATATGAACATGATACTGCTAATAATAACTTTGGCCATGAAGCCGCTGAAATATTGGGGTTAGATCCTCATCGTGTATTTAAAACACTATTATTTGCATTAAATGGTGATCCTAAAAACTTGGCTGTGGCAGTGGTTCCTGTCGCTGGGATGTTAGACCTAAAAGCTGCGGCTAAAGCGGCTGGTGGTAAAAAAGCCGAGATGGCTGATCCTAAATTAGCTGAAAAGGTGACGGGTTATATCGTTGGTGGTATTAGTCCTTTGGGGCAGAAAAAACGCTTACCTACTTTTGTGGATAGTAGTGCTGAGTTGTTTGAGACTATTTGTGTTAGTGCTGGACGTCGTGGCTTAGAAATAGAATTAGCAGCGAAAGATTTAGTGTCTTTAACGGGTGGTCATTTTGCAACGATAGCGAAACAAGATTAAGTCATCACAATTAATTGGGGTAATAAAGGATCCCGATCTATTCATTGATAAAAGGAAATTAACAATGACGATTAGTATTTGGCTTTCTTTATTACTCATTTGTCTATTAGGTGCGATGTCACCTGGACCCAGTTTGGCGGTAGTGGCTAAACATAGTCTATCAGGTGGACGTTGGCATGGTATTGTCTGTGCCTGGGCGCATGCTTGTGGAGTGGGGTGTTACGCATTATTCACTCTACTTGGATTAGCGGTTGTTTTACATCAATCACCACTGCTATTTACCAGTGTCAGTTATGCGGGTGCAGGGTATTTAGCTTATTTAGGGTTTAATGCATTACGTTCTAAAGGCGGTGTCGCGGCAAAATTAGCGCAAGGGCAACCAAGTTCGTTGTTTGAAGCGGCGCGTGATGGGGTGATGATCTCGCTATTTAATCCTAAATTAGCATTATTCTTTCTAGCATTGTTTAGCCAATTTGTCGCAGTCGGTAATGAAGTTTCATCAAAAGTTATTATCGTAGCGACACCGCTGCTGGTGGATGGATTTTGGTATACGTTAATTGCGTGTGTTTTATCTTATCCACGGGTTCTTAGTGTTTTAAGAACGAAAGCGCAATTGATTGATCGTCTGTCAGGGATAGTCTTACTGGGATTGGCTTTGCGCGTGGTGTGGTTAGCTTAATTATAAAAATGTCATTAAAAATAGCCGAACTGAGTTCGGCTATTTTATATTAGCAATTAGGCTGGCATCTTTTGTTACGTAACCAAATAGGCACAAAAGTATTTAAGATTGTCGCTAATATAATTAAGCTGACGCCCACAAGTTTGTTCCATGACATTGGATGGTTAAAGAACATGAATTGCCAAATGGCTGAGAAAATTAAATTAGTAAAAATAATGGGTGCTAATTGTGAACCTGACTCTGCGAGTTGGTAAGCTTTAGCTCGGAACACTTGAGTATTAACCGTACATACTGCCATAAATAGCAATAGTAATAATAAAGGATGTTGCCAGCCCGTTAGTGTGTGCCACTCTACCGCCGTCGTCATTGGAGACAACATTAAAAAAGGCACTAAAAATATTGAGGCAACAATAAAGCTCCAAGCACTCACACCTAAAGGTGTTAGATTACTTTTACTTGAACGGTACATCGCCACTTGTGAGCCTGCATTAAAAATACCGCCAGCCAAACCTAATAATAAGCTCCCGCCAAATTTCATTTGTTCAAGATTACCCGCAATAAAAAGCAAGCCGGTAAAAGTAATACCTAAATTGATAATAATTAGGCGTTTAATTGGTATTTTAAAAAAGATACGTTCTAAAATAGGAACAAATAAAGGACTGGTACCAAATAAAACAACGGCTTCAACAAGGCTAAGGTGCTTAATTGAGGCAAGAAAACAAAGCTGGCTGCCTGTAATACAAATACCGCGAATAATTAAACCACTCCACGCTTGTTTATTGGGTTGTGACCATTGGGTGATCATCATTAACCAAAAGGCAAGAATCGCTGGGAATAAGAGGCGGAAAAAACATAGCCATGCAGGGTCAAAGCTGTTGGTTAGCCATTTAGAGAGTAATCCTGTTATTGATAAGCTAAATGTGGACACTAGCATTAACAGCATTGGGCGTATTTCTGAATTCATGAATAATCTCCTAGGGCGGCGACTTTACTGAAATTGTATGATAATTAAATTCAAAACAATTTAACCCTAGGATATATTTCTCTTACTATTTGATGAATGATGTCTTTTTAGTTGTAAAAATGAATATTAACTTTGTTTATCGATAATTGGCTGATCATTCATTTTTATTATGTATTGTTAGGCTTCTCGATGGTTTTCATGTCGATCGCGGGTTTGTTGTTTCTTTTCTGCACTTTTCTTGATCATAACGTAAAGTGCTCCAGTTCCACCATGTTGGCGTTGTGCTGAATGAAAACAAAGCACATCAGAAATTTGTTCTAGCCATGTTGCGACAAAACTTTTCATTAATGCCTGAGGATTGCTACGTTCTCCTTTGCCATGAATAATCATAACGGTGCGAATATCTAAACGTTGGGATTGTTTTAAAAAAGCCAACACTTCATCGCGAGCTTGAGCTAAGGTCTTTTTATGGAGATCTAAACGGGCATGAATAGCATATTTCCCTTGGCGCATTTTCTTAAATACTGTCAACTGGACCCCATCACGTTTAAACTCAATCATGTCATCTGGTTTGATCATATTGGCATTATCAAGAGAGAGATAATCGATATTACCGTTTGCTAGCGTTTGTGCTGCAAGACGTCGCGCGAGTTGATCTTCCGATATTTGGTATTTTTGTTGGATTAAAATAGTATCTTGTTTTATTGGTGTTACATCAGCCATCATCTCTTTAAAGAGATCTAATTCATTATTAGACATAAAAAAGCTCACTATAATTAAACAATAATTTTAGTATACCCGCGCTTAATTGAAACAAAAGCCAATAAATAGGAAAGATAAAGATAGATATTTAAGGGTTTAAGCATTGAAATTCATTTAAAATTAACTATATCGTGTAATGATATTTATCATTAAATCTTTTAAATTATTATAAATGTCGATAGTTGATTGTATTTTATACAGAATAAGTCATTGGTACCTCTTAAAAGTGCTGTTTTAATACACATATATTTTAGTTACAAAAAAAATACCGTATAGGGGTTGCTAAAATAAAAATGGCGAGTATTATAAGCGACCTCAACGACGCACAGCGCGTTGATAATCGAAGAATAGCGTAGTTTGAGAGCGTATCTTTGATGTTAGGAATTACAGGTTTAAAGTTAACTTTTGATTTGTGCTTCTAGCAAAATTAGTCGGTGAATAGCGCAGTTTGGTAGCGCATCTGGTTTGGGACCAGAGGGTCGGGGGTTCGAATCCCTCTTCACCGACCACTATTTAAATAGTAGTGGTTTATTAAAACCATTATTATTGTCGGAGAATAGCGCAGTTTGGTAGCGCATCTCTGATGTTAGGAATAGCGGACCAGAGGGGTGACCCTTCTAGTAGCGTTCCTAGAAAAGAACAAAGTCGGTGAATAGCGCAGTTTGATAGTGCATCTCTGATGTTAGGAATAGCGGACCAGAGGGTTGCCCCTTCTAGTAGCGTTCCTAGAAAAGAATTAAGTCGGTGAATAGCGCAGTTTGGTAGCGCATCTGGTTTGGGACCAGAGGGTCGGGGGTTCGAATCCCTCTTCACCGACCACTTACAATGGTGGCTATAGCTCAGTTGGTAGAGTCCCGGATTGTGATTCCGGTTGTCGCGAGTTCGAGCCTCGTTAGCCACCCCATTTTCAGGTTATCTTTTATTAGAGACCTTGGCCTTGTAAGCCTAAACATTGTCGGAGAATAGCGCAGTTTGATAGCGCATTTCTGATGTTAGGAATAGCGGACCAGAGGGTTGACCCTTCTAGTAGCGTTCCTAGAAAAGAATTAGTCGGTGAATAGCGCAGTTTGGTAGCGCATCTGGTTTGGGACCAGAGGGTCGGGGGTTCGAATCCCTCTTCACCGACCACTATTTAAAAGTAGTGGTTTATTAAAACCATTATTATTGTCGGAGAATAGCGCAGTTTGATAGCGCATCTCTGATGTTAGGAATAAGCAGACCAGAGGGTTGACCCTTCTAGTAGCATTCCTAGAAAAGAATTAGTCGGTGAATAGCGCAGTTTGGTAGCGCATCTGGTTTGGGACCAGAGGGTCGGGGGTTCGAATCCCTCTTCACCGACCACTATTTAAAAGTAGTGGTTTATTAAAACCAT
>NZ_NPIB01000043.1 GCF_002849605.1 Photobacterium carnosum
AACAGATTATATCGTTGCTTAACACCAAACTTCAAAAGAGAAGAAATGGTGCCTCGAGGCGGAATCGAACCACCGACACGAGGATTTTCAATCCTCTGCTCTACCGACTGAGCTATCAAGGCAACGGGGCGCTATTAAAAGGGTTTTGAGCCTTTTCGTCAACCCTTTTTTTAATAATAAATGATTATTATGTTTGAGTGTCGGCTTTTTGTTCGTTATGGCGTGATTTTTTACTTTTTTAATGTATTCCGCCGTTTGAGTTACGGCGGAATATCTCTTTGATCTCAATATTATTTTGCTGGTGGTGTGTAACCATCAATCACAACATCTTTTCCTTCAAACAAAAAATTGACCATTTCTGTCTCAAGTAGTTGGCGATGTTCTACATTCATCATATTAAGTTTTTTTTCATTGATCAGCATAGTTTGCTTTGCTTGCCACTGTGCCCATGCTTGCTTTGATACGGTATCAAAAATGCGTTGACCAAGTTCACCTGGGTACAATTGAAAATCTAGACCTTCAGCTTCTTGCTGTAGATGGACACAAAAAACAGTACGGCTCATGGAATATTCCTTATGCGTTTATTTTGAAATCACAGCGAGAAGAGCTGTATTTATAATTGCTGTATTTATAGCAATAGTTATACCAGACTCGGCCAGTAGCGGCTAGGGTCGAGGCGGGAATAACAACCGTGTAATTACTGCGGGTATAACAATCCTTCAAGGATCTTTTGTACTGGTGCTGCGAGACCAATTTTAGCGGGATCATGCAGATCATACCATTGCCCTTGGCGCTCATGAACCACATCGGGGAGTGTGTTTAAGGTAAATAAGACGGGCACAATATCGAGGTGATAATGACTAAAGGTGTGTCTGAATGCGATTAGCTGTTGTTGGCTGGCGATCAGTGTTTGTGGTTGACCTAATTGCTGCAATAACAGATCATCGAGATCGTCACTATCATGTTGTGGAAAACACCATAAGCCGCCCCAAATACCCACTTGCGGTCGTTGTTCCAGCCACACTTTGTCGCCATAACGTAAAATTGCGAACCAAGTTTGTTTTTCTGGCATCACTTTTTTAGGTTTTTTTCCTGGAAATTCAGCTTGGCGCTGTTGGGCTTTAGCAATACATTGGGCTTCAATGGGGCATAAATCGCATTTAGGTTTGCTGCGAGTACAAATCATTGCCCCCATATCCATCATCGCTTGGTTGTAACGTTCCACGCCAATGGCTGGTGTGTTTTCAGTCGCGATTTCCCATAATGCATTTTCAACGGGTTTCTTTCCCGGCCAACCTTCAATCGCATAGCAACGAGCAAGAGTACGCTTAACATTGCCATCTAAAATAGGGTGGTGTTGGTTTAATGATAGTGATAATACCGCGCCAGCCGTTGAGCGTCCGATACCGGGTAGGGCTTCAACGTCTTCAATCGTTGTTGGAAACTCGCCATTATGCTCAGTAACAATTAATTGTGCTGCTTTGTGAAGATTGCGTGCACGGGCGTAATAGCCCAAGCCGGTCCATAAATGGAGTACTTCATCTTGCTCGGCTGCCGCAAGATCGGCGACGGTAGGGAAGCGAGCCATAAAGCGTTCAAAATAAGGGATCACGGTAGCAACTTGGGTTTGCTGCAACATGATTTCAGATAACCAGACTTTATAAGGCGTCTTTTGATGTTGCCATGGCAGGGTTTTACGGCCGAATTTGTCATACCACGCTAAAATAGCGTCGGAAAATGCTGTACTCACGTTGGGCTCACTTTACTTATAGACTTAAAAAATGTCAGGTTGCGCTTTATTATTGAATGAGTTTGCGGAAAGTTGGAGTCCGTGGAGACGATCCCTTATACTGCAAGTCATCGATGTAATGGCGTCTATAATGACGTTATTGACTAAGATTGCATCATAAACTGGCGATTGTCACACTTGATAGACTTGAATTGAGTCTATAAATTTGGATAATGCCGTTCCGTTTCTTTTTTTGTTTGGATAGTTAGCATGAGCGAAGTTTCAAAAAAGTCAGGTGACGTAACTCTGACTGAATTTACCGATGAAGGCAAAATGGTTCGTAAGATCCGTAGTTTTGTTCGTCGTGAAGGCCGTTTAACCAAGGGTCAAGAACATGCGATGGAAAAAAACTGGCCAGCCATGGGTATTGATTTCGCCACTGAAATGCTGGACTGGACACAAGTCTTTAACCGTGAAGCGCCAGTTGTATTAGAAATTGGCTTTGGCATGGGTGCATCATTAGTTGAAATGGCACAAACTGCGCCAGAGAAAGACTATGTGGGTATTGAAGTACATAGCCCTGGTGTTGGTCACTGTTTAATGGGCGCAGATGCGGCTAATTTAACTAACCTACGCGTAATGTGTCATGACGGTGTTGAAGTGTTTGAACACATGATCCCCGATGGTAGCCTAGATATGGTGCAGTTGTTCTTCCCTGACCCATGGCACAAAGCACGTCACCATAAGCGTCGTATTGTTCAGCCTGAATTTGCTGAGATGCTACGTAAAAAGCTTAAAATTGGTGGTATTTTCCATATGGCAACTGACTGGGAAAACTACGCTGAGCACATGGTCGAAGTGATGGATGCAGCCCCTGGTTACAAAAATACAGCTACTGATGGTGCTTACATTGAACGCCCAGAAGATCGTCCTTTAACAAAGTTTGAAGCTCGTGGTCATCGTCTAGGTCATGGCGTATGGGACATGAAATATATGCGTATTGAATAATTGCAGACATTGCTGTGACTATCGATTAGGGTGGCAGCAGTAATTGCGTTATTTATTTAGAAAGCCAACTTTTGTTGGCTTTTTTGTTATTGGAGATGAAGTAAATGAAGCCGACAGAGACCTTACTCAATGGCATTTTAGATGAAGTTAGGCCATTGATTGGTCAAGGGAAAGTCGCTAACTATATTCCTGCTTTAGCTGACGTTCCTGCGAGTAAATTAGGCATCGCTGTGTGTTATAACGATGGTGAAATTATTCAAGCGGGCGATAGCCAAGAAAGCTTTTCTATTCAATCTATCTCCAAAGTATTATCGCTAACCTTGGCAATGGCACTATATGACGCTGATGAATTATGGGCGCGAGTCGGTAAAGAGCCATCAGGTCAGGCATTTAATTCAATGATTCAGTTGGAATTAGAAAATGGTATTCCGCGTAATCCGTTTATTAATCCCGGTGCGATTGTTATTTCTGACATGCTGTATAGCCGCTTGTGTGCGCCGCAATATCGTATGCTTGAATTAGTGCGTGAATTATCCTGTAACCCACAGATTGTTTACGACAAAATTGTGGCTAACTCCGAGATGCAACACAGCGATCGTAATGCTTCGATTGCCTATTTAATGCGGTCATTTGGTAACTTTAATAATGAAGTTATGCCAGTGTTAAATAACTACTTTAGCTACTGTGCATTAAAAATGAGTTGTGTTGATTTAGCGCGAACATTTTCTTATTTAGCAAATAAAGGTCAGCCTTTAGGTGCAAAAACGCCAATTATTAGCCAAACTCAAAGTAAGCATATAAATGCATTGCTTGCGACATGTGGATTATATGATGGCGCGGGAGAGTTTGCTTACCGCGTTGGTATGCCGGGGAAATCAGGTGTCGGTGGCGGTATTGTCGCAATTGTACCGGGAGAAATGACCATTGCAGTATGGTCGCCAGAGTTAGATCAATCTGGTAATTCTTTAGTAGGTACTGCGGCATTAGAGAAGTTATCAGCACGGATTGGACGTTCTATTTTTTAGTGGGTATATATCGAGATGATATGTCGTCACCCACTTTTTCAGGGAAGCGAGTATTGTCTATGAATATTAAATCTTACATAAAAAATGGCTGTTGGTTATTCATTGGATTGGGTATCAGTTCATCGGTTATGGCTGTCGAGTGTCAGCCGTTGTGGAAAAATAATGTCAGTTTTACGGATGAAAAATTAATTTTAGAGCAAGACACACAGACCTTTACGATTAAAGATAATGGTCAGCTTTATTTTGATATTCATAAAGTAAATTTAGGCCCGCAACAAACTGAGTTATTGGCACAATATTATCAAACAATTACCACAGATTTGCCGTATGTTTTATCGCATGGTCAACATATTGATACGACATTATGTGATTTTGCAGCGGTACGTGTTGAGAAAGAAAATCAAATTCGACAACAGATCCCAGCATTGAAAAATTGGCGAAGTGTCAGTTTAGAATAAGATTTTTATTGTTGGGTTTAGCTTTGATTACAGACAACTAAAAAAAGCGATTCACTGGGTGATATCGCTTTTTTTATGATTATTTTTTGAGGTTATGTTGAACAATAATTCGGTGAGTTAACTACTCATCATCTTCAACAAAAACAGCTAATAAATCGTTTAAGAACAATTTACCATGCTCGGTGATCTGCCATTGATCGCCGCTATCTTGTAAATAATGTTGTTCAATCGCCCAATCAATATTAGCTTCAATGGTGGTTAACGGTAAGCCAGTACGATCAATGAAGTCTTGCTTTGGACAGGCTTCTAATAATCTGAATCTGTTCATGAAAAACTCAAAGGGACGTTCACTATCAACTACTGATATTTGTTCGCTTAAATAAGGCTTATCTGCTTGTAAATATCCACGTGGATGCTTCACTTTTACAGTGCGAACAATACGTCCATCAGCAAAACTAATCTTGCCATGCGCACCACAGCCAATGCCTAAATAATCACCAAAACGCCAATAATTTAAATTATGCTGGCATTGTTTACCGACTTTACTGTAGCCAGAAATTTCATATTGTTGATAACCCGCTTCCGTTAACAGCGCATGACCTTGCTCAAAAATATCCCATAAATCATCGTCATCAGGCAATGTTGGTGGTTTTGAGTAATACAGCGTATTCGGTTCAATCGTAAGTTGATACCAAGATAAATGTGGTGGATCAAGTGCGATCGCTTGCTTGAGATCGCTGATCGCATCAGCAATAGATTGATCGGGTAAACCATGCATCAGATCGGTGTTAAAGCTGTTTAATCCGGCAAATTTTGCCAGTTCAATGGCTTTAATTGCTTCTTGGCTGCCATGAATGCGGCCTAAACGCTGTAATTTATCGTCTTGGAAACTTTGAATGCCAATTGAAATTCGGTTTACCCCAGCTTGGCGATAACCTTCAAAACGACCTGCTTCAACAGTACCCGGATTGGCTTCCATGGTGATTTCAATAGTGTCACTAAAGGGAATGCGCGTTTCAATGGCTGTCAGTAAACGGCCAATTTCAGTGGGAGAAATTAAACTTGGTGTACCACCACCAATAAAAATTGAATGCAGTGGTCGCTGACCATTTACTAATTGGTACGCCATCAGATCTGTTTCGAGATCGTCAATTAACGCATCAATGTAATCCAGTTCTGGCAATTCAGTTTTTAGCGCATGCGAATTAAAGTCGCAATAGGGGCACTTTTGGACACACCAAGGAATGTGAACATATAAGCTGAGTGGTGGAGGAACAAGCATTAGTTAGCCTTTAGTGCACTGAAAAGTTGTTGAAGCGCTTTACCACGGTGTGATAGTTGTTTTTTACGACTTGGATCTAATTGCGCAGAAGCACATTGATCTTCAGGTACCCAGAAAATTGGATCGTAACCAAAACCATTATCGCCATGACGTTGTGTTAAAATACTGCCTTCCCATGAACCATGACACACTAGCGGTGTAGGATCATTTTCGTGGCGCATCATCACTAATACACAATGGAAACGTGCACTGCGTTGTGCTTCAGGTACACCGTCCATTGCTGCAAGTAATTTATCAATATTTTCGGCATCTGTTGCGCCTTCACCTGCAAAGCGAGCCGAATAAATACCCGGTGCGCCTTGAAGGAAATCAACCTCAAGCCCTGAATCATCAGCAATCGCGGCACAACCTGTTTCTTTCGCAGCATGACGTGCTTTGATGATTGCATTCTCAATAAAAGTGGTGCCTGTTTCTGCTACTTCTGAAACATTAAAATCACTTTGAGCGACAACATCAAAACCAAAATCAGCCAGTAGGGAAGCCATTTCTTTTACTTTGCCTTGATTACCTGTTGCCAATACCAGTTTGCTCATATTGATGCCTTTTGAAAATGTTAATTTGTTAATGACGACTATGATAGCCGTTGTGTGGGTAATAACAAAGTCGTGCATTGTACGAGATGATTATTTACGGTTTATATACCTTTGCTGTTTATATCTTGGTGTTGTTTATATACCAATGTGTCGACATAAAAAAAGCGAATACCAATGTGATATTCGCTTTTTTAAAGGTAACAGCTGGCAGCAAAACTATTGCATTAAATTCGCTATCGTTTCAGGGATCTGTTTCGGATCTTCGATACGAATTTGCTTGTGGCGACCTTGAAAGCCTTTTTCCACGTGCACTAATCCTTTTGCGACTTTAAATTGTTTAGCCAAATATTTAGCTAAATGCGCATTCGCTTTACCATCTACGGGAGGCGCTGTAATGGCAATTTTCACTTCACCACCATGCAGACCAACGATTTGATCGCGGCTGGCTTTAGGCTGAATGTAAAGTCGAATAACGACATCATCACCTTGACGAAATACAGCGTGATCACTCATAACTGGAACCAGATTGGTCCAATTAAATCACCCATTAGATAGTTAGCAAACTGCAATCCTAAGAAGATCACTAGAATACTTAAATCAAGACCGCCCATAGCCGGCAGAACACGACGAATCGGTGCCATTAGTGGTTCAGTAAGTTGATTCATCACATATTCCATTGGGCTGCGGCCTTGGCTTACCCAACTTAAAATGGCACGAATTAATAGTACCCAGAATAATAAACCGCCAGCCGCTTTTAATAATGCTAATAGACCAAATAATAAGAACAGTGGGTTAAAGGCTAAAGCACCCCCTGTTAAGGCCAGTTGTAGCAGAATAAATTTAGCGACACACAATACGTAACCAAACAAAATGGTTGCCATATCGATAGAGCCAATTGATGGGATCACACGACGTAATGGTGCCACAACCGGTTGGGTTGCTTTAACAATAAATTGTGAGAATGGATTATAAAAATCTGCACGTGACCATTGTAGCCAAACACGTAGCAACACAATCATGATATAAAGATCGAAGACTGTGGTAATTAAAAAAGCGAGTGAATTCATAATTAAACCTTAAAACAATTGTTCCATTTCTTGAGCACGAGCAACCGCAGCTTGCATTGCTTTAGCCACGATTTCAGTTAGATGATGTTGATTGAACGTATTAATCGCTTCTGCTGTAGTGCCACCTTTAGACGTCACTTGCTGACGTAGTGTAGCAAGATCCGTTTCTGGATTGGCTTGCACCATTTCAGCTGCGCCTAATGCAGTTTGTTGAACTAACAAGCGTGCAGTTTGTTCATCAAAACCTTGTGCCATTGCTTGCTGTTGGATCGCTTCCATAAATAAGAAGAAGTAAGCGGGTGCACTGCCTGCTGCGGCAATAATACCATTGATATCTGCTTCTTGTTTAACCCAGCAAATCTCACCGACAGCTTGAAGTAATTGACTTGCAAATTGATGATCTTGCGGCGCTAATGTTGCATCTGCATATAAACCGCTCATGCCCTTACCAATTAATGCTGGTGTGTTTGGCATTACGCGCACTAAATGCAGTTGGCTATCAAGCATCGTCGCCAGTCGAGCACTATTAATACCCGCAGCAATAGAGATCACTAATTTATTACTGAAATCTACCGCTTGCAATGGTAAACATACTTCAGCCATCAATTGGGGTTTTACTGCCAGTACAATAACATCCGCTTGTTGCGCTGCACGTAGGTTATCACTGTCGGTATGAATGCCAAAATCACGGCTTAATGGAGCTAGACGTGTTTCACTAGGCGCTGTAGCTGTGATTTTACTCGCGTCATAACCACTGGCTATTAACCCAGCGATGATTGAACGAGCCATGTTACCAGCCCCGATAAAGGCGATAGAACGCTGTTCCATGTAATATCCTTTGCTGTTGGTACGACGCGCAAATGGGTAGCTGAGTCGTTGACCGTTATTGAAAAACTATTGTTAGGATTTAAAAACTATTATTAGGCTTGGCTGCTATAATCACGCGCACCAAATAGGGCTGTACCAATACGAACCATGGTACTACCTGCGGCAATAGCAGCTTCCATGTCACCACTCATACCCATAGATAGCGTATCAAGCTGTGGATGGTGTGGTTTCAGTTGATCTAATAAATCTGCCAGTTTTTTAAACGCGGTGAATTGACTATCATAATCGGTTTCCGGTTGTGGAATCGACATTAATCCGCGTAAAGTTAATTGAGGCATGGTTGCAATGGCTGCGGCTAGTTCTACAACCTCATCAGCGGTAATGCCTGATTTACTCGCTTCACCGCTGGTATTAACTTGTAACAGCACATTTAATGGTGCCATTGTTGTTGGTCGTTGTTCATTTAAACGGGTCGCTGTTTTTAGGCGATCAATCGAATGAACCCAATCAAAATGCTCGGCAATTGGGCGCGTTTTATTTGATTGAATTGGACCAATAAAGTGCCAAACTAATTGTTTTGCGGCAGGATGACTCGCAAAATAATTAACTTTATCAACCCCTTCCTGAACGTAGTTTTCACCAAAGGCAAATAGACCAGCGTCAATTGCTTGCTCGATCGCAGCAACGGGTTTGGTTTTACTTACTGCTAGCAGTTGCACTGAATCGATGTCTCTGCCGCATTTTTCAGTTGCGAGTGCCATCTCATTGATGACCTGTATAATATTTTGCTTAATACTGTTCATAATTGATTCTTGAGGAAAGTTATTTATGGATATTACCGAATTACTCGATTTTAGTGTAAAGCATAACGCATCAGATCTGCATCTTTCTGCGGGCGTTCCACCAATAATAAGAGTTGATGGGGATGTGAGAAAGCTCAGTTTACCTGCTTTAAGTCACACTGAAGTACATCAATTGATTTTTGATATTATGAACGATGCTCAGCGTCGAGAATATGAAGAAAAATTAGAAGTCGATTTTTCTTTTGAATTACCCGACATTGGTCGTTTCAGAGTTAACGCTTTTCATCAGTCGCGTGGTTGTTCTGCTGTGCTACGGACGATCCCGATTCACATTCCAAGTTTAGCGTCACTGAATGTGCCAGCGGTTTTTTATGATATTGCTCAACTCAATCGTGGTCTAGTGTTAGTGACGGGGGCAACGGGTTCAGGTAAATCAACCACTATTGCCGCCTTAGTAGATTACATCAATAGTAACTATCAACGCCATATATTGACCATTGAAGATCCGATTGAATTTGTCCATACCAGCAAAAGTTGTTTGATTAACCAACGTGAAGTACATCGTGACACATTGAGTTTCCAAAATGCATTGCGCTCATCATTGCGTGAAGATCCTGATGTTATCGTGGTGGGCGAGTTGCGCGATCAAGAAACGATTAGTTTAGCGTTAACCGCGGCTGAAACGGGGCACTTAGTGTTAGGCACCTTGCATACCAGTTCCGCGGCTAAAACCGTTGACCGTATTATTGATGTTTTCCCTGGGAGTGATAAATCGATGGTGCGCTCAATGTTGTCGGAATCATTACGTGCCGTTGTCGCCCAAAATTTATTGAAATGTACCTCTGGTGGGCGTGTTGCTTGTCATGAAGTGATGATGGCAACCCCTGCTATTCGAAACTTAATCCGTGAAGACAAAATTGCTCAGATGTATTCGATGATTCAAACCGGCTCATCCCTTGGCATGCAGACCATGGAACAAAGTGTAAAAATGCTGGTGGCACAAGGAATGGTAGAAGCCGAAGAAGGGCGTCGTATTCTTGATAGTAATCAACGTGGATTTTAAATAAATGAATAGTTGTATGACGTTAGATGACATTCTTGAGCAAGTCGTTATTAAAAAAGCCTCTGATTTATACATTACGGTTGATTCAGCGTGTTTATTAAAAATTGACGGCAATCTGCATGATATTGGAAAAGTATTAAACCGTGATGATGTCGATAGTTTGTTTGATCAAGCGATGGACACCAACCTTAGACAAGAATTTATCAGTACTAAAGAAGCTAACTTTGCTTTAGTTCGTAATGAACATCGATTTCGTGTCAGTGCTTTTTGGCAACGAGAATTACCAGGGATGGTGATCCGTCGTATTGAAAGCCAAATCCCTCAAATAAGTGATTTGAAGTTACCGATTGAGATGGAGCGATTAGCGTTATCAAAACGAGGTTTAGTATTAATTGTCGGGGCAACAGGTTCGGGTAAATCAACCTCGATGGCGGCGATGACTGGCTATCGTAATCAGCATCGAAGTGGTCATATTTTAACAGTTGAAGATCCGATTGAATTTGTCCACAAACATAATAAATGCATTGTGACTCAGCGTGAAGTTGGACTTGATACTGCTAGCTATGAAGTTGCATTAAAAAATTCATTACGCCAAGCACCTGACATGATTTTGATCGGTGAAATTCGTACCCGTGAAACTATGGAGTACGCGATGACTTTTGCTGAGACTGGCCATTTATGCATGGCAACCTTGCATGCCAATAATGCTAATCAGGCATTAGAACGCATTTTACATTTAGTACCTGAAGAACGACGTGATCAATTTTTATTTGATTTATCTCTTAATCTTAAATGTATTTTAGCGCAGCAGTTAGTTGCTGATGCTAATGGCGTTGGTCGTCATGGTGTCTATGAATTATTACTCAATACGCCGCGAGTTGCCGATTTAATTCGACGTGGTGATCTGTATGAAATTAAAGATGTGATGGCAAAATCGACGGATGCAGGAATGATAACTTTTGACCAATCATTGTATGCATTATTTAGTGAAGGAAAAATTAGTGAGCAAGATGCGCTCTATCATGCTGACTCAGCGAATGATTTACGGTTGATGATTAAAGTGGGAGATCACAGTGTTCAGTCGTTAAGTAGTTTATCGGGAGTCACGCTTGAAAACAATTAAAGCCTATGATGATCCTTTTACTAAAGGATCATCATGGGTAAATTGATAATAATTATTACGTTTCAAATGCTTTTATTTAAATTATTGATTTTAATGTATTAAATTTTTTATGTGATAAGTTAAATACAGTGATTAAGCTTTTGAGTTTAAGTGATCCAAAAGCTGTACAAGCTGATCAAGTAAGTGATACCGCGGCTTGAGAAGTGAACAACAATGTTATAGAAATTGACTGTCAGCTTTGTGATGATCTTATTCACGAAAGCTGTACGAGGTAAAAAAAAGACAAGCTTCAGATGAAAGCTTGTCTTTTTTTATGTTCTTAGTCTGAGATGATAATCGCTGTTAACTAAGCGCCGTATTGACGTTCAAACCAACTTTCTAAAATCACTACCGCAGATTGTGAATCAATATTACCTTTACTTAATGAACGGTAACCGCCACGTTCAAAGAGCTCAGCTTTGGCTTCAACCGTACTTAAACGTTCATCGTGTAATTCAACCGCATAACCAAATCGACCATGAATCCGGTTGGCAAATTTCTTTGCCCGTGGCGCGATGGTTTCAAGTTCTTTGCCTGCGAGATCTAACGGTAGACCAACGACGATTAAATCAGGTTGCCATTCTTTAAGGATCTTTTCTATTTGATCCCAATTAGGAATGCCATCTTTAGCTTTTAAAGCGGAGAGTGGGCTGGCAGTGCCTGTGAGTTCTTGACCGATAGCAACACCAATACTTTTGGTGCCGTAATCAAAGCTTAATACGCTGCGAGATTTACTCATGCATGGCCTATATCTGATGACAGATTCGCGGGGCTAATACCCAATATTGCCATGGCTTGTTGCCAGCGCTGATCTATCGGAGTGGAAAAAATAATGTTGCTATCAGCTTCAATAGTAAGCCAATTATTATTCGCTAATTCTTGCTCAAGTTGACCTACATCCCAACCTGCATAACCAAGAGCGACAATAAATTGTTGTGGTGCTAGGTCTGTACCTAGTTGGGCTAAAATATCTAAAGAAGTGGTGACTGCAAGTTGAGGAGTAATAACAATACTGGAGCTATAATCAGCTTGAATCGTGTGTAATACAAAGCCGCGATCTTCGGCAACGGGTCCGCCATTGAGAACTGGGGCTTCAATACTTATAGGGTCAATTAATGGTTGTGTACGTTCAATATCAATTTGATCAAGCATGTCAGCAATTGAGATCTCAATCGGTTGATTAATGATGATGCCCATTGCACCTTCATCGTTATGTTCACAAACATAAATGACACTATGCTTGAAATTTGGGTCTTCCATCGTGGGCATAGCCACTAAGAAATGATTGGTCAGATTCATTTACAGCACCATTAAATACACATCAGCACCGATGATGGTGTTGATAATAAAAAGCAGCGATAAAATATAATCGCTGCGTTCTTGGTTTGATTATGGCTGATGTTTAGCGCTTAGGTGATTTTAGTTAGCGTTAATACGGCGTTCAATCGCGTCCATTAATTTACCTGTGATCGAAATATCAAATGCAGCTTCAATTTCACAAATACAGGTTGGGCTGGTTACGTTAATTTCAGTTAGCTTGTCGCCAATGACATCAAGACCTACAAATATTAAGCCTTTCTCTTTTAAAATTGGCGCCACGGCTTCTGCAATTTTACGATCAGTGTCGCTAATTGGACGCGCTTCACCACGACCGCCAGCAGCAAGGTTGCCACGGGTTTCACCTTTAGCAGGAATACGCGCTAGGCAATATGGCATTGGTTCGCCATCAACCACTAAAATACGCTTATCACCATTACTGATATCAGGCACGAAGGTTTGTGCCATACAGTAGTTTTCGCCCATTGCGGTTAATGTTTCAATGATCACTGATACATTAGGATCATTTTTCATTACACGGAAGATAGATGAGCCACCCATGCCATCAAGTGGTTTTAGAATCACATCACCGTGTTCTTTGTGGAACGCTTTTAGTTTGTCAGCACGACGCGTCACAATTGTGGTTGGCGTTAGCTCTGGGAACCATGCGGTAAACAATTTTTCATTACAATCACGTAGGCTTTGCGGTTTATTAACGATTAAAGCACCGTTATCTTCTGCACGCTCAAGAATGTAAGTGGCATAAATGTATTCAGTATCAAACGGAGGATCTTTACGCATTAATACTGCATCAAGATCCGCAAGTGGGATTTCTTGCTCATTATGGAATTCAAACCAGTCGTTTGGATCTTTTTTTACAGTGACAGTACGTGTACGTGCAATCGCGACACCTTGCTCTAAAGAAAGATCACTCATTTCCATGTAGTGTAATTCCCAACCACGACGTTGTGCTTCCATCATCATGGCAAAGGTCGAATCTTTTTTGATATTGATAGACTGGATAGGGTCCATCACGATACCTAGCTTGATCATTGTTTTCTCCTGATTACTTAGCCTAGATCACCAAAGCGAACTTGCAGTGCGGTAATGGCTGTCATTGCGGTAGTCTCAGTGCGTAATACACGTGGGCCTAATAGAATTTCATCAAATTTATATTGTTCTGTCATGCTGATCTCTTCAGCTGACAAGCCACCTTCAGGACCGATCAATAACCGAACTTTGGTTACTGGGGTAGGGAGGGTGTTAATTGAATAATGCGCTCGAGGGTGCAAATTCAGTTTTAAACCATCATATTCTTCTGCGCACCATTGCTCCAGTTTCATTACTGGGCGAATGGTAGGTACAACGTTACGACCACATTGTTCGCAGGCTGCAATTGCAATTTTCTGCCACTGTTCAAGTTTCTTTTCAAATCGTTCAGCATTAAGTTTAACGCCACAACGCTCTGAAATAAGCGGTGTAATAGTGTTAACTCCAAGCTCAACCGATTTTTGAATGGTGAACTCCATTTTATCACCACGTGAAATCACTTGGCCTAAATGAATATCTAATGGTGATTCAATACTATGTTCAACACGTTCTTGAATTTCAACTTCAACACTTTTTTTGCTAGCGCTGCTAATAACAGCGGGGAATTCAGCATTGCTGCCATCAAATAGTAATACTTGATGCCCGACTTGCATCCGCATAACGCGGCCAACATGGTTAGCCGCATCGTCGCTAAGCATAACCGTACCTTGGCTTGGTAAAGGTTGTGGATGGTAAATTCGTGGAATTCTCATGATGCGGTCATCTGTAGTAATTGTTGGGTAATAGAAGATATTACCATGGTTAACGACAGAAGAGAGGGCAAAAATCAGTGTGGCGATGAACGAATAATAAAAATTATCGAGGTCGTTTAAATACGATTCAAATTACGATGCTTTGAGCTGTAGCGGTTGGCGACATTTACGGCAATGGTAGCTGGCTTGTCCTCGTAGAACCTTATTATGACGTCGAATGGTTAGTGGGTATTCACTACAAGGGCAGTGGTAGATAAATGTAGCCCCAACGACTGAGCTAACATTAAAGTTGTGGGTGGTTTTAGGTATGACTTTAAATACTTCAGCCATGATTATTTGCCATTCATGACCATGAGGACGAACGCGACCAAAGTGTTTAAATACCACTAAATGGGCAACTTCATGGGCAACCACTTCATTAAGAAATGCATTCGGGTTTTCTGCCAGCAATATAGGATTAAAGCGTAGTTCCCATTTTTGTAGATGGGCTGTACCGGCTATTTTACCGCGTTGATTAAAATTAACCGTAGGTATGGATAGGCGTTTATTCA
The DNA here is from genome assembly GCF_002849605.1 of Photobacterium carnosum. Classification (GTDB taxonomy): domain Bacteria; phylum Pseudomonadota; class Gammaproteobacteria; order Enterobacterales; family Vibrionaceae; genus Photobacterium; species Photobacterium carnosum. Next base: position 14,689 of record NZ_NPIB01000043.1, read on the forward strand.
GACGCTGGTTAGCATGATGAATGCAATACTCTACGTGAGTAAGCACTTGCTTTTGTAGCGGGGTCATAGCCTTAAATATCCTCAGTTAAACTCTATATTGGTCGGTGATTAATGCAGATGACTATACACAGCCAGATAAATATTAACGATTATTTTATTTTAGACATAAAAAAAGGACGAATAATCGTCCCTTAGTAATTGATAAACCTAATTTTATTATTATTTAAGTTTAGCGAAGTCACGTAGTTCGTCTACTTTGTCTGTTTTTTCCCAAGGGAATTCTTCACGACCAAAGTGACCGTATGCAGCTGTCTTTTTATAGATAGGCTGAAGTAGGTTTAGCATTTCTTGTAGGCCGTATGGGCGTAGGTCGAAGTGCTGACGAACAGCTTCAATAATAATATCTTGATGTACTTTTTCAGTACCAAACGTCTCAATCATGATAGACGTTGGATCAGCAACACCGATAGCGTATGAAAGTTGAATTTCACAACGATCAGCCATACCAGCGGCAACGATATTTTTCGCTACATAACGTGCTGCATATGCTGCTGAACGGTCAACTTTTGATGGATCTTTACCAGAGAATGCACCGCCGCCGTGACGTGCTGCACCGCCGTAGGTATCAACGATAATTTTACGACCAGTTAAACCACAGTCACCCATTGGGCCACCGATAACAAAACGACCGGTTGGGTTGATAAAGAATTTAGTATCTTTACGTAACCATTCTTCTGGTAAAACTGGCTTGATGATTTCTTCCATTACAGCTTCACGAAGATTTTCTATAGAAATCGAATCACTGTGCTGTGTTGAAAGAACAACTGCATCAATACCAACAATTTTACCTTGATCGTATTCAAACGTTACTTGAGATTTAGCATCAGGACGTAACCAAGGTAAGCTGCCATTTTTACGTACGAGTGCTTGACGTTGAACAAGACGGTGAGCGTAAGTAATCGGTGCAGGCATTAATTCTTTAGTTTCGTTGGTTGCATAACCAAACATAATACCTTGGTCACCAGCGCCCTGCTCTTTAGGGTCTGCTTTATCAACGCCTTGGTTGATGTCTGGTGATTGCTTACCAATGGTATTTAGAACTGCACAAGAATTAGCATCAAAGCCCATATCTGAATGAACATAACCGATTTCACGGACTGTTTCACGAGTGATTTCTTCGATATCAACCCAAGCTGATGTTGTTACTTCGCCACCGACCATTACCATGCCAGTTTTTACGTAAGTTTCACAAGCAACACGTGCTTTTGGATCTTGCTCTAAAATTGCATCCAAGACTGCGTCTGAAATTTGGTCTGCAATTTTATCTGGATGACCTTCTGATACCGACTCAGAAGTAAACAGATGTTTAGCCATTGATGGTCTCACTTATATTCATAAATTTGGTAGAACGGTAGCGGTAATACTGATACTGCACTGCATTCCATACGTTTATATGTATGGAGCTACCTCCGTCTAGACGTCTATAATACCCCGACCAGTTATAAAATCAACAATGTAATCTGTAAGGATTTAGTCAAATTTTTCGTTAATTAAAAATTATGCTGATTCTTGTTCTTGTTTTTAATATAAAAAATTAAAGTTAAATTTGTTTCATCTTATTGAATATATTTGGTTTTTTATATTTTCCTGAAAAAATAAAACAATTATATTTGACGGTATCTATTTAAAACAATATTTCTATGAAATGAAGTGATCGCTGATAAATAGCAACATCATTTATTCGTAAATTATTATTTTATGACTATTTGGCGCAGATCTGTCTTCTCGCAATGCTGTGTTTCGTAAAGATCTCGCCAATACAATTCGAGTACTTAATTATAGATGGTGTGTAACAAGCAAACTTGGATCGAATTAATTTTCAGCTCAGAATCAGGCTTTAAAAAGGTCGTAAATAGCGGTCTTTTTTTATGAGGATAATTCCTACTAAACATTAAAAATAATAACAATATTAAACCACAATATTAAACCACAATATACATTACTAAAACTAATTCGAAGTGGTTGTTTTTATCGCTTTTAAAGCGTAGTTAAATATCTATAATGGCCACATCAAAACACGACCACAAGCCTTATAGAATCAATGGTTAGGCTATGGTTGTACTATTAAAAAAGCTTAGTTTTTTGAGGAAAAAGATATGACTGGTATCGTTAATAAAATTATTGCACTTTACGCTCCTGTATTCGCTCCTATGTACAAAAGCGGCAACATGATTAAGTAAAGTTAGTGTTAAGGTTTACCTTAACCATTAAACATCTTCTTTAAGAAGGCTTTGAGCTGATTGCTCAAAGCCTTTTTTACGTTTAGAGCTAAAGTGCATTTTCCTCAAAAAACGAATAATCCATAAAACCATACTTTTTGGTTATATTTTCATATTTAGACATTCCGTTAACGATGTATTTCGCTGACGTTTGTCAATTTTTAATTTTGTTACATTATTTATCTTTTCTTTATTTTTATAATGATTAAAATAAACTCATAAGTTTACTTTTTTGAGTGTTGTGATGAAAAAAGCTATTTTAGGATTATTGTTAGGTGCAATGGCATTTGCTTCGATTCCTGCGCAAGCAAATAATTGGGGATCTTGGGGCGATACTAAAAAAGGTCGTGTTGAGAGTGCTCGAATTTGTGGCAAGAATGGTTATATCTTTAAAGTTCGAGATAGTTTTTATGTTGCTAAATACCAATCAGGTAAACGCTTTGCCGTTGGTGTACCCGTTAAAGCTCGTTTTGGTAAAAATAAGTGGCTACGTGTTGAAGGGCTTAAGAACGACGGTAATTACCTTGTTAAGCGTAAGTACTACAGCTTAGCTAAAGCAAAAGCGAGCGCATGTGGTTTAGCGTGGTAAGTCATCTTTGATGATATGAATTGTAGAAAGGTCGCTAAGGCGGCCTTTTTTGCATCTGAATATTATTGAATTGGTCGCATTACGAAGAAATTTAAAAGTGGGTAGTTGTTATGATGTTAGCCGAGTAGAAAAGCTGATTTTTGCATAAGTGGCTACCCAATAGCGTTCAAATGAAAATTTTGGAATTAAGTAACACTAATAACAATATAATAACGTTAGTTTTAGCCTCATTTAGCTTAACAAAACCGTTTAAAACACTGACTTTGGGAGTGTTTTTGTATGAGTGACGATCACGTAGTGCATGTTAGATGCCATATGTTAAATACAGCCGTTTTTAGCTAAAAGTAATACTACGAGCCGAGTGATGTCTGTTTATGGCTTTAAAATCGTTTTTAGGGGCTATTTAACGGATATTTGGGTCATGTCAGAC
>NZ_NPIB01000044.1 GCF_002849605.1 Photobacterium carnosum
CAGCATTGAAATCAATGTGATGGATAGCATCAGAGCCAACATCAAGTGGCACATCACCTGTAATAACCTGACCCTTTTGGGTGGTTTCATCAATACTGGTACCCATATCAGTACCAAATTCGGGGTTGGCACCGTCTTTGATAGTAATATCAACATTGGCAGGCTTTTGCAGCCAATCACCATCGGTATCTTGTGCCTGAATCGGCACATCAATGGTGATCTTATCGTTGATGCTATCGACTAAGCCTTGGTTGCCATTATCTACATGGTTCAACGGCTTTTCTTGGGTGATAGTTAGTTTTACATCGATGTCTTGACCATTAGCCGCTTGTACAGCATTCAATGACACCGTCACAACCTGCTCACCTGCCGCAGTGTTACCAATTAATACGCCAGTTGCAGCATCATAATGGAAGCTGATCGTTTCATTATTGCCAGTGGTTAATTCAGATGACAGTTCATCAATTAACGTTGTTAATTGTTTTGGATCAATGGTCACTTTACTTGGGTCAAGACGGTCTGCACCCGCCTCAATCACAATCGTAGTGTTACCCGATACTGGATAGCCTTGTTCGTTACCTTGTGGGGTTAAGTCACCTTCAGTGATCGTGATTTCACCGTGCTCATTACCACCCGCATCAGCGCCATCAGTGATATCAATCACCACTTGACCGTTGGTGGTATCGCCATCGTTATCGGTGGCGGTTACGCCTAAATTCAGATTAACAACATCATCGGTTGACTGATCAATAGGGCCTGTGACTTCAACAGTATATGAACCATCAGTGGCGATAGTCACCACCATCACGGGTTTATTATCACTATCAACAACCGTTAGAATATTTCCTGAAACCGTAAATGTAGTTGCCTCACCGTTACTGGTAATACCTTGCAGACTCGGTTGGTCAGCATTGAAATCAATGTGATGGATAGCATCAGAGCCGATATCAAGTGGCACATCACCTGTAATAACCTGACCCTTTTGGGTGGTTTCATCAATGGTTGTGTCGGTATCGGTACCAAACTCTGGGGTCGCACCATCTTTAATAGTAATATCAACATTGGCAGGCTTTTGTAACCAATCACCATCGGTATCTTGCACCTGAATCGGCACATCAATGGTAATTTTATCGTCGATACTATCAACTAATCCTTGGTTACCATTATCTACATGGTTCAACGGCTTTTCTTGAGTGATAGTTACTTTTACATCAATATCGTGACCGTTAGCCGCTTGTACAGCATTCAATGACACCGTCACAACCTGCTCACCTGCCGCAGTGTTACCGATTAACACGCCTGTTGCAGCGTCATAATGGAAGCTGATCGCTTCATTATTGCCAGTGGTTAACTCTGATTCTAATTCGCTAATTAACATCGTTAATTGTTTTGGATCGATGGTCACTTTACTTGGGTCAAGGCGGTCTGCACCCGCTTCAATCACAATCGTAGTGTTACCCGATACTGGATAGCCTTGCTCGCCAGTTTGAGGGGTTAAGTCACCTTCAGTGATCGTGATTTCACCGAGCTCATTACCGCCCGCATCAGCGCCATCGGTAATATCAATCACCACTTGACCATTGGTGGTATCGCCATCGTTATCAGTGACAGTCACACCTAAATTCAGATTAACATCATCATCAGTTGACTGATCGATAGGACCTGTTACTTCAACAGTATATGAACCATCAGTGGCGATAGTCACCACCATCACCGGTTTATTATCACTATCAACAACCGTTAATACATTGCCATTCACGGTGAAGCTCGTCGCCTCACCGTTACTGGTAATACCTTGCAGACTCGGTTGGTCAACATTGAAATCAATGTGATGGATAGCATCAGAGCCAACATCAAGTGGTACATCACCTATAATAACCTGACCATTTTGGGTAGTTTCATTGATGACTGTGCCAGTATCAGTACCAAATTCGGGATTGGCACCGTCCTTGATAGTGATATCAACATTGGCAGGTTTTTGTAACCAATCACCATCGGTATCTTGCACCTGAATCGGCACATCAATGGTGATCTTATCGTCGATACTATCAACTAATCCTTGATTACCATTATCTACATGGTTCAACGGCTTTTCTTGAGTGATGGTCACTTTTACATCGATGTCTTGACCATTAGCCGCTTGTACAGCATTCAATGACACCGTCACAACCTGCTCACCTGCCGCAGTGTTACCAATTAATACGCCAGTTGCAGCATCATAATGGAAGCTGATCGTTTCATTATTGCCAGTGGTTAATTCAGATGACAGTTCATCAATTAACGTCGTTAATTGTTTTGGATCGATGGTCACTTTACTTGGGTCAAGACGGTCAGCACCCGCTTCAATCACAATCGTAGTGTTACCCGATACTGGATAGCCTTGTTCGTTACCTTCTGGGGTTAAGTCACCCTCAGTAATGGTGATCTCACCGTGCTTATTACCGCCCGCATCTGCGCCATCAGTGATATCAATCACCACCTGACCGTTGGTGGTATCGCCATCGTTATCGGTGGCGGTTACGCCTAAATTCAGATTAACAACATCATTCGTTGATTGATCAATAGAGCCTGTCACTTCAACAGTATATGAACCATCAGTGGCGATAGTCACCACCATCACGGGTTTATTATCACTATCAACAACCGTTAGAACATTTCCTGAAACCGTAAATGTGGTTGCCTCACCGTTACTGGTAATACCTTGCAGACTCGGTTGGTCAGCATTGAAATCAATGTGATGGATAGCATCAGAGCCAACATCAAGTGGCACATCACCTGTAATAACCTGACCCTTTTGGGTAGTTTCATTGATGACTGTGCCAGTATCAGTACCAAATTCGGGATTGGCACCGTCCTTGATAGTGATATCAACATTGGCAGGTTTTTGTAACCAATCACCATCGGTATCTTGCACCTGAATCGGCACATCAATAGTGATCTCATCGTTAACGCTATCGACTAAGCCATCCACACCACTGTTGGTATGATTTAATGGTTTTTCTTGAGTGATAGTAACTTTTACATCGATGTCTTGACCGTTAGCCGCTTGTACAGCATTCAATGACACCGTCACAACCTGCTCACCTGCCGCAGTACTACCGATTAACACGCCTGTTGCAGCGTCATAATGGAAGCTGATCGCTTCATTATTGCCAGTGGTTAACTCTGATTCTAATTCGCTAATTAACGTCGTTAATTGTTTTGGATCAATGGTCACTTTACTTGGGTCAAGACGGTCTGCACCCGCCTCAATCACAATCGTAGTGTTACTCGATACTGGATAGCCTTGCTCGCCAGTTTGAGGGGTTAAGTCACCTTCAGTGATCGTGATTTCACCGAGCTCATTACCGCCCGCATCAGCGCCATCAGTGATATCAATCACCACTTGACCGTTGGTGGTATCGCCATCGTTATCAGTGGCGGTTACACCTAAATTCAGTTTAACAACATCATTCGTTGATTGATCAATAGAGCCTGTCACTTCAACAGTATATGAACCATCAGTAGCGATAGTCACCACCATCACCGGTTTATTATCACTATCAACAACCGTTAATACATTGCCGTTGACCGTAAATGTGGTTGCCTCACCGTTACTGGTAATACCTTGCAGACTCGGTTGGTCAGCATTGAAATCAATATGGTGGATAGCATCAGAGCCAACATCAAGTGGCACATCACCTGTAATAACCTGACCATTTTGGGTGGTTTCATCAATGGTTGTGCCGGTATCGGTACCAAACTCTGTGTTCGCACCATCTTTAATAGTAATATCAACATTAATTGGCTTATCAAGTAAATTACCATTTGAATCAGCACCTTGAATCGCAACATCAACAGTAATACTATCTCCATCATGTGAGACCAACCCACTGCTATTACCTCCAACATGATCAATCGGTTGATTAATAGTTGTCGTAATATTAACACTAACATCACGCCCATTTTCAATTGTGGCATTCAGAGTAATGGACATTATGGTTTCGCCATTAAGCGTACCAACAATTGAATTTGTTTGAGTGTCATAAACAAAACTAACAGCTTCGCCACCAGTCGTGATTTCATTATTAAGTTCAAAAATCAAAGAATTAATAGCAAGAGGGTCAAAAACAAAAGAAGCAGTATCAAGAGGAAGCGTTGCCGCTTCAACAGCAATGGATATTGAGGTTTGAACCGGATATTCCTGTTCACCTGCCAGTGGAGATAAGTCCCCCTCCACAACAGTCATAACGCCTACTTCACCGCCATTAGCAGCTAAAATAATTTTGGGATCAATGATTTGGGCATTACTCGGAGGATCATATGCAGTATCAAAACCAGCTTTGGCTAATACAGCATTATTGTCATAATTGATTGTAATAAAACTGGCGGTTGCCGATGAGCCATTCAATCCTACATTACCAGCAGCACTCTCATTACCAGCCGCTGACGCTTCAAACAATTCTGTCGGATCTTGCCCTGCTAAAATGGCATTTTGTAATGCTGTAATATCAGCAACAGAAAATGAAGAACCGTCTTTAGCCTCTCCATTAAAAGTTAGACGATTGTTTAATTCAACAGTTTGAGCACCAGCAGGCGTTAATACTGTACAACTAGAGCAAGGTAAATTTACAATTTGTTCTATACCATCTTTAATAACTATAAATTTAGTATCACGGTTAGTGACAATAACCTCATTCATTTGAAGTGTATGAATATCTATGATGGGTATAGGTTGCTGGTTTGGCTGAAGAATAAAACTCTCGCCATCAACAAGTTTAAACGCTTCAACTTTATTATCATTCTTAACCATGAAATCGCCCAACCTTATAACATTTTTGAGAGAAGAGTAACCAAGCTATATAAATTAAAATCGATCTTATTATATTAAAATAACTTTACGACAACACTTCAACAGCTTATCATCAGTTTCAATTACAAACAAACAACATGTTAACATGTAAGGCTGACTAACATTTACATTAGAGTTACTTATAGATTACATAACGCATGCTAATACAAACATTGTTTAATGTTCTGTATACAAAACATAGCAATATGTTTTATCACTAAAAAAGCCTGTATCGTCATAATTAATATATTGTTTTTTAAAAATGGCCACATTCTTACAAATAGTTATTTAGATACATAGGGTTTTTATATGAGTAAAAAAACCATCTCGACATCAAACAATGATCTCGATTTTATTGATGATAAGTCAGCTGCATTGCTACTAAATACACCTAAAAGTGCCAGAATCATTTTATGGGTAATGATATTATTTTTCTTTATCGCATTTACTTGGGCTTATTTTGCAAAACTCGATAAAGTAACGACAGGTTCAGGAAAAGTTATTCCGTCATCGCAACTACAAGTAGTACAAAACCTCGAAGGTGGTATTGTTAAGCAGGTTTTTATAAAAGAAGGCCAACAAGTTAAGAAAGGTCAAACATTACTACTCATAGATGACACACAATTTAAATCTGACTTTGAAGAAAAAACCCAAAGTCTTGCAGCCATGCAGGCCGATTCGTTACGTCTTAATGCATTACTTGCCAATGTTACCGTAAATAAAAACACTAGAAATACCGACTGGCGAAAAAATGTTAATGTGACGAGCACTTCTCCCGCTTTTACTGCTAATTTCAAGAACAAGCATGCTCAATTAGTACGCAGACAACTTAACCAATTCACGGGGAAATTAAATAATTTAGAAAACCAATTGTCTGTTGCATCACAGCAAGCATCACAAAAAGAACGAGAACTTACTGAAACTCAATCACGAGTAACTAATATTCGAAACAGCTATAATATCGCAATGAAAGAATACAATATTACTAAACCATTAGCGGATGAAGGTGTTGTTCCTCGCATTGAGCTATTAAAGTTACAGCGTTCACTCAATGATACTAAACGTGACCTAAATTCAGCAAAACTACAAATCCCCATCACTCAAGCTGCCATTCAAGAAGCCAAATTTAAATATATATATATTGCTTTACAATTTCGCTCAGAAATTCAAGTTGAACTGAATGAAACCAGTGATAAATTATCAAGCATGGCGGAAACACAAGTGGGACTAAAGGATAGAGTTAAACGTACAACGGTTATTTCCCCTGTTACCGGCACTATTCAAAAAATATATGTCAATACTGTTGGTGGGGTTATTCAACCCGGTATGCCATTAGTAGAAATTGTCCCCACGGAAGACACGCTATTAATTGAAGCAAAAATAGCCCCTCAAGATATAGGTTTTTTAAGACCTGGATTACCAACAATTATAAAATTCAGCGCTTATGATTTTACCAATTATGGTGGTTTAATCGGCACACTGGAAACCATCAGTGCTGATACGATCCAAGATAAAGAAGGCAATAGTTTCTATCAAGTAAAAATTCGTACCGATGCAAGTAGTCTTAAAGGTCCTAATGGTGAAGCATTACCAATCATTCCAGGAATGACGGCATCAGCAGATATTATTACAGGCAAGCGTTCTGTACTTGACTATTTACTGAAACCAGTCCTCAGAGCACGTCAAACGGCGTTGAGAGAATAAAATAATGACAAAAAAATATATGTTTAAAAAAATTGTTCTATTAATTAGCCTTCAATGTTTAGCAACGCCCGTAATGGCGCAATCATTAGAGCAAGCTATTGCTGAAACACTTTCAACTAATCCTGATATAAAAAGTGCTTACAATGAATTTCAGAGTAAACATCAATTAATTAATGCGGCTAAAGGTGATTATTTACCATCAGTCGATCTAGAGGCAGGTATTGGGCATGATGATTACAAAGCAAACAGTCCTTCTGGTCAATATCGCCCTCAAAGTGCCCAACTAAATATTCGTCAATTAATTTGGGATGGTTCTATTACATATAACGATATTCAACGCAATAAAGCAGAAACAGAAGCCCAACGTTATCAACTATTATCTGATGCGCAAGATAAAGCACTAAAAGCAACCGAAGCTTATCTTAATGTCCTCCATGCTCAAGATGTACTAACACTGTCTCAATCTAACCTTAAAGTGCATCAAAAAATGTACGTTGATATCAAAAAGCGTGCAGATGCAGGTATCGGTTCGACGGCTGATTTAGCACAAGTTGATGGCCGTTTAGCCAGTTCTAATACCAATTTATTGGCTGCAGAAAGTAATCTTCAAGATAAAATTACAGCGTTTGTGCGAATTATTGGCGCTTACCCAACTGATCTTATAAAACCTGAAGTTGACAGTAATTATCTACCAATATCTTTAGATGATGCTCTCATTAAAGCTGAACAAAACAATCCAGTTGTGTATATTGCATCAAATGATATTAATGCCGCAGAATATCAATACAAACAAGCACAAGGTACTTTTTACCCTTCTTTTAGCATTGAAGCCTCACAAGAATGGGGACAAGATCTTAATGGTTCACCAGGAGATACCGACGAACTAAAAGCCATGTTAAAAATGCGCTATAACCTTTTTAACGGCGGAACGGATGTAGCTAAATCACGTCGAGCAGCTTATCAAATCAATAAATCCAAAGATATTCGAGATCGCGCTCACCGCATGTTAAAGGAAGGTACTCGCCTTTCTTGGAGTGCCTTAACGTTATCAAAAAAACAAAAAATATTCTTACAAGAACATGTTGATGCTTCTGCACGTACCGTTATTGCTTATGAAAAACAATTTAAGATAGGTCAACGTTCTTTACTGGATGTACTAAATACTGAAAACGAACTATTTGAAGCACGCAAAGCCTATTTAAGTGCGGAGTACGATGGTATTTTGGCAAAATACCGCGTGTTAAATGCAACCGGATTAATTCTTAGTGAGATGCGCGTTGAAATACCTCAATCTTGGGTACAGTCAGCTAAATAAAGGAACAAAATATGAAATACACAATTATTGGGTTATTCGCACTATCATTATTTGGCTGCTCACTTTCAGTACCTCAACCACCCATTACTAAGCAAACCAAAAATTTATTTGATAACGACAGTGATGGCGTCATTAACCAACGTGATCACTGTCCAAAAACGCTTATAAATGCTGTCGTCAATAATGATGGTTGTCCGACTTATATTGATAGCTCCGAAAAAAACAAAATTCATGTGTTATTTGCTAATGACTCTTCAGACATTCCTGAAAATCACATGCAAAACATCAGTAAAATGAGCGAGTTTTTGGTGAAATACCCCAAAACCCATATTGAACTAAAAGGTTACGCTAGTCCTGTGGGTAATGCCGCTTACAATATTGTATTATCAAAGCATCGAGCAAGTGCCGTCTATCAAGCATTAATTAATGATGGAATTACACCATCTCGAATTAAAACGATGGGATTTGGTGATAGTGATCCCGTTATCGCTTATGACATAGAAGAAAGTAATATGTTAAGTCGTCGAGTCACAGCACAAGTTGTTGGCTCTCAAGAAAATATTGTGAAAGAATGGGCTGTTTATAGTGTCCGTGAAAACTAAACAGAAAACTGCCCTTTGAAGAAAATAACTTTTTGGTTACTTTGTTGTTTACTAGCAGTAAATGTTCTTGCTGCTAGTAACACACAACAAATAGAGAAAATAACTCAATTTTATGGTGAACGCGCAGGTAAACGAGCGACAGCATGGCATGCTCTCATCAAAAATTCACAACATTTAACTGAACGCCAGAAACTTAATGCTACTAATACTTTTTTTAATCAATTTGTTTTTATTAGCGATCAAAAGCTATGGGGAAAAGAAGATTATTGGGCAACACCTTACGAATTTATTGGCGCAGGTGCGGGTGATTGTGAAGATTTTAGTATTGCCAAATACAAAACGTTACTTAAGCTTGGTATTGATGATAATAAGCTAAGATTAGTGTATGTAAAAGCACTTGAACTTAATCAATTCCATATGGTTGTTGCTTATTATCCAAAACCATCAGCAATACCACTGATCTTAGATAATCTCAACGGCAATATTTTACCAGCGAATCAGCGTAACGATTTATTACCAATATACAGTTTTAATGGTAATAAATTATGGCTCGTAAAACAAAAAGGACAAGAGCAAATAGCGGGGAAAGCTTCACGTTTAAGTCTTTGGAATGATTTACGTAATCGTTCAAAAAATATCAAACTCAATCGACCACGATATACTTTTTAATAGGTAAATTACAATGACCCTTTACCGACAACTTCTTTTGTGGATGCTAGTCGTATTATTTTTATTGATAAGTGCTGTGTTTACTATTCAATTTAATACCACTAAGAGCTATTTAATTGAACAACAATCAACTGAACTTAATAATGTTGTTAACTCAATCGGCTTTGCTCTATCTCCATACCTAAAAGAAAAAGATTTTATTTCAGCAGAATCCGTTATTAATGCTACTTTTGATTCGGGTTATTACAGCCAAGTAAAACTAACCTTACTCGACTCCAACAAAGAAATTATTCGCCAATACCCTCAGCGAATAAATAATATACCTGATTGGTTCCAATCATTAATTCATATTGAAGCAATTACTCAAACTACAACCTTAACCAGTGGCTGGCTACAACTCGCTAATTTAACAGTTATTAGTAGCCCTATTTCAGCCTATATCCAGTTATGGAAAGCAACTATTCAACTTGCACTTGGTTTTATAACAAGCCTGTTATTAACTGCTATTGTATTATCCTTAGTGCTCAATAAAGTATTACGTCCATTAAAACAAATTCAAAAAAGTGCACAAGAAATAGCACACAACCATTTCACAGATCCTTTACCTATACCCCATACTCGTGAATTATTCGATCTCGTTATTGCTTTCAATTCGATGAATACTCAGTTACAACAACATTTTGAACAACAAGCTCAAGAGGCCGATACTTTACGTATTCGTGCCTATCAAGATCCCGTATCAGGCTTAGCTAACCGTAGTTACCTAATGACCAACTTAAAGTCATGGTTATCACATAAACCAACCGGTGGTATCATTCTATTGAAATCTGATACTATTGAAGATAGTTACCAACAATCAGGTTATGAAAAAGGTGACAAGTTAGTACAAAAACTTACTGATCACCTAAAAGAACTTTCTACTGATAATGTTACCATCGCTCGTCTAAACCAATCTGAATTTATGCTTATTGCACCTAATGCCTCCGAAGATGAACTTATGGATACTGCCCGTTCGATGTTATATATGACATCAGAACTTAATTCAGATCCTCTTGGAATTGCACCACTTCAAGCTGCTGTTGGCATTGTCATGTGTTCAGATACTCTAACAATAACGGCTTTACTTGCTCATGCTGATAATGCAGTAAATAAAGCACGCCACGAAATTAAAGAACCCATCGCTTTATTAGAAATTAATGAAAAGAAAACAATACCAGCAATGGGTAAGCAGCAATGGAAAGCATTGGTTAATGAAGCAATTGCAAATAATCTTATTCATTTCACTTTTCAAAAAGCGATTAATGCACATAATGACGTCATTCATAAAGAAATGTTCGCTTATATAAAAAAAGGCCAACAACAATTTAATGCTGGTCAATTTTTATCAGCTATTGAAAAACTTAATGAAGGTGCCAGATTTGACTGCTATATCATTGATACTCTTTTTAACCAATTAATAAGCAAAACAGAATCAGTGCCTATCGCTATTAATATTACTCAAAGTAGTATTAATGATACGGGCTTTATTCGTTGGCTCAACAGTAAACTTAAATCTAACCCTCAAATGAAAAAATCCGTTTTATTTGAATTACCTGAAATTTGTTTTATTAAAAACATTGATAACACCACCTTACTTTGTGAAATTATTCGCCAAAATGGATTTCAATTTGGTATCGATAATTATGGTCATAATTTCAGCTCGACAGATTATCTGAATAAATTACGACCTAGTTATGTAAAACTAGATTTTGCTTATACATCACAATTAGATGATCAAATAAAAACCGACGTTTTAGAATCGATAGCACGTAGTGCCGATAACCTTTCAATACTCACCATCGCCTCCCGCGTAGAAACCATTGAACAAAAAGATAAATTAGCACAGCTAAAAATTCAAGGTTTCCAAGGTTATGTCACCGATCAGTTAGTTAATGGGAAATAACATGAAAGATCCATTACTTCAATCACTTGCTTATATTAGTCGTTTCTACGGCCAAGCAAATTCACCGGATGCATTAATTGCAGATCTACCGCTAACCGATGGTTTACTAACCCCCTTTTTATTACCTCGCGCAGCAGAAAAGGCGGGGCTTCAGGCTAAACAAACACAATTAACATTCGATAAGTTATCACCATTATTATTCCCGGTCATTGCCATACTAAAAGGGGGTGATGCTTGTGTAGTACTCAGTATTGATCAAGAAAAAGGTGAAGCTGAAGTTGTCCTTCCTCAAAATGATGGCTCTGAGCAATGGATTA
>NZ_NPIB01000045.1 GCF_002849605.1 Photobacterium carnosum
CGGTAGCAATCGAGGTAATAGTGATCGCTGCCGCAATCTTAGTATCAACACCGTAAGGATCGACATTCGTCGCCGTGGCACTGTTGCCTGCATCATCCGTAGTGGTGACGGTTGCCGTCACACTATCAGCCTTCGCACCGGCTAAGGCGCTGCCCTCTACCTCTGCCGTCCACGTTAACTTACCGTCATGCTCCACAACTTTCGTGGTACCCACCGCGTGTCCGTCAACCGTAATCGTAACGGTATCGCCGACTTTAACATCTGCGCCCACGGTACCCGTGACAGGAACTTTGCTCTGCGCTTCACCTGCGTTGATAACACCATCGGTAGCAATCGAGGTAATAGTGATCGCTGCCGCAATCTTAGTATCAACACCGTAAGGATCGACATTCGTCGCCGTGGCACTGTTGCCTGCATCATCCGTAGTGGTGACGGTTGCCGTCACACTATCCGCCTTCGCACCGGCTAAGGCGCTGCCCTCTACCTCTGCCGTCCACGTTAACTTACCGTCATGCTCCACAACTTTCGTGGTACCCACCGCGTGTCCGTCAACCGTAATCGTAACGGTATCGCCGACTTTAACATCTGCGCCCACGGTACCCGTGACAGGAACTTTGCTCTGCGCTTCACCTGCGTTGATAACACCATCGGTAGCAATCGAGGTAATAGTGATCGCTGCCGCAATCTTAGTATCAACACCGTAAGGATCGACATTCGTCGCCGTGGCACTGTTGCCTGCATCATCCGTAGTGGTGACGGTTGCCGTCACACTATCCGCCGTCGCACCGTCTAAAACGCTACCGTCGACTTCTGCCGTCCACGTTAACTTGCCATTGTGACTTTCTACTGTAGCAGTACCTACCGCTTTACCATCTACAGTAACCGTAACGGTATCGCCGACTTTAACATCTGCGCCCACGGTACCCGTCACAGGAACTTTGCTGTGCGCTTCATCTGCGTTGATAACACCATCGGTAGCAATCGAGGTAATAGTAATGGCTGCCGCAATATCAGTATCAATGTTGTAAGAGTGATCGTCTGTCGCCGTGGCACGGTTACCCGCATCATCCGTGGTGGTGACGGTTGCCGTCACACTATCAGCCGTCGCACCGTCTAAGGCGCTGCCGTCAACCTCTGCCGTCCACGTTAACTTACCGTCATGCTCCACAACTTTCGTGGTACCCACCGCGTGTCCGTCAACCGTAATCGTAACGGTATCGCCGACTTTAACATCTGCGCCCACGGTACCCGTGACAGGAACTTTGCTCTGCGCTTCACCTGCGTTGATAACACCATCGGTAGCAATCGAGGTAATAGTGATCGCTGCCGCAATCTTAGTATCAACACCGTAAGGATCGACATTCGTCGCCGTGGCACTGTTGCCTGCATCATCCGTAGTGGTGACGGTTGCCGTCACACTATCAGCCTTCGCACCGGCTAAGGCGCTGCCCTCTACCTCTGCCGTCCACGTTAACTTACCGTCATGCTCCACAACTTTCGTGGTACCCACCGCGTGTCCGTCAACCGTAATCGTAACGGTATCGCCGACTTTAACATCTGCGCCCACGGTCCCCGTGACAGGAACTTTGCTCTGCGCTTCACCTGCGTTGATAACACCATCGGTAGCAATCGAGGTAATAGTGATCGCTGCCGCAATATCAGTATCAACACCGTAAGGATGAACGTTCGTCGCCGTGGCACTGTTGCCCGCTTTATCTGTGGTGGTGACGGTTGCCGTCACACTATCAGCCGTCGCACCGTCTAAGACGCTACCGTCGACTTCTGCCGTCCACGTTAACTTGCCGTCCTGCTCCACAACGTTCGTGGTACCCACTGTTTGACCATCAACCGTAATCGTAACGGTATCGCCGACTTTAACATCTTTGCCCACGGTCCCCGTCACAGGGACGTTGCTGTCCGCTTCATCTGCGTTAATGACACCGTCAGTAGCAATCGAGGTAATAGTGATCGCTGCCGCAATATCAGTATCAATGTTGTAAGAGTGATCGTCTGTCGCCGTGGCACGGTTACCCGCATCATCCGTGGTGGTGACGGTTGCCGTCACACTATCAGCCGTCGCACCGTCTAAGACGCTACCGTCAACTTCTGCCGTCCACGTTAACTTGCCGTCCTGCTCCACAACTTTTGTGGTACCTACGGTTTGACCATCAACAACGACCGTAACGGTATCGCCGACTTTAACATCTGCGCCCACGGTACCCGTGACAGGAACTTTGTTCTGCGCTTCACCTGCGTTGATAACACCGTCAGTAGCAATCGAGGTAATAGTGATCGCTGCCGCAATATCAGTATCAATGTTGTAAGAGTGATCGTCTGTCGCCGTGGCACGGTTACCCGCATCATCCGTGGTGGTGACGGTTGCCGTCACACTATCAGCCGTCGCACCGTCTAAGACGCTACCGTCAACTTCTGCCGTCCACGTTAACTTGCCGTCCTGCTCCACAACTTTTGTGGTACCTACGGTTTGACCATCAACAACGACCGTAACGGTATCGCCGACTTTAACATCTGCGCCCACGGTACCCGTGACAGGAACTTTGTTCTGCGCTTCACCTGCGTTGATAACACCATCGGTAGCAATCGAGGTAATAGTGATCGCTGCCGCAATGTCAGTATCAATGTTGTAAGAGTGATCGTCTGTCGCCGTGGCACGGTTACCCGCATCATCCGTGGTGGTGACGGTTGCCGTCACACTATCAGCCGTCGCACCGTCTAAGATGCTACCGTCGACTTCTGCCGTCCACGTTAACTTGCCGTCCTGCTCCACAACTTTTGTGGTACCCACGGTTTGACCATCAACAACGACCGTAACGGTATCGCCGACTTTAACATCTGCGCCCACGGTACCCGTAACAGGGACTTTGTTGTGCGCTTCATCTGCGTTGATAACACCGTCGGTAGCAATCGAGGTAATAGTAATCGCTGCCGCAATGTCAGTATCAACGGTGTAAATATGATCATCTGTCGCAGTGGCGCTATGGCCTGCTTCATCATGAGTTATCACGGTAGCGGTGACATTATCGGTGGTGGCGTTATCTAATACGCTGCCATCAACCTCTGCCGTCCACGTTAACTTGCCATTGTGACTTTCTACTGTGGCAGTACCTACCGCTTTACCATCTACAGTGATCGTAACGGTATCGCCAACTTTGACATCACCATCAACGGTACCGGTTACAGGCACTTTGCCGTGGGACTCGTTCTCATTGATCACATTGTCACCACCAATGGTGGTGATGGTGACACCTGCGTCTAATTTAGAGTACGATATACTACCACCGTCCTCTATATGACTTTTTTTGACACTTGGCTCGTAAGCAGTATCAAATCCTGCCTTTGCTAACATCGAATCATTATCGTAATTAATCGTGATAAAACTCGCTGTTGCTGATGAACCATTTAATCCCACATCACCTGCGGCTGTTGCTTCAAATAATTTAGTTGGATCTTGTCCTGTTAAAATAGCATTCTGAATAGCACTAATATCATTATCGGAAAACGGCGTATTCTTAATACCGTCATGATTAAAATCAATACCATGCTTTAAACTAACAATTTTGAGTCCATCAGCAGATAACATTGAACAAGTGGACACTGGTTGATCAATAACTTGTTCAATGCCATCTTTCTTAAAAATCATTTTAGTACTGCTATTAGCAATAATAATCTCATCAGATTGAAGTTGATAATGATTATTAATAGCTAAAATATTTTTATTATTTTTAATAACAAAACAGGTACCATCAATAAGCTTTAGCTCATTGTTATTATTTTCAATTTTAACCATACTACATTCAACCTTAACTCTAATAATTGATAACGAACCGCATTCATTACATCATCAATTTAATTATTACCATTAATGATATATATTTTATACATGTATATGCGCAGCTACACATATATTCTAACAAAGCATTAAATAGAAAATATCACTTTACGTCAATACCTTGACGGATTATCATTCGAGAATATTAATTAAAAAACACTCTCTTGTATAATCATCAACAATACGTAATATTAAATTTATTTATACAAATATGGATTGTAATTAACCTACTAAATAGCTAGTTAAATGATGTAATTTGTATGTTCTTTGTAAGCCGTTTTTCTTGAGACCTAAGTTTTATATGAGTAAAAAAGCCATCTCGATATCAAACAATGATCTCGATTTTATTGATGATAAATCATCAGCATTGCTACTGAATACACCTAAAAGTGCCAGAATCATTTTATGGGTAATGATATTATTTTTCTTTATCGCATTTACTTGGGCTTATTTTGCGAAACTCGATAAAGTAACGACAGGTTCAGGAAAAGTTATTCCGTCATCTCAGTTACAAGTAGTACAAAACCTCGAAGGCGGGATTGTTAAGCAGGTTTTTGTAAAAGAAGGCCAACAAGTTAAGAAAGGTCAAACATTACTACTCATAGATGACACACAATTTAGATCTGACTTTAAAGAAAAAACCCAAAGTCTTGCAGCCATGCAGGCTGATTCGTTACGTCTTAACGCATTACTTGCCAATGTTACTGTAAATAAAAACACTAAAAATACCGAATGGCGAAAAAGCGTTAATGTTACTAGCATTCCGCCCGTTTTTACTGCTAATTTCAAGAACAAACATGCTCAATTAGTACACAGACAACTTAACCAATTCACGGGTAAATTAAATAATTTAGAAAATCAATTATCTGTTGCATCACAGCAAGCATCACAAAAAGAACGAGAACTAACAGAAACACGCTCTCGAGTATCTAATCTTCGTGATAGTTATAATATCGCAATGAAAGAATATAATATCACCAAACCATTAGCGGATGAAGGTGTTGTTCCTCGCATTGAGCTATTAAAATTACAACGTTCACTTAATGATACTAAACGAGATCTAAACTCAGCAAAACTACAAATTCCAGTAACCCAAGCAGCTATTCAAGAAACTGAATTTAAATATATAGATATTGCACTACAATTTCGCTCAGAAATTCAAGCTAAGCTAAATGAAACCAGTGATAAATTATCTAGCATGACAGAAACACAAGTAGGCCTTAAAGATCGAGTTAAACGTACAACGGTTGTTTCACCTGTTACAGGCACTATTCAAAAAATATATGTCAATACTGTTGGTGGGGTTATTCAACCCGGTATGCCATTAGTAGAAATTGTCCCCACTGAAGACACGCTATTAATTGAAGCAAAAATAGCCCCTCAAGATATAGGTTTTTTAAGACCCGGATTACCGACTATCATAAAATTCAGTGCTTATGATTTTACCAATTATGGCGGTCTCAAAGGAACAGTAGAGACAATCAGTGCCGACACAATCCAAGATAAAAAAGGCAATAGTTTCTATCAAGTAAAAATTCGTACCAATGCAAGTAGCCTTAAAGGTCCTAATGGCGAAGCATTACCAATCATTCCAGGAATGACGGCATCAGCAGATATCATTACAGGTAAACGTTCTGTACTTGATTATTTACTGAAACCAATCCTCAGAGCGCGTCAAACGGCATTAAGAGAATAAAATAATGACAAAAAAGTATATATTTAGAAAAGTTGCTCTATTAATTAGCCTTCAATGTTTGGCAACGCCAGTAATGGCGCAATCATTAGAGCAAGCTATTGCTGAAACACTTTCAACTAATCCTGATATAAAAAGTGCTTACAATGAATTTCAAAGTAAACACCAATTAGTTAATGCGGCTAAGGGTGATTATTTACCATCAGTCGATCTAGAAGCAGGTATTGGACATGATGATTACAAAGCAAACAGTCCTTCAGGCCAATACCGCCCTCAAAGTGCCCAACTAAATATTCGTCAATTAATTTGGGATGGTTCTATTACGTATAACGATATTCAACGTAATAAATCAGAAACAGAAGCCCAACGTTATCAACTATTATCTGACGCACAAGACAAGGCACTTAAAGCAACCGAAGCTTATCTTAATGTCCTCCATGCTCAAGATGTACTGGCTCTGTCTCAATCTAATCTTAAAGTGCATCAAAAAATGTACGTTGATATCAAAAAGCGTGCAGATGCAGGTATCGGTTCGACCGCTGATTTAGCACAAGTTGATGGCCGTTTAGCCAGTTCTAATACCAATTTATTGGCTGCAGAAAGTAATCTTCAAGATAAAATTACAGCGTTTGTGCGAATTATTGGCGCTTACCCAACTGATCTTATAAAACCTGAAGTTGACAGTAATTATCTACCAATATCTTTAGATGATGCACTGACGAAAGCCGAAAAAAACAATCCGGTTGTTTATATTGCATCAAATGATATCAATGCCGCGGAATATCAATATAAACAAGCACAAGGTACTTTCTATCCATCTTTTAGCATTGAAGCATCACAAGAATGGGGAAACCATCTTAATGGTTCAGCCGGCGATACCGATGAACTAAAAGCCATGTTAAAAATGCGCTATAACCTATTTAATGGCGGAAGTGACGTCGCTAAATCACGTCGAGCAGCTTATCAAATCAATAAATCCAAAGATATTCGTGATCGCGCCTATCGAATGTTAGAAGAAGGTACTCGTCTTTCTTGGAGTGCCTTAACGTTATCAAAAAAACAAAAAATATTCTTACAAGAACATGTTGATGCTTCTGCACGTACCGTTATTGCTTATGAAAAACAATTTAAGATAGGTCAACGTTCTTTACTGGATGTACTAAATACTGAAAATGAATTATTCGAAGCCCGTAAAGCTTATTTTACAGCTGAATATGACGGTATTTTAGCTAAATATCGCGTATTAAATGCTACCGGATTAATTCTTAGTGAGATGCGCGTTGAAATACCTCAATCTTGGGTACAATCAGCTAAATAAAGGAACAAAATATGAAATACACAATTATTGGGTTACTCGCACTATCATTATTTGGATGCTCACTTTCAGTGCCTCAACCACCCATTGCAAAGCAAACTAAAAATTTATTTGATAACGACAGTGATGGCGTCATTAACCAACGAGATCATTGTCCAAAAACCCCCATTGATGCTGTCGTCGATAACAATGGCTGCCCGACTTATATTGACAGTTCTGAAGAAAATAAGATCCATGTGTTATTTGCTAATGATTCTTCGGTGATCTTTGAAAATTATAGAAATAATATCAAGAATATGAGTACGTTCTTAGCGAAATACCCTAAAACACATATAGAGTTAAAAGGTTATGCGAGTCCTGTTGGTAATACTGCTTATAATGTTGCCTTATCAAAACGCCGTGCAAGCGTAATCCGCCAAGCATTAATAAATGAAGGCGTTACACCCGCTCGCATTAAAACGGTTGGTTTTGGCGATAGTGATCCAGTTAAAGCATCTGATATTGAAGAAAGTAATACATTAAGTCGTCGAGTCGTGGCACAAGTAGTTGGTTCTCAAGGTAATGTAGTTAAAGAATGGACGGTATATACCGTTCGTGAAAATTAAACAGAAAATTTCCCATTGAAGAAGATAACTTTTTGGTTACTTTGTTGCTTACTAGCAGTAAATGTTCTTGCTGCTAGTAACACACAACAGATAGAAAAAATAACTCAATTTTATGGTGAACGCGCAGGTAAACGAGCAACAGCCTGGCGCGCACTCATCAAAAACTCACAACATTTAACTGAACGCCAGAAACTTAATGCTACTAATACTTTTTTTAATCAATTTTTTTTCATTAGCGATCAAAAGCTATGGGGAAAAGAAGATTATTGGGCAACACCTTACGAATTTATTGGTGCAGGTGCGGGTGATTGTGAAGATTTTAGTATTGCCAAATACAAAATGTTACTTAAGCTTGGCATTAATGACAATAAACTCAGATTAATATATGTAAAAGCACTTAAACTTAATCAATTCCATATGGTTGTTGCTTATTATCCAAAACCATCAGCAATACCACTGATTTTAGATAATCTCAAAGGCGATATTTTACCAGCGACTCAGCGTAATGATTTACTACCGATATACAGTTTTAATGGTAGTAAATTATGGCTTATGAAACAAAAAGGACAAGAACAAATAGCGGGTAAAGCTTCGCGCTTAAGTCTTTGGAATGATTTACGTAGTCGCTCTCAAAAGATCAAGCTAAACCAACCACTAAACATTTATTAATGAGTAAATAACAATGACTCTTTACCGACAACTTCTACTGTGGATGTTAGTTGTATTATTTTTACTGATAAGTGCTGTGTTTACTATTCAATTTAATACCACTAAAAGTTATTTAATTGAACAACAATCAACTGAACTTAATAATGTTGTAAACTCAATCGGCTTTGCTCTATCTCCATACCTAAAAGAAAAAGATTTTATTTCAGCAGAATCCGTTATTAATGCCACTTTTGATTCGGGTTACTACAGCCAAGTAAAACTAACCTTACTCGACTCTAACAAAGAAATTATTCGCCAATACCCTCAACGAATAGATAATATTCCTGATTGGTTCCAATCATTAATCCAGATTAAAGCAATTACTCAAACTACAACCTTAACCAGTGGTTGGCTACAACTCGCCAATTTAACAGTTATTAGCAGTCCTGTTTCAGCCTATATCCAATTATGGAAAGCAACTATTCAACTTGTACTTGGTTTTATAACAAGCCTATTATTGACTGCTATTGTAT
This sequence comes from Photobacterium carnosum, assembly GCF_002849605.1. Taxonomy (GTDB): domain Bacteria; phylum Pseudomonadota; class Gammaproteobacteria; order Enterobacterales; family Vibrionaceae; genus Photobacterium; species Photobacterium carnosum. Next base: position 8,645 of record NZ_NPIB01000045.1, read on the forward strand.
TATCCTTAGTACTCAATAAAGTATTACGTCCATTAAAACAAATTCAAAAAAGTGCACAAGAAATAGCACATAACCATTTCACGGATCCTTTACCGACACCTCATACTCGTGAATTATCTGATCTCGTTATTGCTTTTAATTCGATGAATACTCAGTTACAACAACATTTTGAACAACAAGCTCAAGAGGCCGATACTTTACGTATTCGTGCCTATCAAGATCCCGTATCAGGTTTAGCTAACCGCAGTTACTTAATGACCAAACTAAAATCATGGTTATTACATAAACCTACTGGCGGTATCATTCTATTAAAATCTGATGCTATTGAAGATAACTATCAGCAATCAGGTTATGAAAAAGGTGATAAGTTAGTACAAAAACTTACTAATCACCTAAAAGAACTTTCTACTGATAATGTTACCATCGCTCGTCTAAACCAATCAGAATTTATGCTGATTGCACCTAATGCCTCCGAAGATGAACTTATGGATACTGCCCGTTCGATGCTACATATGACATCAGAGCTTAATTCAGATCCTCTTGGGATAGCACCACTTCAAGCTGCTGTTGGTATCGTAATGTGTTCAGATACTCTAACAATAACGGCTTTACTTGCTCATGCTGATAATGCAGTAAATAAAGCGCGTCACGAAATTAAAGAACCTATAGCTTTATTAGAAATTAATGAGAAAAAAACAACACCAGCAATAGGTAAACAACAATGGAAAATATTAGTTGATGAAGCAATAGCAAATAATCTAATCCATTTTACTTTCCAAAAAGCAATTGATGCAAACAATGCTGTAATTCATAAAGAAATGTTCGCTTATATTAAAAAAGGCCAACAATGCTTTAATGCTGGTCAATTTTTATCTGCTATTGAGAAACTTAATGAGGGTACTAAATTTGACTGCTACATTATAGATACTCTGTTTAATCAATTGGTGGGCAAAACCGAATCCGTACCTATCGCTATTAATATTACTCAAAGTAGCATTAATGATACAGGGTTTATTCGCTGGCTTAATAGCAAGCTTCAAGCTTGTAGCGAGATGAAACAACATGTTTTGTTTGAATTGCCTGAAATTTGTTTTATTAAAAATATAAATAATACTAGCTTACTTTGTGAAATTATTCGTAACAATGGATTTAAATTTGGTATTGATAATTATGGTCATAATTTCAGCTCGATAGGTTATCTGAATAAATTACGACCTAGCTATGTGAAATTAGATTTTTCATATACGTCCCAATTAGATAATCAAGTAAAAACAGACGTTTTAGAATCGATAACACGTAGTGCCAATAACCTTTCAGTACTCACTATCGCCTCCCGTGTGGAAACTATTGAACAAAAAGACAAATTAACACAGCTACAAATTCAAGGTTTTCAAGGTTACGTCACCGATCAGTTAGTTAATGGGAAATAACATGAAAGATCCATTGCTTCAATCACTTGCTTATATTAGTCGTTTCTACGGCCAAGCAAATTCACCGGATGCCTTAATTGCAGATCTACCGCTAACCGATGGTTTACTAACCCCCTTTTTATTACCTCGCGCAGCAGAAAAGGCAGGGCTTCAGGCTAAACAAACACAATTAACATTCGATAAGTTATCGCCATTATTATTCCCGGTCATTGCCATACTAAAAGGGGGTGATGCTTGTGTAGTACTCAGTATTGATCAAGAAAAAGGTGAAGCTGAAGTTGTCCTTCCTCAAAGTGATGGCTCTGAGCAATGGATTA
>NZ_NPIB01000046.1 GCF_002849605.1 Photobacterium carnosum
CTGTATTTAACAGTATGCATCTAACGCGCACTACGTGATCACTGTTCATTCAGAACGGATAGGATAATGGGTATTTTGAGAGATTTTGTGCGGATAAAACGTTAAAAAAGTGACGTTGTTATTTTGTTATCAGTGTTACCCGATCCCAAAATGAAAGTTTGACCGGTGTTTATGAGGAATTGACGACAAAATAATGTTTTCTGAGTTCGAATACGTGGGCCTGGTTAATCGAGGTACGAGATTATCCAAGCACCATGTATCGACAAGCGTAGCGCGTCAGTCTTAATGGGAATCGGTTCATGTGGAAAAGTAGGACAGACAAGCTGCCCCCAACTTTACACACAATCACCTTATTCAATATCGAGTACATGATTAGTTTGTGCTCCGCACACAAACAATAAGGTTTCTTTGATATTACCGAGAAAGCAAAACAGCCCTAAAACGGGCTGTTATCTGATAAGGCTTTGTTGTTTCGATCACTATCGTGAATTACGAAGAATTAAACTAACGGTACTAGACGAAATACTAAGATCATCAGCTATAGCTCGGTTAGATAACCCTTGAGCTTTTTTCTTTAATACTAAAGATTCGCGTTCTTCCCTACTAAAACCTGACTTCGACGGACGACCACCACCTTTTGATATTCGACCAGCCTTAGCTTTATCCTCAATAGAACCTCGTTTACCACCAATCAATCCACCTTTACGACCTTTGATAGACTGAGATTCACGGAATTTTTCAGGGCTAAAATGGCGAATAACAAAATTAGCGATCGATTTAGAGATACTTTTTACTTCGGAGTAAGGCAACGGCTCGATAAATTGAGCATTTAAAGCCTCTGTATGACTCACTACAGCATCTTGCCATTTACTCTTATAGTTAGGCGACCAATATTCTCGAACTTCCTTATATGCCCAATGAGCCACGTTCTCGAACAACTCACAATTACGCCCTAATCCATGACTCTCTTTACCCCTTAATGGGTGTCCTGTCAGATCAACGAAATCAGCCAAATAATCGAGAGTGTACTTTTCATCAGTCCACCATGTTGTTTGCCATGCTTCATGTAATGGGTTTTTCGTTAATAATCGAGCATAAGAACGATCAGCTTTTAATTTTTCTGTATAAGCCGATTGTATTGCTGCTAAATATTTAAGAGGTGCAAGTCTTGCCATTGATGACGTACAGACGCCAACACTTAGCGCATAACCTAAATGGGAATGTCCATTAATTGGATTTTTAGCAGCCCACGCTGGCGCGGGTAGATTTAGATCAGACCATGCTAAGGCTGAATACTCATAATCAAGATCAAAAACTAAATACAAATCAGTCGATGGTCGATTAACTTGAATGTACTTTTTATTGATTGCGGTAAGTTTAGGACGAATAAATGTCACGCCCAATTCATCAGTACAATAGGGTTTTGTAGGTAGTGACTCGATAAAATCAGATTTAAAGAGATTTAATTGATTGGTTTTCACTCATAACTGCACTTAAGGCGGTTATTAGATTGTTTTTGAATTCCCATTTGCTATAATTTCCTTAGAGACGCAAATCATCTCAATGATTAGTTTCGCAGCCTCGATTTTCTCAATCTCATTCCGCCAAGTTTGAAAGTATGAGAAATCGAGGCTTTGTTTTATCTGCGATATTACGCCCAAATCCTACCTGCATCAATATCTTAAAATCACGCTCAATTTTTCAAGATCTTAAAAATCACTCGTAGAGTGAAAAGGGTTTTAAAGGGGTTTCCCCTTTAGCACGCGATGAAAGAATTTCAGAGGCACGTCGATATATACACAATGAGGAACGAGTTTTGTATACATCGGTAACGTGCCTTTGCAAAATGATTTCAGTCGGTAACGTGCCTTTATTTTTGCCTTACATTTAGTGAAATATACTTTAGACCGCAAATAGACAGCAAATAGACAGCAAATAGACCGCAAATCACAAGAAAGACAGCAAATAAGCAGCAAATAAGCAGCAAATAGACAGCACTAAATAAAAGGAAACAAAAAATCACTCAAAATTAGTAATCATTTAATCATTTTCATTTAAAACTATTCCAATCTCATCCCAATACTTCGCAATTGAATCTTTAGATACAACATCACCAATAGCTTTCCGCAATTCACTTTTTGGGTAACGTGCTTTAATAATTTCTATTTTTTCTTCAACAGATAATATTTTTATCGCATCAAATAATATTTTTTTCGTTTTAATTGAACGCTGCATATTAGATGATATTTTTTTAACCTTTGGATTATGTCTTAGTACCTTTACAGATTTTTTAATTGGTACAGACTTAATCGTACAGTCTCGATTAATATTTTCTTTTTCAATTTTCATTTGAATTGGTACGGACTTAACCGTACGTTCTCGAATAACATTTTCTTTTTCAAGTCTCATTTTAATTGCTCGCTTAACCCAAGCAGCAAAAGGAACATCTCCTCTAACAGCATCAACAAGTGCAAGTAAGTCTTTATCCATACGCATATCTTTACGCACCGACGTTGCAGTTTCATTTGCTCGTTTATTATTTTTCACTGTACGGACTCCAAACAAATATAAAAATGACAAGTGCGGACAATCTAGCACAAAAAATGATCGCTTTCATAAAGAAACATCACATTTTGATAGATTTATTTTAAATCTAAAACAGGGGTAAACACGTAAAAATAGATTTATTTTAAATCTACCTCACATACAAAAATACCGCCTCAAATTGGGCGGTATTTAACAGTTAATCTATTTATGCGTACTCAAAGATAGAAAAATTAAACAGTAAAAAACATTTTGTTAGTTTTAGTCGGAGAACTATGACAAAAGCAGACTGTAATTAGAATGTGTGATTAATTATTCGCTTACGAGCCTTTCATTGAATAATTTGTTTGAAAAGTATGTCGATAGCCAGAGCATTGATAACGCTAGCGTCCATTTTTACGAACATTTTCTGAGCTATTACACTTAGGACATTGAAGAAAAAGGATCACTATAATAATCATCAGTCAAAGTACTAAAACGTAATGATAGTTCAAATCAATAATCTAGGAACTCACCCATTCTTTTAATCATCATAAATTCACATTTTTAATTTATTGCTTAATTAATATATAAAATAGAAAATAAAAGAAATTTAATACAATCTTGAGTTATTTAAACAAATGAATAAAAAACACATAATACCAATTATATTTTTGACTATTTTCTTATTGTTATGGCTTGAGCAAACTCTAGGAATAAAATGGGCATTAATGGCTTTTATTGGGTTTTTACTTGGATTTACTTTATCGTTCAGTGGTTTCGGAATTGTTTTTGGTTGGCGTCAAATGCTAACTAAATGTGATAGTTTTTATGTTAGATCATGTCTTATTACGATCTCTATCGAAATAGTCCTTTTTACCATTTGCTTATCATTTGGTCATGCCTTCTTTGGTGGTAAAATGGTTGGAAATATAATACCAATTGGGATCCCTTTTATTGGCGGCGCTTTTTTATTTGGTTGCGGTATGCAATTAGCGGGAGTATGCGCTTCTGGTACATTATATTGTTGTGGAGAAGCTAAACCTAGGTTTTGGATTGTATTAATTTTTTATGGTATTGGTACATTAATTGGTCATTATTATCAACAAATAATTAATACAACATTTCACAGTCAAGTTGTTCTAATGAAAGATTTGACAGGGGGATTCTTAAGCGGAGCATTACTAAATTTAGCATTTGTTGGATTGCTTTTTGTTGTTTTTTCTCGTACCGAGTTTAAACGTACCAAACAAGTACAACCACTTTTACGAGGGAAACATTTATTTTGGCGTGATGGCCATTTTACAATACTTACTGGAGGAATAATTATTGCGTTATTGAACTCTAGTATTGTTGCTATATATGGTTCTGCATGGACAATTACGGGAGCTATTTACGATATGGCGTTAAGATGTGCATCATGGTTTGGTTTATTTAATAATTATCCTAAACTAGCACAACCTCTTTTCAGTAATCCTATGGTTGGTATGTTTTGGGCTGGAGTTTTAGGCGCAGCCTTATCAAAATGTATTCGTAATAAACAAAATGATAATCCAATTAATATTAAAATCATTATGGCATCAATTATTGGTGGCTTATTAATGGGAATTGGAGCTATGTATGCCGCATGTAATTTGGGTGGCTTTTTTGATGGTACAGCATCTGGTAGTTTACATGGATGGCTTTGGATGTTTGTTGCGTTATTTGGTAGTATCTTCGGTATAAAATTACGTCAATTTTTCTATAATTAAGTAATAAATCATTTTATCACCACCGAGTCTCAGTCAAAATTAATAATTTTTCTGGCATCGGTGGCGATTTTGCACCACGTTTAATCAGTATATTAAATATATTTTCAACTCGAAAGCGATAATTAAATCAAAAACAAAATTCACCAAAGTAACGAGGAATATGTTTTTCTCTAATCGCGTAATACGTTCCTTTTATTTAATTTTTAACTTAATCTATAATTTCTTATTTTTTCAGACAAGAAACAACACTTAGCAGCATATAAATAGGATGACCATCTTTATTTAAAGAGATCGCTGATACGAAGTAATGCCATTCACTTAAGGATATTTTGTTTTGCGTACAAAATAGAATATTTCAGATAGCAAAGAATCCAGTTATAGCTAGACTCTTTAATTATCAAAAGTTTTCTTACATAAGGATTTCAGGTTTAAGTGAATAACATTAGCCCAATTTGAGGCGGTATTTAACATCAAATCTATTTATGCGATCCGAATCCACACAACATAGACTCAATAAAAATTCGATGCGAAAAATGTTTTTAATAGGGACCTATTCGAAAAGATCATCTTTTGTTATAAAATACAAAACCATTCAATAAAAAAGAAAATCATGACAGACGCTATAAAATTATTAATGAACATTCGCAGCCTTCGTGCTTTTACTCGTGAAGCAACAACTATTGAGCAGTTACAAAAGGCATTAGAGAATTTAACTCAAGTTGTAAATGAGCGTATTGCAGAAGATGAGCAAGAAAAAGCCTCATCCAAAGAACGTGAAGAAAAATTAGAGATTTATCGTCAAATGCTATTATCTGATGGCTTATCTATTGAAGATATTTTATCTATACAAGAAAAAGCACCTAAAAAACCTCGTGCAATACGCCCAGCAAAATATAAATATCTTGATGATAATCAAGATGAGAAAACATGGACAGGGCAAGGTCGCATACCAAAAGCATTAAAATTAGCTGTTGATAACGGGGCTAATTTAGACGATTTTCTTATTTAATACGTCAATAAGATTTATTTTAAATCTACCTAACATACAAAAATACCGCCTCAACTTGGGCGGTATTTCACATCAAATCTATTTATGCGCACCAACCACCTTTATGGTGAGGACCTGTTCCACCATATGGATGTTCTCCGTGTGGACACGCATTCGCAACACCAACTGCAAATAACCCAACTAATAAAACGATTAATAATTTTTTCATAAAAAAGAATCTGTAAAAAATAAAGACAATTATACTTTTAACGAATAGTGTAAGTTGATATTTGTATTTTGATATCTATTCAAAAGATTGCATTTTCTGTGCTAAGAGACAACAAAGGTCGACATTAGCAATCTTGCACCTTAGATTTAAAATAAATCTAAAATCCCACAAAACACCTCGAAATAGATTTATTTTAAATCTGCCAGTTTTTCTCAATTCATCTTCCCATAAACCACTTATCAGTCTGATGTAACCCAAATACCCATCAAATCGCCCCTAGAAACGATTCTAAGACCACAAATACCTATCACTCGACACCTAGTATGACTTTTATCTAAAAGCGGCTGTATTTAACAGTATCCATCTAACGCGCACTACGTGATCACTGTTCATTCAGAACGGATAGGATAATGGGTATTTTGAGAGATTTTGTGCGGATAAAACGGTAAAAAAGTGACGTTGTGATTTTGTTATCAGTGTTACCCGATCCCAAAATGAAAGTTTGACCGGTGTTTATGAGGAATTGACGACAAAGTAATGTTTTCTGAGTTCGAATACGTGGGCCTGGTTAATCGAGGTACGAGATTATCCAAGCACCATGTATCGACAAGCGGTAGCCCGTCAGTAGTAGTGAGTTGTCTCATGTGGAAAAGTAGGACAGACAAGCTGCCCTAACTTTACACACAATCGACAATTTAACATCGAGAGAGCTTTTAGTTTTCGCTCCGCTATCAACAACAAATTTTCTTTTTCTTCTTCTTCTTAACTTAAAGCGTGTTGGAGATATGCTGATTCTGAGAGAGGTTGAGCAAAATTCCCATAGCAGCAGCTTTCCTTAGAACTTTTCAGTCATAAGAAAGGCTGCTACTTCGGAAGAAGAATATGCCGACACCGAGCCGAGTATATCGCTTACATTCCCTATAGGTACTAACCATGTCCTATAGCCTCAAGCCTCCCCAATGGTTTAGGGTCAATCAGCAGCTTGAGCCTCGTGTGTCTCCTACAACTGAGATAACATTCTAGTGTCAGTGCTCTTTAAGTTGCTCGCTCACGAGTGCAGTGTTTTAAGTGGTGTGTTTGATTGAATGTCTACAACGAAGTAGGCTTTCCTCCTTCTCACCCTAATCACGCCAATATTACCCGAAGCATTACCTGAATTTGTATGTTGATCCCCGCCTGTTTTCGCCTATGTATAATAGACATCGGATGGCAAGAACTCTCTTGCTAACCCTAACAGATACGTCATCGTGTGAATGGTAGTCTTGCCGTTCACAAATTCAGTGGGTATAAAATAATATAGCGAGATGTAGAGGGAATACTTGAAGAACTAACGTGATATGGCTATCATAGTAGAACTTAACGAGCGTAGAAAATCGTTTTAAGTATTCCGAAAAAACCTAGCCTGCAAGCTAGGTTTTTTTACATCATGCTAAAGATATTACTCTGCAAATCAAAACAGCTCAAGCATATGATTTCATTTTTAAATAAAATGATAACCATCCAACACTTTGAAAATACTGACTTAATTATACAGATTTTGTGTAATACGCTGGGTGTGAATCAACTTAGATAACTGATATAGCTAATAAAACCCTTTATCTTCGCCCTCCTTTTTTGGTCATATAACCGACAAAATCACATCGTAAAACCGCGTGTAATTTCTACTTTTTCAACTTCTTTTAATTCAGAATTCAGTGTTTTAAATCGAGGCATTTCCCCTAAAGTCTTATTTAATGGGATTTCACCACGCTGTAAATCATCAAAATCAACTCTCAATAAAATTTTATCACTGCTTTGAATAGCTTTAAGTTGAGCATTCGTAACAACATCTAATGGCATTTTACCGTTAATAGTCATATTAAAAGTATGCTTAGCTTTATTGTATTTATACTTGATATCGAAAGTACCTAACTGTTCGCTGCTCTCTCTCCGTCGCAAAACTCGATCCGTTTCTTGTTCGTTAAATCCCACGTTATTACGTTTAGTAGGCTGCAATAACATTGAAGGATTATTTGGTTGTCTTTGTCGCTCTCTGTCATATAGATCGCGTTGGGGCATACGTGGCAAGCTGCTGGCAATGTCGGATAGTTTACGCACCGATGAACCATGTCTGTGTCGGTTAATATTTCGGAGAATATTCTCTTTCCATCTGTCCTGTTTTCGATTGCCCTGATTGTTGCTTTCGCCTTTGTCATCAATTTGTGGGTTTCCGCAAAGCTGATCATGACTATTCCTTTTTAATAACCTATCTAAATGAATCGCCTTTGATAGATTTTTTCTATCCCTGACGATGGGTGGCTGATTATTTCTTATGATCTCTCTATTTCTTTCACCTCGAATAGAACATAAACCTGCTTTCTCCATTTCTTTGGCAACATAACCAACATGTATTTGGGGAACTCTTTGTATTCCTTGGTCACTTAATGACAAATGAGAAACACGCTCATTAAAATTATTTTTTTCTAATGCCTTATTGCAATGAGCCGCCCATACTTCACGGGCTTCAATAAGATCATTTTTCCGACCAAGTAATCCATGCTGTTTTCTTTTCGTATCAGACCATTCTCTAGGAACTTTATCACCTAACAGATCACCATCAGTTGATCTTGTTGTTGTCATAATATGAGCATGAGGATTGTCTGAATCTATTTGATGAACACATACGTCAACGGCTACATTATGTCGCTCATATATCCACGTTGAGTAATCGAGAACAAGCGATATCTTTTCATCATTAGAGAGTTCTTTAGGTAAGGCTAATTCATACTCCCTAGATACAGTTGCATCCTTTCTTTTCTCTGCTTTTTCTGCCGTATTCCAAAGACTAGAACGATCATTATTCCAACCAATTAAAGCAGTGAAATCGACTGCCTTTTTTCTTGTATAGTCATGAATAATTTCGGTTCTTTCGTCTTTGATTTTTTCAGCAGAACGATAAGCCGAAGATGCACAAGAAGATTGCCCTGCCGATCTACAGATTGGTTTAACACTACAATGGTAAATCGCCATGCTCTTTGCTTCTCTGTTCTTTTTTCACGAAGTGAAACGCGCGACTTGGTACAAGTCCTAAGTGCGCCCTTATTACATTACGGGGTAGTATAATAAGTCTTACTGCAATGATAAAATACCACTTTTAAAAATAGAGATTTTCATCATGGAAAATAAATTAACTAAATTAGAAAAAATAACAAAACAGATTGAAGCATTACAAGCAAAGGCTAATGCTGAAAAAAATCGTGAGCGAGAAAAATCAAGAAAAGAAGAAACGCGAAAAAAAATATTGATAGGTGCGATGGTTCTTGATGGTATGAGTAAGAATCAAGATTACCAATCAAAGATGCTAAAAAATATTGATAAATATCTAACAGCAGAAAGAGATAGAAAGCTCTTTAATCTAACACCAATCAATGAAAATGATGCTGAGGCGTAATACATGGAAAAAACTCTAGATTTCACACCAGATGAAATTTCACAAAAAGCTCATCAAGAAAATGGCTCAAGTCTATCTAAAAAGGAAAAAAATAAGCAATAAAAACCACTAGAATGAAAATATGAGAGATAGAAACATGCCTCTTTTCTATATAAACAACAAAAATCAGTAATAATAATCCCCGATTGTTGGAGCATTTCACCAAAAAAAAGCAATTTTCAAATAAAAACAACCCTAATTTCAGATGAAAAACTTATAAAAAATAAATTTAACCAACAAAAACAAATAGTTAAAATAACATTACAATCAGGGCTAATAACATTCAACTAGCAATACATTTTGTTTTGGAAAAAACCAACAAAAACAAACAGTTAAAATAACATTACAATCGGGGCTAATGACATTCAACTAGAAATACATTTTGTTTTGCAAAAAAAACCAATGAAAACAAATAGTTAAAATAACATTACAATCAGGACTAATGACATTCAACTAGCAATACATTTTGTCAGATCATTTCCCGAATCCACGGAGACGAACCAACCCACCCCCTTTTCTGAGGAAACCACCCCCTTTTCTGAGGAAACCGCCCCTTTTCTGAGGAAACCACCCCCTTTCTTAGGAAGCCGCCCCCCTTTCTTAGGAAACCGCCCCTTTTCTGAGGAAACTACCCCCTTTCTTAGGAAACAAGCAGGATCGCAAAAAAGTTCACTGCCGTATAGGCTGGTTAGATTTATTTTAAATCTACCTCACATACAAAAATACCGCCTCAAATTGGGCGGTATTTAACAGTTAATCTATTTATGCGTACTGACACGTTGCAATGATCAGATACGACAAAGACCACAGAAGCGATCTCTTATTGATGCTTAATTAACTACACTTATCGGTTTGAAATCAACTCATCAAGTTTTTTAGTAACTCTCTGAAAATCATCAGAGCCTAGAGGATAAGAAGGACTTCTTCTGCCTGCTACTACTCCATCATAAACCATTTGTATTTTAGCTACAGGATGATTCTGCCCCCCCCAAACTTCAAGACCAATAGAAATCTTATACTGAGTATTTTCAGGGTGAGGAGCACTAGCAGATACGTAATCAATTTGATCTGCGTTAGGAAAAAATGTTTTAGCCATTACCAATTTCCTTAAAGATAAAAGACAATAAAAACTAAAGATACACCATAGGAGTTCCATGGTAAACCTTTAGTTTAAATATCACATAATTTAACATTTTTCACCTACTAGCTATTTAACAATATGTATCTTATGCGATCCGAGACAGTGTAACGGCTAAATACATCGATTAGGATCAATCAAAATAATAGTAAACACGTCTCATATGCTCTATCGTTAATCATCTAAGAAAAACAAGGACAGTGAAAATGGAA
>NZ_NPIB01000047.1 GCF_002849605.1 Photobacterium carnosum
AATTTACTGTTCCACTTCCTGTATCAGAAGTTAAGGCGATAGCTAAATCGATTGCGAATTGGACATACCGACACTTTACACCTGAAAAATTCCGTGAATCTCAGGCTATCAAGGGACGTAAAGGTGGTTTAGCTGGTTCTATTGAGAATAAGGTTAAGGCTGGTGCATTAGGCGGTCTTATTGGCGGTAAGAGAGGTTCTATTGAGGATAAGGCTAAGGCTGGTGCATTAGGTGGCCTTATTGGCGGCAAGAGAGGTTCTATTGAGGATAAGGCTAAAGCTGGTGCATTAGGTGGTGCAATATCTAATGGTGGGGGGCGTAAGTCTAATAAAGTAGAGTTATTACCAATGGTTTTACAGATGCTTGAACTAGGATACAACCAATCAGCTATTGCGGAACATTTGAGTATAACTACACGTACTATTCGTAATTGGATTAAGTAGTAGGAAAAAACAAGCAAAGTAAAGCAAGCCTTATCAGATAACAGCCCGTTTTAGGGCTGTTTTGCTTTCTAGGGTATTTAAAAAGAAACCTTATTGTTTGTGTGCGGAGCACAAACTCATCACGCACTCGATATTGAATCTGGTGATTGTGTGTAAAGTTGGGGCAGCTTGTCTGTCCTACTTTTCCACATGAATCTTTACCTATCTTTCTTTACAAGTTGCACTCAACATCCCAGGACTTTCTCACTCCCTTTTTATCTGACCACCTTCGCAAATAATACCTTTCTTATTAGCTTTCCCATTCTCTTAGATTTAATCTATAAATGCTGACTCTTTCGGTATAAGCCAGCATACACAGAGTGCCCTTAGTCGCTTCGCTCCTTCGGTTATCTGTGAGCTGGAAAGGGACGCTAACGCCCCCTTTACCCCAGTTGCCCCCCCGAAAAATTCCCTCGCTTTAGGCGAGATATTTTTTAGTTGTGGTTAGTTTTATAACAATTAAGGTGGTGATGTTGGTGATAGAACAAAGAACGAAAATCATAAAAATTAGGGTTAATGAGTCTGAGTATTTTGAATTAGTACAACGTAGTCTTAAACCTCGATTAGCCGAATGGATGCGAGAACATTGTCTTGGTGCAAAAGTTCCTCGTGCTAATACTGTTCCTAAAATCGATCCTGCACTACTTCGACAACTTGCCGCGATTGGAAATAATATTAATCAAATCGCACGAGTTCTTAATTCTAAAGATTGGAAACCAGTAGAACGTATTCAATTATTTTCGCTTCTTTCTAGTATTCAGAGGGAGCTATCTTTCATTAAGTCCGAGAATACACACGATGATCGTTAAATTTCATGCACGAGGAGCCGGTCGAGGGGCTGGCCCTGTGGAATATCTGCTTGGTAAAAATCACGATAGAGAAGGTGCGGCACTTGACCGTGGCGACCCTTTTGAAATTCAAGCACTGATTGATTCTAGTCCTTACGCAAAAAAATATACGTCAGGTGTTTTGTCTTTTCAGGAATCAGATTTAGATCGTCAAACCAAAGATAAAATCATGTCGAGTTTTGAAAAGGCATTGTTACCTGCTCTTGAGCCTGATCAATATTCTTGTCTTTGGGTAGAGCACCGCGATAAAGGTCGGTTAGAACTGAATTTTGTTATACCTAATATTGAATTGCTTACAGGTAAACGCCTACAGCCTTACTTTGATAAAGCAGATCGGCCACGGATTAATGCGTGGAAAATAGGTATGAATACTAGCCTGAAACTTCACGACCCTGATGATCCAATGAATAAGCGTGAATTAGTCACGCCGAGGGATTTACCACCATTAAAAAAAGAGGCTGCGAGTGTCATTACTGATTCTTTATTAATACAGGCAAAGAATGGTCAGTTAAAAAATAGGGAAGATGTGATCTCAATATTAGATAAATCTGGATTTACTGTTGTTAGACAAACAAAAAAAAGTATTTCTATTGCTGACCCTGATGGTGGTCGAAATATACGATTAAAAGGCATGATTTATGAGCAAGATTTTAGATTTGGCACAGGACTTCGAAAGGAAATCGAAGGAGCAAGCCAACGTTACCGAGAACAATCTGAAGATCGAATTCAACAAGCACGAGAGATTTATCATCGAGGCGTTGAAATTAAGCGAGCAGAAAATACAAAAAGATATCCAAGACCAAACCAAGCGCATGAGTTGGTTGGTGATAAAAAATTGGTTCAAAGTAATAGGATTGGCAATCATATTAATAATGATATTTGGCATAGTAACGATGTGGCAGGCCAAGAAAATATCCGAGAATTATCAAGAGATCAAAAGTCAGAATATCGCCCTGAAAAAATTAGAGAAAGCCAATATTTCAATGCAGACGGAAGATGGAATAAATTATCTGATTCTCCCGAAGAAAGCAGTGATAACAGATACCTACAGGTCAAAAACGAATCAAGCAGTAATAACTTGGACGAAATAAATCATGACAGAATTAGAAAAGCAGTTATTGAACGCATTCGAGAATTTACAACAACAACACGAAATGCAACACAACGACTTTGCGAAGGCTTACAAAACTTTAAGGATGATGTTCGAGACTACCTCAAAAGAGAACAAGGACTTACTCAATCAAGTAACAATATTAAGCAATCAAGTGAAAGCATTGAACGGTCAAGTTCAACAGTTAGAGAAATATTACAGTATGAAGAGAAATTAAATTATCAACAGGAACGGATTCAAGATAGAGGCATGAGTCTGTGATTTATGGTTAGTTTGATGTAAAAATTGGCATAAATGAAATTTTTGGATGTGGTAACACTGATAACAAAATAACAACGTCACTTTTGGATTGATTAAGCCTAACAAAACCTAGCAATATGTCGGTTTTGTTGGTGATTTTCCCTGAACGATGATCACGTAGTGCGCGTTAGATGCCATATGTTAAATACAGACGTTTCTAACTCAAAGTCATACTACGAGTCGAGTGATCGGTATTTTTGGTCTTAGAATCGTTTTTAGGGGCGATTTGACGGGTATTTGAGTCATGTCAGACTGATAAGCGATTTATGGCGAGATGGATTGATGAAAAATGGCAGATTTAAAATAAATCTATTTCGAGGGGTTTTGCCTAAATTTAGATTTATTTTAAATCTAAGGCATAAGGTCGCTAATGGCGACTTTTATTGTATCTGGACGTTACCGCGTATCTCTTAATATAAGTAAATAGACATACTGACAGTAATAAATTACTTAATCATATGGTTTTGATATCATATAGATCTTTTTTCTTATTTAATTTTTACTTTTCATGAAATTTAGAACCGATATAAATGGTTTGAGGGCTATTGCCGTCATTGCCGTTGTTTTATTCCATTTTAACCCATCATGGGTTCCTGGTGGTTTTGCTGGGGTTGATGTCTTCTTCGTGATTTCTGGTTTCTTAATGACTGGACTCATCTTTCGTGGGCTAGAGAATAATAACTTTTCTATTATTAATTTCTATGTTGCCCGTGCCAATCGTATCATTCCTGCATTATCAGTTGTCTGCTTGGCTTTATTGGTATTTGGCTGGTTTTATTTTACGCCATTAGATTATCGAACATTGGGTAAGCATGTTGCTAGTAGTATGGGATTTGTGTCCAATATTATTTATTGGCGAGAATCTGGTTACTTTGATGCAGCATCACATAGTAAGTGGCTACTTCATACATGGTCGTTGTCTGTAGAGTGGCAGTTCTACATGATTTACCCTGTAGTATTAGTGCTATTGAAGAAGTGTATGTCACTCACGAACATTAAGCGCTTGCTTGTTGTTGGTACCGTAGTTGGCTTTGTATTTAGTGTTTATGCGACATATCGTTGGCCTAATCCTGCTTATTTCTTATTCCCGACTCGTGCATGGGAAATGATGATGGGTGGTCTGGCATTCCTTTATCCCTTACAGAACCTTAAAGAGACAAGCAAAAAGTATCTTGAGTGGATTGGTATTGCGTTAATTTTAGCTTCGTATGCGTTTATCTCTAAAGATAACTTGTGGCCTGGATACTTAGCGTTAATTCCTGTGCTTGGTGCTTATCTGATTATTATTGCTAACCGTAGTGGTAGCCTGATTACAGATAATGTAGTGATGCAGAAAGTAGGTTTATGGTCTTACTCTATCTACCTATGGCATTGGCCTGTTGTGGTATTTGGTTATTATTTTGAAATGCAGCATTGGGAATGGATTGGTATTCCTGTATCTGTTGTATTAGGTTTCTGTAGCTACAAGTTTGTTGAAAGTATTAAGTTTCCTGCGTTAGCGAGCATTTCATTTAAGCCAATAGCTACGCTTAAGCCATTGTGGATGGTGGTAAGTATTGGATTGGTTTCATCTTTTGTTTTTATTGATCATGGTATTGAAAGTAGAGTTAACAAACGGGTGGTTATTGCAGAGAATAGTGCTTTAGACAGAAACCCTTTAACTGAAAAATGTTTTTATTCGCCAACAGATCCTGTTGATTCTAAACCATGTATCATTGGTAATAAAAATAACATTAAAGCTATTATTATTGGTGATAGTCATGCTGATGCTTTATCCGCAGGTGTTCTTTCCGCATTTAATTTAAGTAATGATGGGGTTGTGGCTTATTTAAGATGGAGTTGTCCTTTTATTTTGGGGGTGAAAAACAAACATTATCCTATTTATAATTGCACTGAGAGTAATTATAAGGAATTTAAAGAAGTAACAACTAAATATAAAAATATTCCTGTTTTTGTTATTAATAGAACATCTTCTTATATATGGGGACAGTCTGAAAAAGCTAGAATTACAGATAATAATAGTCCGGGTGTGTATTTTACTAAACCATATAATGCGGTGAATGATACTTTATTAAATGAATTTACAAACAAATATTTAGATACTATTTGTAAATTAGAGAAAACAAACCCAGTATTCATTACTACACCGACCCCTGAGATGCTATTTAATGTACCAAAGACTATTGCAAAATTATCTTTACTAAAAGATAAAGAAGAGAACATCGTCTTACCTAAGGATAATTATATTAAAAGAAATAAATACGTACTTAATCTGATGGATAAAGCTCATAAAGAATGTGGAGCAACAATATTAGATACAAGCAAATATTTATGTGATGATAAAGCTTGTTATGGCTCAATTAAAGGACATCCATTATATTATGATGGTGATCATTTGAGTGTTTATGGAAGTAAGTTTTTAACGCCATTATTTAAATCTGCACTAAATAATCATAATCGAAATTTAAATGGTGAACGGTCATAACTATATTGAGTTAGTTTATATTGTGACTTTTGGGTGAAGTGTTAAGGGGTTTAACATTTGCTTCTTTTGGGAGTGAATGTTCAAGTCCGCCTTGGGCTACCAAATTTCAGAAGAAAGCCTCAATCTCAAGATTGGGGCTTTCTTATTTTATTATAAACAATAAAATATTTACCGTGTTCATACTTATAGTAAATTACCTGTTTGTTTTTGTTAGTACGCATAAAACTTTCTTACGTTAAATACCGTCCATCGTGACGGTATTTTTGTATGTGGCGTAGATTTGAAATAAATCTATCGAGGGGGATTTGGAAAGGTTGCTAACGACTATTTTTATAGATATTCGTACTGTATTACAGTTCTGCATGCCAGATGATAAGGTATTGTGATAAGTTATATTTTTTATGTACTGTAATACATATCTGTAAGACAGATTTATTTCCTTTCTTCATCCCTTTATAATCAATAGATATAAGTATTTCAGGTGTTTAATTTTATGTCTCGAAGTAAAGCAAAAAAAACAACGAATTCAAGTACAACAAATAAAACAAAAATGGTGACACTTCGCGTTCCTAATGAAATTGCAATTTTATTACCAGAGAAAAATAAAACCGAATGGATTCTTGAAGCAATCAAAGACAAACTTTTAGTTCAAACTCAACATTCAGTTAAGCAAGTAACAAAAGAAAAAACGGCAACGGTTGGAATTAAATACGCTGAAATTGTTACGCCAAATGGACGGTTTAAAACTCAAGCAGAAGCAGCTAAAGCGTATGGTTGTGCAAAAAGAACGTTTAGTGATTGGCTAAGGAATAAATCAAAACCTGATTTTTATGGGATTACGTTACAAGGGGATGTGGTTGGAAAGTAGATATACGTCACATGTTTGATAGAACTAACTAATAATAGAATTAGTTAATTTATTGATATTTATACAATTAATGCATTGTTAGTTTTTAACGAAAAAAACAGATCCAACTAAATGATTTATATAGAGAAATTTTGAACTTTAAATATGATAGCGTATGATAGGTTTCAGAAAGGACAAAGCCCCGAATCTTATATCAAACTTGGCGGAATGGATAAGAATTCAGGGCTTACGAAAACTATCACAGGGATAATGATCTCTTAGGGAATTATATCAGATGCCACTTCAAACACAATTATTAGATTACCGCCATAAGTGCAGTTATGCGTGAATATTAAGCATTCAAACCGTTTTAAACTGGATCTTGAAGATCAGTTTATCAATACCTTACCTTATAAGCCTTATTGTACGGATGAACTAGGGGTTACTTATATTCGCCCTAGGAAAAACGCAATAAAAAGAAAGTACATTCAAATCAATCGACCTAAGATGATCATGTATCTAATCTTTGATATTGATAGGAATGGTGCTGTTTATGCTTGGTACGATGAAAATCTTCCCGCCCCATACTGGACAAGTAAAAATCCAGAGAACGGTCATGCTCATATTGTTTATCGCCTAAAAATTCCATTCTGTACGTCAGATATTGCGAACTTAAAACCTATTCAGTATGCCGCAGCTATTCAATCCGCCATGATTGAACGATTAGGTGCTGATCGTGGTTATGCAGGATTATTAACAAAAAATCCGAAGCATCCATATTGGCAGAATAATGTTTGGACAGAATATGAATATACATTAGATGAGTTGGCTGATTATCTTGATCTTAGAGGTCATCCGTTACGAGGTCAGCAGGCTATTGGTCTTGGTCGTAATTGTGAGTTGTTCGAAAATGTACGTAAATGGGCATATAAGACGATCCGTGAATATTGGCAGCCTAACTATAAGCGTTCATGGAATGAAGCTGTCTATGCCGAGGTAGAGTCTTTAAATAATCAATTTACTGTTCCACTTCCTGTATCAGAAGTTAAGGCGATAGCTAAATCGATTGCGAATTGGACATACCGACACTTTACACCTGAAAAATTCCGTGAATCTCAGGCTATCAAGGGACGTAAAGGT
>NZ_NPIB01000048.1 GCF_002849605.1 Photobacterium carnosum
AGATGCATACTGTTAAATACAGCCGTTTTTAGGGAAAACTAATACCTGACATCGAATGATGCTTATTTATGGCTTTAAAATGGATTTTAGGGGTGTTTTTTGGCGAGAGATCGTTGCGATCTTTAGGGTTTGGTTTTAACCTTTGTCCAGATGTGAGAAAACCACTCTTTGCAGGAGTGGTTTCTCGGAATACTTAAAACGAATTAGAGCCTCGTTAAGTCCTTTCATGATAGTCATAACACGACAGCACTTCAAGTATTCCTGCACTCTATTTGGATCAAGATGTTTTGGATAGAGCAACGCACATCATCCACCGATCAAGGGAAGTTCCAAAGGTGGAAGGTAAAGGTCTTCGAAAAAATGACGTAATGTGTCGCCTTGCTATAGCGTTCAGGCAAGGGTAGCGACTTAATGATAATAACCTCGAAGATTGTGTGACTGGAATGGGGGGCGAAAGCCTTTACACACAGCGCAGGAACGCCCGAAAGGGTAAGAGACAAATCCCGATCTGATGCGACCAATATGATGCTCGATTTCACTGCATATGTAGTTGATTTTGGGTAGGGGTCGGCACAGCCGAAAGGGCTGTTTTCCTCTTCTCTTGGCTTAGTTCACATAAGATGCATATTGTTAAATAGGGACGTTTTGACAAAAAAAAGCATCTCAAAGATTGGAGATGCTTTTTAGAAAATAAGAACAAAAAGGATCACATTTATCATAGGTGAATCTCAATATTTTATTTCTAATTATTGAGAATGTTCTGCTTTTAAATTGAACTGTTTCTCTGTGATTCTTTTGTGCTGATTTTTAGGTAAAAAAAAGCTAATCCTAGGGGAAAGAATTAGCTAAAAGAACGAAAAGTATCTATGCCTAATACTTATCGTTTATCTATGTGTTGTTGTTATAAAGTAATATTAGACCAAAGATTACTTGTGTTTTTTGAACACTTTTTTTCGGGATACGTTTTATGTTGCGTCGAATGAAATCTTGTTGTCAAAAAATGAAAATAAATATAGATGAGAAAATGTGAACCACATAACATCCTTACTATTTTTATGGATTAATGTGATAGTTTAAGCGTAACGCGCAAACCAGATCGCATTAGATGCATATTTTTAAATACAGCCGTTTTTAGAGAAAGTCATACTTGGTTTCGAGTGACAGGTGTTTGAGCCATTTAAATGGATTCTAGGCGCTATTTGATGGATTTTTACGATTATAAAATTATCTCATTAAGTTCATCTTTAAAGTTACTTAATATTCTTTAAGCCTCTTCTACGTCGGTCCTAAATTCTAGATGATAATGTACATTTTGATTTTCATCATCGCTACGAAACCAAAAGATCTGGCAGTAACGACCTTTTTTCCTCGCTGTTTATATATCAATGACAGTAAACACCAACATAAACGATTTGATAAAAAATCATCATTAAAAGCCTATTTTTACTATAAATATATTCCTTTATGGCATATATATGGCATTATATGCAATTAATTGTTAATTGGTATGTCTGCAATGAGTGATATCTTAGCTTTAAAAAATAAAATAAACACAAAAACTCTTAACCTTATTCTGCTAACAATAGCAACTGCAGGGATATACCAGCTACTCTGGCTATATAGAAATCAATCTATTATTGGTGATATTACAAAATCTAAAGTTACTGATGATACGTTTATAATTTGGATTGCAGTTTGTGCCGGATTAGGAGGCGCTTTTTCTAACGGCGATGCGGAATTTATCCTGATTTTAAGTGTGCTATTATCTATTGCCTCAACAGTTCTTTATGTTATTTGGGCATTTAAAGCTAGAAAATCACTCCAAAATTATGCTCTTCATGAATTTCGATTTAAATTTAAGATGAATGTTTTCTATACGATTTTCTTCAATATTTATTATATAAACTATTGCATTAATGACCTTCCAGACGCATTTGAAAAACAACAAATACTAAACGGACAAACAACAGAATAAGTAGACTGCTAACAAAAAAGAATTAAACGATTTATTGATGAATGTTAGTAGGCGCATTACTTAGCTTTTATTTTAATAATTATTGGACCTACTTTATTACGGCCCGTTACGGGCTTTTTTTGTTCAAAGAGAGACATTATGAAAAAGACAATAGCATTAACTTTATTAACAGCTTCAATTCTTACGGGCTGTGCAAATGGTGATTATTACAAGGCAGACACTTATAGCGCGAGCCAATTAAATGAAAAACAAGAAGCGAAAACTATCAAAATATTATCAATAACACCTGCAAAAGTTAAAATTGATAATTCTCAAAACCAAAAAGAAATCGCTGGAGCTGTAGGTATTTTAAGTGCTATCGGCGGTGCATTTATTGGTGCAAACAATGGATCAGCATTGGCCGGTGGTGCTATTGGTGGCGCGGTTGGTGCAGGTGCTGGTTCTTTAGTTGGTAGTACCGTTTTAGTTGATGGTGTAACTATCGGTTATTCAGAAGATAATCACATCTACACATCTACGCAAGTCGGTAAAATGTGCGAATTTAAACAAGGCGTAGCACTTGTGGTCACTACTAAAGCAAATGAAACGAGGATTCAGCCTAATGCGCAATGCCCTAAAAACTAAATTAATTGCATCTACTATTTTGTTGTCTTTTTCTTCTGTGCCATTAATTGCCAATGCAACAGGTTTAAATGCTTTAGTTGCGGCAGAAAGTAAAGGTGACGCAGCTATAAAAGCAGAGCATCTTAAAGAAGAGGCTTTACTGTTTAAACAAGTCAAAGCTGAAAAAGCTAAGCAAGAAGCTATTGCACGTAGACATAGAGCAACACGCATTGCTAATGAAAAGGCGTATCGTCAACGTTTGCTTATGGCTCAAAAAGAAAAGCAAAAAGTCATTGATCATGAACTTGCTGTTAAAAAACAAGATAATGATTACAAGCAAAAATTGAGAGATCTACAAGTTCAATCGCTTGAGTTGGATCTCAAAAGGAAACAAGTAGAAATTGATAGAACTAATGATGTTATTAATGCGAATTTGCAAAACTCAAAAGCGCAAACAGATTTAATTCAATCAACAGCGGATAGCAATAGAAGTATTTCTACAGGTATAAAAAGCAATCTTGAATCAACGGGTAAAGCCGCCGTTAAAAAAGAGTCAGGATGGTTCAATTAATAAAATATAGACTCGTTGATCCGTTTTTTACCTACATTAAATATTTAACGTTAAATAACCGTCCATCGTGGCGGTTTTTTATTGCCTCTATTGTCTTGCGTTGCATTACGTTAGATTGCGCATTGTCTTTCATTGTGATTTTTTGTAATCTGTTTTGTAATCTGTTTTGTAATTCGTTGTGGTAATTTGTGATTGGGTGATGAATGAAAACAGTTCAATGTACGGTTAGATTACCAAGTGAAGTTGTTGATTTGATTGATAACCAGTTAGGTAAGACACGAACAGATAAATTATTAAATTTACTTGGATATGGTTGTAATCAAAATGATTACAGTGTAATCGAAAAGCGTATCGAAGCCGTTGAAAATCGTCTTTCTGCTCTTGAGAATACGAAGCAAGTGAAGGTAAAAGACAAGAAGATTAATCAAAATATTTCTGCAAATCAGCAGCGTGCTTTAGAAGCAAGGGAGAAGCTTTTTTCTGCTTTGGATGATTTAAAAAGTAGAGATGCAATTCCTCTTTATCGTGGAAAGCCAAGTATTACAAAATTGAAAGAAGCAACTGGCATTGATAGAGGGACGATCTCAAAATACATCAATGAATGGTTAGAAATGTAGAAATTGACCGCCCATAGAGGCGGTCTTTTTGTATCTAGACGTTACCGCGTATCGGATCGCTTTAGGTACTTTATGTTAAATAAATCTAGTTAGCAAAAAAAGCTTTACCATCTTTGAAAATATTTTTCCTGAAACGATAGTTTTTAATTTCAACATCTATAACAGTCAATAGTTTTTTAAATGTTGTAATATTAAATTTATCTCGTAAAAGATAATAGTTAGTTGGTGTCCAACCAGCCTTTACTAGTGTTGGAATTATACCAATTAAAGCATTTTCATGAAAGGTTTCATATAAATCTAAAGCTTTTATCCATGCTGTATTCTCAAAATCGTTTGCTTCGAGTTTTCTAGTTATTTCTAGTTGTTTTTGTTTATTTGTTAGAACAATTGAGGGTGTAATAGTAATGTCTTGATTCTGACTAATAGTATTATTTAGATACGCTTGTTTCTTTAGTTTGGATAATTTGTCAGAAAAAGTTGATGAAGAATAGGGGCATCCCGAGATTTCAAGAATTAATGGGATAGAAACACCTATTTTTCGTACTTCAATTAGTAGTGATAAATGATGCCTAATAGCAGATAGAGTCGATAACGATCCATCTGTAATTGATTCTGTAAATGGTTTTAGCTTGGCTTCAATGTCAGTTCTAGTCATGGCTATATCTTGGCTGTTTTTTGATGATTTAGTGGCTATATTATGACTACTTGATGTGGATTTCAAGGTCTAATGGCTATTATATAGATGTATTTTGGCTATATTATAGATATGTTTTAGCTAATTATTGGTTTTGAGGTTTTGTACATAGGCACGTTGTCGATGTATACAAACTCGTTCCTCGTTTGAATTCATCGTGTGCTAAAGGGGAAACCCCTTTAAAACCCTTTTCACTCTACGAGTGATTATTTTACGGCTGTTGCCATTATGTATTTATGCGATAAATATCAGTAATTGTACTTTTTGGGAAAAATAAACATACAAAACATGAGGTTGTAATAATTGTGATTTTGATCGCATTAGAAGAATGCTTGAGTTTTGATAGGTTCGAGAGTAACATCTTTCCCCAGATGTGAAAAAACCACTCTTGGAGGAGTGGTTATTTCGGAATACTTAAAACGATTTTCGAAGCTCGTTAAGTCCTATCATGATAGCTATATCTCGTTAGTTCTTCAAGTATTCCCTCAACATCTCGCTATATTATTTGCACCCACTAAATTTGTGCGCGGCTGAAACTGCTCACACGACAACGTATCTGCTAGAGTCAGCAAGAAGTTCTTGCCACTCGTGACTTGTTCTACACAAGTGAAAACAGGCGGGGGTCAACATACAAGTTTAGGAATTGTCTCGGATAATATCAGCGTGACTTTGGTGAGAGGGAGGAAAGCCAGCTTCGATGCTGACACTCGATCAAATACACCACTTAACAACACTGCACTCGTGAGCGAGCAACTTAAAGAGCACTGACACTAGAATGTTATCTCAGTTGTAGGACGACACGCGAGGTTCACATTGATGATTGACGCTGTACTATAAGCGAGATGTGAAGACCAAGAACATAGTTAGTATCTTGGTGGAATGTAAGCGATATACTCGGCTCGATGTCGGCATATTCTTCTTCCGAAGTAGCAGCATTCCTTATTACTCTAAGGAAAGCTGCTGCTATGGGAATTTTGCTCAACCTCTCTCAATCTCAGCATATATCTAACACGCTTTAAATTAAGAAGAAAATAAACTTATTGTTTATAGCGGAGCGAAAACTTAAAGCTCTTTCGATACTGAATTATCGATTGTGTGTAAAGTTTAGGGCAGCTTGTCTGTCCTACTTTTCCACATGAGATAACCCACTAGACTGACGCGTTTCACTTGTCGATACATGGTGCTTGGATAATTTCGTACCTCAATTAACCAGGCCCACGTATTCAAGTTAAGAAAACATTATTTCCCTCCAATTTTTAATAAATACCGACCAAACTTTCATTTTGGGATCGGGTAACATTGATAACAAAATAACAACGTCACTTTTTTAACGTTTTATCCGCACAAAATCTCTCAAAATACCCATTATCCTATCCGTTCTGAATGAACAGTGATCACGTAGTGCGCGTTAGATGCATACTGTTAAATACAGCCGGCTTTAGCGAAAAGTAATACTAGGTATCGAGTGATAGGTATTTGTGGTCTTAAAATCGTTTCTCGGGGCGATTTGACGGATATTTGGGTCGCATCAGACTGA
>NZ_NPIB01000049.1 GCF_002849605.1 Photobacterium carnosum
CAAAGTTTACTAGAGCTGTTACTTTTAAAGCGCGTATGCTCATCTTACATATATTCAATTCAATAGACACTAGTGGCTGTTGTACTTTGACAGCTATTGATCTTTGCGATGAATTAAACATTCATCGCACAAGAGTAAATAAATATATAGATATAATTAAGACTACTGCCATATATGATATAAAATTAAACACGAATAAAAATAAAACTATATTTACGTTTACTTTACAAAGAAAAAATCAGAATATAAAGAATATTCCTATAGCTACTTATAGTGAAATTAAAAATAATGAATATATTATAGTAAAGGAAATAAATGAATGAAATATATATACAACGAACAATTAACTATTCGTACTAACTGCGAACTAGAAAAAATATATTCAACGAATAAGGGCTTTATTGCTCGTTTAGAAAACGTGGAATATAAGCAAAACGATGATAGCTGGAAAAGTGTTGGCTCACGTTGGCTAATCAATTGTGTTGATATTCAAGATGTAATGAATAATGGATTTAAAGCGGTACAATTATAATTAATGTTGAGTTCGTCCCCCCCTAAAAGGGGAGGACTTCTCAAAAAATAATCTGAGAAACACAACAAACAACCCCGCCAAGGGTTATTTATAGCTTAAACATTTGCTAATGCCCTAAACTTTCAACTCTCATAATCTTGTAAAAAACAAAATTAATCTTCTCACACATAGCTATTACCAGCAGCTTAATTGTGAGCTCTTAAATAAACTTCGATCATATCGTCTATTTAATTTTTTTAGTCTAATCATCTAGTCTCCCTCTCTTATTTCTATCAAACGAGCCACGTTTGAAAATAAAACAAGAGACTCCCACGTTAGTTATTAATATCGAAATATTACGCCACCGAACTCAAACAAAAACCCATCACTTTACATTATTAAATAATGATTTCAGGGGAGCGAGATTCCAAAGCCTCTCCCTTACCAAGTTCCGTTATCATCGTTCATGACCAGTCACTAAAGACATGGCTTAATATTACTTACTCGAATGCAACGTCAACCGATGCAATTACTGGCTTGAGCTATACAGCGATCTATTCAGCTTGCGCCAACTAGTACCGAACAGTCCAGATTTCTCCTCATGCTCCTAATGCCTCACGACATTCTCAGCAGCCCACCAGTCAAGATTGAGTTGTACCATTTCCAGCACCCCTCAATATGGATTTTCACCATTTTACTAATAACAGGGTTTACATAGTCACCTATGTTCCCGTTTCCGTGTCGCCCAATATCTTTTGTTTTTTTCCAAAAATATGGATTGGGTCGAAAAGAACATTTCAGTTCCTAGCGCCCGACGTATGCCGTACCAGCCCAATTACGGGCATACGGCTTCAGCATTAGCAGAGATCAAAATCTGGTAAAAATTGATCTCAAATCAAAGATGGCTAGTCGATGATTTTAATGTTTGTACTTAGCTTAAATAGTTATGTTTCCCGTCAAAGTTAAAGAGCATTTGGTTTGATCTGTTAGGCAGATTAGTCCCGTTCGTTTGTAGCAGAACGAAGCATTAAGAGCAGTCAGAGTATCAGCTTTTCCGCATGAATCAACCACCGCAGAAAAATCGCTTAGGGCGATTTTTTGAGGTTGTCTTGGAATCTCTTTTAACGCTATCTCCACCTCCGTATTTTATAACGGAGTCTCCAGTGTGATTTTTAGCTTTCGTGCTAGAATGTTCTTTATCCCAAATTATTTTTTCATAGAGAATTTAGAATGTACGAAGTTTTTACATACAAAGTTGATGCGATGAAATTTATCCAAACAACCGCCGCCAGGGGCGGTTATTCTCGATATAGTTCTGGAATAATTAAATCAAAAAAACTCGAAACATTTCTGTATAAACTTGAAGATCGTTATCGTATTAGTGCCACAAAACAAATGCGCTATCGTGCAAAAAAAAGAGGCGAGGCCAATACAACAATTGTTTTACTTCAAGAAGATCAAAATATTTATTTTTGGCTGATGGTATCAGAAGGGTTTGGGGCCGTAGCTGAGTGCGAAAAGTTATACGAACTAAAAGACAAAAAGAACCGGCTAATCATTACTGGTCATGAGTTAGTGAGAATCCAAAAGAGTGACAAGGTCACTTGGACATGGCGCATGACGAACGACAATTATGCGGAATTTGAACAACGAATTAAAAACGCATGTCGGCACAAAAACAGCGATCACATTGAACAATGTTTTTACTCATTACAACGTATGCCTGTTTTTTCTGAAATGAGGAAACAATGTTTTGCCTTATTTAAATTATTACAAGCTGAATACAAACGATCACATAAAGAAGATTATCCGAAAAAACTAATAAAAAACTTCTACGGGCGATATAAGGTTGCTAAGAAAATTGATGCTATTGCATTAAGTAGAAAAGCCAAGCGTAATTTAAGTGATCTGGAATTACTTAAATTAGACATTAAAAGAAACAAATCAAAATATGAAAAAGAGATCGTTTTTAATATTTTAGATCTGACTAGCTACTTCAATAAACTTGGTGAGAAGTTTCTCAATCGCTATAAATTAACAGTCGATGAAATCAAACAAGAATTAAAACCTTTCGCTGATTTTGCAAACAACAAAATCAAACAAGACAATGCTTATATTATTAGATTAGATTTTGAAAACATCAAAATCAATTTATTCGATATAATAAAGAAAGCATTAACTAATAATGATAAAAACAAAATTAAGTCTGAGATATTAAATAAGATCGATAATTTTATTAATCAACGTATAGATAATAACGAATTATCACAATATGAATTAATTACACGGGACGCTATTAGGTCTGAGATACTGCACTTTATCAACGAGAACGCTGCACGTTAAAAGCGGCCTGACAGGGCGCGGGCAAGTTTATTTTTCGCGTCCAGTCCGTCCCACGCGAACATCCCCCTGGAACACTCTGATACATGGTCAAAAGCGCTTAATATCCCTTCGGGATAGAGCAAGAGCCAAAAATACTCCTCACAAATCGATTTTAAGCCGCCAAAATCAAACGTAGAGAGCCTTTCCACTAAAAAGCCATAGCTCGACAAGCCTAAATAAATACTGAGTGCTTAGAGAGCTGTACAGGAAAGAAAAATAAAAATAAAAAATTGTTGTTGATCGCGGAGCGAAAACTTAACGCGACCAACCACCGGTCATTTGGCGATTGTGCGTCAAGTGTTGATAACGCGCTTTTTTGTTATCAACACTTGTCCACATGAGACATAAGTGATCGCCTTAAAGGATTTAGATTTAGAGTAATATTTCACTTTAATAGCATAAGTTATTGTATTTTAATAACTTAGTTAAAAATCTAAATCCTAGTATTCTAGGAACTAAATCCTAGTATTCTAGGAATTAAATCCTAGTTTAACTAGGATTTAATTGTTGACAGAAGTTTGAAATAGATTATATTAATCCTAATCTAACTAGGAACTAAAAAACAATGAAGAAAGGAACTACGACAAAAAAAACTAAAATTGTCGGTACTCAGAATTTTATCAATCAAAAAACGGGTGAAATTGTAGAACTAAATGTAGTAGAGGCATCCTCAACTGATTTTAATTTTGAAAAAATTTGGCTCGGACATATTATGCAAGCCCTTGATTGTTTGGGTAGCCAACGTATAAAAGTAGTAACTTGGTTGTTAGAAAATAAAGATAATGATAATCGAATTATTGCAAGACAGGCTGATATTGCCGAGGGTGCAAATGTATCAAAGCAGACTGTGACGGATGTTATTAGTACATTAATTAGTAATGATATTTTGAAAATGGTACATCGAGGAGTTTATCTATTGAATCCGAATGTGATATTTAAAGGGCATCATGGAAAAAGAATGGATGTATTGATTAGATATAACAAATTATAGAGTAAGAATAAGAAGAAAAATATAATGACAAATGAAGAAAAGATGATATTAGCTATAGATAAAATATATATAACAAAAACAATATATGAACAATTAAGTGATTGGGAGAAATCTTTTTTAAGAGGTTTGTCTTCAGAATATAGAAGAAGAAAATCATTAAGTGTAAAACAAAAAAATATATTATATCCGATTTTAAAAAAACATAATGTTATTTAATTAAGGTTCTTCTGATGGGTTGCACCCCACCAGAAGAACTAATCAATACTAGCTAATAGAGAGCTAACAATGACTACATCAAAGAATATAGATCTATCTGTATTATTACAAGATGGATCAAATGCGACTGCTATAAAAACAACCACCAATCAGCTAAAACTCTCAAGAAATAATCTATTAAATTCTATTAAATCAACAGCTTTTGATCCAAAGTTTACTAGAGCTGTTACTTTTAAAGCGCGTATGCTCATCTTACATATATTCAATTCAATAGACACTAGTGGCTGTTGTACTTTGACAGCTATTGATCTTTGCGATGAATTAAACATTCATCG
>NZ_NPIB01000005.1 GCF_002849605.1 Photobacterium carnosum
AAGAGATTATGCGGTATTAGCTATCGTTTCCAATAGTTATCCCCCACATCAGGGTATATTCCCAAGCATTACTCACCCGTCCGCCGCTCGTCAGCAAAGAAAGCAAGCTTTCTTTCTGTTACCGCTCGACTTGCATGTGTTAGGCCTGCCGCCAGCGTTCAATCTGAGCCATGATCAAACTCTTCAATTAAAGTTTTGTTGGTCTTTCGACCGGCTCAATAAATACTGACTTTAAATACCGTAGTAAATTAAAGCTTTTTATCATTTAAAAAATGATAATTAAATAACTGTGCCAAAATAATCGCCTCTATAAATAGATTGGGTCATTTTGTATTGGTCACTCAGTTTATTGATAAATCTTTCGACTTAACTATTCAGTGAGTGCCCACACAGATTGCATGGTCAAATTGTTAAAGAACGTTACTGACTAACGGTAACCGATTGCGCCGTTGTCCGTATCAGTGAGGTCGTATTATAGGTAGTTTTCAGACACTGACAAGCACAATTTAAACAAATAAAATCGTTTGCTCATATTAAAAGCAAAATTGTTATTAATTGTTATTTTTATAACCTTACACTCATTATATATAGATTATGAGTGATGATAATGAATCAATAAAAAATGATTATTGATTTAGTGACAATAATGAACACTAACAATGGTGTTATCGATCTAATGAAAGCAGAGATAATAAATACACAACTAAAAGCAGAAGCTAAAAATAAAGCAAAAAAAAAGCCGAGTCCAAGGACTCAGCTTTCTTCTTATTTAACGGCTAGTGCTTATTCAGCAGTAGCTTCTTCCTTTGCAGGACGGTCTAATAACTCGATGTAAGCCATAGGAGCTTTATCACCAGTACGGAAACCGCACTTCATGATACGAGTATAACCACCAGGACGCGCTGCGAAGCGTGGACCTAGTTCGTTAAATAATTTCGCAACAACTTCGTTATCACGAGTACGAGCGAATGCAAGACGACGGTTAGCAACACTGTCGGTCTTAGCTAGGGTAATCAAAGGCTCAATTACGCGACGTAGCTCTTTTGCTTTAGGCAAGGTAGTCTTGATTAATTCGTGACATACCAGAGAGCTAGCCATGTTGCTGAACATCGCTTTACGATGACTGCTGTTGCGGTTGAGTTGACGACCACTCTTACGATGGCGCATGACCTAATCCTTCTAACTAGATATCAGTAAACTATTAATCTTCAGCGATTGATGCAGGTGGCCAATTTTCTAGGCGCATACCTAGAGATAGACCACGAGAAGCCAATACATCTTTGATTTCTGTCAAAGACTTTTTACCAAGGTTTGGCGTTTTAAGAAGCTCAACCTCAGTACGCTGAACAAGATCACCGATGTAATGGATCGCTTCTGCTTTCAGACAGTTAGCAGAGCGAACAGTTAGTTCAAGATCGTCTACAGGACGCAGTAGGATCGGATCGAACTCCGGCTTCTCTTCTTTCTCTTCAGGAACTCGTACATCGCGAAGATCTACAAATGCATCCAATTGTTCAGCAAGAATTGTTGCTGCACGGCGGATAGCTTCCTCAGGATCAAGTGTACCGTTAGTCTCCATATCGATTACAAGCTTGTCTAGGTCAGTACGTTGTTCTACACGTGCTGCCTCTACTGCGTAAGCGATACGGTCCACTGGGCTGTAAGTAGCATCTACTAACAAACGACCAATTGGACGCTCATCTTCTTCAGTGTGAATACGAGCTGATGCTGGTACGTAGCCACGACCACGTTCTACCTTGATGCGCATGCTTAATTCAGCATTATCATCAGTTAGATGGCAGATTACGTGTTCTGGGTTCGCAATCTCAACATCACCATCATGGGTGATGTCACCTGCAACAACAGGGCCTGCACCAGATTTGTTCAGAGTAAGAATAACTTCATCTTTACCCTCAACCTTAACGGCTAGACCTTTAAGGTTAAGAAGAATTTCAAGGATATCCTCCTGAACGCCTTCTTTGGTGCTGTACTCATGTAACACACCGTCGATTTCCACTTCAGTTACAGCACAACCTGGCATTGAAGATAGCAAAATACGACGAAGAGCGTTTCCTAGAGTGTGGCCGAAACCACGCTCCAACGGCTCTAGAGTTACTTTTGCGTGCGTAGAGCTAACTTGTTCGATGTCAACTAGACGCGGCTTAAGAAATTCTGTTACAGAACCCTGCATTGTGTCCTCTCTTAACTGTAGCTTTACTTAGAGTAAAGCTCGACGATCAGGTGTTCGTTGATGTCGGCAGACAAATCAGAACGTTCTGGAAGACGTTTAAACGTACCTTCCAACTTGCTGCTGTCTACTTCGACCCAAGTCGGTAGTTCACGCTGTGTAGCAACTTCAAGAGCTGCTTGAATGCGTGCTTGGTTCTTAGCTTTCTCACGAATGCTAACAACGTCGTTTGCCGCTACCTTGAAAGAAGGAACGTTTACGACTTGACCATTAACTAGAATCGCTTTGTGGCTTACCAATTGACGTGATTCAGCGCGAGTTGCACCAAAGCCCATACGGTAAACTACGTTATCTAAACGACCTTCAAGAAGCTGAAGCAAGTTTTCACCTGTGTTACCCTTAATACGGGCAGCTGTCTTGTAGTAGTTACGGAATTGTTTTTCTAGTACGCCATATGTACGACGAACTTTTTGCTTCTCACGAAGCTGAACGCCGTAATCAGATAGACGACCGCGACGAGCACCATGTTGGCCCGGAGCGTTATCGATCTTACACTTGGTATCAATCGCACGTACACCAGACTTAAGGAATAAGTCGGTGCCTTCGCGACGGCTAAGCTTTAGCTTAGGACCCAAATATCTTGCCATTTTTCTTTCTCCAATTTCCTAGAAACGAAACGTTATACGCGACGTTTCTTAGGTGGACGACAACCGTTATGAGGGATCGGAGTCGCATCAACAATGTTAGTGATACGGAAACCCGCTGCGTTTAGAGCGCGGATTGTAGACTCACGACCAGGACCAGGGCCCTTAACCATAACTTCTAGGTTCTTAACGCCATATTCTTTGGCCATTTCACCACAACGTTCAGCAGCAACCTGTGCAGCGAACGGAGTAGATTTACGAGAACCACGGAAACCTGAACCACCTGCAGTTGCCCATGAAAGAGCATTACCTTGACGGTCAGTAATGGTTACGATTGTGTTGTTGAAAGAAGCATGGATGTGCGCAACGCCATCGGCTACTTGCTTGCGTACGCGCTTACGAGCGCGAGTTGGTTGTTTTGCCATTGTACTCTACCTTATCCGACTATTTTTTGATCGGCTTGCGCGGACCCTTGCGGGTACGTGCGTTGGTTTTAGTACGCTGTCCACGAAGAGGTAGACTGCGACGGTGACGAAGACCACGGTAACAACCAAGGTCCATAAGACGCTTGATGTTCATGGAAATTTCACGACGAAGATCACCTTCTACAGTGTACTTAGCTACACCATCACGCAGTAGATCGATCTGTTCTTCAGTTAGTTCACTGATCTTAACATCTTCAGCAATACCCGTCTCAGCTAAGATAGCTTGAGAACGAGTCTTACCGATGCCGTAAATCGCAGTTAATGCGATTACAGCGTGTTTCTGATCAGGAATGTTAATGCCTGCAATACGGGCCACTATTCACTCCTAGTACTTTACAAGAATAACCGCTGCAGAGCCCGTTCAGGATACGCAGCGGTGGTACAATTCTTTTGCACATAACAAAAGATGGTTGACTAATTTAGCCAACCTCTCTTCAATTTGCAAGAAATATTTCTGCTAATTAACCTTGGCGTTGTTTATGCTTTGGTTCACTGCAAATTATACGCACAACACCGTTGCGCTTAACAACTTTACAGTTACGGCAGATTTTCTTAACGGAAGCACGAACTTTCATTGCTAAACTCCGTAAATATGGAAAACTAAACTTAACGGCCATAGCCTTTTAGATTAGCTTTTTTCAAAACTGACTCATACTGTTGAGACATTAAATGTGTCTGAACTTGAGCCATGAAATCCATGATAACAACAACTACGATTAGTAGGGAAGTTCCGCCAAAATAAAAACGGACGTTCCATGCAATCATCATGAACTCGGGGATCAGACAGATAAAGGTAATATACAACGCACCCACAAGGGTTAGTCGAGTCATTACTTTATCAATGTACATTGCGGTCTGTTCACCCGGGCGAATACCAGGTATGAATGCTCCAGACTTCTTCAAGTTATCAGCTGTCTCACGAGGGTTAAACACCAACGCGGTATAGAAGAAACAGAAGAATATAATTGCAGCAGCGTAAAGCATTACATAAAGTGGCTGTCCTGGACTAAGGGCAAGTGAAATATCACTTAACCAACCAAGACCTTCACTTTGTCCAAACCACTGAGCCAGTGTGCCTGGAAACAAAATAATACTCGATGCGAAAATTGCTGGGATTACACCTGCCATGTTGATTTTCAACGGAAGGTGTGTGCTCTGCGCTGCAAAGACACGACGGCCTTGTTGACGCTTGGCATAGTTAACGACAATACGACGTTGACCACGCTCCATGAACACTACAAAGTAAATCACAGCAAAAGATATAACCACAATTAATAGTAGAAGAAGTACGTGCAATTCACCTTGACGCGCTTGCTCTACGGTCTGTCCAATAGCTGGCGGTAGACCAGCAACGATACCAGTAAAAATAATTACAGATATACCGTTACCAATACCACGCTCGGTAACTTGTTCACCTAACCACATTAAAAACATGGTACCGGTAACCAAACTAACTACAGCAATAAAGTAGAAACTAGGACCTGGATTATGTACCAAGCCTGGAATCATACTCGGTAACCCCGTTGCAATACCAATTGCTTGGAAGGTTGCCAATACAAGCGTACCGTATCGGGTGTACTGACTAATCTTACGACGACCAGCTTCACCTTCTTTCTTCAACTCAGCCAAAGCTGGATGAACTACAGTTAACAACTGGACAATAATGGACGCAGAAATATACGGCATTATGCCCAGAGCTAAAATAGAAGCACGCGAGAGTGCACCACCAGAGAACATGTTAAACATCTCAATGATGGTACCCTTTTGCTGTTCGAACAGACTGGCAAGTACAGTAGCGTCAATACCAGGAATAGGCACAAAGGATCCAGCTCGGAATATTAATATCGCACCTAATACAAAGAGAAGGCGTGACTTAAGCTCTGCTAGGCCACCTTGTCCGCTACGAAAATCTTGTCCTGGTTGTTTAGCCATCTGTACCTCATCCTCGAGTTAATTATTCCTCGATTTTACCGCCAGCAGCTTCGATAGCAACTAAAGCGCCTTTAGTAATGCGTAGGCCTTTCACTGTTACTGAACGAGCGATATCACCAGAAAGTACAACTTTCACGAACTTAATGTCCTTAGTGATAACATTCGCAGCTTTTAGTGTTTCAAGGCTTACAACATCACCTTCAACTTTCGCTAGCTCAGCTAGACGAACTTCAGCAGTTACTAGGCTCTTACGAGATGTAAAACCGAACTTTGGTAGACGCTGTTTCAAAGGCATTTGACCGCCTTCAAAACCGGGGCGAACAGAACCACCTGAACGTGATTTCTGACCTTTAACACCACGGCCACAAGTTTTACCTAGACCTGAACCGATACCACGGCCTACGCGCTTCGCAGAAGGCTTAGAACCAGCAGCAGGTGATAGAGTATTCAAACGCATAGTGATTACTCCTCAACTTTAACCATATAGTGAACTTTATTGATCATGCCGCGTACGCAAGCAGTATCTTCAAGTTCCACAGTATGGTTGATGCGACGAAGGCCTAGGCCGCGCAAAGTAGCTTTATGCTTCGGTAAACGACCGATAGAGCTCTTTGTTTGGGTTACTTTAATAGTCTTAGCCATGTCGATTACTCCAGAATTTCTTTAACAGAAAGACCACGTTTTGCCGCGATCATTTCTGGAGAGTTCATTCCACTTAGACCCAAAATTGTTGCGCGAACAACGTTAATTGGATTAGTAGAACCATATGTTTTAGCTAGTACGTTACGGATACCCGCAACTTCTAGCACTGCACGCATTGCGCCGCCAGCGATGATACCAGTACCTTCTGATGCAGGCTGCATGTACACTTGAGAACCAGTGTGACGGCCTTTAACAGCGTGGTGTAGAGTACCTTTGTTGATTGCGATCGTAACCATGTTACGACGTGCTTTTTCCATCGCTTTCTGGATTGCAGCAGGCACTTCACGTGCTTTACCGTAACCAAAACCGATGCGACCGTTACCATCACCAACTACTGTTAGTGCAGTAAAGCTGAAAATACGACCACCTTTAACCGTTTTTGAAACACGGTTAACAGCGATCAGTTTTTCATTCAAATCTGATTGTGTCTTTTCGTTAGCCATCTTCCGCCTACCTTAGAATTTCAGACCAGCTTCACGAGCAGCTTCTGCTAGTGTCGCGATACGGCCGTGGTATTGGAAACCAGAGCGATCAAATGCAACGTTAGAGATGCCTTTTTCAATCGCGCGCTCAGCAATAGTTTTACCTACAACTGCAGCAGCGTCTTTGTTTCCGGTGCTCTTAACTTGCTCACGGATCGCTTTTTCTAAAGTAGAAGCGGCTGCAATAACCTCAGAGCCGTTTGGTGCAATTACCTGAGCGTACACGTGACGTGGAGTACGGTGTACAACTAGGCGAGTTGCACCCAGTTCAGAAATCTTACGACGTGCTCGGGTCGCACGACGGATACGAGATGTTTTCTTATCCATAGTGTTACCTTACTTCTTCTTAGCTTCTTTAGTACGCACAACTTCATCTGCGTAACGAACGCCTTTACCTTTATAAGGTTCAGGGCTACGGTAAGCGCGAATATCAGCGGCTACCTGACCAACTACCTGCTTATCAATACCTGTAAGTACGATTTCAGTTTGTGATGGACACTCAGCTTTGATACCAACAGGAAGTTCGTGCTCAACTGGATGAGAGAAACCTAGAGTTAAGCCTACAGCATTGCCTTTAATAGCAGCACGGTAACCTACACCCTTCAAAGTCAGCTTCTTAGTGAAGCCTTCGGTA
Organism: Photobacterium carnosum; assembly: GCF_002849605.1. Lineage (GTDB taxonomy): Bacteria > Pseudomonadota > Gammaproteobacteria > Enterobacterales > Vibrionaceae > Photobacterium > Photobacterium carnosum. The sequence goes on from NZ_NPIB01000005.1 coordinate 7,068, forward strand.
ACACCAACAACCATGTTGTTAACTAGTGCACGAGCAGTACCTGCTTGAGCCCAAGCTTTATCGAACCCTTCACGAGGACCGAAAGTAACTTTGTTTTCTTCCAAAGTTAGAACTACTGCTGGATTCATAACGCGAACTAATTCGCCTTTTGGACCTTTAACAGTAATTTCCTGACAGTTAAGATTAACTTCTACGCCGGCAGGGAAAACTACTGGTGCTTTTGCAACACGAGACATGTTCTACTCCTATTATGCTACGTAGCAGATAATCTCACCGCCAAGGCCCGCTTTGCGTGCAGCGCGGTCGGTCATAAGACCCTTGGAAGTGGAAACGATAGCAATACCAAGGCCACCCATCACTGATGGTAGCGCACCTTTTTTCTTGTAGATGCGTAGACCAGGACGTGATACACGTTGGATTTGCTCAATAACTGGGTTAGCTTCGAAGTACTTAAGTGTAACTTCTAGCTCTGGCTTAACTTCACCTGTAACAGTGTAGTCTGCCACAAAACCTTCTTCTTGTAATAAAACTGCAATTGCAACTTTAAGTTTAGAAGATGGCATTTTTACAGCAACTTTTTTCGCTGCCTGACCGTTACGAAGACGGGTCAGCATATCCGAAATCGGATCTTGCATGCTCATAAGTTAATACTCCGTGATTCTGAATTGCTTACTGGCATTACCAGCTTGCTTTACGTAGACCCGGAATCTCGCCTTTCATGCAAGCTTCACGAACCTTGATACGGCTAAGACCGAACTTACGTAGGTAGCCGTGTGGACGTCCAGTCTGGTTACAGCGATTACGCTGACGAGACTTCGCAGAATCACGTGGTAATGACTGAAGTTTAAGCACTGCATTCCAGCGATCTTCTTCAGACGCATTCACGTCGCTAATTAGAGCTTTTAGCGCAGCACGCTTTTCAGCGAACTTAGCTACTAGCTTGGCACGTTTAGCTTCACGTGCCTTCATTGATTCTTTAGCCATTAGTAACCCTTACTTTTACTTACGGAATGGGAAGTTAAAAGCAGACAGTAGAGCTAGAGCTTCTTCATCAGATTTAGCAGAAGTTGTGATTGTGATATCTAAACCACGCACACGATCCACTTTATCGAAATCGATTTCTGGGAAGATGATCTGCTCACGAACGCCCATGCTGTAGTTACCACGACCATCGAATGATTTCGGGTTTAAACCACGGAAATCTCGAATACGAGGTACAGCAATTGAAATTAGACGCTCGAAAAAGTCCCACATACGCTCGCCACGTAAGGTTACTTTACAGCCAATAGGGTAGCCCTCACGGATCTTAAAGCCTGCAACTGACTTGCGTGCTACTGTGATTAGCGGCTTCTGACCTGCAATTGCAGTCATGTCAGCAGCAGCGTTTTCTAGCAGCTTCTTGTCGTTGATAGCTTCGCCCACACCCATATTAAGTGTGATCTTTTCGATCCTTGGGACTTGCATGATACTCTTGTATTCGAACTTGCTAGCAAGGTCTTTTACAACAGTCTCTTTGTAGTAATCATGCAGTTTCGCCATAGTACTACTCCAAACTTACTTGATAGTTTCGCCAGTCGACTTGAAGAAACGAACTTTTTTCTCGTCTTCAAATCGGAAGCCTACACGGTCCGCTTTACCTTGACCGTTAACGATAGCAACATTAGACGCATCGATCGCAGCTTCCTGCTCAACAATACCGCCTTGAACACCCATTGCCGGAACCGGCTTCTGGTGTTTCTTAACCATGTTAATACCTTCAACGATAACTTTACCGGTTGCTAGAACCTTAGTTACTTTACCAGTCTTACTTTTATCTTTACCAGCAAGAATGATAACTTCGTCGTTACGACGGATTTTAGCTGCCATTATAGTCGCTCCTTAAAGTACTTCTGGCGCTAGTGATACAATCTTCATGAATTTCGTATTACGAAGTTCACGAGTCACAGGGCCGAAAATACGAGTACCGATAGGTTGCTCAGTGTTGTCGTTCAACAATACGCAAGCATTACGGTCAAAGCGAATGACAGAGCCATCTTGACGACGAACGCCTTTACGGGTGCGTACAACCACCGCTTTCAGGACATCACCTTTTTTAACTTTACCGCGTGGAATTGCTTCCTTTACAGTAATCTTGATGATGTCACCGATATGTGCATAGCGACGGTGAGAACCACCCAGAACCTTAATACACATTACGCTACGTGCGCCGGAGTTATCCGCAGCATCAAGCATACTTTGCATTTGGATCATGTTAGTGCTCCGCTAATTTAAAATATCTAGACCCAAATCGAGTCGACATACCTTTTCTTCAAAGGCGGCGAATAATAACACCATTTTCGACCGATGGGTAGATAAAAAAATGAACGGCCCTAAGTTTTTCAGGGCCGCTTACTTAAGTAGTTGTTAAGTACGTATTAAATACGAGCTTTTTCAACTACACGTACAAATGTCCAAGATTTAGTCTTTGACATTGGACGGCACTCACGAACTTCAACCATATCACCTAGGTGACATTCGTTGTTTTCGTCATGTGCATGAAGCTTAGTCGTGCGTGTGATGTACTTACCGTAAATCGGGTGCTTCACTTTACGCTCGATAGCAACAACAATAGACTTATCGCCTTTATCGCTAACTACTCGACCAAGCTGAGTACGGATTTGATCGCTCATTATGCGCCAGCCTTCTCAGTCAGTACAGTTTTAACACGTGCGATATCACGACGTACAGTTTTAAGATTATGAGTCTGCTGTAGTTGACCAGTTGCAGCTTGCATACGCAAGTTAAACTGTTCGCGAAGCAAATTCACAAGCTCTGCATTAAGCTCTTCAACGCTTTTCGCGCGTAGATCTAGTGCATTCATAACATCACCGCCTTAATTACGAATGTTGTCTTGATTGGTAGCTTACGTGCAGCAAGATTAAATGCCTCACGAGCTATTGTTTCAGGAACACCACCCATTTCGTATAGAACTTTACCTGGTTGAATCTGTGCAACCCAGTACTCCACACTACCTTTACCTTTACCTTGACGAACTTCAAGAGGCTTAGAAGTGATTGGTTTGTCTGGGAATACACGAATCCAGATTTGGCCCTGACGTTTTACATGACGAGTCATAGCACGACGTGCAGCTTCGATCTGACGAGCAGTTAGACGACCACGGCCAACTGCTTTAAGACCAAATGTACCAAAGCTTACATCAGTACCGTTCGCTAAACCGCGGTTACGGCCTTTAAAGGCCTTGCGGAATTTAGTGCGTTTAGGTTGCAGCATCAATAAACTCCTTATTTACGGCTTTTGCGCTGCTTCTTAGGCTTGTCAGCCTTTGGCTCTTCAACCGGCATGCCGCCTAGAACTTCACCTTTGAAGATCCAAACTTTAACGCCGATAACACCGTATTGGGTGTGAGCCGAAGAAGTTGCGTAGTCAATGTCAGCACGAAGAGTGTGTAGAGGCACACGGCCTTCACGGTACCACTCTGAACGTGCTATTTCAGCGCCACCTAAACGGCCACCTACTTGAACTTTGATACCCTGAGCGCCAAGACGCATGGCGTTTTGAACTGCACGCTTCATCGCGCGACGGAACATTACACGACGCTCTAGCTGAGACGAAATACTGTCTGCTACTAGTTGACCATCTAGTTCTGGTTTACGTACTTCAGCGATGTTGATCTGAGCTGGAACGCCCGCGATCTTCGCTACTGCTGCACGTAGTTTCTCTACGTCTTCGCCTTTCTTACCGATTACTACGCCTGGACGAGCAGTGTGAATAGTCACACGGATGCTCTTCGCAGGACGCTCGATAACGATGCGTGATAGAGATGCTTTTGCTAGTTCCTTAGTAAGGAACTTGCGTACCTTGAAATCGCCGTCTAGGTTGTCAGCGAATTCTTGGCTGTTAGCAAACCAAGTGGTATTCCAAGGCTTACAGATGCCTAAACGAATACCATTAGGATGTACTTTCTGACCCATTGCTTTCTCTCCTAGTCTCTTAGCGGTCTGCTACAACAACAGTGATGTGGCTAGAACGCTTCAAGATGCGATCGGCACGGCCTTTAGCACGAGGCATAATACGCTTCATGGTAGGGCCTTCGTCAACGAAGATTTTAGTGACATTAAGATCATCAATGTCTGCACCTTCGTTGTGTTCTGCGTTAGCGATAGCTGAATCTAGAACTTTCTTGATTAACTCAGCAGCTTTTTTATTACTGAAGTTAAGAATTTCTAGAGCTTGAGCAACTGGCTTACCGCGCAGTTGATCTGCAACCAAACGAGCTTTTTGCGGCGAAATGCGAGCAAAGCGATGTTTAGCGATAGCTTCCATTACCTACTCCTTAGCGCTTTTTAGCTTTCTTATCCGCAGTATGACCGCGGTAAGTACGTGTTGGTGCAAATTCGCCTAGCTTGTGACCGATCATTTCTTCAGAAACGAAAACAGGAACGTGCTGACGACCATTATGGACAGCGATGGTCAAACCAATCATCTGAGGGATGATCATTGAGCGACGGGACCAAGTCTTAACAGGCTTTTTGTCTCCGCTTTCCAACGCTTTCTCTACCTTCTTCAGCAAGTGTAGGTCAATGAATGGACCTTTCTTGAGAGAACGTGGCATGGCGTATCCTCTTTATAATTACTTATTACGACGACGTACGATGTACTTGTCGGTGCGCTTATTGCTACGAGTCTTATAACCCTTAGTTGGAACGCCCCAAGGTGTTACTGGATGACGACCGCCTGATGTACGACCTTCACCACCACCATGTGGGTGATCCACTGGGTTCATTACAACACCACGTACAGTTGGACGAACACCGCGCCAGCGTGAAGCACCTGCTTTACCAAGTTCACGTAGCATGTGTTCTGCGTTACCAACTTCACCTAGAGTCGCACGACTGTCAGCAAGAACTTTACGCATTTCACCAGAACGTAGACGTAGAGTCACATAAGTGCCTGCACGTGCAATGATCTGAGCGTATGCACCAGCTGAACGAGCCAGCTGTGCGCCTTTACCAGGCTTAATCTCAACACAGTGTACTGTTGAACCTACAGGGATGTTGCGCATTGGTAATGTATTACCAACTTTGATAGCAGCATCTTCGCCAGACTGGATCATATCACCAGCTTGCATACCTTTAGGTGCAATAATGTAGCGGCGCTCACCGTCTGCGTACAGAACTAGAGCAATGTTTGCGCTACGGTTTGGATCGTATTCTAGACGTTCAACTTTCGCTGGAATGCCATCTTTAGTACGTTTAAAGTCAATTAGGCGGTAATGTTGTTTATGACCACCACCAATGTGACGTACTGTGATACGACCGTTATTGTTACGACCACCGCTCTTAGAGTTTTTCTCTAAAAGAGGTGCGTACGGCTTACCCTTATGCAGGTCAGAGTTAACCACTTTAACTACGTGGCGACGACCTGGGGAAGTCGGCTTACATTTTACAATAGCCATTCTTCTTTGCTCCTAGCCTACTCTGCACTACCAGCGAAGTCGATGTCTTGACCTTCTTTCAAGATAACATACGCTTTCTTCACGTCTGAACGACGGCCTTGGCGCATACCTTGACGTTTGGTCTTACCCTTAGTGATAAGAGTATTTACAGACTTAACTTCAACCTCAAACAGTTTTTCAACTGCTGCTTTGATCTCTCTCTTTGTCGCAGTAATAGCAACTTTAAACACGATAGTATTCGCGTTTTCAGCAGCCATTGATGCTTTTTCAGAGATGTGCGGAGCACGTAGAACTTTTAAAATACGCTCTTCAGTGATCATGCTAACATCTCCTCGATTGCTTTAACTGCAGCTGCAGTCATTACAATTTTATCGAAAGCGATTAAGCTAACTGGATCGATTGCCGCTGCATCACGTACGTCTACTTTATATAGGTTACGTGCTGCAAGGAATAGATTCTCATCTAATTCGCCAGTTACGATAAGTGCATCAGTCAGCTCAAGCTCTTTAAGCTTAGCTACTAGTGCTTTTGTCTTTGGTGCTTCTAGAGTAAAGTTTTCAACAACGATTAAACGCTCTTGACGAACTAACTCAGAAAGAATGCTCTTCATAGCACCGCGGTACATTTTCTTGTTTACTTTTTGGCTGTGATCCTGAGGACGAGCAGCGAAAGTAACACCACCAGAACGCCATAGCGGACTGCGGATTGTACCTGCACGAGCGCGACCAGTACCTTTCTGGCGCCATGGCTTAGCGCCACCACCAGAAACGTCTGAACGAGTCTTCTGAGCACGTGTACCCTGACGAGCACCTGCTGCAAATGCAACAACTACTTGGTGTACAAGCGCTTCATTGAAATCACGCCCAAAAGTAGTTTCGGAGACAGTTAGCGCGTTAGCGCCTTTGACTACCAATTCCATTACTAACTCCTCGACGTTACGCTTTAACAGCTGGTTTAACGATCACGTTGCCGCCTGTAGCACCAGGGACTGCACCTTTAATAAGAAGCAGATTGCGCTCAGCGTCAACACGTACGATCTCTAGGTTTTGAGTCGTTACACGCTCAGAACCCATATGACCAGCCATTTTCTTGCCTTTAAATACGCGACCTGGAGTTTGACATTGGCCAATTGAACCCGGAGCGCGGTGAGACAAGGAGTTACCATGGGTCATATCTTGAGTACTGAAATTCCAGCGCTTAATAGCACCCTGGAAGCCCTTACCTTTAGAAGTACCAGTAACGTCTACTTTTTTAATTTCGTTAAAGATTTCAACACTTAGCTCAGCGCCAACTGCGAATTCTTCATTATTTTCTAGACGGAATTCCCAAAGACCGCGACCAGCTTCAACACCTGCTTTCGCAAAGTGACCAGCTTCTGGCTTAGATACGCGGCTAGCTTTCTTAATTCCAGCTGTTACTTGAATAGCGTTGTAACCGTCAGTTTCTACAGATTTAACCTGAGTAACGCGGTTGTTTTCAACTTCAACAACAGTAACTGGAATAGAAATGCCATCTTCGGTAAAGATGCGGGTCATGCCCACTTTACGACCGATTAGACCAATCATTCTCTTATCTCCCCTTAACCTAAGCTGATCTGAACGTCAACGCCAGCTGCTAGATCTAGACGCATCAGAGCATCAACAGTTTTATCTGTAGGCTCAACGATGTCGATAAGGCGCTTGTGAGTACGAATTTCGTACTGGTCACGTGCGTCCTTATTAACGTGAGGAGAAGTAAGAACAGTAAAACGTTCTTTGCGAGTAGGAAGAGGGATTGGACCCTTAACCTGTGCGCCAGTACGTTTAGCTGTTTCAACGATTTCCGCAGTTGACTGATCGATCAAACGGTGATCGAACGCCTTTAGACGGATACGAATACGTTGGTTCTGCATTAGACAGAGCTCCAAATAAAAATTACACAAACAATATCGCCACTCACGTTCGTAAAGACGAAGGAATGTCGATTGATTTATGTGAACGTAGCATCCCTATCGGATGCATTGTCAGCCAATTTAATGACTGCGAACATAAGTCAGAGTATTCATTATGAAACATACCCGGCATAGCCTGCAGTAAGTTTCTCCTCAATGCTTATTGGTTCACAACAGCACTTACAAGACTTCGTCTCAGGCAGTGTCGAGCATTATACAGATCACATTTTTGAAAGCAAGCCTTGATCGATAAATAAGCAACTTTCTAGTTATTCATTTAATTTATCAGTAGCTTACAATCTATTTATGCTGTTATTTACTCGAAATTATAACGGCTAATAATTTATAGATATAAAAAAGAGAGCCGAAGCTCTCTTTTTTTTGTACATAAGTACTAAATGTTATTAAGCAACGATAGTTGCAACAACACCAGCACCAACAGTACGACCACCTTCACGGATAGCAAAACGTAGACCTTCATCCATCGCGATAGGTGCGATTAGAGTAACAGTCATAGAGATGTTATCACCAGGCATTACCATTTCAACGCCTTCTGGTAACTCGATAGTACCAGTTACGTCAGTTGTACGGAAGTAGAACTGTGGACGGTAACCTTTGAAGAAAGGAGTATGACGACCACCTTCATCTTTAGAAAGCACATAGATTTCTGAAGTGAAAGTTGTGTGTGGAGTGATTGAACCAGGCTTAGCAAGAACTTGACCACGTTCAACTTCATCACGCTTAGTACCACGTAGAAGAACACCAACGTTCTCACCAGCACGGCCTTCGTCAAGAAGCTTACGGAACATCTCAACACCAGTACATGTAGTAGTGATAGTGTCGTGAATACCGATGATAGCTACTTCGTCACCAACTTTAACAATACCTTGCTCAATACGACCAGTTACAACAGTACCACGGCCTTGGATTGAGAAAACATCTTCGATTGGAAGGATGAATGGTAGATTGATAGCACGCTCTGGCTCTGGGATGTAAGTATCTAGAGCTTCAGCTAGTTCAACAATCTTAGCTTCCCACTCAGCTTCGCCATTTAGCGCGCCTAGTGCAGAACCCATGATTACTGGGCAATCATCACCTGGGAAATCGTACTCAGAAAGAAGTTCACGAACTTCCATCTCTACTAGTTCAAGTAGTTCTTCATCATCAACCATATCACATTTGTTCATGAATACGATGATGTAAGGAATACCAACTTGACGACCAAGTAGGATGTGCTCACGTGTTTGTGGCATAGGACCGTCAGTTGCAGCAACAACTAGGATACCACCATCCATTTGAGCAGCACCAGTGATCATGTTTTTAACATAATCGGCGTGTCCAGGACAGTCTACGTGTGCGTAGTGACGAGAAGGAGTATCGTATTCTACGTGAGAAGTAGAGATTGTGATACCGCGCTCGCGCTCTTCAGGAGCGTTATCGATAGATGCGAAGTCTTTAGCTGTACCACCGTACACTTTTGCAAGTGTAGTACAGATAGCAGCTGTTAGAGTTGTTTTACCGTGGTCAACGTGACCGATTGTACCAACGTTAACATGCGGTTTTAGACGTTCAAATTTTTCTTTAGACACAATTGTGTTCCTTCCTAGTTAAGATACGCCCCCTACTAGGTCGGGGACGGCTCTGAAGTTTGTATTTTATGCGCCAATAGCCATTGACGCAATAATGAAATTAAATACGTTCAGCAATAATTTTATCAGTAACGTTCTTTGGCATTTCAGCGTACTCGCTAAACTCCATAGAATAAGACGCGCGGCCTTGTGTTGCTGATCGTAAATCAGTTGCGTATCCAAACATTGCTGATAGTGGAACTTGGGCACGAATAATTTTAATACCCGCGTTGCCTTCTTCCATACCTTCGATCATGCCTCGGCGACGGTTAAGGTCGCCAACAACATCACCCATCCAATCTTCTGGCGTGGTAATTTCAACTTTCATCATCGGTTCAAGCAGAACTGGAGTTGCATCAAGTGCACCTTGTCGAAATGCCATTGAACCAGCGATTTTAAATGCAATTTCGCTTGAATCAGTGTCGTGGTAAGAACCATCAACTAACGTCGCTTTAACGTCAATCATTGGGTAGCCTGCTAACACGCCACTCTTCATTTGTTCTTCAATACCCGTAGCAACCGCACTAATATATTCTTTAGGTACGCTGCCACCGACAATTTCATCAACAAAGACGAAACCTTCGCCCGGCTCTGATGGTTCAAGATTCAACCATACATGACCATATTGGCCACGGCCGCCAGTTTCACCAGCTTGACGAATAAATTTACCTTCAACTTTAGTGTTACCACGAATGGTTTCACGATAAGCAACCTGAGGTTTACCCACGTTACAGTTGACGTTAAATTCACGCTTCATACGATCGACGATGATATCTAGGTGAAGCTCACCCATGCCAGAAATTAGAATCTGACCTGATTCAACGTCGGTTTCAACGCGGAAAGATGGGTCTTCTGCTGCTAGTTTATCTAGCGCGATTGTCATCTTATCTTGATCTGCTATAGAACGTGGTTCAACCACGATCTGAATAACTGGTTCAGGGAAATCCATACGCTCTAGAATCACTTTATGATTCTGATCACACAGAGTATCACCTGTTGTTGCGAATTTAAGACCAATAGCAGCGGCGATATCGCCAGCACGAATTTCTTTGACCTCTTCACGTTTATTAGCATGCATCTGAACAATGCGGCCTAAACGCTCGCGTTTTTCTTTAATGGTGTTGTAAACAGTATCACCTGAATTTACTACACCTGAGTATACACGCATGAAAGTCAATGTACCTACGAACGGGTCGGTTGCGATTTTGAACGCTAGTGCTGAGAATGGTTCGTCATCACTTGAATGACGCTCAACAGGGTTACCGTGTTCGTCTTCACCTGTAATTGCTTTTACTTCTGTTGGTGAAGGTAAATAATCAACAACAGCATCTAGTACGGCTTGAACACCTTTGTTCTTAAATGCAGAACCACAAGTTGCCAATACGATTTCGTTGTTGAGGGTACGTTGACGAAGACCTGCCTTAATTTCAACTTCAGACAGCTCAATACCTTCAAGGTATTTATCCATTAGTTCATCATTAGCTTCAGCTGCTGATTCAACTAAGTTCATACGCCACTCATCTGCTAACTCTTGCATGTCAGCAGGAATATCATAATAAGTAAAGCTAGTGCCTTGATCAACATCAGACCAGCTAATGGCCTTCATTTTAATTAGATCAATGACACCTTTAAATTCATCTTCAGTACCAATATTTAATTGCAGCGGTACTGGTGTTGCGCCAAGACGGTGTTTGATCTGCTCAATAACGCGGAAGAAATCTGCGCCAGTGCGATCCATCTTGTTAATAAAAACGATACGAGGAACTTCATATCTATCGGCCTGTCGCCATACAGTCTCAGACTGAGGCTCTACACCTGAAGCACCACAGAACACAACTACAGCACCATCTAGTACACGCAGTGAACGTTCAACTTCAATAGTGAAATCTACGTGTCCTGGAGTATCAATGATGTTGATTCGGTGCTCGTCGAACTGCTTGTCCATACCGCGCCAAAAGGTGGTCGTTGCAGCAGAGGTGATCGTGATACCACGTTCTTGCTCCTGCGCCATCCAATCCATAGTAGCAGCGCCGTCGTGTACTTCACCAATCTTGTGAGATAGGCCTGTATAAAACAGGATGCGCTCGGTAGTGGTTGTTTTACCGGCGTCAACGTGAGCACAGATACCAATATTACGGTAGCGCTCGATAGGCGTTTTGCGAGCCACGGTTGTATCCTCTTACTAAGGTGAACCTTAGAAAATGGTTTAGGCACAGCAGGAAAACCTGCTGTGCCCAAGCGGTATTACCAGCTATATTACCAGCGGTAATGTGCGAACGCTTTGTTCGCATCTGCCATACGGTGAACGTCTTCACGTTTCTTAACAGCAGAACCTTTGTTGTCAGCCGCATCAAGCATTTCGCCTGCAAGACGCTGAGCCATAGATTTTTCACCACGCTTACGCGCAGCTTCAACTAACCAACGCATAGCTAGTGCATTACGACGTACTGGACGTACTTCTACAGGCACCTGGTAAGTTGAACCACCCACACGGCGAGATTTAACTTCTACCGCTGGACGAATGTTTTCAAGAGCTTTTTCAAATACAGATAAAGGTTCTTCACCAGAACGCTCTACTGTAGTGTCTAGTGCAGCATAAATAATTTTTTCTGCAGTAGATTTCTTTCCGTCAACCATTAGGATGTTAACGAATTTTGCCAGCAATTCTGATTTGAATTTAGGATCTGGTAGGATCTTACGCTGACCGATTACGCGACGACGTGGCATGGATTATCTCCGTTGTCTTCTTCAGGTTATCCAAAACTTTTCAGTTTCTTCAAAATTAAATAATTTTAGTGTTTGGCCTTACTTAACGGAATCCATTAAGACTTAGGACGCTTCACACCGTACTTAGAACGACCTTGTTTACGGTCATTAACGCCTGCACAGTCAAGTGCACCACGAACAGTGTGGTAACGAACACCCGGAAGGTCTTTAACACGACCACCGCGGATAAGAACAACTGAGTGCTCCTGAAGGTTGTGACCTTCACCGCCGATGTATGATGTTACTTCAAAACCGTTTGTTAGACGAACACGACAAACTTTACGTAATGCTGAGTTCGGTTTTTTAGGTGTAGTAGTGTAAACACGAGTACATACACCACGTTTCTGTGGGCACGCTTCTAGTGCAGGCACGTTGCTTTTTACAACTTGCTTAGCACGTGGCTTACGTACCAACTGGTTAATAGTTGCCATTAAATAGCTCCTGATTGTTACTTTCGTAAGGTGAAAAATCTGCCTCCCAACAACAGGAGGACGCGAAATTTTAGGCATCGCACCCAAAGGTGTCAAGATCTAACCAACGATCAATTAAGTGATCATTTCTTAAACAATCACTTTTTTGTCCATATATCGTTACTAATAATGGCTTATTATGCCCATTTCATGTGTTGAGCGTGTTGTTCCGTTAACAAAACAAAACCCTTATAATCAACAACATGAAAATATTTATTACATTTATCCTGCAAACCGCGCGCAATAATGTCAGCTTCCAGTAAATAAATTTTTACGCCAATATTTTTTATTAAATCAAAGTAAATATTTTCACTCAAGGCGACAATTACAGCATCTTCGAGCAATAAGATCTCATCACCGGGGCAAATAAACTGTAAACATTGCGCCAAAGATTGGCTTTGAAATGGTGAGCGGGTCACAGAATGTAACATCGGCACCTCAAAAAGTGAGAATTTGACGACAACAATGTAATGCTGTCACCAACTCGGAATGGGAGCAGATAATTACGTCAATTAATAAATCATCGACGCTTAATCCACGTTCAGTTAATGACTGCTGACAAACATAAATATTTTCGATGTCATATAGCGGTAACATTTTAAATGTCGCAATATAATTACGACTTAAAATAGCCTCTGGTTGCTGATGCTTAACCAGTTGCAATACGCCATCACCAATAAAAAATACGCTTAATGCTTCAGAATAAGCAGAAGCTGCTAATAATGCGTCAAGCCCTTCACGACCACTACTGGTGCCATGAGGTGGCTGACGAAAAACAAACCCAGTGTTATTCATTTGCTAACCTCAAAATTGAATGACACGATCTGCACTAAGTAAGACTTCAGCAAGACCACCAAGTCCTGCTTGCTCAAAACCAACGGCTAAATTATGGTTGGGCAATTGATGCTGTTGTGCTTCTTGTTCACCAATAACGCCACGTCGTAATGCCGCAGCAACGCAAGTCTGTAATTCAACCTGATGTGTTTTTGCTAACTGCTGCCATGCGGCAACAAGATCAAACTCATCAGATGCAGGTGCCGTTAGTATATTGCCGTTGAGAACACCATCTTGATAAAAGAAAACACGGGTTAATGTATGTCCTAGTTCCAAAAGTGCACATGAAAATTGATAAGCAGAACGCGCAGCTTGAGTACCATAAGCCGGACCATTAACCACAATGGCGTAAGTTAAACTCACTTGTCACCGTCCTCTGTTTTACGCTGACGAATATAAAGATACACAGTGTGCTTAGATATATTCAATCGATCAGCAACGCGGTTAATCGCATCTTTAATATCAAAAATACCTTTATCAAATAGCGCCATTACTATCTGACGGTTTTTAGCATTATTGGATACATTTTTATCTGCGTTAATTTCTTCAATAGTCCGCTCAACAGTTTGATCGACCAATTCATCAACATCACTAGCAAAGTTTACTTTTGATGCCGCTTGCTTAGCTTCATCCGTTGGCATAAACGATTGCAGGATTTGCGTAAAAGGCACATCAAGATTGACGTTAATACACAACAAACCAATCACTTTATTATCACCATTACGAATCGCGATAGTGATCGATTTCATTAAATCACCGCCTTTAGCGCGAGTGAAATAAGCTCGAGAAAAATTATGTTCTGACTTTTGAATATCACGTAATGAGCGTAATGCAAGATCGGTAATCGGTGATCCCACTTTACGTCCCGTGTTTTGACCGTTAGCTATTTTGATTGCCGAGGTATTTAAATCGGCTAAAGAGTGCAGAACAATTTCACAAAATGGCCCAATCAATGCGGCTAAGCCGTCAACAACAGCTTCATATGCACGCAGAATATTATCATCGTGTTCAGAAAAAATTCGTCTGTCAACGATGTCACTATCAACAATTATCTCTGTTCCAAGATTATCTACTGAAATCACGATACCACCTTCCATTTTGCTGCTTATCTACAATGCGATCTCGCCCAGATCTATCACCACAAGCATTCAATATAATTGATAAAATTTAAAATCTTCTCAGTAAGTTTATCAGATAATAGAACAAAAAAGACCCGACATATGTCGGGTCTGGATCAATGGTTGCGCTTTTTTATCACTAAAAAGTGATCAATTATTGTATTTTTGTCGCTGTAGTTGTTGTTTTTACAGCTTCAACAGCAGGCTGTTGAGTTTGCTTACCATCTTTAATGCTCAATAATTCCACTTGGAAAACTAAGGTAGAATTAGCAGGAATGCTTGGGTTCGCTTGCGCGCCGTAAGCAAGTTGTGGCGGAATAACAAATTCAAATTTAGAACCAACAGGCATCAATTGTACGCCTTCAGTCCAACCTGGGATCACTTGGTTTAATGGGAAAGTGGCAGGTTGATTACGTTGGTATGAGCTATCAAATACAGTACCGTTAGTTAGCATGCCTTTGTACTGCACTTCAACAGTATCAGTTGCTGCTGGTTTTGCACCTGTACCTTCTTTTTCAACTTTGTACATCAAACCAGATTTAGTTGTTACCACACCGGCTTCTTTAGCGAATGTCGCGCGGAAATCTTCACCAGCTTTAATGTTCTTTTCAGCCTCAGCTTTTGCTTTCTGCTCAACAATCTTAGCAACACGTTGATCTAGAGATTGTAGTGCTTGTTGAGTTTGCTCTTGTGTCATGCGGCTCTTACCAGCAAACACATCTTCAACACCTGCAAGTACATCTTGACGATTAAGGTTAAGACCTAGCTCTTTTTGTTGATCAAGGTTAGCTGATAGGTATTGTGCTAGTGATGCACCAATAGCATATGCTGCTTTTTGATCTTCAGTTTTAAACTGAACCTTAGCAGCATCTGTTGTTGCAACAGCTGCTGAAGTGGTTGTTTGTTCAACTTTTGCAGGCTCAACCGGCTTATTGGTGTCTGCTTTATTATCGTCCTGACAACCCACAGCAAGGAAGATTGTTGCTGCTAATACAGACATCTTTAAAATAGGCTTCATGTATTTCTCCATCAGTCATTGAGGTCATGCCTCACTTTTACACTGTGTTTATTAGTATGAGTATGAAAACAAAATTATATCAATATACTACTACCACTCTGATTAAGTAACTGTAAATACTTAGTGCTACAGTTATTTAAGCAGATTCATTTCTTCTATCTAGTTACCCTAATAAAGCGGAACCAGAGCTTAATGTACAAGAAATTTTTGTCAGTTAGTCTACTTTTCTCTGCTTTTGCCTTAAGCGGTTGTTTTCCCTTTGATTCAGAAGTTCAACGCTGGCATCTTGCTCAACAAGGTAGCACGAGTTTAAGCCTTAGCCGTGATGGCCGTTTTGCACTTATTAGCACAAACATACAAGGTATCGCGCTATGGGATTTACAGCAAAACAAAAAGTTAGCTGATTTTGGTTCTCAAGATCAATATCACAATAGCGTGATAACAAGTTATATATCTGATAACAATCGTTATGCCATAACCGCAACAACTCAAAATTTTGCAGTATGGGATTTAGGATGGTCACAATCCCATGGTTTATGGTCGATTGATTACGCAACAATTAAAGATGTCGCTATCGCCAATAATGGTACTGACGTGCTATTAGCATTAAGTAATGGTAAAGCACTATTTATTAATCTCACCAGTGGACGCCGATTAGAATTTTTAGCCCATCGCGACAAAGTTAATAGTGTTGCCCTTGCGGCTAATGGCCGTTATGCGCTTTCTGGCGGTAATGATCACCATGCCTATTTATGGGATACCCGCAGTGGGCAGATTATTTATTCATTTAAGCATAGCAGTCGTGTCAACCAAGTCGCACTGCAACGGGATGGAAAATTCGCTTTTTCTGCTACCGACAATAATGACAATATTATTTGGGACTTAACTACGGGGAAGAAAATCACCCAATTAGCAATGAAAGTACGTTATCAAACACTTTCTAGTGCGCGTTTTTCTGATGATGGACAATTTTTGGTAACGGGATCACCGTCACGCCGAGTCGAATTATGGCGCACAGATAATGGTGAAAATATTAAAGATTGGCGAGCGGAAGTACAGCCAAAGACTCGACCCACCACAGCAGTGGTGTATGATGTCGCTATTAGCCCTACAGGTAATGTTGTCGCTGGCTCTTCTGCCGGTTACGCTCAAGCCTGGTCAACCGACTGAAAAATATCCCATGAATGAGATACAACAACTACAAAGCCGTCTTGATGAACTCGAGATGAAACTCGCCTTCCAAGAACAGACCATGGATGAATTAAATGATGCGCTCACTAAGCAGCAATTTATGATTGATCGAATGGAAATACAACTTAAGTTTATGGTCGGTAAAGTTAAAGGTATGCAAACCTCTAATATGGCAGATGAATCAGAAGAAACACCGCCACCACATTATTAAATAGAGATTCGAGGTTCGACAAGATAAAAACAAAAAAGGAAGCCGAGGCTTCCTTTTTTTATGATCACAATAAATGTGATTAGTGAGAACAGCCGCAGCCGCCCTTACCTTCGCCACCGCAACAACCTTCGTCGTTACCGTGATCATGGTCGCCGCCACAGCAATCATCATCGCCATGATCACCACAACCGCCTTCACCACCACAGCAACCGCCTTCTTGGTGTAGGTGACCGTGTTCGACTTCTTCTTCAGTTGCAGCACGTACAGCAACAACTTCAACGTCAAAACCTAATGTTTGACCAGCAAGCATATGGTTACCATCAACAACAACTTCGTCGCCGTCAACTTCAGTTACTTCTACAGGGATTGGACCTTGATCTGTATCAGCAAGGAAACGCATACCAACAGTAATTTCATCAACACCTTGGAATACATTTGCAGGAACACGCTGAACCATTTCGTCCATGTGCTCACCGTAAGCATCTTCAGGAGCAACAGTGATTTCAAACTTATCGCCTGCCACGTGGCCTTCAAGCGCTTTTTCCAGACCAGGAATAAGGTTGTTATGACCGTGTAGGTAATCAAGAGGAACTTCAACTGTTGATTGATCGACAACGATACCTTCTTCAGTTTTCACTTGGTAAGCTAGGCTTACTACTGTGTCTTTAGCGACTTTCATGTTAACTCCAAAATTTAAGCTTGGGGTGATAGTTTTTGTTTTCACATCATACAGGATAATACCATTGAGATGCCATTATCACATTACTCTGGTTTGAAAATCCCTATCACTTGTTGTTTGGTTATTGAAGAAAGTTGTTCACTTTCTTTTACTGCCTGCGGCAAACGTGTATCAATATGCTGACATTGAACACATTCGATATGCTCAACATCATGCTGTTGCCACCAGCGTAATGTATCTAATGCTTGGCAGTTAGGACAAATCGCTCCTGCAATAAATCGTTTTTTGACCATGTTAATCACTCCCTGATTAATCCCAACCTTGGTAGCGTTGTTGCTCACCACGCATCTCACGATCAAAAATATCTTCTAGCTCTTTACGGGCCTCTTTTTGACGTGAAGCCAAATTGACATCTTCACTATGTTGAGGCAATAAATCACGTAACGCTTGGCTATCGATTTTACGAAAATGTGCCTGAGCACGATTCGCTTTATAGGGATGCATACCTAAAGATATGAGGGCTTGACGACCTAAATCAAGGGCGCCTTCAAATGTTTCACGTGAAAAACATTCCACCCCATAACTCAATAATTGATGCGCTTCAACTCGACTACGCGCACGTGCCATTAACTTCAATCGTGGAAAATGTTGTTGGCAAAGTGTCACTACCTCTATCACTTCACTGGGGTCATCAGTACAGATAATTAAAGCTTCAGCATTATCCGCACCTGCTGAGCGTAATAAATCCAGCTGGGTTGCATCGCCGTAATACACTTTATAACCGAATTTACGCAAGAACTGAATTTGACTTGGATCGCGCTCTAATACGGTAACGCGAATTTTATTAGCAAACAGTAAACGTCCCACTACCTGCCCAAATCGTCCAAATCCTGTAATAATTACACGCGGTTGACGATCAATAACATTTGCAGGTGGTGGTTGTTTATCTTCAGTTTTAAAACTATGGACATACCAACGCTTTTGTATTTGTAAAATCAGCGGGGTGGTCATCATTGATAAACTCACAACCACTAATAACAACGGGGTCAAATCACCTTGTAATAATCCACCCGCGTTTGCTGCAGTAAACAATACAAACGCAAATTCACCCCCTTGACTTAAAATAGCGGCCATTTGGCTGCGCGCTTTCATTTCAACACCAAATAGATGCGCTAATACATATAATATGCCCGCTTTAATCATCACTAATACAATAACTGTCGCTAATATCTGTAGTGGGTATTGCAACAATAATCCCAGATTAACCGCCATTCCAACCGAGATAAAAAATAACCCCAGTAATAATCCTTTAAAAGGTTCAATGGCAATTTCAAGCTCATGTCGATATTCACTTTCCGCCAGTAATACGCCAGCAAGAAAAGCGCCGAGAGCCATTGATAAACCGATCATCTGCATAATCAGTGCAATACCCACCACCAATAATAAAGCGGCGACATTAAACAGCTCACGTACACCACTCATAACGACATAACGAAATAGGGGCCGTAATAAAAAATGTCCTGCAACTAAGAAAATAATAATACTGCTTAGCATCCATACGCCATCAAGCCAGCTGCCACCAGCATTACCTGCCAGCAATGGTAATAATGCTAACATTGGAATAACCGCGATATCTTGAAACAACAGCACAGCAAATCCTGATTGACCCGTTTCACTACCACTTAATTGTTGTTCATCTATCACCCGTAATGCTATCGCGGTTGACGACAATGCCAACCCCATGCCGATAACAATCGCATCACGCCAACCAAGAGCAGGAAACAAACGATTACAGCCAAAAGCAATAGCGGCTATTATGATGCTAGTGATCACCACTTGGCTGCCACCCAACCCTAATATAGGTTTACGCATTTGCCACAATTTTTTAGGGTTAAGTTCTAGGCCAATTAAAAATAGTAGTAGCACCACCCCAAATTCAGAGAAGTGCAACATAGCGTCCACATCAGATATCAGTCCTAAACCCCATGGGCCAATGCCGATCCCCGCAATGAGATACCCCAGCACCGATCCCAAACCTAACCGTTGTGCTAATGGCACCGCAATAATGGCAGCGCCTAAAAAAATCACCATCACCAGTAAGAAGTCATTATTCATGGCTTACATCTCCTACGGTTAAAGGTAATAAAGGTTCATATTGATGGGGGCTGACTAACCACTGATGATAGGTTTGCGCATAATATTGCCGCTCAATGGTCGGAATACGCCGCGCCCAATGCATGACTAATGGGGGTAACCATTGCATACGACAAAGATCGGCACACAGTTCAAACGGTTTTAAAATGTCATCAATGCTGCAACGGTTATAACCATCAGCACTGTAAGCCTCAGCTGCACCGCCGGTAGTGATCACTGATCGCCAATATTTACCGTTGGTTGCCGTACCTTCTCCATGAGCAAAACCTTTACTCAATACCCGATCAAGCCACTCTTTAAGTAATGCAGGGCAAGAATACATATATAAGGGATGTTGGAAAATAATCACATCATGGGTTATCACTAATGCTTGCTCAGCCACTTCATCAATAAAAAAATCAGGATAGGTAGCATACAGATCATGCACAGTGACATGAGACAAGTGTTTTACTTCATTAAGTAACGCGTGGTTAGCCACTGACTCTTGTGGATCAGGATGCGCAAAGATAATTAATATTTTCAAATCGGTCATACTGTCCTTCTGCACGTCATTTGATGAATGAAGTAACGCCGTTATAAAACATTGCACGCCTAATTGTTAACTATCATACCTAATTGTTACTTAATATGATTGTTTAGTTGATATTCCTATTTTAATCAGCCTTACATCTGCACATTGCCAGTATGGTGCTAACTCAGTGTCAGGTTAGCCACTGGTTCAAGTTTGGGTTAGACTCCTGAGCATGATTTCCGTTTAATTTTGTGGAGCGGGCACGTCCCCGGCGCTATCGATGATTATCTTTTCAGATATCCAACTTCTACGTGGTGGTAAAGTTCTGCTTGAAAATGCCACTGCGACCATTAACCCAGGCGACAAAGTTGGCCTTGTGGGTAAAAATGGTTGTGGTAAATCAACCTTATTTGCATTACTTAAAAATGAACTCAGCTTAGATGGCGGTAATTGTCAGTTTCCAAGTAATTGGGAATTAGCGTGGGTAGCACAAGAAACACCAGCCCTAGAGCGAGCGGCGATTGAATATGTCATTGATGGCGATCGCGAATATCGCGAACTTGAGCGTCAATTAATCGCAGCTGAACTGGCTGACAACGGCAATAAAGTCGCTGAATTACACGGTAAAATTGACATTATTGGTGGCTATACTATTAATGCCCGTGCAGCTGAATTATTGAATGGTTTAGGCTTTTCACAACACCAAATGCAATGGAACTTAACCCAGTTCTCTGGTGGTTGGCGAATGCGTTTAAACCTTGCTCAAGCATTGTTATGTCGCTCAGATCTACTCTTACTCGATGAACCAACCAACCACTTAGATCTCGATGCGGTAATGTGGCTTGAGAAATGGCTGCAAAGCTACCGTGGTACGCTAGTGCTAATTTCCCATGACCGCGATTTCTTAGATCCTGTTATCAACCGTATTATTCACGTTGAAAACCAAACCATGAACAGTTACAGCGGTAACTACTCATCGTTTGAAGTCCAACGTTCAGAAAAGCTAATCCTGCAACAGGCAATGTTTCAAAAGCAACAGAAGCAAATGACGCACATGCAGTCATATATCGAACGCTTCCGCTACAAAGCCAGTAAAGCACGCCAAGCGCAAAGCCGAATTAAAGCTCTAGAACGGATGGAAAAAGTACTGCCCGCGCAGCTTGATAATCCGTTTATGTTTGAGTTTAGAGAGCCTACCGCACTGCCAAATCCGATTCTAATGATGGATCATGTTGCCGCTGGTTATGATGATTTACTGATTCTAGAAAAGATCCGCTTGAACCTTGTTCCAGGAAGTCGAATTGGCCTTCTGGGTCGTAATGGTGCCGGTAAATCAACCTTAATTAAGATGCTTGCTGGTGAATTGCCAGCCAAAGCCGGTGATATGGCCTTTTCGCAAGGGGTTAAAATTGGTTACTTTGCTCAGCACCAATTAGAAACCTTATACCTTGATGATACGCCAATACAACATATGGCACGTATTGCGCCTAACTCAACTGAACAACAACTGCGTGATTACTTAGGTAGTTTTGGATTTCTTGGTGATAAAGCATTAGAAAAAGTCGGTCCGTTTTCTGGTGGTGAAAAAGCACGATTAGTATTAGCGCTAATTGTATGGCAACGTCCAAACCTATTGTTACTCGATGAACCGACTAACCACCTCGATTTAGATATGCGCCAAGCACTGACCTTTGCGTTGCAATCTTATGAAGGCGCAATGGTTATTGTTAGTCACGATCGTTATTTACTACGTGCAACCACCGATGATCTATACCTGGTTCATGATCGCCAAGTAATGCCATTTGATGGTGACTTAAGTGATTATCACAAGTGGCTAACTGAGCAACATCGCAATGAGCGTCGTGAACAACAAGCGGCAAAACCCGAAACCAATAAAGACAATAGTGCCGCATCACGTAAAGAACAAAAGCGTTTAGATGCCGAGTTCCGCAAGCAAACAGCACCAATTCGTAAAGAAGTGACTAAGCTTGAAAAACAAATGGATAAGCTTAATGAGATTATTACCGCAGCTGAAACGGCATTAAGTGACAGCACCATTTATGATCCGGAAAATAAAGCACAAATGAATCAACAGTTAAAACTTCAAGGGGATGCTAAATCTGATCTTGAAGACATTGAAGTGGCATGGATGGAACTGCAAGAACAATTAGAAGAAATGGAAAGCCAGCTTAACGCTGAGTAATCATTTAACGCCGTAGCGATTTTCATTGTTACGGCGTTTTTATTTAAGTATGAGTAAAGGCCATCATATGCAGCCATTCACTGCCCCGATAGGATTACGCAATCCACACCTACAAACCTTATTACCTCGCTTAATTCGTCACCAGCCCCTCTTTACACCCATCACCCAGCGTCTTGAAATGCCTGATGGCGATTTTGTTGATTTGGCATGGACAGAGCAGCCCGACCTAATTAACCACCACCAGCCATTGATGATTTTATTACATGGCTTAGAAGGTAGCTTTAATAGCCCTTACGCTAATGGCTTATTGATGGCAGCTAAACAACAAGGTTGGCTTGGGGTAATGATGCATTTTCGAGGTTGCAGTGGTGAACTAAATCGTCATCCACAAAGCTATCATTCTGGTGACATTAAAGATGTACGCTTCTTCATTCAATGGCTACGTCAGCAATTTCCACAGCGTCCGTTAATGGCAGTGGGTGTATCACTTGGCGGTAATGTGCTGATTAATTACTTAGCTCACTACCTTGATAATAGCGAACTCATCGCAGCCCAAGCTATCTCACCACCGCTCAACCTAGCCTCATGTTCCCATCGTATTCAGCAAGGGTTCTCGCGCGTTTATCAACACTACTTACTAACATCACTTAAACGCACCGTTGCCCAAAAAATTGAGCGTCACCCTCATACCATGCCGATTAATCAGCAACAACTGGCATCAATTAACAGTGTATGGCAATTTGACCAAGCAGTAACGGCACCACTGCATGGCTTTAAGAATGCCGATGATTACTATCAACGTTGTAGTGGTTTACTACAACTGGCTAAGATCACACTCCCCTTACGGATTATTCACGCTAAAGATGATCCCTTTATGTGTCGTGATGTCATTCCTCAGCACCCCTTACCCACCAACATTCACTATGATCTATCAGCGACAGGGGGTCATGTTGGCTTTATCAATGGCAGCTTACTCAAACCACAATTTTGGTTAGAACACACTGTGCCGACGTGGTTTCAGCAACAATTAACTTAGTATCAAGCAATATCACCACATAATGACTAAGTTTCTTTTCAGTCAAGTTTAAGAATATACTGCGGCTATTATTTTATTAATCATTTAAGAAGTTGTAATGATTATTCCTTGGCAAGACATCGATCCAGAAACATTAACAAACCTGATTGAACAATTTATTTTGCGTGAAGGTACCGATTATGGCGAAGTAGAAATCAGCCTCAGTGATAAAGTCGCTTATGTTCGACGCCAACTAGAATCAGGTGATGCGGTGATTGTTTTCTCTGAATTACATGAATCGGTAGATATTAAGCTGAGAAATCAAATGTAATCCAATTAGTCACTGTATTATCACTCACCAAAACTTGTCTTCATCTGCATTTTTATCACTTAATACCGACATTTAAGCAAACTTGTAGTAACATTTATCACTGTCTATTTTTGTTATTCATCACGTAATAATCACAACAACAGGTGAGTTATGTCGGTAAAACACCCTATTATTGCTGTCACAGGTTCATCAGGCGCGGGCACAACCACCACCTCTGAAGCCTTTCGCAAGATGTTTAATATGATGGACATCAACGCGGCATGGTTAGAAGGTGATAGTTTTCATCGATTTACTCGCCCAGAAATGGATTGTGAAATCCGTAAAGCTAAAGATCAAGGTCGCCACATCAGTTATTTCGGTGCTGAAGCCAATGATTTCGAGCAATTAGCCCACTTTTTCGAACAATATGCTCAAGACGGTAGTGGCAAGTTTCGGCGTTACCTACATACCTTTGATGAAGCCGTACCTTATAATCAAATGCCAGGAACATTCACCCCTTGGCAACAGCTTGCTGAAAATACCGATGTATTATTTTATGAAGGGTTACATGGTGGTGTGGTTGATGGGGAAACCAATGCAGCCCAACATGTTGATTTACTGATTGGTATGGTGCCGATTGTTAACTTAGAGTGGATTCAAAAGATCATTCGAGACACCCGTGATCGCGGCCATTCAAGAGAAGCGGTGATGGAATCGATAGTGCGCTCAATGGATGACTACTTAAATTACATCACCCCGCAATTTTCTCGCACCCATATTAACTTTCAACGAGTCCCTACGGTGGATACCTCAAACCCTGTTAGTGCCAAAGGTATTCCAAGTTTAGATGAAAGCTTTGTGGTGATCCGTTTTCGTGGCTTAAAGAATGTCGACTTTCCGCATTTATTAGCGATGATTCAAGGTTCATTTATGTCACGTCACAACACTCTCGTTGTCCCCGGTGGTAAAATGAGTTTTGCGATGGAATTAATTATGCGCCCGCTGCTCGAACAATTAATTGAAAACGGCAAAATAGCGTAATCATTACCGATATTAATTAACCATTACTTTGTTAAATTAACGGTCACTGGTATCAGCAACCGCAATCATCATCGTGTTACGCCACAACAATCTCATAACTGTGGCTCATTTCGACACCTTGACCCAGCATTAAACACACTGAGCAGTATTTTTCGAGAGAGTCTGCCACCACTTTACTCACTAGCTGATCATTTAAATCATGACCCGTAACAACAAAGTGTAAATTTGCATGAGTGAAAATTCGAGGGGCTTGTTCACGACGTTCAGCTGAGATTTCAACTTCACAACCAGTGATCTGCTGCTGTAATTCTTGTAAACCACTAACAACATCAACTGAACTACACCCTCCCGCAGCCATTAATACTAATTCCATTGGACTTGGGGCTTTTTCACCGCCATTACCATCTAACACAACACTATGACCCGATGCAGATTGACCTACAAACGTCATATTTTCTAACCACTTCACACGTGATTGCATATTTATATCCTTGAGCTATATTCTTCAGAAATTCAGTTCATTTTCATTGACAATTTCATCAATTTCATCAATGTAAACAGTGTTTATTTTGTTTTATGTTAATAATGTTGCATATTTATATTTGTAAAATTAGAGAGTAAAACCACTTTAAAACGGCACGTTAGGCAACTAAGTCACAACGATGTGATCACGTGCACACTTATCTCTCATAAATGAGCAAGTCTGCTCGATCAATATCAAGAAAAAGCTGCAGAAAAAGGATACACTCTAAGCCAGTTCAAGTTAACTCACAGCCTAACCGCTGAGTGAGTAACCCTGCCAACACACCATTTTGTTGAGTTATATCTACAGAACATATTGTTGGGCAACATATGCAGAGGAAGTTAGTAATATGGTTCCAGGTAAACCGCAAACAGATCCAACTTTAGAGTGGTTTCTTTCCCATTGTCACATTCACAAATATCCATCAAAGAGTACGTTAATTCACGCAGGTGAAAAAGCAGAAACTTTGTACTACATCGTGAAGGGTTCTGTTGCTGTATTAATCAAGGATGAAGAAGGTAAGGAGATGATCCTTTCTTACCTAAACCAGGGCGACTTTATTGGTGAACTCGGCTTGTTCGAAGATGACCAAGAACGTACAGCTTGGGTTCGTGCAAAAAGCCCTTGTGAAGTTGCAGAAATTTCATTCAAGAAATTCCGTCAGTTAATTCAAGTTAATCCAGATATTTTAATGCGTCTATCTGCTCAAATGGCATGTCGTTTACAAGTGACAAGTCAAAAGGTAGGAGATCTTGCATTCCTTGATGTAACTGGTCGTATTGCACAGACACTACTTAACCTTGCAAAACAACCCGATGCAATGACACACCCTGATGGCATGCAAATTAAGATCACTCGTCAAGAAATTGGCCAGATCGTAGGTTGTTCTCGCGAAACAGTGGGTCGTATTTTAAAAATGCTGGAAGAGCAAAATCTTATTTCTGCTCACGGCAAGACTATTGTGGTTTACGGTACACGCTAATTATTTTAGTAATACCGAGATCACCGATGAAACCGCAGCTTATGCCTGCGGTTTTTTTTGATCATTTCCCCCTTATGGTCACACCCAAAAGCAATCATTGAGCACATCTGCATTACTGTTAAATTTTAACTTGTAATAGCATCTATTTATGCTACATTTCGCTCACAAATGGATTTTAAATCAATAATGGTCAATATGGATATTGAACGCTTTTCTGCTAATAGTTACACCACAGTACCTGGGGTATTAACCAGTCAACCAACAACCATTGAAATGACAGGGTTTAGTGATAGTCGTTGCTACCTTGAACAACAAACAGAATTACGCCGCTGCCCTGCTGATGAATCAGGAGTTTGGGGTTCGCCGCTAGATAATTAATTTTATTCTAAACAGCACTTATATGACGCAGTGCTGTTTTTTATTACGCGATAGTTCACTTTGTACCGATGAATGCTTTCTATTCACGATCCGTACTTTCAAATATCTTATTTGCTGAAGCAGTCACAAACCCTGAATATAATTCACCATTGGTTTGCGGGTAACGTTTAGCAAATTCATAAAATCCACCCGATATTTTATGAATACCATCTCTAAAACTCACTCCTACTACATCAGCCATAGTTGCTGATTGCTCTAACATTACTTCAGCATTACCTTTAATTTCGCCCCCAGCCTGATTAATCACAAACTGGTTATGACGTAATAAATGATTCACCGCCTCAAGATCAGAGAACTGCTCTAATTGATTAATATTGACCGTAAAATGATTAGCCCCAAAACCATGCGCCGCAACCCATGCCGCATATTCACTTTCAGCGGCTAAAAATTGATAGGTTGCAAAATCAAGTTGCCACGGACGACCACTATAAACAAAATCAGGTTGACGAAAATAAGCATCATCAACCTGATCGAGCAATGTCCGTATCATTTGTTGTAATTCTGCAGAACACCCCGCTAATTGTAATTCACTGATAAAGACTTTTGGCAGTAACGGATTGGAATGAATAAAGGATTCTGCATACAACTTTTTAGCTCTAAAATGATATTTCGCTTGTGGCTGGTACCCCAAGGCAATAAATGGCGCGGCAATTACCGCTAAGCCACATTTGGGTAATCCAAAACTACGCAATGCTATATGATCATTGAGTAACGCCACGTCCTCAGTTAACAACTGCTGTATTTGCACCGCAGAGGGGCATAACCGTTGACTATAATCGCGCCATAAACTATCAAAAAGTTGGGTAATAGATTCCATAATCAGCCTGCCTATTGAAAGTATTATCACTCATTAAACCTTAGCTCAAGCTTACTCCCGGCGCTAATTGAGACGGTAATTGCACATCATCCCCTTCAACAGATGCCATCGGATAAGCACAGTAATCAGCCGCATAGTAGGCACTCGGGCGAAGATTACCTGATGCGCCAGGGCCACCAAAAGGCGCGTCACCACTCGCTCCCGTTAACGGTCGATTACGATTCACAATTCCAGCGCGAATATGTTCAATAAAATACTGCCATTGCTGGCTATCAGTGGAA
The DNA here is from genome assembly GCF_002849605.1 of Photobacterium carnosum. Taxonomy (GTDB): domain Bacteria; phylum Pseudomonadota; class Gammaproteobacteria; order Enterobacterales; family Vibrionaceae; genus Photobacterium; species Photobacterium carnosum. The sequence goes on from NZ_NPIB01000005.1 coordinate 34,643, forward strand.
ATTAACCCCGCGGCTAATCCATAACGGGTTTGATTAGCACTCGCGACCGCTTGAGTAAAATCGACATAACGACTAACGTGTAATAACGGTCCAAAATATTCTTCATCCGCGAGTTCACTAATAGCACTAACATCGATAATCGCAGGTGTAACAATTGCGCCTTGTCCTCGAGTTGCCATTAATAAAGCAACGCCATCAGCATCCAAGAGTTGTTGTTGATGCAATATGATGTGATCCGCCGCCACAGCAGAAATTAATGGTCCCATAAACGGTGCAGGGGTTGCTAATGGATCCCCCACCAGCAATTGCGAGGCGACCGCGACTAAACGGGCTAACAGAGCATCGCCAGCTTTTCCGGTGGCAATATATAATCGCCGCGCGCACGTACAACGCTGCCCTGCACTTAAAAAAGCCGATTGAATAATAGTATATGCTGCCGCCTCAATCTCACCATACTCTTGACCGACAACCAATGGGTTATTGCCTCCCATCTCTAAAGCCAGCATGGTTTGAGGTTGCCCTGCAAATTGCTGATGCAATAAATGTCCTGTTTGTGCACTCCCGGTAAACAATACCCCAGCGACCCCAGTTGCCATGGCTAATGCTGCTCCCGTTGCTCGTCCACCTTGCACCAAATTAAGCACCCCATCAGCAATACCCGCTTGCTGCCACAACTCACACATCCGTTGGGCAGTATTAGGCGTTAGCTCTGAGGGTTTAAAGACCACGGTGTTACCGGCTAACAATGCAGGAATAATATGACCATTAGGTAAATGAGCGGGGAAGTTATACGGTCCAAATACCGCCATTACCCCTAACGGACGATGGCGAACAATCATGGTGGTATTGTCCTGTTGACGCTGACGGGTGCCGGTTCGCTCATGATAAGCCTGCGTTGATAGCCCTACTTTGGCAATCATAGCCGCAACTTCAGTGGTACTTTCCCATAATGGCTTACCTGTTTCAGTTGCAATAATGTGTGCCAGTTGCGATTGATGTTGTTGCAGTAATTGAGCAAAGCGTTCAATGATGGCTAAGCGTTCACTAAACGTCGTATTACGCCAGCTTAAAAACGCTGTATTTGCAGCGGCAACAGCACGCTCAACTTGATCAACACTCGCGGCATGACCTTGCCAAACTACATCATCATTATAAGGATTGAGTGATTGAAATTGCTCACCATCGCCCACTAGCCATTGATTATTAATCCATAAGCTCATTCGATTCTCCTTATTATGATTGCGCAACTAATCGTACTTCATCACCCATTTTCACATTAAGCGCGACTGCAACATCCGCGGTCATCATGGCTTGTCCTTGCGCCGTAATCGCAATAGGAGCCGCAACCGCTCGAAACCCAGCTAACTGGCAATTTGAAATAAGGTAATGTTGTTGGCTGCTATGTTCACCAATATCGACCGAATAGCGCTGCGAATGACGCACAGTTTCAATATTTCGAACGTCACATTCAACACTTGGACCCGCATCAAAAATATCAACATAACCGCGGCAACAAAATCCTTCTTGTTCTAACAGCTGTAATGCTGGGCGAGTATTGGTATGTACTTTCCCAATCACCGCTTGTGCTTCTTTGCTGAGTAAATTGACGTAAATCGGTAATTTCGGCATTAAATCAGCAATAAAGCCTTTGCGACCAATGCCCGTTAAATAATCTGCATAAGTAAAATCAATCGAAAAGAAATGCTCTTTCAACCATTGCCAAAAAGGAGAATTACCCTGCTCATCAGACACACCACGCATTTCAGCAAAGGCAACGTCAGCAAATCGCTGCCGATGATCCGCCATCAACAAAAAGCGCGACTTAGACAATAAGCGTCCGTTGACACCTTGCCGCCATTTGGGCAATAGAAACAAGCTACACAGCTCCGTCTCACCCGTATATTGGCTCCCCAATGTCAGCACTTTTACGGTGTTATGCACCCCTAACTGACGCGAGGCATGAGTAACAGTACTTAAATGATAATTATAAAAAGGAACATCAAGCCCAACGGTTGCCTCAATCGCAGTGGTACCAACCACTTGGCCACTGTCACTATCAACGGCGACCAACAGATAACTTTCTTGTCCTGGTGAAGTAACGTTGGCATTAAAACTGGCTTGAGAATGTTGAATACGACGACGAAGTAAATCTTCATTGATAGGCAGTGACGTAAAACCATGGCCCGATGCTTCAGCACATTGCATCAGCGCAGGATAATCAGTGGTAGTAATAGGACGAATAATGAGCATGACATTCCCTCCTAAAGTAGGCAATGACTCCAGCCATTGCCCCGCTCTAAATCAGCGTTAGAATGGGGTTATTAGTATTAACTAACCCCGCAATTACCATTCAATCACAGCTCAGAATGCGCGTTATATAACGTCGAAATTGCCGCTTCTAAGCGTTGCATCCCTTCATCGATGTCTTTTTTATCAATCACTAGTGAAGGTGTAAAGCGCACCACATCTGTCCCGGCAACTAATACCATCACCCCTTCTTTACCTGCTGCAACCAATATATCTCGTGCTCGACCTTGCCATTGTGGGCATAACACCGCCCCAAGTAATAACCCTTTACCGCGAATTTCACTAAAAATAGGATAACGGCGGTTAATTTGCATTAATCCCTCACGAAACCATTGCTCGCGCTGTTTCACTCCGGCTAATACTGCTGGCTGACTAATGGTATTGATCACCGCTTCAGCAACTGCACATGCGAGAGGATTACCACCATAGGTTGAACCATGGGTACCCACTTTGAGGTGAGCGGCAAGTGCCGTCGTTGTCAGCATGGCAGCAACAGGAAAACCACCACCTAATGATTTTGCAGTGGTGAGAATATCTGGAGTAACACCTAAACCTTGGTAAGCAAACAAGTCTCCTGTCCGTCCATTACCCGTTTGAACTTCATCAAAGATCAACAGGGCATGGTGTTTATCACACAGTTCACGCACCCCTTGCACAAACTCAATGGTTGGGCTAATTATACCGCCCTCACCTTGTAGAGGTTCCATCATCACGGCGCAGGTTTTATCAGACATTAATTCAGCAATAGCTGCTAGATCATTATAAGGCAGGTGAGTAACAGCTTGGGGCTTAGGCCCGAAACCATCGGAATAAGTACTTTGACCACCGACTGTCACGGTAAAAAAGGTTCGACCATGAAAACCATGATGAAAGGCGATAATTTGATCTTTATCGGCACTAAAGTTATCAACGGCATAACGACGCGCCAATTTTAATGCAGCTTCATTGGCTTCTGCGCCAGAGTTAGCAAAAAAGACTTTGTCGGCAAAGGTAAGTTGAGTCAGTTTATCTGCTAAGCGCAAAGCAGGCTCATTGGTCATCACATTACTTAAATGCCATAACTTTTGCGCTTGCTCGGTTAATGCCGTCACCATTACCGGATGACAATGGCCCAAACAGCTAACCGCTATCCCGCCAGCAAAATCAATGTATTCCCGTTGCTGTTGATCCCATAAGCGTGAGCCTTGTCCACGAACAGGAATAATATCCATCGGCGCATAGCAAGGCACCATAACCTCATTAAATAACGAACGTTGCAGTTTCTCTTCTGTTGCCATCACACTGTCCTTCTGTGCTGTATGCCTTATCACTAGTATTTACATTTTATTAACCTTTGCCAACAATAACAGCTATTTTTATTAAAACTAAGGTGTTAAGTAATAAATACACTCGCGATAGTTATGCATTATTTACAGAAGATGATTAACCACTCTTATGACCAATATTCTTTCCGCTAAGGAAACTATTTCCATCAAATGCATAACATTGCATTTTAGCGAAAAAAAAGCGGCTCAAATAACGAAGATAATGAATGATAACAACAGAGAAGCGTACTTACTCGCGCAGCAATAAGTACGTTAGAAAAGTAGTAGCAGAAGGATTAACGCTGAAGGAAATTAGCCAATAATTGATGACCTTGTTCGGTCAAAATACTTTCTGGGTGAAATTGTACCCCTTCTAAATCCAATGTCTTATGTCGAATTCCCATAATTTCATCGAATTGACCATTTAATTCAGTCCACGCCGTGATCTCAAAACAATCAGGTAATGTCACCGCTTTAACTACCAAAGAATGGTAACGGGTAACGGTTAACGGGTTATTCAGTCCTTCAAACACACCGCGATCAGTATGGTAAATGGGGGATGTTTTGCCATGCATCACTTGTCGAGCGCGTACTACATCACCACCAAACACTTGTGCTAGCGATTGATGCCCAAGACAAACTCCAAGAATAGGTAATTTACCCGCGAAATATTCAATCGCTTGCAAAGAAATACCCGCGTCATTAGGGGTACAAGGACCAGGGGAAATGACTAAATGCGTCGGTGCTAATGCTTCGATGGCTGCAATATCAATTGCATCATTGCGCACAACAACCACTTCAGCGCCTAACTCACAAAAGTATTGATAGAGGTTGTAAGTAAATGAATCGTAGTTATCAATAATTAACAACATACTACAACTAAGCTCTTATTCTTAACTGCCAACGACAGTGACTAACTCGCGATAAAAAAGCAGAGCCGAAGCCCTGCTTTTTTTATAATAATTACTGTCAGCGCTTATGGGCGAGCAACAAAACCGACTGCATGGTAAGCTTTTTTCAACACTTCAGCAGCACGTGCTGATGCTTTATCCGCACCCGCTTTCATCACACTATCAAGATAAGCACGATCATGACGAATACGTTGGTATTCAGCCTGTACAGGCTCTAGCATTGCAACCAATGCCTCACCCACGTCTTTCTTAAATGGGCCATACATTTCAACACCAGCATACTGCGCTTCAATCTCAGCAAATGTTTTGCCTGTCACGCCAGAATACAAACCCATTAGATTTGAAATACCCGCTTTTTGCTCACTATCATGGGCGATACGGGGTGGCATTTCTGCGTCTGTTTGTGCTTTATTGATTTTCTTTAGAATTGACTTAGGATCTTCAAGCAGCGTAATAACGTTCTTACGGTTATCATCTGACTTAGACATTTTCTTAGTCGCATCTTGTAAGCTCATTACGCGCGCGCCAATCGCTGGAATATACGGTTCAGGCACTTGGAAAATTGGGCTTTCAACGCTGCCATAGAGATTATTAAAACGGTTGGCGATATCACGTGCTAACTCTAGATGTTGCTTTTGATCGCTACCTACTGGCACTTGGTGCGCACCGTATAATAAAATATCGGCAGCCATCAGTACTGGGTAACCAAATAAGCCCGCATTAACGTCATTAGCGTGACGTGCTGATTTATCTTTAAACTGAGTCATGCGGCTTAGCTCACCCATTTGAGTATAGCAATTTAATAACCAACCCAACTGAGCATGCTCTGGTACATGAGACTGCACGAACAAGGTGCTTTTCTTTGGATCAACACCAACAGCCAAACAAATAGCTAATGCATCGAGGGTTGCTTCATGAAGTGCTTTGGGATCTTGACGCACAGTAATGGCATGTAAATCAACCACGCAATACTGGCAATCATAATCATCTTGCATCTGTTCCCACTGACGCAGCGCACCAAGGTAGTTGCCGATACTCAATTCACCAGAAGGCTGTACGCCACTTAATACAATGGGTTTACTCATGATCAGGCTGTCCTGTTAATATTTGTAATTGTATTGACGAAAGGCACTAATAACATCGTTATCAGCACCTCACATTATTGTTTTTTTAGTGTACACCGTAATGTACTAGCAGCCTAGTTTAACCACATCAAGTAATTGCTTGAAGTGATCACAGACAACATCGGGCTCACTATCGCTGATTGGCTGACCATAGTTATAGCCATAAGTCAGTCCTAATGAACGACAACTTGCTGCTTGAGCTGCAAGAATATCATTGCGCGAATCGCCCACCATTAGCATTTCAGAAGCAATAAGCTGATGTTTCTCCATTAGCCAATGTAACGCGAACGGATCTGGCTTTTTCAATGGGAACGTATCACCACCAATCACATCAACAAAGTAAGCACTCAAACCATGTTCTTCAAGCAGATGAGGCACAAATTGTGATGGTTTATTAGTAACAATCGCCATTGGTACACCCGCTTGGTGTAAATGAGCGAGCGTTGTTTTCACATCGGCGTAAAGCGCACTTTTTTGATGACCGCCAGCCGCATAATAATGATCAAATAACTCACGAGCTTGACGTTGTAAAGCAGGATCTAATTGTGGATCAATATCAAAACTACGACTTAATGCACGACTAATTAAAATATCAGCACCATTACCAATCCAAGTAGTAACCTGTTCTACAGTTACCCCTTCACGGCCAAGATGACGCATAGTCAAATCAGCAGCATCAGCTAAATCCGGGACGCTATCAAGCAAAGTACCATCTAAATCAAACGCAATAAATTTAATATTTTCAATCATGTTTTCAGAGATCATTAACGCTTAGCCTCAGCTAACTGTGCACGCATCTTATCAATCGCGACTTTATAATCAGGTTCATTAAAAATAGCAGAGCCAGCAACAAACATATCTGCGCCCGCCGCTGCAATTTCAGCAATATTATTAACGTTAACACCACCATCCACTTCTAGACGAATATCACGCCCTGAAGCTTCAATGCGCTGACGCACTTGGCGCAATTTATCTAACGTACTAGGAATAAAAGATTGGCCACCAAAACCTGGATTAACTGACATGATCAAAATCATATCTACTTTATCCATGATGTAATCAAGGTGATGTAATGGCGTCGCTGGATTAAACACTACCCCGGCTTGACAGCCATGTTCTTTAATTAGCTGTAAAGTACGATCAATGTGGTCAGTCGCTTCAACATGAAATGTAATCATGCTAGCGCCAGCTTTGGCAAAATCAGGAATAATACGATCGACAGGTTTTACCATTAAATGTACATCAATCGGTGCGGTAATACCGTAGTTACGTAAGGCTTGACAGATAGGCGCACCAAACGTCAGGTTAGGGACAAAATGATTATCCATAACATCAAAATGGACCACATCAGCACCCGCGGCCAATACGTTTGCTACATCTTCACCTAAGCGGGCAAAATCAGCAGACAAAATAGATGGAGCGATCAAAAAGTCCTTCATGTTTAGCCTCTCTACACTAGCGATAAAAAACAACAGGCTCGGCGTACCAAGCATTTAAATTGCAGTCAGTCTACCCGATCCCCTAAGTGTTGTCTTACTGGATTTATAGATTGCTGTAGTTAGCTATAATTATCAGTACGGCTATCAACATAGCCACTACAATCAACAATAATATTCGTAAAAAACAAGGAATAAAAAACTAATGGATGAAAGGAAAGTCACTGTCTGGGGAATAATAAAGAGTGTATTAGCGGCGTTATTTGGGGTGCAATCACAACAACAGCACCAGCAAGACTTCAAGCATTCAAGTCCATGGCCGTTTATCATCATTGGGGGAATTATTATCGGGGTATTGGTTATTACATTGATTGCTATCGCCCAGCAGGCAACAGCAATCTAGATATCGTAATTATTCGTTATCAGTTGCACCTGGCGTTTTAAATAGTGCTAATAATTCATCGACTTTATTTCGACCACTACCATTACGACTGATGGTACGTTTAACTCTAACGACGGCCAAATCAGCCCCCGTATATAAACGACGCGTCAATGGCGTATCATGATTAGAAATCAATACCGCAATATCACGCTCAGTCGCCGCTTTTTCTGCCACATTAGCTAGTGTTGCTTGATCATCTAAACTAAAACCATTACCAGAATAAGAAGTAAAGTTAGCCGTAGTTGATAATGGCGCATACGGTGGATCGCAATAAATCACACTGCCTTTACGAGCGCGTGAAAATGTCTGGCTGTAACCTTCACACACAAAAGTGGCACGTTTGGATTTTTCAGAAAAGTAATACATTTCCGCTTCAGGGAAATACGGTTTTTTGTACGATCCAAAAGGCACGTTAAAACCGCCTTTTTTATTGTAACGGCATAAACCATTAAAACCATGTCGATTTAGATATAGAAAATAAATCGAACGCTGGTAAGGATCAGTACTGTGATTAAACTCTTCTCTGATACTTAAATACGCAGCTCTATTATTATATTCAGGCGTAAATAATCGGCGTACATCTTCAATGTAACGCTCAGGTTCTTGTTTAATAATATTATATAAATTAATCAGATCTGGATTGATATCTGCCAACAAGTAATGCTCATAATCCGTATTTAAAAATACCGATCCAGCACCCACAAAAGGTTCAACCAATTTACGCGCAGGCGGTAGGTGTCGTTTGATTTCCTCGACCAGAGAATACTTACCTCCAGCCCATTTCAGGAATGCACGATGCTTTTTCATTAAGCTAACCCACCACCACTTACAAGAATCTCACGAAAGGTCGCGGATTGTACCTCATTTACACCCTATGCTGATACCAGTTCACATAAATAACTCACATTAATGACCTTATTTTAAGCGATTTATTTCTTGCGTAATCTTACGATAAGATTTTAACCATGGTTTTAGCTGTTGTAACGATGGTGCTAATTGACGCTTCGCCGTACGGGCTTGAGTAACTGTTGCGTAATTACCAGTAACCACAATAAACCATGACTGCTGATTACGTTCTGTTTGGAAAAACATCGCATCCGTTACATTATGGGTCGTCATAAATTCTACAGCCGCAGCAAGACTCTGAGTTGCAGCCAATTGTAATGCATAATGCGTCGGCTTCACTGCGATTAATAGTTTTTTATCAGCCGCTAATTTAAGCGACCAATCTAACTTAGAGACGGGTGCGGATATAACATTAACAACCGCAGAAGATGGCGTTTTAATAATTTTAGCCGCAACGATAGATGGGGTTTTAACTACTTCTGTTGCTTCTGTTGCTTCTGTTGCTTCTGTTGCTTCTGTTGCTTCTGTTGCGGCAGGATATCCTTTCAGCGCATGGTCATCAATAATGGCATCAATTTGCTGGTCCGAGATAACAACTCGCTCTTGACCCACAGCATCATCTTGACGCCCTACAGTTAACTCCTGAGGATTAACTTGTGGTGGTAATGGCTCTTTATCAATCGTTACCACTGCGGCTACAGGGAGCTGAAGTATAGTTATAGTTGAAGATGCAGACTCACCACTAGAGCGTGTTGTCATAAAGAAATAACCACTAACAATTAAAACACTGATCACGCCACCAATCACAATGGGTAATAATGGTTTGTTGCTAATATTTGAATCCATGGTTATCCCTTCTTCTTGCGGAAGATTGTGCAATACGCCAGGGCGAGGAAGCGCCATCAATAAACGTTGCTTTAGCGTTCGACGACAAGACATATCGAGTCCATCGGTAGCGATTAACATATCACTAAATAAAACCACTTCTTGCTGACTAAAATCATCAATATCAAGTTCAACAGGGGTAATACCTGAACCGTGAGCAACATGGGCTAAAGTTTGATTTAATTCACCACTATTTGCAAATAACACAATATTAAGTTGTAACTCAGCATGTTGATTTGCATATTGTGCCAACGCCCATAATTCAGCAATTAGAATTGGACTCAAAAGATGGGCGTCATCAATCACCACCATTAATTTATAATGTTGGTTCGCCAATAAATGCTCAACGCTTTGACATAAGGAATCATGTTCGTTAAACATAGCGTGACTAACAAATTGCTGCAGCAGTAACGTACGATGTTGAACGTCCGTTTGTCCACGCTGACACATCAATAATATTTGATGGCAATCGGAGGCATAATCTTCAAGAAAAGCGTGTGCGAGCCAAGTTTTACCTGAGCCTTGAGCACCAGAGAGGTGAATAAGATGGGAACTAAACCGAGTAATAAATTGTACTCGAGTCAGCAACTGGATCTGGCTTTCCAGATCCAGACTTTTTCGTTTTGTCATGCTAGTCATCATTTAGCGACAGTTTAGTGACCAATAACGTCCTGAAGCACATCAAAAGGAACATCAGCCACAACTTCAGCACTACCAATCGACGTCGGTAATACTAAGCGTAGCTGACCTGACAATACTTTTTTATCTCGCATCATATGCTTAATAAAATCGTCAAAAAACATCGTTTCAGGGGCAACAACGGGCAAATTTGCTCGTTGATGTAATGCAATAATACGCGTTACATCAGCATTACTGATTAATCCCTGCTTTGCGGCAGTTTGTGCTGCGAGAATTGTACCTGCTGACACCGCTTCGCCATGCAGCCAATTACCGTAACCCATTTCTGCTTCAATAGCATGGCCAAAAGTATGACCAAGATTAAGTAACACCCTTACTCCTGATTCTTTTTCATCGGCAGCAACAACATCGGCTTTAATTTGACAGCAACGGCTAATGGCGTAACACAACGCCTCGTTATCCAATGCCTGTAACCGCTCAATGTTATTTTCTAACCAAACAAAAAAATCATGATCGGCAATAATGCCGTATTTGATGACTTCCGCCAATCCTGCTGCTAACTCTCGTTGCGGCAAGGTCTGTAAACAATGATTATCAATAATCACTGCTTTAGGTTGGTAGAAAGCACCAATCATGTTTTTACCCAGACGGTGATTAACCGCAGTTTTTCCACCCACAGATGAATCAACTTGTGCTAACAACGTGGTTGGCACCTGAATAAAATCAACCCCTCGTTGGTAACTCGCAGCAGCAAAGCCAACGATGTCACCAACAACGCCGCCGCCTAAAGCAACTAAAATCACATCACGGCCATAATTACCTTCCAATAAAAATGTCATGATGTAATTAAACGTATCAAGGGTTTTGTATTGTTCACCATCAGGTAGAGAAAGTAGTGCCACTTGGCACGATAATGAACTGATGGTTGCCATTACCTGATCCGCATATAACGGGGCAACAGTATCATTACTGACCACAACTACTCGTTTGCCTGCAGATATCACAGATGCAAACAACGCCGAGTTGTCGAACAACTCGGCGCCAATTGAAATAGGGTAGCTTCTGTCATCTAAATTGACATTGATCCGTTCCATGGTCAGCTTCTCTTTTTAATTAATTAACGCTCTTCCAACATCTTGATGATTTGGTTAGCAACTACTTTCGCACTTTGATCATCAGTACGAACTACGTAGTCAGCAACCTCTTCATACAATGGATTACGCTCAGCTGCTAGTTCTTCAAGTACTTCACGAGGTGTGTCAGTTTGAAGTAACGGGCGTTTTTTATCACGTTGAGTACGAGCTAATTGCTTTTCAATAGTCGTCTCTAGATAAACAACAATACCACGAGCAGAAAGGCGATTACGGTTCTCTTTATTAATAACAGAGCCGCCACCTGTTGCAAGAACAATACCTTGCTCTTGTGTTAGGTCATCAATTACAGCTTCTTCGCGAACACGGAAACCGTCTTCACCTTCCACATCAAACACCCAACTAATATCAGCGCCAGTACGTTCTTCGATCACAGTATCTGAATCAAAGAATTCCATATGCAGCTGTTGTGCAAGGTGTCTACCAATAGTGCTTTTGCCGGCTCCCATAGGGCCAACCAAGAAAATATTTCGTTTTTCAGCCATTTTTAGCAATTTACGCGCGGTTAATAAAACGACACCACCCGCAGGCTCTATTTAAAATAAGCCCGAGGCGCCAAGTTCCTCACATATAATTCGTGATAAGACATAAAATTATCTCAGGACTGACTACTATTTTGCAATAGCTAGTCGACATCAATCGATATTTTATTAAGCCTGTCTTACCCACAGAGGTTGCCATAATGGCTTACCCGAGGTCAGAGGTCAATCGTATTAAGCTCGTAAATATCCTAATAATTGCCGAATAACATTCTCAACGCCCACCCAAAGGGTTAAGGTAACCACCAGAAATAAAACAATTTTTACCCATACTAACCCTACTGAAGCATTGTTTTGAAGTGCTATCAGTAAGGTACTTCACTAAGTGAAAAATTATTGCGTCACAATCTTTGGAGTGACAAAAATTAATAATTCACGTTTTCCAAGTTCTTCCATTTTATGCCTAAATAATACACCAAGCACTGGAATGTCACCCAAAATAGGTACTTTACGAACCGTATTATTTACTTGGTTTTGATAAATACCACCCAATACTACCGTTTCGCCATTATTGACTAACACTTGCGTACCGATACGCTGAGTTTTAATTGCCACTGCTGTACCGACTCCTGTAGGCACTTCCTCACCCTTACTGTCTTGAGTGACTTCTAGATCAAGTACCAGCTTATTATCAGGTGTAATTTGAGGCGTTACCATCAAGCTTAATACTGCCTTTTTAAAATCAACCGACACCGCACCACTTGATGATGCTTCGAGGTACGGTATTTCAGTACCTTGTTCAATATAAGCTGTTTTTTTATTGGTGGTCATTAAACGTGGACTTGAAATAATTTCCGCTTTACGTTCTGACTGTAACGCTGATAATTCTAAATCGAGTAGCACATTGCCTAACTTTGCTACTTGAAAAGCAATACTCGAGGCTCCCGCTTGAGTGGCACCTAAGTTAACATTAAGAAAGTCATCAACGGTGGTGTCATCTAATAATCCTGAGCTACCAAGATTACCTTCAATCGAGCCACCGATCGTTGTGTCACCATCAATACTTGAGACCCCCCAACGTACCCCTAATTCATCGATATTACCTTCATCAATAGTAACAATTCTAGCCTCTATTTGTACTTGCTTAATAGGAATATCTAGCGCTAATACAATCTCTTTGATACTGGCGATAATTTCTGGTGTATCTTTAATTATCAATGCATTAGTTCGATCATCAACATGCAGAGAACCCCGTTCAGACAGCATTCCAACACCATCACTTGAACCACTCAACAATGCTGAAATATCTGTTGCTTTAGCATAATTAATTTGAATAAGTTCAGAACGCAAACTCGCTAATTCTTGCTGTTTGCGTGCAGTTTCCATTACTTGATGTTCATTCGCTGCTAGCTCAGCCTTAGGGGCTACTAATAACACCGAACCACGAACACGCTTATCTAACCCTTTTGCTTGTAAAATAATATCCAGCACTTGTGGCCATGGCACATTATCTAAACGAAGAGTGACGTTACCACTGACAGTATCAGCAACAACCAAGTTAAAATCGTTATAATCTGCGATTAACTGTAAGACATTACGCACGGGAATATCTTGAAAGTTAATTGAAATAGGTTTGCCTTTGTAAGACACATTACCTTTGCTCGTCGTCGCGGCTGCTTTCGGTTGTGCACGTTTAATTAACGTAACTTCAAGATTGTTTCCTCGAATACGGTAATCATAGTCATAGTTACCTGTCATATTAAACACAAACCGCGCGCCACGAGGCACGTTGCTGGTATCAATACTATTGACGACAGTGGCGAAATCAATCACATCTAAAGTATGTATTTGTTCATTAGTTAATTGAGTATCAAAGATATCCAACTGTAATTGTTTACCTTGGCGACGAATATCAACCAATGATTGCGGTTGTTTCAACTTTACCGTTAACACACCTCGGTTTTTGCCATCACGATGAAATTTAATATCTTGTACTTGATTAGTGATACCACTTGCTGGCGCAGCTGTTGCGCTAGTTACAGTAAATACCCCCCAGCACATTAACCATACACTGACGAAAATCTGGCGGCTAAGCCACCATGTATTCCCTTTCATAACTCATCCTTGATTAATGCTGAACTAAAGCCAGCTTTGCAGACCGTGTTAGCCAACAACCTTTGCCATCGGGTAATGTTTCTTCTATTTCAATGAGCTTATCGCTCACCTTTATGACTTTGCCACGATTAAGCCCAACAAATTGCCCGGGCTTAATTTTAATTAACTCACCTTTTGGGGTGTAAACTAATCCCCACAATTGACGCTGATGCCCAATCGCCCCTTTCATTGAAAGCTGCTCTAATGGAAATGTTTCTAATTGGGTTGGTTTGTGATCAGTTAATGGTTGCCAACAACTACTATCCGCTTGTTTAGCTAATAACATCTCGGGTCTAGGTCTTAAAAAAGGTACCCGTTTACTGGTCATCACAAACGATTCAGCAACAAAAATATAAGGATCTGCTAATGGCTTTACTTTTGCTTTCGCATTGGTGTACGTTTTTGCAATAAACTGCTCTACCGAATCAGTATTAGCCTGACACCCCATTAATCCGAGCCCTAACGGTAACAGCCATAATAGTGTTCTCATAAGATCCTCATTATTGCGGTGCTTTAAAACGATAAGTAGTTGCAGATACTGTTAGCGACAACAACTCATCAAAACCTTGATTGTCCACTCGAGCTAACTCAACATTGCGTAAATTAACAATCCGTGGAAGTTGTGCTATCGCTTCAGCAAATTGACCAATTTGTTGGTAAGATCCTGTGAGTTGCATATTAAGTGGTAGCTCATAATAAAGATCATGCTCTATACGTAAAGCCCACTTAATCGACTGAAAAATCAATCCATTTTTAACCCCAATGTCGTTAATGCTTGCCAATAAACTTGCTAACTCTTGCTCTTCAGGTAACTGCTCAATCACTTCTTGATAACGACGATTAAGCTCTGCAACTTGTTCTTTAACTCGAGGCAAGGCCGCCACTTGAGCAGCACGACTCACTAACTGACCTCGTAACGTTATTTCCTGTTGTTTTTGTTGCTCTAAGGCCTCAGTCAATGGTGTTAACCAATACCAATAACCAAATACTGATAACAATAATGTCAGCACCAAAGCAATCAAACACTGTGGTAACAATGGCCACTCAGTAACTTCATCTAATTCTAATTCACGCCAATCAATCATCGGTTTTCTCCACTATTGCAGTAGTAAAGGTTGCCTTCATTGGCTGCTTAGTAATAACTGGCACAGTTAAATCAAAAGATGCATTAAATTGTGATTTTTGCTGTTTATCTGCACCTTTGGTGGTGACTAAAGAATGCATTTCAATATTTTTAAACCACAGTGATTGCTCGGCCTTACCTAGCAAAGCCGCTAAATGACCGTTAGTATCGCCAAAACCATCAACATTAACCCGTTGAATCGCTAAATTGACGCCGTCAAGATAGACCCCAGCTGGCACAACTTCAGGTAATTGATTAAGCAGTTGGGTAACTCGATTACGTGATAATTGAATATCTGCAATAACTTTCAAGCGCAATTCAATTGCATGTCGCTGTTTATCTAATTTAGGCAAAAAGGCCAACCGTTGCTCTAAATTGGTTAGCTCTTGTTGTAGTTGGTTATTTCGACTCTGCTGTTGCGATTGCTGATTTTCAATGTATTCACCAATCGCACCGTTACCCATCATTGCCACAACAACACTTGCCATCAGTAAGCCAACAAAGCGCTGTTTATGTTGTTTACGCCGCAACTCTCGCCACGGTAATAAATTGAGTTTATCGATCATGCAAGCCCCCGCAATGCTAAGCCTGTAGCGACGGCATACTGACTTGACATCATATGCGGTAATTCAACTTTCTTTGCGCAGCTAAAATGCTGAAACGGACTCACCCACACCACATCAAGACCAATTAATCGTTGCAACAATGATTCAGAGACCAAGCTTTGCCCGCCACCACATAACCACAACCCTTTAATACCACTACGAGGGTGAGTCGAGTTATACAATTGAATTTGGCGCTTTAACTGTTCAGCCAATTGTTTAGTAAATTGTTCAGCATGATTACTACCAAGAGCAATTGACTCATCTTGAGCTTCAAACAACCCCGTACCAAATCGAATTTCACGATGGTAAGCCGCACTACCTTGGGGTTTCATACAAAATTCAGTGTGTCGTTTACCGACATCAACCACACCCCATTGATTATAATGACTGCCCATATCAGCAAGATATTCCGCCAACCATAATAAAGCGTGAGTTTGTAGCTCCATTATTTTTGGTTTAAAGCCTAATTTCAGCAATGAATTAATACGGTTATCAATCGTTTCTCGACGTGAAGCAAATACTTGGAACGGTGTTGTGGACGCTGAATCACTAAAACGATCACTAATTAAAGGAAAATAATCGAACCATAGCTCTTCAACCGGAAACGGCGAAGCCGCGCCCAATGCTTGCACAATAGCGAACTCCGCCTCTTCTTCACTAAGGCTTGTACCTAATTGAACAACTTTGCTGATCACAGCACTGTCAGGTAAGGCTAAGGTAACGGCTTTAGCTTGCCATGGTAATTGCTTTTTAATTTGACGCATTGCTGACAACAGCTCAGCACTATTCACGCTATGCTGATCGTTTATAACGGATTTAGTCAGCTCAACTTCAACAAACGCAGTTAACTCAAACTGCTCTTTTTTTTGTTGCAGTACCACAGCTTTTATACTGTGATTACCAATATCTACCCCAACACTTAATGGGTTCCGAAACATCCGTGTTATGCTCCCATGTGGCGAAAAAACAAACTATTTCGAATAAACATCATCAACGGCATTAATTAATTTTTTGTTATCTTTATACTTGAAGGTAAAAGATAATAGATAATGACCGCCAGAACGATGGCGTAACGGGAAATCTCAAGTGAAGTTCATAAAGCGATTACTAATACTTGCAATAATTTGCATCACTCTTGGAGTGGGTACAATTTTTGGTTTTTATTTATATCTAAAACCAGGCCTTCCAGATGTTGCTAAATTAAAAAACATAGAACTACAAACACCATTAAAAGTGTACAGTGCCGATGGTGAACTGATCTCACAGTTTGGTGAGAAACGTCGTATACCATTAACACTAAAACAAATGCCACCACTACTAGTCGATGGTTTTATTGCGACCGAAGACAGTCGTTTTTATGAACACCACGGTGTCGATCCGATTGGTATCGCACGTGCTGCTTTTGTAATGTTAATCTCTGGTCATGCTCGTCAAGGTGCCAGTACGATCACTCAACAACTTGCGCGTAACTTTTTCTTATCCAATAAAAAGACCTTCTCTCGTAAAATTCGTGAAGCATTTATTGCGATTCATATCGAGCAAATTTTAACGAAAGATCAAATTCTTGATCTTTATCTCAATAAAATTTATCTCGGTTACCGTTCTTATGGTGTTGGAGCAGCAGCACAAGTTTACTTTGGTAAAGATGTTAATCAGCTAACCTTAAGTGAAATGGCCGTGATTGCAGGCTTACCTAAAGCACCGTCAACCATGAACCCTATTTACTCTATCGATCGCGCGACAACTCGTCGTAATGTGGTACTTGATCGCATGTTTAAAGAAGGTTACATCACCCAAGCACAAATGGATCAAGCACGTTCAGAGCCGATTGTTTCCCGTTACCACCGTACTGAAATCCAATTATATGCACCCTATGTGGCAGAACGTGCACGTGCATGGATGGTTCACCGTTATGGTGAAGATGCTTACACCAAAGGCATGGATGTTTACACGACTGTTAACGCTAAATTACAGCACGCGGCTCAACAATCTGCGGTTGATAATCTGCTAAGTTACGATGAACGTCATGGTTATCGTGGTGCAACAGCAGTGATATGGAAACCAGGTCAAACACCACTTAATGCGAACCAGATCGTTGAGAAGCTAAGTAACCAACCGACTTATGGTGAATTAGTGCCAGCCGTCGTCACTCAAGTTCAGCATCAATCAGTGACCGTCGTTACCAAGACTGGAGAAACCGTTGCCTTAAACTGGAATGGTATGAAATGGGCGCGTAAGTTCCAGACTAATAGTTCTCAAGGACCAGCACCAACGACAGCGGCTCAAATCTTAACTGCGGGTCAGCAAATCTGGGTCCAAAATAAAGCTACAACAGTTGCCGCTACTGCTGACACAGCAGCAATAACAACTAGCCATTGGGTATTAAGCCAAGTTCCAGGAGCCAATACCTCGTTTGTCGCAATGTCACCCGATAACGGCGCGATATTGGCAATGATTGGTGGTTTTAACTACACCCAAAGTAAATTTAACCGTGCCACTCAATCTATTCGTCAGGTAGGTTCAGGGATTAAACCGTTTATTTACTCAGCGGCAATTCAAAAAGGAATGACATTAGCAACCCTCATCAATGATGCGCCGATCACTAAATGGGATAAGTGGCAAGGCACAGCGTGGCGACCAAAAAATGCTGATGGTCGTTATGGTGGTCCGACACGTGCTCGTATTGGTTTAGCACGTTCAATTAACGTGATGGCTATTCGTGTATTACGTCTAGCCGGTTTAGATTACACCATTAACTATCTAACCCGATTTGGCTTTAAACGCTCAGATCTTCCTCATGCAGAGCCATTAGCTTTAGGTGCGGGTAGTTTAACCCCACTAGAGTTAGCGCAAGGCTATTCTGTGTTTGCTAACGGTGGTTATGCAGTCAAACCCTTCTTAATCAATAAAGTTGATAATAGTAATGGTGAATTGATCTACAGTGCTAATCCTAAAATTGTTTGTAATGATGTTTGCCAAAGCCAAAATCCACAAGCGAAAATGCAAGTAGCACTCGCAACGGCAGCAGCAACGGCCACTGAAAATGCACCTGCAAATAAACCATTACCACCTATCGTTGAAAAACCAACATTAGAACAACTAGAGCAAGTGATCACCCCACCAGCAGTACGTTATGCACCTGAAGTGATCAGTGAACAAAATGCGTTCCTTGTCCGTCAAATGTTAATCAGTAATATTTGGGGGGAACCCGGCCATCCTTACGGCACAGGTTTTAGAGCTCGCGTGCTGGGTCGCCATGATATTGGTGGCAAAACAGGTACCACTAACGACTCGAAAGATGCTTGGTATACCGGTTTTGGCCCTAATATTGTCGCTACAACATGGGTAGGTTTTGATAACCACCGTCATACATTAGGCCGCACTAGCTTTAATAAAAATCTCGGCAAAAACCAAGTTGCAGGTGGTGAGTACGGCGGTAATGCAGCACAACCAACATGGATCAATTTCATGCGTGTAGCACTGAAAAACACCCCAGAGCAGCCATTACAGATCCCAGCTGATATCGTTAAAGTACGTATTGATCGCGCAACAGGTAAACTGTCAGATCATGATGGTTCAAGCTCAATGTATGAGTACTTCATCAAGGGGACTGAGCCAACACAATCAGCTCGCCAAGTTACCTCTGAGCAGAAGTTTGATACTGAAACGGCAGAAGAGTTATTCTAATTACGGTTTATAACCGCAATCAAAAAGAGCGCCAATAGGCGCTCTTTTTTTATCTAAAATATTAATTAGCAATCATGAATATTTTATTTTTGAACGTGTTTCTCGAAAATATCAGGCATTTTAGATTTGATGGTCTCAGCTAATTTTTCATAGCGTGATTTAAGCGGTGAGCCAGGACGGTAGGCTAACGTAATCAACCGAGTTGGTTGCGGATGCTCTGCAGCAATATAACAAACGCCATCACGACAATGTTCTTTAGGTGTTGCTAACTGCGGTAGCAAAGTAATACCGCTTCCTGCAGCAACCATGTTACGTAACGTTTCAAGACTGGTGGCTTTAAAACGACCATCATCACGCGCCCCTGCGGCAAAACAGAAACCCAATGCTTGATTACGCAAACAGTGCCCATCTTCTAACATCAGCAAGGTTTCACCATGTAAACGTGACATATCAATTTCTTTCTCTTGTGCCCATTGGTGAGTTTCAGGCACAGCAAGCATCATTGGCTCATCATACAATGGCAACTCAATAAAAGGTTCGCTCTCTTTGACTGATGCTAAAATCATGCAGTCGAGCTTACCTTCTTCAAGTTGCTGTACCAACTGATGAGTTTGAGCTTCATGTAAAAAGAGTTCTAGCTCAGGGAACGCTTCTTTAAGCGTTGGAATGATTTGCGGTAATAAATATGGACCGACGGTTGGAATAAAGCCAATATGTAACGGACCGGCCATGCTTTCTCCTTGTAAACTAGCAAGTTCGGTCAATATTTTGACCTCAAGCAACACTTTTTGAGCTTGAGCGACTAGACTCAATCCCGCATCGGTAAAAAGTACGCGACGACTGGTTCGTTCTAACAACGATACCCCTAGTTCATCTTCTAATTTACGAATTTGACCACTTAGGGTTGGCTGACTGACGTAACATGCTTCAGCGGCTTTACGGAAATGCTTATGTTCAGATAGGGCGACAAGGTACTCAAGATCTCGAATATTCATTAGCTAGGGCTACCGATAGGAATTAACTATTAAAACCATAGCAGTAAACGATTAGAACTATCAAGAGTAAAATCGCATAATTACTTCATCAATATGGAGACCATATTAACGAAGCTCCGATTGCATTAAATTAATTTATATTTTTTAAGGAATCACATTATGTTCGCATCTAAAGAAGGTCAGCCAGTACCTCAAGTTACTTTCCACACTCGTAAGGGTGATCAATGGATTGACGTAACAACTAATGAGTTATTTGCTAATAAAACTGTGGTTGTATTTAGCCTACCCGGCGCATTTACACCAACATGTTCTTCTAGCCACCTACCTCGCTACAACGAGTTAGCTTCAGTGTTTACTGATAATGGCGTTGACGACATTCTATGTGTATCGGTTAACGATACGTTCGTAATGAATGCATGGAAAGCAGATCAAGAAGCAACAAACATCACCTTTATTCCTGATGGTAACGGTGAGTTCACTAACGGCATGGGCATGTTAGTTGAAAAAGATGACCTAGGTTTTGGTGCACGTTCATGGCGTTACAGCATGCTAGTTAAAAATGGCATCGTTGAGAAAATGTTTGTTGAAAATGAAGAACCAGGCGACCCGTTCAAAGTTTCTGACGCAGACACTATGCTGAGCTACATTGCACCAAAACAAAAACTACAAGAATCAATCACTGTATTCTCTAAGCCCGGTTGTCCTTTCTGTGTTAAAGCAAAACAGAATCTGATCGACAAAGGTCTACAGTATGAAGAAATCATTCTAGGTAAAGATGCGACAACCGTTTCTTTACGTGCAATTACTGGCCGTAGTACTGTTCCTCAAGTATTCATTGGTGGTAAGCACATTGGCGGTAGCGAAGAGTTAGAAATCTTCTTAGGCTAATACCACCGTTAAACCGTTAGCAAGAAGCCCTCCTTTCACATTGAAATGAGGGCTTCCTCATGTTAATAAGCGAATTTTTATTATAATGAATTAAGCAACATTCACCGTTTGAATGTGTTGAGCTTTATCGAGCAAAACGTCTAAAGCCACTTCATCACACGCATGCTGACGAAGACAACGCTCGCAATCTTTCATTACCTTCTCAGGCAACAATGTTTTTGACGTCGGCGTAAAACCACGTTTCATAAAAAACTCAGGCACTCGGGTTAACACAAATACTTTTTTAATCGCCATTTGTGTCGCTTTATCCAGCAAATGTTCAACAATGGCTTTACCCTGCCCTTGTTGTTGCCAACCCGCTTCAACCCCTAAAGATCGTATTTCAGCCAGCCCTGAATCATAAACATACAGAGATGCACATCCTGTAACCACCCCGTGATTTTCAGCCACAGCAAATGAACCAATATCACGCACTAACTCATTACGATTACGTGGTAAGTTCTCACCCAACCCCGCCCAATACACCACCATGCCTTCGATAGCATCAAGATCAGTGAGTCGTGCGCCTCGTACTTTAACATTAGGCGAATAACGTTTATCAAGCCGCCTTTCCGCTTGACCAATGGCATAATCAACTTGATTTGGCGCAACACCACCTAAAGCACACCGTTTATCTAAACATGATTCAATGGTCAGAATCGAATAAACATCATTTTCAATTACTGTTGAAAATTGTTTCATCTCCTCAAGAGAGAGTTCTTCTAACGCGCACCCTTTCGCAATTGCAGCGACAACTGCAACCCCAACAATATGGTGAGCTTCACGAAAAGGAATGCCTTTTGCCACTAAATAATCGGCTAACTCGGTCGCATTTGAATAACCTTGCATCGCCGCTTCTAAAGTACGATCTTGATTAATCTTGATCCCTTCAAAACATAATGCAGCCATTTCCATACAATCATGCCAGCTATCTAACGCATCAAATAGCCCTTCTTTGTCTTCTTGCATGTCTTTGTTATAAGCCAGCGGTAATGCCTTAACCGTCATCATCATCGCCGCCATCGCACCATACACACGGCCACATTTACCACGAATCAATTCGAGGGCATCCGGATTTTTCTTTTGCGGCATCAATGATGAGCCAGACGTCACCGCATCATCAAGTTCAATGAAATTGGATTCGCCAGAGTTATAAAAAATTAAATCTTCTGCCATTCGAGATAAATGCAGCATTGAAATCGATGCGGTAGACAATAATTCCATCACATGATCACGATCAGACACCGAATCAAGACTATTACGGGTTGCTCGCTGAAAGCCAAGGTTATGCGCTAACACTTCACGATCTATCGGATAAGCGGTTCCTGCCAGCGCCCCAGAACCTAATGGACAGGTATCAAGTCGCGTCATGGCATCGTCCAATCGTGAATGATCACGCTCTAGCATTTCCACATAGGCTAAACACCAATGGGCAAAGGTGACAGGTTGCGCCCGTTGCAAATGAGTATATCCAGGTAGCACGGTTGCTTGATGCTGGCGCGCGACAGTAACTAACTGTTGCTGTAATTTATCCAGCATCAACAATAATTGTTGCCCTTGCTGACGGCACCACAGTTTAAGATCTGTTGCCACCTGATCATTACGCGAACGACCCGTGTGCAATTTTTTACCCAAATCCCCGACCTTAGCAATCAACTGATGTTCCACCCAGCTGTGAATATCTTCAGCATCAGAAGCAAGGATTTGCTCAGGATCTTCCATTACCGCTAATTTGAGTTCATTAAGTGCCAATTCAAGCTGTTGTTGCTCTGTTTCCGTTAACACATTCACTTGGCGTAGGGCTTTTGACCAAGCTATTGAACCGACAATATCTTGCTCTGCGAGTCGATAGTCAAAACGCAACGAATCATTAAATTGTTTAAATCTGATGTCAGCTGCCTGACTAAACCGCCCTCCCCATAATGCCATGGTGAATCTCCTTATTCTGTCCAACGAAATAATATTGAGAAGCTTACGCTGCAACGAATATCATCGTCGCTCTAGCGTAAGCTACAATCTTGAATTAATTATTTTTGACTGTTAAGCGCACGAATGCGGCTTGCCAAAGAATACAAACGAATAAAACCACCAGCATGGCTATGATCATAAACATCATCTTCACCAAACGTTGCAAACTCTTCAGAGTACAAACTATTGAGTGAACGCTTTTGAGTAACGGTCGCTTGCCCCTTATAAAGTTGAATCACCACTTCACCCGTCACATCTTGTGCCAGCGTATTCGCCGCGGCTAACAACGATTGACACAATGGTGTAAACCAACGGCCATCATAAATAAGGTGTGATGCTTTAAGCCCAATGGTTTGACGGAACTCAAACGATTCTTTATCAAGCACTAATTGCTCAACCGCACGCAGTGCTTCCATCATGATGGTGCCACCCGGAGTTTCATAGCAACCACGCGATTTAATTCCTACGAGACGGTTCTCAACAATATCAATCCGTCCAATACCGTGTTCTATGCCTTTACCATTCAGATAATGAAGCGCGTTATACGGTGTCATCGGCTTACCATCTACGGCGACCACTTCACCTTTTTCAACGAGCACCGATACCGTTTCAGCTACATCAGGCGCTTGCTGTGGATCTTTAGTCCACACCCAACATAATTCATTAGGTGCATTCCACGTATTTTCAAGCACGCCACCTTCAGTGGAAACATGCCATGCATTAGCATCACGTGAATAAATTTTTTCTAACGATGCGGTACAAGGAATATTACGTTCAGCCAAATAATCAAGCAGTGCTTCACGACTACGTAAATTCCACTCACGCCATGGCGCAATCACGGTCAGTTGTGGTGCAAGAGCAGCAAACGCTCCTTCAAAACGGACCTGATCATTACCTTTCCCCGTACAGCCATGACACAACGCATCAGCACCAATTTCTAATGCACACTCTACTTGCGCCTTAGCAATAATCGGACGCGCCATTGAGGTGCCTAGTAAATATTTACCTTCGTAAATTGCCCCAGTTTTAAGGGATGGATAAATATAATCTTTTACCATCTCTTCTTTTAAATCAGCGATGTAACATGCAGAGGCACCAGAGGCGATGGCTTTTTCTTCAATACCAACCAACTCTTCTTCACCTTGACCAACATCTGCCACAAATGCGACCACTTCACAATCATAGTTTTCTTTTAACCATGGAATAATGGCTGAAGTATCTAAACCACCTGAATAGGCCAATACCACTTTATTAATTTTACTCATCTGCTGCTCTCCTTTTCAGCCTTGTCGCGGTCATCCCGTTCAGGCACTATTTTCAAAAAATATTAATTCGTCGTCATAAATCAAGTCATCTAAATCAAGTCATCTAAATCAATGCTGTTTAATCACCCGCTGATGACAACGTAAATCGAGTCCCAATACTGTCGCCCGCTAATAAATCATTGAGCTTGTCGGGATAACGCCAACTGGCGACTTCAATCGAACGCCCTAGTGCTTTAGCCGCTGTAAATGCCGCGCGCACTTTCACAATCATGCCATCGGTGATCACCGCTTGAGCAATTAACGCTTCCGCCTCAGATTCCGTTAGCTGCTTAATTAAATTACCTTTACCGTCAAGCACTCCCGTCACATCGGACAATAATACCAATTCACCACCAACAGCCGCAGCGACCGCGACCGCCGCTTGATCGGCATTAACATTCATCATTTCACCCCTATCATTAAGCCCAATAGAACTAATGATTGGCACAAAACCTAACTGCATAATTTGACCCACTAAAGCACCGTTATTAGGCTCAGCATGACCGACAGCACCAAGTTCTGGATCTAATTGACTAACCGTACATAAACCGCCATCAGCTAAACTTAGTCCTACCGCAGCCACTCCCGCTTTAACGGCTTGCCCTTGCAGCATTTTATTAGCCGTGCCCGCTAGCGCGCCAGTAATCAAACCAATTTGATCGCTTGGCGTAACCCGTAATCCTTGTTTTTTAACAGTTGGTAACTGCAATTTTTTCATAAGTTCATCAACGAGATAGCCACCACCATGAACAAATAAGATTGGACGCTGTGAACGGGATTGGTAAGCATTGATGGTTGAAAATAATCGTTCTAAGGTGAGATTACATTCCAGTGCAGCACCACCCAATTTAATCACTAAAGGGACTTGATTCATTGTGTTACTCCTACACCAATGCGGTTAACTGAGGAAAGCCATTGCGAATATTTATGCATTGAACTGCTTGTGATGACGCCCCTTTCAATAAATTATCAATCGCGGCGGTTAAAATAATATGCTCACCTTGCACCTGCCAGCCGATATCACAAAAACAACTACCAACAACATCATCAAGTTTGGCGGTCTTATTTTTAAGCAAACGTACCGCATGCTGATCTGCTGCATTTAAATACGCAGATTCCATTGCGGCAGTCACCTCATCAGCGGTTACACCAATGGCTAATTTAGCGGTAATGGTAGCTAAAATACCGCGTTTAAAATTCCCGAGATGAGGCGTAAAAATAATATCGCAATTAAGATGATGGGCAATTTCAGGCTGGTGTCGATGCGTAAATAAGCCATAAGCCTGTAAGCTCACTTCACAAAAACTATTGGTCATTCTCGCTTTACGACCTGCACCCGACACACCACTAACCGCATTAATCACCGGCCATTGATCGCAATCAAGTAGACCTGCAACGAGCAATGGTTTTAACGCTAATTGAGCGGCGGTGGGATAACACCCAGGAACGGCAACTAACTGAGCTTGACGAATTTGATCATGATTCCATTCAGCTAAACCATAAACAGCATTCTCTAACCACTCATCATATTTGTGTTCAAAGTTATAATATTGACGATAAAAATCATCAGCTTTAACTCTAAACGCCCCTGATAAGTCAAACACCTGACACCCCAAATTAAGAAATTCAGCCGCAATATCATGGCTCACTTCATGGGCGGTTGCTAACAACACAATATCAATGTTTGCCGCAGCTGTTTTAATATCCGTTAGCGGCTGCAACGGTAAATCAACCACATCTCTTAACTGACCATGCAACGCACTCAATGGCTTTCCTGCATCAAGACTGGTGGCTGAAACGTACAAACCGCAAAGCGTTAACTGCGGATGACGATTCACTATTTTTGCCAGTTCTGCGCCGGTATAGCCACTGGCGCCAATAATAATCGTGTTTAACATCGCTAATTCCATATCGTAGTCGTGTTATCGAACCGTAATCAAATAATTGGATCTATGGCATAGGTAAATATAATTGTCATAACGGCTAACGGAGGTGTGCTGTAAACAGCAAATAAAGGGCACGTAAAAGCGCCTAAGGCAAAAGACTTAGCGTCGTCGAAGGGAGATAAAGAGAGATGTGTAGATTGAGTCCATGATAATAACTTCCTGCATAAACAATTAACCCTGAGCGTTCCATTGCTCAAAGACAAATAAATAGTCGTAACCATTTATTCATAAATTTGAATTAATATGTTTACTGGTTAAATTACATACTGTCAATAGTATAACGATAAAAAAATATATTTTATTAGCTTTTGATTAACCTTTACGACATTAAATAATAACAGAGATAATTATTCATATGGCCGTTTTTTGCTCTATCTCATTAATAATGAACAGAAATGTGGGCTATCACAGGCTAGAATGAAACAAAATTACAAAATTCAATCAAGATTATGACCAAAATCAATATCAATAGTTTTTATTAGCTATAAATACAATCTCTGTTGACCTGTCACTAACTTCACGGCTAGATTGTGGGTAAAGGTTAAATTGGATGTAATAAAATTACGGAATGGATACTATATGAACGAGAAATACAGTGCGTTAACAAGTAATGTCAGTATGCTTGGCCATTTACTGGGCAATACGATCAAAACAGCCTGCGGTGATGAACTTTTAGAAAAAGTGGAAACTATCCGCAAACTTTCGAAATCGGCTGGTACTGGTAATCAAGATGATCGTGAAAAACTGATTGCTGAATTACAAAACCTACCCGATAACCAATTACTTCCTGTAGCTCGAGCTTTTAGTCAATTCCTTAATCTCACCAATATTGCAGAGCAATACCATACTATTTCACGTCAACGTGAAACGACATTATGTAGCCCAGATGCTCTCGATGAATTATTTACTAAATTAGTGCAGCATGATGTTAACCCTGCAGATTCTTTAGTGGCGATTAATGAATTAAATATCGATTTAGTGCTAACCGCTCACCCAACTGAAATTGCACGTCGTACCATGATCCATAAATTGGTACAGATTAATAAATGTTTATCACAATTAGAGCTAAGTGAATTATCAACCGCTGAACGTGCACGTGTTGAACAACGATTAGAACAACTGATTGCTCAAGCATGGTACTCCGATGTTATTCGCCAGCAACGCCCAACCCCACTTGATGAAGCAAAATGGGGCTATGCGGTTGTTGAAAATTCATTGTGGCAAGCGGTACCAGAATTTGTACGTCTGTTTGATGAGAAACTACAACAACATTTAGATAAAAAATTACCATTAGATGCCGCGCCAGTAACCTTCTCATCATGGATGGGCGGAGATCGCGACGGTAATCCATTTGTAACGTCTGATGTTACCCATGAAGTTTTACGTCTTTCACGCTGGAAAGCTGCAGAGCTTTACCTTGGTGACGTGCAAGAATTGATCAATGAATTATCAATGATTCAGTGTAATGATGAAGTGCGTGAACTTGCAGGTGAAGAACACGAACCTTACCGTGCAATTCTAAAACAACTACGTACCAAACTGATTATTACTCGCGATAGTTTAGAAGCACAAATCAACGGTAGCGCTCCCCTTTCTAAGCACATTATTAATGATGTTGCTGAGCTATGGGATCCACTGTTTGCGTGTTACCAGTCATTACATCAATGTGGTATGGCGATCATTGCTGATGGCTTACTACTTGATTCACTACGCCGTATAAAATGTTTTGGTGTTCATCTGGTTAAACTGGATATTCGTCAAGAAAGTACTCGCCATGAAAATGTTATTTCAGAGCTAACGCGTCATATTGGTCTAGGTGATTACAGTCAGTGGTGTGAACAAGATAAGATCGCATTCTTAGTTCGTGAATTATCGTCTAAACGACCATTAATACCACGAAAGTGGGAACCATCAGCTGACGTTCAAGAAGTGCTAGAAACCTGTAAAGCGATTGCAGAACAACCGCGTGAAGCGTTAGGTGCTTATGTGATTTCAATGGCACGTACAGCCTCTGATGTACTAGCCGTGCACCTATTATTACAAGAAGCAGGTTGCCCGTTCCGCATGGATGTGTGTCCATTATTTGAAACACTTGAAGACTTAAATAATGGTGCTGATATTATTGAGCAACTGCTTAATATTGACTGGTACCGTGGCTTTATTCAAAACCATCAAATGGTAATGATTGGCTATTCTGATTCAGCCAAAGATGCCGGTGTCATGTCAGCGGGCTGGGCACAATACAGTGCGATGGAAAAACTGGTTGATGTCTGTGAAAAAGCAGAAGTTGAAATTACCTTATTCCATGGTCGTGGCGGTAGTATTGGTCGTGGCGGTGCACCAGCACATGCGGCGTTGTTATCTCAACCACCACGCAGCCTAAAAGGCGGCTTACGCGTAACAGAACAAGGTGAGATGATTCGCTTTAAGCTTGGGCTACCTGAAGTAGCGATTAACAGCCTCAGCCTTTACGCGAGCGCAACGTTAGAAGCTAACTTACTGCCGCCGCCAGCACCGAAACAAGAATGGCGTCAGATTATGGACCAACTTTCTAATGTTTCATGTGACGCGTACCGTAATATAGTCCGTAACACACCTGAGTTTATTCCTTATTTCCGCGCCGCAACGCCAGAATCTGAACTGGGTAAATTACCGCTAGGCTCTCGTCCTGCAAAACGTAATCCTAATGGTGGCGTTGAAAGCCTACGTGCTATTCCATGGATTTTTGCTTGGAGTCAAAACCGCCTCTTATTACCAGCATGGTTAGGCGCGGGTGAAGCGATTCAACATTCAATTGATAATGGTGATACCGCACAACTAGAAGAAATGTGTCGCGAATGGCCGTTTTTCTCAACCCGATTAGGTATGCTGGAAATGGTATACAGTAAAACTAATCTTGGCATTACTGAATACTATGACCAACGCTTAACTGATGAAGCCTTATGGCCTTTAGGTAAGCAATTACGCTCACAATTACAGCAAGACATTAAAACAGTCTTAACCGTTGAAAATAATGATCACTTAATGCAACAAGATCCGTGGGGTGCTGAATCTATTCGCTTACGGAATATTTATGTTGAGCCACTTAATATGCTGCAGGCAGAATTACTTTACCGTACTCGCCAACAGAAAGAGTTACCAACAGAGCTCGAAGAAGCATTAATGATTACTATTGCCGGCATTGCAACCGGCATGCGAAACACAGGTTAATCGACTAATCACACGAAAAAGGCTATCTTCGGATAGCCTTTTTTTTTGACTATTATTTATAATTTTGTTAAATAATATAGCTAAGTCTCAATTTTGATACAGCACTACATTGCTTATAAAGACTAAGATATAAAAGTATCAATATGATTAAAGATGAATATATTTCAATCAAATTATTATTTTTTTAGTACTAAATCAACTTGGCTATTGTTTACAAGATAATAAATTGAAACGCCTCAGTAACAGATAATTGAACTAGAAGTATCGATATTGAGCCAATTAATGATATTCTATGCGACCGCAATTAGGCAGTGCAATAGCACGATTATAAATTAAAAACGTCATTTGAAGCGTTATGTAATCTAAGCCCTATTGTGTTTTTTTATTTTATATATTTAACGGATAGAAGAGATGTCACTACCACATGTAATTTTAACAGTGCTTAGCACTCGAGAAGCAACTGGTTACGATATAACCAAAGAATTTTCACACAGTATCGGTTATTTTTGGAAAGCGAGCCACCAGCAGGTGTATCGTGAACTCAATAAAATGGCAATGAACGATCAAGTAACTTGTCGTCTTGAACCTCAAGATGGCAAACCTGATCGTAAAGTGTATTCAATTACCGATCTTGGTCATCAGGCGTTATTTGAGTGGTTCCAAGAGCCAGCTCGTAATCCCACTACTCGCGATGAGTTTTCTGCAAAGCTACTGATTTGTGGTGTCCACAATTCATTGCCAATGCAGCAGCAACTTGAAGCTTTAATTGATGAATCACACATTTTGATAAGTCATTATCAAGAGCTAGAGAACATTCATTTTGGTGATTACAAAAACATGGATCGTCAGCAACGTCTCGACCGTTTAACCTTGCGCCGTGGTCTTCATAACCGCCAAGCTTGGATATTATGGGCTGAAGAAGTATTAACTGAACTTAAAGATATGGACAGTGAAGGTAGTGCAGTCGCTATCAACTAAGTTTATATCCAACAAAAAAGCCGCAGTTCAAACTGCGGCTTTTTTATTACAAACATTTCATGCCAACGCTATCAACTACAGCATTGTCACTCACCTGCTAATATCAGATATTAACCCCCCTACCATCACATCCTATTTAGCGCCTGAATCACTAATGGATTCTCGCGATACCACGAGCTTTCAATCGCAAAAACACGCAAATCAACTACTACCAAATTTATGTCACTGGCGGTGTTTTTTTATCAACAGATCGCCTCGGCAGCAGCAAATGCTTGCATAAGATCGGCCATTAAATCACGAGGATCTTCTAAGCCAACTGATAACCGCAATAAAGAAGTTGAAATCCCTGCCGCTCGCTGTTCGTCATCAGTCATTGCGCGATGGGTCATCGATGCAGGATGAGCAATTAAACTCTCAGTTCCCCCTAATGATTCGGCTAACGAAAACAATTGTAGCGTTTTAACAAACAATTCCAGTTGTTGATAACTTCCTGCGAATTCAAAACTCATCATCGAACCAAAACCACGTTGCTGACGCTTAGCAATTTCATGCCCGGCATGAGTCGGTAAACTTGGATGATAAATGGTGCCAACCAAAGGTTGTTGCTGTAAATAAACCAATACTGCCGCACCATTTTCTTCATGCATCCGCATTCTTGGTGCTAATGTGCGTAATCCACGTAACGTCAAATACGCATCAAAGGGTGCCCCCGTTGCACCAATACAATTGGCCCACCAACTTAGATTTTCAGCCGCAGCTTGGTCTTTAGCAATGAGAACACCCCCGACAACATCAGAGTGGCCATTAATATATTTAGTGGTTGAATGCACCACAAAATCAGCGCCAAGCGATAATGGCTGTTGTAATAATGGTGATAGGAAGGTGTTATCAACCGCAACTTGGCAACCAACCGTCTGTGCTTGTTGGCAGATCGCTTTAATATCGATGACACGCACTAAAGGGTTAGAGGGGGTTTCAAGCCATAACAAGGTTGGTTTTTGTGCGAACGCCGCCGCTAAGGCCTCTGGATCAGACTGATCAATAAACAGCACCTTAAAATCGCCTTTCTGCGCGCGAGTATTAAATAAACGGTAACTGCCACCATAACAATCATGGGGAGCAATTAATAAATCATCATGCCCCAAAAGCGCTGAGACCAATAAATTCATCGCAGCAGTACCGCAACTAGTCACTACCCCACCCGCACCGCCTTCCATGTCACTCAAGGCATCAGCCAATGTATTTCGGGTCGGATTACCTGAACGGGAATAATCATATTGAGGTAACTCACCTAAAGCGGGAAAACTATAGGTTGAAGTTAAATAAATGGGCGGAACAATTGCATTGTATTGTGAATCAACATCAATACCAGTGCGAACCGCAATGGTCGCAAGCTGCTTATCACTCATAATAACGTTCCTTGTTATAAGGGGGTGAACCCTGTAAATAAATAATGATGGCTGTTAACAACCTTAACCACATCAAAATAAGACGTCAACACATCTGGACGCCTATATGTCTTTGCTTATAGCAGTAAATCCCGCTAAAATTCAATAATTGAAAAAATAGTCGTGATCTAGTAACTGTTATATACCACGGTAGAGGACAAACTAGCGATGTTCACGTAATATCGCCGCCTATCATGACTATGTACTAACAACCGTCATCGCGACATTGTTATCATCATTAATTAAACATCGCTGAGAAGGTAAAACATGGCAAAGTGGAATGGCGAATATATTAGCCCTTATGCAGAACACGGTAAGAAAAATGAACAAGTAAAAAAAATTACAGTGTCTATTCCATTAAAGGTTCTCAAAATTCTTACTGATGAACGTACTCGCCGTCAGGTCAATAACCTGCGCCACGCTACCAACAGTGAACTACTCTGTGAAGCTTTCTTACATGCCTATACAGGCCAACCGTTACCTACAGATGATGATATCCGTAAAGATCACCCTGACGATATTCCCGCAGAAGCAAAGTTATTGATGGATGCGATGGGTATCACTTACGAAGACATTAATGAATAACATGTACATGAGATAGCAAAAAACCAGCATGACTGCTGGTTTTTTTACATCTGACAAATTTAAGCGATAAAAAAAGGGATGCTTGCGCATCCCTTTTTTGTAAATTCAGCTGGCAAATAATTACTTGCTAGCAAGCGCGCCAAAACGCTTGTTGAATTTGTCCACACGACCGCCAGAGCTAACTTGACGTTGCTTACCAGTGTAGAATGGGTGACACTTATCGCATACATCAAGGCTGATGTCTTTACTCATAGTAGAGTTAAATTCGAAAGTGTTACCGCAAGAACAACGTGCGTTTACTGTTTTGTATTCTGGGTGGATACCTTGTTTCATGGGGAAACCTCAAGTTAAGGCCGTGTCGCTCTCCCGATCCAA
The DNA here is from genome assembly GCF_002849605.1 of Photobacterium carnosum. Classification (GTDB taxonomy): domain Bacteria; phylum Pseudomonadota; class Gammaproteobacteria; order Enterobacterales; family Vibrionaceae; genus Photobacterium; species Photobacterium carnosum. The sequence goes on from NZ_NPIB01000005.1 coordinate 67,472, forward strand.
AGCCGGGCACCACACGTGATTAATAAAATAGTCTGCCGTAAATTTACGACAAATCAAGCGGCGTATAGTAATCAATCGTTATCAATAGATCAACTCAGACGCTGTTTTTTTATCACTCTTTGTAGCAATCACTAAAACAGTAATTAATGATTGCTACATAGCAGCACTTATTCCATATCACGCGATCTGTTATTATTTAGTACAAGTTCAATCAAAGCGATAAAATATGAACCCCCTAATAGCGCGCGTTGCTTTACCTATCCCACTCGACAAAGTTTTTGATTATTTAATCAAACCTAACACCACCCCAGTTATCGGTGGACGCGTGCTAGTGCCTTTTGGTCGCCAACGATTAGTCGGGATTGTAATTGCTATCGGTAATGATTCTGATTTTCCTGTTCAACAGTTAAAACCGATTCAACAAGTCTTAGATAGCCAACCTTTATGGCAACCCGCTCTCTTTGAGTTATTAAAATGGGCCAGTCGTTATTATCAATATCCATTAGGGGATACTCTAGCCAATGCGATGCCCGCTTTATTACGTAAAGGTCGAGAGGCGTCAACCGCACCGCTAAAATACTGGCAGCTTACCGAAGCGGGTCGTGATCAGCCGCTAAATGGTTTAAAGCGCGCCCCTAAGCAAGCTCAAATTCTAAATCTATTACGTCATGGTCCACTCAGTCACGAAAGCTTACTCACTCATGACGTTAATAGTGCGACCTTAAAAGCTGTCGTACAAAAAGGCTGGATAATCGAACAACAGCAGCAACCAAAACAACATCAATGGCAGCCGAAGTTTGCGATCACAGAACAAAAACCACGTTTAAACGAAGAGCAAGCGTTAGCCATTGCCACCGTTAACAGTAATCCAGATTTTGGATGTTATCTATTAGATGGCGTCACGGGATCAGGAAAAACTGAAGTGTATCTTAATCTACTTGAACCCATTTTAACTGCGGGTAAACAAGCGCTTATTTTAGTCCCAGAGATAGGCTTAACCCCACAAACTATTAACCGCTTTAAGCGCCGTTTTAATGTGCCATTAGAAACCGTACACTCAGGTCTAAATGATAGTGAACGCATGACGGCATGGCTTGCTGGGCGAGATAATCAAGCAGGGATCATTATTGGTACCCGTTCAGCACTATTTACCCCGTTTGCGAACCTCGGGATTATTATTGTTGATGAAGAACATGATGCGTCATATAAACAACAAGATAGCTTACGTTACCATGCCCGTGATCTGGCGGTAATGCGTGCCAATAAAGAAAACATTCCAATCATCTTAGGCTCCGCAACCCCTGCACTTGAAACCTTACATAACGCTCAAACAGGTAAATATCATTATCTAACCCTTTCAAAACGTGCCGGAAATGCTAGCGCTGCTCGTCATGGCGTTATTGATGTCAAAGGTTTATATCTAAATGCAGGATTATCAGCGCCGCTGATCGCAGAAATGCGTAAAAACCTCAATGCGGGTAACCAAGTGATGTTGTTTCTTAATCGACGTGGTTTTTCACCTGCAATGATGTGCCATGAATGTGGTTGGATCGCAGAATGTGATCGTTGTGATGCGTACTATACCCTTCACCAACAATCGGGGGAATTACGCTGCCATCATTGTGCGACTCAAAGACCAATAATGCACCAATGCCTACAATGTGGATCAACGCAATTATCACCAGTGGGTGTCGGTACCGAGCAACTTGAAGCACAACTAGCAGAGCTATTTCCTGAATTTAAAACTGTACGTATTGATAGAGATAGTACCCGTCGTAAAGGGTCACTCGAAAACTATTTAGAAGCGATTAAAAACAACGAATATCAAATTTTAATCGGCACCCAAATGTTAGCAAAAGGACACCATTTTCCTGATGTTACTTTAGTCGCATTAATTGATGTTGATAGCGCATTATTCAGTAATGATTTTCGAGCCTCTGAGCGACTAGCACAACTGTTTATTCAGGTTGCAGGTCGAGCTGGACGTGCCAGTAAACCAGGTTCAGTATTATTACAAACCCATCATCCTGAGCATCAATTGCTACAATCATTACTGCATAAAGGTTATGGCGTTTTTTCTCAAACAGCATTAACTGAACGCCGCCAAGCATTACTGCCACCCTTTACTCATTTAGTGCTACTTCGCGCTGAAGCTAATGACAGTGATTTAGTGTGTCAATTCTTACAACAAATTCGCGCAATTTTTGAAGCGAGCCCAGTTTATGATCAAGATTGTTGTGTCTTAGGCCCTAATCCCGCCCCGCTTGCTCGACGTGCAGGACGATTCCGATGGCAATTAATTTTACAAACGCCTAATCGAAATAAACTTCAACAAATGCTCAGTATTGCCAAGCCAGCGATCCAATTATTACCGCTTGCTAAAAAAATTCGATGGTCAATTGATGTCGAACCACAAGATTTAACTTAAACTAGACAATGCGATGCAGTTCACATAGCGAATGTAATTTATGCTATTGAAAGCAAGTTTCAACTTATGCATCCATTCTACAATATGCTCATGAATTGACTTTTTTCAGTCAGTTACAATTAGTTGACAAATATATTTGAATATTTTCAGTATCAACCCGTCAACTGTAAACTAGAAAAATATAGCAAAAGAGGAAAGCACTATGGCGACAATGAAGGACGTTGCCCAGCTAGCCGGGGTATCAACCGCGACGGTTTCGCGCGCACTAATGAACCCGGAAAAAGTATCGGCATCAACAAGGAAAAAAGTTGAGCAAGCCGTAATGGAAGCTGGATATTCACCAAACTCACTGGCACGTAACCTACGCCGCAATGAATCGAAAACCATTGTGACCATTGTTCCGGATATCTGTGATCCTTATTTCACTGAGATTATTCGTGGCATTGAAGAAGCAGCGATGGAAAATGGTTATTTAGTGTTACTCGGTGACAGCGGCCAACAACAACGTCGGGAAAACTCATTTGCGAATTTAGTGTTTACTAAGCAAGCTGATGGTATGTTGTTATTAGGTAATAATTTACCCTTTGACGTCAGTAAACCTGAACAAAAAAATCTACCACCATTAGTCATGGCGTGTGAATATGCGCCAGAGCTTGAATTACCTACGGTGCACATTGATAACTTAACCGCAGCCTTTGATGCGGTGAATTACCTCACCCAAATGGGCCATAAACGCATCGCCCAAATTACTGGCCCTGATAAAGCAGCCCTGTCGCAGTTCCGCCAGCAAGGTTATCAGCAAGCTCTCCGTCGTGCCGGCATTACCTTAAACCCTGCCTACACCATTAAAGGTGACTTCAGCTTTGCCGCAGGAGCACGGGCGATTACTGCGCTACTAGCTTTACCTGAACCGCCAACCGCATTATTTTGTCATTCTGATGTAATGGCTATCGGCGCAATGCAACAAGCCAAACGTCTTGGTTTACGTGTACCGCATGATATGTCTATTGTCGGTTTTGATGATATTCAATTTGCAGAATATTGCGATCCACCTTTAACGACGGTTTCACAGCCTCGTTATGAGATCGGCCGTCAAGCCATGATAATGCTACTTGAATTGCTCAAAGGTAAAGATGTTCAGGCAGGTTCACGTTTATTGGATGCAAAACTGGTTATTCGTGAAAGTGCTGCGCCACCAAGTCGCTAATTGATTTCCCCCATATTCGGCGCGTTACCGTACCAAGATCATAAAACCGATCATCTTTGTCGTAATATGGGGTTAATTATCAGTGAAACCGCGATAATAACTGGTCAGGATCAATCCAACTTTGTAACATAGCGTTCTGTCTATCTTCCCAACTAATTTGTCGATATTGTGGCCACTAAAGATTATGTAAAACGCGGGCGCTCACCGAAACCAGCGCCAATAAAGGCAAAAGCCAGCCATAAAGGCAAAAAAATACCGTCAACAGGTTTTCCAACAAAATGGGCGGCATTGGCTGTTATATTAGTGTGTGGACTGATTGTAGGTTTATTTTTCCTTTCAGGGACTGATGTGCCTGAAACTGCACCTGTCACACCAGCTGCGATTATTATCAAACCGCAACCAGTAAAAACCGATACCAACGCCCTACCTCCGAAACCTGAAGAAAAATGGCGTTATATTCAAGAATTAGAAAATAAAAAAGTCATTGTGCCCATCTTAACGCCTAAACAAGTCGTTGCAAAAGATAAGCCCAGTAAGCCTTATTTATTACAATGTGGTGCTTACCATAGCCAAGCTCAAGCTGATGAGCGCAAAGCAACGATTGCATTTCAAGGATTAAACAGCCAAATAAAAGTATCAACTAACGATAGAGGCACTTGGTACCGCGTCGTACTTGGCCCTTATAAAGATAAGCGCTTGGCCATGAATGATCAGAACAAATTACAAAAAAATGGCATTAGCCCTTGTGCAATTTGGTTCTGGCAATAATCATCATTAAGCGTAATAACACTAAAGGATGCCTATGTGGCATCCTTTTTTATAAGTGCAATAATGATGACAACCACAATCAGCAATTGTCACCGACACCTTGAAAACCGCCGTCTCTATCCCCAGATCTAATAGCATTAAAGATCCCGGCTAACGTCGGAGCTGAATCAAAGAGAGTTTAACATGACAACTATTGTATCTGTTCGTCGTAACGGCAATGTCGTAATTGCTGGTGATGGTCAAGTCTCACTTGGCAATACAGTAATGAAAGGCAATGCACGCAAAGTTCGTCGTCTCTATAACAATAAAGTACTCGCTGGTTTTGCTGGCGGCACGGCTGATGCTTTTACTTTATTTGAACGTTTCGAACGTAAATTAGAAATGCACCAAGGCCATCTATTGAAATCAGCGGTTGAGTTAGCCAAAGATTGGCGTACTGATCGTGCACTACGAAAGCTAGAAGCTTTATTAGTCGTTGCTGATGAAACTGGCTCATTAATCATTACTGGTAACGGTGATGTAGTGCAACCAGAACATGATTTAGTTGCTATTGGTTCTGGCGGTAACTTCGCCCAAGCCGCAGCGATTGCATTATTAGAAAATACCGATCTTAGCGCACGTGAAATTGCTGAAAAAGCGTTAAATATTGCGGGTGATATTTGTGTGTTTACCAACCACAATCATACTATTGAAGAACTAGAAACTAAGTAAGGAAGTTGCAATGTCTGAGATGACTCCTCGCGAAATCGTTCACGAACTTGACCGCCATATTATCGGTCAAGACAAAGCCAAGCGAGCGGTTGCGATTGCACTGCGTAACCGCTGGCGTCGCATGCAGCTTCCTGAAGAGCTGCGCGTAGAAGTAACCCCTAAAAATATTCTAATGATTGGTCCAACAGGCGTAGGTAAAACTGAAATCGCCCGTCGTTTAGCTAAACTGGCTAATGCTCCGTTCATTAAAGTTGAAGCGACGAAATTTACTGAAGTAGGTTATGTCGGTAAAGAAGTCGAAACCATTATTCGCGACCTTACTGATGTCGCAGTCAAAATGGTTCATCAACAAGCAACAGAAAAAGTACGTGTCCATGCTGAAGAACTAGCAGAAGAACGTATTCTTGATGTGTTATTGCCACCCGCACGTGATGCATGGGGACAAAACGAAGAAGCGCCAACAGAGTCAACCACTCGTCAATCTTTCCGTAAGAAATTACGTGAAGGTAAGCTTGATGATAAAGAAATCGAGATTGATGTTGCAGCGCCACAAATGGGCGTTGAAATCATGGCGCCTCCTGGTATGGAAGAAATGACCAACCAGTTACAAGGCATGTTCCAAAATCTTGCTGGTAACACTAGCAAAAAACGTAAGATGAAAATCAAAGACGCGCTAAAAGCTGCAACTGAAGAAGAAGCCGCTAAACTCGTTAATCAAGAAGAATTAAAAGAACAAGCTATTTTTGCTGCAGAAAATAACGGTATTGTCTTTATTGATGAAATCGATAAAATTTGTAAGCGTGGTGAATCATCAGGTCCTGACGTTTCTCGTGAAGGCGTACAACGTGATTTATTACCATTGGTCGAAGGCAGTACAGTGTCGACTAAACACGGTATGGTTAAAACAGATCATATTTTATTTATCGCATCAGGCGCATTCCAAGTCGCTAAACCGTCAGATTTAATTCCTGAGCTACAAGGTCGTTTACCGATTCGAGTGGAACTAGAAGCACTGACTAGCCATGACTTTAAACGTATTCTTACTGAGCCAAAAGCATCATTAACTCAGCAATATGTTGCGTTAATGGCAACTGAGTCAGTAAATATCGAATTTACCGCAGAAGGTGTTAATAGCTTGGCTGAAGCTGCATGGCAGGTAAATGAGCGCACTGAAAATATTGGTGCCCGCCGTTTATACACTGTTATGGAACGCTTAATGGAAGAGATTTCTTATGATGCTAGCGAAAAAGCAGGCGAAAAATTCCTAATCGATGATGCTTATGTACAAGCACGTTTAGGTGAATTTGTTGCAGATGAAGATTTAAGCCGCTTCATTTTATAATCAAATTTAAACCAGTTATTATCATTATAAACGGTGCGTTTTTTCGCGCCGTTTTTTTGTTTTTTACAAACATTAATGGGATAAATTTGCGCATGACCAAATTTACGCCATAATACCTTTTCAGTATTCACTTTAAGTATCTAATTTATGAACTCACCCTCTTCACTGACAATTTGGTTAGATGCCGCCAGACCAAAAACCTTACCTCTTGCCATCGCCTCAATCGTATGTGGTAGCGCCGTTGCAAAATGGCATGGTAGTTTTTCTGCAAGTATTGCAGCGCTCGCGTTATTAACCGCCCTTTTATTACAAATCCTTTCTAACCTTGCTAACGACTACGGTGATGCCGTTAAAGGTACCGATAACAATGATCGTTTAGGTCCACAACGTGCCATGCAATCAGGTTTAGTTACGGCAGCAACAATGCGTAAAGCAATGATTATTAATATTATTCTTACCGCTATTAGTGGCTTAACCTTAATTTTAATCGCGTGTAAAAACCCGCATGATATTATTGGCTTTTTAGTACTTGGATTACTGGCAATTGCCGCTTCCATTGCCTATACCGTCGGTAATAAACCTTATGGCTACCGTGGTCTTGGGGATCTATCAGTACTGATCTTTTTTGGATGGCTTGGTGTCGCGGGTACTTATTATCTACAAACTGGGCAAATTGATTCATTAATCATGTTACCCGCAACAGCGTGTGGTTTATTGGCTGTTGGTGTACTCAATATCAATAATTTACGTGATATTGATAATGATAAAGCCTGTGGTAAACAAACCTTAGTGGTACGCATGGGCCCGCAATGGGGGCGTAAATACCATCTAATACTACTTTCGACTAGTGTGGTATTGTTTAGCTTGTTTGCCCTATTAGAAGTAAAATCACTCTTTGGCTGGTTATTTATTCTCAGCCTACCACTTCTAATTAATCATGGTCGTCAAGTGTATGATTCAACTGATGGCGCAGCCCTAAGACCCATGATGGCAACCATGGTTAAATGTGCCTTAATCACCAATTTATTGTTTGCTATCGGTATGGTATTAGCCTAATAAATTGCACGGTGGCATTAACTACCATTCGATATAAACTCATTCGTTGTTGTAAACATAATCTCAACACATAAAATATCGGCTCGGCATATCACCTTTTTCAGGTGTTATACCGAGCCGATAATCGTATTAAAATAAATACGCGATTATTCTACGCTATCCATCTTACCTAGTAGTGTACGTACGCGATCTTGCCATACGTTATGCTCACCACGTAGTGCTTCGTTATCTTGAACAAGACTCTCACGACCAGAACGTAGTTCTTGTGCTTCCATAGCTAGGCTATCATTTTTTTCTTTTAGTTCATCAATTTCCATTTGTAACAAAGAAATTGAATCCACAGCCATTTGAACTTTGGCTTCCAATTTTTCCAACATTTCTAGAGACATATTGTTCACCTGATCTATGCCCATATATTTACCTTAACAATTGAAGGTAATCTCTACGGACAGGGTTATATATATTTAGCTACTATTCTAACGAGGCAATGGCTTGCTGACATCTACATTTCCATTGCATTCGTGCAATTGACGGAAAATCATACAAGTCTGATGTAATTTTTGCAAAGGCAGCTAATATCTACTTAATTTAGCAGTTAAAAACAGCTAAATTCAACAACTTTAAGCATATTTAACCCACGTTAATACCATCAAAATCATTTTTTCACAGTCAACCGTCAATAATGTAATAACTGCGAACCTTCTCAAATTATGTCTGACATTACCATGATAATTTAGCGCCGCTATTTTATATTTCATGGTTCTAATCCATACCCTCGCGACAATATAACCTAAATATCACAATCGATGATCTGTCCCTAACTAACTCGACAATAAAAACCCACCAAACGCTCACTTTAGAAAATAATTCATGCTCGAACGCACATTAATGAGTCGTTATTATTTTAAAAAAAAGTAACTATTGTAAATTACAGCGCATAAAGGATAACGAGATACCCTACATTACTTATCAAAAGGACTGACAATATGGCAAGTTCCAAACCTAATGCGCTAGTCGGAGAATGTTTTGCAGAATTTATCGGTACTGGACTACTGATATTTTTTGGTGTTGGCTGTGTCGCGGCGATGAAATTAACCGGTGCTGACTTTGGTCAATGGGAAATAAGTATAATGTGGGGTCTTGGCGTCGCCATTGCTATTTATGTCACAGCAGGGGTTTCTGGCGCCCATTTAAACCCAGCAGTAACCATCGCCTTAGCCAGTTTCCATGGTTTCAATAAACGCAAAGTTTTGCCTTATATCATGGCGCAAGTATTAGGTGCTTTTGCAGCGGCAGCGTTAATTTATGCTTTATACAGCAACCTTTTTACTGATTATGAAGCCAGCCATAACATTGTTCGTGGCACGGTTGCTAGCCTTGATACCGCCTCTATCTTTTCAACATTCCCTCACCCATCATTAAGCTTTGGTGGTGCATTTGCGGTTGAATTTACCATTACAGCAATTTTAATGTTTGCCATTTTAGCAATTGGCGATGATAAAAATGGTGCCCCTCGTGGTGCTATGGGTCCTTTGCTCATCGGCTTAGTGATTGCCGTTATCGGTGGCTCATTAGGTCCACTAACTGGCTTTGCCATGAATCCTGCGCGTGATTTTGGACCAAAGTTACTCACTTTCTTTGCGGGTTGGGACACAGTAGCACTCACTGGTGCTAAAGATATTCCTTACTTTATCGTACCAATACTGGCACCAATTTGTGGCGCACTTTTTGGTGGCTGGGCATACCCTAAATTTATGGGTGTTTACCTTCCAGGTAACAAATGTACGCTACCGAACAAATGTGAAGGCAATACAGAGACCCCTGCGGTTGAAGCATAATATTTGAACCATAAATACAATCAAAGGGGTCTTAATGCCCCCTCAATTGACACTGACTCTAATATAATAAAGATAACGAGGAACCCATCATGACTACTGATCGAAAATATATTGTGGCGCTAGATCAAGGAACAACCAGCTCTCGCGCGGTGGTGCTCGATCACAATGCCAATATCGTTTGTTCATCACAACGCGAATTTACTCAAATCTATCCTAAAGCTGGCTGGGTTGAGCATGATCCTCTTGAAATTTATGCGACCCAAAGTTCAACCATGGTTGAAGCATTAGCCAAAGCAGGTATTCGCAGCGATCAAGTGGCGGCGATTGGTATTACTAACCAACGTGAAACCACCATCGTTTGGAATAAAAAAACCGGTAAACCTGTTTATAACGCTATCGTATGGCAATGTCGTCGTACTGCTGATATGTGTGAAGAATTGAAACAACAAGGGTTAACTGATTATATTCGAGAAGCGACAGGTTTAGTGGTTGATCCGTATTTCTCCGCTACCAAAGTTAAATGGATCCTTGATAACGTTGAAGGCGCACGAGAGCAAGCTGAAGCGGGTGAATTATTATTTGGTACCGTCGATACTTGGCTGATTTGGAAAATGACTCAAGGCCGTGTTTTCGTTACTGATTACACTAACGCCTCTCGCACCATGCTGTTTAATATCAACACCTTGCAATGGGATGAAAAATTATTATCGGTATTGAATATTCCACTATCGATGATGCCAGAAGTGAAAGCCTCATCTGAAGTCTACGGTCAAACCAATATTGGTGGTAAAGGCGGTACTCGTATTCCTATCGCGGGTATTGCGGGCGATCAACAAGCCGCTTTATTTGGTCAAATGTGTGTCTCTGCAGGACAGGCTAAAAACACGTATGGTACGGGCTGTTTCTTGCTAATGAATACTGGCAAAGAAAAAGTCACTTCTCATAATGGTCTGCTAACAACCCTTGCTTGTGGTCCTAAAGGTGAAGTTGCTTACGCCCTTGAAGGCGCTGTTTTTATGGGGGGAGCCTCAGTCCAATGGTTGCGTGATGAAGTAAAACTACTAAGTGATGCTAACGATTCAGAATACTTTGCTGAAAAAGTCGGCAGTGCTAACGGTGTTTATGTGGTGCCCGCCTTTACTGGTTTAGGCGCACCTTATTGGGACCCGTATGCGCGTGGTGCGATTGTTGGCTTAACTCGCGGCGTGAATTCTAATCATATTATTCGTGCCACCCTTGAAAGTGTTGCTTACCAAACCCGTGATGTACTTGATGCGATGCAAGCTGATTCAGGCATTAAGCTCGATATATTACGAGTTGATGGTGGCGCTGTTGCCAATAACTTCTTGATGCAATTCCAAGCAGATATTTTAGCAACGGAAGTCCATCGCCCTGTCGTTACCGAAGTTACCGCTCTTGGCGCGGCTTATTTAGCAGGTTTAGCCATTGGTTTTTGGGACAGCATTGATGAACTTAAACATAAATCACAATTAGATCGTAGCTTTACACCATGCGAAGACGATAAAAAACGTAATCGTCGCTACCGTGGTTGGCAACGTGCAGTTGAATGTGCCAAAGGCTGGGCATTTGATGAAGAAGATGACGACGAGTAATCGTATTTAATAACACTTAGGGCCTGCTCGTAATAGCAGGCCTTTTTTATTTCGCCGTCACCACATAATGCTGATTCTGTTGCGTTAGATCATCAACCTATAACGTTGGCAATCTAATTTCCCACCGTGTTGATAAGCCAATTATGCTAGAATTTACGCTGAATTTTTAAACCCTTTAACCTACCGATTTATATATCTGGAGTTATCATGAAAGGCGATTTAGCAATAGCATTTGCTCGTGTTACCGAAGGCGCAGCCCTTGCTGGCCATAAATGGTTAGGCCGTGGCGATAAAATTGCAGCAGACAATGCCGCAGTTGAAGTTATGCGTACCCTGCTTAACCACACCAACATTAATGGCGAAATTGTGATTGGTGAAGGTGAAATCGACGAAGCGCCGATGCTTTATATTGGTGAACATGTTGGCTGTGGCGGTTGTGCTGTTGATATTGCAGTAGATCCTATCGAAGGCACTCGCATGACGGCTATGGGACAAAACAATGCCCTTGCTGTACTGGCTGCTGGCGATAAAGGTTGTCTGTTAAAAGCACCCGATATGTACATGGAAAAATTGGTTGTAGGACCACAAGCAAAAGGGGTTATCGATCTTGATAAGCCATTAGCGGATAACTTTGCCGCTATTGCAAAAGCACTGAACAAGCCATTAAGCGAGCTAGTCGTCACTATTCTTGCCAAGCCTCGTCATGATCAACTTATCACTGAAATGCACGCAATGGGTGTACGAGTATTCGCATTCCCTGATGGTGATGTCGCAGCGGCTATCTTAACCTGTATACCAGAAAGTGATGTTGATGTGATGTATTGCATTGGTGGTGCCCCTGAAGGTGTTGTTTCTGCTGCTGCTATTCGCGCATTAGGTGGCGACATGCAAGGCCGTTTACTACCTCGTCACCACGTAAAAGGTGACACAGAAGAAAACCGTCGTTTAGGTGAAATGGAAATTCGTCGTTGTGCTGAAATGGGTATTGAACCCAACAAATTACTGCGCCTTGAAGATATGGCACGCAGCGATGATGTGATCTTTGCGGGTACAGGGATCACTAAAGGCGATTTAGTTGAAGGCATTCAACGCCGAGGTAATATCGCGACTACTGAAACCCTATTAATCAGTGGTAAATGTGGCACTATGCGTCGTATACAATCAAGTTATGACTTAAATCGTCAAGATGAAGCGGTTAAGCAACATACGCTATAATCTGCAAAATTTTCCAATAAAAAATGCACTACGGTGCATTTTTTATATCTATTATTACTCACGCTATTTCACCTTCATTACTGTGCTTATTTCATTCCTAAATCTAAGAAGTCCTACTTTTAACTCATTATTATATTGTAAAGATATTGCTTTATTTAATTGGCTGATCCCATAATATAATAAGAGCAACAACAATGATTGATTATGAAAACTATTGAAAAAATCCTCTACCACATCAAATATGATGGCCCTGTTACTGCCAAAGTGTTAGCTGAAAAGTTTCAGTTAACCACCATGGGAATTCGTCAACATTTACAGACGATGGAAGAACAAGGTTTAGTCGATGCCTATGATGTAAAAGTCAAAGTCGGACGTCCAACACGCCATTGGCAACTCACCACTCAAGGCCACCAACATTTTAGTGATCACCATGGTGAACTTGCCGTACAAACTTTAGAGGCGGTGAGTGATTTATTTGGTCAGCAAGGGCTACAAGCCATCATTGAAAAACGAGAACAACACACATTAAGTCATTACCAAGCAGCCATTATTGATTGTCCTGATTTAAAAAGTAAGCTCATCACACTCACCGAATTACGCCAACATGATGGCTATATGGCAGAGCTTACCAGTGATGATAACGGCTTTTTATTAGTTGAAAATCATTGCCCTATTTGTCTTGCTGCAACTCGCTGCCCATCACTTTGCCACTCTGAGTTGGCTATTTTCCAACAACTATTAGGCGAGCAGACACATATTCAACGTCAAGAACACATTATTACAGGCCAAAGGCGCTGTGCTTATCGAATAACATCCAAATAACGAGGAGGCCATTATGGCTGATTGGATCCCTGCACAAGTTATTGAAAACCGTCACTGGAACCAAGATTTATTCAGTTTATCGCTACGCGCGAACATTGAACCATTTAAAGCGGGACAATTTACTAAGCTGGGAATAGTGATCGGTGATAATTTGATCCAACGTGCCTACTCGTTTGTTAATTCGCCTCAACAAGCAGATATCGAGATTTATGCTACTCGCGTTACCGATGGTTTATTATCACCACGCTTACATGCTTTACAAGCAGGTGACACGGTCCAAATATCAGCCCGAGCAAGCGGATTTTTTACTCTTGATGAAGTTGCTAGTAGCCAGCATTTATGGCTATTTGCGACAGGTACTGCAGTTGGCCCTTATCTGTCTATTTTAGGGCAAAAAGAGGTCTGGCATAAATACCGCAAAATCATTCTTATTCATGCTGTGCGTTACGCCGCCGATCTAAGTTACCAAGCTGAAATCAGCGCCCTCAAGCGACAATATGGTGACCAATTCATTGTGCAACCTTTTGTGAGTCGTGAACCTGCACCGCTGTGTTTAACAGGTCGAATACCACAAGCTATTGCTGATGGTTTATTAGAGCGCCATGTGGGTTTATATTTAACGCCTGAAAACAGCCAAGTGATGTTATGTGGTAATCCACAGATGGTCCGTGATACTAAAACGGTACTTGAAGCTAAAGGACTGATTAAAAATCTCCGCCGTAAACCGGGGCAAATTACCATGGAACATTATTGGTAATCACAAACAACGATTAATAAACCACATAACAGAGTCTGAACTATCAGACCCAGTCTTAATCGTAATACTGCCGCTAACTACCGTCATCAACTATAGTTATAAATAGCGATGACGGAAGGAATAGCGAATGCACTCACTGCCTAATTTTGACCAACTGCTGCAACTCGCCGCCACTTCACCAACATTCTGTTACAACAAAAATTACAGCGCCAATTGCAACGATTCAACCAAGCACTCCAATCACTCCAATCACAATCACAATCACCGCAACATCAAGCTAAAATCCTACCATTAAAATAAACAAATACTTACGCATTCAAAATAGAATATCTTGCCTAAATATAATACAAAAACGACAAAAACTGCATATATTGAAATAATTCTCTATTTGTAGTTCACTTTTTGTCTTGAAAAGGGTACAACCAAACACATTAATGATTTTGAACAGTAAAAATTCAGTTACGACTGGTATATTTTTACGCAGTTAATAATTACATTATTTTAATTTGGAGAAAAACTATGCGCTATCCTGTAGTTATGGGTAACTGGAAACTAAACGGCAGCAAAGAAATGGTTGCTAATCTACTTAACGGTCTTAACGCTGAACTTGAAGGCGTTACTGGCGTAGACGTTGCAGTTGCTCCACCAGCACTTTACATTGACCTTGCTGAGCGTACGCTTACAGATGCAGGCAGCGCGATCATCCTAGGTGCTCAAAACTCTGACCTACACAACAGCGGTGCATTCACTGGCGACATGTCTCCAGCTATGCTTAAAGAATTCGGTGCTACTCATATTATCATCGGTCACTCTGAGCGTCGTGAATACCACCACGAATCAGACGAGTTCGTTGCTGAGAAATTTGCATTCCTAAAAGAAAACGGCCTAACACCAGTTCTTTGTATCGGTGAAACTGATGCACAAAACGAAGCTGGCGAAACAATGACTGTTTGTGCACGTCAACTTGACGCTGTAATCAACACTCAAGGCGTTGAAGCTCTTGAAGGCGCTATCATCGCTTATGAACCAATCTGGGCTATCGGTACTGGTAAAGCGGCTACAGCTGAAGATGCACAACGCATTCACGCTCAAATCCGTGCTCACATTGCAGCGAAATCAGAAGCTGTTGCTAAAAACGTTATTATCCAATACGGCGGTTCTGTTAAACCTGAAAACGCTGCAGCATACTTCGCACAACCAGACATCGATGGTGCTCTAGTTGGCGGCGCAGCACTTGACGCGAAAAGCTTTGCAGCTATCGCAAAAGCGGCAGCTGAAGCAAAAAAATAATCTTTCTTCATGATTGATTAAAT
The DNA here is from genome assembly GCF_002849605.1 of Photobacterium carnosum. Taxonomy (GTDB): domain Bacteria; phylum Pseudomonadota; class Gammaproteobacteria; order Enterobacterales; family Vibrionaceae; genus Photobacterium; species Photobacterium carnosum. The sequence goes on from NZ_NPIB01000005.1 coordinate 82,542, forward strand.
CAAGGTCACCTACGGGTGGCCTTTTTATTGTCACAAATAAAGCACGGTATCAAAATATTAATCAATAAAAAAAGGCCGATATAAATATCGACCTTAATGATTTCAGTATTTTTATAACGTAATTTTAAAACAGCTTTTCAGCCAATTCATATAAATCGTTACGTACTGGACGACGCATATTTTCAATCGCATCGATAATGTCGTGATGAACCAGTTTTTCACACTGGATACCAATACAACGACCGCCTTCACCTTGTAGTAAAAGCTCAACGGCATAAGCACCCATACGAGATGCTAATACACGGTCAAATGCATCAGGCTGACCACCACGTTGAATATGGCCTAATACTGTTGCGCGAGTTTCACGACCAGTTTCAGCTTCAATGTATTTAGCCAATGCGTTAACATCAGTCATTAATTCAGTAATAGCGATAATCGCGTGTTTCTTACCTTTCGCGATACCTCTATTAATGTGAGAGATCAACTGCTCTTTATCAAGGCCAGTTTCAGGGGTAATGATATATTCACAACCACCAGCAATCGCAGACATTAACGTTAGATCACCACAATGGCGACCCATTACTTCAACAATTGAAATACGCTGATGAGAAGATGACGTATCACGTAAACGGTCAATCGCATCGATAACAGTGTTCATTGCTGTCATGTAACCGATAGTGTAATCAGTACCAGCAACATCATTATCAATCGTACCTGGGATACCAATACAAGGGTAACCCATTTCAGTTAGCTTTTTCGCACCCATATATGAGCCGTCGCCACCGATAACAACCAATGCATCAATACCGTGCAACTTTAGATTCTCAATCGCTTTTTCACGAACTTCCACTTCACGGAATTCAGGAAAACGTGCTGAACCTAAAAATGTGCCACCTTTATTGATAACATCAGATACACTTTGACGATCAAGCGGTTTAATGTGGTTATTATATAGGCCTTGGTAGCCATCATAAATACCACAAACTTCTAGACCTTCTGTCAACGCTACACGAACTACACCGCGAACCGCTGCATTCATACCAGGTGCGTCACCACCACTGGTCAAAACACCAATCTTCTTAATCATGGTTACCCTCTGACTTTGGGAATTTAAAAATCAAATCCAACACGATATACCAAGGTTCCCCCACTCGGTATCACAATCGATCACTATCGAATTATGTTCGTGAAAACTGAAACTTTCTTACTTATGTAGAAGTATTACAATTTTAATGAAATATTTTGTTGATTCATATCACGCTAACTCGGCACTTCTTCATCAGCCAATGTTTATTATCTGTCATTATTATTATAATTTTTCAAATAAACCTATCGTTACTCATTATAAGTAATGGCATTAATCATTAAGGAAGTGCTGGCAATAATTAATATTACGCAGTATAGCTGTTTTATAATAAAAATTAATAACAAAACCTACCATAAAAATACAATTTCCGCCTTGTTCTCATACTACTTCGAAGTAAAAATCCCCAAAAATCATCAAATAATAAACTTAATATCAAAAACAAAAAAAGCCATAGTAAAGACTATGGCTAATGAACGCGGCATAACACTTAATTCATCACAATTAATGGTATTTTTTAGCTTCTAAACGCATAAGATGTTTTTCTGATTGCTGTTGCTTAAGCTCAGCATATTTTTGCTTTTGCTCTGGCGTTAAAATATTCAACATTTCATGACGCTGCTCTAACATCTTAACTCGACGTTCAACTTGCTGCTGTGACATTTTTTCCGCCACCGCACGTACTGCTGACTCATCAAAATTACTGGCTAATACTAGTTTTTCAAGTTGCTGACGCTCAACTTGCATTACTTTATAATTATCAACACGCTGTGCTTTATGTTCACTGCGATTCGCTTGACGTAACGTTTTTATTTCTTGTTTTTGGGTCGCAGTAAGATCTAGCTGACTAAAAATCTTACCACCATGATGGCCTTTATTCATACCACCATTGTGCTGTTGATTATCTTGACCAGCAAATGCTGACATAGAACCTAGAACCAATGGCAATGCCATCGCTATAACAAGTGTTTTATTAAATATTTTCATAGTTATTTCTCCAGCACTATCATGTAATAAGTCACCATCTTATATGGCTTGATGGTTATCATAACCTGTAGAAAGTAAAACGCTGTCTAGCAAATGTAAACTAGCGTAAAGCTAATGCTGCTTAACTTGGCGTACCAACCAAGATTAGCGATACTAGGTCAACTTTATTAAGTAACCATCATTGTATTGTAGGACTTTATCATGGCAAAAATTCTCTTAGTTGATGACGATATAGAACTAACCGCACTTCTAAAAGATATTCTCGAATTAGAAGGATTTGATGTTGAAGAAGCTAACAATGGCATTGATGGCTTAGCTAAAATCGATAGTAGTATTGATTTAATCCTACTTGATGTAATGATGCCAAAAATGAATGGCACTGAAATGTTACGACGCTTACGCGAAAAACACACGACCCCAGTAATGATGCTAACCGCTAAAGGCGATGAAATAGATCGCGTGCTTGGACTTGAACTGGGTGCTGATGATTATTTACCAAAACCGTTTAGCGATCGTGAATTGTTAGCGCGTATGCGAGCGGTTCTTAGACGTACCCAAACAAACACCGATACTAAAACCAGTCGTAGTGAATGTCTTGTATATCAAGATCTGACCATTTACCCAGGTCGACAAGAAGTACTTTGCAATCAGACGCTTATTGAAATGACAGGAACTGAGTTAGCATTATTAAGCTATTTTGTGCAACATCCGGGTAAAATTATTGCTAAAGAAGAACTCAGCCTTGAAGTATTAGGAAAACGCTTAGCTCAATTTGATCGCGCGATTGATATGCATGTTTCAAACTTACGCAAAAAGCTACCAATACGCAGTGATGGTAAGCCATTAATAAAAACCTTACGTGGTAAAGGTTATTTATTGGTTGAGGCGATGTAATGAGAATCCCTGGCTTCACTCACCTTTATGGGCGTATTTTTGCCATCTTCTGGACCACACTGCTCGTAGTGGTGGTGATGCTTGTGCTGATGTTTCAATATGATCCACGCTCAGTGCAAGCTATTCCTGACCATCAATTAAAGCGACTACAATCACAAGCAATACAAGTTAATCAACGCTTAAGCAACCATAATATATCCAATTATGACAAACTCATCACTCGCATAAAAGCACTGACAAAACGCCGAGAAAATCATAATAGTCAGCTCTATTTTACGACGATTAATGGCGATATTATTGCGCCACAAAAACACACTAAAGCACTGCGTAATTTTATTACCATTGCAGATAACCCTGACAAGCCTCAGCAACGTCTTTATGGGCGCTGGTTAATAGCTGGACCCTTTATCATTACCACTAAACAACACCCCCTTTTTATGTACAGCGGTCAAATATGGCGTGGCGGCCCCCCATTTTTCGTCCAAATAATGGATAAGCCATTTAAATTATTACTGGTTACCATGCTCGTTAGTACCCCATTTTTATTATGGTTAGCCTGGGCAGTAACGCGTCCTGCACGACGATTACAACAAGCAGCAGAGCGAGTAGCGCGAGGCGAATTTGAAGTGGATCCGACCTTAGAACAAGGCCCACAAGAATTTAAACAAGCAGGGGCTAGCTTTAATCAAATGGTGGGTGCCTTAAATAACATTATTAGTGGTCAGCAACGGTTGTTATCGGATATTTCCCATGAATTACGCTCACCATTAACACGACTGCGCATGGCAACCGCATTAGCACAACGTAAACAAGGCCAAAGCAGTGAGTTATCACGCATTGATACCGAAGCTGAGCGGCTTGAAAAAATGATCAGTGAATTATTAGAATTATCTCGAATGCAGGTCAATAGTCACCAACAACAACAAATCGTTGATAGCCATAGTTTATGGTATGAAATGCTAGAAGATGCCTGTTTTGAAGCCGAGCAGTATCATAAAACATTAACCTATCATCACCTCCAAGATTGGCCAATAAAAGGTAATCCAAATTTATTAATCAGTGCATTAGAAAATGTGATCCGTAATGCAATTAAATACGGTAATGATGTGATTGAGATTACTTTTACTCAGCAACAACAACAGTTACTGATCACCATTGATGATAATGGCGAAGGGGTACCCAATGATGAACTTGACGATATTTTTCGGCCATTTTATCGCGTTTCAACCGCACGCGATCGCAGCAGTGGCGGCACTGGATTAGGCCTTGCAATAACAGAAAGTGCCCTTCGCCAGCATAGCGGTACTATCAAAGCAACCTCAAGCCCACTTGGTGGTTTACGGATCAGTATGACATTACCGCTAACCCGTTAAGCATTAAGGTTAGCTCTGTATATTAAAGATGATTGCTTGTTGCCGTTACGCTTGTCACAATATGGCTTCTTTTTGCACCAAATAAAGCTGAATGACTATGTTTGATATTGCGTTATATGAACCTGAAATCGCCCCTAACACTGGCAATATTATTCGCCTTAGTGCTAATTGTGGTGCTAATTTACATTTAATTGAACCACTAGGATTTGATTTAGAAGAGAAGAAATTACGTCGAGCAGGCTTAGATTATCATGACTTAACGCATGTTTATCGCTATAAAAACTTTGAAGCTTTTCTAGAAGCAATGGCAGACCGTCGTATTTTTGCTTGTACCACTAAAACGACTAATTACCACGTTAATGCTAAATTTGGTGAAGGTGATGTGCTGTTATTTGGCCCCGAAACACGCGGCTTACCCGCAGAATTCATTGCCAGTTTACCGTTAGAGCAACGGTTGCGCATTCCAATGCAACCCGACAGCCGCAGTTTAAATCTCTCTAATGCCGTCGCTATTATTGCTTTTGAAGCATGGCGTCAGTTAGATTTTAATGGCTCAATCTAAAATTTACGCCTTAAAAATCTGAACCTAAAAATAAAAAGGCGATCATTCGATCGCCTTTTTAACAATAGTATTAATGCGTTATAAATTCATCACTCTTACTTAATCGATATGATTAAACGTGTCATCACCATCACTACCATGAAACTGTTGATCCATTTCAGTAGCAGGTTTAGCCGTTTTTGGCCGACCAATAATAACGGCAGGTACACCAGCCACCGTTGTATGCGGCGGCACTGGATCTAAGACTACCGAACAAGCACCAATTTTCGCACCAATACCGACTTCAATATTACCCAGTACCTTCGCACCTGCCCCAATCATCACACCTTGACGAATTTTAGGATGGCGATCACCACTTTCTTTACCAGTACCACCTAACGTAACATCTTGTAGAATCGAGACTTCATCTTCAATCACAGCGGTTTCACCAATCACGATCCCCGTTGCATGGTCAAACATAATGCCACAGCCAATCTGTGCTGCTGGGTGTACATCGACCTGACACGTTACTGATATTTGGTTCTGTAAATACACCGCCAGTGCTTTTCGATTTTGCTTCCACAGCCAATTAGCAACCCGATACCCTTGTAGAGCATGACAACCTTTAAGGTAAAGTAATGGAATAGAATAAGCATCAATAGCGGGATCGCGTTCAACAACCGCACGAATATCATGAGCCGCAGCTTCAACAATATTACAATCACTAGCAAACGCTTCTTCTATTACTTCACGTACTGCCATCGCAGGCATCGATGGTGTTGCCAGTTTATTGGCTAAAATATAACTCAATGCTGACGCTAAATTTTCATGCTTAATAATAGTCGCATGATAAAAACTGGCGAGCATAGGTTCTTGTTCGGCTTGCTGTCGTGCTTCCTGCTCTATCGCTAACCATAATTGATATTGTTGACATTTTTCCACAAGTCCCTCGGCTTCACTTATTATGTTAATCTTGTTAACGCTACCATTAATTATTCGTAGACAGGTAGAATTAATAGAATAACGTTGCCCAATAAAACACTAAACTAAATATTATTGTATTTTAGTACAGTTATAAAAAATAACGCGAGCCTAAGCTCGCGTTATTTAATAGATACCAGTTATCACCCTCAGCAAGCAACGTTATTCGTACTTTTTCTCACGTGCGAGTAAATCTTTCGCTGCTTCGTGAGCATCTTTACCAAGATAAAGTACTTGATAGATTTGCTCAGTAATTGGCATTTCGACTTGGTGTCGTTGTGCCAATAACCACACTTCTTTGGTATTACGATAACCTTCTACTATTTGACCAATATCCTGTTGTGCTTGCTCGACACTGCACCCATTACCGAGCGCCAAACCAAAGCGACGGTTACGTGATTGGTTATCGGTACATGTCAGTACTAAATCGCCTAAACCTGCCATGCCCATAAAGGTTTCAGGTTGCGCACCAAGTGCAGCACCCAGACGACACATTTCAGCTAAACCACGGGTAATTAACGCGGTACGTGCATTAGCACCAAAGCCAATACCATCAGACATACCCGCACCAATGGCAATCACGTTTTTAACTGCACCACCCAGCTGCATCCCAATAAAATCATTATTGCTATAAACACGAAATGTCTTATCGCAATGGATTTTTTGTTGCAAATCAACCACAAACTCAGTGTCAGGAGAAGAAACGGCAATCGCTGTTGGCATTCCTGCCGCTAATTCTTTAGCAAATGTGGGACCCGATAACACAGCTAACGGTATTTGTTCACCCAAAACCTCAACCGCAACATCTTTAAGTAAACGTCCAGTTTCAGGTTCAAGCCCTTTCGTTGCCCAGCAAACACGAGAGTCTGGACGTAAAAAAGGTTTCATTTGTGCTAGTACCCCACCAAAGACATGGCTTGGTACCACCACTAACACATCACGACTACCTTCAACAGCAGCCTGTAAATCAGCGGTTAGAATTAACGATTCAGGAAAACTAACACCAGGAAGAAACGCTTCATTGGCACGATCGATTTCCAATTGCGCCATATGGTGTGGCTCATGGCCCCACAAAATGACATTGGCACCATTTCTGGCTAATGCAATTGCTAATGCTGTCCCATAAGATCCAGCGCCTAACACTGCCATCGAAATCGTATTATTAACGTTCATCATATTGGTCACTTTTACAAATTAAGCTTCTGAATTAGCAGTATTTGCTTCAGCTTGGTTTTCTAAGTAGCTCATGAATAATGCATCAAAATTTACTGGTGCAAGGTTCAATTGTGGGAACGTACCTTTAACAACTAAGCTAGAAATTGTTTCACGAGCATATGGGAACAAAATGTTCGGGCAGAATGCGCCTAGGCAATGTGCTAGTTGTGGTGCTTCCATACCAGCAATAGTGAAAATACCCGCTTGCTGCACTTCACATAAGAACGCATTCTCTTCTTCGTTCTTAACCGTTACAGTTAAACGAAGCACCACTTCATATACACCTTCAGCTAATTCACGGCTTTGAGTATCAAGATCCAATTTTACATCAGGATTCCATTCTTTTTGGAATACGTCAGGTGAATTTGGCGCTTCAAAAGACACATCTTTTAGGAATACGCGTTGAATTTGGAAGTTTTGTTGCGCTTCGGTATTTGCTGCTTCAGCCATTTTTGGAGTCCTTTAAAAATACTCGCTACCACGAGTTATTAATTATACTTGCAACTGTGAACACCACAGACTACATCAATTTGAATCGTCACTTCACACTCAATAAGCTGCAAAATAACTTCGAATATATTTATTTTTTCTTACTTGCAACAAGCGGTAAGTTTGCTTCATTCCAAGCAATAAGACCGTCTTTTAAAACATTAACGTTAGTAAAACCATCTTTACTTAACTGATTTGCAGTCTCTTGTGACGTTTGACCCGTCTTACATACAACAATAATTGGGGCTGCTTTGTGTTTTTCAAGCTCTGGCGTGTTTTGACGTTGAATTTGGCTTGGTAAAATGTGAACTGAGCCTACAATATGACCTTTACGGAATTCATCACGATTACGGATATCAAGAAAAACACCCTCTTCGTTATTCACTAATGCTGTCGCTTCATTAATGCCAATTGTTGTATATTTAGCATTTTTCTCTTTTACCATCATGCTAATTAGTGCAATAACGATACCAATCCAAGCCAATGATAAAACAGGGTTACTAGTTAAAAATTCAATATATTGATGCATTTACTTTACTCTGTTGTCATGATTCACTACAGCAAGCCATGAAATTACGGTTTAAAAAAATGAGTGTGAGTATACCTAGGTTGCTAATCTTGTAACAGCGACCTTGAGTATAAAAGCTTATTGGCTGATGACCTATCAATGAAATAGGAAAAAACTGTGATCCAGAGCTTACACTTTGATGAATAAATGCTTATATTCGATAGAAAGCACAAACAGGTAAGCGATGATTTAGTTACATCTACTGCTACTGCTTTGATGTGCTTTTGTAGTAAAATCGTGATAATTATTATATCAATTACCTTAAGCGGTGTTTAAGACACTAAGCCCATTAAGGTAATTCATATATTTTTATTAATTCGAAGAGGGACAGAATATGTCTGCGAAGAAACCACTTGCACTTGTAATTTTAGATGGCTGGGGCTACCGCGAAGATAACTCAGATAATGCGATTGCGAACGCTAATACACCCGTAATGGATGCATTAATGGCGAACAATCCTAATACGCTTATCGCTGCGTCGGGCTTAGAAGTCGGTCTACCTGAAGGCCAAATGGGTAACTCTGAAGTAGGTCATACCAATATCGGTGCAGGCCGCGTGGTATATCAAGATCTTACTCGTATCACTAAAGCGATTGGCGATGGTGAGTTTTTTGAAAATGAAGCGCTAGTTAATGCGATTGATAAGGCAGTAACTACAGGTAAAGCGGTTCATATCCTAGGTCTTGTTTCTCCTGGTGGCGTACACAGCCACGAAGACCATATTGCAGCAGCAATTGAAATGGCCGCTAACCGTGGCGCAGAAAAAATCTACCTGCACGCATTCCTTGATGGCCGTGATACACCGCCACGTAGCGCACAGCACTCTCTTGAGCGTTTCGATGCCCTATTTGCAAAACTAGGTAAAGGCCGTACTGCATCTCTAGTAGGTCGCTACTACGCAATGGATCGTGATAACAACTGGGATCGCGTTGAAGTTGCTTACAACCTACTAACAGCAGCTAAAGGTGAATTTACCTTTGCTAACGCAACTGAAGGTCTAGCTGCCGCTTATGAGCGTGGCGAGAATGATGAGTTCGTTAAAGCAACAGAGCTACGCACTGCAGACCAAGAAACAGCATTCATTGCTGATGGCGATAGCGTTATCTTCATGAACTACCGTGCTGACCGTGCGCGTGAGATTACTCGTACATTTGAGCCTAGCTTTACTAGCTTTGAGCGTGCACAGTTCCCACAACTAGCTGACTTCGTAATGCTAACCCAATATGCGGCAAACATTGAGTTAACAACCGCTTTTGCTCCTGCAAGCTTAGAAAATACACTAGGTGAGTGGCTATCGAAGAAAGGCAAAAAACAGCTTCGTATTTCTGAAACAGAAAAATACGCACACGTTACTTTCTTCTTTAATGGCGGCAAAGAAGACGAATTTGAAGGTGAATCACGCTCACTAGTGGCATCTCCAAAAGTAGCTACTTACGATCTTCAACCTGAAATGAGTTCACCTGAACTAACTGAAAAATTAGTTGCTGCAATTAAGAGCGGCGAGTTTGACGTAATTATTTGTAACTACCCTAACGGTGACATGGTCGGCCACACCGGTATTTACGATGCTGCCGTTAAAGCGTGTGAAGCTCTCGATAGCTGTGTAGGTCAAGTTGTTGCTGCAATTAAAGAAATGGATGGTCAGCTATTAATTACTGCTGACCACGGTAACGCAGAAATGATGGTTAACCCAGAAACGGGTGGTATTCATACTGCACACACTAATTTACCAGTGCCTTTAATTTATGTCGGTAATAAAGACCTCGATCTTAAGCCAAACGGTAAGCTATCTGATCTAGCACCAACTATGCTATCGCTAACAGATATCGAAATCCCTGCAGAGATGTCTGGTCAGGTGCTATACAATCTGAAATAATTATCCCATGCGGGATATTATCAATAGACACCTCAACCTAAAAATCCGCGCCAGTGCTTTATGCACTGGCGCTTTTCTATGCGTGGTATTTGCAGTCCCATGTGCAGCATCCAGTCAAAAACAGCTTGATGGCGTAAAACAGGAAATATCACGCCAAAAAAATCAGCTCGACAATAAACAGCAAAACTATGCTGCCTTACAAAAAAAACTAAAACAACACGAACTGGACATTGCTCAAACTGCTAATAAAATCCACCAAACCAATGATTTGCTGGTAAGAACAACCCAGTCAATTACCAAGCTTGAACAGCACCAACAGCATCTACAACAACAACAACAGCAACAAATTGGCGTACTAAAAAACTTAATAGATGCACAATATCGCCAAGGTAATAATAGTGACATCGCGAATCTTCTTAGTGGCGAAAATTCAGCAAAATTAGATCGTATGACAACCTATGCTGAATATGTCAGCAAAGCACGTGCGATAGCTATTGATGCGTTAGATGCAACCAAAACAGAATTACAACTTAAAATTCATGCCCTTGCTGAACAAAAAAATGAACACCAGCAAGCACTCACAGAGCTTAACCAGCAAAAGCAGCAGCTTGATGATCAACAGCAATCACGTCAACTAACGCTTAATAAAATAAAATCACAAATCCACTCCAGCACCGAAGCATTAGCTGACTTACGCTCTGATGAACAAAATATGTTAAAGGCGATAGCAAAAGCGAAAGCCGAAGCCATTGCACGCGCCAAAGCTGAAGCCGCTGCACGCGCTAAAGCTGAAGCTCAAGCTCAAGCCCGAATTGCGGCCGCCAAAGAAGCAAAAGCCAAAGCGATTGCAGAAGCTCAAGCTAAACAGCTCAATGCGCGCTATGCGAAAATGCAAGTCCCAATGGACGGACTCGCGAGCCACAAAGGTAAGCTAATATGGCCATTGCGAGGTCCTATCATTCACAACTATGGTGCGCCATTACAACGTGAACTGCATTGGAAAGGTATGGTAATCAGTCAACCGATTGGTAGCCAAGTAAAAGCGACTTACTCAGGTAAAGTGGTCTTTGCCGATTGGTTGCGTGGTTATGGTCTAATGATTGCAATTGATCATGGTAAAGGGGATATGAGCTTCTATGGTTATAACCAAACGTTATTGAAGAAAATTGGCGATACCGTTCAAGCGGGTGAGCCAATAGCTTTAGTCGGTGACAGTGGTGGCCAAGAACAGCCCGGATTGTATTTCCAGATCCGCCGTAAAGGTACCCCAGTAGATCCACGTCCATGGTTACGACGCTAATTTAACAGCCAAAACGAAAAAGGTTGGTCATCAGACCAACCTTTTTTAATTACAATTCACTCTTAGTGATGTTCTTGTTCTAAATACTGTTGTTCTTGTTCTAAATAATAGTGCTGCAAGGTTGTTACCCGCTGCTGACCAAGCTCTGTTGCCAATGGTCGCACGATATTCAGCATCTGCTGTACACCATGATAAATCACGGTTTGAGTAATTTTAGCACCCGCTACTTGAGTGGTTTGATAACTGATCCACGATGAAGCCACCAGTTTTAACGTATCAGCTAATACTTTAAGATCAACATCCGCCAATGCCAGCAAACCTGCGTCACGAAAATTGATCATGATTTGACTAATGTTAACCTGCAACTGGGTTTGTACCGTTAAATATTTATTTTGTAAATCAGCATCTCGACGTAAAATATCAGGCAAATTAGCGTAAAAAAATCGATAACGCCACATCAACAAAAATACCGCATCCAAGTAACGTAACAAACTCTCTTCGATTGCCTCAACTACATCAATAGGTTCAAAACTTATTTTCAAATCAATGGCATATTGGTCAAATATACAATGGATAATCTGCTCTTTATTCCGAAAATGATAATACAAATTACCAGGACTGATCCCTAAATCGGCAGCAATATGATTGGTGGTTACATTGGGTTCACCATGTTCATTAAATAATGCCAATGCTGCATGAATAATTCGATCGCGGGTTTTCATTTTATTATCATCCTTCGCCCTTGCAGTGGATATAATGTTATCATAAATTAATGTTTTTCCGTTTAGTTAGGCAATAAAAACCATGCCTTTATCTAACTTGATAAATAATAATTAATCGTTATCGAATTAATTATGACTTAATATTGATAACTAAAATAAACAATCAAATACACTATGGCACCACAAGCGCCAACACTATAACTTCGTGAGATAGACGTAATTTATATGACTAAAAACCATTACGATAAGCAAGCCTATAACCCTCAATTTGAGTGGTCTTTTGTGCACCCGCGTTATTGGGGAACATGGATCGCAGTGATCATTGCTTCACTATTAAGTTTGCTACCTCATGGAGCTCGCCGCTCACTGGCTACAGTTTTTGCTAAACAAGCAATTAAGCTTAAAAGTGGTGCTAATCATCGCGCACGCGTTAACCTAAAAATGTGTTTTCCTGAGAAATCAGACGCAGAGCGAGAATCCATTTTATTACAAAACTTGATCACCGCAGGTAGTTTCCTCTCAGGTTTCGCCTCGTTATCTGTACGCAATAAAGCATGGCTTGAGCAGCATACCGTTATTCGCGGCATGGACAACCTCACCAACCTTACCGATCAACAACAAAGCGTTATTCTATTAGTACCGCATACATGGGCGATTGATATTCCAGCAGTCCTGCTTGCTTCGCGCGGATTACCCGTTTCTGCGATGGCAAAAAAACAAAAAAACCCAGTTTCAGATTGGCTAATGCATCGTCAACGCGTGCAATATGGCGGCCGTGTTTATGAACGCAGTGGTGGTATTAAACCTTTTATTAAATCAGTTCGTGAAGGTTATTTAGGTTATTACCTACCGGATGAAGATTTAGGCCCTGAGCATAGCGTGTTCGTGGATTTCTTTGGCACCACCAAAGCAACAATGGCAGGATTAGGTCGACTATCAAAATTAAGCCGCGCTAAAATTGTACCGCTCTTTGCAATGTACAACAGTGAAACGGGTATGTATGAATTGGATTTTTATCCTGCCCTCCCCTTTCCAGCAGAAACCGAAGAACAAGATGCACGGATGATGAATCAATGTATTGAACAGTATGTTAACCAACGCCCAGAACAATACATGTGGATTCTACGTTTATTGAAGACACGTCCGAATAATGATGAGAAGCCTTATGATAAAAGATAAGTTCGCATTTCTATTAATCATCCTTCCTTTCACGTGGATGGTAAGTGGTCAATTTGTATTTGAAAATGGTGATAAGATTCTTGTCATTATTACGCTTATAGCTCTTGTGACGATATTACTTAGATATGGTTTGGCACCATTTAGAAGTAACATTAAAAATAATTATTATATATACCTAATAATTACTCTATCATTTATATCTATTGTTTATAACTATTACTATCATTCATATATTATTAATATTCGCTCCGCACTATGCTTCATCCTTTATTTTTCTTTTATTCCACTAAATGTAATTTATAATAAAGTAATAACATACAGTATTTTTATTGGTAGTATCAGTGCTGCAATTTTCGCATTCTGGCAAAAAAATATATTACATTTAGACCGAGCAGCATGGCAATTAAATGCGATCCCTTATGCGACATGCTGTTTAATGTTAATGATCGCAGCTATCATGCTTACTATCATATATAAAGAAAAGAAAGAAATATTATTAATCTCAGCATTATCAATAGCAATCTCTTTTTATGCTATTATTTTAACTGAAACACGCGGGGTTTTAATTGCTGCATTCTCCATTTTCTTATGTTTACTTCTATACATTTTTACCACAAAAATACCTATTAAAATAAAAATAACTGTTATTACTCTTTTAATTACTATAACAGCAATTGGTATATATTCGACCAAAGATCGACTGATTAATGCAACGGTTCAGGGTTTATCTCAATATGAACAAGGTAATGACTCATCAAGTTCTGGTGGAAGGTTAGCAATGTGGAAAGCAGCATTGTTGCTTATCCCTCAAAAACCCATTGAAGGGTTTGGTGATAATTTTGAACCGGCTATAACAAAATTACACCAAGAAAATAAAATTAGCTCACAACTTTATAACTTAAAACTACAGCATTTTCATAATCAGTTTATTGATACTACTGTAAAACATGGAATAATAGGTTTAGTATTGTTATTGTTATTGTTATTGTTTCCTTTTTATATATTACGAAAAAAACAATACTCTAAAGAAAATATATTAGCTATATTTCTATTAACTATTGGTATAGTTGTAAGTGGATTAACTGATGTGCCACTTGAACACAAACAAGTGTTTGTTCTATATATAGTTTTTATTTATATGTTTCTAAAAAGGTCATATCAAGCATAAAATAAATAATAAAGACACCATTTATATAATTATGGTGCCTTTAAATTATTTACTAATATTAATAAATAATTTAATATACTTTCTGGCAATATTAGTTGCCGCATATTTAGGGTATGTTTTTTCAAAATCTATTTTAGCATCACCTAATAATAAATCATTAATTTTATGTGCTATATTTTCAGGGGTCGCTTCTTTTACTAAATAGTGTTTCAGTTCGCCTGACATAATTTCAGCAGGACCTGAATGACAATCAACACTTATGATTGGTGTATGACAAATTAAAGCTTCTACTAATACATTTCCAAACCCCTCAGTTTCAGAGGTTAAAATCAACGCTTGAGCTTTGTTTATTATAGGAAATGGATTATCATAAAAAGGTAATATAAATACTCTATCATTAAGTTCTAATTTATCGATTAAATTAAGTAAACGTTTTTTATATTCTTCACAACCGTCACCAACAATAAATAATTTTATATTTTTATCTATTAAAGTATAAGCATTAATTAATAACTCCAGTCTTTTTTCTTTGGCTAAGCGTCCAATATAACAAATATACTCATTATCATAAAAAAATGTATCTAATGGTTGTTTCGCTAATTTTTTTATTTCTTGAATATCAAATGGATTATAAATAGTAGAAATACTATGATAACAACTTGTAATTGATGAAATAAATTCAGCCATACCTTTAGAAACACAAATGATATGCTTTTTATTGACCTTTTTTGATAGCTTTAAACGATATTTTATTTTTTTAAGATAATTTTTACTTTCATAACTTGTTTTATCACAACTATGCTGCTGAATAATAATACGAGGATCATCAAGTACAGAAACTATATTAATAGTATCACCATGAGTACATAAAATAACATCAAACCTATGCTTCAAATCCTCTTTATACAACCACTTTGAAAAAATTGGCGCATATTTTATTATTTTCTTATATTTAATTTCTTTAGGGATATTAAGTACATGAACATTTATATCAGTTCCTATTTCCAACTCTTTTTCTGCATCTAAACAAATAAAGTCACACTGATGCCCTAAGGTAATAAATTCTTTAGCTAATCGTAAGGCGACAACTTGCACGCCTTCAATTTTCAAATCTCGTAAAAAAAAACCGATTCTCATGCTAATGCCTTTAAAATAGTTGAACGAGCCAAAACTAAATCTTGCCAATCAAACTCATGAACATGAACACTATCATCACTACAAAATGGCTGTCGATTTAATAAACATTGTGAATGATTTCCTAATGGTTTCCATTCTTCATAATTTTGCATATTCTGTCGATATACACCAATAACAGGTTTATTAATTGCTGAAGCCATATGTACGACAGCAGTATCTGGCGTAAAAGTAAAATCCGCAATATTAATAATGGCTAATGACATTTCAAAACAAGCTAACTGCTGAGGTAATATAATTGCAGGATCATTTAAAATAGTAACTAATGATCCAGTGAATTTTTCCTCATTCGGGGTCGGTATAATAATCAACAAATCCTGTGGAAATTGCTGCCGCCATCGTATAAGTAACATCTTCGCTTGCTCAAATGAAAATCGTCGATATTTACCCGAGCCAAAGAAATTAATGGCAACAACATTATTGTAGGTGAGTTTTGTTCGACTTACTAACTGTTGTAGTTCAACTTTTTTCACCAAAAAATCAGGCGTTGGTAAACCATTTATCTTACCTATGGCTTGATCTACCAATAATTGGGCTGCCGCAATATATCTTTCTTTAAAATGATGGTATTTATTATCAATATTAACATCAAATAATGCATATTTTTGGCGGTTAAAACCTAAATAATGTTTTGCTTTAAATTTTGATAATAAGTAAATATCTTTATAGCTACAATGTGTACCAAGATCGATAAAAAGATCAAATTTACCCATATTATTCTGAATAATCTGATCTCTTTTTTCTTTACTATAAATGATGTAATTATCTGCAGGAGCTGCTTTATTTAACCATGATTTTGTGGTTAAACCAGTTAATACCGTAATGTGAATATCAGGGCGATACTGGCGTAAAATTTTAATAAAATTACCACACATCATCGCATCACCTAACTTATCATCCCACCGTAAGATAACAATATTCTTAATATTTGATTTATCAAAAATTAGGTTATGAGTGCGTTTATCATATTTTTTAATATACAAATTAAGCTTTAATACTTTTATTTGATTACGAATACAACGCCATTTCGCTTTGACTCTTTTTACTATTTGCATATAAACCTAACTCTAGCCCGCCAAATAACACTAATTTTGATAAAATAGCAGTGTTCTCAATCACAGATACAATTTTATTATCGAGATCTTATGTTTATTCTTGAACAAAGTATTGCTGTATATAATCGCATAAATGTTATACATCACTCAACAATGTAAATAAATATTATGAATAAACACATCAACAGATACCATAAATTCATCACTTCTTTGCAAAAAAATACGTGTCTATTATGGTGCTTTGAAAATTTAACCAACGTTACACCAGATTTATGTTCCACAGCATAAAACAATTTCACCCGCTAATGCTTTTCGACCTCGATGTAAAATAAAGGCAGCTTCATTAGGTTAGTCCATCAACAACATCGATTACCTCACACCCAAATCATTAAGCATTATTATGATATCAGACCTTCTTTCAATTACTGATTCAAAACTAACAAGCAAAACTTGAATCTTAATTTTATGATTAAATATCACATATAAAACAAATAGTTACAACAACTGCCAAAATTAAACATTAATACTACTTTAATTCATTTCAAAGAAAATATTAAGCCTTAATTCCATAATCTTCATAGCTATTGTAACCTATAAATATGCATATAAACATTTATAGGCATTAATGCAATTTAGATTATTTAATATTGGGATATGTGATGAAAATTATGGTAATTAGTTCCTATATCGATGCATGGAACAGCGTTAGACCTGAAGCTGAGATGATTATTTCAATGGCAGAACAAGGACATCATATTACTATCGTTACTCAAGGTAATGCGCCGTACGTATCTCGTTTTCGAGATAAAGGATTAACAGTGATTGATGCTTATCCGCATAAAAAAATATGCTGTAAAACCATAACAATAATTCGTAATGAGCTAAAGAAATATCAATACGATATCGTTTATGCAACCAACTCACGTACCATTCCAAATGCAGCTTTTGCTTGTATCGGTTTTCCTGCCACAAAACTCGTTACTTACCGAGGCACGGTCGGAGGATTATATCGTCATGATCCCAGTGCGTATTTAACCCACCTTCATCCTCGCGTAAACGGTATTTCATGTGTGGCCGATAAAGTGCGTGAAGATGTAGCCAAGCAAGTATGGTCAAACAAAAATAACGTGGTTGCTATCCACAAAGGGCATGATTTAGCTTGGTACCAAACTCAAGCAGCCAATTTAAGCTTTCTTAATATTACCGCAAACGACTTTGTTATTATTTGTGTTGCAAATGCACGCCCAAGTAAAGGGGTACATATACTATTAGAAGCAATGCAGTACTTAGAGAAAGAACCTAATATTCATTTATTACTGGCAGGCCGTGGTATTGATACTGCCGCTAATCAACAATTAGCCCAACAAGCGCCTTACCCTAATAATATTCACTTTCTAGGCTACCGAACTGATGTGCCTGAACTCATGGCAGCAGCAAATGTACAGATTCAACCCTCAGTCAGTGGTGAAGGTCTACCAAAAACTGTTATTGAAGCAATGGCAATGGCTATACCTTCAATTGTTACAACTACGGGGGGTAATGCTGAAATAGTAAAGGATGGTGTCAGTGGATTTGTGGTTGAAACTAATAATGCTCACGTGATTGCCGATAAGATTAACTATATTTATCACCATGCTACTGAAGCAAAGATCATGGGATTAAAAGCGCAACACTATATCGCGACTACGCTTTCCGTTGAAAATACAGCACAGCAACACCTAGCTTTTTTTGAGCGTTTATTAAAGCAATAAGTTATTACTCGACAACAAAGCATAATCCTGTTGCTTATTGCTGGCAGGATTATTTATTAACTGATACTTTTTTCTGACGTTGTTGTAAGCGACGTTTATTTTCTAAACGTGCTGGAAAAACATATAAACAGCGCTGCAAAAATAACTTATATTGAGCAAAGATAGGATATTGAAGATCAAAATTAGGATCACAATATTTTTTATAAAGTTGCTGCCACTCTTTAAATTGCCAATGAGCAACTTTACCTTTAGTTCGAGAAACACGTGCTTTTACTACAAATTTACGGCATAAACCAACACCGACTTGTTGTGGATCGGCAATCACAAAGTTATTCGCAAAGCAACGATCAGAAAAAATTTGTTTTTCTGGGTTATTATCAAGCAATCCATTTAAAGCAAAACTCTGATCAAATTGCTGCATTGCTCGAATAAATAGCATCTGAGTACAATCGATCGAATAATCAGGAAAGCCAATATTATAAGGTGTGTCTTTCGTCGCGATAAAATCTTCGATTAATGGCATCTTCCAACAAGCAATCACATCCTCGGTTCGACCAAAATAAAAGAAATCGCTCATATGAAATACAACAGGTAAACCTTTGGCATAACGACGAGTAAAGGTATTAATCACAACAACTCTTTCATTAAAAAAACGATCTTCATTGCACCGCTTTGGAAAGGCTTGTTGCAAATGCAAAAATGCATCAGAGATTAAATAATTGTCGCTACGTAACTTCATCGTATAAGGCGTTGTAACATGATGTAACCCATCCAGTGTCGAAACAATCTGACGATTATTATTAAACATCTGTGGTGTTCCATCTACATTATAAGCACGTATATTGGTTCCAGGATCATCACATAATACTAACTGATCATAATCTAAATCGGTAAGATCTTGATTGTGCCAAGTTGATAGAATTATCTTTGCTCCTGGTAAAAATTGACGTACAGAATTCAAGCACTTTTGAGTGATCCCTAACTCTTGCTCTCTATCACTAAAAGTTTGAACTGGCCCTTGAACCACAACAGTTATATCTTTAGGGCTTATCTCTTGTTTATTATTCATTACCGATCCACTGTTTAATACTCTTTAATTAATCACCACATATCACTACGTATTAAATACCTCGTTCAAGAGTGAATTATATTTTAACTGATAACAGCTATGTATCCTAGTTAACATTGGTTTCTTTAGTTATTATAATTAGCTCTTATCTCAATGATAATGATAATAAAACTAAAAATCTACAATGCTTATTCTTGATAAACTTTAGTACTGTTATTAACAATAAATAAAAGAACGCTTCTTAAAAAGGACATTAACATCTCATGAAAAAATTGGTTATCGATCTAGATGGAACACTAACAACCGCAAACACTACTGATTACCGACTTGTTGCACCTAATTGTGACGTTATAAACAAACTAATAGAATACCGACAGCAAGGATTTAGTATCACTATTTTTACTGCTCGTAATATGCGCACCTATGAAGGCAATATTGGAAAAATAAACATTCATACTCTACCAATTATTGTAGAATGGCTTGATAAATATAATGTACCTTATGATGAAATCATCGTTGGTAAACCATGGTGCGGTCATGACGGGTTCTATATTGACGATCGTGCGATTCGCCCTTCTGAATTCACATCACTTTCAGTTGATAAAATCAATAGCTTACTTGATAAGGAAAAAATAAAGTGTTCTTAATTATGTCAGCAGCATATGTTGATCAGGATTTAAAATCTGAATTTGGAAATATACCACCAAGTTTATTACCACTTGGAAACCGCCGTTTATTTCAACATCAAATCGCGGCGGCCCCCAAAGAAAAAACACTTTATTTAAGCCTACCTGAATCTTATGACTTACCTGATATTGATGCCCAATGGCTTCAACTGCATAATGTTACTGTGCTTGAAATTCCAGAGAATATATCACTCGGGGCCTCACTCGTTGTTGCATTAAACCTCATTGATAAACCTATATGCAATAACCTTGAGGTCTTATTTGGTGATACCTTAATTTCACCTCTACCTACGATTGAAGATTCAATTACTATTTCTCAAGTAGAAAATAGTTACAATTGGGCAGCGATAACAAAGAACAAACACCATTGGATTCAGAATGTTGATAACGATCTTGACCATACTGAAAATAATATTGTCAGTGGCTATTTTAACTTCAGCCAACCTCGCCAACTTATTCGTTGCATTACCCAAAGCCGTTGGGACTTTCTTGAAGGCTTAAATCGCTACAATCAATTAATTGGTTTAACGACTGTCCGTACGACTAACTGGCTCGATTTTGGCCATGTAAACACTTATTATCGCTCAAAAGCAAAATTTACCACTCAACGAGCCTTTAACCAATTAAAGATATCACCAGAATGGTGTGAAAAAAGTAGTATTAATGGATTAAAAATTCAAGCCGAGGCTAATTGGTTCGAACACCTACCGCCAATGATGCGTAATTATATTCCGCAATATATGGGCCACTATGAGGAGCAAGGCATTTTCAGTTACCGTCTTGAGTACCTCCACCATACCGCCTTAAATGAATTATTCGTTTTTGCTAATTTGCCTTCTATCATATGGCGCCAGATCATCAATAGTAGTTTGTCTTTTTTAACTACGTGCCAACAGCACTTACAACCAAATGATCAACCAGCAGCTTCATTGGAACAATTATTTGGTGAAAAAACATCACAACGCCTTAATGATTTTTGCCAAGACCGTGATTTGTCTTTAACCACAACTTGGTGCTATAACAACCAACCCCCTATTTCATTGCAACAATTAGTCACTGATAGCCATCAACATCTGCCAAAACCAGCAGCGATTGCCACTATCATGCATGGTGATTTTTGTTTTAGTAATATTTTATATGACTTTAGAACCAATCGTATAAAAACCATCGATCCTCGAGGAATGACACCTGATGGCACCATGACTTTATTTGGGGATATTCGTTATGATTTAGCTAAATTAAGTCACTCAATTCTTGGTTTATATGACTGGATTATTGCGGGGTATTATCATGTAGATATTACTAATAATACCATATTTTTTAATGTCGCAGGCTTTGAACAACATCAAGAAAATCAGCTGCTTTTCATTGAACTAGTGCGTGATAAATTTAACTTATCAGCAGTAAATCTATACGCAATGCAAATTCAATTATTTCTGTCAATGCTGCCACTCCATGCTGATGACCCTCGCCGTCAGGATGCTTTAATGGCAAATGCCTTCCGCCTTCATCAACTAATGGTAGAACATACTTTATGATCGTTATTCCAATGGCAGGATTAAGCTCTCGTTTTTTCAATGCTGGCTATACTCAACCTAAATATATACTAGAAGCACATAATGAAAGTTTATTTGATCATGCAGTAAACAGCTTCGCTGCTTTATTTGAAACGGAGTTGTTTGTCTTTATTATTCGAGATGTTTACCAAACTCGCCAGTTTGTTGAAACACGCATTAATGCCCTTGGTATCAAGCAATTCCATATCACGGTTCTTAATCAAGAAACACGAGGACAGGCAGAAACTGTCGCGTTAGGGCTTACCGAGATTAACTATCAAGGTCCGATTACTATTTTTAATATTGATACCTTCCGCCCACACTTTAATTATCCCGATCTCACGATGTTAGGGGATGGCTACTTGGAAGTATTTGAAGGCAGTGGTGATAACTGGTCATTTGCCAAACCAGAAAAAATCGGTTCTACACAAGTTATCGAAACCGCAGAAAAAAGGCCAATATCAAACCTTTGCTGTACAGGTCTTTATTATTTTGCGGATATAAATGACTTTCATTATGCCTATAATAATTATATTTCTCAGCCAATATCTGAATGGGAAAAAGGCGAACTATATGTCGCCCCGCTTTACAATGCTCTAATTAGTAAAGGTAAAAAAATCCATTATCATCAGATAGATCGCGAGCAAGTTATTTTTTGTGGTGTTCCCCAAGAGTATCTCGATTTCTTAAATCAGTAATTAGTTCACAACAACTACACAGCCTGAGAACCTTAACCTGGTAAATTATTTATGACTAAAATTTTAATCATCGGTCCATCCTGGATTGGCGACATGGTAATGTCGCAATGCCTCTATATTGAATTAAAAAAACAACATCCAGATTGTATCATTGATGTAATGGCACCAGGTTGGTGTAAAACCGTATTGGCACGCATGCCAGAAATAAATCAGACCATTGAAATGCCACTTAATCATGGTGACTTCAATTTCTTTGCTCGCTACCAATTAGGCAAGATATTACGTGATAACCATTATGATCACGCTTATATTCTACCAAATTCGGCAAAATCAGCCTTGATCCCATTCTTCGCAAATATACAAACTCGTACTGGCTGGAAAGGTGAAATGCGTTATGGCCTACTTAATGATTTACGTAACAACAAAAAATCATTTAATTTAATGATTGAACGTTACATTTCATTAGCACATCCCGCATCGGCAATGACGGGTTCAGGTTGCCTAACAGATATGCCATTTCCTACTCTAACTGTTGACACTAATAATCAACAACAAGTAATTGAAAAATTTAATATTAACCAAAATCGCACTTCAATTGCATTATGCCCAGGTGCAGCTTATGGCTCAGCTAAATGCTGGCCTATAGATCACTACACTTCAGTCGCTAAAAGTCTTATCGAAGCGGGCTGTAATATTTTATTATTTGGCTCCGATAATGAAAAAAAATTAACCGATCAAATTGAAAAGTCTTTATCTAATGATGCCCAACATTACTGTCATAACTTAGCAGGTAAAACATCACTCACAGACGTTATCGATCTGCTTGCATCATGCTCAACGGTTATCGGCAATGACTCAGGCTTAATGCATGTTGCAGCAGCGGTGCAGTGTAATGTGGTTGCTCTTTATGGGCCAACAACACCAAATTACACTCCGCCATTGACTGATAAAAAAGTTATTTTACACACTGATATTAGTTGTCGACCTTGCTTTAAACGAGAATGTCCTTTGAAGCATAATAAATGCATGACAGAAATATCACCACAACAAGTCATCGCTGCAATTAATAATCTAAAAGCATTATGATTCGAACGCTATATACCCTATTGCTCTCATTAGCTGCTCCTATATTATTATGGGGGCTTTATCGAACCAAACCGGGAAAACCTGCTTTTGGTGCGCGTTGGAAAGAGCATTTTGGTTTTACTCCTCGCCTCGCCACGACAACTGCACCTATTTGGATCCATGCGGCTTCTGTTGGTGAAGCTATCGCGATTGTGCCTGTCATCAAAGCACTCAAACAAGCCTATCCAGAGCAAGCTATTGTCGTAACCACAACCACCAGCACTGGCGCTGAACAAGTGGCTAAATTAGGCGAATTAGTTGAACATCGTTACATGCCAATTGATTTTGCTTGGTGTGTTCGCGGGTTTTTAAACGCGATCAAACCCAAATTATTTCTTATCGTTGAAAAAGAATTATGGCTCAATACCTTAACTTGTGTTCATCAACAAAAAATTCCGACGATTATTGTTAATGCGCGCTTATCAGAGCGCTCTGCCAAACGCTATCAATCGTTTAGTTTTTTTACTCATCAATTGCTCAATAAAATAGATAAAATCTTATGCTTGCATGATGATGACGCCCAGCGCTTTATCGCCATTGGCGCACAACAACATCAAATCGCGGTTACTGGCTCAATCAAATACGACATCACCATTGCAAAGACCGTTTTTGAGCACGCTCAGAATCTGCGCCAGCAACTGGGTGCTCAACGACCAATTTTCGTGGCGGCGAGTACCCATCAAGGGGAAGATGAGCAAGTACTCGATGCTTATCAAGCCGTGCTACAACAGTATCCAGATGCGATGGTCATTATTGTGCCTCGCCATCCGCAACGATTTGATAGTGTTGCCAAACTGGCAATAGAACGAGGATTAACGGTTCACCGCCGTACAGACACCACCCCAATTAAAGCGAACACTCAGTTATATCTCGCAGATACAATGGGGGAAATGTTAGTCATGCTAGCGACAGCTGATGTGACGTTTATGGGGGGAAGTTTAGTCGGAGAAAAGGTCGGTGGGCATAACTTATTAGAGCCAGCCGCGGTTGCAAAACCCGCAATTACAGGCCCTAGTTTTTATAATTTTGAAGATATCACTCAACAACTATTAGCCGCAGGAGCGATTGAAATCTGTCAAAATAGCCACCAGCTCGCACAGCAACTGGTGACATTATTTAATGATCCCGAGCGTCAACAACACATGGGCGCACAAGGACAAAAGATAGTGATTGAAAACCAAGGCGCAGTGAATAAAACCATCGCCAATATTCATTTTTACTTAGATAATGATTAATTAATCACTACTTATCATTAACCAATAGTAATGCGAAGCTGACTTTTGGACGCATAACCATCACACAAAGCGTTCCAATCATCTTCGCACCACTTAATCGCACGTTTATCGACCTCTTTGAGGAAAGAACGCTTTAAACGTGCCAAATTATCCACTTTCCAATCATCGCCCTCACGGCAATCACACTTATCAAAATCAATCAGCCACGGCTGCTGACCATCATCTAATAAAATATTATGGGCATTTAAATCCGTGTGACACACTTGCAAATCATGCATCTTACCGATCATTTCACCAATATCACGCCACACTGTCGCGGCTAATGTCTGGCTTTGTAGCTGTGCGACTAAATCATGGCTATTGGCAATTTTCTCAACCAAAATATCCGCTTTATAGGCCATGCCTTTTTTAACGGCACGCGCGGCAATAGGTCGAGGTACATTTACCCCACCGTCACGTAATAATTTTAACAATGCTAATTCAGCACCGCTGCGGGTTGTATTCCAATCGGTAAACCAATAACGATCATTGTTCACTTTAGCAAACAGCCCACCACGATGATAATGACGCAATGCCATTTCCAATTTTTCATCGGCAACAAACCATGTTGTACCACGCCCTTTGGCAGAGCCAATAACTGCATCACGCTGACGCCAATACTCAATATCAAAGCAACCATGCGGATCTGCACTTAGATAATCGCTATCAAACCAAATGGCCTGGTTGTTACTGATAATTTCCTGCACTACAGCCTCTCTCGCATTTATTGTTGAATATTTTACAATTTCAATGGCTAGCGGCATAATTCACTAACCACTTTTAATAAGGTAACCCCATGGCTCTGTTCTCAACGCCACCACGTTCAATTTGTATCTTACGCTTGTCTGCTATTGGTGACGTTTGCCATGCGATTGCTGTCGTCCAAGCGATCCAACGCCAGTGGCCAACCACTGAAATCACGTGGGTTGTCGGTAAAGTTGAAGCACAATTAGTCAATGCATTACCCAATATTACGGTGATCAGTTTTGATAAAAAAGCCGGCTGGCATGGCATTAAACAGGTTTGGCAACAACTCAAATCACAACGTTTTGATGCGCTATTGGATATGCAAGTCGCCTTACGTGCAAGTGTACTATCTTTAGGGATTAAAGCTAAGTATCGCGTTGGGTTTAGTAAAAACCGCACCAAAGAAGGTCAATGGCTGTTTACTAATAAACACTTACCTAATACTAATAGTGTCCATGTGCTCGATAACATGGCGGATTTTGCGCGTTACATTGGGGTTCCTTTTACCACCCCAGAATGGAATATTCCGCTGACAACTGAAGATAACAGTGTTGCTGAACAATATATCCACCAGCCTACATTAGTGATCTCACCCGCCGCCAGTAAAGATGAACGAAATTGGCTTCCTGATCGTTATGCGGCCATCGCTGATTATGCGGCAACTAAGGGTTTAGCTGTGATTTTATGTGGCTCACCCAGTGACCGTGAGCAACAATTAGGCCAACACATTATTAGCCTCAGTAATGCACCAATTATCAATTTAATTGGCAAAACAACATTATTACAACTTACGGCATTATTGCGAGCAGCAACCGTGGTGTTAGCACCAGATTCAGGTCCAGCCCATTTAGCAACCACCCAAAACACCCCCGTCATTGGCCTCTATGGTCATAGTAATCCAGCCCGTACTGGGCCGTATTTATCATTGCCATATACGGTCAGTGTTTACCAGCAAGTCGCTGAACAACATTACGGCAAACCATTAGGCGAGTTACCATGGGGAGCACGCGTCAAAGGTAGCGATATCATGCCGCAAATTAGTGTTGCGATGGTAAAAGAAAAACTTGATCTCATCCTATCGTCAGCAATGTCATTAGCTTCCAAGGAAAATATATGAATATATCAACCGACAAACCAACACTGAGTGTTGCACTAATTGTTAAAAATGAAGCTAAGCATCTTGCTGCGTGTCTAGATACGATTAAAGACTGGGTCGACGAAATTATCATTCTCGACTCTGGTAGTACTGATGAAACAGAAACCATCGCTCGTCGTTATACGGATAAATTTTATGTCAATTTTCAGTGGCCTGGATTTGGACAACAACGTCAACTTGCTCAACAATATATCACTAGCGATTATGTTTTATGGCTCGATGCTGATGAACGAGTCACACCTGAACTAAGACAATCTATTCTAAATGTATTGCAAGATAATCAACATAATGTGGTTTATAGCATTAATCGTCTAAGTACCGCCTTTGGTAAATTTATTCGTCACTCAGGCTGGCATCCTGATTGGATTGTACGTTTATACCGCCCCCAAGAAACACACTATAATAATGCTCAAGTACATGAATCTGTTATCATTCCCCCTGAAATTCAAGTTATAAAAATAGCGGGTAATTTAGAACATTATACCTTTGAAAATTTCTTTGAGTTTCAAAAAAAACAATCTCAATATGCTGAATTATGGGCACAAGAAAAACACCTACAAGGGAAAAAAGCCTCTGTAGCTTCAGCAATTGGACATGCACTTTTTAGCTTTATACGTACCTATTTTATTAAATGTGGCTTTCTTGATGGTAAACATGGATTTATTATTGCTTGTATTAATACGCAATATGTACTCAATAAGTATCTTGGTCTTTACCTTAAACAAAATAAGTAACTATTATGACAACACGTGTTATCTATCCCGGCACTTTTGATCCAATCACTAACGGTCATATTGATCTCATCGAGCGCGCAACTGCAATGTTTGATCACGTAATTGTTGGTGTGGCATTTAATCCCAGCAAAAAACCGTTATTCACTTTAGAAGAGCGGGTTGGGCTAGCTCAGAAAATTACAGCACATTTATCTAATGTTGAGATTGTTGGCTTTTCAGGATTATTAGTTAATTTTGCCAAAGAGCATCATGCTAATATTTTAGTGCGAGGATTGCGGGCAGTGTCTGATTTTGAATATGAATTTCAATTAGCCAATATGAATCGCCGCTTAATGCCTGAGCTTGAAACGGTATTTTTAACGCCAGCAGAAAAAAATTCATTTATTTCTTCAACCATAGTTAAAGAAGTCGCGCTCCATAAAGGGGATGTGAGTCAATTTGTTGACCCTCTAGTCACACAAGCCCTTCTTGCTAAATTCGTTAAATAATAATTAAAAAAGGCGCAAAAGGCGCCTTTTACAATCACCATGAGCATTCTTCTGCTTGTGCTAACAATTCAAGATGTCTTTTACACATTTTAGCGACAGTAAAATACTGTATGGCGTGATCTCTGCACCTTTTAGGAGAGATCTGATCTAATTTTTTTATTGCTTCAATCATATCGTTCTCATTATCACAAAGAAAACCGGTCTCCCCATCAATAATAAGCTCTGACATTGCACCACGATTAAAAGCAATAACAGGCGTACCAGATAACATAGATTCAACAATTGTCAATCCAAAAGGCTCCTCCCAGCGAATAGGGACAAGTAACGCCTTAGCCTTACTGATTAAATCAAATTTATCCGCACCATTAATATAACCTACAGGCTTAATTAATGGATGCCAATTAAACCATGTTTCAGGATTAGCAAATCTACGTCCACCAGCAACAATTAACGGCAAATTAACCTTTTTAGCTACTTTTATTGCTGTATCTACACCTTTTTTACTACGTTTAACTTTAGCTAAAAATAATAGATAATTATCTTTATTTTCACGAAAAATATAATCTTCTACAGGGATTCCGTTAAACGCAATAACTTTACCACCTTGTATTTTCGCATGACTCTTCGAAATGAAAACATTATTTTTCCCCTCATGTTTACCAGCATGGCAGACTTGAATACTTCCAGGATAGCGCGCTAATACATCCTCAAAAACAGCACCGTCAACCCCACCATGATGCTCGATATATTCAACGTCATGAGGAATAAGTGCAAGTAATCCCTCAAAAGTACATGGTAATGACAACGTAATATGCTGATAAAACTCTGTATCCGAGCCTATCGGAGTCATAACGTACACTTTATGCCCTTTCTTCGCTTGCTCTACTGCTAACCAATCAATTAATCGATTTGAACCACCACTAGAGCTTACAGGAGGGAGAGATTGATCATGAATATGTAAAATAACACTCATTTTTAGCTACATTTCGATTAATTAGTGAAGGCAGAATAATACACTTAAATATCCGTTTTAAGTAACCCCATTAAATAAATACAAAATGACGTTAAATTCTATGTACGCACAAATTAGTTGGTTATAATTTCACACACTACTAAATAAAAGCACCGCTAACACTTACTTGGTCCCTGATATAATATATGAAAATAGATATCATTATGATTAAGTCCTCTAGAACTCGTTTTAGATGATTATTTAAATCAGTTCGATCATAATTTTTCATTATGTATAGCTGATAATGGTTCTAATTATAAAGTTAATAACTGAATAAAACGTACTCATCAAAGCGTTAATTATTCGCTATCTTTGATACCAAGATACAGATCTTTTATCTCGTCTAGATAAATTAAGCTTAGTTTTTATAGGTACTGTAGGTTAATACCGTCAATTTTACCTAGAGCATAAAATAAACACGCAAAACCCTAAGGGTGAAAAAACTGTTCAAGAAAAATTCTCTGTGATAACAAAATAAATAAAAAGGCCTAATTTAAGGCCTTTAAAACTTACTTATTGTAATACTCACGATACCACTCAACAAAAGCCTGTACGCCTTGTTTAACTTCAACCTCAGGCTTATAACCCGTTATAGCAAACAAGTCGTCAGTATCTGCATATGTCATGTAAACATCGCCAGCTTGCATTGGCATAAAGTTTTTCTTAGCTTCTACACCTAATGATGCTTCTAGTGCTTCAACATAGTCCATTAATTTAACGGGACTACCATGACCAATGTTATAAATACAGTATGGTGCAGAACTGGTCGCCGATGAATTAGCTTCAACCGTCCACTCAGGATTAGGCTGTGGAATCACATCCTGAATACGCATAACACCTTCAACAATATCATCGATATAAGTAAAATCACGGCTCATATCACCATTGTTATAGATATCAATTTCTTTACCTTCCATGATGGCATTAGTAAATTTAAACAATGCCATATCTGGGCGTCCCCACGGACCATAAACCGTAAAGAAACGTAGACCTGTAGTTGGAACACCGTAGAGATGAGAGTAACTGTGCGCCATCAGTTCATTGGCTTTTTTAGTTGCCGCATATAAAGACACTGGATGATCAACACTATCATCCGTATCAAAAGGCATTTTTTGGTTTAAGCCATACACAGAACTAGATGATGCATAAACCAAGTGTTCGACTTTATGATGGCGACAGCCTTCAAGGATAGTCAAATAGCCAATTAAGTTACTATCACCATAAGCCATTGGATTATCTATTGAATAACGTACACCCGCTTGACCAGCGAAATGGATCACACGATTAAACTGCTGTTCCGAAAATAAGCCAGCCATCCCTTCTCGATCAGCAATATCCATTTCAATAAATGTAAAATTTGGATGCTCAATACGGGTTAAACGTGCGTGTTTAAGTGTCACATCATAATAATCATTAAGATTATCAATACCAATCACTTGATGGCCTTGTGCACATAAGCGCTCAGTAACCGCACTACCAATAAAACCAGCAACGCCGGTCACTAAATATTTCATTTTTCAGTCCTTAATATATCTATAAATTTAGATGGCAATAATAACAATATTTATACTTACTTTTGATCAAAAAAAGTGAACCCATCGTTAACTAAAAATGAATAAACACTCATTTAACACTGACACTTACCACAAAAAACAGTGGCTCGCTGACCCAGCTTAATATCCGTTAAAGGTTCACCACAACGCGGACATGGTTGCCCACCTTTACCATAGACCTGTAGCTCTTGAGCAAAATACCCAGGCTTACCATCGGCATTTTTAAAATCTTTTAAAGTCGTACCACCTTGAGCGATTGCTTTTTGTAATACGATTTTTATTTCAGACACCAATAGTTGTAATTGTACAATTGAGACTTTTCCTGCGGGACATTGTGGGTCAATCCTCGCTGCAAATAACGATTCATTGGCATAAATATTACCGACCCCCACCACAACATGATTATCCATAATCAACAATTTAATTGCTTTACGCTTTCCTTTCGCCTTTGCAACTAAGTAATCACCATTAAAATCATCACTGAGCGGCTCTGGGCCCATTTTCTCTAGTACCGCGTGGCTTTCACCTGCCTGTTGCCATAACCACGCTCCAAAGCGACGAGGGTCGTTATAACGCAGTATTTCACCACTGGCTAATACCACATCAACGTGATCATGTTTTTCTACAGCTGAACCTGCGGGCAAAATACGTAAATTACCCGACATACCAAGATGGACAATCGCATATCCAATATCGGTTTCTAATAATAAATATTTTGCTCGGCGCGTAACCTTGCGGATCACTTGGCCTTCAATATTTTTAATCGCGTCAGGGATTGGCCATCGCAATCTCGAATTACGAATAATAATTTCAGTAACCACTTGTCCAACAACATGCGGCGTGATCCCCATTCGAGTCACTTCAACTTCCGGTAATTCAGGCATCTTTATCTTGCTCCAATAATAATTATAATTTTGAAGATAATCGCGGAAATAAAAAATCAGCATCAACGGTTACAGCAAGCCATTGCCCAGTGCCATTATTAAATAGCCAAAAATGGGGTAATTGATAGGCAGTGATCCGTTGCGGTTGAGAATAACCAACCAACCATGCTTCAACTGTACGAGGGGTTTTCAACTGACTTTTTAATGAAACTAACTGTTGTTCGCTCACCTCTGTCCCCGCTAACGTTTGCCAACGCGCGATAAAAGTAGCGATATCCAATGTTATCGAAGGATTACTTTCCCAACCCGCCACTGAATGTTGAAAAGCCATTTTAGGTAACAACAATCGTTGAATAATTCGATCCTGAGCAAATAATGGAATCACCGCTGGCGATGGGACTGACGCTACAGGCGTTGTTAGGCGGGCACGAATAAGCCCTGGAAGCTGTATGACGGCAATAAAAGCCAAAACACCGATAATGATAACGTTATTCCATCCGCGTCGCGTTAACCGCATGCTCAGACGCTCCTATGCGTGTTTACTGATAGTGATTAAGATAACATTGCCATCATCAATAACAACAGCCAATTATGTTCTTGTTGAATGTCGGTAATTAAAAATAGAAAAAAGCAGGAAAGCAGGAAAGCAGGAAAGCAGGAAAGCAGGAAAGCAGGAAGAGTATGTGGAATTTTAAATATAAAAAAACCCAGCTAGGCTGGGTTTTTATCAAAAAATTTAAAATCAATTACTTGATTTTAGCTTCTTTGTAAAGCACGTGCTGGCGAACTACTGGATCAAATTTCTTGATCTCAAATTTGCCTGGCATGTTGCGCTTGTTTTTGTCGGTAGTGTAGAAGTGGCCTGTACCAGCTGATGATACTAGACGGATCTTCTCACGAATGCCTTTTGCCATTGTTCAAATTCCTCTAAACGTTCTCGCCGCGAACACGCATCTCTGCAAGAACGATATCAATACCTTTCTTATCAATGATACGCATACCTTTAGCGGTAAGACGTAGTTTAACGAAGCGTTTTTCGCTTTCTACCCAGAAACGATGAGTTTGCAGGTTCGGCAGAAAACGACGCTTGGTGGCATTACGTGCGTGTGAACGGTTGTTACCCGTTACAGGACGCTTACCAGTTACTTGGCATACTCGGGACATTACTGTCTTCTCCAAATCGTTTCGCTCGATATCTACCATGGAAATTTAATGTAAAATTCAATTTTACATATAACCACAGCTATCAAAGGTCGCGCATTATACTAAGTCAAAACCAGTTGCTCAAGTCCCGAGCAGATCCTTTCTCACTTTTTTTACCGAAAATTGTCTATTTTATAGCCAACCGCGCTCGGCAAAGGAAATAACATCCCCCTCACCGACAACAAAATGATCCAGAACACGAATATCGACTAAAGCCAGCGAATCGCTGATCTTGCGGGTTATTCGATGGTCAGCCTGACTAGGTTCAGCAACGCCTGATGGGTGATTATGCGCTAAAATTAACGCTGCTGCATTAAGTTCTAGTGATCTTTTTACAACTTCGCGTGGATAAACGCTCGCACAATCGAGTGTTCCTTCAAATAATACCTCCCCTGTGATCACTCGATGCTGATTGTCTAGGAATAGGATATAAAAGGCTTCACGCTGTTTATGGCGTAGTTTTTTAACTAAATATTGGCGGGTATTTTGTGGGTTTGTGAGCACATTATCTTTTTTTAAAATTTCTTCTAAATATCGGTCTCCCATGGCCAAAACGGCCTGTAAAAGTGCAAATTTTGCTGGACCCAAACCTTTAACCTGACAAAAAGTCTCTTTATCCGCTGCAAGCAAAGCGCGTAAAGAGCCAAATTCTTGCAATAAATACGTCGCCAGTTCTAACGCATTCATGCCTTTTATTCCGGTACGTAAAAAAATAGCTAATAATTCGGCATCAGTTAGCGCATTAGCACCATGAGATAATAATTTTTCTCGTGGTCGCGAGGCTAACGGCAATTGCTTAAGCGACATATTCCCTCCTTGTATTGATATTTCACTAGCAAAACAGGCTATCGCTTTTATACAACCCAGCAACCAACGTTCCTTGAATGCACCTCCAAAGTTTATGATGAATACTTTGTCTTACAACTGTAGAACCTCGACATGATCACTTCTAAAAATAAAACGAGGGATTGCAAGCAATGACCATTTATACGTTTGATGCTATCGTATCTGCCAAATTTACAGGCTTCTAGACACAGGCAAAACCATGCAAACACTGGCAGGAAAAAAAATCCTTCTCGGCATTAGCGGCGGTATCGCTGCCTATAAATGCGCAGAACTTACTCGTCGTTTAATCGAACGCGGTGCACAAGTCCAAGTCGTAATGACCAAAGCGGCACAAGAGTTCATTACCCCGTTAACAATGCAAGCTGTGTCAGGTAATCCAGTTTCAAGCAGCTTATTGGATCCTTCTGCTGAAGCATCTATGAGTCATATCGAATTAGCTAAATGGGCTGACCTTGTTTTGTTAGCCCCAGCAACTGCAGATTTAATTGCTCGAATCAATGCGGGCATGGGTAATGATTTACTATCAACATTGTGTCTAGCCACCGACGCTCCTATTGCCGTCGCACCAGCCATGAACCAACAGATGTACCGCAATGTCGCCACCCAAGAAAATCTTGCGACTCTGCAACGTCGTGGATTGATGTTATGGGGACCAGCCAGCGGTGAGCAAGCATGTGGGGATGTTGGCCCAGGACGAATGTTAGAACCAATGCAACTGGTGCATCATTGTGAAGATTTTTTTCAACAACCCGATCTTAGTGAACTAAATATTGTTATCACCGCAGGACCGACCCGTGAGGCGATTGATCCGGTACGTTACTTAAGTAATTACAGTTCAGGCAAGATGGGCTTTGCGATTGCCGCCGCCGCCGCTAAACGTGGGGCTAATGTCACCTTAATCAGTGGGCCAGTTAACCTTACGACACCAGCTGGCGTAACTCGAATTAATATTAATAGCGCCGTTGAGATGCAGCAGGCAGCATTAGCTTGCGCAGTAAAGAATGAAATATTTATTGCCTGTGCCGCCGTTGCTGATTTCCGTCCAGCACAGGTTGCAGAACAAAAGATGAAAAAGCAGCCTGGTAATGAAGAGATGGTAATTCAACTAGTAAAGAACCCCGATATCGTTGCCTCTATTGCAGCGCTAACAGAACAACGTCCCTTTACTGTTGGCTTTGCTGCTGAAACCCAAAATGTAGAGCATTATGCTCGTGGTAAACTCACCACTAAAAATCTCGACCTTATTTGTGCTAATGATGTATCCGTCCAAGGCCAAGGCTTTAATAGCGACACTAATGCACTCCATTTATACTGGCCTAACGGCGATAAAGCATTACCATTAGCCACCAAAGCAGATCTCGGCCAACAATTAGTTACCGAAATTGTTGCCCTTTATCAACACGCCACGCACTAGAGCATAATTATGAATACTATCGATCTTAAAATTCTTGACCCTCGAGTGGGAACAGAGTTTCCATTACCCGCGTATGCAACCACTGGCTCTGCTGGGCTTGATTTACGTGCATGTCTTGATCAAGCATTAACCGTTGCACCAGGTGAAACCCATCTCGTCTCAACGGGGTTAGCGATTCATATTGGCAATCCTCAGCTTGCAGCAACAATTTTACCGCGCTCAGGCCTTGGTCATAAGCATGGCATCGTCTTAGGTAACCTAGTTGGACTTATTGATTCAGATTACCAAGGTCAATTAATGGTGTCAGTTTGGAACCGTGGTGATACCACCTTTACTATTGAACCTGGCGATCGTATTGCACAGCTCGTTTTCTTACCTGTCGTACAAGCGCAGTTTAATATCGTGACCGATTTTGACGATGCAAGTCAGCGTGGTGAAGGTGGTTTTGGTCACTCAGGCCGTCAATAGTTTTATTTAAATCAATAACTGCCGGCGCTATACCTTTAATGTATAAAATGGTTTTGATGATAAAATAACCAATAATGTTTAAGTACAAAGCGCGACTATTGAGAGTTGCGCTTTTTTTGCGGATAAACTGCATACATTTACCATCGATCGCTTTTCACGACGCAACGGCATCGCTAAGATAAGCGGGGTTCATGCTGTCCATGGACAGTCTCATTTTGCAAAGGAACGATAATTCATGGCTGGCACCAAAAAAAGCAATCGCCGCGAAGAGATACTTCAGTGTCTTGCTCATATGTTGGAATCAAATCAAGGAAGCCAACGTATTACCACCAAAATGCTGGCGGCTAATGTTGGGGTCTCGGAAGCTGCACTCTATCGCCACTTCCCAAGTAAAGCACGGATGTTTGAAGGCCTGATTGAATTTATCGAAGATTCAATTATTACCCGTATTAACCGCATTCTTGATGACGAAAAAGATACCCTTACTCGTCTGCGTATGGTGCTACAACTAATCTTAATGTTTGGTGAACGTAACCCGGGTCTAAGTCGCATCATGACTGGACACGCATTAATGTTTGAACAAGATCGCCTACAGTCTCGCATTAATCAATTATTTGAACGAATTGAATCACAATTACGTCAAATACTGAAAGAGCGTAAGTTACGTGAAGGCAAAGGCTTTCCTGTTGAGGAATCAATTTTAGCGGCTCAGCTACTCGGTCAAGTTGAAGGTAGCCTTAGCCGTTATGTTCGTTCTAGCTTTAAATATAAGCCAACCGAAAACTTTGATGATTACTGGCAACTGCTTAGCGGTCAGTTAGGTTAACCACACCAACAAAACCCACTATAAAAGCACCATAAAAAAAGCGAGAGTCCATTGACCCTCGCTTTTTTATTACCGCTTACGGATTAAACCGCTATCACACGCCATATTGAGTACGGTACGCGGTGACAGATGCTAAATGTTGTTCCATATCCGCTTGTTCGCTTAAGTAGGTGACGACATCCCCTAGCGATACAATTGAAATCACGGCACAACCAAAGTCACGTTCAACTTCTTGAATCGCAGATAATTCACTTTGGCCTTTTTCTTGGCGATCAATTGCGACTAATACGCCCGCTAAATCAGCACCGTTCGCTTTAATGATTTCCATTGATTCACGAATGGCCGTTCCTGCGGTGATCACATCATCAACTAACATAATACGACCAACAAGATCACTCCCAACAAGATTGCCACCTTCACCGTGATTTTTAGCTTCTTTACGGTTAAAGCAATATGGCGTATCAATATCATGGTGATCCGCTAATGCCACAGCCGTCGTCGTTGCAATGGGGATCCCTTTGTACGCAGGGCCAAACAACACATCAAATTCAAGCTTGGCGTCAACCAATGCTGCAGCATAAAAACGGCCTAGACGCGCAAGATCACGACCAGTGTTAAATAATCCCGCATTAAAGAAATACGGACTCTTACGGCCGGACTTCAGAGTGAACTCACCAAACTTCAATACACCTTTCTCTAGGGCAAATTCGATGAACTGACGCTGATATGCTTTCATTGTGGCTCCTTAAAACGACTTTCGTGTTTTACAATATTGAAATGGAAGCAACCTTTACATTACGGCTAAGCATGTAAAACTGTTGCGGCTAAAAATTACGACTATTCCTATAGCCAATAAAATTTAGATAAAAAAAAGCGGCTCCAATAGGAACCGCTTAATCATTAATTTTCTAAGACTTGTTTTTGCATCGATATAATCTCAGTTATACCGTCTTTGGCCAGTGCGAGCATTGCCAACAACTCTTCATGACTGAACGCCTCACCTTCGGCGGTCCCTTGAATTTCAATCATCTTGCCATCTTCGGTCATCACTACATTCATGTCAGTTTCAGCGGCTGAGTCTTCAAGATATTCAAGATCGCAAATTGGCTCGCCTTTATAGATACCAACAGAAACGGCAGCAACCATTCCTTTAAGTGGATTTTTCTTAATCATACCTTTTTCAAGCATATAATTAATTGCATCAACCAACGCTACCATTGCACCCGTAATAGAAGCAGTTCGTGTACCACCATCAGCTTGAATCACATCACAATCAATAGTGATCATTTGCTCGCCAAGGACTTTTAAATCAACCGCTGCACGTAAACTACGCGCAATCAGACGTTGAATTTCCATGGTACGACCGCCTTGTTTACCACTGGCAGCTTCACGACGATTACGAGTATGCGTTGCACGTGGCAACATGCCATATTCTGCAGTCACCCAACCTTGGCCTTTACCTTTAAGCCAACGCGGCACATTTTCTTCAACACTAGCAGTACAAATTACTTTGGTGTTGCCAAATTCAACTAATACTGAACCCTCAGCATGGGCTGTATAATTACGAGTAATAGTGATTGGACGTACCTGAGTGGCACTTCTTCCGCTTGGACGCATCGGGATTTCCCTTTGGCTGGATGATATTAACCAGCGATTATAGCGACATCTCAATCCCAGTGCACGAGAAACCCACGGCTATAACGATGGATTCAACCTTGTTTTGCATTTACAACAGTAGCCCACAATGGACGATTTCGCATATAATGATAAAACTCGGTTACGACGCACCGCTATCGTTATTAACAGACCAGACTTACCATTGAATATGCTAAATCTAGCCGTCGAAACCATTATAACTAAAAGGTCACAAGCCAATGATCCATAGTATGACTGCTTATGCCCGTCGCGAAGTAAAAGGCGATTGGGGTACTGCTGTGTGGGAAATCCGCTCAGTAAACCAACGTTATCTTGAAACCTATATTCGTATGCCAGAGCAATTCCGTAGCCTTGAGCCAGTATTGCGTGAACGTTTTCGTAAACGTTTAGCGCGCGGAAAAGTTGAATGTAATCTTCGTTATGAAGCTAATATTGCGGGTAATGCTGAATTAACTATCAATGAAGCATTAGCAAAACAAGTGATTAATGCGGCACGTTGGGTAACAGAAACCGCTGGTGAAGGTAATATTGGTCCATTTCAGGTGCTTAACTGGCCGGGAGTGATGGAAGCACCAGAACAAGATTTAGATGTAATTAATAAAGATTTATTAACGGGCTTTGAGCTCGCAATGGATGACTTTATTGCCGCGCGTGCAAGCGAAGGCGACAACATGAAGCAGTTGATCGATCAACGTTTAGTAGCAATTTCAACAGAAGCTATCAAAGTACGCACTTTAATGCCGCAAATTATGATTTGGCAACGCGAGCGTATTATGTCTCGTCTTGATGAAGCTAAAGTTGATCTTGATAGCAACCGCCTAGAGCAAGAACTGATCATGCTGGCACAAAAAAGTGATGTTGCTGAAGAACTTGATCGCCTTGATTCACACGTAAAAGAAACCAATAAAATTCTTGCCAAAGGTGGCGCATGTGGTCGTCGTCTTGATTTTATGATGCAAGAATTTAATCGTGAATCAAACACATTGGCATCAAAATCAATCAATACTGACGTCACAGCATCTGCGGTTGAACTAAAAGTATTAATCGAGCAAATGCGTGAGCAGATTCAGAACATTGAGTAAATAATCCTGACTCAAGCTTTCCAAGCTGAGGATATATCTGCTTGGAAAGTGGTTTAAAAATGTCGTCTTATTGTAAAACCTCATCAAAGCCAGCTAGGCTTAAGTTAAGTTGACATAATAAAAAGATGAATTTTTAAGCAATCAGCTAATTTCAATTATGCGCAGATCGTGATAATCTTCGCGCCCTTCTATCACTGAGTGAAAATAGGCAATGAGCAAAGGTACTCTATACATCGTGTCGGCCCCAAGTGGTGCTGGTAAATCAAGTTTGATTAATGCCCTTCTTGAAACTAATCCGACCTATGACATGAAAGTATCCGTGTCCCATACGACCCGTGGCATGCGCCCGGGCGAGGAAAACGGCGTTCATTACAATTTCGTTAGCGTAGAAGAATTTACTGACTTGGTAGAACAAGGTGCATTCCTTGAGCATGCCGAAGTGTTTAGCAATTATTATGGTACTTCTCGTCCATGGATTGAGCAGCAATTAAATAAAGGTATTGATGTCTTTTTAGATATCGATTGGCAAGGTGCACGTCAAATTCGTAAACTAATGCCTCTCGCCAAAAGCTTGTTTATTCTACCTCCGTCAAAAGAGGAATTGGAGCGTCGACTTAATACTCGAGGTCAAGACAGCGAAGCCGTTATTGCCCGTCGTATGGAAGAAGCACGTTCAGAGATATCACACTATAACGAATACGATTATGTGATCGTTAATGATGATTTCGATGTCGCGTTAATTGACTTTAAAGCAATTATTCGTGCAGAACGATTGAAGCAAGACAAGCAAACTGCTAAATATAGAAGCATGTTGACTGCGCTACTAGCAGATCAGTAAGTTATTTTGTACAATTTTCTATCCCTAATTTAATAACCACTGGAGCCCTCCATGGCACGCGTAACTGTTCAAGACGCTGTTGATAAAATTGGTAATCGTTTCGATCTGATTCAAATTGCTTCTCGCCGAGCACGTCAACTGCAAACTGGTGGTAAGGAACCATTGGTTCCTGCAGAAAATGACAAATACACAGTAATTGCACTTCGTGAAATAGAAGAAGGCCTAATTACTAAAGATATCCTTGATGCTCGCGAGCGTCAGGAAC
Organism: Photobacterium carnosum; assembly: GCF_002849605.1. Taxonomy (GTDB): domain Bacteria; phylum Pseudomonadota; class Gammaproteobacteria; order Enterobacterales; family Vibrionaceae; genus Photobacterium; species Photobacterium carnosum. Next base: position 122,499 of record NZ_NPIB01000005.1, read on the forward strand.
TGCAAGAGCAAGAAGCAGCTGAATTAGCTGCGGTAAGTGCTATTGCTGGCGACCATCACCGTTAATCAGGAAACCAGGCATTGTATCTTTTTGATAGCCTGAAAGAAGTCGCAACCAAGTACCTGTCGGAGCCTCAACTTGAGGTGCTTCGGCAGGCTTATCTTGTTGCTCGCGACGCCCATGAAGGCCAAACTCGTTCAACAGGCGAGCCTTATATAATCCATCCAGTTGCGGTTGCCCGTATTCTGGCAGAAATGCGTCTTGATATTGAAGCACTGATGGCAGCCTTGCTGCATGATGTGATTGAAGATACCGAGGTCACTAAAGAGGATTTAGCCTGCCGTTTTGGCGATACCGTTGCCGAATTGGTTGATGGCGTATCTAAACTCGATAAACTAAAATTCCGCGATCGCAAAGAAGCACAAGCTGAGAATTTCCGTAAAATGATCATGGCCATGGCACATGATATTCGGGTGATTCTGATCAAACTTGCCGATCGTACGCATAATATGCGCACGTTAGGGGCTTTACGTCCTGATAAACGCCGCCGCATTGCTCGCGAAACCCTTGAAATATACTCTCCGCTTGCCCACCGCCTTGGTATCCATAACATCAAATCTGAACTTGAAGAGCTTGGCTTTGAAGCGTTATATCCCAACCGCTACCGCGTTCTAAAACAAGTCGTCGCAGCAGCCCGTGGCAATCGCAAAGAAATGATTCATAAGATCCACGTAGAAATTGAGGGTCGCCTTAACGATGCGGGGATAGCAGCAAAAGTATCTGGCCGCGAAAAGAATTTATACTCTATCTATAACAAGATGAAGAATAAAGAACAGCGCTTTCATTCGATCATGGACATCTACGCTTTCCGCGTATTAGTCAACGATCTTGATACTTGCTACCGCGTTTTGGGTCAAGTACATAACCTGTACAAACCACGCCCAAGCCGTGTGAAAGATTATATCGCCATTCCAAAAGCCAATGGCTATCAGTCACTGCATACCTCATTGGTAGGCCCTCACGGGGTACCTGTTGAAGTTCAGATTCGCACTGAAGACATGGATCAAATGGCAGATAAAGGTGTAGCAGCTCATTGGACTTACAAAGACGGTGAAACCCCTGGTACTACCGCCCAAATTAAAGCCCAACGTTGGATGCAAAGCCTACTTGAATTACAGCAAAGTGCGGGAAGCTCATTTGAGTTTATCGAAAATGTAAAATCTGATCTTTTCCCTGATGAAATTTACGTTTTCACCCCTAAAGGCCGTATTGTTGAATTGCCCGTCGGTGCAACCGCAGTTGATTTTGCCTATGCTGTACATACTGATATTGGGAATACCTGCGTCGGCTCTCGTGTTGATCGCCAGCCTTATCCATTAAGTAAACCACTTAAAAATGGCCAAACCATCGACATTATCAGCGCCCCTGGTGCTCGACCTAATGCCGCATGGCTTAACTATGTGGTCACTTCACGTGCGCGCACTAAAATTCGTCAAGTTTTAAAAACCATGCGTCGTGATGAATCAATAACTCTCGGTCGTCGTCTACTCAATCATGCCTTAGGTGGCGTGAGTATGCAGACTATCGCCCCAGAAAACATCACTAAAGTATTAAGCGATCTTAAACTTGAAACAATTGATGATTTACTGACTGAAATTGGTTTAGGTGAACTGATGAGTGTGGTGATTGCGCGCCGATTATTGGGTAACGCCGACGAACTAACAGCGAAAAGCAGCGATCGTCGATTACCAATTCAAGGGGCTGATGGTATTTTACTAACCTTTGCTAATTGCTGTCATCCGATCCATGGCGATCCAATCGTTGCCCATGTAAGTCCAGGCAAAGGCTTAGTGATTCACCGTGAAGAATGTGCCAATATTCGTGGTTACCGAAAGGAACCCGATAAGTACATGGCGGTTGAATGGAGCGAAGGTATTGAACAAGAGTTTATCACTAACCTCAAAGTCGATATGCAAAATCATCAAGGTGCTTTAGCCGGTTTAACCAATACTATTGCTGCAACTGGCTCTAATATCCAAGGTTTATCGACCGAAGAAAAAGATGGCCGTTTGTATACAATAACGGTACGTCTAACCACCAAGAGCCGCGTGCACTTAGCTAATATTATGCGTCGTATTCGTATTATGCCGGATGTAGTGCGGGTTGCTCGCCAAAAAAATTAACCTTATCTGCGGTTAATGATCTTAATAAAACGCCCACTTATGGGCGTTTTGTGTATTTGGCTTTCAATCCATATTATTATAACGTTATTCTTATTTTCGCAAATAGCATAACAATATGACCCCTGATCGCTTTCAACGTATCCATCAAGTCTTAGCCACTCGCCAACCTGATCTCACCGTATGTATGGAAGAAGTGCATAAACCCAATAATGTCTCAGCGATTATTCGCACCGCCGACGCTGTTGGGGTTCACAAAGTGCATGCTGTGTGGCCAAAAGAAGCAATGAAAGTATTAAGCCATACCTCAGCGGGAGCCCGTAATTGGGTTGAACTTGAAATTCACGACACCATGATCAATGCTATTAGCGCACTAAAATCCCAAGGTATGCAAATACTCGCCACTAATTTATCGACCACTGCAGTTGATTTTCGTGATGTTGATTACACAAAACCGACGGCAATTATTCTCGGTGGCGAAAAAAATGGGATCACAGCTGAAGCATTAGCACTGGCAGACCAAGACATCATTATTCCAATGGTTGGCATGGTACAGTCACTCAACGTGTCAGTTGCCAGTGCCTTAATTCTCTATGAAGCACAACGCCAACGCCAGAATGCAGGCATGTATGATCGCACCACCACCTTGCTTGATGACAGTGTGGTTAATCGCATTTTATTTGAACGTGGTCATCCAGTGTTAGCCAATGTCGCCAAACAGAAAAATCTACCGTATCCACAATTAGACGATCAAGGCCAAATTGTTGCCGATGAACAATGGTGGGCGGCAATGCAAGCGAAGAAAATCAAACGCCCAGTAGCAACTAGCGCAATAAAAAAGGATTAACCATGAGCGGACAACTCCTCAATACTGTCGCCCTCACCGAACTAGTTGGTATCGGCGCAAAAATGGCAGAAAAACTGCATAAAATCGGACTTAATAACGTCCAAGATGTGCTATTTCACTTACCATTACGTTATGAGGATCGCACCCGTATTTGGCCAATTAATCGCGTTGCGCCTGGGCAATTTCTAACGGTTCAAGGTGAAGTCAGCCATTGCAGCATTCAATTTGGCAAACGCAAAATGCTGACCGTAAAAATTGGCGATGATACTGGTTCAGTCACGTTAAAGTTTTTTAATTTTAATGCTGCGATGAAGAATAGTTTTAGTGACGGTAAACAAGTCAAAGCCTATGGCGAAATCAAAGGCAGCCAATTTGGACTTGAAATCATTCATCCTGATTACCGCCTTTTTTCAAAGCCAACAGAACTCAGTGTTGAAGAAACCCTCACGCCGGTATACCCAACCACTGATGGTTTACGCCAAACCACATTACGTAATTTAACCGATCAAGCTTTAGCGCTGCTTGAAAAATCAGCCGTAACAGAATTACTTCCCGCAGGGCTATACGACCAACAAATGACGCTGGCACAAGCGCTACAATTGATGCATCGTCCTACCGCTGACATTTCATTAGAACAACTTGATGCAGGTAAACATCCAGCTCAAAAACGACTGATTTTAGAAGAATTGTTAGCCCAAAACTTATCAATGCTAGCGCTACGCAGTAAAGGTCAACAACATCAAAGCTGGTCATTTTCTCCCCAAGATACACTCAAACAACAACTATTAGCGAGCTTACCGTTTACCCCAACAGGCGCACAGCAACGAGTAGTGGCCGATATTGAAGCGGACCTTACTAAATCACAACCAATGATGCGCTTAGTGCAAGGGGATGTAGGCTCGGGTAAAACCTTAGTCGCAGCCCTTGCCGCTTTACGTGCGATTGAACATGGTTATCAAGTTGCATTAATGGCACCAACGGAATTATTGGCAGAACAACATGTTGCCAACTTTAGCCAGTGGTTGAATCCAATGGGCATTGGTGTTGGTTGGATAGCAGGTAAACTTAAAGGCAAAGCGCGTGAAAAAGAATTAGTACGTATCGCTAATGGTGACGCCAAAATGGTGGTGGGAACCCATGCTTTATTTCAAGACCAAGTGGTATTTAATAACCTCGCCCTGATTATTATCGATGAACAACACCGTTTTGGTGTCCATCAACGGCTTGATCTCCGCGAAAAAGGCGCAACGAATGGATGTTATCCACATCAATTAGTGATGACAGCAACGCCGATCCCCCGCACCTTAGCCATGACCGCTTATGCCGACATGGATACCTCGGTGATTGATGAGTTACCGCCAGGTCGAACCCCAATTCAAACGGTGGCGCTACCAGATAGTCGTCGTCCGCAAATTATTGAACGTATTCGCGCCGCATGCCAACAAGAAGGCCGCCAAATCTATTGGGTGTGTACTTTAATTGATGAATCGGAAGTACTTGAAGCACAAGCAGCATCCGATACTGCCGATGAATTAACGCGGTTATTACCAGACATCAAGGTTGGCTTAGTCCACGGTCGAATGAAACCCAAAGAGAAACAAGCCATTATGGCAAGCTTCAAAGCAGGTGAAATTGATTTGCTGGTCGCAACAACAGTAATTGAAGTCGGGGTTGATGTTCCCAATGCCAGCTTAATGGTGATTGAAAATCCAGAACGGCTTGGATTAGCCCAATTACACCAACTACGAGGTCGAGTCGGTCGAGGTGAAATCGCCAGTCATTGTGTATTGCTTTACCATGCGCCACTAACCAAAACCGCACAAAAACGATTAGCGGTATTACGTGAAAGCAGTGATGGCTTTGTGATCGCAGAGCGCGATCTTGAAATTCGTGGCCCCGGTGAATTACTGGGAACGAAACAAACTGGCATTGCTGATTTTAAAGTGGCTGATTTGATTCGTGATCAATACTTAATTCCCCAAGTCCAAAAATTAGCCCGTCATATTCACGACCAATATCCTGATAATGCGATTGCAATTATCGATCGTTGGATTGGTCAACGAGAAAATTACTCTAACGCTTAACGCTTCTTTCATCACGGTTATAACAACCCAAAGTCATTAACCGTGATTCATTTCCTCTTTATATTTAGACCTACCGACCGCAATGATTAAAAACAAAGCAAACGATTGCTATTTTTCAAAAGATAACTACAATAGCCGCAAATTTACGCCACTTTAATCTCTGCCAGTGTTGATTTGGTTCTGAGTAACAGCAATCACAGACCACCGCCAACAACACAATCAATCGCCCATTCAGCGCGAATAATGGATACCAGAGAACCAGTTAGGATCATCTATGACTCAGCATCACACTAGCGTAACGCCAAGAAATTCTGACCTTGTTTACCGTTTAGATGATAGACCACCGTTGCCACAAACGCTCTTTGCAGCGACTCAACATTTATTGGCAATGTTTGTCGCAGTTATCACACCATCATTGATTATTTGTCAATCACTAGGCTTACCAGCAAGTGACACTAATACCATTGTCAGCATGTCATTGTTGGCATCAGGCATCGCTTCTTTTATCCAAATTAAAACCTTTGGCCCTATTGGCTCAGGGTTACTGTCTATTCAAGGTACTAGTTTTAATTTCTTAGGCCCAATCATTGGCGCAGGCTTGGCACTCAAAGCTGGCGGAGCAGATATTCAAACCATGATGGCGGCTATTTTTGGCACCATTATTTTTGCCGCTTTTACTGAAGTGTTTATCTCTCGCATTTTACAACACGCCCAGCGCATCATTACGCCATTAGTGTCTGGTATTGTGGTGACATTAATTGGTTTAACCTTAATTCAGATTGGCCTAACCTCGATTGGTGGCGGCTACAGTGCAATTGCCGACGGTAGCTTTGGCAGCCTTGATAATCTGATGCTTGCGGGGACGGTGTTAGGTTTTATTGTGTTACTTAACCGCTTTAAAAACCCTTACTTACGCGTGTCATCCATTGTTATCGCAATGGCAGCAGGAACATTACTGGCATGGATGTTAGGCATGATAAATACCAACATCACCAGCACGAATCCGTTAATTGCGATTCCAATGCCAATGCAATATGGCCTTAGTTTTGATTGGGGATTGTTAATTCCGTTAATGATAGTATTTGCGGTGACTTCCCTTGAAGCCATTGGTGATATTACGGCGACCTCTGAAACCTCGGAGCAGCCAGTAAAAGGGCCACTATATCTAAAACGAATCAAAGGGGGCGTACTTGCTGATGGTCTCAACTCGGCAATGGCGGCAGTGTTTAACAGCTTTCCAAACTCAACCTTTAGCCAAAACAATGGCATTATCCAATTAACTGGCGTAGCAAGTCGTTATATCGGCTACTTTGTCGCAGGAATGCTAGTTCTGCTGGGACTATTCCCTGACGTAGCCAGTCTGGTTCAATTGATTCCAGAACCAGTATTAGGCGGCGCAACCATCGTTATGTTTGGCACCATTGCTGCGTCTGGCATTCGTATTATTTCTCGCTGTCATCTTGATCGCCGTGCAATTTTAATCATGGCATTGTCTTTTTCAATGGGATTAGGCATCGCCCAAAAACCTGAAATATTGCAATTCTTACCTGAGATTATAAAAAGTATTCTCTCTTCAGGCATGGCCGCTGGCGGTATTACTGCGATTTTATTAAATATCATTTTACCCGATGATAATGCTGAACCTCTCGATCTGATTGACGAAGCAACAGCTACCGAAAACTAATTATTACCATCATTAAAAAAGCCCGTATCAAAATGAATGCGGGCTTTTTATATGACGTTATTATGCTAAAGAAACGCACTTAGACCATCACTGTTTTACTTTATGTAATGGCAAACTAATCTCAACTCTTAGGCCACCTTCACTACGATTACGTACTAAAATAACCCCTTCATTTTGATCAATGATCCGTTTCACAATCGCCAGCCCTAATCCAGTACCTTCCGTTTCATTACCTCGCGCAGAGTCACCACGAGTTAATGGCTGAAACATCTTTGTTACCTGATCAGGGGCAATGCCAGGTCCATTATCTTCAACACAGAACCATGCTGATTTACGATCAACAGAAGCGCCGCTAGACAGTTTGACCCAACCATTACCGTACCGTTGCGCATTAATAATTAAATTTGCAACGGCTCGTTTAAGTGCAACTGCATTAGCTGAAACTATGCCTGGAATCGGGGTTAATTGCTGTTCAATAACGTTGCCATAACTGCCTTCAGTATACGCAACATCTTCTAACAACAGATTAAGATCAACATCTTCTTCATCTTGTTTTTTAGTCGATTTCAAATAATCCATAAATTGACTAATAATGGCGTTACATTCTTCAGTATCAATAATCATCGAGTCGGCTAAGTAACTGTCCTCAGGTGACATCATTTCCGTTGCTAATCGAATCCGCGTTAATGGTGTTCGCAAGTCATGACTAACGCCTGCCATTAATAAAGCACGATCATCTTCAAGCTGTTTAATCCCTTGTGACATCTGGTTAAATGCCTTAGTTACTGAGCGAATTTCAGATGCACCTTGCTCAGGCAACTGTGGTGGCGTTTCACCACGTCCCACTTGCAATGCTGCTTGTTCCAGCTCGACTAACGGCCTATTTTGAATTCGAATAAACAACCAGCCGCCCGCTATTACAAGAAAAGCAATAATTAGGCTATAACGAAATAAAGGAGAAAAATCATCTTCTTGCAGTTCTGATAACGGAATTCGCATTAAAGAATTTGGCATCGCATCAGTTCTCATCCACAGTACATAACTATGGGCACCTAACAATAACCGCACATCCGTTGGTGAATGTAATTCACGTGACATTTCTTCACTCAAATAACTAATATGAGTGGCATCATTAAATTCTGCTGCACCTGGAGAATTAGGGGCATGTAACGTCACGCCTAATTCTTCAAGTAACTCTCGTCGAATGGGGCGATCAAGATGGACAGTTTGACCATCGGCCATCTTAATGTTTTCTTTCAGCATCAACTTTACTTCGTAAGCTAAAATACGATTAAACTGCTGAATACTAGGAAGTAGCGCGTAATTGACGATGGTCAGATACGAAAAAATCTGGCTTGAAATTAACAAGCCAGCTAATAATATCAGTGTTCGCGCAAAAGTACTTTTGGGCGATAACCGCATGGCTTACGCCTCACTACCATCAGGAACAAACACGTACCCTAAACCCCATACTGTTTGAATATAACGTGGGCGACTAGGATCTTCTTCAACCATACGACGCAGACGTGAAATCTGCACATCAATTGAACGTTCCATTGCTGAATATTCACGACCACGGGCCATATTCATTAACTTATCACGTGACATGGGCTCACGCGCATTGGTCACTAATGCTTTTAATACCGCAAATTCACCCGATGTCAGCGGCATTGGCGCATCGCCACGGAACATTTCACGCGTACCAAGATTAAGACGGAATTCACCAAACTCAATCACTTTACTTGAAATACTTGGTGCACCTGGTGCTTCAATGGTTTGACGACGTAATACGGCACGAATACGCGCTAATAATTCACGCGGATTAAACGGTTTAGGCAAATAATCGTCGGCTCCTACTTCAAGCCCAACAATACGATCAACTTCATCGCCTTTTGCCGTTAGCATCAAAATAGGTAGCATATTGTTAGCACTACGTAAGCGACGACAAATAGATAAGCCATCTTCACCGGGTAACATTAAATCTAATACCATCAGGTGAAACGTTTCACGTGCAAGTAAACGATCCATTTGCTCGCCATTAGCAACGCTACGTACTTGAAATCCCTGTTCAGAAAGATAACGCTCAAGTAATGCACGTAAACGCATGTCGTCATCGACCACTAATATCTTATAATTTTCCTTCATTTTTCACCTTCATCGATCACGATAGCGTAGTGTTACTAAATGTACGTAAGTCGTAATAACTAACGCTTAATTTGATTGTAGAGTGGCAATAATCACCAACACACAATAATCACTACATGTTATAAATTATAACATGCTAATTATTATCATGATTGTGTTATTAGTATTGTTATAACGTTTAACAATTACCCTTTTTATATGCCTTTATAGCATGGCGCTTCAACTCTGAACACTACTTTACCTGAGAGATTAATTTACGATACACACAAGGACACTTCTCGCCGTACTTACGCTATTTACAATTAATTCCTTCAGCGAATTAGTCCTCTTTAAAGGGGCGCAATTTATCATTATGCTACTTTCTATTTTGCACTATCGATGATAGAACAATGCCAAACTATCGTGCGAGAATGATGATGAGAACCAATTTAATCACCCGTGAAGGTTTTACTAAATTAGAGCAAGAATTAGATTATTTATGGCGTGAAGATCGTCCTGAAGTCACTAAAAAAGTCACTTGGGCTGCAAGTCTTGGTGATCGCAGCGAAAATGCCGACTATCAATATAATAAAAAACGGCTGCGTGAAATTGATCGCCGAGTTCGCTTTTTACGAAAACGTTTAGAAGCCGTTAGCGTGATTGATTACTCCCCTCAACAAGATGGCAAAGTATTTTTCGGTGCTTGGGTCGAAATTGAAAATGAAGCAGGAGAACAAAAAACCTTTCGCATTGTCGGCCCTGATGAGATTTATGGTCGTAACGATTACATCTCGATTGACTCACCAATGGCACGCGCGTTATTGAGCAAACAAGTTGACGATGACACGATAGTAACGACGCCACAAGGTAAAAAAACATGGTTTATTAATCATATTCGTTATCAAGATTAACCATGATCACAATCACCTAAAATCAGTTGTTTTAACACACTCTTCACCGCGGTTGACTTGCCAGATCAAGATTCAGCCGTAAAATGGAAGCTTAACGATCAACAAGAGATATCAACGGATGAGCAACGCTATCAACCAACAGATCGCCACCGAACTGAATGTCCGCACCGAACAAGTCAATGCGGCAGTCACCCTACTTGATGATGGTAATACGGTGCCATTTATTGCCCGTTACCGTAAAGAAGTCACTGGTGAATTGGATGACACCCAACTACGTAATCTAGAATCACGTTTAGGCTACCTGCGTGAACTCGATAGCCGCCGTCAGGTGATTTTAAAATCCATTACAGAGCAAGGTAAGCTAACAACAGCATTAGCCGCTGAAATCAATAATGCTGACAGTAAAACTCGCCTTGAAGATCTCTATCTACCTTATAAACAAAAGCGTCGTACTAAAGGTCAGATTGCTATTGAAGCAGGCATTGCCCCCCTTGCTGAATTGTTATGGAACCAACCACAACATTCACCAGAAACAGCGGCTGAGCAATACTTAAATCCAGAGCAAGGCTTTGCTGATAGTAAAGCGGTGTTAGATGGTGCGCGTGCGATATTGATGGAACAATTTGCGGAAGATGCGGCACTACTTGAAAAAATTCGTCGTCAATTAAATACGTCTGCAGAACTTACCTCTCGAGTCATTGGAGGGAAAGAACATGATGGTGCTAAATTTAAAGATTACTTTGACTATAATGAGCCGATTAAAAACATTCCGTCCCACCGTGCGCTAGCATTATTCCGTGGCCGTAATGAAGGTTTCTTACAACTATCACTCAATGCTGATCCCAATAAAGACGAAGCCGTTCGTAGCTCATATTGTGAAATCATTATTGCTGAACATTATAAGGTTACCCTTGGCTCACAAGCTGCCGATGCGTGGCGTAAACAAGTGATCAGCTGGACATGGCGCATTAAGATTTTAATGCACATGGAAACCGAGCTCATGAGCATTTTGCGTGAAAAAGCCGAAGATGGTGCAATTCAAGTTTTTGCAGATAATCTGCATGATTTATTAATGGCAGCGCCCGCAGGTCCACGAGTAACGCTAGCACTTGATCCCGGTTTACGTACGGGTAGTAAGATTGCTGTCGTCGATGAAACAGGTAAAGTTTTAGATACTGCGACCATTTACCCTCACCAGCCGCATAATAAAATCACTGAGTCAGCCAAAGTAGTTGTAGCGCTGATTAACAAGCATAACGTTAACTTAATTGCGATTGGTAATGGCACTGCTTCACGTGAAACAGATGCGTTTGTCGCGAAGCTTATTAAAGATAATCAGCTAAAAGTACAAAGTGTGATGGTCAGTGAAGCCGGTGCGTCGGTTTACTCAGCATCAGAATTAGCTGCAAAAGAATTCCCTAATATGGATGTGTCTATTCGCGGTGCAGTATCAATTGGCCGTCGTCTACAAGACCCATTGGCAGAGCTAGTTAAAATCGACCCTAAATCAATCGGTGTTGGCCAATACCAACATGATGTTAGCCAAAGCATGCTTGCGAAACGTTTGGATGTGGTAGTTGAAGACTGTGTAAATGCCGTCGGTGTAGATGTAAATACTGCATCAGCCGCGTTATTAACCCGTGTTGCAGGACTAAATGCCACCATCGCACAGAACATTGTTAATTACCGTGATGAAAATGGTCGCTTTGATGCGCGAACCGCCCTTAAAAAAGTCGCTCGTTTAGGGCCAAAAGCGTTTGAACAATGCGCGGGTTTCTTACGGATAATGAACGGTAAAAATCCACTAGATGGCTCAGCGGTTCACCCTGAATCTTATGCAGTGGTCAAAACAATATCAGCAGCCAACAACAAGCCTGTTGATGCAATTATTGGTAACAGTGACTTTTTGCGTAACCTTAAAGCCATTGATTATACCGATGCACATTTCGGTTTACCGACAGTAACAGACATCATTAGTGAGCTAGATAAACCTGGGCGAGATCCACGTCCTGAGTTCACCACAGCTACCTTTGCTGATGGCATTAATGAAGTAAAAGACTTGATTCCGGGAATGGTATTAGAAGGCGTGATCACTAACGTAACTAACTTTGGTGCTTTTGTTGATGTCGGTGTTCACCAAGATGGTTTGATCCATATCTCTGCCCTGTCTGATAAATTTATTTCAGATCCACGAGAAGTGGTTAAAGCCGGTGATGTGGTTAAAGTTAAAGTGATGGAAGTAGATATTCAACGCAAACGTATTGCGATGAGCATGCGTTTAAATGATGAACCTGGCCAAGAAAAGCCAAGTCGTCAATCAACGCCAGCACCTCGCCAGCAACCATCTCATCAACAGCCACGTCAAAACAACACATCTGCACCACAAAAGAATACCCCACCAATGGGTAACGCTTTTGCAGCTGCATTTGCTAATGCCAAGAAAAAATAATAACCACTGATGTAATTATTACCCCCAACAGCCAGACATTTGCTCTGGCTGTTAATTTAGATAACGCTAAGATACTGCGTGGGTGGGTTGGGTAATGTTGATTGAGCGTAATGATGACTCACCACACCTTTAGTACGTTCACTGGCACTGATTAGCGCTAATTGTTGTAATAGCTCTCGGGGCAGTTCAATGTGCATCGAATAACCTAATGGCTGATCTGGTGTCACATAATTATCGAGAGATAAAACCTGCACAATCTGTGCTAAGTGTTGTTGGTAACCTTTAAAAAATTTAGTTTGTGGCTGGCTATAATTAGGATGATCACTCGGGTCCCAACTCGATTTATTACGCTGTTTCTCTTCTGCACTAAGGGCATTTTCAGCGGCGGCCTCCCTACTTTCAACAATCGGTACAATCTTTTCACGCACACGGTTATCCCGCGCGACTTGATCCGTTAATGGATTAATGGTTGTCGCTAATACTGGCGTTGTTGACTGTAATGGCGCAATCACCATAGTAGATAATCCATTATCACCATACCCTCAAGGTTGTTATACCACTCTACTAATGATATCGACCGCTCCCGTTAATTATTAACCTAAATCGACCACTATAAATCCAATTATCTGACACAAAGCACTAAAACCAATCACGTCATAAAATTCTTTATTACCGTAATAAATTCATCCAAATGCGAAATAAACGGTGCATGAGATGCGTTAGCAAAAATATAACTCTGTGATTGAGGATATAACGCACCTAATAGCGGTTCAGTTTTAATCGGCACTAACGCATCTAAACGCCCATATAACCGTAACCATGGTTGTGATAACGCAGTTAGCGATTGGCGTAAATCAACGGTCTCTAATAATTCTAACCCTAGCGTTAAAGCCGCTAATTGCGGCTGCGGCCGAGATAACACGGCAGCTTTTAATTGCCGAATATCTTCTTTGGCGGTTTGACTACCCAATGCCTGTAAAACTAAAAACCGTTCAATAGTGAGCGCGAAATCGGCCACTAATTGGAGTTGAAAATTAGCCAAGACTCGCGGTTGAATACCCATCCAATCAGTTTGAGATCTAAAGCAAGGTGAACTTGCAACCGTGATCAATTGCGTTACCCGTTGAGGTGCAACCAAAGCGGCTTGAGTAGCAATAACCCCACCTAATGACCATCCTAACCACACTGCTTTTTCAGGAGCTTGCACTAATAACAGTTCGACAATGTCATTCAATGACGTCGCACTAGCATTGCCGTTATCACCATAACCCGGAAGATCGCACCAATGAACGCAATAGTGCTGACTTAGTCGCGGGATCACATCTTGCCATACTCCTGTATTCATTCCCCATCCATGAATGAGAACCAGATCAGGTCCTTGCCCTTCACAATGCCAATTAAACTGTGATGTCATTTATACTTCCTTTCATCAATTACGAACGAGGGATAATGATGCCAAACAGAGTGCCATCGTGGCGAGATAATTTATATCATCACTTATTATTTCAGCACTGTTCACTATGCCAACTTCCCTTAACTGCATCTGAACATTTTTGGTGCCACCATTGCCTATCTCAGTTTCCATCTTCTCCTTATTGTCAACATTGTGGCACCACCACCTTAACCACTATTGAACATTGTGGTCGTTGCTTAACCTCCCCACCGCTATGGCATCGTCTCTATCGTTTAGGCGAATATCAACCACCATTACAACAACTAGTGCACCAACTGAAATTTTGTGGGAAATTTTGGTTAGCACGACCACTGGCACAACAATTAGCTCATCAAATTACTCAACCTGCACCACTATTATTACCCGTACCTTTACACTGGCGGCGTTATTGCGGGCGCGGTTTTAATCAAAGTCATCAACTCGCATTAGCCCTTGGGACTATTTTAAATAGCCACGTTGATCACCATGCTTTTCAGCGTTTACGGCATACACAACCGCAACAACAACTGACACAAATTCAACGGCAACATAACTTACACCATGCGTTTCGATTACGACCAATAATCTTGCCTGAACATGTCGCTATTGTTGACGATGTCGTCACCACCGGCGCTACAGTAGATCAATTAACTCGGCTGCTAATTCGACACGGTGTAAAACAAGTAGATATTTATACGTTATGTCATACTGAACAATCAGTTAGTTAATCTTGCACAAAAAAGACGCGCATTAATTAATAAAACGTGGTCAAATAAAAAATGTCGCTTTAGAGATGCGACAATGACTCACAAAGAGTAGAATAAATAAAACTTACTAAATCAGTCAGGTATTACATCGTGTCTATGATCACTATTACTGAAAACGCTCAGCAGCACTTTAGCAAGCTACTTGCTCAGCAGCCTGAGGGTACTAATATCCGTGTTTTTGTTGTAAACCCAGGCACTCAAAGTGCTGAATGTGGCGTATCCTACTGCCCACTAGATGCGGTTGAAGCAAGTGATACGGAAATGAAACTTGAGCTATTCTCGGCTTTTATTGATGAATTAAGCCTCACCTTCCTTGATGACGCTGAAATCGATTTTGTCACAGATAAAATGGGCTCACAGCTAACATTAAAAGCGCCTAACGCCAAAGTGCGTAAAGTCGCTGATGATGCATCATTGATTGAACGTGTTGATTACATTCTACAGACTCAAATCAACCCGCAACTTGCTGGCCATGGTGGTAATGTTTCATTGGCTGAAATCACTGAAGATGGCGTTGCCATTCTACAATTCGGTGGTGGTTGTAATGGTTGTTCAATGGTTGATGTCACATTAAAAGAAGGCATTGAGAAAGAACTATTAGCACAATTTGAAGGCGAATTAACGGGCGCACGTGATATTACCGATCACGCCCGTGGCGATCACTCTTACTATTAATCGTTTCGAGCCACTTATTGTAAATAGCAAAAAGCCGCATCAAAATGCGGCTTTTTTATTAGTATTCATTATGATCAGAGGACAGTAATAGTTACCCGCCGTTTTCCCCAATTTTTTGCAGCCCTAACATTTTTACCCATATAGATATCAATTTTACGACTCCAACGGTGATGCATTTTATCTAGCACCACGTACTCACCGGGTAAGCCTGAAATTTTCACTTTAGAACCACGCTTTAAACCCATTTTTAGTAAATCACGGGAAACAGCGATGGCTTTCATGCCGGGTTTTAAACGATCGCCCCAAGCCGCTATGCTAGGGCTGGAATCTGTTTGAGTTGATACTGAATTATATGCTGTTGCTGTAACATTCAATTTTTTAAAGCTACTAGCATAACTATGAACACTGAAGGTTAAACTCAGCACCAGTAATAAATAACCTATAATCTTAGTTGTCATTCGCACCACCTGGATAAGAAGTGAACGCATTTAAGCAAATCACAATCATGATTGGAAGCCTTTTTTGTACAAAAAATCATCAATACTGTTCACTGTAATGATAAGTGGTTGTTTATTAAGTATGCGGTAAAAATATATTTTTTCGCCATAAAGAAATGAAGATCACCGCTAATATCAGCCCTCGCAATGCCATAAAACCGATCATTGCCGCCCACAATGCATGATTTCCATAACTACTCATTGACCACCAAATAGCAAAAAATCCACACGTTGCTAAGAACATACTATTACGCATATCTTTGCCACGAGTAGCACCAATAAAGACCCCATCTAATAAAAAACACCACATCGCCACTAAAGGCACTGCTGTTAACCATGGTAAATACTGGTCGGCTTGCTGCTGTACTGCTGGAATATCAGAAACAATACCAATAATTTGTGTACCAAAGAGTACAAAAATAACGGTTAATACTAATGATATCAATAAACTCCAAAATGTCGTCCCAACTAAATAGCGCTCAAGTTGACCCTTATTTCCTGCACCAACAGCTTTGCCCACTAACGCTTCCATCGCATAAGCAAAACCATCCATTGCGTAAGAGACCAACATTAAGAGACTCATTAATACCGCATTCGCTGCCACCACATTATCGCCTAAGTGTGCCCCTTGAAAGGTCATAAAAACAAAGGTGGCTTGTAAACATAAACTGCGTAAAAAGATATCGCGATTAAGCTTCAGTAACCGTCCCATACCATGACGCACACTGGCCAACTTTTGTTTTAATGGTGGTAAACCTAACCGTAACCATTGTTGAGCAACAAACCATAATCCTAATATCATGCCACTATAATCGGCAATGACAGACGCAGCTGCCGCACCTTGTACTTTCCATCCAAAACCAAGCACAAATATTAGATCTAGCGTTATATTGACGACGTTCGTTACAATTAATAACCACATTGGTAATTTGGCATTCTGCATTCCCAGCAGCCAACCCATGATCACAAAATTAGCTAAAGCGGCGGGAGCACCCCAAATACGAATTGAAAAATATTGTGCGGCATACAGTTTTACTTCACTGCCTGCGCTACTAAAATGAAAAATAACTTGGCTCACTGGCTGGTGCAATGCCACTAACACCACGCCAAATAACCAAGCAAGTGCCATACCTTGGACAAAAATTACCGCTTGTGCATCTTTGTTAGCACTACCTTGCGCTTGTGCAGTAATGCCCGTGGTCGCCATCCGTAAAAAACCAAGCAGCCAAAAGGTCACATTAATCATGGTGCCGCCAACAGCCACACCACCTAAATACCATGATTTATCAAGATGACCAATAACAGCAGCGTCAACTAAGCCCAGTAAGGGTACGGTAATATTAGATAACACCATTGGCAGTGCTAACGCAAAAACTTGGTAATGTAATGCTTTATCTTTTAATACAGCCAGCACACTCGTCCCTTATTCAAGGTATAAACTAAGAGGTTAGTGTACCTATTTGAAGAGAATGACAACAGTCTGATTTTGATACCAAAATATCAGTTGATCCCATTAGGAATGTACTAATGTCCACGAAAGCCACCAATGATCAACTAACAGCACCACAAATAAGGTTAATAAATGCCAAATAGAATACTTAAATGTTGCCCATGCATGACCTTCCGTATCAAAAAATTTTAGCTTAATGGCGTAACCAATAAAACCGAGGTTTAACATGCTACTGCCAATTAAATAAATTCCACCACTCATACCTGTTAGCCACGGTAACAACCCCACCGCAAACAACAATAAGGTATAAAACAACACCATGGTTTTAGTGTATTCAATACCATGCGTCACTGGCAGCATTGGAATGCCAGCTTTAGCGTAATCATCACGCCGATGAATCGCTAAAGCCCAAAAGTGTGGTGGCGTCCATGCAAACACTAGCATCACTAATAGCAGCGCATGAGGATTCAAACTTCCCGTCACGGCTGTCCATCCTAATAGAGGTGGAGCTGCTCCGGCTAAGCCGCCAATCACAATATTTTGCGGTGTTGCATGTTTTAGCCATACCGTATAAACCACCGCATAACCAACTAAACTTGCCATCGTCAGCCATGCTGTTAATGGATTAAGCTGCCACAATAAAATAAATCCTGACACCATTAATACACATCCAAACAACACTGCTTTGGAGGTCGCTATGCGCCCTTTAGCTAACGGCCGATGATAAGTCCGTGTCATCTGAGCATCAAAATGACGATCTAATATATGGTTAAAAACAGCGGCGGCTGCTGATTGCAAACCAATACCAGCGAGTCCAAGCACCACAACATAAACAGTTGGTACGGTTGGCACAGCAAGACACATTCCCACTAAAGCGGTAAGCAATAACATCGCTACCACTTTGGGCTTTGTCATGGTGAGATAATCTCGCCACACTGCAATCGTGACGGTTGAAGTACTTAAACGATCAAGCCATTGTAATTTATCCATGTCATTTATCCTCCTTCAATAGCGGCGATGTTGCTGTGATTGTCGATAGCCAGCACCAACACGATAGCTAACAGTGACCATCATCACTAATAATCCTAGACCTGTGACGTTATGTGCTACGGCTACAGCAAGAGGTAAACTTGCAGCAACATTAGTCACCCCTAATGCAATTTGCAGCGTCAGCAATAATACTAACCCCCAGCTATAACGTCGTAATATCGGCTGTAACCAACATAACCATGCCATAGCTAATACGACAACGGTCGTTACCATCGCACCTATACGATGCACAACATGAATTGACACTCGCTGCCCATAATCAAGTACCCCATATTGATAACTATCATGTTGCGGATGTACTAAAAGAAAGGCTTTACTATCAAATAGCTGCTGCCAATTAGCTTCACAAATAGGTAATTGAGTACACACCAAAGCAGCATAATTAGCCGCCGTCCAACCCCCTAATGCAACTTGGGAGATAACCACAATAACACTAACAATTGCCGCTATTCGCAGCCGATATAATGGCTTTATTCCAACTTGAGTCATGCTTACATGTCCAATATGAAGCTGTAACCGTAATAACCACAGCAAGCAGACAATGGTAAAGCCCCCTAATAAATGCGCCATCACTACCACCGGCATAAGCACTAATGTCACCGTCCACATACCTAATAGTGCTTGAATAATCACGGTGATGAGTAGCAATAATGGTAATAGTTTTGGTCGTGATAGTTGTCGCCACGCCATAATATTGATCGCTAAAATGAAAATACCTAACGTGCCTGCAATATAACGATGCAGCATTTCATTCCATGCTTTTTGAGGCTCAAGTGGCGTTTGAGGGAAAAATTCAGCGGCAGTTTGTTGTTCAAGTGCCGTTTGAGGCACAGTTAAAAAACCGTAGCAACCCGGCCAATCAGGACAGCCAAGCCCGGCTTCAGTCAATCGAGTAAAAGCACCTAACGCCACCACTGCTAGCGATAACACAAAACTAAAACTGACTAAATAAAAGAAGTATCGATCATTCTTGTTGGTGAGAATCATTTGTTATCCTCCATAATAACAGCAATGACTTAGCCAATTTTTGAGACTTTTAATAACCTTTTTAAATCACGTAACACATCTTTACCTTGCATTAAAATGGCCTTTTCGCCAACAACTAAGGGGTAAGCCATCAGCATATTACCGTGAGGGTCTGCAATATAAATCGAGGTTAAACCATATTCTAATTGGATTAACTGTTGACGTAATAACCCACTCACTTGGCGCAGTTCTAACCCTTGTAATAATGCGTTTGAGGAGGTCGGTTGATCCGCAACAAGGACAACACTTTGTAACCGCACACTATCAGCACCCGCAGCTTGTGGTACTTGGCGTAAATTAAATAAAGCCCCTTGGCAACGCTCATCACACGTTGGCGGCAACCAATAAATTAATTGCCATGTTTGTGGCTTTGAAAACGCGGTCACTGTTATTACTGGCTGTAAAAGTTGACCTCGGTTAGTCACCCCGCCTTGATACCATTGCTGCTGCAATATCAATTTCGCAATAATAATCGGTAATGCGAACACAACTGCAACCATTAACAATAAGTGATATTTATTCATACTTCGCGCTCCTTGCGTAGCCATAATAAAGAGATAACAACCACCGCAATCGCTAATAAAAACCACTGTATCGCATAACCATAATGTTTCTTAGGGCCCATCACGACAGGTTGCCATGTTTGAGTTAACGCTATCGGACTTGAGGCTGATATTTGAATAACCCACGGCAACAGTGGTTGTTGTAATTGCAGAGCGAGCCTATCTAATTCAATATTTTGTACCCGTAAAGGCCACTGCTCATCGGTGTTATCGGGTTTAAACTGTAATAATTGCTGAGCGGGAGCTATCACACCACTAATCACCTTTCGCCCATTAAGTTGCGGTAACTTCGGTAATATTTCACGGTATAGTGGTGCCGCAATCCAACCGACATTGACTAACACTTGTTGCTGTTGACTAATAAAAGGTAAATAAAGGTGATAACCCGGTCGACCACGAAACAGTTGATTATCTAACAATATTGGATGTTGATTATCAAATTCCCCTTCAAGGGTAATGCTATGCCATAAGGGTTCAACAGGGAGTTGTGCTAAATCAACAACCCTCATTTGTTGCCGATCTTGAATTTGTGATTGCAGCTGTTTTTTTTCATCAGCACGACTCAGTTGCCACCAGCTAAGTTTGAGTAACAAACTCACCACCGCAATAGAAAAAAGAATAAAAGCGATAGTTCGCATCATTACACCCCCCTTTTTATTACTAATAGTGAAAACCCGCTATGATTAAATAACCACAAAGGAGCAACTAACATGCTAATAAAAATATTATTTATCGTATTGTTACTCTTAATGGTGATCCACTTGTTCCGTGCGTTACCATCCATCATTAAAGGCCAATCATCACGCCCGTTATCACATTATCTTGGGCATCGATTACTGATTGCAGTAATACTATTTGGACTGGTGGTTATTGCTTTACTGACTGGTATTATTCAACCGAATCCAAGCCCCTACACACTCTAACTTATTGAGCGATTAATATTTATTTGATCATTAACCGCTTATAAAATATAAACAAACACAAATAAACATAACCACACTACGTCCACAAAATGCCAATACCAAGCCCCAGCCTGAAAAGCAAAATGGTGTTGAGGGGTAAAATGACCTTTTAACACTCGACACCAGACAATGAATAATACAATCGTACCTAAGGTGACATGCACGCCATGAAATCCAGTTAACATAAAGAAGGTATTGCCGTAGACACCACTTTCTAAACGTAGATTCAACTCATGATAAGCATGGATATATTCCACGGCTTGTAGGTAAACAAACACCCCACCAAGTAATATGGTGACCAATAAAAACAGGCTTAATCGACGCCGTTGATTATTTTCTAACGCAAGATGGGCAATATGCAGGGTTATTGATGAGGTAAGCAGAATAATAGTGTTATATAACGGCAATCCGATCGGCCCCATAGCTTGAGTTTCAGTGCCATCAGGAGTAACAACAAGCGGCCAATCTGCGATAAAATCAGGCCATAATACAACGTTGGTCATTGCATTATTACTGGCACCACCTAGCCATGGCACCGCAATCATTCGAATATAAAATAGCGCCCCAAAAAATGCCCCAAAGAACATCACTTCAGAAAAAATAAACCAACTCATGCCCTGTCGAAATGACCGATCCATTTGAGTGCTATATAAGCCGCCCATCGATTCAGTGATCACATCACGAAACCAACCCGTTAGCATCAGTAAAATCAACCCAACCCCAGTTAATAAAATCCATGGTCCTTGGCCTGCCAGTAAATCACCGACTGTCGCACCTGCACCTAAGGCAATTAAAAATAATGCCACCGCACCTAAAATAGGCCAACCGCTAGCCGCAGGAACATAATATTCATCAGAACTACCTGCCGTTGATTGCTTAGGATCATCATAAGAGTTCGACATCTTTCACCTCATTCTCTTGCTCATTGGATTGAGTAATGGGTTGCACATCAGGGGTTACGTCATAAAGCGTATAGGCTAATGTCAGTATCTTAATATCACGCGGTAAATCAGGATCGACATAAAACACCAACGGCAACTCAGCTTGTTCTCCTGCCGCTAATGGCTGATGGTTAAAACAAAAACATTCAATTTTATTAAAATATTTTGCCGCAATTCCTGGTGATACTGAAGGTACAGCTTGTCCAATTGAAGCCTGTGAATTAAGATTTTTAGCATCATATTTAATGATTGTCGTCTCCCCTGGGTGAACATCTACTTGAGTCACCTGTGGCGTAAATTGCCACTTCACATTCGGGTTTATATAAGCAACAAATTCAACCGTCACGGTTCGACTGCGATCAATATTGTCACTAGCCTTTGTTGGTGTGGTCGCTGTTTTGCCATTAATCCCCGTAATGTCACAGAAAACGTCATATAACGGCACTAGCGCAAACGCAAATCCAAACATAGCTATTGCCGCAAATACCAAGGCAATCACGGAGCGTTTTGATTGCGGTTCCATATCAGCCTCCGTTAATCAATCTTGGGTGGCGTTGAAAAGGTATGATATGGCGCGGGAGAAGGTACCGTCCATTCTAGCCCTTCCGCCCCTTCCCACGGTTTTGATGCCGCTTTTTCTCCGCCTCGAATACACTTCACCACTACCGCGACAAATAACAATTGTGATAAACCAAATAAAAACCCACCGATGCTGACCACCGCATTGATATCAGCAAACTGCAACGCATAATCAGGAATTCGACGCGGCATCCCCGCTAATCCGAGAAAGTGCATTGGGAAAAATAAAATATTGACTGAAATTAATGAACACCAAAAATGCCACTGCGCTAAACGTTCATTGAACATATGCCCAGTCCATTTTGGTAACCAATAATAAGCGGCCGCCATAATCGAAAAGATCGCGCCAGACACCAACACATAATGAAAATGTGCCACCACAAAATAGGTATCATGATATTGAAAATCAGCTGGCGTGATCGCCAACATCAGTCCAGAAAAACCACCGATGGTAAACAACACAATAAACGCAATCGCAAATAGCATCGGCACTTCAAACGTCAGCGATCCACGCCACATGGTTGCCACCCAGTTAAACACTTTCACCCCTGTCGGCACCGAAATCAGCATGGTGCAATACATAAAAAACAGCTCTGCCGCAACAGGCATACCCGTGGTAAACATATGGTGCGCCCACACCAGAAAACTCAATCCAGCAATCGAAGCGGTGGCATACACCATTGAACTATAACCAAAGAGTTTTTTACGCGAAAATGCAGGGATAATTGCCGAAATAATACCGAAACTCGGCAAAATCATAATATAAACTTCAGGATGACCAAAAAACCAAAATATGTGCTGGAACATGACGGGATCACCACCACCAGCGGCATCAAAAAAACTGGTACCGAAGTATTTATCGGTTAAGACCATGGTTACCGCACCGGCTAACACTGGCATTACCGCTATCAATAAAAAAGCGGTGATTAACCATGTCCACACAAATAACGGCATCTTCATGTAAGTCATACCGGGAGCGCGCATATTGATAATGGTCACCACCACATTAATCGCCCCCATGATCGAGCTGATGCCCATAATATGAATTGCAAACACAAACAATCCGGTACTAGCAGGGCTATAAGTCGTCGATAATGGCGCATAAAATGTCCAACCAAAATTAGGCCCGCCCCCTTCCATAAATAGCGTCGACAACAACAGACTAAAAGCAAACGGTAGGATCCAAAAACTCCAATTATTCATTCGTGGTAGTGCCATGTCTGGCGCACCAATCATTAACGGAATCATCCAATTAGCTAAACCGGTAAAGGCTGGCATTACCGCACCAAAGACCATAATCAAACCATGAACAGTGGTCATTTGATTAAAAAAATTAGGTTCAACCAATTGTAACCCTGGCTGGAATAACTCAGCACGAATTACCATTGCCATCGCACCACCAATAAAAAACATCGATAAGCTAAATAACAAATAAAGCGTACCAATATCTTTATGATTAGTGGTAAATAACCATCGCTTAATCCCTTTCGGTGGATGATGCTCATGGTGATCAATAGTGGGTTGTTGATGCAATATATCCGTCATGCTGATAATTCCTTATAACTACTGTCCGTTTTTAATTGCCTGAATATCAGCCGCTTGTACGGTTTCTCCAGTATTATTACCCCAAGCATTACGCTCATAAGTAATCACGGCCGCTAACTCTTTAAGACTTAATTGCGGACCAAAAGCTTGCATCGCGGTTCCGGTACTGCCATGTACCACAATCTTGATATGTTCAATTCGACGTTGCGGATCAATCGAAATGCCTTCAGCCGCTAACGCAGGAAAAGCCCCCGGAATCCCTTTACCATTAGCTTGATGACACATTGCACAGCGGTTGTTATAGGTTTTTTCACCAAGTGTCATTAGTTCATCCATTGGCATGGTCATGTCTAATAATTGTTGTTCTTGCTCACTCGCTTGACGCTGACTGGCTTGGGTTTGTTGCAACCATTGATCGTACTCAACTTGTGTTTTTGCAATGACCACAATCGGCATAAAGCCATGATTTTTACCACACAACTCTGCACACTGGCCGCGATAAATACCCGGCTTATCAATACGTGTCCATGCTTCATTAATAAAGCCAGGATTAGCATCTTTTTTAACGGCAAAAGCAGGTACCCACCAAGAATGGATAACGTCTTGTGAGGTAATTAAAAAGCGGATTTTTTTGTTAATCGGCACCACTAATGGGTAATCGACTTCTAATAAATAATTGGCCCGTTTAGGTTGTTGGTTATCAATTTGAGCAGCACTGGTCGCTAGGTGTGAATAAAATTCAACATCTTGATCAAAATAGCGGTAATGCCATTTCCATTGCGAACCTGTCACTTGAATAGTGAGATCTGATTTTGAAGGGTCTTCCATTGCAAGTAGGGTTTTTGTGGCCGGAATAGCCATCGCAATTAAGATAATAAAGGGGATCAGTGTCCAAATAATTTCGACTTTGGTACTTTCATGAAAAGAGGCAGCAACAGCACCTTTAGATTTTCGATGATGGAAAATAGACCAAAACATGGCCCCAAACACCACCACACCGATAGCGATGCAGATATAAAGAATCGTCATATGTAAGCCAAACACATCTTGGCTTATTGCAGTAACGCCCCGCGTCATATTGAATTGCATTGTTTCACTCAACAATGGGGATGAAAATATGATTAATCCACAACTACCGATCAGTTTACGTATCATCGTTCTGACCTCCTTTGTCGGCAACATCTCGCCTTACACAGCACATGCAGCGACAAATTGATCCACCCGCAGCAAAGCTAAAATAACATTCCTCTATGTTTAACTTAGGCACTAAACAGTAATAGCGCAAAAAAATACTCATAAAAAATTACTAACAAACTACTAGATAAGCTAATGATATAAGGAAGAAAATAATTACTCACCATTTTAAAGACAAAAAAAAGCGCAGCTTATGCGCTACGCTATTTGGTGTTTACTCAATCTGTCGTTAGCGGATCTTTACATCCAGTCAGCGGTACGAATCACGCCAACAGCAATACCTTCAATGGTCAGGCTTTGATGTTCTAAATTAACTTCAATGGGTGAAAACTCTTCATTTTCAGCATGAAGCAATACTTTAGCACCTTGTTTATCAAGTCGCTTAACGGTCACTTCATCATCAACTCGAGCAACAACCACTTGGCCATTATGTACATCTTGGGTTTTATGCACAGCAAGTAAATCACCATCCATAATACCAATATTCTTCATACTCATACCATTGACGCGTAATAAGAAATCCGCGCGAGGTTTAAATAAGCTTGGATCCACCTCATAATGAGCTTCAACATGCTCTTGCGCCAAAATTGGCTCACCAGCAGCTACTCGGCCAATTAAAGGTAACCCTTTTTCATCTGCTGCATCGTCCGCAATTAATAAACGGATCCCTCGTGATGCACCAGGAATAATTTCTAATACACCTTTACGGGCTAAAGCTTTTAAATGTTCTTCTGCTGCATTAGCAGAGCGGAAGCCAAGTTCGCGAGCAATTTCAGCTCGTGTCGGTGGCATTCCAAAGTCATCGATTTTTGTTTTGATTAAATCAAAGACTTGTTGTTGTCGCGGCGTTAACGGCTTCATGAGTCACCTGTCTTTTTATACAGTTGCTGTGAGTATATCCAGTGTTCAGAGACAATAAAAGCCAATTGTTTACGAAAACAGCAATTTGAGTAGGAATTCAAAGCCATTCAGTAACTTGGCTAAAAAAAATATAAAACTATTATTTACAGCAATAATTCTAACAGAATCAATCATCTTTCATTAACTGGTCATGCCAGATCGATTTTCAATCCAAAAGTTGTTATAAAAATAAACCATGACTTAGTCAAAAAAGTGGTATTTTAAGCTTTATTTACCGCATATCTCTTGCATGAAAGCGGCATTTTTCTGCTGTTGTGCGGCGTATTTAGATTCAGAGGCTAATTATATCTATGTCAAGCGGGCAAAAAATCTATCAACAATTATTAAAATTGCCACTTTCTATATTGGTAAAACCTCATTCGATCCCATCTGATCCAGTTGCTGACTTAGAACTCGATTTAGCTCGCCCAATCGTCTATATATTGCCGTACCGTTCTAATACTGATCTATTAACTCTACGTAGCAGTGCACTCGCATCAGGCTTACCAGATCCATTATCGCTATTAGAAATTAATGGCCAATCCTTTCCTCGCTTTGTTTGTGTTGCTGAAAATCCAAGTGTATTTGGTAATAAAACTGGTTTACCACAAGACTCAATCACGCTTTTTAGTGACTTATTGGAATTACATAAACAAGACAGTGAATTAAATATCCAATTAATTCCAGCCTCTATTTTATGGGGTCGCGCGCCGGGTAAAGAATCAAAAAACAAACCTATTCTACGTCCTCTTAATGGCCCTAAAAAAACCTGGGCGATTGTGGGTCATGGTCGCGATTGTTTAGTCCGTCTAAGTACACCAGTATCTTTACGTTATATGGCAGATAATCACGGTACTGATGATGCCATTGCACAAAAATTAGCACGAGTAGCAAAAATTCACTTTTCGCGCCAATTACTAGCAACCTCAGGTCCTCGTCTGCCGGATCGTAAACAACTTTTTAAACGTTTATTAGCATCGAAAGCGATTGATAAAGTCGTACAAGAAGAAGCATTAAGCCGTCAAGTTCCCGTTGAAAAAGTGCGTCGTGAAGCGATTGCAATGATGGAAGAAATTGCAGCAGATTTCTCTTATCCATTAATTAAAAATGGTGAGCGTTTCTTAGGCTGGTTATGGAATAAACTTTACCAAGGCCTCAATATCACCAATGCGCAGCGTATTCGTCGATTAGCGCAAGATGGGCATGAAATTGTCTATGTTCCTTGTCACCGCAGTCATATGGACTATTTGTTACTGTCTTATGTTCTGTACCAAGAAGGTTTAGTACCACCGCATATTGCCGCCGGTATTAATCTTAATTTCTTCCCTGCAGGCCCTATCTTCCGCCGTGGCGGTGCATTCTTTATTCGTCGTAGCTTTAAAGGCGATCGTCTTTATTCAACAGTTTTCCGCGAATATCTAGCACAGTTGTTTGCTAAAGGTTATTCGGTTGAATATTTCAGTGAAGGCGGCCGTTCTCGTACCGGACGCTTACTTCCTGCCAAAACGGGCATGCTATCAATGACCATCCAAGCAATGTTACGTGGCTTAAATCGTCCTGTAACCTTGGTACCCGTTTATATTGGTTATGAGCACGTAATGGAAGTGGGTACGTATGCCAAAGAGCTACAAGGCAAACGTAAAGAAAAAGAAAATGTTGGCCAAGTACTGCGTACCCTACGTAAATTACGTAATTTTGGTAAAGGTTATGTCAACTTTGGTGAGCCGTTATCACTTAATCAATATTTAAATGATAACGTGCCTGACTGGCACCAAGACATCAACCCGATAGAACCCCAACGTCCAAGCTGGCTCTCTCCGGTCGTGAATGATTTAGCGGTTAAGATGATGACCCATATTAATGATGCCGCAGCGACTAATGCACTAACATTATGTGCGCTGGCACTATTGTCATCACGTCAACGGGCATTAAGTCGCAGTTCATTAGAACAACAAATTGAGTGTTACCTTGAACTACTGCGTAATGCACCATATTCAAAACATTGCACCACACCAAAAGACAATGCTACTCAATTGGTCGATCATGCAATTACCATGGACAAGTTCTTGGTCGAGCGTGACGTATTAGGTGAAATCATCTCGCTTGATCGTGAACAATCAATCTTGATGACTTATTACCGCAATAACATTATTCACTTGTTTGCGCTACCATCATTAATTGCCCATATTGTGATCCAACAGCAAAGCCTAAATCGTGCTGAGATCCATCAAAAAGTTGAGTTATTGTATCCGTTCTTAAAAGCTGAATTATTTTTACGCTTTGATGCCGAACAGTTACCACTAGAAATTGATCGTTTAATTGCAGAATTAGTACGTCAGCGATTGTTGCTACTTGATGGTGACACTATTGCGATTAATAATACACGCATTGGTCCATTACAGCTCCTAGCTCGCACTATTACTGAAACCTTACAACGTTACGCAATTGCGTTGACACTACTTAATGCTGAACCGCAATTACCTAAAACCGATTTAGAACAACAGAGCCAAGTACTTGCTCAACGTTTAAGTCGTTTACATGGTATCAATGCGCCCGAATTTTTCGATAAAGGGGTGTTTAGTACGCTAGTGAAAACATTACGTAATGAAGGCTATCTCAATAATGAGTGCCATGCTGTTACTCAACCGGTTGAAAAACTTGCTGATTTATTAACGTCATTAGTTTCACCTGAAGTAAAATTAACCATTCAAGCCGTTATGCAGCCAGATGAAGAACGGATAAACGACTAATGGTTCGCCATAAAAAAAGCGCCTAACGGCGCTTTTTTTATGCTTCAAGATCACTGCTATTGATCGCTTATTACCATAATACACTTAAGCTAATACCGATAAATATCACCATTCCAACGTAATTATTATTTAAAAATGCTTTAAAACATTGCTCACGTTGACGACCTTGAATCAGCATTTGTTGGTAAACAAACAAAGCTGATGCTAATAATAACGCCCAATAATAACCTTGATTTAATTGTAAAATGCCACCGATAGCAATCAGTAACATGATTGTTGCTAGCTGCAATATTCCAATAATTAATTTATCAAACCGCCCAAAAAGAATCGCGGTAGATTTAATTCCAACCTTGATATCATCATCACGATCAACCATTGCATACAGCGTATCGTAAGCAACTGTCCATAAAATATTAGCAACAAATAACAACCATGCCACAGTGGGTAATGCACCTGATTGGGCAGCATAGGCCATTGGAATTGACCAACCAAAAGCAGCGCCCAATACTAACTGCGGTAAATGGGTATAGCGCTTCATAAACGGATAAGATGCAGCCAATATTACGGCTACCACTGACAACATAATAGTCAAGTTATTCATGGTGAGTACTAATAAAAACGACACTAACACCAATAA
Source organism: Photobacterium carnosum (assembly GCF_002849605.1). Lineage (GTDB taxonomy): Bacteria > Pseudomonadota > Gammaproteobacteria > Enterobacterales > Vibrionaceae > Photobacterium > Photobacterium carnosum. Next base: position 151,746 of record NZ_NPIB01000005.1, read on the forward strand.
AATAAATAGCCCCAGCGCTTCGCGTTCAGAGACTTTTCCTAATGGCATTGGTCTATTAGCAGTGCGCTTTACATGACCATCAACATTGCGATCTGCAAAATCATTAATCACACATCCAGCGGCACGCATAAACACCACCCCAAGCACAAACACCACCAACACATCTGATTTAGGAAAGCCATCTCCAGCCAAAAATAACGCCCATAAGGTTGGCCATAATAATAATAAACTGCCAATTGGGCGATCAAAACGGGCTAACTGCCAAAAAGCTCTGGCCTTGGTTATTTCTAACATCCTTTTTCCTTAGCATATACTGGCGATTCGATTAAGAATAACTCCGCCACCAGCATTGGCTTTTCATTGATCCATAATCGCGAACGTCGCGCCCATCGAGGCTGTTGCTGAGTACCAAGATTGGCAACTTCCAAAGCATCACGGCGTGAATTTTTATCATTAAAGACACGATACCCTAACGGAATATCACCTAAATCGACGAGGTCTTGTTCCTCACCACTTAAGGTTGTCATTGGGATCAACGTTCGCGCAAATACCCATGGTTGTTGATCACCATAAAGCATTACTTCTCGTTCTAAACAATCACTATCACCTACAAGTTGCCGTTCCATAACTGACAGATGACTGTTGCTAATCATTGTCTGGGCTAACACTGTCACGGTAAAATGTTGACAATATTGTGCCAATCGACGTGACAATGATTCAGACTCTAGCAACCAGGCTCCATGTGATGTTTGTTCTAATGCCCATGATTGTACCGAGTACCATTTAGCACTTTGAATCAATGGACTGTACAACTGTTTGAATTCCGACATTTTTTATACTACAAAATTAACAAAGACGTGATCAAAAACACTTGGTTGAAAGCAGTTAATTTATTACCATATTGATCTGCTATTGTAGCAAGAGGTAACGAGTTCGAATATCGTTAACCGTGGTAGATTACACCTAGTTGCGTCTAAATGTCCCTAACTGCATGAGTATCATGATGAAAAAAACTGTTTTTGTAGCTTGTTTCTTGATGGTGATAACATTACTGTCGCCAATCACTTATGCAAAACAGCCCACTAGCGATCCAACCCAATCAAATATTGGTTATTACACCTTAACACCAGATATCACTACCAACTATGTCATTAATGATTCTCGATTAGGGTATATTCAGTTGCGAGTCGATTTAATGCTGAAAAATAACAATCAATTAATGAATATTAAGCATCATGATCCTTTGATCCGTGACGCTATAATTAGCATTATTAACCAACAATCAGAACAACAAATAAAATCATTAACTGGCCGTGAAAAAATTCGTCAATTAAGTAAACAAAAAATCAACCAATTATTACTTGTCGAGACAGGCCATACTCCAGTCAATGAGCTTTTATTTACTAAATATTTATACCAATAATAACGCCCATAAAAAAAGCGCCCATCGGCGCTTTTTATTGAAATGTTTACTATAAAGTAAATAATAGTTATGCAGCCGCAATTACCGTCTGCGCTTGATGATCAATAATATAATCACCAATTAATTGTTGCTGTAATGGCGTTAAATACAAACCTAGTTTACTGCGACGCCATAGCGCATCCGTCGCTGTTTGTACAAATTCATGCGCTATTAAATAATCAAGCTCACATTGATAAACCCCTTCACCAAAGTGCTGTCCCATCTCAGCTTCGGTGGTAATTCCTGCCAATAACGTCTCGGCACGAATACCATAATTGTGTGCTATGCGCTGACAAGTAAATTCATTTAACCACGGATACTGTTGTTGTAGCTGCATTGCTAACTTATCACCATCAAAATCAGCACTACCACCAGGTAAGTAGCTATCTTTGGTCCAAGAAGGCCCCATGTTAGAATAAAACGGCGCTAATTTAGCTAATGCTGATTCTGCCAACTTACGGTAGGTAGTGAGCTTACCACCAAACACAGAGAGCAAAGGCGCTTCATCTGCTTGCTGCTCTAACTCTAAGGTATAATCACGCGTTACCGCTTGTGGTGAATCGGATTCATCATCGCACAATGGTCTAACGCCACTCCAATTCCATACCACATCTTCCCGCTGGCATTGATGCACAAAATGGTTGTTATACACCTTCAATAAATAATCAATTTCTTGATCATCAATGGCGACATCACGCGGATCACCATGATATTCAACATCGGTAGTACCAATCACAGAGAAGCGATCTAAATAAGGGATCACAAATACAATTCGATTATCTTCGTTCTGAAGAATATACGCTTGCGGCTGATCATGCACCCGCGGCACCACAATATGGGAGCCTTTAATTAATCGAATATTGCGTGGTGATTCTAAATCTGTACTGTGATCATAAAATGATTTCACCCATGGTCCAGTTGCATTCACTAGCCCATGAGCACAACGGTGGAATGTTGCGCCCGTCACAATATCTTTAATAGTCACGCGCCAAATATCCCCTTCTCGAACGGCTTTTTCAACCCGACAACGGTTACGCACTTCTGCGCCATATTTTGCGGCTTCCATCGCATTTAAAATCACTAATCGCGCATCATCAACCCAACAATCAGAATATTCAAAACCTTGTTTAATCGTAGGTACTAATACCGAATCAGCACCAAATGATAATCCATTGCTGGCTGGTAAGGTGGTGCGTTTACCCAAGTGATCATATAAGAATAATCCAGCACGAATCATCCATGCAGGACGTAAATGCGGCTGGTGTGGCAGTCGAAATCGCATTGGTTTAGCAATATGAGGCGCTTTTTTTAATAATACTTCTCGCTCAGCTAAGGCTTCAGCCACTAACCGAAATTCATAATGCTCAAGATAACGCAAACCACCATGAATTAATTTTGAACTGGCTGATGAGGTCGCTGATGCAAAATCATCCGCTTCATAAAGACCAACACTCAACCCGCGACCCGCGGCATCAGCAGCAATGCCAGTACCATTAATGCCGCCACCAATCACAATTAAATCTAACGTTTGACTATTTTCGAGGCCGCTTAATGCTACTGTCATAATGTTCACACCTATTCAATCAAACATAACAAAACGAACTATAAATGTTCGTTCGAAAGTAATTAATTTAATAATAGCGTATATATTGATCTAATCCAGCATTAGTTAACATTGTTATGACAAAAATTTGATCATTACCGCAAACTTAATGCTTATAACAATTACAAACCAAAAAAAACGGGCTTCTATTTAAAGAAGCCCGTTATTTAAGTCTCTGGTTATCGATATAATGATTTACGCTACCACCTCAAAATGGATTTCATTTTCTTGTAATCGCTCAACCAAACTGAGTGGGGGTAATTGATCAGTGAATAACATATCAATTTGACTAATATCACCTAGATTTACCATCGCATTACGACCAAACTTAGTGTGATCAACGCCTAACATCACACAACGGCTATTCTCAATAATCGCTTGTTTAACCCGAACTTCATGGTAATCAAAATCTAATAATGAACCATCAAGATCAATACCACTGATACCCAAAATACCGAAATCTAATCGAAATTGTGATACAAAATCGAGGGTTGCTTCACCTACAATACCGCCATCACGATTACGTACCTCACCACCAGCTAAAATCACTCGAAAGTTTTCTTTAGCCATCAGTAAGCTAGCAACATTAAGGTTATTAGTTACGATCCGTAAATCGTTATGATTCATTAATGCGCGCGCCACCGCTTCTGGCGTAGTACCTATATCTATAAATAAGGTTGCACCGTCAGGAATATGGCTCACTAATGCTTTGGCTATGCGGTCTTTCTGCTCTAACTGTAAGACCTTACGAGTGGTATAAGCCGTATTAACTGAACTGGAAGGGACGGTTGCACCGCCATGATGACGACGAATTTTATTTTCATCGGCCAGCTCATTAAGATCGCGGCGAATCGTTTGTGGGCTTACATTAAAACGCGCCACAAGATCGTCAGTACTGACATATCCCTGGCCCATAACTAAATCAATAATTTCTTGATGACGTTTACTTTGCTTCACGGCTGGAAAGCTCCTATCTATACCTGCCATATTCAGCAATGAAAGGTAATAAAAACAAGGCTCCGCCAATGCGAAGCCTTTTTATATTACTCACAGCTTTACCAAGAAGCCAAACTTAATCAACCATTTTGCTGTTGTAACTCAAGTTGCTGCTTCTGATAGGCCTTCTTTTCACCAATCATAGTGATAATAAAGAAGAAAATAGCTAACACACAAGAGCCGGTTAGAACCATAAAGCCGCCATCCCAACCAAAATTATCTACCGTATAACCCAGTAATGCATTCGCTGCTACTGCACCACCTAAATAACCAAATAACCCCGTTAGCCCAGCCGCAGTACCTGCCGCTTTTTTAGGTGCAAGCTCTAACGCATACAAACCAATCAACATCACAGGACCATAGATTAAGAAGCCAATCGAGATCAATGCCATCATATCAATAGTCGGATTACCCGGAGGATTAAGCCAGTACACCAATACTGCAACAGTCACTAGCACCATAAATAAAATCCCTGCTGGTGCTCGACGACCTTTAAATAGCTTATCGGATATCCAACCACATAATAATGTACCGGGGATCCCTGCCCACTCATAAAGGAAATAAGCCCATGATGATTTATCGACGGTAAAGCCTTTCGCTTCACCTAAATACACTGGTGCCCAATCTAATACGCCATAGCGAATCAAATAAACAAACGCGTTCGCAATCGCAATAAACCACAATAATTTATTATTAAAAATGTACTTAAAGAAAATTTCTTTGGCGGTCATCTCTTCTTCAAAAGATTTGTCATAGCTCTCAGGATAATCGTCTTTGTATTCTTCAATCGGTGGTAAGCCACAAGACTGCGGGGTGTCACGCATCACTAAGATAGTAAATCCCGCAACTAATAGCGCAAAAAAAGCAGGTACATAAAACGCTGAACGCCAATCATCATTAAACGCCCATAAACCAAATAAGAACAATGGACCAATTAAGCCACCACCGACGTTATGAGCCACGTTCCAGACCGAGACTAACCCACCTCTTTCTTTATGTGACCACCAGTGCACCATGGTTCGCCCACAGGCTGGCCATCCCATCCCCTGAAACCAGCCATTTAAAAATAACAGCACAAACATCGCGGTAATACTGCCAGTCGCCCAAGGCATAAAACCAAAGCACAACATCACTATCGATGACAATATCAATCCCGAGGCTAAAAAGAAGCGAGGATTGGATCTATCTGACACATTCCCCATTAAAAATTTAGATAAGCCATAAGCAATTGATACTGCCGCTAACGCAACCCCTAATTCACCGCGGCTATAGCCATATTCTTCAATCAAATAGGGCATCGCTAGCGAAAAGTTTTTACGCACTAAATAGTAGCCAGCATAACCAAAAAAAATACCTACAAACAATTGCCACCGCAATCGCTTATAAACTGGATCGATACTTCCATCAGGCAAGCGCTGTTTATGCGCTTCAGGGGTAAATAAACCAAACATAAATGTTCCTTTCTGTTATCTCACTGCTGTAGGGCATCGAGTACCATTCGCGCATCACGATACGCTGTGGCATCTTATAGATACTATTTTTACAATCCCACGCTATAAACGATCGTTTTATTTTCGATGTCGCTCAAAACGAGACTGATTATTGCGCGAATGAATAATTAAAAATGTGAAAACAGTCAAAGACAGACGGATAAATATGAATAGATATGAAAATAACGCGGATTTATATCAACATTGGACTCACTGTCAAATAATCAACAGCTTTAGTTAATATCAAGATAATTATCACTACTGTGGTGATGTAAGCAGGCCAAACATCACCACAGTAGTTGCAGGAAAAACTGCCAGAAGACTAGTGTTTAGGACGAAGTAATTTAGCATCCACTAACGCAATCGCACAGCCCGTCAATAAACCCATTAAGTGCGCCATATTCGCAATGGCAATGCCTGCAGGCTCAGCAAAACCAATGATCAACCACACCAACATAAACACTACATAAGAGCGAGCAATCACTAATCCACGTTGTGGTGCTAGCCAACCCATCCACCAGATATACCCCAGCAAGGCATAGACAACCCCAGATAGGCCACCAAAATTAGGACCATCAAGCCAGAATTGACCAAAGCCAGAAATTAGCGAAGAGATAAGAAATAACTGTACTAATTTAGCAGAGCCACTGTGACGTTCAATTTGTCCGCCTAATAACCACCACCACAAACAGTTAAAAATTACATGCATGGCTGAAAAGTGGAGTAGCGCATGGCTGAAATAACGCCACAACTGCCATTGATCACCATTCATAAACGGGAAGTGGAACCAATTAAATAATAGCGATTCAAATCCTAATAACCACAATCCGTAAATGACCAGTGATGCCACCATCACTAGTAATGTAAATGGACCAGCTTGGGCTTTAACCATCGAGATTAGACTCGGGCTAGAATAATCAAATTTTGCAGTGCGACTTTCTGCCACTTGCCATGATGCTTCTTGATATTTGCTATCATTAGGATTAGCAATAAATGCATTCAATTCAGCTTCGGCTTCAATCAGATGTTGGTTATCTTGCAACCATAACGCAAACTTACCCTCAGGCTCTGGCGCTAAAGTCAGTTCAATCCCCCGTGAAGCCATATAATCAATAAATGCTTGTGCGTGACGAGGGTTATAAAATTCAGCTAAGCGATGCATAGTTATCACTCTAATGGATTGGAGATTATCAGTACTAAATACCAAAGGAAGTTACATTCAAAGTGAGTAACTCGCCCTCTTATTACTCATCTTATCAAGGATAAACTTAACTAAGCTTGTACCATCGGTAAGCCTTCACGACGCCAAGCTTCAAAACCACCCTCAACGCTATACACCTGTTCATAGCCTTGATTAGCTAAATATTGCGCGGCGCCCTGACTACTGACACCGTGATAACACATCACTAATAATGGTTGTTCAAAGTCAACCTCATCCATCAATGTCACCATTGTATCGTTAGTAAGGTGAAATGCCGCTTGAGCATGAGCTAATGCATAAGATTGGGGATCACGGATATCAACCAGTACGGTCTCTGGTTGTTGTAATAATTGCAGGGCATCTTGTACTGAAATATGTTGAAACTGTTCCATGATGTTTCCTTTTAATGGCATCAATAAAAGTAATAGCAAAGGCTGATAATGCTATTTATGATCGCGATCGATAATGTTCATATTGGATCGTAAACACACGATCCTGACAATTCATCCACCAAAATCGGTAATTAATCACTATTGTACCTTAGCTTAAGCACTGTATCTCCCACCAAAAAATAAGGCTTTATCCACATAACAATCACGGCTCGCAACAATAACAGTTCAATACCAACAAGGAGTTATTGGTGATAGCAATTCACAATCGAACACAAAGTAACCACCTGTGGAAAAGTCTGTGGATTGCGTTGATAATGTGGTTTTCACCAAAAAGATCCACAACATGTAGATCGGATCCCACAACAAGCTGTGCATAAGTTAACTAAGCATACACACAATTATTCACAAATGTGACTTATGACACATAAAATCAGATAGATAAGCTCCTACCTTATAATAGTGATTAGCGACTATAAATTTAGACGATCGACAGCTACAAAAAAACCGACACTAAGGTCGGTTTTTATAGCGTAAAGTAACATGACCAATTAGTAAAAATCGCCCACTGAATCTTTAAGCTTTTTCATGGCATTTTTTTCTAACTGCCGAATACGCTCTGCTGATATACCATAATTATCGGCTAAATCTTGCAAAGTCGACTTTTGATCATCTAACCAACGTGAACGAACAATATGCTGGCTGCGTTCATCCAGACTGGCTAATGCTTGTGATAAACGATTATTGGCATGAGTTTCCCAATTACTTTCTTCATAACTCAAAGCAACATCAGAGCCTTTATCTTCAAGGAAATATGCGGGAGCCATAGGTGCTGAATCACGTTCATCATCATCATTTTGCATTTCAAACGTAGGATCTTGTGCCGCTAAACGTGATTCCATTTCGCGTACTTCAGCAGGTTCAACCCCTAACTGTTGAGCGACCATGTTCACTTCGTCGTTATTAAACCAGCCTAAGCGTTTCTTTGATTTACGTAAATTAAAAAATAATTTCCGTTGTGCTTTGGTGGTTGCTACTTTTACTATTCGCCAATTACGTAATACATATTCATGAATTTCAGCTTTAATCCAATGTACCGCAAAAGACACCAATCGTACGCCAACTTCTGGATTAAAGCGTTTAACCGCTTTCATCAACCCAATATTACCTTCTTGGATTAAATCAGCAATCGGCAAACCATAGCCAGAATATCCACGAGCAATATGCACCACAAATCGCAAATGGGACATCACTAATGCTTTAGCAGCATTAATATCACCGTCATAGTGTAAAGCTTCAGCAAGCTCTTTTTCACGCTCAGGCGTTAGCATTGGATAACGGTTTACAGTCTGAATATAACTTTCAAGACTATCCGCCGAAACTAGAACTAATTTCGACATCTCATTTGACATTCGAAAACCTCGTGTAATTTTCGTGCAATCACAACGGTTATTGAGCACATGCTATCGTTGTGTGAACCGACAATGATGCCTGTAAACATAGTTCAAATGCAAGTCACAGCACAAATATATATGATTATAAGCATCACTTTTTCTTATCATGTTGTTTTAAAATGATTAACAACAACAATTATACTGGGTTAATTTCACGCAAATGACGTCCAGCAGCAAGACGAGCAGCCATTAGACCTAAGAAGGTGGCTATCATTATCATGATTACGCTCTCATCCCAATTCAAGCCCAGCATTCTAAAATGACTACCATACAAATTAGATAACTGCGCAACAGCATCACCTAATAATAAAACTACCCCTTGGGTTAATCCCCATGCAATTAGCGCTGCAATCAAGCCATACCACACCCCGACATAAAGATAAGGACGTAAAATATAACTATTGGTCGCACCAACCATTTTCATGACTTGGATTTCATCTTTATGGCTAAGCACTTGTAAGCGCAGGGTGTTACCCACAATTAAGAACACCGCAAACAGCATTAAGCCTGACATTAATAATGCCAACGCAATCGCTAACTGTTGAATTGCGGCTAAACGTTGCAGCCAATCACGATCTAAACGCACTTCAGCAACATGCTTTTGCTGTCCCAATTTTTGGGCTAATTCATTGGCTTTAGCCGTCGTTTGCCAATCACTCTTTGGCTCAACAATTACCACTGCGGGTAAAGGATTATTTTGCTCATCAAACAAATTGAGGGCTTTATCAAAACCACCATTTTGCCGAAACTGCTCTAAACCTTGATCCGCGGTAATAAATTTGACGCTATTAACTTGTGACCAATTTTTAATTTCATCAGCAAGTGCCTGCCCATCGTCATTACTGGTATTGTGCTTTAAATACAGTGTAATTTGGCTTGGGTTTTGCCACGCATCAGCAACCGCTGTAATATTTTTCGCCATTAAATAAAAAGTACATGGCAAGGTTAATGCGACAGCTAATACGGCAAGAGTTAAAAAATTACCGAGTGGATGACGAAACATGTCTTTTAATGCAGAGCTTGCTTGTTGGCGATGAATTGCAAAAAAACCAATAGATTTACGCGCCATGAGCTAGCTCCCTTAAATTACCTTTATGTAGATCTAAACGACGATAATCACGGCTAGCAAGCAATGATGTGTCATGCGTTGCCATTAATACTGTTACGCCAACTCGATTAAATTCTTCAAATAATCGCAACACTTGTTGTGATAATTCAGCATCCAGATTACCTGTTGGTTCATCAGCCAACAGTAACATTGGTTTGTTAACAATTGCGCGGGCAATGCCGACGCGCTGTTGTTCACCGCCAGATAATTGGATAGGCAAACATTTTGCCTTATCCAATAATCCGACTTTATCCAAAGATGCACTCACACGACGCTTGATATCATGTTCATTCATTTGTTCAACCCGTAATGGCAAAGCAATGTTATCGAAAACACTGCGATCCATTAAAAGCTTATGATCTTGAAAAATAATACCAATATTGCGGCGCAAAAATGGGATTTGTTTATTTGGTAATCGAGTAATATCGTGACCATTGAACCAAATCTTGCCGTCATTTGGACGCTCAAGGGCACAAATTAATTTCAGCAGGGTACTTTTACCAGCCCCAGAGTGACCCGTTAAAAAAGCCATATCTGCGGGTTTGAGGTGAAAATCTACTTTTTGTAGGGCTTGCCTACCACCACGATAAGCTTTACTTACCTGCTGAAATTGAATCACTTTATTATTCCTCGTTGCTAAATAACGCTTCTATAAACTCATCGGCCACAAATGGTCGCAAATCATCAATGCCTTCACCAATACCAATATAACGAATTGGAATATTGAATTGATCAGCAATTGCAAAAATAACACCACCTTTAGCCGTACCATCTAATTTAGTAATGGTGATCCCCGATACTGGAGCCACTTCACTAAACAGTTTTGCCTGACTAATGGCATTTTGACCCGTACCAGCGTCCAATGTCAGCATAATCTCATGCGGGGCTTCGCTATCAATCTTTTGCATCACCCGCACAATTTTACGTAACTCTTCCATCAAGTGACCTTTGTTTTGCAAACGCCCAGCGGTGTCAGCAATAACAACATCAACATTTTTGGCTTTAGCTGATTCAATGGCATCAAAAATCACGGATGCACTATCAGCGCCAGTATGCTGAGCGATCACAGGCACATTATTACGATCACCCCAAACTTGTAGTTGCTCCACAGCCGCGGCACGGAAGGTATCACCAGCAGCTAGCATGACTGATTTACCATCTGCTTGGAATTGTTTGGCTAATTTACCAATGGTAGTCGTTTTACCGACACCATTAACGCCAACCATCAAAATAACATAAGGCTTTTTAGTCATATCAACCACTAACGGTTGTTCAACTTTAGCCAACATTCCACCTAATTCATCTTTTAATAAACTATAGAGAGCTTCGCCGTCATGTAAATCACTGCGTGATGCTTTGTCAGTAAGGTTATTAATGATTTTTAACGTGGTATCCATCCCAACATCAGCGATCAATAATTGCTCTTCTAACTCTTCAAATAATTCATCATCAATTTTCTTACCACGGAACAAACCAAAGAAACCAGCACCAAAGTTGGTTTTAGTACGCTTTAAACCGCGCATTAAGCGGCTAAAAAAACCTTCTGATTTTGGTTTTTCTTGTTCAGTAGCCGCCGTGATGACTACAGTATTTTGATCGTCATCGTCAGCAATTACATCACTAACATTGGCATCAATAGCATTTTCAGTTACCGATGTTAGTAATGGCTCACTTCCATCATTGCTATTATTTAATAACGCTTGATGGTTTTCATCTACGGTTACAATCTCATCATTAATAACACTATCAGTAACAATACTGTCTTTTTGATGATCATTTTCTTGCAACGTCGTAGCCAATTGGCGATCATTAGTTTTAGCGATTAATTCTGGGTTGATGGGTGTTTCTAGCTCAAAGTCATCATTATGACCGGCTTTCAACGACTCATCGTCAGAGGAATGTGTTGATTTTTGGCTATCAACCGAGCCATCAACTACTGATTGATCAGTAGCTTGTTCCTTTGATGCGTCGTTATCTTCAGAGCTAAATCCTAGCCATGAAAATAATCCGCGTTTCTTTTTTTCTGCCATTGGCAAATCCTAGCGCTTGATTGGTACAATTTACGGCCTAAAAACAGGTGTATACTATCATTTTCTTAACGGTCAAAAAAATCTATGACGCAGCGAAGACAGCAAACAACTCGCAAAATACAAAATAATCGTCCTGGTGGATTCGTTAGAATCATCAGCGGACAATGGCGTGGACGCAAATTACCCGTTCATGATGTCGAAGGACTCCGCCCAACCACTGACCGTGTCAAAGAAACACTTTTCAACTGGTTAGCGCAAGACATTTATCAATCTAAATGCCTCGATCTCTTTACTGGTAGTGGTGGCTTAAGTTTTGAAGCACTTTCACGTGGTGCAGAAAGTGTCACCATGCTTGAACTTGATAAAAAAGCGGCCACACAACTCGAAATAAACCTCAACACAGTAAAAGCGACCAATGCTACTGTGATCAATGGCGACAGTTTACGCTTTTTGTCACAAACAGGTACGCCACACGATATTGTTTTTATCGATCCTCCGTTTCGAAAAGATCTTATTCAGGATGTTATCACAGCGTTAGAAAATAATGGCTGGTTAACACCACATGCAATGATTTATATTGAAGCAGAAAAGGAATTAGGTCAGTTGGCAATACCTAGCCACTGGCATTTACATCGTGAAAAAAGCGCAGGCCAAGTGTGCTACCGCTTATTTTCCAGAGAGGAACCATGAAAGCACTGATCATTACTGCCAAAATAGCGATTGCCTTAGTCTGGCTAATATTATTTATTAATATCGTCCACCCCTTTCCAGGAGTGTCCGCGATAGCGCTGTATATCATGACCGCTTTTTTGTTCATGATGCATGGCTTACAAATGCTCATTTTCGTTGGCGCATTTGGTGATAAAATCAAGATGTCGCGTTGGGAGTATTGGTCAATTTTAATTTTTGGTATCTTCGCGCTGCTAGATATCCGTCGCAAGCACATGATGTAATACCTATTGAGCGGGCAACATCATTGATGCTCGCTTTTATTATCTATAACTCAAATATTATCTATAACTTAAAATTAATGATCGAGTGACTCTTCTCTATCATGCTGACACTGCCAACACAGTTCAAATTGGCCCTGATTAACCTCGCCACAATGCTTGCAATGCCAATCGTGATAATCATTACGTAAATACCCCTCAATAACGACTAAAGCTTGCTGCCATTGAGATACGGTAACCCATAACTGCACTTCAATCACACTCATCGGTAGCTCACCCGCAGCAGCAGCTAATGCTTCCCCCGTCAACCGTACTGATATTCCAGTATTTTCTAACAAACCTTTTAAACTATGTGCTTCTAAGCTGTTTCCGGCGCTATACACACATTGCCATTGTTGATTCGCCATATTTCTACCCTACTAAATATGAAAATAATTAATTAAAGATAGCAATACTGACTCAAGTCTCTGTCTCTAATCTTAAATCCACTTGATTCCTCACTCATTATTACACAATGAAAAACAAATAAAATCACGTTACTTATCATTACTAATTCAGCCAAAAAATCGAAAGATTACATATAAATAAAATAAAAATAATGCTTTAAATACAATTGGTTAATTTTAAATCTTGTTAAAATATAGAAAAAAAACAACAAGCCATACCAATGCTCAATTTAATAATGAAAACAATATTTTTTATTGCTAAAAAAAATGAAAAACCAATAACTTAACCATTTAATATACAACCGCCGTTACAGATCAAAAGATAACCAAAAAAAACAATACAAAAATAGCATTACAGACACACAACATCTATTTTTGGTTATTTTTTACAAAAATCATCATAGCCATTACAGATTGAAAGAAACAAAGAAATAAAATACATTAAAAACAATGAGTAACATTAAAAACAAACCGCAATACAACAGTTAACATTATATTTACAATATAAAAAACTATGGGTTTAATAGTGATAAATGGCTTTTATTGCCATGTAAAATGTTTTTATATGACATAATTACCCATCCACACTGTAAATAACGTTAAAAACATGTTATCTTTATTGTCAAGAAAAAATAAAACCACCATTAAGGATTATAAATTATGCTTACACACTCACAAAAACAAGGGCTTGTAATGATTGCTATTGTTGTTGGTTTAATGACACTACCTGTTATTTACTAAGCTTTACTCAAGAAACAAAAAAATAGCGCCTAATGGCGCCATTTTTTTATCTGGATTATCTCTATGCTCTTTCGTTATAACGTAATGTGCTGCCAATGATAAAAATAGAACCCCAACGCCGCTAACGTAATCCCCCCAAGCAGTAAAACCGCAGCTCCCCACACTAAGCGACTACTACGTGGCATTAATTCCACTTCACACTCCGCACATAAATCCATAAACAACTGATAATTATCGATATCAAAGCCATCTTCCGTCATTAACTTCTGATGTATTATATTAATTTCATTTAATTTACTAGAGACATCATCAGGAAAACGATTATCACAACTATGAACTAATTGCGTTAAATCAGTACCTTTAGCGTGATAATGTTGGCGTAATAAGTCTTCTAGCCGACGCGATCTCTCAATGACTTGTTCAATATCCATCATCACCTCCCTCAACCTTCAATTACAATTACCTTACCTAAGCTACCCATTCAACATAGTGTTTTAGTAAAATAATTGTATTCAGATCACGCTTTTATTATCCAAAGTTAGGCATGTATAAATTTGCTGTGAATAATATCGCGGTATTTATTTAATATAGCGTATTAACCACCAAGGAGCTTGGAGATGCCGACATGGATTATTGTCGTACTGTGCCTACTATTACTACTGGCATTAACCTATTTTATCTATAACTATCGCCGTCATATCTTAGGTATTGATGCACCAGAAAAAAAAGTTGATGTTCAAATTTTAGATAAACAAAGTAACCGTATTATTGGTGCGCAGCCGGGAGAGGAAGATGAGGAATATTGGTTTTATGTTCAACCGTTAGCGGGCGGGCCTAAGCGTGAGTTTATGATTGGTATTCATTATTACCAAGCGCTCAATCCTGGCGACATCGGTACCATGACCTACCGTGGCCAGCAATTTATTCACTTTGCACTACAGCGCCAATAGCCAATAGCCAATAGCCATCGTACTGTTTGCTCATTGCCTAATGAGCAAACAGATGATAATTAATACCGTTATGGCACTAACCACGCCGTATAACGATGACGGCTCAATAACCAACTGGTCGCCAACGCTAAGCTCGCTGCAATCATTGTCCATACTGGAATAGCAATTAACGGATTAGCAAAATAGAGATCATATTCCCGTAATGGCCATAAAAAGATCGGATGAATCAAATACACTCCAAGGCTATATTTACTTAACCAACCTAATTGAGTTTGAGTCGATACACTTAACTTATTACTCGCCGCTCGACAAAGTAAAAAGACCGTTGCAGCAACCACAACCGTGTTCAACGTTTTGTATGACATCCAGCGAGCGACTTTATATTCATCAGCAGCAAAACTATGGCTGATCACGCTATAGTCAGTTGCGACAACCGCAATCACCGCTAACGGCAGTAGTACCATTAAACTAGGCCAACGGTATTGATACAGGCAATAACCTAATAATAAATAACCGCTATAAAGTAAATAGGTTTCACTCCATAAGCCATCAATATAAAACAGATATAACCCCGTGATCAGCAGCCATACCATAATGACCCCTTTCACTTGCCCTGGTTCTGCTTTTTGTACCCACCACTGAATAACCGGAATAACCAAATAAAGAGGAATGAAGTAATAGAAAAAACCAAGGTGATAATAGGTTTCATGGGTCGGCAGTTTTTTCAGTACCGACCAACTTAGTGCGCTATCAAAACCATTAACCGTTAGACCAGAGAAGAAGGCATAAAATACCGACCATACCAAAAAGGGGATTAATACTTTACCGAGGCGACGTTTAATATAATAAACAGGCTCAAAAGGACGCTGATCACTGAGCATCAATGCTCCAGTAATCATAATAAACACAGGGACAGCCCAGCGACTAAGGCTATTGATCGTAATCGCACTCATCCACTGCCAATCCGGTATTTGACCCAACTGATCTCGATAGGGGCCAAGGACATGGATCACGACGACTGCCAAGGCAGCAACGACTCGCAGTAAATCAAAAAATCCCACTTTTTCTCTCACCAACGACCCCTTATATAAACAGCAGATATAAAAAAGCAGAGCCATAATCATTTATGGCTCTGCTTTGAATATAGCAGTCACTTAACTGTAAGTATCTATCACATTGATGAATTAACCGATAACTCACTCATTATTGACAGCGATTTAACCTGAGGCTTAAGGTTGTTGACGTGTTGCCGCTAATACAATTTCACGCACACATAAATTTTGAGGCTGGTTATAAGCATAGCTAATCGCATTAGCAATATCTTGTGGTGCAATTACACCACCCATGCCTTGTTTCCATTCTTGGTAGCCGGCTTTAATCGCATCGCTACTAGTATGGCTTAGTAATTCAGTTTCTACTGCACCAGGCGCAATAGTAATAAAGCGTACGTTATCATCAGCCACTTCTTCACGGATATTTTCAGTGATAGCGTGTACAGCAAATTTAGTGCCGCAATAAGCTGCATGGTTAGGGAATGTTTTACGACCCGCAATTGAGCTGATGTTAATAACAGTACCTGTTTTACGTGCTTTCATGCCCGCAAGAACAACATGAATACCGTTCAGCATCCCCATCACATTGACATTAAACATGGTTTGCCATTCAGCAGGATCCTGCTCATCAGCAAGACCTAATAACATCATACCGGCATTATTGATTAAGCAATCGACTGGACCAAATTTTTGCTCAGCTTCAGCAACCGCCGCCGCAATCGCTTTAACATCAGTCACATCTACTTTACGGCACAATGTATTCGGTAGGTTTAATGCTTCCATCGCTTCAACACGACGCGCTAACAATAATAATGGGTAGCCTTCTGCTGCTAATTTACGCGCAGTAGCTTCACCAATACCTGAACTTGCACCGGTGATCACAACTAAAGATTTCGACATGTTTTTGTTCCTCTAGAATAAACCGCACTATTGATGCAGCCAGCTAAGATGCTGTTGATGGCAATAACTATAGAACGAATTATCGAAACTGAAAAATATCTATTTCCTTGGTTTATCATCAATAAAAACTATGGATAACAACAAGCCGTCATAAGTTTCAACAATGTGATAGGCTAACCGCGTCTTTTTTGATCGAGTATTACCTGATGGATTTACGCTTATTACGGTTTTTTATTGCTGTTTATGAAGAAAAAAATATCACTTTAGCCGCAGAGCGCTGTTGTGTATCTCAACCATCAATATCAAGTGGTATCAAGCAATTAGAACAAGAGCTAACAACTCAACTTTTTGTGCGACATAAAAAAGGGGTTAACCTTACCGACGAAGCACACTATTTATATCCATTAGCGATTCGATTATTAAATGACGTTAATACGCTGCCACAACTCTTTCAACAACGCACTGAACGTTTACCCCTAACATTGGCTAATTTTGCCGATCTTAGTCAAAGCCAATTAGCACTTGTATTAGCACAATTGCACCAGCAAATTCCAAATCTTTTAATTGAATTAGTCGATCATGATAAAAAAGCCGATGCGCGATTAACGTTAGATATGTTTAAAGCTGAAGATGAAATTTTTCTGCCGTTATGGGATGAGGATTATGTGCTGTGCATGTTGCCCGATCACCCACTCGCCAGCTTAACCAGTGTGTCGCCTCAACAATTACACCAACATGATTTTATTGAGTGTCCGCCGTGTGAAGCACATCAACAAACTATTGGCTTACTGGCGTGCGATGGTCTATCGCTTAATTTAGTGGCTAAAGCAGAACATAAAACCCAAGTAATGCATTTAGTTCAAGCTGGATTAGGGATCTCTTTTCTACCGACGGGTGTGTTAGAAAGTGCGACCCAATTAGTCACAGTCCCTCTTGAAGGGCCACGCATGTTTCGTCGTTTAGGGTTATGTTATCCCGCTACTAAAACGCTAAATCCGGCGTTAGCAGCTTGTATTAAAGTGTTAAGCCAACGCGTTGCAATTGACCACCAATCTAACCATTAAGTTTTACCTATCACAGTAATAAGAAAAATCGAATTTTTTATTACTGTAAATCTCTTTATCCTTACATTAGAGAATATGAGTTAAATAGATTAAATAAATAGGTTACTCAATGAATACAACCCAACATACTTCCCATGCATTAGTCGTTGAAGGTGGTGCAATGCGCGGTATTTTTGCCAGTGGTGTGTTGGATGCATTCCTTGAAAATAACTATTTACCGTTTAACTTTGCAATTGGTGTTTCGGCGGGAGCAACTAATTTAATCGGTTATTTAAGTGGTAATTATGGTCGCAGCCATAAAATTATTACTCAATATTCTCGTGATCCTCAATTTATTAATTTTTCTCGTTTCACTCACGGCGGTCATTTAACCGATATCGACTGGTTATGGCGTACAACCTCTCGTTATTTACCGCTGAACCTACTCAAATATGAGCAACGCCAAATTCCACTTTATGCGACCACAACCAATTTAGAAACGGGCTCCGCAGAATATATTAAGGTAACGCGCCATAATATTATGCCATTAATGGAAGCGACCTGTGCCCTGCCTGTTGCTTATCGTCATAATCCGACGATTGATGGCATTGCGATGAGTGATGGCGGAATTGGTGATTCAATTCCTGTTATTGAAGCATATCGCCGTGGAGCGCGTAAGATCACGGTTATTTTATCTAAACCACTTGGTTTTCATAAACAGGACACCAAACTGCCGTGGTTAATCAAATCGATGTTTCACGATCACCCAGCTTTTGCAGACGCCGTGATGACGCGCGCTAGCCGCTATAATGCCGCCCTCGATTTTATTAATCATCCGCCAGCAGATTGTACGATTACCGTTATCGCACCTAATCACGATTTTCATGTTGGTCGTCTAACTCGCAATCTCAATAAATTAGAACAAGGTTACTTTCAAGGAAAACAAGCCGGTCATCGTATCTGTGGAATTATTCCTTGTGAAGGTGAGCATTGCGATCCTGAAGTATTAGTTGCCTAGTCATTCATCGCTTAGTAATTATAGATTAAAACTATCGTTATAATAGATAACAACAGTTATACCTATCAATAGTGTTTATCTATACTGACTTCATCAAAATGAAACCTGCTTTTGTTTTTAACCATTTTATGAGGAATGTACCATGGCTCACCAAACCAATTTAATCGGTCTTGATAGTGATAAAGCCCAAGCGCTAGCGACAGACCTCAATCAGCTGTTATCTAACTACCAAGTGTTTTATATGAATACGCGTGGTTATCATTGGAATATCAAAGGCCAACAGTTTTTTGAATTACATTTAAAGTTTGAAGAAATTTATACGGATCTTCAAATTAAAATCGATGAATTAGCTGAACGTATTCTAACCCTTGGCTACACACCCGATCACAGCTTCAGCCGCTATTTAGCAGCAAGTGACATCAAAGAACAACAAAATATCTGTGATGGTCAACAAGGGGTACAAGGCTTAGTTAATAGCTTTAGTATTTTACTCGGTCAACAACGTCGCATTCTTATAGCGGCAGGTGATGCAAGTGATGAAGGTACTGCGGCATTGATGGGCGATTATATTCGCGAACAAGAAAAATTATTGTGGATGCTTAATGCTTATCTGCAATAACTATAACCGAAACTACATAATGTTAGTGAATTAGTCACTTACTAACATTTAAAAAATATACGAGTGTCATAACCGTATATTTCTATCCAAGGCGACCCGCCTGACTATGGCAATACATTATATGGTTCTTTTTGGGGTCTTTATGGCCCCGTTTTTTTAATTCGAACAATCAATTTGAGTACAGTTTTCAGCCCACGTAACAGCTTGTAAATAACTGTCTTGCACCTGCTGTTCTGATAACCCTAACCCACTACATTTTATTGCCACTTGTTGCCAATCTGCTTTATCAAAAGCATCAACTAAATCTAATACTTGTCCAAGCTCCCCTTCGCGATGTAACAACGATGCTTGAATATGAGGCTGCAGTTTTAATAACACTAATAAATCGGCTAACGAACTGTCTAATAATGCATCTAATAATGAAAACATCCCCGCCAAAAATGCTTGTTCTTTGGGTATCATTGATGAACTATAATTAACTAATTCTTCACACATTTTAGCGCGTTGTAATGATAGAGCATACAGTGCTTTAGGTTTATCTAATGCAGCATGAGCGGTTGCGACAACCCCCACAAACATGCGGAGTTTCTCTTCCCCTAAATACACTAATGCCTGATGAAAGGAACTGATGGGTTCAACTAATCGATGATGATTAGCATTATTCACATAACGCAGTAATAAATAAGACAGTGATACGTCACTACTAATGATCTTTTCGATATTATCAAAATCAACGGGTTCACAACTAATAGCTTGTAATAACTGAATAGTGATTAATTCAGATGCAGCAACTTTACGATGTTTTAAAACTTCAGGCCGACTAAAATAATAACCTTGAAAAAAATCAAAACCCGCAGCAAGTGACGCCTGAAAAGCAGCATGATTTTCAACTTTCTCTGCTAAAAATTTTACTTTTAAATGACGATTATCGCGCACAAAATCACACGCCTTTTTCAAACCGAGCATCAACAAATCAAGTTTAATAATATGTACATAACGGAAAAAACGTTGCCATCTTATATCATATTCAAAATCATCAAGCGCAATAATATAACCTTTTTTATAAAGGCGTTTTATAGCGAAAAATAACTCATCATTGGGAATACAGGTCTCTAATATTTCAATAACCACTTTATTTTTTGGTAGTAGTAATGGCATTAAATTCACTAAACAATTTTGGGGGAAATTGATAAAGTTTCGTTGACCTTTAAAAATATGATTATTGCCAATTGCCATATAATTTTCAAGGACAAGTCGACATGTTGCTTCGTTAGCATCAATCACAGGAAAAGCATTACACTCTCCATCACGAAATAACAGCTCATGACCAATCGTTTGTTGACGACGGTTAAAAATAGGCTGACGAGCAACATAAGAAAACATGGTAATAATACCTTTTAGACCACAATGATTAATGACAGGTTATCACAAGATACCAACCTCGAAATATTATCGATATTATGCGCGCGCTAAGGCAAGTAATGCACCACAACCAATAAACATCGACCCAAATATACGATTAAGGCGCGTCATTACAGTCGCTGAACGAATATAGTGGGTAAAACGTGATGCCAAACTAACATAAAATAACATCACACAAGCATCAATAATCAATGTTGTTCCCCCTAAGATCAATAATTGTGGTAATTGCGGCTGAGTCGCGTCAATAAATTGTGGGAATAGAGCCACCAAGAATACAATCGTTTTAGGGTTGGTCAAATTCACCAGCACCGCCCGTTGAAATAAACGCTTAGCAGTCACTGACTTATCAACGCTATCAATGGATAATGCACTCTGCTCACGCCATTTTTGAATGCCTAACCAAATTAAATACACCGCACCAATCCATTTTATCAACGAAAAAGCCACGGTTGATTGAGCAACTAAAGCCCCTAATCCAACCCCAACCAATACGATATGAACCGCCATCCCCAATTGCAAACCAACAATTGATGCTAATGACTTACGCCAACCATACACCATGCCATTACTGATCGAATTAATGGTGCCAGATCCAGGCGCAAAACTAAACACAATAGCAGCAACAACATAAGTCAGCCAAACTTCAACGTTCATTGATATTCCTTGATGATTGTATCAAACAATTAAAAGGCGTGTTATACCTTAATCTTTGATTAGCAAGCAACTTATTGCTTTGTTACGCTACAAGTAATAAATAAGGTATACTGGCAAATATGATAATAAGCAACGAGATAACTTGTCGGTGTAAATATCATTTAATACTTTGCCTCATAGTTCACAACTTTCGGAA
Source organism: Photobacterium carnosum (assembly GCF_002849605.1). Taxonomy (GTDB): domain Bacteria; phylum Pseudomonadota; class Gammaproteobacteria; order Enterobacterales; family Vibrionaceae; genus Photobacterium; species Photobacterium carnosum. Next base: position 173,470 of record NZ_NPIB01000005.1, read on the forward strand.
ACGTTATGACCCTCTCTGCCTTACCTTTTTCACAAGAAGCTAGCTTCAGTCGTATGATGGCAGATCCAATCACAAAATTATGGCAACAACGGTATCAAGGCACCTTGCAAGGCGTCAATCAGTGCCAATTAAGTTGGGTTAGTTTAACCCCCGGCAAAAGTAATAAAGTGATTGTAATTGTAAATGGGCGTATCGAAAGTTATTGTAAATACCAAGAGCTATTCTTTGATTTAATCAATCAGGGGTACCACATTTACTCTCTTGATCACCGTGGGCAAGGGATGTCACAACGATTAACCGTCGATCCTGAAATGGGTTATGTTGATCAATTTGATGATTACGTCACTGACCTTCACACATTTATAACTGATATCGTCAAACCACAAGGCTATCAACATCTCTTTTTATTGGGTCACTCAATGGGCGGAGCGATCAGTAGTTTACTGCTTGCACGTCATCCTAAACTGATTGATCGAGCAGTATTAAGTGCACCAATGCATGGCATTTATCTAAAGCCAAGCTTACGTTTTTTTGCCGAACCACTCGCTCGCTTTAATGATTATATTCATCGCCAACCGACCTATGCGCCAGGGCAACGATCTTATTATCCTAAACCCTTCGCTAATAATCCATTAACCCATAGTGATATTCGTTTTCAATGGACAAAAACGCTCTACCAACAACAACCACAATTACGTTTAGGTGGTGCCAGTAATCGTTGGGTATGGCAAAGCCTTGCTGGGGCTCGCGCAAGTATTCTTGAGGCAAAAAACATCATTACCCCAACCTTAATATTACAAGGTAGTGCTGATCATATTGTCGATAACCAAGCACATCGTCATTTTTGCCAACAAACACCGCATTGTAGCCAATTAGTCACTATTGATGACGCTCATCACGAATTATTATTTGAAAGTGATCAATATCGTAATATCGCCCTATCGGAAATTTGCAACTACTTTGCTACGTCAGAACAGTAAATAGCCCTAAAAAGACTACGCCATCACAAAAATAAAAGCGGAAATATTTATTACTAACATCAACCCCTTTTTATCTCTCATAGTAGTTTAAGATTAACGACTCACATTCGATCTCGTTATCTTTATTTTCGCTACATTTCTATTTATTGAGAGCTTTCATGTATCAAATTGTTGCTTCAGATTTAGATGGCACATTACTAAATCCAGAACATAAAATTGCGCCATTTACTCGAGATGTATTACAACGTCTTGCCCAACAAAAAATAAATTTCGTGTTTGCAACGGGTCGTCATCATATTGATGTTGCAGAGATACGTGAAAAATTAGCTATTCCAGCCTATATGATCACCTCAAATGGTGCTCGAGTACATAACAGCGAAGGCGAACTGGTCTTTCAACAAGATCTTAGCGCTGACGTTATTCGTGGTGTAATTGGACTCGCTAAAGATGATCCTGCACTGCATATTCATATGTATTGTGGCGATCAATGGCTACTGAATCATGATAATGAACAGTTAAAAGAATTCCATGATAGCTTTAGTTATCATTTGTACGATGCCAACAATCCACCCGTAGAAAATGTAGCTAAAGTCTTCCTTACCCGTGATGATGAGGATCATGAAGCGCTGGTAAAATGGGAACAATGCTTTAATACTCACTTTGGCGATAAAGCTAATGTTGCGTTCTCTACCCCGTGGTGTCTTGAAGTAATGGATGCAGGCGTATCAAAAGGTCATGCTCTTAAAGCCGTTGCTGAAGCTTTAGGTTATCAACTTGCAGACTGTATCGCCTTTGGTGATGGTATGAATGATGCTGAAATGCTAGCAATGGCAGGCAAAGGTCTGGTAATGAGCACCTCTCACGAAAAAGTGAAACAAGCATTACCTAATAATGAAGTTATAGGCTCTAACGCCGATGAAGCAGTAGCGCATTATTTAGAGCAACATTTATTAACGCCCTTAGTCATATCGTGATTCATTCTTCTAAATAACATAACCAGTGACAGTCATAGCGTCGTCTACTGTCACTGATTATGATCAACCCTACCCCGTCATCGCTAATATACATTGCCACTGAGCGAAAGTTACAGGCATGACACTGAGTCGATTACCTCGTTTAACTAATGGCATGTCGGCTAATTCAACTGTTTTTTTCATTCGCGCTAAACTCACTAACCGTAGATGTTGCAGATATTCAATATCAACCATTACCCACGGTGGTTTATCTCGGGTTGCCTTGGGATCAAAATACCCACTTGTCGGTTCAAATTGAAAATGATCGGGATACGCCTCTTTAACCACGTTGGCAATACCAACCACGCCAATATCTTTACAAGACGAATGGTAAATCAATACTTGATCACCCCATTTAATTTCATCTCGCAACATATTTCGAGCCTGATAATTACGAACCCCTTCCCAAGGTGAAACTTTTTGTTGTTTTAAAGTGTCTATTGAAAAGGTGTCGGGTTCGGTTTTAAATAACCAATACGCCACTGATCTCCCCTAATTGTGCTAATTTCAATGTTGAAATAAAGCCTACCATAGAGAATACATAATGACCTACCCACGCTTATCACTTGCATTGTTGTTAGCGGCAACAACCTTATCGGGCTGTGCCAGCTGGATGCCTTCAGCGTTTAAAAGCGATCCAGCAGAATTACAATGGGTGGGTAACTATAAGAGTGATACTGAAATGGGGTTAACGACACATCTTCATTTAGCCAGTGATCATGCAGCAACAACAACCTACACCTATACCAATGGCGATCCTGACTTATTAGAAACTGGTCATTGGCAAGCTATTAACCCAACAAGTGTAAAAGTCACTATGATTACCCACCAAGGACGACCACTTAATAGTGAACGTATTTATAGCTATGACCCACACTCAGAGCAATTAAGCACTCAGCAAGAAACCGTTGATGGGCAAACCTATGAATTAGGTGTTGAAGGATTAATTTTACAACGTCAATAAAGCCCCCTCTTATTCTCTATCGTGACTCAAAGGTGGCGTTATGCCACACTGCCACCTTTATTGTTCACTTTGAGAGAAATTATGGCTTGTCAGCGTTGCGGTTTTCAATTTAATTGTATTTGTGATACCGAACCACAATTACAATCAACGGCCGACTTTGTGCTACTTACTCATCCGCGTGAATGCAACAAAGATACCAACACTGGCGTGTTAATGACTCGAACACTGCCCAGCTGTCGTGTCGAAATATGGCACCGCACTGAACCACCACAAGCATTATTAGACCAACTACAAGATCCTAACTATCAAGCATGGTTAGTCTTCCCTAGTGATGAACAACATCCGTCAATATCATTACCACAACCGCAGACTAATCACCGCAAAATACTATTGATTATTCTTGATGCAACCTGGCAAGAAGCACGAAAAATGGTACGTAAAAGTCCATGGTTAAATCAATTGCCGCGCATTGCTATAACGCCACAACAAACATCCAGCTATGCCTTACGCCGTAATCAACAACCAGGACACCTTTGTACCTGTGAAATAGGGATTGAATTATTAGATCTATTACAACACCACCAAGCAGCACAACAATTACAAACCTATTTTAATCACTTTCTTAATATCTATCATGCTGACAAAAGTGGGCATACTAAATAACCACGGCCGACGATTAAACTAGCCAACCGTTATTTTTGTAATATCAGATTTACTGCTTTATTTTCTAAATAAAAAGGCTCAGATTAAAAAGAACCATTTTATACACCGTATTTTTAGTGAAGCAGATACCATGAAAACCAAAATTCTTGCTGTTGTAATAATAGCCTCTACCTTAGGTCTTGCAGGCTGTGCGGCTAATCCTTATGGCAATGCCTACAATGTAAATGACGCTCGCCAGATGCAACAAGTTTATTACGGTACCGTTATGCGTACTCAAGCTGTAACGTTAAACGGTAACGGGAATGGCATTGGTACATTAGCCGGTGGTGCTATTGGTGGTATTTTAGGTTCAGGCGTTGGCGGCGGAACTGGTTCTGAAATCGCTGCGATAGGTGGTGCTTTGCTTGGTGGCTATTTAGGTAATGCCGCAGGGAATCAAGTGACAAAACACAATGGCGTTAACTTAACCATAAAAATGGACAGTGGTCGCACCGTTTCTATTGTGCAACAAGTCAATCCTCAAGTGATATTCCATACTGGTGAACGAGTACAAGTTAACCTTAGTGATAATGGCACTTCACGTGTAACACCCGCTTAAGCACAATATTATTTTCAATAAAAAGGAGCTTATGCTCCTTTTTTAGTGCCTATAAATGGTATCTAGTTTATAAAAAAAACCTCCACACCTCGTATTTTATCCATTAAATCTCCCTCTAAACATTCATCTTAGATTAAGGTTTGTTATTATTAAAAAAAAATAACAAATCCATGAAACATAGAATCTCACAATTAATGCATAACTATTTCAGAATTATGGGGGTGGACTGCTAGTTCATATTACAAACATCAATCATTAATTAAATTAAACCACTGTTATTAAGTAATTTTTAATATTTACATTCCCACGTTTTATAATGGAATGTTAATTTCCACTAAATTAAGCGATCGAATAACAATACTGTTTATCAAATTACGCTCTAAATATGCAACGTTTCTTTGCGCTTTTACCGTTTTTTTTTTATCAAAATAGCAGCATCATAGCTCGCGTTAAATCGCTAAACGGTGATGCCATTAAATAATCACAATAAAAGAATTATAATTAATTTATTTTTTTGATTAAGTAAGATAGTCAAAAAAATAATTTAACTGTTACTTTTTATTTATATTATTTAGTTAGCATGACTTTATTTTCATTACGATAAATAAACTATGTATATAGCGTTTATATCCCTTCCTATAATAGGTAAATATAATGTCATCAGATACTGGCACTAAAAAAATGGGCCTTGTCGGCTTAACTGTACTTGTTGCAGTTAACATGATGGGTTCCGGTATTATTATGCTACCAGCAAGCTTGGCGCAAGTTGGTGCAATTTCAATGTTGTCTTGGGTTGTTACTGCGTTAGGCGCAATGTGTATTGCTTATACATTTGCTAAATGTGGTGCATTTTGTAAACGCTCTGGCGGCATGTCAGCTTACGCAGAAGAAGCACACGGAAAATCATCTTTCTTCATCTCTTCTTACACTTATTACGTGTGTTTGGTTATTAGCTGTGTTGCTATTGCCGTTTCTTGTTTAGGTTACATCAAACCTTTTATGCCTTGGCTTAATACACCAATACATACTTTCTATGGTGTAGTGGCTATCCTTATTTTCACCATGGTAGCTAACTTTGGCGGTGCGAAAATCACTGGTCAAATCTCAGCATTCACTGTTTGGGGTATCATTATCCCTGTTGCTGGTCTATCTATCATCGGTTGGTGGTGGTTCGATCCACAAACATTCATGAGCGCATGGAACCCACACCACGACACTACAATGCACTCTGTATCTTCTGGTGTTGCACTGACTTTATGGGCGTTCCTAGGTATTGAATCTGCTGGTGCTAACTCTGATGCGGTTGAAAACCCAGAGCGTAACGTACCTCTTGCAGTATTGTTTGGTACAGGTTTCGCTGCAATTGTTTACATCGCGTCAACCGGTGTTATTCAAGGTATTATTCCTAACTCTGAACTTGCAGCATCAACTGCACCGTTTGGTCTAGTATTCAGCCACATGTTCAACCCTACTGTTGGTAACATCGTTACACTAGCAGCAGTTATTGCATGTCTTGGTTCATTACTTGGCTGGCAGTTCACTAACGCACAGGTTTCTAAAGCTGCGGCTGACGAAGGTTTATTCCCTAAAATCTTCGCAAAAACAAACAAAGCAGGCGCACCGATTGCTGGTATGTTAATCATGCTAACCGCTGAGATTATTCTTGCGGTAATGACTATCTCTCCTAACTTGATCAGTCAGTTTAACGCGCTATTGAACCTTGCCGTATTTATTAACATGGTACCTTACATCCTATCGATGACAGGTCTTGAAGTGCTTCTTCGTAAGAACAAAGTATCTCAAAAGCAATACCGTCTTGGTGCAACCGTAGGTACATTAGCTGTTCTTTACAGCATCTATGGTGTGTACGCTTGTGGTACAACCGCAGTATTCGGCGGTACTATCTTGACATTGCTTGGTTATATCTTCTACGGCTTCATCGCCGCACGTGATACTAAGCCAGAAGTGAAAGCAAACTAATTTTAAAGATTTAATAAATTCGATACTAAAGCAATTTATTAATAACTAACTAGAACGGA
>NZ_NPIB01000050.1 GCF_002849605.1 Photobacterium carnosum
TGACAGAGAGCGACAAAGACAACCAAATAATCCTTCAATGTTATTGCAGCCTACTAAACGTAATAACGTGGGATTTAACGAACAAGAAACGGATCGAGTTTTGCGACGGAGAGAGAGCAGCGAACAGTTAGGTACTTTCGATATCAAGTATAAATACAATAAAGCTAATCAAACATTGAGCATGACCATTAACGGTAAAATGCCATTAGATGTTGTTACGAATACTCAACTTAAAGCTATTCAAAGCAGTGATAAAATATTATTGAGAGTTGATTTTGATGATTTACAGCGTGGTGAAATCCCATTGAAGAAGACTTTTGGGGAGATGCCTCGATTTAAAACGCTGAATTCTGAATTAAAAGAAGTTGAAAAAGTAGAAATTATACGTGGATTTACGATGTGATTTTGTCGGTTATATGACCAAAAAAGCAGGGCGAAGATAAAGGGTTTTATTAGCTATATCAATTATCTAAGTAGGTTTTGTTGATGAAACCACATGATGCGCCAGAGAAAAAAGTATAATTAAAGTCAGTATTTTCAAAGTGTTGGATGGTTATCATTTTGTTGAAAAATGAAATCATATGCTTGAGAAGATAAGATTTGGAGAGTAGTATCTTATCCCAGATGAGAAAAAAGGCTACCTTGCAGGGTAGCCTATTTCGGAATACTAAAAACGATTTTCAGACCTCGTTAAGTCCTACTATGATAGCCATATCACATTAGATCTTCAAGTATTCCCACTACATCTCGCTATATTATTTTATACCCACCAAAATTGGGAGCGGTGAGAAGGCTGCTCACACGACGACGTATCTGTTAGGGTCAGCGAGAGAGTTCTCGCCATCCGAGGTTTGTTTTACACAAGCGGAAGCAGGCGGGGGTCAACATACAATTTTGGGAAATGCTTCGGGTAATATTGGCGTGATTCGGGTGAGAAGGAGGAAAGCCCACTTCGTTGTGGACATTCAATCAAACACACCACTTAAAACACTGCACTCGTGAGCGAGCAACTTAAAGAGCACTGACACTAGAATGTTATCTCAGTTGTAGGACGACACGCGAGGCTCAAGTTGCTGATTGACCCTATACCATTGGGGAGGCTTGAGGCTATAGGACATGGTTAGTACCTATAGGGAATGTAAGCGATATACTCGGCTCGGTGTCGGCATATTCTTCTTCCGAAGTAGCAGCATTCTTATGACTGAAGAGTCCTAAGGAAAGCTGCTGCTATGGGAATTTGGCTCAACCTCTCTCAGAATCAGCATATCTACAACACACTTTAAGTTAAGAAGAAAAACAAAAAAGAAACTTGTTGTTGATAGCGGAGCGAAAACTAAAAGCTCTCTCGATGTTAAATTGGCGATTGTGTGTAAAGTTAGGGCAGCTTGCCTGTCCTACTTTTCCACATGAGACAACCCTCCATTACTGACGCGCTACGCTTGTCGATACGTGGTCTTGGATAATCTCGTACCTCGATTAACCAGGACCACGTATTCGAACTCAGAAAACATTCTTTTCCTGTCAATTCGTAATAAATATCGGTCAAACTGGATTTTTGGGATCTAGTAACACTGATAACAAAATAACAACGTCACTTTTAAACAGATTAAGCCTAATAATACCTATCAAAATACCGGCTTTTTTAGTGATTTCCGCTGAACGATGATCGCGTAGTGCGCGTTAGATGGATACTGTTAAATAGGGCTGTTTTCAGAGAAAAGTCATACTAGGTGTCGAGTGATAGGTATTTATGGTCTTAAAATCGTTTCTATGGGTAATTTAACGGGTATTTTGGTCACATCAGTTTTACACTTAATATTATCTTTAATTATAATCAACTTTTTCTATTATTTATGTCACGAAAACTATATCAACTACCTACACATTTAAAAGCAAAAAAATACAATATAACTTTAAAAAACAAAGATTTATTTCGAAGATTTACGTTGCCAGAACAACCTATAAAAATCGAAATTCATAGTTCTATTTTGAACTCAAGTCGATTGCATTCTATTGGAGGGTATTCTTATACATATTCTGAGTTATCTGAAACATCTTCAATAGGAAGATATTGCTCTATTGCTTGTAATGTACAGATAATGGGTGATGAACATCCACTTGATCGTTTCACTACCTCAATAGTTACGTATAACAAAAAATATAAAAACTTATTTAAACAAATAGATTTTTCACCTAAAACAAAGAGTGTTCATATTGGAAATGATGTTTGGGTTGGAGAAGGCGTTACTTTTAAAAGAGGAGTAACTATTGGGGATGGAGCTATTATTGCTTGTGGATCTATCGTAACTAAGGATGTAGATCCATATTCTATTGTTGGAGGAGTTCCTGCGACGATAATTCGTTATCGTTATTCTCAAGATATTATTAACAGATTATTGCAACTTCAGTGGTGGAAGTATGACTTATCTAAGTATCAAATTTCACCAAACTGTAGCATAGATGATTTTATTTATCAGATAGAAAGCATTCCTCACCATTCTGATGATTTCGATTTTATTATTTTGTAATATTTGTTAGTACGCATAAATAGATTAACTGTTAAATACCGTCCATCGTGACGGTATTTTTAAGTGCGGATATGTCCGCACTTAAAATGGATAAGGATATATTCATCTTTTACTATCTAACTGGTCGATTAACACTTGATGACCAACTAAATGCTTGACCTTTTTCAGCCTTTTCACGTTGTATCATTTTCTTTTTATCCAATGCTATCCTCGCTTTTTTTCGATCATCAAAGGCTTTTTCTATCGCTAATGTTTTTATTCTAGCGGCTTTTATTGCTTGGCTTTTTTCCTTTTTAGATAGACGAGAGCCTTTTTCTTGATGAGCTTTTTGTAAAATTTCTAAAATTTCATCAGGCGTGAAATCTAGAGTTTTTTCCATGTCTTACTCCTCATCATCATTTTTATTGGTAGGTGTTAGATTAAAGAGCTTTCTATCTCTTTCTGCTGTTAGATATTTATCAAGATTTTTGAGAATGTTTGATTGGTAATCTTGATTCTTACTCATGCCATCAAGAACCATAGCACCTATTAATATTTTTTTTCGCGTTTCTTCTTTTCTTAATTTTTCACGTTCACGATTTTTTTCAGCATTAGCCTTTGCTTGTAATGCTTCAATCTGTTTTGTTATTTTTTCTAATTTAGTTAATTTATTTTCCATGATGAAGATCTCTATTTTTAAAAGCGGTATTTTATCATTGCAGCAAGACTTATTACACTATCCCGTAATGTAATAAGGGCGCACTTAGGACTTGTACCAAGTCGCGCGTTTCACTTCGTGAAAAAAGAGCAGAGAAGCAAAGAGCATGGCGATTTACCATTGTAGTGTTAAACCAATCTGTAGATCGGCAGGACAATCTTCTTGTGCATCTTCTGCTTATCGTTCTGCTGAAAAAATCAAAGATGAAAGAACCGAGATTATCCATGACTACACAAGAAAAAAGGCAGTCGATTTTACTGCTTTAATTGGTTGGAATGGTGATCGTTCTAGTCTTTGGAATAAGGCAGAAAAAGCAGAGAAAAGAAAGGATGCAACCGTTGCGAGAGAGTATGAAATTGCAATACCAAAAGAACTCTCTAATGATGAAAAGATATCGCTGGTTCTCGATTATTCAACGTGGATATATGAGCGACATAATGTTGCTGTTGACGTATGTGTTCATCAAATAGATTCAGACAATCCCCATGCTCATATTATGACAACAACAAGATCAACTGATGGTGATCTGTTAGGCGATAAAGTTGCAAGGGAATGGTCTGATACGAAAAGAAAACAGCATGGGCTACTTGGTCGAAAAAATGATCTTATTGAAGCCCGTGAAGTATGGGCTACTCATTGTAATAAGGCATTAGAAGAAAATAATTTTAATGAGCGTGTTTCTCATTTGTCATTAAGTGACCAAGGGATACAAAGAGTTCCCCAAATACATGTTGGTTATGTTGCCAAAGAAATGGAGAAAGGAGGTTTACGTTCTATTCGAGGTGAAAGAAATAGAGAGATTATAAGAAACAATCAGCCCCCCATCGTCAGGGATAGAAAAAATCTATCAAAGGCGATTCATTTAGATAGGTTATTAAAAAGGAATAGCCATGATCAGCTTTGCGGAAACCCACAAATTGATAACAAAGGCGAAAACAACAATCAGGGCAATCGAAAACAGAACAGATGGAAAGAGAATATTCTCCGAAATATTAACCGACACAGACATGGTTCATCGGTGCGTAAACTATCCGACATTGCCAGCAGCTTGCCACGTATGCCCCAACGCGATCTATATGACAGAGAGCGACAAAGACAACCAAATAATCCTTCAATGTTATTGCAGCCTACTAAACGTAATAACGTGGGATTTAACGAACAAGAAACGGATCGAGTTTTGCG
>NZ_NPIB01000051.1 GCF_002849605.1 Photobacterium carnosum
CTAAATTAGCAGCATCGTGTTTGAATGCGACTGAATAAGTTGTTCGAGCTTTTTTCATTATGTACACCATTTTGATATTAAGAGTATTTTATCCTATTTAGGTGTACAAGTTCATTAAGCCACAACATCTTGTCCATAAAGAGTAGGTAAACAACCTAAATTTTTTCCATTCGGTGTAAAAAAAGGATGAGATGATGAATCAAACGTTAGAGAGCTATCGGTGAATACATTCTGAGACACTATCAATTTAGCCATTATGCACCCTATCTAAATGAACACCGTTTATATAACTGTGTATTATTTTTCCAGAATTGCAATAGTGTGTGAGTATTTTTTCGACACTAGTCTGTAAGGGTAGCCAGTTCGTGAACAACAATCATGCGTAAAAAGGGCAATGGTGCATCTTTAAATACGGCAGCGATTCTGATTTCATGTTTTGCTTTAAGTTTATTGCCGTGTACACGTGAAACAAAAGTATGTAGGCCCAATGCGTGATTTATAACATTAATTTTATTGTCGTAACCGACTTTACTGATCGGGGCTGATTTTTTTAAATACTGATTTTTTAATTCAATAACATAATCATAAAGGGCTTTTTCTGTTTTAATGGTATGTGGTGTAGGGTAACGGCTAAGAAGCAATGTTTTGAGTTGGTCTTTATCTATTAATTGCTGAACTTGATCCACTAGATGAGCAGGATAACCTTGAATATATTTGAGTTGTTGCATGACCGATATGACTCTTAACCAAAAGACTCATGCTATAAGGTGACTACTGTTGAAGCAACCTTATTATTTGATAGCATCAGTGATAAGTTGAGTTAAAGTGGAAAAATAAATATATCAGTAACTAAGGATGATAACTGTGCACTTAAAAATACCACCACCAGTTTTAACGCTGATTGCATTATTCATTATGTATGTATGCACTTACTTACTCCCTTTGTGGCAATTTAAGCCATCATGGCTTATCGCTATACTACTCATTATAATTGCGATAGTTGTTGGTTTTTTAGCGGTATTAGCCTTAGTTAAATCAGATACAACGATTAGCCCTTTTCTACCACAACAAACAGCCCGATTAGTTACTCGTGGAATATATCAATATAGTCGTAATCCAATGTATGTCAGTTTGCTACTCGTGTTAATTGCCGCAATATTTATTTATGGGGAATTATCAACAATACTGGGTATCGTTATATTTATGTTAGTGGTTAATCACTATCAGATAAAGCCAGAAGAAAATATATTGTTGCAGTTGTTTGGTGAAGAGTATGCTCGATATTGTCATCGAGTAAGACGATGGTTTTGATGATTAACTGTATTTAAGCTTTCACCTGCTTGTTGATTTTCATACACTGGGTAGCAATGGATAGAGACGTAAATGTTATTATTCAATGTAAGATTGATTTTAAGTAAATGAGGCAACACATGAGTAAAGCAAAAATTGGTATTGTAACCGTTAGTGATCGTGCAAGTGCTGGTATTTATGATGATATTTCAGGCCAAGCAATTATTGATACATTAAATGATTATCTTACCTCTGAGTGGGAGCCTGTCTATAAAGTCATTCCTGATGAGCAGGATGTGATTGAAGCAACATTAATTGAGATGACAGATATACAGCAATGTAGTTTGGTTGTGACAACGGGTGGAACGGGTCCGGCTAAGCGTGATGTTACACCTGAAGCAACAGAAGCAGTTTGTGATCGTATGATGCCTGGTTTTGGTGAATTAATGCGCACAGAGTCATTAAAATTTGTACCAACAGCCATTTTATCTCGTCAGACGGCTGGATTACGCGGTGATAGCTTAATTGTGAATTTACCGGGTAAGCCAAAATCTATTCGTGAATGTTTAGATGCCGTTTTTCCTGCTATTCCATATTGTATTGATTTAATGAATGGCCCATTTTTAACATGTAATGAAGATGTTATTAAACCCTTTCGTCCTAAAAACAAATAACTATTTTTAAATGATATTATTTAGCGATACTTCGGTATCGCTTTTTTGTTTATTGAAGATAAATTGAATAGAGGTCACAAAAATAATAAATAAAAGTCAGTGAAATATTAATAACCTTTACCTTGTGAATTGTTTTTATTTGTTATTTGTAATATTCTCATCAAAATTTCATTATTAGCAGCATAAAAGCGTTAATGCATAGGTTTGAATATGGATGTTAAACAAAGTTGGGGTTTTATTTCTGTCTCTTTAGGCGTTATTTCTCTGCTATGGAGTGTTATGTCATTAAGTGGCATGATTGGTCAAGAGCATATATTTACTGAAATGGGAGCATTTCTTAATCTTGCTGGCTCTGATTTGTATCATAATACATATGCAGAAAATATATTAGCGGTCGACCAACATAAAAATTTTGTTGTTTTACTTGCAGGAATATGTATGGCGATTATTGGTTCATTATTAATGAAAAATTATTCTCGTAAGTCATCAAGTGTTCTTTAGTTATAAATTTTTAATGAGTAAAAATAAAATAGATAATGTTTTTACTCATTGAAAAATGTGTGTCCATGTTTATACAAACCATCATCGCCTTACATTAATGATTTTTTAGCTTTTAATAAAAAAGTTAGTTATTTTTTTGTGTTATTTCTCTGTCAATTTTTTGCTATTTAATCCAATATTAGAATGTTTTATTATAGTGATCGTGTCAAATAATTGACTGTATTTGAAGTTTTTACAGTATAATTACTACATAAGTCTATATATCTACTACAGAGCACTATTTAGGCAAGTATGAATTATGAAACGAATAGTGTTAGAAGGTGATTTAAACGGTGAAAACAGAAACTATAAAAATAGCAGATGACGGTTACGCTATATTAATAAAAGCCAGTGATTTTTTACTACTTAATATGCTATTGACCTTTGTTATATCTTTACATGATGTCAGTGAAACGGCTATTGGCTTAGGTGCTAGTTTTCTTTTTTCTGTCATTTTTTTACTTATTGGTGAATATTGTCGATTGTATAAAGAATTTGTCCGTAAAAATTATTATCATTCGATATTAAAAACATTATTAACTTTTTGTTTATCATTTATTGTATGGCATATTTTATGTCAACAATTGAATGAGTTTAATGGTATTAATAATATAAATTTAACTTATGCTGTTGTTTGGCAGTGGATGATATTATCGATTAGTTGCATGATTATCATTAAGTGTTTGGTTATTTATGCTATTCGTGAATTCTTAAGGCGTGAAGGGAAAATTAGAAGAATTGCAATATTAGGAATGACTAAAGGTGGTATTGCTATTGAGCATGCATTAAGAAAAGATATTCGTTACCAAAAATTTGAAATATCTTATTTTGATGATCGTGATCTTAATCGGTTTGGTTATTTATCAAAAGCACAACTTCGTGGAAATATAGATAAATTAGTACAGTTAGTTAAAAATAATGAAATTGATGAAGTTTATATTGCCTTACCAATGGTAGCAAAAAAACGTATTCAAAAAGTTTTAAAATTGTTATCGGATACCATTGTTGAAACATATATCGTTCCTGATTTGTATACTTATGATTTAAAGGTAAGTCAAATCCGTACTATTGATAATGTTCAAACATTCAGTGTGTTTAGTTCGCCATTTGAAGGTATGGGAGCAATGTTGAAGCGTATTGAAGATATCATAATCAGCATTGTCATTATTTTATTAATTTTACCAATATTGATAGCTGTCGCGATTGGCGTAAAGCGTAGTTCTCCAGGTCCAGTATTGTTTAAACAAGATCGCTATGGTTTAGGCGGTAAAAAAATTCGAGTCTGGAAATTTCGTTCGATGGGCGTAATGGAAAATGACACAGTTGTTACTCAAGCGATTAAAAATGATCCTCGTGTAACTAAATTTGGTGCTTTTATTCGTAGAACATCATTAGATGAATTACCCCAATTTTTTAATGTGTTACAAGGTAGTATGTCTATTGTTGGCCCTCGACCACATGCTGTAGCACATAATGAAGAGTATCGAGTTTTGGTTAATAAATATATGTTACGCCATAAGGTTAAACCTGGTATTACTGGCCTTGCTCAAATTAAAGGTTTCCGTGGTGAAACTGATACGCTAGATAAAATGGAGATGCGTATTAAGTATGACTTACAATATATTCAAAATTGGACATTATCAAAAGATTTAAAGATTATTTTATTAACAATCTTTAACCTGATTACCACTATTTAACAGCCACTGTTAAATTATCTCCTATACTTCAATATATTGAAGTATAGGAGTGACGTTATGCCTAAGAATTCAATCCAATTTCAGAAAGGCTTTTCTATACCCGTATTT
>NZ_NPIB01000052.1 GCF_002849605.1 Photobacterium carnosum
AGATGCATACTGTTAAATACAGCCGGCTTTAGCGAAAAGTAATACTAGGTATCGAGTGATAGGTATTTGTGGTCTTAAAATCGTTTCTCGGGGCGATTTGACGGATATTTGGGTCGCATCAGACTGATAAGTGATTTATTGCGAGATGGATTAATGAAAACTGGTAGATGTTAATATTTTAGTGGGTTTGAAGGCACAGAAAACCACCTATACCTTTGAGATTGTTATGTTTCGTTATTGTTGCTTTTCTTTCTTGTCTAGTCTATATGCTGCTAATCCATATTTGAAATGAGTTCTGCTAGCGAGTGCAAATAGAATAACTTGAGCAATTCCTGCTACTATGTTTGGTTTCATTATAATTACACAGTAAATTGCTATATTTAGAGATATACCTACTAATGACTTAACTATAAACCAGTTTAAAGTTACTCCATTAACGTTTAATCCTCTTGTGCTGTTCAATATATTAAACATACAAGTTGAGTAAATCATGGCGCTGGCTATAGACCAATCACTGGTAACAAGAACATTATACCAGTCATCAGTTAGTATTCTTATTGCAATCATGACAATGAATGGAATTGCAATAAAGAGATACGGGATTGAAACAATTTTAATCTCATCAGATGAGATCATGCTGTTTTTCTTTATGCTCAATAGTATCTATCACCTTGATTATTTTTGCGTTTTTAGCCTTGTGTTGACCATTAATTTTCCAAACTTCATAACATGAATGAACTCGTAAGCTAGTTGTTGGTTGCGCTAGTTTTGTGCCGTTATGAAATTCATTCAACCATTTTTTATCTTCAATAACAGCATTATATTGAAATTTTGTGTTCTGATTTTCAAATTGCCACATATTATCCCCACGAAAGTATGATTTCAGAACATCTATAACCTCTTCTCCATCATGAGTGCGAATGAAGTTTTTGTTAAACATTTCATTTGTTTTACCTTTGTATCGGAATTTTGGGTCAAATGTTATAACGTTAGTTGGTGGCAAATTTGGATCACCATTACCAATGCTTATTTTTTCATTATGCTGTAAGTTTTCTGTTGCAGCGCTTAGCTTTTCCAATAAAAGCGCAACATCAATACTATTAATTTGTGGGGATATTGCTTTACTTTGATTGTTTTCATCTTGGCTTAATTTTGTTTTTAGTCTGTCTGTTTCACGAGCAGCTATATGCTCAATTTGTTCTTTTGTGCTGATTTCACCTTGGAGGTCATTAAGGAATTGATCTGGGGAAATTAGGTCGATAAAGCATTTCTTGAAAAAAGCCCTAATTGAACCGTCACTAATTTGTTCCAACTTAATATCAAAGTCGAGTTCTTCATCTATAGCATCAGCAAGAATGCGCCCACAATAAGTATAAGCTTCTATGAAATAACCTAATGCATGAAATACTTCGCTTGGGTTTCTTCGATCTTGATTGTACTCAAAATGAAATTCTAACAGTGATTCTTGGTTCAATTTGATAATCTTCTATGGTTAAAAGTATTGATTATATTATTGAAATTGGATCATCAGCAACAGGTTGTATTATGTTAGTGGCAAAAAAGATATTTTAAATAGGCGAGTTTTGATAGTTATAGTGTTTAACGACATAATAGCTGCGTGTTCTGTTTACTTTTCCAACAGTAAAGGGAACGGTTTAATGACTGTTAATCCCAATCACTGAATTGTGAATGATTTTATTATTCATCCTTGAAAATTAATACGCATAAATAGATTAACTGTTAAATACCGTCCAAGTTGAGGCGGTATTTTTGTATGTGAGGTAGATTTAAGGTCGCTAATGGCGACCTTTGTTGTATCTGGGCGTTACAGCGTATCGGATCACATTAGATGGATACTGTTAACTAGTCTTGTTTTAAATTAGTAAAAGTAAGGCAATATTCACCTTATGCCTTATTTTTTGAATCTTCATAATTATAAGTCCAAGGCTTAGAACCATCTTCTTCAATTATGCGATTAACTTCAACTACACGGCCATCTAATATAAGCAATAAACGCCAAGCTGAATAAGGCATAATATTGATTCCCTTTTGCCACCGCCTTAATGTTCTCGTTTGATTGACACCAATAATGCCGAGCTGTTTTGCTACGATTGTTAACGAATGAATAGACGCTAAATGTTCAATAACTTCTGTGATTTCAGGAAGTGTAGGCGAACGATAACTAGGATCATCAATCGAACGATAAGAATCAGGACGTAAATAATGATCATTCATAAAATGAACCAGCGAACAATGACGAGAAGAAAGATAATTTTCAGTTGTAAAATCCTCTTCAATTTGTTGCTGAACCAAATTTGGAAGTTCTAATAATTTTGTATTAATTCTCATATTTATATACCTTAATGTTGCAAAATTGAATTTTATTGTTAATAAACAAGTACTTATTTAAAATACAAGTACTTTAACAAATCCAAAGATAACGTACTAGAGTTATATCTCAAATACAGACACAACCTCTCGACCAATAAAGTAAGAGTAAAACTAACAGAACGTTTTTTACTGTTTAATTTTCCTATCTTTGTGTTAGTACTCATAAATAGATTAACTGTTAAATACCGCCCAATTTGAGGCGGTATTTTTGTATGTGAGGTAGATTTAAAATAAATCTATCAAAATGTGATGTTTCTTTATGAAAGCGATCATTTTTTGTGCTACATTGTCCGCACTTGTCATTTTTATATTTGTTTGGAGTCCGTACAGTGAAAAATAATAAACGAGCAAATGAAACTGCAACGTCGGTGCGTAAAGATATGCGTATGGATAAAGACTTACTTGCACTTGTTGATGCTGTTAGAGGAGATGTTCCTTTTGCTGCTTGGGTTAAGCGAGCAATTAAAATGAGACTTGAAAAAGAAAATGTTATTCGAGAACGTACGGTTAAGTCCGTACCAATTCAAATGAAAATTGAAAAAGAAAATATTAATCGAGACTGTACGATTAAGTCTGTACCAATTAAAAAATCTGTAAAGGTACTAAGACATAATCCAAAGGTTAAAAAAATATCATCTAATATGCAGCGTTCAATTAAAACGAAAAAAATATTATTTGATGCGATAAAAATATTATCTGTTGAAGAAAAAATAGAAATTATTAAAGCACGTTACCCAAAAAGTGAATTGCGGAAAGCTATTGGTGATGTTGTATCTAAAGATTCAATTGCGAAGTATTGGGATGA
>NZ_NPIB01000053.1 GCF_002849605.1 Photobacterium carnosum
CAACAAATAAATAAAAAAGTACCCGTTTCATTTATTGAAGAAATTAAAAAATGCAGTTCATTTTTAAATCAATTCACAACAAAAGAAATTTATAATAATAATTTAAAAGGTGGCGTAGAAATACCAACAAAATTAGTTGTTGATGGTAATGGTGTAAAATCAAAGGCATTATGTCGAGAAATAGATAATAGCCATAGCTTTTCAATATAGCTTTTTATTGGGGTTGTCGTGATGCGGCAAGCTCCAATTTAATGATTAATATCAATGGTATGGATACCAATTTGCTTTTTTACTTTAACCGTGGTAAGTGACTTACTTTATTTTAATCGTTTTATTATTTCAAATAGGCATTTTTTTTGTTTCACTGTTAATGAATCTTTCTGTCTAAATATCTTATTTATACTAAGGCAATAATTATATTCCCAATTTGTTAGCTCTTTTTTCTTTTCGGAAAAAAGAATATTCTCTAACTCTAGATTTAACTTTTCTTCATTTCTCATATCAAACCTTACAAGTCATTATTTTCTTCAATTGTTATATTTTCGTTTTTACCATCTTTGGTATAAACAGTTTTCCATGTTATTGATTGCACTCTTTCCCAATCAACTTTTACAGCATACTTCTTATTAATCCTAAACTCTCCGCGACTAATACGTTCAATTAACTGCTTATTAATTAAAGCTCTAATATTATTATCAAAGGTACTTACAGTAGTATTATGTTCAGAACAAAATCTTTCTTTTGCTGATTTACCGTAAGTAACTTCATTGTAGCTATTCATACTTTGCATCATAAAATGAAATATTTTCATTTGTAGACCAGTTACACCTTTCACATTACATAGATCCCTTATGTAAACTTTAACAAAATCAGGTTCTACTGATATTTCGCCAGTTTCCTTGTCAACAAATTTACTCGCCATAACAACCCAACTCCAAATGATAAAGCAGAACAGTAACTCACTTTTTTAGTGAGTTCAATAGTAACACATAAACTCACTAAAAAAGTGAGTTCGATCAAAAAACAGAATAACCAAACTCATTAAAAAAGTGATTTGACCTAACGATATAGTGATTTGACCTAACGATATAGTGATTACGAACTCACCATATAGTGAGTTCAACTCACCATATGGTGAGTTCGTTTTTCGTCATGTGTTTGATAAATAAAGAAAAGCACCCTAAATCCCCTTCTCTTCTGAATCTATCTCAAAAAAGGGGGGGGGCTGAAGATGTCAGATTTAGGATGAGAAAAATTTCAGTGAAAAGTCTCATGTGGACAAGTTTTGATAACGATGGAGCGCGTTATCAAACACATTGACCACAATCGTCAACAAACCGGTATTGGCGCGTTAAGTTTGCGCTCCGCGCTCAACAATAAATTTTATTTTTGTTTTTTCTTTCTGTGCGGCTCTCTAAGCACTCAAAACGCCTTTAGTGTTACCGAGCTATGGCTTTTTGGCGGAGAAGCTCTCTACGTTTGATTTTGACGGCTTAAAATTGATTTATGCTGTTTGTTTTTGGCTGAGTTTATCTTAGTAACAAAAAAGGGGTGATGTTTTTGATAGATTTAAAATAAATCTATTTCACCAAATTTACTTAACTTTCAGATTTATTTTAAATCTGAAAGTTGGCTCTATCCCGCAGGGATACTAAGCGCACTTGCCAGTATCAAAGGATGTGAAAAAAAGTAGTTCGCGTGGGACGAAATCACCGCGAAAAATAAACTTACCCGCGCCCTAAAAAAGCATTGCTTTTGAATGAAGCGATCTCGATCCGTAATTGGGCAAAAAACTTTGGGCCTGGTATTTGAGGTACGAAAATTCCAAGCCCAAAAAAGCGATCTTTTTTGTGCTTCGAACCACCTTTTTGAGATCGAGCCGAAGGCGAGGACGTAAAAAAGGTGTAGTGAGTACCCCTTTTACTTTAAGCTATCGATTAAGCCAATTATTCCATGTATTAAAAGGGATTTAGAGCAGATGCCATACGCCATCCTAAGAACCACTAAAATCAAGACTAGCGGCAACATAGCTGCGTCACTTAGTCATAATTATCGTGACCGAGAAACGCATAATGCAGACGAAACAAAGGCACATTTAAACTCTCATGATCATGATTCAAAAGATGCTGCTTTTGAGGCGATACAAAATCGCTTACCTGAAAAAGTACGAAAAGATGGGGTGCATTGTATTGAGTATATGATCACCGCTTCACCTGATTTTTTTGAAGATAATAATCGTATTACTCATGATAAATATTTCGAGGCAGCGAAAGAATGGTTGATTGAAAGGCATGGTGAAGAGAACGTGATCACCACTTCTATTCATCGAGATGAAACATCACCTCATTTGATTGCTTATGTTGTCCCTTATGTGTTCAATGAAAAAAAACAGAAAGAAAATTTAAACTGTAAGCACTTTCTAGGTGGTCGCAAAACCCTTTCAGATATGCAGACTAACTTTCATAAGCATGTGTCTCATTTCGGCTTGGAGCGAGGTGTAGAGCGGTCTGTAGCGCAACATCAGACAGTTAAAGAGTTCTATTCAAAGATACAAAATCCAATAAAAGAATTAAAAGAAATCGCGGATTCAATAATTATTCCAGACACTACTTTTTTAGAATCCAAAGAAAAATATGCTGAAAGAGTTGCTTATAGTGTTTGGAATCAAGCTTGTGATGAATTCGAAGATTCAATTTTAAAAACCACCAATAAAAACTATATAGATTTAGAAAAAGAAAATAGTAGATTAAAAGGTGAGTTAGAAAAAAGTAAATTATCAGAAAGAGTGGTAAAAAGAGAATTTTTTAAATTTAAAAATAACATGGATATTGCGAACAAAATAAATAACCTACCATTTGAAAATATAAAAAAAATCAATTCGTATATTGATAAAAAAACAGATGAAATAGCAGAAAAGAATTTAATCAACCCTATCCTTGACCAAGAAAATAAAATTTTATTTAAGTGGGATAAAGAAAATAATAGTTATTATTTGTTAATAAATGACCAACAAATAAATAAAAAAGTACCCGTTTCATTTATTGAAGAAATTAAAAAATGCAGTTCATTTTTAAATCAATTCACAACAAAAGAAATTTATAATAATAATTTAAAAGGTGGCGTAGAAATACCAA
>NZ_NPIB01000054.1 GCF_002849605.1 Photobacterium carnosum
GTTAGATGCCATATGTTAAATACAGCCGTTTTTAGCTAAAAGTAATACTACGAGCCGAGTGATGTCTGTTTATGGCTTTAAAATCGTTTTTAGGGGCTATTTAACGGATATTTGGGTCATGTCAGACTGATAAGCGATTTATAGCGAGATTGATTGCTAAAAATAGTCAGATTTAAAATAAATCTATTTAGAGGGGGTTTGCCTAACTTTAGATTTATTTTAAATCTAAGCCATAAGGTTGCTTAGGCGGCTTTTGTTGTATCTGGAGTTACCGCGAATCGGATCACATTAGATCCATTAAGTTAAATACAGGCATTTTTAGATAAAATTTATACTAGGTGTCGAGTGATGTTGTCATCAATTTTACCTATTGAACTTCTCTTAAAAGACCCCATATTAAAAGTGGGTATTAGTAATTTATGATAAGAGGTGGTGATATGTCATGTAATCATTCAGATCTAGAATCAGTCATGGAAAGAGTAGAAAGTTATCAAGGTGGAGGGCAACGTCATATTTGTGCTGGTTGTGCCTACTTGCTAGGTCAAAAGCATCGAGCAAATGGTACAAAATTCGATCCGAGTAAAGTTGATGATCTACCGGAAAGCCAAGCTCAACCACAACGGCATCGGAATGCTTATGATGCCTACAGAATTGGTTTCGACAGCATATAACAAGCGTCTAAGTTCATCATTGAACATAAAGCTCGTTACTTGAAAGGTCGCTTATGCGGCCTTTTTTGTATCTGGCCGTTACCGCGTATCGGGTTGTACAGCTTAAATGTCACATTAAATTTAGTGTATCTAATTGCTTTAAACGTGATTTATTCAATAGACAATATAATTTGATATATGTAATATTATCCAGCCCTTAGTGAGGTTTGTTTTCTATAAAATGAACCTTTGTGGTTGGTGTATAGCCAACCCGTAGAGATTGCTCGGTATTTGTTGATACTAAACAGAGACGAGCTGCTCATCCTTCGCAGAACGTCTCTGTTTAGTATCACAGAAGTTTCGCAAACTCACTCCTGAGTAAGGGCTTTTTTCTTTATATAACTTAAGAAACTTTATTTATGTGGTTTAATCACCCCAAGTTTGTTATCGCAAAAAAAGAATTAATTGAACAATTAAGTAACTCAAGTGCAATTACTAATGATTCATTAGAAGCAAAAAATGCTCGCTCAAATATATTTCGAAAAATAACATTACCAAAAATTGCATTTATCTGTGGTGGCGATCCTCGTTATTGTAAAAATAGAGAAAAAATAGAAAATTACATAATAAACCATGCTGATACTGTTATGACATTCAGAGCTGAATATGCATGGGAAACTATAATGAATACAAAAAAGAATGTTAATGCTCTGAAATTAGAGGAATGGTTAGCTGACTTTTCAGATGTAGTTATTATTCTTGTTGAATCATTTGGTACAGTTGCAGAACTAGGGGCTTTTTCTATTAGTCCTAAATTAAGAAGAAAACTATTACCAATTCTTGATAAAAAATATCAACATGATGAATCATTTATTAATACTGGCCCCATAAAGTGGGTAAATGATGATTCTGTCTATAAACCAGCAATATATGCTGATTTTAATACTATTCTCACATCTATGCCTGAAGTTCTAGGTAGAATCGACAAGAAAAGAAGTAAAACATATAAATCAAGAAATAATTCATCAACATATGGGAAATATAAATTTACTAGTAAAGAATTACTATTTTCTGTGATTATTATTATTACAAGTATAGGCCCTGTTGATGAAGATAGTATTCTTGATATTTGTCATGAAGCTTTCAGTATAATAACCAATTCAGAAAAAGAAGAAATTAAATTTATCATTACATTGTGTGTTGCTCTTGGAATTGTTAAAAATAGCTTAATTAAAGATAGTAATTATTATACATGTTTGAATTACAAAAAACTATATAGTAACGAAGCGACAAAATCATTGTTAGAAATATCTCAAAAAATAAGATCTAGATGTTTATCTAGTTTGATTTATATCGATGAGTTTAAAGATAAAATCAAGGAGATATCTGAAAATGTTAATTAAACTAATAAGTAAAAAATCATTAATAGATGAGGATTTCATCTTAGATTTCTCTAATAAACAACAAGTTAATTATTTTAAATTTCAGATACCAAAAAGAACAGGTGGTATGAGAACTATCTATCATCCATCAAAAGAACTTAAATATATTCAGAAAATATTGCTAGATAATGTAATATCTTCACTACCAATACATGATTGCTGTTATGCATATATAAAAAATAGAAATATACACACTCATGCAATTCAACATAGAAATGCAAAATATTTGTTAAGGTTAGATTTTAGGAATTTTTTTGAGTCAATCTCTTATAAAGATATTTATGAATTTTGTGAAACTAAAATGGGGATTTATAATAAAGATTGGTCAAGTAGTGATAGTGCGCTTTTTTCAAAATTAGTTTGTTATAAAGATAGATTAACAATTGGTTCTGTTTCTTCTCCAAGTTTATCTAATGCAATATGCTATGATCTTGACGTAAAACTGTCTCAATTAGCTTTATCAAAAAGTGTTAAATATACAAGATATGCTGATGATATGTTTTTTTCAACCAAGATTAAAGGTGTGTTGTATTCTCTACAAAATGATATAAATAACATTATTTCAAAAAATAATTTACCTAGTAAGCTTAAGCTTAATTTAGAAAAAACACATCATACATCTAAAAAAAGAAAGATGGCTATAACTGGATTAGTTATAACAAATGATGGAAATATATCATTGGGAAGACGTAAAAAAAGAGAAATAAAAAGTAAAATATATAAATGGGAAATTTTATCTACAGATGAAAGAATATATTTATCAGGATATTTATCCTATATAAAAAGTGTCGAGCCTGAATTTATAAATAACTTATGTGATAAATATGGCGCTAATTTAATACTTGAGATAATTAAGTTTAACACTAAATGATTATTCACGGTTTTTAGTGCGCATAAATAGATT
>NZ_NPIB01000055.1 GCF_002849605.1 Photobacterium carnosum
AGAGTCCGTCTCTTCTCTTTAGAGAAGAAAAACCCCTTGGGTGTTGTATGGTTAAGCCTCACGGGCAATTAGTATCAGTTAGCTCAATGCCTCGCAGCACTTACACACCTGACCTATCAACGTTGTAGTCTTCAACAACCCTTTAGAGACCTTAAAGGTCTAGGGATGACTCATCTTGAGGCTCGCTTCCCGCTTAGATGCTTTCAGCGGTTATCGATTCCGAACTTAGCTACCGGGCAATGCATCTGGCGATACAACCCGAACACCAGCGGTTCGTCCACTCCGGTCCTCTCGTACTAGGAGCAGCCCCTCTCAATCATCCAACGCCCACGGCAGATAGGGACCGAACTGTCTCACGACGTTCTAAACCCAGCTCGCGTACCACTTTAAATGGCGAACAGCCATACCCTTGGGACCGACTTCAGCCCCAGGATGTGATGAGCCGACATCGAGGTGCCAAACACCGCCGTCGATATGAACTCTTGGGCGGTATCAGCCTGTTATCCCCGGAGTACCTTTTATCCGTTGAGCGATGGCCCTTCCATTCAGAACCACCGGATCACTATGACCTGCTTTCGCACCTGCTCGAATTGTCATTCTCGCAGTCAAGCGGGCTTATGCCATTGCACTAACCTCACGATGTCCGACCGTGATTAGCCCACCTTCGTGCTCCTCCGTTACTCTTTGGGAGGAGACCGCCCCAGTCAAACTACCCACCAGGCACTGTCCGTAACCCCGATAAGGGGCCAACGTTAGAACATCAAGCATACAAGGGTGGTATTTCAAGATTGACTCCACAACCACTGGCGCGGTTGCTTCAACGTCTCCCACCTATCCTACACATGTAGGGTCAATGTTCAGTGCCAAGCTATAGTAAAGGTTCACGGGGTCTTTCCGTCTAGCCGCGGGTACACAGCATCTTCACTGCGATTTCAATTTCACTGAGTCTCGGGTGGAGACAGCGTGGCCATCATTACGCCATTCGTGCAGGTCGGAACTTACCCGACAAGGAATTTCGCTACCTTAGGACCGTTATAGTTACGGCCGCCGTTTACCGGGGCTTCGATCAAGAGCTTCGACCGAAGTCTAACCCCATCAATTAACCTTCCGGCACCGGGCAGGCGTCACACCGTATACGTCATCTTTCGATTTTGCACAGTGCTGTGTTTTTAATAAACAGTTGCAGCCACCTGGTATCTGCGACTCCCGGCAGCTTAGAGAGCAAGTCTCATCACCGCTAGGAGCGTACCTTCTCCCGAAGTTACGGTACCATTTTGCCTAGTTCCTTCACCCGAGTTCTCTCAAGCGCCTTGGTATTCTCTACCTGATCACCTGTGTCGGTTTGGGGTACGATTTCTTATAATCTGAAGCTTAGAAGCTTTTCCCGGAAGCATGGCATCAATGACTTCACTACCGTAGTAGCTCGACATCGTATCTCAGCCTTAAGATGGTCCGGATTTGCCTAAACCATCAGCCTACATACTTGGACCTGGACAACCGTCGCCAGGCTCACCTAGCCTTCTCCGTCCCTCCATCGCAATTATAAGAAGTACGGGAATATTAACCCGTTTCCCATCGACTACGCCTTTCGGCCTCGCCTTAGGGGTCGACTTACCCTGCCCCGATTAACGTTGGACAGGAACCCTTGATCTTCCGGCGAGGGAGTTTTTCACTCCCTTTATCGTTACTCATGTCAGCATTCGCACTTCTGATACCTCCAGCACACTTTACAATGCACCTTCAACGGCTTACAGAACGCTCCCCTACCCAATGTGAACAAGTTCACATTGCCGCAGCTTCGGTGTATAGCTTAGCCCCGTTAAATCTTCCGCGCAGGCCGACTCGACCAGTGAGCTATTACGCTTTCTTTAAATGATGGCTGCTTCTAAGCCAACATCCTGGCTGTCTGAGCCTTCCCACATCGTTTCCCACTTAGCTATAACTTTGGGACCTTAGCTGGCGGTCTGGGTTGTTTCCCTCTTCACGACGGACGTTAGCACCCGCCGTGTGTCTCCCGGATATTACTTACTGGTATTCGGAGTTTGCAAAGGGTTGGTAAGTCGGGATGACCCCCTAGCCTTAACAGTGCTCTACCCCCAGTAGTATTCGTCCGAGGCGCTACCTAAATAGCTTTCGGGGAGAACCAGCTATCTCCGAGTTTGATTGGCCTTTCACCCCTAGCCACAAGTCATCCGCTAATTTTTCAACATTAGTCGGTTCGGTCCTCCAGTAAGTGTTACCTCACCTTCAACCTGCCCATGGCTAGATCACTCGGTTTCGGGTCTAATCCTAGCAACTAATTCGCCCAGTTAAGACTCGGTTTCCCTACGGCTCCCCTAAACGGTTAACCTTGCTACTAAAATTAAGTCGCTGACCCATTATACAAAAGGTACGCAGTCACCCAACAAGTGGGCTCCTACTGCTTGTACGTACACGGTTTCAGGTTCTATTTCACTCCCCTCACAGGGGTTCTTTTCGCCTTTCCCTCACGGTACTGGTTCACTATCGGTCAGTCAGGAGTATTTAGCCTTGGAGGATGGTCCCCCCATGTTCAAACAGGATATCACGTGTCCCGTCCTACTCGATTTCACTAAGACTGCATTTTTGGTTACGGGGCTATCACCCTGTATCGCTGTACTTTCCAGTACATTCACCTAACGCAGAACTAGCTTAAGGGCTAATCCGGTTTCGCTCGCCGCTACTACCGGAATCTCGGTTGATTTCTCTTCCTCGGGGTACTTAGATGTTTCAGTTCCCCCGGTTTGCCTCATTAACCTATGTATTCAGTTAATGATACTTGCTTATGCAAGTGGGTTTCCCCATTCGGAAATCCCAGACTCAAG
>NZ_NPIB01000056.1 GCF_002849605.1 Photobacterium carnosum
GTCTGACATGACCCAAATATCCGTTAAATAGCCCCTAAAAACGATTTTAAAGCCATAAACAGACATCACTCGGCTCGTAGTATTACTTTTAGCTAAAAACGGCTGTATTTAACATATGGCATCTAACGCGCACTACGTGATCACTGTTCATTCAGAACGGATAGGATAACGAGTATTTAAGGCGGTTTAATCCGATTAAATCAGTCAAAAAGTGACGTTGTTATTTTGTTATCAATGTTACCCAATCCAAAAATCTAAGTTTGACCGGTATTTATTAAGAATTGACGGGGAAATGATGTTTTTTGAATTCGAATACATGGGCCTGGTTAATTGAGGTACGAAATTATCCAAGCACCATGTATCGACAAGCGCAGCGCGTCAGTTATTTAGGATCGATAATATAGAGATCACGATTATTGCCATAACCTCCCCATTTCGTCATCACTCGGACACAAGGATAAACCTTACCGTTATCTCGTCTGCAAGAGTGTATCTCGGCTTCACCGCCTTTCTTGCTTAACTTCTCTACGGTGTAATTCATCTTTATGATTTCATCAGACTTATGGTTAACAAACCAAATAACCCCACCAACAGAAAGCGATACAACTAAGAGTGAAGCTAATAACGTCTGAATAAACCACATCCAACCTAATCGTTGAAAATTATTCTCACTGGCTTTTTCTGCCAAACGACGCAAATCCTTCATAACAATACGATGTTCATCGTGAAGTTGTTTTTGTTTCGCGGATAATTGAGCCAACTCTTGCTGATTCGCGGTTTTAAATTCTTGAATAGATTCATCAATTATTTTCTGATGATCTTCAGCACAAGCCATTAATGCATATATTTTTTGTTCTTGATTCATAACGAAAAACCTCTATCTACATCTTGCCTATTCTCTTTTTCTTGATTTTTTTGTACTTCCATTAATGCCTTTTCTTGAACGGCAATCTCGGCTTGTTCACGTTTATAGTTATTAAAAGAATGCCTAATCGACTGAATACCTTGTTCAATTGTTTCAGATTTAACGTCATTACCTTGAATGATCTCTCTGTTTTTCTGTCCTCGTTCCGATATTTCACCTCTCTTTTCCATTTCAAGCGCAGCATAACCGACATGAATTTGAGGGGTACGCAGAACACCTTGATCAAGCAAAGAACGATGGTCAACCTTCTGATTTATATTATTTTTATCAAGATTTCGATTAACAGATATTGCCCAATTTTCACGCCATTCACGTAAATTTGATTTACTATTCCATTCTCTATTTTTTTGACCAAATCCATCGCTTGTTAACTCTCGCATCGTCAACATGATATGAGCATGAGGGTTTTCCGTCTTAGATTCATGAAATGAAATACTCGCAATCATACCTTTAGAGACAAAATTTTCATGGCAATAATTAAGGACTAATTCTCGATTCTGATCTTGGGTTTGTTCCTTTGGAAGTGCCACTGTAACTTCCCTAAATAATTGTGCATCCTTTCGCTTTTCTGTCCTTTCAACTTCATTCCAAAGTTGAGATGAATCTCGACAAAAACTAGGAGCATGATCAGGACAGATAACACAACTTTCAATGACATCTATTTTCCTTGAGTAGTCATGAATAATACCTGTTTTAAGATCTTCTTTTTTTGAACCTTCACGATAAGCGCAAGAACCAACAGAAGATGAACCATTACTTCGAGAACCTACTGAAATACTACAGTGATAAATTGCCATTGCGATAATCTCTAGCTCTTAAAATTTCGAAGAAATTTCGCACACGTTGGTACAACGTATAAGTGCGCCCTTCCTAATCTCTCAGCATACACGAAACATTTAAGTATTATGATATTCTATACGCAACGATACAATTTAATCAGGAAGGGGTTATGAGCAGTAAACTTGAGAAAATGAAGCAACAACAAGCACAACTACAAGCGAGAATTAATGCTGAACAACAAAAAGAGAAAAGCAAAGAGAGAAAATTAGAAACACGTAAAAAAATAGTTATTGGTGGTACATTATTAGCAATGGTGAAATCAGGAGAATTATCCCAAGAACGATTAGATAAAATGTTGGACAAAAACATCAAATCAGAAAGAGATAGGTCATTATTAAACTTACCACAACGAGGAGAAGGCTAACTGTGGAAAAGTAGGACAGACAAGCTGCCCCAACTTTACACACAATCGCCTTATTGGAAATGAAAGTACGCGATCAGTTTGTGCTCCGCACACAAACAATAAGGTTTCTTTTTAAATTCCCTATAAAGCAAAACAGCCCTAAAACGGGCTGTTATCTGATAAGGCTTTGCTTTGTTTTTGATCACGTATTTTAAATGTTACGAATCCAATTACTGATAGTGCCAGCACTTAAACCTAAATCATCGGCAATAGATCTGTTGTTATAACCCAATGCTTTTAACTCCATAACTTTAGGTAACAGTTCTTTTTTATCAGGTCTACCACCTCCTTTAGAAACCCTACCACCTTTAATACCACCTAAGGCACCAGCCTTAGCCTTATCCTCAATAGAACCGCGTTTACCACCAATCAATCCACCTTTACGTCCCTTGATAGCCTGAGATTCACGGAATTTTTCAGGTGTAAAGTGTCGGTATGTCCAATTCGCAATCGATTTAGCTATCGCCTTAACTTCTGATACAGGAAGTGGAACAGTAAATT
>NZ_NPIB01000057.1 GCF_002849605.1 Photobacterium carnosum
TATATATTGCAGCATTACAACACTAAGCGGGGCCATAGTTATAACAACTATTTACCGCCAGTGGTGATGGAAGCAGCCGCTTAATTTAAACACCTATAAAGGTGTACAGTTTTACTTGACCACTTCACAGCGCAAAAGATCTGCATCAAACAGCAATACAAAACTCTAATATCAATGAAATAGTAATTCTACAACGCGCTGATAGTAGATTCCCTATCGCCCTTGTGAGTATTCACTGTAGGGAATGACAGATAAAAATTTAGATTTAAAATAAATCTAAACCCAGCCCAAACACCTAAAAATAGATTTATTTTAAATCTGGCTATTTTGTCAATCTATCTTCCATAAATCACTTATCAGCCTGATGTAACCCAAATACCAGTCAAATCGCCCCTAAAAACGATTTTAAGACCACAATCAAGGTTACATAATTCCATACTGAAATGCAATATACAGAATGACATTCTGTTAGTGCTTTGTATAATGCTGTTAAACTTTGAGTATACCCCAGCAAAACCAGTTTACCTTACCTCCGAACCCGCATTGGAATGATTAAGAAACCACTTATAATCAACCAATTAAAGAAACCAATTTAAATTACACCTGCTTGACGCGATAAGTGTCTGTGAAGCAAACCGCCAATACTCTAATGTTGTAGCGTGAGTATTGGCGGTCATGGTGAATTAAGAGTATTGAATAACCGCCATAATTAAGACGACAACCATACTGCTTAACATTGGGACACTGGTACGTTTGATGACATCAATAGGTGTTAAACCTGCCATGCCTGAAACGGTAATAATAACCCCAGCAACGGGTGACATTGTTCTACCGATGCCAGCTGCAAATAAAATAGGCAGTAATGGAAGTAGAGGATTAACATCAAAGTTAGTTGCAATTTGAGGAACGATAGGAATAAAAGCCATTACAGGCGCATTGCCTGAACCTGTAATAAATGCGGTTAATAAAATAAAGCCAGAAAAGACAATTACAATGCCACTTGGACCAAGATCAAATGATTTTGCGGTATCGATTAAGGTGTTGATAGCGCCGATATTGGTTAAACCCGCAGAGAAATATTCAGCAGCGATCATTAATGTTAATACGCTCGCAAATATCATTCCGGTACCTTTTAGCCATGCTTCAAAATTATCAAAGGCACGCTGAATTGAACGAAATCTTATTGCTTCTATTATGATACAGATACTGATTGTCGACATCATCGCAATTGGAATTGTCATCGTAATAGACTTCATTACCATGCTTGAAAATCCAAATAAAAAGATAAAAGGCAAGATGGGAAGCAATGCGTAAAACTTAGGGACAGTATCATTATCGTCATGTTGCTTTTCTAGCGTTTCTAAATACTTACCTCTATCTTCTGATGGGTTATAGCCATCAATACGGTCACAATGATGTTGCCATACAATGTTAACCAAAGGAATTAAAATAAGTAACATTGCTTGAAATATGGTTTGATGATTTACCACAAAATCCATAATTTCAACATTGATCGCATTGGCACCAATAACCGCATTAATCTGCCCTGGGCCATATTCCCATGCTGTTGGGATTACAATCGTTGCAACGGCTGTTTTCGCACTAATACCCGCATTACGTAATACTGGGTAAAGTGTGCCCATTAAGAGTAATGATAACGATGTTGCACCAGTAATAAACACGTACATTAGTGATACAAATATTAAAACGAGTATCAACAGGACATAAGGATTTTTTACCGCCATAACTGGGCGAGATGTGGCTTTCACTAACGCCTGAGATGCACCAATGTGATTTAAATAGGTCGAAACACCGGCAATAGAGACAAGTGTTAAACCGACACTGCCTAAACGGGTATTGGTGATTTCGGTAAAACGCTGCCAGAGGTCAAAAAATAGTGCGCCCTGCGTCTTCCCATCGGCAAGTACAGGCGCAATACCTGATATGGATGCGTAAGCCAGCAACAATAAGCCTGCGGTAATTAATGTTGCTTGAGGATTGAATTTTTTAACATTGAGTAGGCGACAAGCCCAACTATACATAGTGTAAAAATATATTCCATGTTGTTCTCATTGATAAAGACAGATGGAATAATTATTTATTAATTGAAGTAAAAAAACGCTGATGATTATCTTATAAATAAATAACAAAAATTACTTTAATAATAAGTTAGATCTTAATCTCATTGTTATACTCTACCTGATTACCACCGAGACTCAGCCAGAGTTAATAATTTCTCTGGCATCGGTGGTGATTTTGCACCACATTTAATCAGCGTATTGAATATATCTTCAACTCGAAACCGATAATTAAATCTAAAACAGA
>NZ_NPIB01000058.1 GCF_002849605.1 Photobacterium carnosum
CCCGTTTTATGGGTGATCAAAATTAATGTCTCATCTTGCTTCATTTGACGTAACTGCTGCTTAATATACATTTCTGAACGATTATCCATACTACTTGTAGGTTCATCCATAATAAGTACCGGTGGTTGACTGAGAAATGCACGTGCTATAGCGATTGCTTGACGTTGACCGCCAGAAAGAGCCTGTCCACCTTCACCTATCTGTTTTTCTAGACCAGCAGTATCATGCTGAGTAAATGCTGTAACACCAGCCCGTTCAGCTGCAAGTAGGATTTCTTTATCTGTTGCTAAAGGGCGTCCGAGGACAATGTTATCGCGGATAGATCCAAAAAAGAGAGTGATGTCTTGCGGTACACAGCCGATATTACGTCTAATATCAATATTATTTAATTGGTTAATATCAGTATCATCAATACGAACTGAACCTTGTTGTGGCTGATATAATCCCATTAATATACGTTCAAGACTGGTTTTTCCTGAACCTATACGACCTATAATGGCAACTTTTTCACCAGGATTAATTGTGAAATTAATATTTTTTAATGCAGGTTGTGTAGCATTAGGATAAGAAAATGTGACGTTATCAAATTCTATTTTTCCTCTAATGATTGGACGGTGAATATAACGTTTACCATCCTCTTGTTCTAATGGCATTGACATTAATTGTTCAATAATGGTCATCGCAGATTTAGCTTGATTATACCGAGTTGATAGTAGTGCCAGTTGTACCATTGGACCTACGGCACGACCACTTAACATCGTTGATGCGATTAATCCGCCCATAGTTAAATTGCCATTAGCGATTAAATAAACGCCAACGACAATCATTGCAACAGAGACAAATTGTTGTAAAAATCCTGCGGTATTTTGAACTGAATCCGTTAAACGACGAGATTTTAAACCCCAATTTGAAATATGGGTAACGGCTTCTTCCCAGCGGTATTGGAATTGACTTTGAGCCCCAAACATTTTGATTGTTTCTAAACCAGATAAGCTTTCAATTAAGTTGGCATGTTTTTGAGACGCTAAGCGAGAGCCCTCTTCAATCGTACGACGTAGTGGTCGTTGAATGAGGAAGCTATAAATAACTAAAATTAATACTGCAATTAATGGGACTAATGCTAAAGGTCCCGCCATGACGTATATTATTAATAAAAAAAGTAAAGCAAATGGTAAATCGATTAATGATGAAACTGTCGCTGATGTGAAAAATTCGCGAATGGATTCAAATTCTTGTAAATGTCGAGCAAAAGCACCAACAGAAGCCGGCTTTGCTTCCATTCTTATCCCCATTACTCGACTGTATATTTTGGCTGAAAGCAGAACGTCTGATTTTTTACCTGCTAAATCAATAAAATAACTTCTTAATAATTTTAGAATAAAATCAAAAACAAATATAATAGTAATACCGACAGCAAGTACCCATAAAGAATCAAAAGCGAGGTTCGGTACGATTTTATCGTAGACTAAGCGAGTAAATAAAGGCGCAGCAATAGCGAACATATTAATTAAAATTGAAGCAATAAAGACATCGCGATAAATACTACGAGATTCCCATAGCGTACTCCAGAACCAATGCCCATCTCGGTTTTTTAAAATTTCAGGAGAACGCTCATCATAACGAAAACGTTTCTTAATTAAGAATAAATGACCACTGTATTGTGCATTTAATTCATTGATATTAATCCATTGCTCAGAGCCATCATTTTGAGGAAGGACAACTTCAGCTTCACCTTTTTCTTGATCAATACTGAGTACTACACAAGCATCACCCCCTTTTAGTATGGCAATGACCGGGAATAATAATGG
>NZ_NPIB01000059.1 GCF_002849605.1 Photobacterium carnosum
AACCCCGAATTTGGTACTGATATGGGTACCAGTATTGATGAAACCACCCAAAAGGGTCAGGTTATTACAGGTGATGTGCCACTTGATGTTGGCTCTGATGCTATCCATCACATTGATTTCAATGCTGACCAACCGAGTCTGCAAGGTATTACCAGTAACGGTGAGGCAACTACATTTACGGTTTCAGGAAATATTCTAACGGTTGTTGATAGTGATAATAAACCCGTGATGGTGGTGACTATCGCCACTGATGGTTCATATACTGTTGAAGTCACAGGCCCTATTGATCAGTCAACCGATGATGTTGTTAATCTGAATTTAGGCGTAACCGCCACTGATGACGATGGCGATACCACCAACGGTCAAGTGGTGATTGATATCACTGATGGCGCTGATGCGGGTGGTAATGAGCACGGTGAAATCACGATCACTGAAGGTGACTTAACCCCACAAGGTAACGAACAAGGCTATCCAGTATCGGGTAACACTACGATTGTGATTGAGGCGGGTGCAGACCGTCTTGACCCAAGTAAAGTGACCATTGATCCAAAACAATTAACAACGTTAATTGGCGAATTAGAATCAGAGTTAACCACTGGCAATAATGAAGCGATCAGCTTCCATTATGATGCTGCAACAGGCGTATTAATTGGTAACACTGCGGCAGGTGAGCAGGTTGTGACGGTGTCATTGAATGCTGTACAAGCGGCTAATGGTCACGATATCGATGTAAAAGTTACCATCACTCAAGAAAAGCCGTTGAACCATGTAGATAATGGTAACCAAGGCTTAGTCGATAGCGTTAACGATCAGATCACCATTGATGTGCCGATTCAGGTGCAAGATACCGATGGTGATTGGTTACAAAAGCCTGCCAATGTTGATATCACTATCAAGGATGGTGCAAACCCCGAATTTGGTACTGATATGGGTACCAGTATTGATGAAACCACCCAAAAGGGTCAGGTTATTACAGGTGATGTGCCACTTGATGTTGGCTCTGATGCTATCCATCACATTGATTTCAATGCTGACCAACCGAGTCTGCAAGGTATTACCAGTAACGGTGAGGCAACCACATTTACGGTTTCAGGAAATGTTCTAACGGTTGTTGATAGTGATAATAAACCCGTGATGGTGGTGACTATCGCCACTGATGGTTCATATACTGTTGAAGTGACAGGCTCTATTGATCAATCAACGAATGATGTTGTTAATCTGAATTTAGGCGTAACCGCCACCGATAACGATGGCGATACCACCAACGGTCAGGTGGTGATTGATATCACTGATGGCGCAGATGCGGGCGGTAATAAGCACGGTGAGATCACCATTACTGAGGGTGACTTAACCCCAGAAGGTAACGAACAAGGCTATCCAGTATCGGGTAACACTACGATTGTGATTGAAGCGGGTGCTGACCGTCTTGACCCAAGTAAAGTGACCATCGATCCAAAACAATTAACGACGTTAATTGATGAACTGTCATCTGAATTAACCACTGGCAATAATGAAACGATCAGCTTCCATTATGATGCTGCAACTGGCGTATTAATTGGTAACACTGCGGCAGGTGAGCAGGTTGTGACGGTGTCATTGAATGCTGTACAAGCGGCTAATGGTCAAGACATCGATGTAAAACTAACTATCACCCAAGAAAAGCCGTTGAACCATGTAGATAATGGCAACCAAGGCTTAGTCGATAGCATCAACGATAAGATCACCATTGATGTGCCGATTCAGG
>NZ_NPIB01000006.1 GCF_002849605.1 Photobacterium carnosum
TGCATGTGTTAGGCCTGCCGCCAGCGTTCAATCTGAGCCATGATCAAACTCTTCAATTAAAGTTTTGTTGGTCTTTCGACCGGCTCAATAAATACTGACTTTAATACCAACTCTTTATAAATAAAGAGTGTAATTTTAAAGCTTTTTATCATTTAAAAAATGATAATTAAATAACTGTGCCAAAATAATCTTCTCTATAAATAGATTGGGTCATTTTGTATTGGTCACTCAGTTTATTGATAAATCTTTCGACTTAACTATTCAGTGAGTGCCCACACAGATTGCATGGTCAAATTGTTAAAGAACAATACTGACTTTAGGTAACTGCTTGCGCCGCTGTCCGTGTCAGTGAGGTCGCATTATAGGGAGATTTTTGATCCTGACAATTGTTTTTTTACAAAAAAAAATCGTTTGACCATTTTTTGTTCAAAACGATTTAATTTGGTTTAAATTATGTCTTTTTAGCGATGATAGCCGTTGTTTAATCAAATTCACTGTATTTAGAGATAGCCGTTTTTAAAGATACCGCTTGCGGTACGCCACGACGATCATCCCAGCTAACACTAACATCAATAGTTCGCAGTGCATCAGATAACGATAAAGTGTTGGCATCACAAGTAAGCGTATAATCAGTACCATTCACCATCGATTGTAGACAATTAGTTGATTCAGCCATGCTCACAAAGGAAATCAATCCAGTAGCACCACTAATATTACTGGCGCGGGTTTGGTAATACTCCATCTGCGCTTCTGCTATATGAAGTGCATCTAAGGTCTTTAATGCATTTTCTGCTTTTACTTCCATATAGGCTTGCATCTTCACTAACCCCAATACGCCAACAGAAAGTACACCAAGAGCAATCACTACTTCTAATAAACCAAAGCCTGTTATTTTTTTTATATTAGAAGTCATGCCAAGATCCTTCTTGCCAAAATAAACTATCAATATATTTACTACTTTTCCCTTTGTTATAGGACGGAATTATTGAGCCATCGATATTTACTATTTTATTAGGTGCATCAATTCCTATTCCTCCATCTATATATACAGACCCACGAACATTGATTACACTTTTATCATATTCTCCAGCTGTTACATTATGTTCTTGAAATCCACCAGGAGTAACGCCAATCAGAGTTAGGTTATTAAATAAATCTATCCACCCATCTCTAACATTAAAACTATCAGAAACATATTGATAAATAAGACCATTAATATGAGATACTGCCTCTAATAAAACTAACCCATCAAAAAATACTAATTGGACAGCATTATCCGCAGTATTCTCAATGACACTCCCAAAAGGATTACCATCTAATGCACAGCTGCCATGAACCCATATTCTTCTTTTTCCTGCTACATAAGAATTTTTAATTAATGTATTACAGTTTTTAACCCACCCACCAGAAGTCCGTTCGGAAGCACCTTTACCAATAATAATTCCTTTAGGATCACTCTCTATTTCTGTCATGACTTGACTGTATTCCGAAATATCTTTCCCAAAAATAGATTTAAATATATCTAAAGTAGCATTTTCAACAATATCTTTACCTTTTACTGAGCTTGTTCCATAACTTGGAGGATGATTTACATCAAATAAATTTGAACGATAATCAGAAGCACAATTAAACCCAACAGCAGCTAAAGGTCCTCCGGCATGACTGCTAGTACTTAAATCAGTAGTTAAAAAGTGATCATCATTACCCGAAGTATATTGAAACGATACAACGCCACCAGACGTTATCGTTTTACAGTAAAAATCTCCGTCATTATTTTTTTCCTCAGTGCTATTTGGCACAAAATGCTGAGACCCTTTTAATTCTACTGACGCACTTGTTTCTAAAGTAGAAATAACTCCGCCACCACCAAGTATTATTGTTTTAGTTATTTTTTTTAAGCTATTAAAAAATTTAACTTTACTTTCTAATTGAAACTCTGTTGATGTCACAGGAATCAGTTTTAACGTTAATTTAGTAGTATTACATTCATCAAAATCAGTGAAATTATTTTTCTTTATCTTATATTCAGCAAACCCACACTCCAATCCACCTTCGGCAGCCCAATGCGCTTGCCTTGCCAATACTTCATTTTGTGTACGTTTAATCTGATAAAATAAATTCTTATATGACGCCAATGAAAATAACAACGCCACTATTAATAGCATGCTAGTAATTAATAATGTCGTCATCCCTGACTGTTGGTGTTTATTCATTATTGCCAATCCCTTGTCTTAATCTGAATCGACTTCGTGGTACTTACTGAATCATCATTTTTTAAATGCCCAGCAAGCGTGATTTTATTTAGTTACCTAGTTGCACTGGCAGTGCTTATGGGGTTGTGCCAATTCCTTGTTTTAATCTGAATCGACTTCGCGGTACTTACTGCATCATCATTTTTTAAATGCGCAGCAAGGGTGATTTTAATTAATTGACTGGTCGCACTAGCAGAGCTAATAGGTTTATTCTCAATATCAAATTGATTTACAGAAATCTGCTTATCATAAATTAATGAATAAGCATCTGTTGGATTACAAGCTGTAGCTATCGTTTTTATTGCCGAAGATACGCGATAAACTAATTTTTTATCTTTTCCTTTATACATCAATTCATTATATCGACGTCCATCAGGAGAATCATAAGCGTAAGATAAGCAGTTATTCGCAGGATTTACATAGACGACATTACTCGCCCCTGAAATTATCAAACTTGAAGCACCACTCGACACATACCCAGCTCGCAGTACATCTTCTTTGATCAATCGAAAAGCATCATTAACATCTTGTTGAAGCAACAATTCTAATGAACGCTTATTTGCTGCTTGATAACCCGATAAAAAAACCGAACCGACAACACCAATCGCAATAAGCCCTACTGATGAGGCTATAAGCAGCTCAATTAAGCTAAAACCTTGATTAGCACTCTTCATAAGTACCCAACTTTTCAGAACCAGCTTCTAAGCAGGTATAAATACGCCCAGTAATGGTATAAACCGTTGTTTTTAATTTATAGTCACCAATGCTATAGCGATAACTACCATTAGCATTAGGTTTTCCATGAAGAGGCTCAAAAGAAAATTGCTTTAATGTTTTGCTATTTTTAAAAATAACCCCAGAAAAGTTAGTACTATCGATTGAAGAAAGACTATCGGTATCGATATCATCACAACTTTTTTTACTTTTATATGTTGAAGTAAAAACACACCAATCACTATTTATTCTCGTACTTGACACCAATGGGGCATTAACATACACATTTTTCCCACGCATCACTGCTTCTGATTTGGCTTGCACCAGTAACCACTCTATTTCTGTCGCCAAGCGTTTAATTTTATTAGATTCAATTAATCCATTAAAACTCGGGGCTGCCATTGCAATAACAATGCCCATGATCACAACCGTGAACACCAATTCCAGCAGCGTAAATCCTCGCTGACTGTCACCGCTGTGATGTATGTAATGAAAGTACGTGATAATTTCGCGAGCCATTCTCCAAATCCCTATTAACGTCATTCTGATCCCTAAGAACAACTTGCTTCAGAGTTTATCACCACCGCAAAATAGCAGAATAAGGATATCAATCAGTTATCGAGGCAACTCGAATATTTAAGAGATTACGGAAGATGATTAAACAAAAAGGCGTGACGCTGATCGAAATGTTGATTGTAGTGGCAGTCATTGGAGTATTAACAGCCATTGCTTACCCTTCATATCAATCGCATGTATTGAAGGGCCATCGTACTCAGGCGATGGGGGATTTGATTAAAATTCAATTAGCGCTAGAAGAAAGTTATACCCAAGATAGTGCCTATGATTTTACTATTGTCAGTGGTGGTAGTTGTTCTTTTTGCGATACTGATAAAGACCGTTATGTATTCACGATCACACCAAAAACCGCAGATTATATAATCACCGCTACAGCACAAACTAAGCAAGAAAATGATACTGACTGCTTAGATAAGAAAAGATTAACGTTAAACAGTAATAGTAAAGGTTCACCTGAGCGTTGTTGGTAATATTTTCACTGGCTTCTTTTATGCTCAAACGCGTGATAAATAGATCACGGATAGCTCGTACCTCTCTTCCGAGATGACGGATTATTTCCTTTATGATGAGGGGCTTAGTTCTACTTATTCCATTAATTAAGTGGTCATATTTAAAAAGCTAGATTCCCTATCGCTCTTGCGGACATTCACTGTAGGGAATGGCGATATTGAGCCACAAAAAAACCGCTACTAGCATTCACTAATAGCGGTTTTTATTTATTCTTTTTTACGACTGATTAGTTGGTTAAATCGTCGAAAAACTTTTTCACACCGTTGAAGAAACCTTCAGATTTTGGCTTGTGCTTACTCGCATCTTTGCCACTAAACGTTTCTTCCAGTTCTTGCAGTAATTCTTTTTGACGCTTACTTAAATGTACTGGTGTTTCAACCACCAATTTACAGATAAGATCACCGCGTAAACCACCACGAACAGAATCAACACCTTTACCACGCATACGGAACATACGGCCCGTTTGCATTTCAGCCGGTACTTTTAAGCTTACACGACCATCAAGGGTTGGTACTTCAACTTCACCACCTAATGCTGCCATTGTGAAACTTACAGGCACTTCACAATGTAGATTATTACCTTCACGCTGGAAAATGTGGTGTTCTTTAACATGAACTTGAACATACAAATCACCCGCTGGTGCACCGAGTTCTCCAGCTTCGCCTTCGCCAGTTAAACGAATACGATCGCCAGTATCAACACCCGCAGGAATTTTAACTGATAGCGTTTTAGTTTCTTCTACACGGCCTTCACCATGACACTTACTGCATGGATCTTTGATAATTTGACCACGACCATGACAGTGTGGACAAGCTTGCTGAACCGCAAAGAAACCCTGACGCATCTGTACTTGTCCAGCACCATGACAGGTACTACACGTTGTTGCAGATGAACCTTTTTTAGCGCCTGAACCGTCACAGCTATCACAACCAACTAATGTTGGTACACGGATTTCTTTCGAACAACCGCGAACAGCTTCTTCCAACGTTAGTTCCATGTTGTAGCGAAGATCTGATCCACGCTGTGCGCGTTGTTGACGACGACCACCGCCACCACCAAAGATATCACCAAACACATCACCAAAGATGTCACTGAAGTCTGCACCGCCGCCGAAGCCGCCGCCGCCGCCGCCCATACCACCTTGTTCAAAGGCTGCATGGCCGTGTTGATCGTAAGCAGCGCGTTTTTGGGCGTCTGTTAGAATTTCATAAGCGTATTTCACTTCTTTGAATTTCTCAGCAGATTCCGCATCACCCTGGTTACGGTCGGGGTGGAACTTCATTGCTAAGCGTTTATAAGCTTTTTTAATGTCACGCTCACTTGCGTCACGAGCCACACTTAACACTTCGTATAAATCACGTTTCGACATAACTTGATTGTCACCTAGCTAGATATAGTTACGGGCGTTAGAGTAACCTCAAACGCCCGTAATTTAAACAAGATGTTAATTAATAGATATTAATAACGTCTTATTTGTTGTCTTTAACTTCTTCAAACTCAGCATCAACAACGTCGTCGTCTTGCTTAGCTTGTTGCTCGCCAGTTGCGCCATCAGCTTGTTGTGCTTGCGCTTTTTGTTGAGCAACTTCCATTAGCTTTTGAGATGCAGCAACAAGCGCTTGAACTTTCGCGTCGATTGCTTCTTTATCTTCGCCTTTACGTGCTTCTTCTAGTTCAGCAATAGCAGCTTCGATTTTTGCTTTCTCATCAGCAGGAAGTGCATCACC
This sequence comes from Photobacterium carnosum, assembly GCF_002849605.1. Lineage (GTDB taxonomy): Bacteria > Pseudomonadota > Gammaproteobacteria > Enterobacterales > Vibrionaceae > Photobacterium > Photobacterium carnosum. The sequence goes on from NZ_NPIB01000006.1 coordinate 5,780, forward strand.
AGCTTCTTCAATTTGCTTACGAGTACCGTGAACAAGTTGGTCAGCTTGGTTACGAGCAGTTACTAGCTCTTCAAACTTCTTATCAGTTTCTTTGTTAGCTTCAGCTTCCTGAACCATCTTCTCGATGTCAGCATCGCTTAGGCCGCCAGACGCTTGGATAGTGATCTTCTGCTCTTTACCAGTCGTCTTATCTTTTGCTGAAACGTTTAGGATACCATCGGCATCAAGGTCGAAAGTTACTTCGATTTGAGGCATACCACGTGGCGCAGCTTGAATACCTTCTAGGTTGAACTGACCAAGAGACTTGTTGAAGCTCGCTTGCTTACGCTCACCTTGAATAACGTGGATAGTTACCGCGTTTTGGTTATCTTCAGCAGTAGAGAACACTTGGTTCGCTTTTGTTGGGATAGTTGTGTTCTTCTCGATAAGTTTAGTCATCACGCCGCCCATGGTTTCAATACCAAGAGACAATGGAGTAACGTCTAGAAGAAGAACGTCTTTAACTTCACCAGCAAGTACACCAGCCTGAACAGCAGCGCCTACAGCAACAGCTTCATCAGGGTTAACGTCTTTACGTGGCTCTTTGCCGAAGAATTCAGTTACTTTAGCCTGAACCATTGGCATACGAGTTTGACCACCAACAAGGATGATGTCGTTGATGTCGCTAACAGAAAGACCAGCATCTGCAATAGCTACTTTTAGTGGCTCAAGAGTACGTTGAACTAGATCTTCAACTAGTGCTTCTAGTTTCGCACGAGTCACTTTAACGTTCATGTGCTTAGGACCAGTTGCATCAGCTGTGATGTAAGGTAGGTTGACATCAGTTTGCTGTGCAGAAGACAGTTCGATTTTCGCTTTTTCTGCTGCTTCTTTTAGACGCTGCATTGCTAGCGGATCGTTCTTAAGGTTGATACCTTGGTCTTTTTTGAATTCGTCTACTAAGTAGTTGATTAGACGTGTATCAAAGTCTTCACCACCTAGGTGTGTATCACCATTAGTTGCTAGAACTTCAAATGTCTTCTCGCCATCAACTTCATCGATTTCGATGATTGAGATATCAAATGTACCACCACCAAGGTCGTAAACAGCGATAGTATGATCACCGCCGCTCTTATCAAGACCGTAAGCAAGTGCTGCTGCTGTTGGTTCGTTGATGATACGTTTAACATCTAGACCTGCGATACGGCCAGCATCTTTTGTTGCTTGACGTTGTGCATCGTTAAAGTATGCAGGTACTGTGATAACTGCGCCAGTTACTTCCTCACCAAGGAAATCTTCAGCAGTTTTCTTCATTTTCTTAAGAATTTCAGCAGATACTTGAGGAGCAGCCATTTTTTGGCCTTTCGCTTCTACCCATGCATCACCGTTATCAGCCTTAACAATTTTGTAAGGCATGATTTCAAGATCACGCTGAACTTCTTCGTCTTCAAAACGACGACCGATTAAACGCTTGATAGCGAATAATGTGTTTTCAGGGTTTGTTACCGCCTGACGCTTTGCAGGTTGACCAACTAGCGTTTCGCCATCTTGCGTGTATGCAACAACTGATGCTGTTGTACGCTCGCCTTCTGCATTTTCAATTACACGTGGCTTACCGCCGTCTAATACAGCTACACAAGAGTTAGTTGTACCTAAGTCAATACCAATGATCTTACCCATCAGACAATCTCCGAAATTCGTTATATGTTCTTAACTATACCCAAAATCATAAATGGGTTAGCGGTTCGGGATAACCCCGTGACAAATACATTTAATGTCTTATGACTACTAAATAAGGCCGCCAGATTACTTTTCAAGGGGAGATCCCAAAAAAAATGCAAAAAAATAAAAAAACCCACCGAAGTGGGCCTTATTTTGCGACATTATCAAGTAAACCTTGATTCCCTTATCACAAATTACGCTTGAGTATTCACATTACCTGCAGCGGCTTTTGATACCATTACCATTGCTGGACGGATCACACGGCCATTTAGCTCGTAACCTTTTTGCATTACAGCCATCACTGAATTGGGTGCAAAATCAGCACTTTCTTGCATAGCCATTGCTTGATGGAATTCAGGATTAAATGCTTCACCTTGTGGATCAATCACTTTTAAACCAAATTTGCCAACAGTTGATGTCATTGTCATCAATGTTAGTTCAACACCTTCCATCATTGCTTTAGTTGCTTCGTTATTCTTGTCGGCCATATCAATAGCGCGCTCAAGGTTATCAATAACTGGCAATAGTTCTTCAGCAAATTTGTTTAATGCGTATTTACGTGCTTTGTCCATTTCTTGCTCAGAACGACGACGAACGTTATCGCTTTCAGCACGAATACGTAAAGCCATATCTTTCACTTCGTTCACTTCAGCATCTTTTGCTAATAAAGCAGCTTCTAGTTCTGCAATACGAGCTACGTATAACTCTTGCTCAGATTCAACAAACTCACCCTCGACAGCTTCGACTTCAACAGCTTCGACTGCATCGTTTAGCTGCTCATCCTGTACATTGTGTTTTTTGTTAGTCATGCGTTGGTTCTCCGCCAAGATAAAAGGGGTTTTATTCACTTAGTAGCCTTATTGGATAAGCGCCACTTTTTAAATAGTCTTGAGCATATTATGGGGATGAACTTCAATGATTCAAGCCAATATTGACAACAAACCACGACAAGTTGTTTTTTCTAAGGCTATACTGACCTACCATCATTTGTCGGAACAGGGACATGAAGCGTATTTTTGACACTATCGCGTTAATTGGCAAACCACGTAATCCTGAGGCATTGCAAACGCATACTAGCCTTTATGAATGGTTAACCGCACAAGGTTATAACGTGTTAGTCGATCATCGATTAGCCAACGATATTGACGTACCTGAGCATTGCTTTTGTGATTTACTCACCATTGGCGATAAAGCAAATTTAGCGGTTGTTGTAGGTGGTGATGGCAACATGCTAGGTGCTGCTCGCGTATTATCACGGTTTGATATTTCAGTGATTGGCGTTAATCGCGGTAACTTGGGGTTCTTGACTGATCTTGATCCTGAAGATTTTGAGCAACAACTCGCGCTCGTACTTGCTGGCGAATTTATTAAAGAAGATCGATTCTTACTTGAAGCCGAAGTGCACCGTCATGGTCAAATTAAAAGTCGTAATTCAGCCTTAAACGAAGCTGTGCTACACCCTGATAAAATTGCCCACATGATCGAATTCGAAGTCTATATAGACGATTGCTTTGCGTTCTCACAGCGTTCTGATGGCTTAATTATTGCGACACCAACAGGCTCAACAGCCTATTCACTTTCTGGTGGCGGCCCAATTTTATCAACCAGTTTAAATGCCATCACACTGGTGCCAATGTTTCCCCATACTTTATCATCACGGCCATTAGTCGTAGACGGTGATCGTTGCATCAAGCTACTCGTGTCGCCCAATAATGGCAGCACCTTAGAAGTTAGCTGTGATGGCCAAGTCTCGCTTCCCGTAAGCCCTGGCGATGAAGTTCATATTTATCAAAGTGAAGATCGTCTGCAATTAATCCACCCTAAAAATTACAGTTACTACAATGTACTACGTAGAAAATTAGGTTGGTCGAGCCGATTATTTTAAGACCACAACGCCCCTCTTCCCTTAGACCAGCACATTTTAGTGGCTGGTTTTTTTATAGCTGCACAAAAAGTTAACCTAAGTCACATTTCATCTAAATAATTATCACCTCAGCACTTTACTGGTTGTAGATACAGTATATACTGTATGAAAAAACAGGTGTTGATTTAAACAGGTGAACACAATGCTCGCGCATATGACGATCTCTAATTTTGCTATTGTCAAAACTCTTCAATTTGAACTAAAACCAGGCATGACCACCATTACAGGTGAAACTGGTGCAGGTAAATCTATTGCAATTGATGCATTAGGTTTGTGTCTTGGTGATCGTGCTGAAGCTTCAATGGTAAGGCCGAATGAAGATAAAGCTGAAATTTCAGCGTCATTTTTATTGGCAAACAACCAAGCAGCTCGACGTTGGCTCGAAGATAACGAACTCAGTGATGGTGAAGAGTGTATTTTGCGCCGAGTGATCACCAAAGAAGGCCGTTCACGTGGCTTTATTAACGGCAGCCCTGTTCCCGCATCACAACAAAAAGCGTTAGGGCAACTGCTGATCAATATTCATGGTCAACATGCTCACCAACAATTAATGCGCCCTGAATATCAACAACAAATGCTTGATCAATATGCAGGTCATCATTTATTAATAAATCGAACTCGCAGCGCCTATCAACGTTGGCGTCAAGCGCATAACGAGCTAAAGCGGTTAACCCAAAGCCGTGATGAAAACGAAGCGCAAAAACAATTACTGCAATACCAAGTCAAAGAACTCGATGAATTAGCCTTAGGCGAAGAAGAATTTAGTGAAATTGAAGAAGAGCATAAGCGCCTGTCAAATTCAGGTGAGCTCGCGATTTCAAGCCAAACAGCACTGTCGGTTCTGTATGACAATGACGATGGCAATGCACTGCAACTATTACAACTCGCTTGCCAAGAGGTAAACAACCTTGGTGAATATGACAGCAGTTTAAGTGCGATTCCGCAAATGCTTGAAGAAGCGATTATTCAAGTTCAAGAAGCTAGCCAAGAATTACGTAGCTACCTTGATAACTTAGATATGGATCCTCATCGGTTAATTTACCTTGAAGAGCGCTTAACTAAAATCATATCGATGGCACGCAAGCACTATGTAATGCCAGCAGAGCTTTACCAAAAGCACCATGACTTACTGAAAGAACTTGAAAACCTTGATTGCAGCGATGAACGTTTAGAAGACATGGCGGCTAACGTTGAATGTTTACGTCAGCAATGTATTGAAGCCGCTGAAAAATTAAGCAAAAGCCGCCAGCGTTACGCTAAAGAGTTAGATCAAAAAATCACCGAAAGTATGCATATGTTAAGTATGGAGCACGGTGAATTTGAAATAGCACTGACAAGCGATCCTGATCGCATGTTAAGCCCGCTAGGCTACGACAGCATTAATTTCTTAGTATCAACGAACCCAGGCCAACCGTTACAGCCATTAGGCAAAGTGGCATCGGGTGGTGAGCTTTCCCGTATCTCACTCGCGATTCAAGTGATCACTGCTCAAAAAGTTGAAACCCCAAGTTTGATTTTCGATGAAGTCGATGTCGGCATCAGTGGCCCAACAGCGGCTATTGTCGGCAAAATGCTACGAAAGCTCGGCAAATCAACCCAAGTTATGTGTGTGACTCACTTACCGCAAGTCGCAGGTTGTGGTCATCAGCAAATGTTTGTTGCCAAAAAAACCACTGATGGTCAGACAGAAACCCAAATGCGCCCATTGAGTACTGATGATCGTATTGCAGAGCTAGCACGCCTATTAGGTGGCAGTGAGATTACTGAGCGCACTCTCGCAAATGCAAAAGAACTACTGGTTGCGGCTTGATTTAATTTCGCATCTTGCGCGAATATGAAATAAACTAAAACATTGATGCAACTATTGCCATCAGCAGTAGTCGAATATCAAAATATATTACTTTTTTTCTTTACCGCTTTTTACTTCTGCCAAGACCTTGTTTATCATCGCAGCAGTTAAAGCTAAAAAGCCAGGATGCTATGAGTTGGAAAAACATTGCAGCCCTAACCTTAGTGTTGGGCTTACTTAGCGGCTGTTCGGTCGCTGAACGTTTGGTTTATCGTATTGATATTGACCAAGGTAACTATGTAGAACAAAAAAGTGTTAATACCTTGCGTGTTGGCATGACGAAAACACAAGTTCAATATGTACTGGGTACACCTATGTTAGTTGATCCAAGTTACCCCAATACATGGAACTACATTTTCTACGAACAAAATGGTCATGATAAGCCAGTTCAAAAGAACTTGTTCTTAACCTTCAACCAACAGGCACAGCTTGTTAGTATGAAAGGTGATTACAAACAAGGTCCTAACTTCATGGATCCTATGAATTAATTCTATTCATAGAAAATGGTTGTTTTCAAAGTAATAAAAAAAGCTCGCTAATGGCGAGCTTTTTGTTGTCTGCAATAAAATAAATATTACTTTTCTGCGTCTTTTTTCGCTTGTTCTGCGCGCTTACGGCGGATCTCACGCGGGTCAGCCACTAACGGACGATATATTTCAATCCGATCGCCATCACGCGCAGTCGCATCTAATTTCACATTACGACTGTAGATACCAACTTTATTGATATTCAAATCAATCTCAGGATACATAGTTAATATCCCTGATTGCTCGATGATCGCTTGAATAGGCGTTTCAGCAACAACCGCCAGCTTTAACACCCGTTGTACGTTGGGCAGTGCAAAAACAACCTCAACATGAATTAAGGGTTGATCAGAATGCATACACTTCTCTTGCTCGCTGTGTGAACGCCTGCACCATATTACCGGTCAGATCACGAAAAATTTTACCAAAGGCAATATCAATCAGCCCACTGGTAAATTCAAACTCTAAGTTTAATTCAATTTTACACGCTGTCGCATCAAGTTCAGTAAATGTCCATCCGCCAACTAATTTTCGAAAAGGACCATCCACCAGCTGCATTTGAATCTGGTTAAAATCAACCAATTTATTATGCGTCACAAATGTTTTGCGTATACCCGCCTTAGCAATATCAACCGAGGCCATCATATGGCTGGCTGAACTCTCAATGATTTTACTACCTGCACAGCCGGGTAAAAACATCGGGTAAGATTCAACATCATTCACCAAGTTAAACATTTGTTGTGCGCTAAAAGGCACCAGTGCCGAACGGCTAATTTGTGGCATAGTTTCTCCTTCATCGAACACATCCTCACCCTGAAGATAAAATCTATTCGTTGCGTTTAGTCAATGATACCATTACTGGGCTATCGACCAAAATAACAGTTACCATCAAGCGGTATTATGGTAACGTCCATAGCTTATTCGACCAGAAAAATCACTGATATTAGATTTTGTTCTGGGACTGCAACAATGACTCTACGAGGTCAACATGGCTAAAAAACCAAAGCAAAGTAGCAATACTATTGCCAAAAATAAAAGCGCTCGTTTTGAATTTTCCATCGGCGACGAATACGAAGCCGGAATGGTACTACAAGGTTGGGAAGTAAAAGCCATCCGTGACGGTAAAGTAAACATGACTGAAAGCTATGTTTTCTTACGTAACGGTGAAGCCTTTATTTCAGGCTTAACCATTGCACCATTAAATGCAGCATCAACCCACGTTGTCGCTGATCCAACCCGTGTACGTAAGCTATTGCTTAACCGTCGTGAACTGAGAAAAATCGAAGATTCAGTAAACCGCGAAGGCGATACTATCGTGGCATTGGTGATGTACTGGAGCACTTCTTTCGTAAAAGTGAAGATCGGTACTGCACGTGGTAAGAAACTGCATGATAAACGCGCTGACAGCAAAGCCAAAGATTGGCAACGTGATAAAGCCCGCATCATGAAAGGTAGTAACCGTTAAGCTACCTATGCAACATGATGTTAGCATTTGAATAGTAATCAATCACTTGGTCAATAAATTATAATATAGTTATTGACCTTGTTAAATATTCTGCTAACATCAATCGCATCTGGGGCTGATTCAGGATTCGACAGGATCACGAAGGCTTGTGGAGCATGTCGAGGTGCGGTTTGCCTCGTTAAACAACCGCAAAAAAATAGTCGCAAACGACGAAAACTTCGCACTAGCAGCTTAATACCCTGCTGAGAGCGCTCCTGCCCTAGCTTCCGCTTGTAAGACGGGGATTAACAGGGGTTCAAACCCAAACGAGATAGCGAGGGATTCTTTGACTAGAGAGATGAACCGCGAAATAGAATTCTGGTATGTATTTGCATAGCGTGTCAATTCGCAGTGACGATACGAGAATAAAGATTGACTAAGCATGTAGCGCCATCTGTTAGACTGATTTTGGACGCGGGTTCAAATCCCGCCAGCTCCACCAAACGTTTGGAAAGGGCCACTTCTTTTGAAGTGGCCTTTTTTAATGCCTAAAATTCAGTAAAATCATCGTATTAGCTTGTTTTACGTCCTTATATTCCCTCTGTTGACTTACTTTAGCTCACCGTTGATATGCACGGTTATGGCCGTCCTTTATTTTCATGACGCGCCCATCAGAAGCAGCAGGCGCTCGCTGGGACGAAATAGATTTAGAAGCAAAAGTCTGGACGATTCCACCAGCAAGAATGAAAAAACGTCGTGAGCATCGTATTCCATTAACTAAGCAAGCCATTGCCCTATTGGAAATCATGAAACCAATTAGTGGACATCGAGAATTTGTGTTTCCATCCGATAGCGATCCATTAAAACCATGTAATAGCCAAACGGCAAACATGGCTCTTAAACGAATGGGCTTTGCGGGGAGGCTTGTTAGCCATGGTCTAGCTCACTTGCGAGTACTACGCTTAACGAGCAAGGCTTTGAAGCAGATTTGATTGAAGCTGTATTAGCACACGTTGATGATAACCAAGTACGTAGTGCTTATAACCGTACTGATTATTTAGAAAGACGTATTCCTATGATGGAGTGGTGGAGTGGTGGAGTGGTGGAGTGAGTATATAAATGACTCGGCTCAGGGTAGCCTATCAATAACAGGAAAAGTATAACGACCTATTGACAATATTAAAAAAAATAATTAATAGTAATTATCTATTATTAAAAGTAAATTTATCAAATGACGCTTAAAGAAAAAGTCGAACTAGTTTATAAACAATTAAAAGATGAGTTTTATGAGATTATTTTAGGACCATCAATTTTAATACTAATTGCATTAATTATTACTATTATTAGTAATAAAAATTTGGCTATTAATGATGTAACGTCTGCGCTTATATCTAGCAGTTTATTTGTAATAATAACAATCTGCATGATAAATTACCTACTCCCAATTACTTATATAATAAAAACTAAAAAATCAAATATATATGCTGTCAAAATGCTCGAATATGGCATGGGATTTATTCGTACTCTTATATCATTTTGCTTGTACATAATTATATTTTTGGCTTTTAATTTAAAGCATCCAGATTTCAACATTATAATTTTTTACATGTTAATCTTTGTAATGTCATTCTTACTATTTATAAATATTATGACAAAATTCATTATTGCTAAATATAGAATAAACTAATATCAATATAGTAATAGAAGTCGTTTATCTTTTAGATATTCGACTTTTTTACTTAAATTCTCATGATTAGGTATATAAATAAGCATAAGCGAATAGATTTACAATATATTAACCAAGTTTAATTTTAAAAATAAACATGTTCAATACCTAGAACCAATCTATAGAGATCACCAAGTTTCAATATAATAAAACTAGTGGCCATAACGATAAATCATTCATAATAATTAAACAAACCATCAGAAAACACCTTAACTAGCTGTTAATTAAGCCATTACCGCCCTATTTTGCTACAAATATCACTAAAAAAATAAAGACAACCAGTATCATACACGTCACATATGATATACGCATAAAAAATAAGGCCATTAGATTCTATATGGAAGCATTAAAAACAGTAAATTTAACTCCAGAGCAAAGAGCATTGGCTATAAATACCATGCCAATGAATCGGATTATTCGTGGTGCAGCTGGTAGTGGTAAAACAACAAGTGCGTTATTTTTACTTAAAATAGGATTATTACACCATAAGACAATGAAAATGCGTACTGGAGATACGTCACCAATCAAAGCGATTGTATTTACATTCAATAAAACATTAAAAGCTTATGTTGAGTCACTTGCAAAACAAATAGCAGGCGATGTGACAGATATTGCAATAGATATTGAAGTTGTTCATTTAGCTAAATACATGATGGATAGGTACCCTTACGCAGAAGATCAACATCTTCGTATCACTCCTCATAAAATGGGAATTCCTTTTCATATATTATCAAGATCCCCTCTATCATATATAGATACTCTAGATGAAATTGAATATATCTTAGGTAGATACAGATATTATGAATTTAACACTTATATAGAAAATGAAATTGCTAGTAGAACAAATAAATATACAACTAACAAAGAAATTCGAAAAAATATAATTGATTTTGCCGTAAAACCATATATTGATTTTAAATCACATAATAATTTTATAGATTTAAATGATATGACAAATTATTTCGCCTCAAATAAAGTAGACTCATTTGAAGTATTAATAGCTGATGAATGTCAGGATTTTTCTACTAACGATTTAAGATCTATCATTAACCAACTATCTAACGATAGTTTTGGTACCTTCGTATTAGATACAGCACAAAAAATATATAAGCGTTCATTTACATGGAAAGAGGTTGGATTAACCATTCGTCCTGAAAACTCATTTAGATTAGAAAGAAACTATCGTAACACAAAAGAAATAGCTGACTTTGCATCATGCTTATTAAAGAAAGTTAATCTTGACCATGATGCAACACTCCCAAATAACTCAAGTTGCGATACTAGTGGCGCAAAGCCGATAATATTTGAGGGCTTATTCAGTGAACAAGCGTCTTTCGCCATAAACTATATTAAAAATAATATTGATTTACAGCATGAAACTGTCGCCTTTCTACATCGTAAAGGGTATGGATATTTTGAATATCTTCGTTGTCAATTAACACAAAATAACCTCCCATATTGTGAAATAACAAGTCAACATAATTGGCCATCTGGGACTCAAAATATCGCCTTATCTACCTTACATTCAGTCAAAGGGCTTGAATTTGATCATGTTTTTATAATTGGACTTAATGAAGAACACTTTATATATGATGAAGTCAATGATCACGATTACCAAGAAGCCTGTCGCTTAGTTGCAATGGGAATAACAAGAGCAAAAAAAACTATTCTCCTTGGTTACAAAAAAGAAAATAAGCCCTTATTTATCAATGAGTTCTGTGCGTCCACTTACGAAATGAAATAAAAATGTCGAATATAAAAAGTTTTATAGCTACTCATAAAATAGAAGAAGTTCTTCATTTTTCAACTAATCATGGTCTTGTCGGCATGGCAAGTCTTAACGCTATAATTTCAAGAGATCAGATTAAAGACATGGATCCCAATAGCCCTCTTTATGCTTTAAACGCTAAGAATGCTAAATTCAGATCAGATCCGGAATGGATTGAATATGTAAATCTATCAATAAGTCGAATTAACTCTAGTTTCTTTAGATTTAGCCGCACTTGGAAAAGAGCTCCTTATGATTATTGGATAATACTATCTTTCAAACCTGAGATATTAGAACATCAAAATGTTGTATTCTCTACAACAAACAATATTTATCATCGTTCATGTATTAGGAAACAAGGTATTGATGGTTTAAAAAATTGCTTCGCTGACTCTGTTATTTCAAAAAATAACACCCGTATAACTAGAACGAAAGATTTACCTTTAAACTGGACTACATGTCCCGAAGCTGAAGTTCTATATTACAAAACTTTATCACTTGATTATCTAAATTGTATTTACGTCGAAGACAATGATACTTATGATCAAGTGGTAACAACACTATTTGCATTGACAGATAAAACTGATTTTAATGTAATCATTAACCAAGATAAATTTAAAGGACTATGAAGTGAGTGATATCAGACATCAAGCAACTGTTCGTTCTGCACTATGGGCCGCTTATGGTGATGCTCTCGGCTTCATTACTGAACTTGCAAAAGATAAATCAGCAGTCAAATATAGATCAGGAAAAAGTGAAATATGTTCACTTATTCCTTGGAAGCGAGTTCTTGGTGGTATGTATGGCATTAGTACTAACTTAGTGTCAGGTTGCTATTCAGATGATACTCAATTAAGACTATCTACATCAAGAGCAATAAATGGCCAAGGCTTTTTTGATGTTGAGGCTTTTGCTAAATTCGAATTAACTGTATGGCAAGCATATGCTCTTGGGGCAGGAAGAGGGACTAAAGCAGCAACACAATCTCTTACCTTCAAAAATAAAAATTGGTTTAATAACTTCTTTTCCGTCAAAGGCAATATTTATACTAATGGCGGTGGTAATGGTGCAGCAATGAGAATACAACCTCATGTATGGGCTGCCCAAGATTTATCCAATCCTATATCATTTCTAACTGATGTTGTAAAAAATAGCATTACAACCCACGGACATCCACGAGGAATTGCTGGTGCTGTTTTCCATGCATTGTCATTAGCAACTTTACTTCAAGGATCTTCTCTTACACTTGAAAAATTAGTAACTATAGCTGATTCATGTAAAAATATTCCTAATATTATACGTTCTGATGACTACTTATCTAATATCTGGCTGCCAGAATGGGAAGAGCAACTTGAAACAACAATAGATCAAGCTTTTGAAATCGTTTCTAATGAACTCCTTGAAGACTTAAAAATATCACAAGATTGGCTTAATGATCCCCAAGAAGACTACCGTAATTTAATTAACCTTCTTCATTTAGATAAACCAGAACAACGTGGTTCTGGTACAAAAACAGCTCTAATTTCATCAATTTTAGTTTTAAAACTGAATAAATTAACTGCGCAACAAATAATCTATGAAATCGTTAATGCTCTTAACACTGATACAGATACTATAGCAACAATGTTTGGAGCATTAGCTGGTATTATTTCAAATGATATACCTATCGAAAATATACAAGATCAAAAGTACATAAAAAGTGAAGCATCAAGATTATATTACATATCTCAAAAAATTGAGGTGCAAGGTTTTGTTTATCCAAATTTAATAAAATGGACACCACAGAGAAGTGCTGTTGCAAATATTTTTTTACGTGATAACAAATTAGAATTAAATGGGTTTGGTATTATAGAACCAATTAGTACCCCATCCCACGGAAAACAAAAAAGCCATTACTATCAATGGTTTAAAACGGAGTGGGGATTTACAGCTTTAATAAAAATAAAAAGCGAGTATCTGCCATACTCTGAACAACAAAATATAACCAATGCACATGTAGAGCCTCTATCTGATAATAAACTGCCTAATCAATTAGTTAATAAACAAATACAACAAGATCTCCCTCTTTCAATAGAAAATCCTGTGGCAGATATTAATGAGGTAAGTATTGATTATTTAACCAAAAAAGCAATTGCCAGTCATTTTAATCCTCAAATAATAGGAGAGCATATATTACTCCTTAGTTCTAAAAATGAGCTCCCTATAGAGTCTGTAATTAGTTATAGCTCTATAATTGCTAAAGCTAAAATCGGTAGAGACAAACGAGGCGTTAACTAAACATCTCCAGAATTAATTATTCAATATTGAGCCAGACTATTAATAGTCTGGCTCATTCTATATAGAATTGATTAATTAAGTATCAATAAAAAAATATTATCTGATGAGTTAACCAAAAACCTAATCACTTTAGTCATTGATATAATTTCTCTTTTTTCTCTTGAGAATACTAACTATGATTGTAAATAGCTATAACACTACCAATAGTATGCCTAATAACAACATGGAAAAAAGAGAATGAAAACTCCTAAAGATCTCAAAATCGGAATAAGACTTACTAATAATGAATTACACGACTACTTTAAGGTTGGTAATAGTGGTGGGATGATAATAATATTCTTCACTACACAGGCATGGGCGCGATAGGTCCGCAGTCATTTTATTTTGCACAAAATAAAACGGTTACAGACTCTCAAACCAATGGTATTACTCTTTACTTATTTGAGAGATTTGATAACAAGAAACCATACAGCTTCCACAGCGAGTGTGAATTAGCAGCCCCCCCTTATATTAACCAACAACTTGACGCAAATAAAAATCCACATGATGTCTGTATTTTCCCTCTTCGCCTTAAAATAGGTATACCTATTACTTTTGACGAAACAGAGCTCGAACATAATATTATATTAAAACAAAAAATAGCCCGAAAACTCACAGATAAACAACTTTCTGAATTAGAGAAGAAAAACAATTCAACACCGGAAAAAAAGAAGACAGGTAAACAGGTATCAGCATACAAACGTGATCAATTTGTTATTGAATATGCCCTAAGAAGAGCAAAAGACAATTGCCAGCTTTGCCTTGAACGAGGTCCTTTTAAAAAGAAAGACGGCTCTTACTTTTTAGAAGTCCATCACATAATATGGCTATCTAAAGGTGGTACTGATACCTGGGATAATGTTGTTGCACTTTGCCCTAACTGTCATAGAAAAATACATATTTTGATAGATATAAAAGATATCAACAAACTAACAATAAAAGCTAAACAGAAACTATCGAACAATTAAATTTTACGTAAAACCCCTCTTTATACCTTATAAAATTGGTATTGATATATATTTTATCTTTACTTATTCCAATGCCTTTTTACTGTTGCAATACTAATTCTTAATTCTTTCGCCACATTACTTTGCGATAATCCACCAGCTTTTTTAGCTTGTACTGCTATGGTCGTATTATGTGCTTCTGGTCTACCAAGTTTCTTTCCTTGAACTTTTGCCCGTTCAATTCCTTCTTTAGTACGCTCTCTTATTCGATTCCGTTCAAACTCAGCAAAGGCTGCAAACATTTGTAGCATTAGCTTTCCTTCGGCACTGGATAAATCCGCAACAGGTAAATCTAAGCAAACGACCTTAATCTCTTTTTGGGTTAATAAATTAATCGTATTTTGTACATCAATATTGTCACGCCCCAAACGGTCTAATTTTAAAACAACTAACATATCACCCGTTTCCATCTGGTGATTAATCAACATTTTAAATTGCTCTCGCTTCATTGCTTCCACTGAGCCTGAAACTGTTTCACTCACTACATGCGAATCTGAAACGTCATAATCTTTTTGACGAATAGCAATAATTTGGTTTTGTATTGTTTACTCTATTGCTGTTAAATCTGAGTGGTATTATTAATTGAGTAGTTCACAATGATTTCGTACGTTAAAGGCAATATTCTTCACGATCAAGCTGATGCCATTATCAATACCGTCAATACTGTTGGCGTTATGGGTAAAGGATTAGCTTGTGACAATAAAGAATTAACGACAGGGCAACTGTTATCTATACCTACTCACTCAATGAATGCCCCTTACTTTATTATTAACTTTCCAACTAAAGCACACTGGAAAGGCAAATCAAAAATAGAATATATCCGTGAAGGATTAATCGCCTTAAAGAAAGAAGTTGAGCGTTTAAATTTAACATCAGTCGCTATACCAGCTCTTGGTAGTGGTTTAGGTGGATTGCCATGGTCTGAGGTTGAATCTGAAATCTTAAGCTCGTTAAGCGACATGCCAGATATAGAATGGCGTTTATATCCCCCTCAGAATGCACCACAAGCTGAATTGATGGTAAATAAAACCCCAAAGCCTAGAATGACTATTGGTCGCGCGGCAGTTATAGGTTTAATAAATCAATACCTATCAACAGGTTTACATTACAACCTATCACTACTTGAAGTTCAAAAACTGGTGTACTTTTTAACTGCATCAGGTGAAACACTAAATAAAGTCCAGTTTCAAAAGCATCACTATGGTCCGTATGCCGATGTGTTACGCCATGTACTTAATAAAATGGAAGGTCATTTTATTTCTGGCTACGCTGACGGTAAAAATACGCCAGACGTTCCAATTACATTGAAGCAAGATGCAATTACCAGTGCACAGTCATTTTTAGACTCTCACCCAGAGACAAAGCATCACTTTGATGAGGTAACCAAACTGGTCAATGGCTTTGAGTCACCTTATGGCATGGAATTACTTTCAACCGTTCACTGGGTCGTTACTCATGAATGCGCAGGTGATGAAATTAATCCAGATGATGTAGTTAGTAAGGTTCACTCATGGAGTGAGCGTAAAGCGCAGATGAAGCCAGTTCATATAAAGGCTGCATTAAAACGGTTATGTGATGAACAGTGGTTAAATAAAGTTGCGCCATCTTTATAATAAAAAGCGCCAGCAAACCTACGTTGCTAGCGCCTTAAATAAACCATCATGTTACGTATGACGTACATGGTGGTTAATGATTACATTGAGTGACTACTCATCAATGCCGCAATCAGTACAACTTTGTAATACGATTTCATGTTCAAAAACAGCAGTCTCGCTACCGTCTGCTAGTAGCTCTGCAATTTCTTCCGCTACTTCTTGCTCATCTTCTGCTTTTACTTGATTTGCTAGTGCTTCTTCTGAGTAACCGTAAAAGTTTAGTAATAAGTAATCACGCGCTTCATCTTTAGAACAAGTCACGTTCACCAACAATTCTGGCTCAACATTATCTTGTGCGATCATCGCTGTTACTTGTGCGATAACCTCTTCTTTCATTGCTGGTGTTAACCAACCAAGATCAGCGTTTACTGTGTTTTTTTTGCATTTATAACAAGGCAGTTTATGGAAGTAATATTGAAAGCTAGTCATGAGTCATTTCTTCTTTAAGTTTTGTATAACACGATTATGAGGATTTTCTCACAAAATACTATCTCAATAGGTATTGAAGATAAAAACTCTTGCTGATAAACAAATAAGCATCATGACCGCATTCTTAGATAATACTTATGAGGCATTAATAACCATCACGTTTAATTATAATTGACATATACTATTAATAAATTGAACTAATAAGTAAGTATTACGAATGGATAATATGCAAAAGGGGATCCATTATAAGATCACCCACCCAGCTCATAAACTATGGATGATTGCGTTAGTTGCCGCAGCAGGATCTGCATTATGTATTGGTATTCTTGCCTTTGTAGATGGGGTCGCCAAGGGTGACTATCTATTAGTCGCGCCTTTTGGAGCCACAATGGTATTGGTCTTTGGTTTACCACAAAGCCCTTTAGCCCACCCTAAAAATGTCGTATTCGGTCACCTGACGACAGCGATCATAGGCATTATCTTTGCCAATCTTTTACCTGTAACGTTTTGGTCTTTAGGCTTAGCGGTTGGGGTGGGGATTTTTATGATGATCATGCTCAATGTTACCCATCCACCTGCAGGCGGAAACCCGTTGTTGATCATGTTAGGTGCACATACCAGTATTCTGTTCGCGTTTTATCCCATTTTTGCAGGTAGCTGCTTCATTGTTCTTATTGCACTGTTGTACCATGCATTAGTCTCTCGTTTAGAATATGCATGGGTTAATAAACCGAAAGAAGGCAAAGATGTATAAAAAAGTATTGTATGCGCTAGATATCGATTCTAAGCCCTATCTTCTCAAAGCGATTGCTTTAGCTGATCAACTCAATGCAGAACTCTTTGTAGGTTATGCAACGAATCTTGATGAACAACTATTTTCTGATGATGCGTATTTAGGAAATACCGTTGGGGATGATATTGTTAATACAGAAAAAGCCGAGCTAGAAAGTAAAATACAGGCGTTAATTACTGACACGACCATAAATAGAGATCATGTTTGTATTGTTAATGGGCCTGTTGGGATGGCGATTGAACGATTAGCGACAAATTTATCGGTTGATCTCGTGGTGATGGCAAATTCTCACCATTATTTTAGTTTTTTATCGAAAAATGCGCTTCTAATAAAATTAGCAACTCACCATGATTTTTTAAGTTTGTCTTAATGGTAAGCGTGTTACATTTTTAGAAAGGCTCTATTTTATAGTCAAATAAAGTAGGGCTTTTTTATTACCTAGATTATCTGAGTTACTCAGCAAGCTATCCTCTTTGCTATTCCCTTCATAGCTAAATCATTCATAGCTGACCACCCATTATGTGCTGTCAGTATCAATCCAGAACGGATGCTCAGCAATAATAGGTTTTAGCTATCGAATGTATCGGCTGTAACGATTTCCTTAAGATCCCTGTTTTGACAATAATGGTTCCAGAGATTTGATTTGCACTACAGCATAAAGAATTAAAATTATATTCAAAAGGATTCCATATTATGATCAACACTGAAATCAAGCCATTTAGCGCTACAGCATACAAAGAAGGCAAATTCGTAGACATCACTGAAAAAGATGTTTTAGGTAAGTGGTCAGTATTCTTCTTCTACCCTGCTGACTTTACTTTCGTATGTCCTACTGAACTTGGCGACTTAGCAGACCATTACGCAGAGCTACAATCTCGTGGTGTTGAAGTATTCTCAGTATCAACTGATACTCACTTCACTCACAAAGCATGGCACGACAGCTCTGACACTATCGGCAAAATCAACTACTTCATGGTAGGCGACCAAGCAGGTAACATCACTAATAACTTCAACGTTATGCGTGAAGGTCAAGGTCTTGCAAACCGCGCTACTTTCCTAATGGATCCACAAGGTGTTATCCAAGCAATGGAAATCACTGCAGAAGGTATTGGCCGTGAAGCTGAAGACCTAATGCGTAAAGTGAAAGCAGCACAATATGTTGCATCACACCCAGGTGAAGTTTGTCCTGCAAAATGGAAAGAAGGCGAAGCAACACTGACTCCTTCTCTAGACCTAGTTGGTAAGATCTAATCTTATTGACCTTAGATGACAATATTCGTTTTTGACGCCGAATCCGAAATAAATATTATTCATCTTACTTTTAAATAATTCACTTATTTAAAAGTAATAAGGCATCAAACATCTCCTAATGTTTGGTGCCTTATTAATTAGAAGACCTTCAAACATATTTACGCCTTTTTATATAGGCAATATGTCGTATTACAGTAGACCCGCATTCATTATCTGCTGTTAAGCCGTGAACAAATTAAAAAGGCAAAATTATGTTAGAACAAAACATGAAGCAGCAACTAAAAGCGTATTTAGAAAACTTAAAAACTGATGTACAACTGGTATTAAGTTTAGATGATAGTGACACTGCACAAAAATTACATGAATTGGCTTACGAGATTGCAGAACTCAACGATAAAGTCAGTGTTATAGAAGATAATAACGCCAGCGTACGTAAGCCCGTAATGCAAGTGATTAACCCAACCAAACAGACTTCAATGAGCTTTGCTGGTCTGCCAATGGGACATGAATTTACATCATTGGTATTAGCACTACTGCACAGCGGTGGTCACCCAATGAAACTAGAACAACCAGTTATCGACCAAATCGCCGCATTAGATCAAGACATCGTGGTTGAGACTTTCATTTCATTATCTTGCCAAAACTGTCCTGACGTCGTTCAAGCTTTCAATATGATGGCGGCGATTAACCCACGCATTAAAGCAAGCATGATTGATGGTGCAGCTTTCCAAGCAGAAGTAACTGAACGTAATATCATGGCGGTACCGACTGTTTATGTAAACGGTGAAGTATTTGGTCAAGGTCGTATGTCGCTAACTGAAATTTTAAACAAGTTAGACACTGGCGCAGCGAAGAAAGCAGCCGTTAGCTTAAATGATAAAGCCCCCTTTGATGTATTAGTGGTTGGTGGTGGTCCTGCTGGTGCTTCTGCTGCCATTTATGCAGCACGTAAAGGTATTCGCACTGGTGTTGTCGCTGAGCGCTTCGGTGGTCAGGTGATGGATACTATGTCTATCGAAAACTTTATTTCAGTTCAAGAAACAACAGGTCCTCGTTTAGCAGCAAGCCTAGAAGAGCACGTAAAACAATACAACGTTGATATCATAAATGAACAACGTGTAAGTAACATTATTGAAGCGGCTAATACTGATGATGGCTATGCTCATATTTACTTAGAAAGTGGCGCAATTCTAAAATCTCGCAGTGTGATCATCAGTACCGGTGCTCGCTGGCGTGAAATGAACGTCCCTGGTGAGCAAGAATACCGTAATAAAGGTGTAGCTTACTGTCCTCACTGTGATGGTCCATTATTTAAAGGCAAACGTACTGCGGTTATCGGTGGCGGTAACTCTGGTATTGAAGCGGCAATTGACCTAGCCGGTATTGTTGAACACGTTACTGTGCTTGAGTTTGCCGACACATTACGTGCCGACCAAGTGTTAATCAATAAAGCAGAAAGCTTGCCTAACATCGACATTATTACAATGGCTCAGACTACTGAAGTTGTAGGTGATGGCACGCGCGTTACAGGTATTAGCTACAAAGATCGTAATACTGATGAAATCAAACACATCGAACTTGCAGGTATCTTTGTTCAAATTGGCTTAGTGCCAAATACTGAATGGCTAAAAGAATCAGCCGTTGCATTAACACCACGCGGTGAAATTGAAATTGGTACTCACGGTAATACTAACGTTAACGGCATCTTTGCTGCTGGCGATGTAACCACCGTTCCTTTCAAGCAAATCATCATAGCAATGGGTGAAGGTGCAAAAGCAAGTTTAGGCGCATTTGATTACTTAATTCGTACACCAGCACCAACTGAAAAATAATTATATCCATACTATAAATTAATCAAATAAACAAAAGGCCTGTTCTCAATCAGAACTGGCCTTTTTAATATTAAAAAAATAACACACTGAATAATCACCCTTTTAGCTATAAATACTTTATCTAACGTCGAATCAACTGCTCTCTAATAATGAAACAATCAAAACCACCATCATATGTATATTTAAACTTAAGCATTAAATGCGTATTTAGCATAAACAACAGTAATAACCATACTTCAAGCCCGTATTATTCTTCAATTAATCAATAATAAAATTAATACCAATAAAAACTATTTAATTTCATTATTGACTTAATCATCATTAAAAATGTTAATTTTACAAAATAAGGTGCGTTTTACAAAAATAAAAAAACAAATGATCCCATCTTATTTAACACTCTAGAGTTTACTTTTAAATTATTTAAAATCATATTGTTATAACTTTTTGTTATTTTTACATCTCCCTTTTACTGTCTGTATTCGTAAAGAACCCAGACATAAAAATTACCCGTTTCACAATCAAAACTTATTTCTTTCTGCGTATTTTGTTCCACTTTTTACCCATCTTTCCTCTGGGGTATATTCCTTTAACCAAATCAATCGCACTTTTTAAGTAACAATGATTCCTTTTCTACACTTTTGAGTAATATCTTTTATAACTATTGAGAATTCATATTGTATTCACCCCCCCTATTTGAAGCAGGAAGCTAGTTACATGGAATATTTAGAAAGAATTAAGCGTTTAGCTAAAGTTCAAGGCATCAGTCAAAAACAACTTGGTGAAGCGCTAAACCTTCAGCAAGGTACAATGAGCCGTAAACTCTCGGGTAAATACGGTATTGAAGTACGTGAATTAGAAAAAATTGCTGAAACATTAAATACATCAATTGGCTATATTTTAACGGGTCAAATTGACACAGGAACACAAGCAACGACAACTATCAGTACTGAACACGATAGCTCTGCAACCTGCACATATATTCCGGTGATCCATCGTAAAGATTTTTCAGCTTACAATTTAGGTGATTCGGTTGAGGTGATCAGTAAGCGTGCGATCCCCCAGCATTTAGAGCGTGATGCATGTATAGGTCTATTCATTGATAATGAAAACATCTCGCATTGCGCACCAGTGGGTAGCTACGCATTAGCAACTAAAGAAGCCGCTTACCGTCCAAAGCAACCCGTATTTGCTTCTTTACGTGGTAGTGAGCCTGATTTTTATCACATGACTCAACTTGCTGATGGCGTTGTATTCTCGACTTCACAACCTGATTTTCCAAATCTATTTGTCAATAATGGTGAGTTTCAAATTCACGGTTATATTATCCAATCAGACTGGGCTTACGATCGTTAATCACGACAAGCTGCTCAATTAGGGATTAAGGAAGGCTCATCTTTTTAGGTGGGCTTTTTTATTACTTTTATTTCGAACATAAAGCGGTTATTTTTAAACTATTTAATACGTTATTTAACTGAATTTATCATTATGCCTACTATTATTGTCGCCTCAACCAATCCTGCAAAAATTACCGCAGTAATCGATGCATTCAATGCTGCTTTTCCTCAACAAATATTTACCACAACAGGTGTAAGCACTGACAGTGGCGTGCGTGATCAACCATTAACGTGTGAAGAAACATTACTAGGGGCGAATAATCGCGTTATTTCTTGCCGTGAACGTTACCCTGATGCAGATTACATTGTCGGGCTAGAAGCGGGATTAGATGATAATTTCACTTTTGCATGGATGGTAATTGAACACCAAGGTAAAAAATCGACAGCACGTTCTGCTTCGCTACCTTTGCCGCCACTGGCTTTAGCAAAAATAGCACAAGGAATGGAGTTGGGAGATGTGATGGATGAAATGTTTGCTCAACAAAATATTAAACAAAAAGGTGGTGCTATTGCAATGTTAACCCACCATTTATTAAGTCGTAGTAGTGTTTATCAACAAGCATTAATTCTCGCGTTAATCCCTTTTTTACATCCTGAATTATACTAAAGACAATTCAGTGTGTATGACTAACGCGCGATATTTTAATAACGACTAATTAGCATTATTCTGCGACAGAAGGGGTATTTTTAGCTAGAAAATCAGCTAACCATGCTTTTGTTGCGTCGTCTTGATGTTTAAGTTCATTTGAACCGCGTGTAATTGTTGCTACCCCAACACCGAGTAACTCACTAATTTTACGCTGACTACGTTCACCATTTAGTAGCTCGTGTACTATGTTCACTCGTGCGATTAAGGCTTCTCTTTCATCATGAGTTAATAATACTTTAAACAGTAACTGATCTCGTTGCTCCATAGAAGCTTGCTGAAGTAAATCTAAAATCTGTTGCCAGTCAGTATATTTTGGTGAGTCTACAACCATTTTCGTTTATCCCGTAAGGCATTATATACGCGGTGCAGTGTACCGCGATTCCTACATCAGACCAAGTAAGGGTTATTATCCTAGCCGTTGCTGGCTAAATAATATTTATATCAATCAGTATGATATTTACGATTAGAACGCTAACACTCATATGGAAATATTCTCTTATTAATAAATAACCGCTACTGTTATTTTTAACATAACAATAGCGGTTAATTTACAACACTCAAGTAATGATTAATAGCGAGCTTTTAGTTCTGAGGGGCTAAATAACACCCCTTTACGTCCCATTAATTCATTATAATAAATATCAAACATCAGCACATTTTGGACATAACCGCGAGTTTCATTAAACGGTATTTGTTCAATAAAGGCATAAACATCAAGTTTACCGTCGGTTACTTTTTTCCATTGTGATACTCGACCGGGGCCGGCATTATAAGAAGCAAAAGCATAAATACGATTATCATCATTTCGCTTTAACATCATTTCTAAATACGCACTGCCTAAACGAATATTCACACTCGGATTAAATAAACTTTGTTTACCCTTGTATTTATAATCAAGTTTTTTCGCTGTTTCTGCCGCGGTTGCTGGCATAAGTTGCATTAATCCACTCGCACCAACATGTGATCGTGCATGAATATTTAACGCACTTTCTTGACGCGCTAATGCCATCATGGTCGACGTTGGAATATTTCGTTGCTTACCAAAGAAATCAAATAACCATTTGTGTGCCAATGGAAAGCGCAACGTCATATGATCCCATAATTTACCCGAAATCGTAGCCTGAACAGCAAGGTAATGCCATTGATGTTTCTCTGCATATACCGCTAATTGACGTTTCGTTTGTACATTGGTGATTTTAGATAACAAATAACCCCATTCACGGTTAGCAGCAGTCACTTTATCAAGTGCTATCAACTCTTTAATACGCACTAAACTCTTTTTATAAGGCTTTAATAATGCGGTCGACGTCGGTGCTTTCGTTAATGGATAGACAATCGGCTTATGTAATATTGTTGCCGCTGCTGCACTGTAAAAGTCACGCTCACCTAATAATGAAGTATAGATTTTATTCGCTTGTTTTTTATTACCGTTTTGCGCTAATAATTTCGCTTTCCAAAATGTCCAACGCGGCGTCTGTTGTGCTTCTTTTGGTAAGCGATCAATCCACAGCTGGGTCTGTTTCCAATCCGCCTCACGAATAGCATTACGCACACGACGCTCTAACAGGCTGGCATTGTCACTCTGTGCTAATTTGCTGTCACGCCATTGCGCTAAGCTCGCATCTGTCGTTGACATAAGACGCGAAGCAACAGCATCAGCCAATGTTTGTTTGGTGGCTTTATCAAAATGTTGTCCACGTACCACTTGGTCATACTCAGCAACCGCTTGTTGAGTATCGGTACGTGCTAATAATAAAAAGGCATTCTGAGTCAACGCTTGGTTAAACGGTGTGACTTTACTTTTTTTAGCAAACTCACCCACATTTTGAGGTTGGTTATATAACGCTAACACAGCCTCACCACTAGCTTGCGCATCGCCCGTTAATAACTTATCAAGGTAGCTTAATAAACTTTTATTACCCTTGGCATAGGCTAATACCATGCGATCTAACACCATCGCATTAGTGCGTTTACCCGCTGCATTCCAACTGTCTAATAAATTATCGCAACTAGCGGGTAACGAACTGCCTGTTTGCCACAATTTACTCGCACCTTGCCACGCTAATTGAGCATGGCCCATTTTCTCTTTGGCGTAATAAAATGCACATTGAAGATCAGTATTACGAGGGACCGCAGGTTGGATCATTAAAAAATCATGCCACCGTCCAGTCCTTACTAATTGGTTTAAATAGCGGGTTTTAATCGACTGACTAAACGGTAACATTTTATATTTATCAATAAACACCTGCACTTGGCTCGATTTTTGAGTCGCCAACTGGGCATTAAATTCACGATACTCCAAATAAGGATAAAGTGGATACCCTCCTAACTTGGTTTTCTCTTGATGAAAGAGTGCCATATCATTGGCTGAAAAAGCAGTTTGGGCTTGTTCATACCATGTACGTTGTTGCGCTAAAGAAGCGGCATGAACAGTCACAGTACTGGTTAACCCAACCGTCAACAAAGCCAATGAAAAAATGCGAGAAGAACTAAATAGACGTGCCACGATTAACTCCATATCAAAAAAACACTAACAAACATGTACAATCCTTGTTCAAAGATAGCAAAAAAAAAGCCACATTAACGCAAAATAGTGTTACTTCATAAGCACTAACACACATTCATCGGTAGTAATTACTATAAAGTCTGATTGTGATAGCAACGATAACAATAAACAATCCCTTTCTATCGCTAAAATACATTACTCAACCGAGGAATAGATAACAATTCGGATGAACTTTTAAAGATTATAGGTACTATATAAACTTCATTTTAGAGTAGAGATCACACACGGATATGGCTGATTACGTCTATACCATGTCGCGAGTGGGCAAAATCGTCCCACCTAAGCGTCAAATCTTAAAAGATATTTCACTGAGTTTTTTCCCTGGTGCCAAAATTGGTGTCCTTGGCCTTAACGGTTCAGGTAAATCAACCTTACTGCGCATCATGGCAGGCATTGATACTGATATTGAAGGTGAAGCACGTCCTCAAGCTGGCCTTAAAGTCGGTTACCTACCTCAAGAACCTGTATTAGATGAAACCAAAACAGTACGTGAAATTGTTGAAGAATCGGTTTCTGACGTTAAAGAGGCTTTAATTCGTCTCGATCAAGTATATTCAGCCTATGCTGAACCTGATGCTGATTTTGATGCACTTGCAAAAGAACAAGGCGATTTGGAATCATTAATTGAAACCAAAGATGGCCACAACTTAGGCATGCAACTTGAGCGTGCTGCCGATGCATTACGCCTACCCGATTGGGATGCGGTGGTTAAAAACCTCTCTGGTGGTGAGCGTCGTCGTGTCGCTATTTGTCGTTTATTGCTTGATAAACCCGACATGCTGTTACTTGATGAACCGACCAACCACTTAGATGCCGAATCAGTGGCATGGCTAGAGCACTTCTTGGTAGATTACAGTGGTACTGTGGTAGCGATTACCCACGACCGTTACTTCCTAGATAATGCTGCTGGCTGGATTTTAGAACTTGACCGTGGTGAAGGTATTCCATGGCAAGGTAACTACACGTCATGGCTTGAGCAAAAAGATGCCCGTCTAAAACAAGAATCCACTCAAGAACGTGCTTTGCAAAAAACCATTGAGAAAGAACTTGAATGGGTACGTCAAAATCCTAAAGGTCGTCAGGCTAAATCAAAAGCACGTATGGCACGTTTTGAAGAGCTTAATACGACCGAACACCAAAAGCGTAATGAAACCAATGAACTCTTCATTCCGCCCGGTGAACGTTTAGGCGATAAAGTGATTGAAGTTAGAAACCTCACTAAATCGTTTGGCGATCGCATACTTATTGATGACTTATCATTCAGTATGCCTAAAGGTGCAATCGTCGGTATTATCGGTGCCAATGGCGCGGGTAAATCAACGCTATTTAAGATGTTAAGTGGCGATGAACAACCAGATTCTGGCACTATTGAACTGGGTGATTCCGTGAAACTGGCGTCAGTTGATCAGTTCCGCGATAGCATGAATGACAACAATACGGTTTACCAAGAAATCTCTGAAGGCGCTGATATTCTTAAGATCAATAACTTTGAGATCCCAGCTCGTGCGTATGTATCACGCTTTAACTTTAAAGGTAGTGATCATCAAAAACGCATCGGTGACTTATCAGGTGGTGAACGTAACCGTGTTCACTTAGCGAAACTGCTAAAAGCGGGCGGTAACGTATTACTTCTCGATGAACCCACCAACGACCTTGATGTTGAAACATTACGTGCACTCGAGGAAGCGTTACTTGAGTTCCCTGGTTGTGCGATGGTTATCTCACACGACCGTTGGTTCCTCGACCGTGTTGCGACCCATATTCTTGATTATCGTGATGAAGGTAAAGTGAGCTTCTTTGAAGGTAACTTTACTGAATACACTGATTGGCTGAAGAAAACCTTAGGGGCTAATGCTGCCGATCCTCACCGTATCAAGTACAAACGTATTACCAAATAATTAGTGTCATCCTATAAAAGAGCTGTTTAAACAGCTCTTTTCATTAAAATAAATCTTCTTTTAAATCAATCGTTTTAATTAAGCATTCATTAATAGATACAATATAACCTCATTTTTGTGATGTGATAACTAGCAATAATGAAAATGAAGACATAGACTGAGTCGCTTATTATTTATCGCTCGTTGGCACTTCTTACACCCAACAATGGCAGCTTAAATTCGTTGTTAATTGTCGACTCTCTCTTACTTATCAATAATAGCTATAGATTATGCCTCATTTAAAACCACCAGCGTCAAAGCTATCATTCATTACTAAATCATCACACTTATTACTACAGCATTATCGTACAGTTATCATCATTGCAGTGTGTGGCCTATTTAGCTACAGCAGCTATTCAATGTTTCACCTTTATCAGAATGCTAAAATTTCACAGATTAAAGCCCAAAAACTCAGTGCGCAGGCATTAGCATTAAGTGCCTCACTGTTAGAAGAAACGGCAATGAATCAAGATCTCAACCAAGCATTAGCCGCTAAGAAAAAATCATTAATTGCACTGAATCAACGGATTGATGATATGGAAACTGTATTGGGTATTGAGCCACCAGCCGGTAACCAAACCATAACCCAACGGGTTGATACGGCAGCGATTAATTCAGCCGTTAGAGCAACATTATTTCAATTAATCCCCAATGGTGCTCCAACCCCTAATGTCCAATTAACATCAAGCTTTGGATCTCGTATTCATCCGATAACCAAAAAACGTAAACGCCATAATGGCCTTGATTTTGCTGCTAAAATTGGCACTCCGATTTATGCGCCTGCCGATGCGGTTATTGAACGCGCCCGTAGCAGTAACTATGGCTATGGAAATCAATTAACCCTTAATCATACCATGGGCTTTATTTCGACTTACTCACACATGAGTAAATTTAAAGTTAACCAAGGCGAGTTTGTTAAAAAAGGTCAACTTATTGGTTGGACAGGTAATTCAGGACTATCTACCGGACCTCACTTACATTATGAAATTCGTTTTTTAGGCAAACCGCTAAATCCGCGACCCTTTGTGAAATGGAACATTGAAAATTTTGATGCGCTATTTAAACAAGAAAAAAATGTCCAATGGGCATCATTGTTAAACACCATCAATAGTATGGTTGCGATGCAGGTGCAGTTAACAGGCGATGAAAATCACAACACGGGTATGACAACAGTCAGTCATACTCAACCGTCACCAAACCACGACGAGCTGTAAACAAAACCAACCTTAATTACCTGTAATGAATAACAAAAAAAGGCCGACCACGATAATGTGGTTGGCCTTTTTATTTGAAGCTACTGCTGTTAATAGGATTAATTAGCGCATTGGTATTAGTTAATCAGCTCAATTAACTCGTGGATAGTTTTAACCGCCACAATTTTTGCACCCAACCCTTCCATTGATTTATGGTAGTTACGATAAGGAATAAAGATTTCCGTAAAGCCATGTTGCGCCGCTTCTTTTACCCGAGGCACGCCGCTGTCTATCGGGCGCACATCACCGTTAAGGCTTAGCTCTCCCATAATGCAGGTTGTACGCGGCACCACAAATTCATTTAAGCTACTTAATAAGGCGGTTACCAATGCTAAATCGATACAGGTTTCTGATTCATCAATTTTCAAACCACCGACAATATTGAAAAAAGTATCATGGAAGATTTTGGTCTTCGCGTGCTTACGTAAAATACCCGTCAACATTTTAATTCGATTCATATTTAATCCGACACAAACCCGTTGAGGAAATTCCCCTTCTGTTTCAGTCGTTAAACATTGGATCTCAAGTAAAATATTCCGGTTTCCCTTACGAATACAAGTAATTGCAGACCCTGATGATTCAGTGGTTGATCCTGATAAGAAAATTTCACTTGGGTTATCAACACTGAGCATCCCACGCTCGGTCATACGGAAAATACCGACCGTATCGACATCACCAAAACGGTTTTTATTGGCGCGTAGTGTTCGAATTTGACCATCATTGGTATCGATATGCAGTAACGCATCGACAATGTGAACCAATGTCTGTGGACCCGCAATTTCATTGTTTTTATTAACGTGGGCAATCAAAAACATAGTGACGTTGTTTTGTTTACAATATTGCGTCAGTGATTGCGCCGCGGTTTTTACTTGTGACGGTGAGCCGGGGCTACCATTAGCTAATTCAGTTGATACCGCTTGAATGGAGTCAATAACCGCAAATTTAATCTGTTTCGCGTCTAATTCCGCAATAATAGCTTCAACGCTAGTTTCAGCCATTAAATACAAATTATCTTCATTGCAGTCTAATTTAAGTCGATTAACACGGTTTTTAAACTGCGATAACGATTCTTCCGCTGTACAGTATAACGATGGCATTAATTGTGACATTCGCGCCACTAAATCAGACAATAATGTTGTTTTACCTGCACCGGGATCACCCGAAATAATATTGACTGAGCCAGTGGTTAATCCGCCACACAACACCCGATCAAGCTCACCAATACCGGTTAACATTTTCTGGGCATCAACGGCTTCAATTTCATGCAGTTTTTTAGAGCCACCACCCGCAATACCAGCGTAGCCAGACATACTTGAACGAGCCGAAGTAGCGACCCCAGTTTTGGTATTAGGAATTGTAAATTCAGTGATCGTATTCCATGATTTACACCCAGAACATTGACCTTGCCAACGCGCAAAATCCATTCCGCAATCACTACATACATATGCTCGTTTTGCTGCTTTTGCCATTCTAAATCCTACATCATTTATTATTTACAATCGCGAATCATATTAGTGTCAATAAACTATCAAATAACGACAAATATATGTCAGTTAATACTAAATTTTTCACGCTATTGGTCGATGATACTACTAGCCATTTATCAATAGATCCAAACCATGCATCTCGACGATTATAAACCACTGATTGAGCAATTATTGCCAATTTATAACCAGCCTGATTTTGAGGCCGTGTTCCAGTTACTGACTCAACACGAAAGTGGCCCAATACGGCTACAAATAAAAATGGAAATCAATCGCTTAATGACCCCTTGTAATAAGATTATTGATCTGCGAGGGCGCGTTAAAGGCCAATGCCGACAATATACGTTTAAGGGCCTTAATCATTGGCTTGATGATGTCGCGATCAATATTTATCATCACCGTAAGGCGATATTTGCGGATCAATATTGCTATGGTTTATATGAAGAATTAATCAATACCCATAATAATTTTCGTATTCTTCATCAACAACAAAAAATATCACCAAGCAACACGACGCCAACAGATACCCAATATAGCTTATTTCAGGCACAGTTGATTCGATTTGGATATTATCTTAATCGCGAAGAAAAACGACTCAGTATTGCGACGCAGATAGCATTAACATTAGCCAATGAGCAGCAAATCTTAGCCACAACAGTTGATCTTTCTCTTTCAGGAGCAAGATGTAAAGTACCCACGGCGTTTGACTATCAATTAGGTCAAACCATTACGGCTTCGTTTCCACAACTGGCACAACAATACCAAGATGCTCGACTCAATCAAAGCCACTATTACCGTATTTTAGCTATTGATGATATTCAAGAGAATGACAGTATCAAATGGTTACGTTTACTGGCATTAACTGATAACACGGCCTTACAAGCAATCATTAAACATGATCAACATCAATCGTTAAGTCTTAAAAATCATGATGATAAAATCATTCAGTTACGTACTCAAGGTTATGAGCACTGTTATCTAAAGCACACAATAACGATGCCATTATTTTTTGCTGGAGAAAATCTAAAATACAGCTTATTAACCGATCATAATCAGCATCAATGGCAATATTGGCATGATGAGCGCAATCAGCCAGTGATCAATCATCTGTTGTCTGCAACCCGAATTAAGAATCTTGAGCTAAGTGGTATCTCGCATACCAGTACCCTAATTTATAGTTTCTTCCATGAGCATCAAGGCCAACGTTATTTTTACTCGGCAGCGCTGCCTGAAATGACACGTCAACAACGGCTATTATTTTGGCAGATAGGGGCTAAACGCGAAAGCTGGCGAGTTATGCGCTTAACGATTTACCCTTTAACGCAAAATGACACCCAAACATTGGCACAACTGACTCCAGAGATGATGCCTTATTGTCAGGACTTATCACACATCGGTACTTTACAAGATTTAACTCATGCTGAAGTACAACCAGACTATCTCTGTGGCATGCCATCGACTTTATCCGCCCAAGAGCTTAATCAATTTCGCCACCCTCGAAACCCAATCAGCCAAGCGGAAGCTATTCATTTTGATCCTAAACCACTGCGTAGTGAATCTCGATTTAATTATAAAACCAGCATTGTATTACAACAAAATCAACATAGGATCAGTGGTTATTTGATTGATTTTTCAAGTCGTGGGCTCAACATTCATTTAGATCAACCACTACGATGTAAGCAAGGCGATATAGTACTGATTGAATTTACTCAATTAGCCCGAAGTACGAAAAATGATATTTTAAAAAAAATGCCATACCAGATTATTCGAACCAGTCCAAATGGTAAAAACATTCAACTCATAACCATTGAAAATGAAGACGGTTTATTAGGCGGTCAATTCCTACGGACTTTAATTGAATTTAACCTTGAAAGATTAGCACTCTGTAAAGAACCTCAACCGTCACCAGCGATGCTATTAACTATGCATCAAATGTTATTAACCCGCCTTCACAGCTTGCCGTATTTTGCAGAAAAAGTAGATCATAAAATAAAGATAAAAGCTGTCGGTTCCAATTTTCCATTATCACCACTTGCCAACATGTTGCATCAGCTAAGTGATAATGACCGCTTGGATCTCGATATTATTTTTAAACAGCGAGTAAAGGAAATGTTGGCCAATCCCATGCGTCCACGAGATAAACCACAATCGCCTTTTATTCATGAATTATATTTAGCGGTTGAGTATCACGATAATCAAATACATAAGATTGAGACTAAACTGCGGGGAGATTTTGAGGATCTTGCCACTCAACGAGTTTATATACAGCAAGCACGTCAGCAGGGTGAATTATTCGCATTACGTATTACGGCGCTACCATTATTAAATCCGCTGACAATACTGATAAGTCAAAAACTCAGTAAATTAGCACGCTTATCGCTGCATCGAGCGCGGGCGTTAGAAATAGAATTTACGTCGTTAATGGGCTGTGGTGAGATTTTTGACATTACCGATGAGGTATTAATACGTCTTGAAATTCATTAACTTTAATGGACAATCCGCACCATTCTCAGGTGCGGTTTATTCAACAGATAATTAACCGAAGAATCGTATTACCATGCTAAACGTTGCTCAGCTAATGATGCCGATAATATACAAATAATCGCCCCTAAATCAGCATGTCGAATTGCCACATCCGCCTGCTGCTCAACGTTAGGTTTCGCATGATAAGCAATACCTAATCCAGCGACGTCCATCATCACTAAATCATTAGCGCCATCACCGACGGCGACGGTATTATGGGGTTCAATATCAAACTCTTCAGCAAGCGCCAGTAAAATATCGGCTTTTGATTTTGCATCAATAACATTGCCGATCACTTTCCCCGTTAACTTACCGTCAATAATCTCAAGGGTATTTGAGGTTGCAGAGACTAGATTAAATTGCTGCTTAAGATAATCTGAAAAATAGGTAAAGCCACCAGAAGCAATAGCGACTTGCCAACCATAATGATACAAGGTGGCAATAAGTTGTGGTAACTCGGGCATTAACGGCAACGTATCACGTACTTGAGTTAAAATAGCGGCATCGGCCCCCACTAACGTTGCTACACGTTGACGTAAGCTTTGTTCAAAATCTAACTCGCCTAACATCGCCCGTTCAGTCACCGCGGCAACCTCTTCACCGACCCCCGCTAAGATGGCGATTTCATCAATACATTCAATCTCAATCGCAGTTGAGTCCATATCTAACACCACAATCCCAGGCATTGATAAATCAGGAATATCACTCACGTAAGCAAAATCTAACTGCTGATCCAATACTCTCTGTTGGTGCTCTAATGTCAGTTCACTGGCAATCAAAATCGCATCATATGATCCTACTTTCCATGCCGCTACAATCTCAATAGCACTCAAAGCCACACCATTAATTGCATCAATATTATCGGTAGTAATGTGTTTACCATAGACCAACCAATTGGCTTGGCGTTTACTGGTATTGGTGACGGATAATATTTCTGGAAAGCGTTTATATAAGGTCGGGTGTTTGTTGATTTTGAGTACGTTCACAACGTCCATTGTGTCATCCTTAACAATTTAATTACTATAAACCTAACGATTGTACTCTTGAAGAGCAAGGTCAATTGTAAGTTTAGTGTTACATAAATAACCGAATAAAAACCAATTATTGACATAAAATCATCAACTTAAGATTGATTTTATTGACTATTTATTAACGCCCATTATTTGTTAATAAACTTTAACACTTCACTCTAAGGGGAAATAATCATCCATTATTTTTTTAGTGTAGAATAACTGTAATCAACATAATCGAGTGATATGAATGATCCAATGGAACACTAAGCGATGGCAACGTCAGCGGCTACAAAAAGCCATGATATTGTTTGTATGCCTATTAACATCTATTGGCATACTGCAATATGGCTCGATACTGAGCCAACAAAACTACCAAATTCTCAGTGAGCAGACTCAAGCCTTATCACAAATTATTATTCGTCAAGCGGCTAACAATGCTGCGGATGATATTGAAAATAAAAATCAGCGCCAACTGCAATTATTAGTCAATAATTTAGCAGCAGAACCTCTTATATTAGATGCAAGTATCTATAATATTGAAGGGGTGGCACTCGCAAAAACTAAAACAGCATTGCCATTAGAACAACTAACAGGACTTTCGACACCATTAGCACTTGCAAGTATTGGTCGTCAGCAAATTGCCGAACCCGTATTGATGAATGGTCATATTATTGGCTTTATGCGCATCACTCTAGAGCACGATAAATTACTGGTTAATGCCATTGATCACATGTCGACCATGACTGCGATTATTCGCGGACTTATTATTGCAGCACTAATTATTGGAATTTTACTGACCATCGTCTTTAGTCGTCAACGTTATCAAGGCAGTTTTCCTTTTCTGCATAATCAGCACCCATAATCTTATCTTTCGTACATAAAAAAGCGGCAACAGCCTTAACTGTTACCGCTTTTTTTTAATGCTGATTGATATTTATATTAACATATCCATCACATTATCGATTACTCAGCATCGCCAAGTAATACTGATTCTAATGCGATTTCAATCATCTCGTTGAACGTTAATTGACGCTCTTCAGATGTTGTTGCTTCACCACGTAAAATATGGTCAGAAACAGTACAGATAGTTAGTGCTTTAGCACCAAACTCAGCAGCAACACCGTAGATACCTGCCGCTTCCATTTCAACACCAACAATGCCGTATTTATCCATTGTTTTGAAGAAATCGAAATTTGGATTGTAGAATAAATCAGCTGAGAAGATATTACCTACTTTAACAGGGATACCTTTTGCTTTTGCTGCATCTACTGCATTTTGTACCATACCGAAATCAGCAATTGCTGCGAAATCGTGGCCACCAAAACGGATACGGTTTACTTTAGAATCTGTTGATGCACCCATGCCAATAACAACATCGCGCAATTTAACGTCATCACGTACCGCACCACAACTACCAACACGGATAAGTTTCTTCACGCCAAAGTCTTTAATTAACTCTGTCGCATAGATAGAACAAGAAGGGATACCCATACCGTGGCCCATAACAGAGATCTTACGACCTTTGTAGGTACCAGTGAAACCAAGCATGCCACGTACGTTACATACTTCTGTCACATTCTCTAGAAATGTTTCAGCAATGAACTTAGCACGTAGTGGATCACCAGGCATCAGTACTACGTCTGCAAAATCACCCATTTCAGCATTAATATGTGGAGTAGCCATCGTTATATCCTTTTGTTAATTGAATCAGCAATCAGTGGCGATAACGTCTTTTTACATTCACGCACAACTGATTACTAATAACCGTTTAATATCGATCTGATGACGATCGTTATCGTACAAATATATCCATTTTTATACTAATCAAGGCAATTAATCCAATAATTCCTCACCTTGATGATTAAGATAATGCCAGTCTATTACGTTTTATAGAAATGACTTACCGTAATCCATATCAGAAGTACCAAAATGTGTCGCTAAGCTTTGACCAATATCAGCAAATGTTTCACGACGACCTAATGAGCCCGCCTGAATTTTTGGTCCAGTTACGATCACTGGAATGTGCTCACGTGTGTGATCAGTACCAGGCCATGTTGGATCACAACCATGGTCAGCAGTAATAATTAATACATCGTCTTCTTTTAGCAATGCTAAAATTTCAGGTAAACGACGGTCAAAATATTCTAATGCTGCGGCATAACCAGCAACATTACGACGGTGGCCATAAGCTGAGTCAAAATCAACAAAGTTAGTGAATACGATGCTGTTATCACCCGCAACATCAATTTGCGCTAACGTTGCATCAAATAAAGCAGGAATACCGGTTGCTTTTACTTTACGAGAAATACCACAACCCGCATAAATATCAGAAATCTTACCGATAGAAATAACTTCGCCTTGCTTCTCTTCAACTAGCTTTTGCAAAATAGTAATTGCAGGTGGCTCAAGAGATAAATCACGACGGTTACCCGTACGCTCAAATTGACCTTTGCCAGCACCAATAAATGGACGCGCAATAACACGACCAATATTATAATCTTCTAGCTCTTCACGGACGATATGACAAAGTTCCATCAGCTTATCAAGACCGTAAGTCTCTTCGTGACATGCAATTTGGAATACAGAGTCAGCCGATGTATAGAAAATTGGTTTACCAGTTCGCATGTGCTCTTCGCCCAAATCATCCAGTATTTGTGTACCCGATGCATGGCAGTTACCTAAATAACCGTCTAAGCCTGCACGCTCAAGGATGCGATCAGTTAGTTCTTTAGGAAAACTATTGGTTTTATCACTGAAGTAGCCCCAATCAAACAATACTGGCACACCTGCAATTTCCCAGTGACCTGAAGGGGTATCTTTTCCTGATGATATTTCTTGCGCATGGCCGTAAGCACCAACGATTTCAACATCAGCATCCATACCTTCAGGGAAATGACCACATGACTCTTCACACGCTTTGGCTAAACCTAACTTAGTCAGGTTTGGCAAATAAAGAGCACCACTACGATCACCGTTATCAGCTTCACCACGCGCACACGCTTGAGCAATGTGACCTAGGGTATTTGCACCTACATCACCAAAATCAACCGCATCTTCCGTCGCGCCGATACCAAAAGAATCTAAAACTAAAATAATTGAACGTTTCATGTTTGCTCCGTTATACGTCTTGTTCGCCAATACGACGGTATACTTCAGGGGTTGGCTCTGACTGCGTATCAGCAATACTGATATTGGCACGAACCGCTTTAGCCGCTTCTTGCCATTGTGCTTCAGTACGGGCGTGTACCATCGCTAGTGGGGTATCAGCATACACTTCATCACCAAGACGAATCATATTTGATAAACCAACTGCATAATCGATACTATCACTAGCGACACGACGACCACCACCCATACCGACAACAGCCATACCTAAACCACGGGTATCCATCGCAGTTGCAAAACCAGTTGTTTCAGCAAAGACAGGTTTAATGATTTCTGCTTTATCAAGATAGTTATCATAATTATCGATAAAATCAGTTGGACCACCAAGACCTGCAACCATTTTGCCAAAACGTTCAGCTGCTTGACCATTATCTAACACAGTTTGAAGTTTCGCACGTGCTTGTGGTAAATCAGATGCTAATTTACTGATAACTAACATTTCAGCACATAATGCCATCGTTACTGCATATAAACGCGGGTTACGGTATTCACCCGTTAAAAACTGTACCGCTTCGCGAACTTCAAGCGCGTTACCCGCTGTTGATGCTAACACTTGATTCATGTCAGTCAACAATGCGGATGTACATGTGCCCGCACCGTTAGCAACCGCCACAATTGATTTAGCTAATTCTTCTGATGCTGCGTAAGTTGGCATAAATGCGCCTGAACCTACTTTTACATCCATGACTAAGTAATCAAGGCCTGCCGCTAATTTCTTCGACAAAATAGACGCGGTGATTAATGAAATATTATCCACTGTAGCCGTTACATCACGGGTCGCGTAAACACGTTTATCCGCAGGGGCTAAATCACCGGTTTGACCAATAATAGCCACACCTGCTTCTTTGGTTACTTTTCCGAACACTTCATTGCTTGGCGTAATGTTGTAACCTGGGATTGATTCCAGTTTATCTAACGTACCACCTGTATGACCAAGACCACGACCAGAGATCATTGGTACATAGCCACCACATGCCGCTACCATAGCGCCCAGCATTAAAGAGGTCACATCACCCACACCACCGGTTGAGTGCTTATCAACAATTGGACCATCAAAATTCATATGGCCCCAATCAATCACCATGCCGGAATCACGCATAGCGCATGTTAATGCCACGCGCTCATCCATGGTCATATCATTAAAATAAACCGCCATTGCAAATGCAGCAATTTGGCCTTCAGATACCGTATTTTTAGCAACACCTTGAATGAAGAAATTAATTTCATCAGCTGTTAGAGCAATGTTGTCGCGTTTTTTACGAATAATTTCTTGAGGTAAATACATGACGATCCTCTTATTGATATGTATTTCAATCGGGAAAATTAACTATTTATTTATAAAATTTACGTACACGAATCCACTCAGTGATGCCAAAACATCATTGGGAATAGCATTAAATAAAATAGATAATTGCAGCTAATATAAAATAATTAGCGTTAAGAATAATAAATGAAAATTAAGGTGGCATGACACCACCTTATTTAGCTAAAGCTTAGTAACCGCCTTGTGCCGCTTGCTCGCCTTCACCTAACGTGTGAAGTAAATTAGCAAGTAGGCTTGATGCACCAAAACGGTAATGACGGCTATCAGCCCACTCTTCACCAAGAATAGTGTTTGCCATTGCTAAATATTGTTGAGCATCTTCAGCAGTACGTACGCCACCAGCAGGCTTAAAGCCAACTGTTTTTGCTACACCCATATCGTTAATCACATTCAACATGATTTCAGCATATTCAGGTGTTGCATTGACTGGCACTTTACCTGTAGATGTTTTAATAAAGTTAGCACCTGCATTAATACAAATTTCAGACGCTTGCTTAATAAGCGCTTTCGTTTTTAGCTCACCGGTTTCGATGATTACTTTAAGAAGCGCATTATCACCACACGCTGCTTTACATTGCTTCACAAGCTCAAAGCCTACTTCTGCATTGCCAGCCATTAGCGCGCGGTATGGAAATACTACATCGACTTCATCTGCACCGTAAGCAACAGCCGCTTTTGTTTCAGCAACGGCGATCTCAATATCATCGTTACCGTGCGGGAAGTTAGTTACTGTTGCAACACGTACATCAGGTGTACCTTGCTCACGTAGTTGCTTCTTAGCGACTGGAATAAAACGAGGGTAGATACATACTGCAGCAGTGTTACCAACCGCTGTTTTTGCGTTCTTACATAGCGCGATCACTTTTTCATCAGTGTCGTCGTCATTTAATGTTGTAAGATCCATTAATTTTAATGCACGTAGTGCTGCAGCTTTTAAATCGCTCATGACTCTCTCCAGTCGTAATGTTTGATCGCGGTAGTGTTAATATTGCTACCTGAATACTCAATATGAATTCAGCAGTGATTCACTGCGGTGCAACGACATTCACTATCGCTGTCATCTATAGTCGGACTTTATTCCTTGAAGACCCAGAAACACAAATAAATCGATTCTGATTACTATCCTTAGTACCGCGTAGGCTACCCCGTATAAGATTAAGTCACCCTAATCTATTTAGGTTTTACCACCTTATAATACCAACTCAACCACAACTCGACCATCAAACTCGTGTTTCCTGTGGTGGATAATATGTTTACTGAAATCAAAAGTGTTTTCGCAACTCATGCAACTGAGACATAAAAAAAGCGCTTTTTTGCATGATTTTTATTTATGATGCAAATAACATCAATAAGGCGATCAATAACAACCCCGCGACTGTTTCTATAAGAGAATAATAACAGAGTGAAAATTCAGAAAGGGGAACGCAATCGATTTTATTACATTAAGCAAAACTTAAATGGAATCGCTTTTCTCTAAACAAAAAAAACGCCACAGCATGAGCCATGGCGTTTCTTCTCTGAGGTAACTATTTACGTATAACTATGATGCTAAGGTAATAAACAAACCTGCAATGGTTGCTGACATTAGGTTAGATAATGTACCTGCCGCAACAGCCTTCATACCAAAGCGAGCAATTTCAGCACGACGCGTTGGTGCTAGACCACCTAAGCCACCCAGTAGAATTGCTACTGAAGATAGGTTAGCGAAACCACACAATGCGAATGAGATGATAGCTTTAGTCTTATCTGTCATTTCTACGCCAGTTTGTGCTACTAACATGCCACCATCAGCGACATCTTTTAGGTAAGGGGCAAAGTTTAGGTAAGCAACAAATTCGTTAACAACAACCTTCTGACCGATAAATGAACCAGCAACTTGTGCTTCACCCCATGGCACACCAATAAGGAATGCAAGTGGAGCGAATACATAACCTAGAATCAATTCTAGTGTTAACTCAGGCATACCGAACCAACCGCCGATACCACCAAGCATACCATTCACTAATGCAATCAAACCGATAAACGCTAGTAGCATTGCACCAACGTTTAGTGCTAGTTGCATACCAGATGATGCACCAGCGGCTGCTGCATCAATAATGTTCGCTGGTTTTTCTTCATTTTCATCTTCATCGTTACCTGCGATTTGCTCAATTGGCTGCTCGGTTTCAGGTTTAATGATTTTAGCAAATAATAGACCACCAGGAGCTGCCATAAATGAAGCGGCAATCAAGTACTCTAGAGGCACACCCATTTGTGCGTAACCTGCAAGTACACCACCCGCTACTGACGCCAAACCACCACACATTACTGCAAACAGCTCAGACTGAGTCATCTTAGGAACAAACGGACGAATAACCAAAGGCGCTTCTGTTTGACCTACAAAAATATTAGCTGTTGCAGACATTGATTCTGCGTGAGAAGTACCCAGTACTTTACGTAAACCGCCACCCAGAACATTGATAACAACCTGCATTACACCGATGTAGTACAACACGCTGATAAGTGCAGAGAAGAAAACGATAACTGGCAATACGCGTAATGCGAATACAAAGCCACCGCCACCAAATAATTCAAACATTTTGTTTGATGTTAAACCACCAAACAAGAAGTTAATACCGTCATTACCATAACCAATAACGTTAGCTACTGCTTGAGACATGCCATACAGCACATCACGGCCTACAGGCACATAAAGAACAAAGGCACCCAAAAGAAATTGGATAGCAAATGCACCACCAACAGTACGTAAGTTGATCGCTTTACGGTTATCAGATAGAAGTACGGCAAGTAATAGCAGTACCACCATCCCAACTAGGCTCATTAGCAGGCTCATGATTTATGGAATCCTATAGTTAAGTTTTGGCGTATTGACAGTTAGGCTCTTTTATAGAGCCCGCGCATTATACTCATGGAGTTACGGATGATGTAATGCAAAGATCACAGTTTATGAGGAAATTTGATGTACCATAATCAACTATTGTGACTCGCATCACATAACACTTACGTTACAAGTCACACTGTTAACGCAATCGTTTGGCTTTGGCAGCAAAATCACACATTTATTTGAAATAATTCAGTACATGTTAAGGTTGTTGCTTGTGCTATTTGTGCATAAGTGTCCCCTCGAATATCAGCTAATACGGTAACAATATCGACTAAACGCTCGGGACGATTTGGCTGACCTTGATACCCAAATACCGGCATATCAGGTGCATCAGTTTCTAATAACAACGTTGATAACGGCAATTTCGCTATAGTAGCGCGTGTTTTTTGAGCGCGGCTATAAGTAATTGTGCCACCAATTCCAATTTTGATACCAAGATCAATAAGCTGCGTTGCCTGTTGGTAACTGCCACTAAATCCATGATAAACACCTCCCATTTTAGGCGGATGCTGACGCAGTAATTTTAGTAATTCAGGAAAGGCTTTACGGCAATGTAGGATCACGGGCAAATCATACTTATTAGCTAATTGAAGTTGTGCTTGTAGCCATTGCAACTGTTGGTCTCGATTAACATCAGCGACGGCAAAATCTAACCCACACTCTCCTACCGCTACACACCGATCATCATTATTAGCTTTAGTAAGCTGACGTGTTAATTCATCCACAACATCAATAGAATGTTGGCGGCTAAAAAAAGGATGAATACCTAGCCCATAATATAAACCTGAAAATTGCCGACATAATTCGATAACAGGTTGCCAATTACTGCCACCAACGGTTGGAATAATAATCGCTTTCACGCCTGCTTGCTGCGCTTGTATCCATGCTTGTGCGGGATTATTTGAGAAAGGAGCAAAGTCGAAATGACAGTGGCTATCTATTATTACTGAATCACTGGTTACTATAGACATACTATGAGTCTCTATTAAGGCAGATATTATTGCTAATATTACGAAAATTAGCATTCAAATACGGCATTATTTACCTTTGTGAGTAATTCTCGCTGCGGCTAGATTGAGTCTAAGGGTAAAATCAGCGACAATAGCAAACAATGCACTTCATTCAAAAAGAACATGCTAATGTCGCAAACACAGTTTCAGAGCGAAGTATCTAAACGTCGTACTTTCGCTATTATCTCCCACCCCGATGCGGGTAAAACCACCATTACTGAAAAAGTATTGTTGTTCGGAAACGCGATCCAAAAAGCTGGTACAGTAAAAGGTCGTGGTTCTAACCAGCATGCAAAATCTGACTGGATGGAGATGGAAAAAGAACGTGGTATCTCAGTAACCACATCAGTTATGCAGTTTCCTTACCATTCTTGTTTGGTTAACTTACTGGATACTCCAGGACACGAAGACTTCTCAGAAGATACTTACCGTACATTAACCGCCGTTGACTCTTGTCTAATGGTTATCGATGCCGCAAAAGGTGTTGAAGATCGTACTCGTAAGTTAATGGAAGTTACCCGTCTACGTGACACACCTATTATTACCTTCATGAATAAATTGGACCGTGAAACACGAGATCCAATGGAATTACTTGATGAAGTTGAAGTTGAACTAGGTATGGCATGTGCGCCAATTTCATGGCCTATCGGTTGTGGTAAAGAATTTAAAGGTGTTTTCCATATTCACCGCAATGAAACAATTCTTTACAGCACAGGTCAAGGTCACACCATTCAAGAACAACGTATCATTAAAGGCTTAGATAACCCTGAGCTTGATATTGCAATTGG
Organism: Photobacterium carnosum; assembly: GCF_002849605.1. Classification (GTDB taxonomy): domain Bacteria; phylum Pseudomonadota; class Gammaproteobacteria; order Enterobacterales; family Vibrionaceae; genus Photobacterium; species Photobacterium carnosum. The sequence continues at coordinate 47,989 of NZ_NPIB01000006.1, forward strand.
TAGCGATCTTGCGGCGATCTTGCGTGAAGAACTAGAGTTAGTGATCGGCGCATCTAATGAGTTTGATCGTGAACTCTTTTTAGCGGGCGAACTAACACCAGTATTCTTTGGTACTGCACTAGGTAACTTTGGTGTTGACCATATGCTTGACGGCTTAACAGAATGGGCTCCAGAGCCATTACCTCGCCAAGCCAATACCCGTGAAGTAGAAGCAACTGAAGAGAAATTCTCAGGCTTCGTGTTTAAAATCCAAGCTAACATGGATCCTAAACACCGTGACCGTATTGCCTTTATGCGTATTGTGTCTGGTACTTACGACCAAGGCATGAAGATGAACCATGTTCGTACAGGCAAGAGCGTCAGTATTTCTGATGCAGTTACCTTTATGGCGGGTGACCGTTCACGTACTGAAGTGGCTTATGCGGGTGACATTATTGGGTTGCATAACCACGGTACAATTCAGATTGGTGATACCTTTACTCAAGGTGAAGACATCAAGTTTGCGGGCATTCCGAACTTTGCCCCTGAACTCTTCCGTCGTATTCGTCTAAAAGATCCACTTAAGCAAAAACAATTACTAAAAGGCTTAGTGCAACTTTCAGAAGAAGGTGCGGTACAGGTATTCCGTCCACTACAAAACAACGATCTGATCGTTGGTGCAGTTGGTGTACTTCAGTTTGATGTAGTTGTGGCTCGCCTTCGAGCAGAATACAACGTTGAAGCAATTTATGAAGGCGTTAACGTGGCAACTGCACGTTGGGTTGAATGTAATGATGCGAAGAAACTTGAAGAATTCAAGCGTAAGAACCAAGCACACTTAGCCTTAGACGGCGGTAATAACTTGTCTTACATCGCACCAACAATGGTTAACCTAAACCTTGCTAAAGAGCGTTTCCCTGAAGGTGATTTCCGCGCGACACGTGAACACTAATCAACGTTCTGGTTATGATGTCTCGTTCTAAAACAAGTTAAATACAAAAAAGCCGCCATCATATGATGTGCGGCTTTTTTATTAATATTAATTTAGTAACCAACAGTATTAACCAAAAGGCATAAACATATAAGCCATGATTAATGCATCTTCACGGCCATTAACTGCTGGGTAATAACCGACACGTCGATTGGTTTCATTAAACCCAGTCGCTTCATACAATTTATAAGCACCAAGATTACTTTCACGTACTTCAAGCCAAATTTCTTCTGCTTGTTTCGCATCTAACGCATCAATAAAACCATTGAGTAATAACTTACCGTAGCCCTTACGTTGCTGAGTAGGATCAATCGCAATATTAAGCAAAGTACCTTCACCTGCGACTAATTGCCCAAAGCAATAACCCACAACCTGCTCATTTACCACTAATACATAGTTAGCAGCAATACGATTTGGCTCTTTACGGATCATTGATTCTGCCCACGGAAAGGTATTCGCGGCTTGTTCTATACGCCAAACATCATCGGTATGGTGCGCTTCTAATGGAATAATTTTATGAGTCATAACTACAAATCTGTTGCCATAATGCTTTCTTAGATGAAGGATCATTATGCATAAGTTTTAATGAGGCCGAATTCAGAACCTGACAACCAGTAGGGTGTGCCCCTTGGCAACCGGCAAACCAACACCACATTAAATGATGTTCTGCGATTTGATCAAGTGCCGATAACGGCAAGGATAACGCTTGTTGTGGAGTTAATTTCATACTTGACAAAATCCGCCCAAATAACCAAGCATCATGCTCATTTAATTCCTCAGCTGTAACAAAAAGCAGCTTACACTCAGCGGGCAGATTAATGACAGGTAATACTTGGTTAGGAAAAAGCTCTGGCTTTCGCACTTGCCAATAGGTGATCCCCATTTCCTGTAACACCTGAATATCGCGTTGCTTCATACCCTACCTGCTATGGAATATAAATGGAGGCTGATCCTAGCAAATCCACACTGCTTTGTACTCATAAACTATTGTCTTCTGTCTCTAACTGCTTAAAAACAACAATGCCGACATTTAGTCGGCATTGATTATTATTATTCAGTCATCATTAACATGAAAAATTAGTCATGGTAACGTTGTGCTAATGCATCAGCAGCAACCATTGCTTGGTAAACACGATCAGCATTTACTTTAACGGTCATATTACACATAGTGTCACCTTCAGCACAGGCAATTTCAGCCACTTGACGCCAATCAGCTTCCACCATTTCTTCGATACCAAAATCAGCAAGTGTTAATGGTAAGCCCGCAGTTTTCATAACATAAATTACGTTTTCAATTTCTTCTGCGTCAGCTTTTTCAAGTACTAATTGAGTTAGCAAACCAAACGCCACTTTTTCGCCATGTTGAATATGATGTAATTGTGGTAGTGAAGACATACCGTTGCTAACTGCGTGTGCTGCGGCTAAACCGCCTGACTCAGCACCGATACCACTTAGGTAAATCGTTGCTTCAACCATTTCTTCTAATGCTGGCGTAACTACATGGCGACGTGCTGCATCCATTGCCATTTCAACGTTTTCAACAATCAGTTCATAACACATTAATGCCATACCAAGACCGGTACGTGATACGCGTTTTTGAACAAGATTTAGACCATCAGCATAACAACATGAACGCGCTTCAAAGAACGTCGCTAGCGCATCACCAATACCTGCTGCAAAGAACTTCGTTGGTGCTGCGGCAATAATACCGGTATCAGCAATAACAGCATCTGGGTTTTGAGGTAAGAACAAGTAACGGTCAAACTCACCATCATCTTTATATATCACAGACAATGCAGTACAAGGCGCATCAGTTGACGCAATAGTTGGGAAAATAATCACCGGAATATGAGCAAAATGCGCAACCGCTTTTGCAACATCCATGGTTTTACCACCACCGATACCCACAACCACATTTGCACCGTGATGTTTTACGATCTCATGGATACGACCAATTTCAGTATCAGTACATTCATATTGAAATTGTTCTGCATGAGCAGTAATGCCTGCTTTTTCTAAGGCTGGTAACGCTTCTGCTTTAACTTTATTTAGAATAAATTCATCACAAATCAATAAAGCATTATTACCAAAATCTTTAATAAACCCATCAAGTTGAGGCAATAGGTTTTGGCCAATAATGAATTTTTTTGGTGAGGTAATACTACGTGGGATCATGAATACTATTCCTTAATGATTTTCTCTTAGCAATAAAATACCACCACCAAATATTAAGCTAAATGACAAATAAAGAGTTCTTAATTCTCAATATTAATCTTATTGCACAAATATGAATAACTTATGAATAAATACTAAAAAACCATAACTCTCTTAAACGTTTTGTCGTTAAACTATTTCGTAAAACTCTTTCGTAAAAGATAAGGTCATGGCTTTTTATTTGCTTAGTTACAACTGTTAAGCACATTATTCATTTATGCTAACGCATTAAACTCTTCGCAATATTCAACTAATCCTTGATGTTGTTGCACACTACCCGGTGCAATTTCTAACACCATAAAGGCTTCTTCTGTGCCAGGCCAACAACAAGTTAAACCATACTGTAAAGCCGCTTGATAACCCGCACGGTGGTAATAATTTGGATCGCCTAATACCACAACTACCGGATAATCAAAATCAGCTAACGTCGCTTGAGCCTCTGCTAATAAAGCTAAACCAACCCCTTGATTACGGTGATCTTCGCGAATAGATAACGGCGCAAGCCCTTGCCAATTGGTTTCTTGTCCCGCTATCGTTACTGGACTAAAAAAAGCATGTCCAATCACTTCACCATCATCGGTACAAGCAACTAATGATAAAGTTCGACAGCCATTTTCACGTAAACGCATCACTAAATTAGCTTCAGCATCGGTGTCAAAAACTGATTTTAATAATCGATCAATCAATAAAATATCAGCAGGCGCTTCAGATCTAATGAGCATGTATAACCTCTTTTTCAATCACGTTAGTCTGCATTCCCTGATGAATAAAATCAGCTGACTGCTGTAACAAAAATTTTACGGGTGAAGGTAGAGAATCAAGATCAATACTGTCCATTAGATTCTTTACTTCCAATCCCAGTTCAGTGTCCCCTTCAATACGAAGACGACGTTGGAAAAACAGTGTATCAGGATCTTCTTTACGTGCTGCAATTAATACTAAATCATTACACTCGCCACTAAAGCTCACATCATGATGTTCACAGTGCTCAGCAACGACTAATTTTTGATCTTGATAACTAATAAACCATTGAAGATCTAAATCACGCACTTCAACTTTTAACCACCGATCTTCAAGAAATTCAAAATCACCATCGGCCAATGCTTCTTTGAAAACCATGGCAAGACTCTCTAACATGATCTTTTTCTGAAGAGAGAAAGGTGTCAATTTCGCAGGGACACGTAATAATGCAGGACCATGTTGAACCAATTGTTTTCTAAGTTGAGCAATCACTATTTGTTTTCCTGTTTCAAAGTCGAACGCTAAAAATGAATTTTATGGCAATCTTAGCCATTTGTTTTATGCCTTGAGTCAAAAAAAAGCAATTGCTTGATTAAAACAAGTCATTATTTTGTTAGTGAGTATTATATTTATGTCGACTAACATTTACACTAGTTATGAATGCGCTATGCCTTATTATTAACATTAAAATCATATTACCAAGGATCAAACAGTTATGCAGATAGAGCAACTTGACTATTGGTTTCCGCTACTGACGAATAATAGTCCTTTTCTGTTTGCAATTATTGATGACCGACACTGCTATTATAATGTTAATACTCGTTATAGTGATATCAGTGGTAAACCACAACATGAGCTTATTGGTAGTAATGATACCGATGTTCTTGGCCACTACTATTACCAATGTCTAAAACCGTATTATGAGCGTGCTTTTAATGGTGAAGTAATTGAAGCTGAAGTCACAATTAATGACACTCCGCATCATACCAGTTTGCATATTAGTCTAGCGCCATTAACGAATGCTCAAGGTGAAATTAAACATATTATTTCACATTCAATTGATACTTCAGAACGTCATATACTGATTAATTCATTACAAGAATCTGAGCACCAATTAAACCAACTTCAAAATCTCATCACTGATGGCATTTGCATTGTAGAAAATAATATTATCAACAATGCTAATCAACGTGCTGTTGCGTTATTAGGCATCACATCAAAACACATATTACTCGGTAAAAAGTTTGATGAACTATTGCTAGATAGTAACAACCAACCTTGTCACTGTAATGCATTAACCCAAGCCACCCATAGTGATAATCAACATTATTACGCCATCAATAATACCGACCACTTACCACTAATAATAACAACAACCCCAATCACTCTCTTGGGTAAGACTGCTTTATTCATAAAACTGACCCCCACAACGAACACCAATGATCAACACCATAAAATTGAACAATTAACCCAACGCGATCCATTAACGGGGTTATTTAACCGTTATGGCTTTAGTCGCCAACTTGATCAATTAATGAAAGCCAATACTCCGCTATTTATGTTGTATATCGATATTGATAACTTCAAAAATATTAATGATTCATTAGGGCATCATATTGGTGATAAAGTCTTACAAGAAATAGCCCAACGATTGCAACAACTATTACCGAAAAATGCCATTATCGGTCATTTAAGCGGTGATGAATTTGCGGTTGTATTGACGCATCCAGAACATGAAAATAGTGGTGATATGATAGCTGAACAGATCATTACTTTAATTAACAAGCCATTTGATCTCCATTATTTTAGTAAACACCTCACCTGCTCAATCGGCATGGTCAAATCACCCGGTAACGGTCACGATGCGCGAATAATGATCCAAAATGCCGACACCGCAATGTATGAGGCCAAAAATCGCGGTCGTAATCGCTTAGTCGTCTTCAGTGATGCCATGAGCAAAGAAGCAAGAATGCGATTATGGCTTGAAATGGAACTACAAAAAGCATTGCAAAATAACAGCTTAGAAGTGTGGTACCAACCTAAAGTTAATGCTAAAAACTTTGAAATTGACGGTGCTGAAGCGTTAGTACGCTGGAAACATCCCGTTGAAGGCTATATTAGTCCAGCACAATTTATTCCTATAGCAGAACGCTCAGGGTTAATCGAACAACTTGGCCAGGTTGTGATGCGAGAAGTATTCACAACCATTAAGCAACTAAAAAATAAGAAGTTATTAAAAGGACGCGTCGCTATTAACTTATCGTCACGACAATTTGAAAACCCAAACCTCATCAATTTTGTTGACAACCTACGTCAATCTACGGGTATTAATACCAATGATTTTACCTTTGAGCTAACTGAAAGTACGGTGATGAATGATGGTGAACATACTATTCAAATGCTCAATGCCATTAAAAATCTAGGATTTGCATTATCTATTGATGACTTTGGTACTGGCTATTCATCACTGTCTTATTTAGCCCGTTTTCCGCTTGATGAACTTAAAATTGATCGCGCCTTTATTAAAGACATAGACACTATCCCTAAACAAATTATCTTAATCGAAAATATCATTAATCTCGGAAAATCACTTAATATGAGTGTCGTCGCTGAAGGTATTGAAACCCATCAGCAAGCCACCTTACTCTCAAACCTCAATTGTGATTATATTCAAGGATTTCATTTTCATCGCCCAATGCCAAAACAAGAATTAGAAGCTTTATTATTAAAAGAAAAAATTTATCTTAACGATTGATGTGAATCTAAAAACACGATCATTTAGTAACAATTTTATTGTTTAATATCAACAAAACCTGCCTCGCATCAAGATCCATAACCATAAACACTTTTACTATGATGACATCGTTTTTATGCAAAGATTGGATAATAAAATAACATGGAGCTTCTTTGCCCTGCTGGTAATCTTCCAGCATTAAAAACCGCCATCGATAATGGTGCGGATGCTGTATATATCGGTTTTAAAGATGATACTAACGCCCGCCACTTTGCTGGTTTAAACTTCACCGAGCGCAAACTAGAAAAAGCGGTACAATATGTTAAAGATCATGATCGTAAATTACATGTCGCTTTAAATACCTTTGCTCATCCTGATGGTTTTAGCCGTTGGACAAAAGCGGTTGATAAGGCTGCTGCAATGGGTGTTGATGCGCTGATTGTGGCTGACATTGGTATACTTGAATATGCAGCAACGACTTACCCTGATTTAGAATTGCACCTCTCTGTTCAAGCTTCTGCAACCAATACCGCTGCAATTGATTATTATCAGCAAAATTTTAATATTAAACGTGTGGTATTGCCGCGCGTATTGTCTATGCATCAAGTTAAGCAATTAGCACGTAACACCAATATGCAGTTAGAAGTATTTGCGTTTGGTAGCTTATGTATTATGTCGGAAGGTCGCTGCTATTTATCCTCATATATGACAGGCGAATCACCAAATACTGTCGGCGCTTGTTCACCTGCAAAATATGTTCGCTGGCAAGAAACACCACAAGGGCTAGAGTCGCGTCTAAATGAAATATTAATTGATCGCTATGCTGAAGGTGAAAACGCAGGCTATCCGACCCTCTGTAAAGGTCGATTTGATATTAATATTGACGGTGAACAGAAGCGTTATCATGCGCTTGAAGAACCCACCAGTCTTAATACACTTGATATTTTGCCTGAGTTATTTAAAGCAAATATTGCATCAGTTAAGATCGAAGGCCGTCAACGTAGCCCTGCGTATGTTGAACAAGTAACCCGTACTTGGCGCGCCGCTATTGACCACTATTTAGCAAATCCTGATGGCTACAGTGTTAATCCTGCGTGGAATTCATGTTTGGGTAATCTGTCTGAAGGCAAACAAACAACATTAGGTGCATACCACCGTAAATGGCAATAAGGGATCATTAATGAAATATTCACTTGGGCCATTACTCTATTTTTGGCCTCAGCATGATGTTGAAACCTTCTATCAACAAGCAAAGCATAGCAACGTTGATATTATTTATTTAGGGGAAACGGTGTGTTCCAAACGTCGGGCACTTAAAACAACTCAATGGATTGATATTGCAAAAGAACTTGCTGCTAATGGTAAACAAGTCGTGCTATCAACCATGGCGTTGCTAGAAGCCCCTAGCGAAGTTAACATCATGAAAAAATATATCGATAATGGCGACTTTATTGTTGAAGCTAACGATGTATCAGCTATTCAACTAGCATCACAAAGTAAAGTACCGTTTGTAGTGGGCCCCGCAGTTAACTGCTATAACGCGCAGACTTTAAAACTGTTTGTTAAACAAGGCATGACTCGTTGGTGTATGCCTGTAGAACTGTCTCGTGATTGGTTAAGTAACACTTTAACTGAATGTGAAAAACTGGGGATCCGTGATCAATTTGAAACTGAAGTTTTCAGCTATGGTTACCTACCATTAGCCTACTCAGCCCGTTGTTTTACTGCTCGCGCTGAAAATAAAGCCAAAGATGATTGCGAGACATGTTGTATTAAGTACCCTCAAGGGATCACGGTTAACAGTCAAGAAGATCAAAAAATCTTCACTCTTAATGGTATTCAAACCCAATCAGGTTACTGCTATAACTTAATCAATGATTTAAAAGGCATGAAAGACATGGTTGATGTGGTGCGATTAAGCCCTATGGGACTTGATACTTTGACCTTAATTGATGATTTTCGTGCTAATGAGCAAAGCACTATTCGCCATCCTCTTATTAATGGTCATCAATGTAATGGCTATTGGCATAATCTTGCGGGATTGGATCTTCGTTAGAGGGCCAAAAGAAATAAAAAAATAGCCGCTAATTATAGTGGCTATTTTTATATAAAATCATTGTGATTATTCGCTTAGCGAAGATAATTCTGGCGCTGCATTTTGTTCTGCCATAAAAATACGACTCAATTCAAGTAGCGACAATCTATGTTCAATAAACTCATACACATTTCCGGATAAAGCGAGTTTATATAGCATCACTGCTGTTGAATAATCTTGCTGCTGTTGATATCGCTGCGCTAAATAAAAATAGCCTTCCGTTAGTCGTAATGCTAACTGTTCATTGTTATCACTACTTTCTGCAATATCCGTGACAAATTGCTCTTCACTAATATCACCAAGGTACATTCGTACAATTTGCCAACCCCAATCTTGTTTATCACTCATCACATAACGCTGTTGAAGCAACGATTGTGCTTGCTGTGGCACAAATTTCAAATCATTAATATATAACCAAATCACGCGATAAGGATCATTAATATCCTGCTGATAATGGGGTAATAAATCATCATTAGCTAAATCATAACGCTCGCCATAATACAGCGCAATACCACGATTACGGTGGGCATAAGGATGATCAGGGGCTAAATCTAACGTGGAATCAAAGGATTCATAAGCAGAATCAAACATCCCCATTTGAGTAAAAATAACGCCTGCAACATTAAATAAATCAGGTTGATTAGGATTTAAGGTTAACGACTTATTAAAATCAAGTCGGGCGAAATCACGCAAACCTAAACTGTCATGCAGTAAACCACGATCATAATAAATGGTTGCTAAGGTTATTTGAGGAATATTGGGTTGTTGTAATATTTGCTCAATTCTTGCCAACTGAATCTGCTGTTGCAAACTAGGTTGATAAGGGATCGCCATTGGCGGATGGGTCCATGTCGTTGGCGTTGCTGAACATCCACTCAGCACCAGTGCAGTAGCTATTACAGCATATCGAAGATGGCGTATTATCAACTCAGTTCTCCCTGTTACATTAATGACGATCCGGCGTCTATGATAATATTGAGATCAAAAAAAGGGGCTTAATAGCCCCTTTATATCATGATATTAGCAAAACGCTTAGCCTTGTGGCTGTTCGTCTTGTACAGGAGCTGCGGCTGGCGCTTCTACTGCTTCTTTCATGCTTAGACGGATACGGCCTTGACGGTCAATTTCAAGTACTTTAACTTGAACTTCTTGACCCATCTGTAGGTAATCAGACACTTTCTCTACACGATCTTGTGAGATTTGAGAAATGTGAACTAGACCTTCTTTGGTACCGATAACTGATACAAACGCACCGAAATCAACGATACGCATTACTTTACCAGTATAAACACGGCCAACTTCAACGTCAGCAGTGATTTCTTCGATACGACGGATTGCTTCTTGTGCAGCAGTTCCTTCTGTCGCAGCGATTTTGATTGTACCGTCGTCTTCGATTTCAATAGTTGTACCAGTTTCTTCAGTAAGTGCACGGATAACTGCACCACCTTTACCGATAACATCTTTAATCTTCTCAGGATTGATCTTCATCATGTGAATACGAGGAGCAAACTGAGAGATATCTTCACGAGGAGAGTTAATTGCGTTATCCATTACGCTAAGGATGTGCTTACGCGCGCCTTTAGCTTGGTTAAGTGCAATTTCCATGATCTCTTTAGTGATACCTTCAATCTTGATATCCATCTGAAGCGCTGTGATACCGTCGTTAGTACCCGCTACTTTAAAGTCCATGTCACCTAGGTGATCTTCGTCACCAAGAATGTCAGAAAGAACAACGAAATCATCGCCTTCTTTCACAAGACCCATTGCGATACCCGCAACAGACGCTTTGATTGGCACACCAGCATCCATAAGAGCAAGTGAAGTACCACATACAGAAGCCATTGAAGATGAACCGTTAGATTCAGTGATTTCTGATACTACACGTACTGTGTATGGGAATTCGTCAACAGATGGCATTACAGCAGCAATACCACGCTTAGCCAACTTACCGTGACCAATTTCACGACGCTTAGGCGAACCAACGAAACCAGTTTCACCTACACAGTATGGAGGGAAGTTGTAGTGAAGAAGGAAATGATCTTTCTTCTCACCCATGATGCTATCAATGATTTGTGCATCACGTTGTGTACCAAGCGTTGCAGTAACAAGTGCTTGTGTTTCACCACGAGTAAATAGTGCAGAACCGTGAGTACGTGGAAGTACACCAGTACGTACGTCTAGCGCACGAATCATGTCTTTTTCACGACCATCAATACGAGGAAGACCCGCAATGATACGGCCACGAACAACTGTCTTCTCTAGATCGTGGAAGATAGTGTGGATTTCTTTAGTGCTTAGTGCAGAATCTTCAGCAAGTAGCACGTCATTTAGCTCAGCAGCGATCTCATGGATGCGATCGTAACGAGCCATTTTTTCAGTGATTTGGTAAGCTTCAACAAGCTTAGCTTCAGCTAATTCAGCGATCTTAGTTTTAAGTGCTGTGTTCTCAACAGGCGCAGCCCAATCCCAAACAGGAGTTGCAACTTCAGCAGCAAACTCATTGATTGCATTGATAACAACTTGTTGTTGATCGTGACCAAATACAACTGCTTGTAGCATTTGCTCTTCAGATAGGCGATCAGCTTCTGATTCAACCATTAGCACTGCGTCTTTAGTACCAGCAACAACAAGATCTAGACGGCTATCTTCTAGTTCAACGTTACTTGGGTTAAGAACGAATTGATCGTTGATGTAACCAACACGTGCTGCACCGATAGGACCATTGAATGGCATACCAGAAATAGCAAGCGCTGCAGAAGTACCGATCATTGTAACCATATCAGGGTTAACAGCAGGGTTTACAGAAACCACTGTTGCAATAACTTGTACTTCGTTTTTAAAATCATTAGGGAATAGCGGACGGATTGGACGGTCAATTAGACGTGCAGTCAGTGTTTCGCCTTCAGAAGGACGGCCTTCACGCTTGAAGAAACCACCAGGGATTTTACCTGCAGCGTAAGTACGCTCTTGGTAGTTTACTGTTAGCGGGAAGAAGTCTTGGCCTTCTACTGCTGTTTTCTTACCAACAACAGAAACGAACACAGAAGTGTCGTCCATGCTAACCATTACTGCAGCAGTCGCTTGACGTGCCATAACGCCAGTCTCAAGAGTAACCGTGTGGTTACCGTACTGGAAAGTTTTTACGATAGGATTCACGTGAATTTCCTTAAATATATTCCGCTTTTTATTTACTGGTTGATTATAACCAAGACAAACATAAGCGTCATGTAATGATGTCCACTTTTTGTAGTGATTTCACGTATCGCGACTAATGAAAGTTCTCAGCCATGAAAAAACTATCATTAGCCGCGACCTGAAGGTCGACGAAAACGACTCGCGAAGTCATAACAAGTGGATATGTGCAGTTATTTACTCGACACCTATCATATCTCTGCGTAAGCATTCATACAACAAACTTGAGCTTAACTCCGGTACAGATAGTAGACGAAATTGCGAAAGATAACAGGGGGACGAATCAATAATAGCGGTATCAATAATAAAGAGCAGATAAAAAGAAAGGAGCCTAGGGCTCCTTTCTTAAAGCAATCTTAGCGACGTAGGCCTTGACGCTTGATTAGGTCTTGGTAACGATCTAGATTTTTACCTTTAAGGTAATCTAGAAGCTTACGACGACGAGAAACCATGCGTAGTAGACCGCGACGGCTGTGGTGGTCATGCTTGTGGTTAGCAAAGTGACCTTGAAGGTGGTTGATTTGCGCTGTTAAAAGTGCAACCTGAACTTCAGGAGAACCAGTATCATTTTCACATTGTGCGTAATCTGCAACGATTGCTGCTTTAGTTTCTGCATTCAGAGACATAACTTATTCCTAATACAAGATGTTATAATTTGTGCCGCCAATCTCTGATTCAGCCGACACCCAAGCCGCGGATTATACTGATCAGCGGTACTAACTACAAGCGAATAATTAACCAGTTTTATTTTTAATCTCAAGCAACTCATGTGTAATAATCAAACTGATTTGTCACTCAGAATTACTTATGATTCCTTGGCGTCATTATTGCTCTTGTTCGTTAGCCATTACGCGTTTTGGTGCCAACATGCCTTTTGCATCAATGGTACCAACACCAATAAATTCCGCTGCTTCACCCACTGTAATGCGCACTAATGTGCCCTCAGCAGGAACAACTTCAGCACAGACAGGATTACCATGTAAGACATGAACTGCAGCTTCAGCAGTAACATTCACTTCAGGTAAATCTTGCACAGCAGTATCAGTTGGCAATAACAACGCATCTAATACTGTTCCAGGCTCAATTTCATCCACTTTCGCTTGATCAAGCATGGCTTGTAACTGCTCAATCGTTACCATACGATCGTAAGGGAAATTAGAGACACCAATACGACGTAAATAAATCACATGAGCGCCACAACCTAGCATTTCACCTAAATCATCAACAATAGTACGAATATATGTGCCTTTTGACACATGTAATTCCATTTCAACTTCGTTGTTATCAAAGCGCAGTAACTCAACCGAATACACTGTAATTTTACGCGATTCACGAGGAATAGAAATTCCTTCACGAGCGTATTCATACAGTTTACGGCCTTGGTACTTTAATGCTGAGTACATGGATGGAATTTGATCTGTCGTACCACGAAAGCGATCAATACATGCTTCAAGTTGATCACGTTCAACATTCACAGCGCGGGTTTCAACCACTTCACCATCAGAATCAGACGTATCTGTACGCTCGCCTAATTTAGCAACCACACGGTAACGCTTATCTGAATCTAACAAAAATTGTGAAAACTTTGTCGCTTCACCAAAACAAAGCGGTAACATGCCCGTCGCTAAAGGATCAAGCGCACCTGTATGGCCCGCTTTTTGTGCAAAAAAGATACGTTTCACTTTTTGCAGGGTATCGTTAGAACTAATGCCGGTTGGTTTATCAACCAAGATCACACCGTTAATTGGACGACCTTTACGACGACGTGCCATGTTTACTCCTCGCCTTTTTCTACTTCTTCTTCATCACCACGACGATCTTCATCGTCACGTACCGCTTTAGATACTAGGTTTGAAATACGCATACCTTCAGTCAGTGACTGATCAAAGATAAAGTTCAATTCAGGCGTTACACGTAGGCGAATTTCTTTACCTAGTAGTGAACGGATGTAAGGTGCCATTTCACGTAATGCGTCTAAACTACCTTCAGCCGTTTGTTCACCAATCGGGAAAAACGTTACATAAATTTTGGCGTAGTTCATGTCACGCGATACATCAACACTTGAAATAGTTGTCATTGCGATCGCAGGGTCTTTGATTTCACGCTGTAAAATCACTGCCAATTCTTTTTGTAGCTGTTGAGCTACACGTTGGGTACGGCTAAATTCTTTTGCCATTATTTTGCTCTCTCTAAGAATAATGCTCTTGAAAGAATGGGGAGCCGAAGCTCCCCATTATCATTATCATGTTGAAAAACAACTATCTACACTGATTATTAGTCAAGTGTACGTTGGATTTCAATAATTTCGAATACTTCGATCTGGTCACCAACGCGAACGTCGTTGTAGTTCTTAACGCCGATACCACACTCATAACCATTCTTAACTTCAGGCACGTCATCTTTAAAGCGACGTAGTGACTCAAGCTCACCTTCGTAAATAACAATGTTTTCACGTAGAACACGAATAGGATTATTACGCTTGATAGTACCTTCAGTAACCATACAACCAGCGATTGCGCCAATCTTAGGAGACTTAAATACTTCACGAACTTCAGCAAGACCAATGATTTCTTGTCTAAACTCAGGAGACAACATACCGCCCATCGCCGCTTTAACTTCGTCGATTAGTTGGTAGATGATTGAGTAATAACGTAAATCTAGGCTTTCATTGTCGATTGTTTGACGCGCAGAGGTGTCAGCACGAACGTTGAAGCCAAGTAGAATAGCGTTAGACGCTGCAGCAAGTGTTGCATCAGTTTCAGTGATAGCACCAACACCTGAACCTACAATGTTCACTTTAACTTCATCAGTTGAAAGTTTACGTAGTGAGTCAGCAATTGCTTCAACAGAACCTTGAACGTCAGCTTTTAGAACGACATTCAGTTCAGCAACTTCGCCAGCTTCCATGTTCGCAAACATGTTTTCTAGCTTAGATTTTTGTTGACGTGCTAGTTTAATATCACGGAATTTACCTTGACGGTAAAGCGCAACTTCACGAGCTTTACGCTCATCACGTACTACTGTTGCTTCATCACCTGATGCAGGAACACCAGAAAGACCAAGAATCTCAACAGGAATAGAAGGACCTGCAGATTCAATTTCTTGACCTTGTTCGTTGCGCATTGCACGAATACGACCATGCATTAAACCACAAAGAACGATATCGCCTCTACGCAATGTACCTTCTTGAACAAGTACAGTTGCTACAGGACCACGGCCTTTATCAAGACGTGATTCGATAACAACACCAGATGCCATACCTTCTTCAACTGCTGTAAGTTCAAGAATTTCTGACTGAAGTAAGATAGCTTCTAGTAGGCCATCGATGTTAGTACCCTGTTTCGCAGAGATGTGAACAAACATGTTCTCACCGCCCCACTCTTCAGGCATAACACCGTATTGAGCTAGCTCATTCTTCACGCCGTCTGGGTTTGCATCTTCTTTATCGATCTTGTTTACCGCAACGATCAAAGGTACACCAGCCGCTTTCGCGTGCTGAATAGCTTCAATTGTTTGTGGCATTACGCCATCGTCTGCTGCAACTACAAGTACAACGATATCTGTCGCTTGAGCACCACGAGCACGCATAGCGGTAAACGCTGCGTGTCCAGGAGTATCAAGGAAAGTGATCATACCGTTGTCAGTTTCAACATGGTAAGCACCGATGTGCTGTGTAATACCACCAGCTTCGCCTGAAGCAACGTGTGCTTTACGAATGAAATCAAGTGTTGATGTTTTACCGTGGTCAACGTGACCCATGATAGTAACAACTGGTGCACGAGAAACTTGTAATAAGTCTGCCGCATTACGATCAGAAAGCACAGCTTCTTCAAGCTCATTTTCTTTACGTAGAATAACTTTGTGGCCCATTTCTTCAGCAACAAGTGATGCTGTTTCTTGGTCGATAACTTGGTTGATAGTCGCCATAGCGCCCATCTTCATCATTACCTTGATAACTTCAACGCCTTTAACAGACATTTTGTTAGCCAGTTCAGAAACAATAATCGTTTCACCGATCACAACATCTTGCTTAGCAACTAGCGCTGTTTTATCAAAGCCATGTTGCATAGATATTGGTTTGTTCATTTGTGGCTTACCGCGACCACGTTGGTTACGACCGCCACGGCCGTCTTGCTTAGCCGCTGGTTTTTTCTTTTTACGACGGCGAGATGTTTCTTCTTTACGGTCTTGTTCATCTTCTGCAGCACGAGCATATGTAGATGTCGTTATATGGTAATCAGATTTTTCCATACTTACTGCTTGCTCAGGTTTTACCCCGGTTTTCTCGTTCTGTTCTGCCATTTTGCGAGCCTCTTCTAGCTGACGCTGACTTTCTTTTTCGGCTTTTCGCTTGGCTTCCTCTTCCAGACGATGCTGTAGTACTTCAGCATCTAACTTAGCCTGTTTGTCAGCGACGGTGCGCTTGGCTTTTTCTTCAGCCTTACGCTTATCCTGTTCGGTACGATTCGCTTGATCCTCAGCGGCACGCTTCAATTTCTGTTCTGCTTCACGCTTAGCAGTTTCATCTGCCTTACGTTGCTCTTCAGCTTGACGTGTGGCAGCTTCCTGTGCGCTACGCTTTGCTGCTTCTTCTGCGGCTTGGTGAGTAATTATATCAGCTTCACGTTGCGCATCAGCTTCTGCTTCGCGCTTAACAGCATCTTCTGCTGCACGTTGTTCATCCTCAAGTGCTGAACGTTTCACGTAGGTGCGCTTTTTGCGCACTTCTACTTGAACATTTTTGCTCTTACCACCGTTACCAGAGACACTTAATGTACTATGTGTCTTGCGCTGCAGAGTCAGACGAGTTGGAGCGCCGTCAGTGTTGCCGTCACTACCATGCTCTTTTTTGAGATGATTAAGTAACGCCTGTTTTTCGGTTTGGCTTACATTTCCATCAACGTTCTTAGCGATCCCAGCATCTGAAAGCTGTTGAATTAAACGGTCAATTGGCGTACCAATTTCTTCCGCCAATGTTTTGACTGTAACCTCTGACATAATGCTCCTCCCTTGCTTTATTTTTTTTTGATTACGCTTCGTCGCTGAACCAGCAAATATTACGCGCAGCCATAATTAGCTCACCCGCTTTTGCATCGTCTACGCCTTCAATGTCGGTCAAGTCATCAGTTCCTTGATCAGCAAGATCTTCAAGCGTACAAATACCTTTAGCTGCAAACTTAAACGCTAACTCGCGCTCAAGACCTTCCAGACTTAATAAATCTTCTGCAGGTTCTACACCATCAAGCGTTTCTTCTTTAGCAAGCGCTAATGTCGTCAATGCAGCTTTTGCACGACCACGTAATTGCTCGATAGTCTCTTCATCAAGACCGTCAACATTCATTAATTCACTTAATGGAACGTAAGCAATTTCTTCTAGTGTAGTAAAGCCTTCTTCTACCAATACAGTTGCAAAGTCTTCATCAATGTCAAGGTGCTTAGTAAACACTTCAATTGATGCTTGTGCTTCTGCTTGGTGTTTTTTCTGTAAGTCTTCAACTGTCATTACGTTTAGTTCCCAGCCAGTAAGCTGTGATGCTAGACGTACGTTTTGACCGTTACGACCAATTGCTTGTGCCAGATTATCTTTCTGTACAGCAATATCCATTGTGTGGTTGTCTTCATCAACGATGATTGAATCAACTTCCGCAGGTGCCATTGCATTAATAACATATTGTGCGGCATTTTCATCCCACAATACGATATCGATACGTTCGCCACCAAGCTCACTAGAAACAGCTTGAACACGTGCGCCACGCATACCAACACACGCACCCACTGGGTCGATACGCTTATCGTTAGTTTTTACTGCGATTTTTGCACGAGAACCAGGATCGCGTGCTGCGCCCATTAGTTCAATAAGTTCTTCGCCCATTTCTGGCACTTCAATACGGAATAGCTCAGATAGCATCTCTGGCTTAGAACGCGTCATGAATAACTGGAAACCACGTGCTTCAGGTGCAACTTTGTACAGTAGACCACGAACGCGATCGCCTGGACGGAAGTTTTCACGAGGAAGTTGATCATCACGTTGGATAACCGCTTCTGCGTTACTACCTAAATCAATGATTACTGCGTCACGATTTACTTTTTTAACAATACCAGTGATTAACTCACCTTCATTGTTAATAAATTGTGCAACAATTTGCTCACGCTCAGCTTCACGTACTTTTTGTACGATAACTTGCTTCGCAGTTTGCGTTGTAATACGGTCGAATGTAACAGATTGAATATCGTCTTCAACATAATCGCCAAGGACGACAGTTGGATCTTCATATTGTGCTGCTTCTAACGTAATTTCAAGTGTTGGTTGAGTTACCTCATCGACAGCTTTCCAACGACGGAAAGTTTCGAATTGACCTGTTTTACGATCGATAACAACACGAACTTCAATTTCTGCTTCGTGTTTCTTTTTAGTAGCTGTTGCTAATGCAATTTCAAGCGCTTCAAAAATACGCTCGCGAGGAACAGCTTTTTCGTTGGATACCGCTTCTACGACAGCCAAGATTTCTTTGTTCATTTCTAATGCCCCAATTTAGCGGTTAGAATTTTGGAACTAGGTTGGCCTTGGAGATATTGCTCAGTGCAAAGGACTCGTCATTGCCATCTACGTTAAGTGTGATCAGTTCGCCTTCAACAGCGACAATGTCACCTTTCCACTTACGATGGTTTCCCATCGCCATTTTCAATACTAAGCTAACTTCATGACCAATAAATTGTTGGTAATGTGCAGCTTTGAATAGTGGTCTTTCCAATCCAGGGGAAGACACTTCTAAGTGGTAAGCAACAGTAATTGGATCTTCAACATCCATTACAGCACTGATTTGGCGGCTAACCTCTGCACAACCGTCTACATTAATACCATTTTCATGGTCAATAAATACGCGAAGTGTGGAGTGCTCACCAGCACGGATAAACTCTAAACCTACCAGTTCAAAGCCAATAGCTTGAACTGAAGGCTCAAGTAAGTCGGTTAATTGTGTCTCTAAAGCTGTCAAGACAACCCCCCGGAAACAAAAAAAGGGCATAAAGCCCAGTAAATACCTGAATGGTCATGTTTCAGATAATAAAAAACCCCGAATACGGGGTTTTTTATTACTGGACCCTGATTACTAAGAACATGCAAGCAAGTATCTTAGTAAGAAAACAAACACTCAAAATTAAGAATAGTCTATTTTCAGGAAAGTGGTTGCGGGGGCTGGATTTGAACCAACGACCTTCGGGTTATGAGCCCGACGAGCTACCAAACTGCTCCACCCCGCGTCCGATTCTGAACTGAGTATACCGTTCAGATGTTACTATTACAAGTAACCAATATAATGGTGCCGAGAAGGGGACTTGAACCCCTATACCTTGCGGCACTAGCACCTCATGCTAGCGTGTCTACCAATTTCACCATCTCGGCTAAATCTTTACTTACTGAGATTTTTCACTTGTTGCTGGTGTTGTTTCAGCAGTGTTCTCAGTCGTTTTTTCTGCTGCAACTACTTTATCAGTAGAGATTACTGTCTTTGGTTGTTCAACAGTTTGTGTTGTAGCAGGAGCTGAAAGATCATCCCAACCACTTGTCTCTGCTGATTTCTTAGCACTTATGTTGCCAAGAACAAGGCTGATTGCAAAGAAAATAATTGCACAAAGTGTTGTCATTCGAGTTAGAAAATTTCCTGAGCCGCTAGAGCCGAACAAAGTTCCTGATGCACCAGCCCCGAATGAAGCTCCCATATCTGCGCCTTTACCTTGTTGAATCATTACTAGGCCAATAACACCAAGCGCAGCGACAAGATAAATCACAAGTAGAATTTCGTACATGGGTTCCACCTATGGTAAAATAGCTATACCGACTTTGCTTTAGCAGTGCCAGCGCATTCCTCTTATATAGAGAGCGAATGAATACTAGCGAAACCCCGTGACAGTGACAAGTAATATTTACGTAAAAAGTGAATATTCCGAACCACTTGCACAACATTTAGCCAAAAACAAAATTATAAAAATAAAAAGGCTGACTCTATTTTATTAGTCAGCCATCATTTTATTGAATAATACTTAATAAATTAAGTAGTTATCAATAATTGCACTTAGCAGTTTTCTTGTACTGCTTTTGCAATATCTAATGCAAATTGCTTAACATCAGCCGCATTCTGACCTTCAACCATAACACGAATCAATGGTTCAGTGCCTGACTTACGTAATAATACGCGACCATTATCACCTAATTTTTGTTCAACCGCCTGTGTTGCTGCAATAACAGCTTCAGATTGTAGAGGATCATTCTCGCCTTTAAAGCGAATGTTTTCCAATACTTGCGGGAACATAGTCATACCATCGCTAAGCTCTTTCAAACTCATCTTGCTTGCAACAATAGAAGCCATGACCTGCAGACCAGCAACAATACCGTCACCCGTCGTTACTTTATCAAGTAGAATAACGTGGCCTGAGTTTTCAGCACCAATTAACCAATTATTTCTAAGAAGCTCTTCCATTACATAGCGGTCACCCACTTTTGCACGAACAAAAGGAATGCCTAGATTTTTAAGTGCAACTTCCATGCCCATATTGGTCATTAATGTACCAACCACGCCACCTTTTAGTTCACCACAACGTAATGCATCACGAGCAATGATATAAGCAATCTGATCACCATCAACTTTATTGCCTAACTCATCAACCATGATCACACGATCGCCATCACCATCAAGAGCAATACCAAAGTCAGCTTTTTCTTCTAATACTTTAGCTTGTAATGCTGCAACATCTGTCGCGCCCACTTTATCATTAATATTGATACCGTTTGGCTCGCAACCAATAGTAATAATTTCAGCACCTAGTTCTGTAAAAACTTTCGGTGCAATATGGTAAGTTGCACCATGCGCACAATCGACCACAATCTTAAACCCTTCAAGGCTTAAATGATTAGGGAATGTGCCTTTACAGAATTCAATATAACGCCCTGCCGCATCATCAATACGGTAAGCTTTACCTAACAATGCAGACTCAACACATGTTAATGGCTTTTCCATTTCAGCTTCGATAGCTAATTCAACATCATCCGGCAATTTTGTACCTTGAGCCGAAAAGAATTTAATACCATTATCGTGATAAGGGTTGTGTGATGCAGAAATAACAATCCCTGCTTCAGCACGGAATGTACGGGTTAAATAAGCAACAGCTGGCGTTGGCATTGGACCGGTAAATGCGGCTTTTAGACCTGCAGCTGCAAGACCTGCTTCTAATGCAGATTCCAGCATATAACCTGAAATTCGAGTATCTTTACCAATTAAGACTTTTTTAGTCCCTGTTTTCGATAATACTCGACCAGCAGCCCAACCTAATTTCATTACAAACTCAGGCGTAATTGGACCTTCACCAACCAAACCACGAATACCATCAGTACCAAAAAACTTACGTTCAGCCATTTTGCGCTCCTAGCTTTATTTTAATAAGTGTCTAGATTGTAATTAGCTTATTGCTATTATTTACAATCATTCACCGTAATAAGATTATATCTACGTTATTTAGAATACTTTGCGACCATATTACAGACCTGAACAATATCAATTGTCTCTTGTACGTCATGAACGCGAATTATTTGAGCCCCCTTCATCGCAGCAATAGTTGCACAGGCTAAACTTCCGGCAATACACTCAACCGGCGGTTTATTCAATAATTTCGATAGCATTGATTTACGAGACATTCCAACTAACAATGGCAAACCAAACTGATGAAATTGTTCAAGTTGTGCTAATAATTGATAATTATGCGCCATTGTTTTACCAAAGCCAAAACCTGGATCTAACACTAACTGTTGGCGTGCAATACCATGTTGTTCACATGCGTGAATACGTTCAACTAAAAATTGATTCACATCTGTAATCAGATCGACATAATTAGGTTCAGATTGCATTGTACGTGGTTGACCTTGCATATGCATCAAGCAGATTGGCACATTGGCCTTTGCGGCCGCTTCTAATGCACCAATATCTTGTAATGCACGCACATCATTAATTAAATCAGCGCCCGCATTAACGGCCTCCGTCATTACTTGCGCTTTACTAGTATCAATGGAAATCCAGCAATCAAACCGTTGACGAATAGCTTCTATTACAGGAATCACTCGTGCAAGTTCAGTCTCAACATTCACATCAGCGGCACCAGGTCGTGTCGACTCACCACCAATATCAATAATTGCTGTGCCCGCTTTAACCATAGATTCCACATGACGTAATGCATTCTCTAATTGATGATATTTACCACCATCAGAAAAAGAGTCAGGCGTAATATTAACAATTCCCATCACTTTGGGCGTCGTAAGATCGAGTGTTTTATTTTTACTGATTAACATCATGCTATGACTCCGCAAATTTTAACAAAAAAAAACCCCGACCTAAGTCAGGGTTTTCTATTTACTTAGCAATTATGCTTGAGGCTTACTATCTGTATCATCTTTCTCAGATAGTGCATCAATACCATCACCGATTGGCTCATCAGGAGCAATTTCAGTTTCAGGGGCATTACGCAACGTATCACCATCATCAATCCAACCTTTTGGCGAACGAATTACAGCTTTACGTTCCATTAAGTCATCAATCTGACCCGCGTCAATGGTTTCATATTTCATCAATGCATCTTTCATTGAATGCATGATATCTATATTATCAGCCAAAATTTGACGAGCGCGTTGATAATTACGATCGATTAGAATACGAACTTCAGTATCAATCAGCTTCGCTGTGTCATCAGACATATGCTTACTTTGTGTTACTGAACGACCAAGGAATACTTCACCTTCGTCTTCTGCGTATAATAATGGACCTAATTTGTCAGAGAAGCCCCACTGAGTCACCATCTTACGTGCAATATCAGTTGCACGTTCAATATCGTTCGATGCACCTGTTGATACTTTCTCACGACCATAGATAAGCTCTTCAGCCAGACGACCACCGTAAAGACTTGAAATCATAGATTCTAAGAATTCACGAGAATGACTTACACGATCTTTCTCAGGCAAATACATTGTCACACCCAATGCACGACCACGCGGAATAATTGATACTTTATATACTGGATCGTGATCCGGTACTAAACGACCAATAATCGCGTGACCCGCTTCGTGGTATGCCGTTGAAGCCTTCTGATCTTCAGACATCACCATTGATTTGCGCTCAGCGCCCATCATAATTTTGTCTTTTGCTAGTTCAAATTCAATCATTGCAACAACATTCTTGTCACCACGAGCAGCAAATAATGCAGCTTCGTTAACAAGGTTAGCAAGATCGGCACCAGAGAATCCGGGTGTACCACGAGCGATTAATGATGGATTAACATCACCATCTAACGGTACTTTACGCATGTGAACTTTAAGAATCTGCTCACGACCACGTACATCGGGAAGACCAACAACTACTTGACGGTCAAAACGACCAGGACGAAGTAAGGCTGGGTCTAGTACATCTGGACGGTTAGTTGCAGCAATAACGATAATACCTTCATTACCTTCAAAACCATCCATTTCAACGAGCATCTGGTTTAGTGTTTGTTCACGTTCATCATTACCACCACCAACACCAGCACCACGTTGACGACCTACAGCATCTATTTCATCAATAAAGATAATACAAGGCGCTGCTTTTTTCGCTTGTTCAAACATGTCACGGACACGAGATGCACCCACACCAACGAACATTTCAACAAAGTCAGAACCAGAAATAGTAAAGAACGGTACTTTAGCTTCACCAGCAATCGCTTTTGCCAATAAAGTTTTACCCGTACCAGGAGGACCAACCATTAATACACCAGTTGGAATTCTACCACCTAGTTTCTGGAAACGGCTCGGATCACGTAAGTAATCAACCAGTTCTTTAACGTCTTCTTTAGCTTCATCACAACCCGCTACATCAGCAAATGTTGTTTTGATTTGATCTTCGCCCATCATTCGAGCTTTCGATTTACCGAACGACATTGCACCTTTGCCACCGCCGCCCTGCATTTGACGCATGAAGAAAATCCAAACACCAATAAGCAATAACATTGGGAACCACGAAATGAAGATTGAAGCTAAAAGGCTTGGCTCTTCCGGTGGTGTACCTTGTACTTGTACGTTTGCGTTAATAAGATCGTCTAACAGCTTAGGATCATTTGCAACAGGTAAGTATGTTACATAGTTCGCATTATCACGTTTGGTTACTGTGATTTTACGATCATTGAATTGTACTTCCTTTATTTGATCCTGACCAATTTGACGGACAAATGTCGTATAATCGACTAGGCCCTTAGTACTATTACTGTTAGTTCCGAAACTCTGAAATACAGACATAAGAACAACTGCAATGACCAGCCATAAAATCAAGTTTTTTGCCATGTCACTCAAGGGGTTAACCTCGCGATAACTAAAAGATGAATGTAGGTTACTACAGTTTGTAACCTGTAGCCACAATATAGACTTCACGCGAACGATCTCGTGAGGAATCTGGTTTACGAATTTTGACCACCTTAAACATACTACGAATATCAGCTAGGTATTGATCAAAGCCTTCACCTTGAAAAACTTTTACCGTAAAACTGCCATTCGGTGCAAGTACTTGTCGACACATATCTAATGCAAGTTCAACAAGGTACATCGCTCGAGGTTGATCGGATGCAAGATTACCACTTATATTAGGTGCCATATCAGACATTACCACATCGACCATTTCTGGTTTAATGCGTGTTAATAAAGCCTCTAATACTGCTTCTTCACGAAAATCACCTTGAAGGAAATTAACCCCTGGCAGTGAATCCATTGGCAAAATATCACAAGCGATGACCTGTCCTTCATCACCTACTATTTCTGCCGCATACTGTGACCAACCGCCTGGTGCAGCACCTAGGTCAACCACTGTCATGCCTGGTTTTAACAATTTATCTTTATTTTGAATTTCTTCAATTTTAAAGAAAGCCCGCGAACGATAACCTCGTTTTTGTGCTTCTAGTACATATTTATCATCAAAATGTTCTTTTAACCACCGGCCTGAGCTAGCGGATCGTTTTTTTTTACTCATGCTAAACCTAGTGTGTTGCCATTCTTAGTAAGTATACGTCGGCTAAAGATTTTATCGCATCTAATTCATTAAATATCATCCTAAAAATGTGCAGTAAACCATAATCACTGTAAATTTCAGGCCTTCATTGATTAAACAAATTAGTCTTCTAGTCTAGATGGCGGTAGAATGTCGCGTTTTCAACCCTTGTAACTAAAAAAATAGAGTCATAATGAATCTAAGCACAAAACAAAAGCAATTCCTAAAAGGTCTCGCTCACAATTTAAAACCTGTTGTTCTTATGGGCTCAAACGGTCTTACTGAAGCAGTATTAGCCGAAATCGACCTAGCGTTAAACCACCATGAACTTATTAAAGTGAAAGTGGCTTCTGAAGAACGTGAAACTAAGCTTTTAATCGTTGACGCTATTGTTCGCGAAACTAAAGCTGATAAAGTACAAGTCATCGGTAAAACATTAGTGCTATACCGCCAGACTGAAGCACGTAAAATCGAGCTTCCTCGCAAATAAAAAAGGCCGCCTAGCGGCCTTTTTTATAGCTGTCGTTGGCAAGAATATCTATTTGCTAACGACAAACTTTACCGTTATTAATAAGTTAACGTTTATTTGTCAAACATAGTCTATATCTTTATTTACTACAAATGACAACTAAACATTAAATGTATTGTACATCCATTATTTCAAATTCTTTTAAGCCGCCAGGTGTAGTAATTTGTACTTCATCCCCCGTTAACTTACCAATTAAGCCACGTGCAATCGGAGAGTTAATTGAAATTAAGTTTTGCTTAATATCAGCTTCATCATCACCCACGATACAATATGTCATTTCTTTATCGCTATCTAAATCTAACAATTTGATAGTCGTACCAAAAATAATCTTACCTGTATTCGCTAATGTAGTTATATCAATAACCTGTGCCACTGATAACTTATATTCAATATCTCGAATTTGCGCTTCACAAATACCCTGCTCTTCACGTGCAGCATGGTACTCAGCGTTTTCCTTTAAGTCACCAAGTTCACGTGCTTCAGCAATTGCTTGAGAAATCAACGGACGACGCTTCAATAATACCTCAAGTTCTTTAAGCAGCTTTTGTTCGCCACGAACAGTCATTGGTACTTTTTCCATAAATAAATAGCCTCTGTAACCTGATAGCGCTCGCCAATTTCAGGTAAATAGCGTCAATCTAACTTTAATAGCTAGCCTGACAAAATAAAAATGATTTGGGTTATTTTAAACAAAGATGACCAAGAGATCATCATAGATAAATGATAATCCGCATTTAACTGTTATTTATCGACTAATTATTAGTTACAGCAACGATAAAAATAGCCCTAGTGAATATTGAAACCAATAATAACACCCACTATTTTTTGTTAGTACTTACTCACTACTGTATTTTTAATCGATAACAGTATAAAGAAATCCTTTACGGAATATTTTTTAAAGCGTGTTTAATCACACTTTTACAAATAAAAATAACTATTTCAAAGATAAAAAAAAGATATCTTTCTAAATATAACTAAAATATAAAAAATAATGAGAACTTTTACTTATTTAGCTAACACATTGATTAAATGCATTATAAATATCATTAAAAGACTAAAAACAATCCGTTTAAACTATTTTTTAGCTTTTTTTACTAACAAATTATCAGTGACCCAAGTAAAAAGAACACCATAACATTTAATAAAAAAATGTAACTTATAAAAAAACTACATATTACATATAAAGGATTCGGTAATGAACAAGAACCTAATTGCTCTAGCAGTAGCAGCAGCGACTTTCTCTGGCGCAGCATCAGCGGCAACAGTTTATTCAGACGACACTTCTAGCTTAGCTATCGGCGGCCGTGTAGAAGCTCGCGCACTACTTTCTGAGAATGCTAAAGGTAACACTGATGTATCAGAAGCTCTTCAACAACAAACAAGCAACGATGTAACAGACATCTCACGTGTACGTGTAAACATTGATGCTAAAACTCAAATTGCTGATGGCGTACAGGGTGTCGGTTTCTTTGAGCGCGAATTCAAAGCTGATAATAGCAATGATGAAAATCGTTACATGTACGCCGGTGTAAACAGCGATAAGTACGGCCAGATCGTTTACGGTAAAGCCGACGGTTCACTAGGTATGCTAACTGATTTCACTGACATCATGGCATATGCAGGTTCTGTTGTTGGTGGTACTAAACTAGCAGTAGCTGATCGTACTACAAACAACCTTTCTTATGTTGGCACATTCAGCAACTTAACATTTAAAGCAAACTACGTATTTGATGGCGCAGCATATAATGACGATGGTAAGAAAACAGACCAATCTGGTTTCTCAACTGCCGCTAAATACACTGTAGGCGATACAGGCCTTGCTCTTGGTGTTGGTTATGCACAACAAAAAGATCAAACTGCAGCAAATGACGCAGTAAACCAAACATCTAAACAAACTTTCGCAGTAGCATCTTACACTATTGGCGACCTATACTTCGGTGGTCTATACAAATACGGTCACCGTGATGCAACTAACCTTGTAAATGGCGATCTAACAGATTCTCAAGGTTACGAATTTGCAGCTGCATATACTATGGGCAAAACAGTATTCACTACTACTTACGGCTTCATGAAAGATGAGCGTAACACAAGCGGTGATTACGACGAATTAGCAAATGCACTATCTGTCGACGGTACTTACTACTTCAACAGCAACTTCCGTACTTACGCTTCTTACACATTCAACATGCTTGATAAGAACAAAGTAGGTAAAGTTGCAGCTTCTGACCAGGTTGTTCTAGGTGCTCGTTACGACTTCTAATTTTAATAATTAAAAGCGTACCAAAAAAGCGTCGACCTCGGTCGGCGCTTTTTGTTATTTAATCGCAACTGAACACTTAGGCGGTACATTTTTACTCAGCACACTAAAAAAGCTATCATTACGACTCATTTTATTTATAAAAATATGCCTTGATATGCTTAAACGACTTATTTGTTCCGCCTTGCTACTAACAAGCATGCCTTCATTTGCTGCGTTTGCGCCTCAGCAAGCCCTCAAGCAATTACCAACAGGTAGTGACGCCTCACTATTAGTTGTTAACCCTACGACTAACAAGGTTATCTACCAGCACCAAGCAAGTCATCTTCAAGCCCCGGCTAGCACGCAAAAATTATTAACAGCACTTGCGGCTAAATTATATTTAGGTAATGACTTCCGTTTTAGCACTAACCTTGAAACCCAAGGTAATAATGTTATTTTAGATTTTAATGGTGATCCAACATTAAAAAGTAGTGATATTACCAATCTGTTACGTCAACTCAAACAACAAGGCGTTAACACCATTAAAGGTAATCTTTATCTTAATGGCGGCCACTTTACTGGCTTTGAACATGCCGTTGGTTCACCGTGGGATATGCTGACACAGTGCTATAGTGCGCCATCAAGTAGTATTACTTTAGAACATAACTGTTTTGAAGGTGCTTTATATTCAAATATGGCTTTTGGCGCAAAAACACGACTTCATGTACCTAGCCACCAGCCTATAACCGCTATTAGCGACGCACTTGTAGTTACTAAAGCGCAACAAAAAGAACAATTTTGTGAATTATCATTACAAGCGAATGATAATAATAGCTACCACATAACAGGTTGCACTCAACCAAAGAAAGATCCACTACCACTTCGGTTTGCGGTTCAAAATACCACCCTATATTCTACAGCAATCATCAAACAACAATTGAAACGTGCTGGTATACGTTTAGATGGCAAAATTTTACGTAATGACACCATTACAGGTAAGATTGTTGCCACCCATCAATCCGCACCGTTAACCACCCTGCTGTATATTATGCTGAAACGCTCAGATAATTTATTTGCCGATAACCTTGCGAAAACCATGGGCGCTAAATACTTTAATCAAGCAGGTAGTTATACCAATGGTGTTGCGGCTATTAAGGCAATTCTAAAACAAAAAGCCAATATTGATTTATCTAACACTATCATGGTTGATGGTTCAGGTTTATCACGCAATAACCGTTTAAATACCCATGATTTAATGGAAGTGCTTACTTACATTTATCATCATCCTAAACTAGGATTAATCACTGATTTACCCGTTGCAGGTAAAAGTGGCACCCTTCAATATCGTAAAAGTGTCCGTAATTCACCGTTAAAAGATCATATTATTGCTAAAACAGGATCGTTATTTGGTACTTATAACCTTGCCGGTATTATTAAAACCAAATCAGGCCAACCATTATTGTTTGTACAGCTGGTAACTAACTATTACCCAACAGAGGCTGAATTAAAAGCCAGCCCGTTACCGCCAATCAATCAATTTGAAAAACAATACTATACGTCGCTATATAATAATTACTGATTGAAATTAACGTGGTAGTCGTTTAATACACCAATAAAAAAAGCCGATCATTTTCATGATCGGCTTTTTATTACCATTAACAATCGTATCGCAATACGATTATTTAATCATTGCATGCCACTCTTGAATCGAGGTTACGGTATTACGATCGTCGGCAGTGTGTGCCAGACAAGTCGCAAAACCTGCATTCAACGTCGTGGTGTAATTCACTTTTTCAGCCAATGCACTACGACGAAGAACTTTAGAATCTTCAATTGCTTGGCGACCTTCAGCCGTGTTCACAATATAGGTGTATTCATTATTCTTAATACGGTCAAGAATATGAGGGCGACCTTCTTGAACTTTGTTTACCAAGCGAGGGTTAATTCCCGCTTCACCCAACACAACCGCGGTTCCATGAGTCGCATCGAGTTGATAACCTAGTTTAATTAACTTAGACGCTAAATCAACTACGCGTTTCTTATCCCCATCACGTACAGAAAGCAATGCCCGGCCTGATGATGGATACTCTTTACCACAACCTAACTCAGCTTTAGCAAACGCTTCTGCAAACGTATTACCAATCCCCATGACTTCACCCGTTGAGCGCATTTCAGGGCCTAACAATGGGTCAACACCAGGGAATTTATTAAACGGTAATACCACTTCTTTTACTGAGTAATAAGGTGGAATAACTTCTTTAGTAAAACCTTGTGAATCAAGAGATTGACCCGCCATCACACGAGCCGCTATTTTTGCAACTGGTACGCCTGTCGCTTTTGAAACAAACGGTACGGTACGCGCAGCACGAGGGTTAACTTCAATTAAATAAACTTCGTTATCTTTTACTGCAAACTGGGTATTCATCAAACCGCGAACCCCAAGTTCAAATGCCAAGTTCTTCACTTGCTCACGCATTACGTCTTGAATTTCTTTACTTAGCGTATAAGCAGGTAATGAACATGCAGAGTCACCAGAGTGAACACCCGCTTGCTCAATGTGCTCCATAATGCCACAAATCACCACTTGCTCACCGTCACAAATCGCATCAACGTCAACTTCAATTGCATCATCAAGGAAACGGTCAAGCAATACTGGTGATTCGTTTGAAACACTCACCGCTTCATTAAAGTAACGACGTAAATCTTGCTCATCGTACACAATTTCCATCGCGCGACCGCCAAGTACATATGATGGACGCACAACTAATGGGAAACCGATGATTTTTGACTTCTCAATCGCTTGTTCCATCGCTGTAACGGTTGCGTTTTCTGGCTGTAATAAACCTAAACGGTCAACAGCTTGCTGGAAACGTTCACGATCTTCAGCGCGGTCAATGGCATCAGGGCTAGTACCAATAATCGGTACACCAGCAGCTTCTAATGCGCGCGCTAATTTAAGGGGTGTTTGACCACCGTATTGCACAATCACACCTTTTGGTTTTTCAACACGTACAATCGCTAATACATCTTCCAGTGTGACAGGTTCAAAATATAAACGGTCAGAGGTATCGTAGTCAGTTGATACTGTCTCTGGGTTACAGTTAACCATGATAGTTTCATAACCATCTTCACGTAATGCTAGTGATGCATGTACACAACAATAGTCAAATTCAATACCTTGACCGATACGGTTAGGGCCACCACCGATAATCATGATTTTTTCTTTGGTGGTTGGATTTGCTTCACATTCGTCATCGTATGATGAGTACATGTAAGCGGTATCTGATGAAAATTCAGCGGCACAGGTATCAACACGCTTGTACACGGGATGAATATTGAATTGGTCACGCAGCTTACGAATTTCAGCTTCAGCGACACCTAATATTTTCGCTAAACGCGCATCTGCAAAACCTTTACGTTTTAGACTGCGCAATGCTTGTTCATTTAAACCAGCAAAACCCGCCGCTTTAACACGCGCTTCATCTTTTACGATATCTTCAATTTGAACCAAGAACCAACGGTCAATATTGGTTAGATTAAAAATACCATCGACTGACATACCTGCACGGAAAGCATCTGCGATATACCAAATACGCTCAGCACCCGCGGCTTTTAATTCATAACGAATTTTACTCATTGCATTCGGTTCATCAAGATCAACCATCTCGTCAAAACCTGTCGCACCAACTTCTAGACCGCGTAATGCTTTATGCAATGACTCTTGTTGATTTCGACCAATCGCCATTACTTCACCGACAGACTTCATCTGGGTGGTAAGACGGTCATTAGCACCCACAAACTTTTCAAAGTTAAAGCGCGGGATCTTAGTTACAACATAATCAATGGTTGGTTCAAATGACGCTGGCGTTGCGCCACCTGTAATATCATTCATCAATTCATCAAGGGTAAAACCAATCGCCAGTTTTGCCGCAATTTTAGCAATCGGGAAGCCTGTCGCTTTAGAGGCTAATGCTGATGAACGTGATACACGAGGATTCATCTCGATAATAACCATACGGCCATCTTGAGGATTAATACCAAACTGAACGTTTGAACCGCCCGTTTCAACACCAATTTCACGTAACACCGCTAGCGATGCATTACGCATTAATTGGTATTCTTTATCCGTTAGGGTTTGAGCCGGAGCAACGGTGATTGAGTCACCAGTATGAATACCCATTGGGTCAAAATTTTCAATCGCACACACGATGATACAGTTATCGTTTTTATCACGAACCACTTCCATCTCATATTCTTTCCAGCCAATCAGTGATTCATCAATCAACAACTCACTTGTTGGTGATAAATCTAAGCCGCGTGAACAGATATCTTCAAATTCTTCTTTATTGTATGCAATGCCGCCACCAGTACCGCCCATCGTAAATGACGGACGAATAATACAAGGGAAGCCCACCATATCGAGCACTTTATAGGCTTCTTCCATGGTAGTTGCAGTATCCGCACGAGGACACTCAAGACCGATAGACTTCATTGCTTTATCAAAACGTGAACGATTTTCAGCTTTATCAATTGCGTCAGCTGTCGCACCAATCATTTCGACATTAAATTCTTTTAATACGCCATACTTTTCAAGATCTAAGGCACAGTTAAGTGCAGTTTGGCCACCCATCGTTGGCAACACTGCATCTGGACGTTCTTTTTCGATGATCTTGCGTACTACTTCCCAGTGAATAGGCTCTATATATGTAGCATCCGCCATATCAGGGTCGGTCATGATCGTTGCAGGGTTTGAGTTAACCAGAATAACGCGATAACCCTCTTCACGCAGCGCTTTACATGCTTGTGCACCAGAGTAGTCGAATTCACACGCTTGACCGATAACAATCGGACCAGCACCTAAGATTAATACACTTTTAATGTCAGTACGTTTTGGCATTTTTTACTACTCCCGGCTTAGGCGTTGCATGCTTCATTAATAGAAAGCTTTATTAATTCGATAAAATGATCAAATAGTGGTGCTGCATCATGAGGACCAGGGCTTGCTTCTGGATGGCCTTGGAAACTAAATGCAGGCTTGTCGGTACGATGGATACCTTGTAGAGAGCCATCAAACAGGGATTTATGTGTTGCACGTAAATTTTCAGGTAATGTTGCTTCATCAGCCGCAAAACCATGGTTCTGGCTGGTGATCATCACCACATCACGTTCAAGATCTTTTACTGGATGGTTAGCACCATGATGACCAAATTTCATTTTTACGGTTTTAGCACCGCTCGCTAAGGCTAAAATCTGGTGTCCAAGACAGATACCAAAAATCGGTATATTTTTATCTAGGAAAACTTTGGTTGCTTCAATCGCATAAGTACATGGCGCGGGGTCACCGGGTCCATTTGATAAGAAAATACCATCTGGATTTAATGCCAACACGTCTTCTGCTGTTGTTTGTGCAGGAACAACCGTTAGACGGCAGCCACGATCAACCAACATCCGTAGAATATTTCTTTTCGCACCAAAGTCATAAGCGACAACATGGTACGGTAGTTCACTGTCATCTTTCGCCGCAGGCAAGCCACCGGTTAATGTCCATGAACCTTGTTTCCAGCTGTAAGTTTCATTGGTGGTCACTTCTTTCGCTAAATCCATCCCTTTAAGACCAGGAAATGCTTGAGCTTGAGCAAGTGCCGCTGCTTCATCTAGGTTATTACCCGCAACGATACATCCGTTTTGAGCACCTTTTTCACGTAAAATTCGCGTTAGTTTACGCGTATCAATATCAGCGATACCCACGACATTTTGCGATTTAAGATAATCAGAAAGGGATTGTTCACTGCGGAAATTGGAAGCGATAAGAGGAAGATCACGAATTACCAAACCTTGAGCATGAATTGCCGTTGATTCTTCGTCTTCAGTATTGGTACCGGTATTGCCAATATGGGGATAGGTAAGAGTTACGATCTGTTGCGAGTAAGAGGGGTCAGTGATAATTTCTTGATACCCCGTCATCGAGGTATTAAAAACAACTTCACCAACAGCCGAACCATCTGCCCCAATGGACACGCCGCGGAACACTGTCCCATCTTCAAGGACTAACAGCGCAGATTTGCTCAAGACAACCTCCAAAAAATAAAAATGCAATTAAAACAGATAAACTTGCAACTACCCATTCCATTTAACGCCAAAAACCTTCAACTACTGATTTTTGACAAATTGCGCAAATTCTATGGATCAGTTAGCAATCTGTCAACATTTAACCATAATTAAATTTAAAAAATCACATCAAACCACAATATTTCAACTCAAACCCTGTAAATGACAACTTTCATTGCAGGTTTAAGACCATACAATAACATTCATTAAAATGTAATCGATTGCCTAGGTTGCAAATACGTTACTTTAAATTAAAATTACACGCAAACGATAAAACACGCAGAGTTATGTCAAACAAATACCGATCTAATTACAAAAGCCAGTCGTAATGCAAATAAAAACAACAAAACATTGCCTTTTTCAACCCTTTCATTATGGTTAACATTACAAGCAATAATCTTACCGAACGCTGACTTATTTATGCATAAAAAATCACGCACGACGCATAAAAATAATCCATTTATGATTTATTCAGGCATAAAAAAACCTGCCATTAGGCAGGTTATCGACAGTTATAATAGCATTTTATTTTTATAATCGATCCAGATCGAGTACATCGGTCATAGTATAAAAACCCGCGGGTCTCTGGCTTAGCCATGCTGCTGCACGTACTGCACCATTGGCAAATGTCATTCTGTCAGTCGCTTTATGGGTGATTTCAACCCGCTCACCAATATCAGCAAACATTGCAGTATGTTCGCCCACAATATCGCCCGCTCGAATAGTTGCAAAACCAATCTCATTTCGGCTACGTTCGCCTGTAATACCTTCACGAGAATAAACCGCGACATCACTTAACTTATTTCCCATTGCCCCCGCAATCGCTTCACCCATACCAATCGCAGTACCAGATGGCGCATCAACTTTGTGACGATGATGTGCTTCAATAATCTCAACGTCACAATAGTCACCCATCACTTTGGCGGCTTTCTCAAGTAATTTAAATACGAGATTGATACCAACACTATAATTAGGTGCCATAACAACAGCAATCTGCTCCGCAGCAGTATCAATCAATTGACGTTGCTGTTCATTAAAGCCAGTCGTGCCAATAACAATTTTTTTATGATGTTGCAGGCATAATTCAAGATTCGCTAGCGTCACTACGGGCGCAGTAAAATCAATTAACACATCAAAGTCATCAATTGCTTGGCTAAGATCATCAATAATCACCACATTCGCTAAACCAATACCAGCTAACTCGCCCGCATCAGCACCGACTAAACTTGAACCTACACGTTCAGTCGCAACGGTTAATGTCGTCGCATTTGATAATGCTGTCGCTTTAATTAACTGACGCCCCATTCGTCCGGCTGCACCGGCTATCGCAATTCTGACCATTAGCGCGTATCTCCTACACTATTCATAATAATATGTTCCACTGTAGCTTGTTGACTATCATAAAAAAAGCCCCAGTCTTCACTGAGGCTCATTGATCATGAACAAACACCGTATTAGATATTCTTTACTTGTAACTCACGCGGCACTTCAAAGAACATATTTTCTTCACGACCGGATAATTCTTCAACATCAGAAGTATTAGTAAGCTGTTTAATTCGCGCAATAATTTGATTCACTAACTCTTCAGGAGCAGATGCACCCGCGGTTACACCCACTACTTTTCTACCTTCAAGCCATTGTGGATTAATATCTTCAGCGCTATCGGTTAGATAACTAGGTGTTCCTAATTTAACCGCCAGCTCACTCAATCGATTAGAGTTTGAGGAGTTCTTAGAGCCAACCACTATCATCACATCAACCGTTGCTGCCATTTCACGCACCGCATCTTGACGATTTTGCGTTGCATAACAAATATCATCTTTACGTGGACCTTGAATGTCAGGGAACACGTGGCGTAAACGATCGATAACATCCGCCGTTTCATCAACCGATAGCGTAGTTTGGCTAACAAAATGTAAGTTTGATGGATCTTTTACCACCAACGTATCGACATCTTCTGGTTTCTCAACCAAATACATACCGCCATCATGATTAGCATATTGTCCCATCGTGCCTTCCACTTCAGGATGACCCGCATGACCAATTAACACCACTTCCATTGCTTTACGGCTAGCACGTGCCACTTCCATATGTACTTTAGTCACTAATGGGCAGGTGGCATCAAATACCGTTAACTGGCGCGCTTTGGCTTCATTTCTAACCGCTTGTGATACCCCATGAGCTGAAAATATAACAATATTATCATCAGGGACTTCACTTAATTCTTCGATAAAAATAGCACCGCGCTGTTTAAGGCCTTCAACAACAAAGCGGTTATGTACCACTTCATGACGCACATAAATAGGGGGCTGATACATTTCTAATGCACGCTCAACAATGCTAATCGCACGATCAACACCAGCACAAAAACCCCGTGGATTTGCGAGTAATATTTTCATCAATTAATGACTCTTAACGTTCAATGGAGACAACTTCAACCTCAAAGGTAACGATCTTTCCAGCTAATGGATGATTAAAATCAACCGTCACTGAATCACCCACGACTTGGGTAATTATACCGGGAATATCATGTCCATCAGGGCCAGTAAAAGCAATAATACGACCAACTTCTGCGGGAGTATCAACACTAAACTTACTCAATTCGACATGATGAATATTATTTGGATTTGAAGGGCCAAAAGCATCTTCTGGGGCTAACTCAAACTGTTTTTTCTCTCCAGCAGCTAACCCAAGTAAACATTTTTCAAAATTAGCGGTAAGGCTACCATCACCCATGCGAAAAATCACAGGTTTAGCGTTGGCAAACGTCGACTCAGCCACAGACCCATCCGCTAACTTAATCGCAAAGTGCATTAACACTTCACTGTTATCCTTGATCATCGACATATATTATTCCCTATTATTAATTACCGCTATTTAACAACAAAGAGCCGCGGGTATCAACGTATGAACACTAGGGGCTTTAACTTAACTAAGGTAATAATCAAAAAAAACGCCACCTGTAAAGACAGGCAGCGTTTCATTCTAATAACGAATTAAAACTTAGTGATCTTTAACGGTTTTATCCGCTTTAAAGCCATCAAGAATTAACAATACAGCACCTAAACAAATGGCTGAATCGGCAATGTTGAATGCAGGCCAATGATAACTACCGTAATAGAAATCAAGAAAATCGACCACAAAACCATGGTAAAGACGATCAAATAAATTACCTAATGCGCCACCAATAATCAGTGCATACGCTATATTGGCCATTTTATTGGTCACTGGTGTACGACGCATCCACATTGTCAATAAGCCACAAACACCAAACGCAATCGCAGCAAACAACCATCGTTGCCAGCCACCCGCACTACTTAAAAAACTAAATGCAGCACCAGTATTGTGCACATACAGTAAATTAAAGAAGGGCGTGATCTCAATCCGGTTTGGCCAACCATAGCCCATCGAGTCCATCACCAATAGCTTAGTGCCATTGTCGATAATAAATACCACAATCGCTAGCCATAACCAACGAATGCCTGATTGCTTAAGCGTCAACGCTTGCTGAGGTGCTGAATTAGTCATTAGGCAAATTTACGCTCTTCACCAGCGCCATCGATGTTAGTTACACAACGGCCACACACTTCTTCGTGTCCAGCAATAGTGCCTACATCAGCAACATGGTGCCAACAACGCTCACATTTCGCCGCTTCAGAAGCTTTCACTGTCACAAATAATCCTTCGATATCTGTGTCTTGTGCGCCTTCAGGCTTGCTATCAGCAACCACAACGTGTGCTTTTGATGTTAGCAATACAAAACGTAATTCGTCTTCTAGCTTATTCAATTTAGCAGCAAGTTCTGCATTCGCAGCGAGTGTGATCTCAGCTTGTAATGAACCACCAATCACTTTTTCGCTACGTGCTGTTTCAAGTAACTTGTTCACAGCACCACGAACTTGTTGGATTTCAGCCCAGAAGTCGTTGTTTAGTTCTTCATCTTCAGCAAGACCAAATAAACCATCGAACCACTCACCCGTAAACACGAATTGATCACGTTTACCTGGCATTTCGTTCCAGATTTCATCAGCCGTGAATGACATGATAGGTGCCATCCAACGAACAAGTGCTTCTACAATGTAGAAAAGCGCCGTTTGACAGCTACGTTGTGCATGACCACCACGTTTTGCTGTGTATTGACGGTCTTTAATAACGTCTAAGTAGAAAGAACCCATTTCAACTGAACAGAACTGCATTAAACGCTGGGTTACTGTGTGTAGGTTGTAGTCTTCGTATGCTTGAACGATCTCTTCTTGAGCCGCCATTGCACGACCAACAGCCCAACGATCTAACGCCACCATTTCTTCAACAGGCACACAATCCGTTTCAGGATTAAAGCCATTTAAGTTAGCTAAGAAGAAACGTGCAGTGTTACGAATACGACGGTAAGCATCAGCTGAACGCTTAAGAATTTCGTCAGAAACCGCAACTTCACCCGTGTAATCAGTTGATGCAACCCATAGACGAAGAATATCAGCACCAAGCTTGTTAGTTACATCTTTCGGTGCAACAACGTTACCCACTGATTTCGACATTTTACGGCCTTGACCGTCAACCACAAAGCCGTGTGTTAACACTTGCTTATACGGGGCTTTGTCTTTCATCGCTACCGATGTAATCAATGATGACTGGAACCAACCACGGTGTTGATCTGAACCTTCTAAGTAAAGATCAGCTGAGTGACCATTAAACTCAGGACGGCTATCAACCACAGAGAAGTGTGTAACACCTGAGTCAAACCATACATCAAGAGTATCTAATACTTTTTCGTAAATAGTGGCATCTTCTGCACTCATTACGTCAGTTAGTTCTAGATCCCACCAAGCTTGAATACCCTTTTGCTCAACAAGTTTAGCTACTTTTTCAATTAGCTCAGATGTTTGCGGGTGAAGCTCTTGGGTTTCTTTATGGATAAATAAGGCAATTGGCACACCCCAAGTACGCTGACGAGAGATACACCATTCAGGGCGACCTTCGATCATACCTTCAATGCGGCTTTGGCCCCACTCAGGCATCCATTCAACGTTCTTGGTTTCTGCTAGTGCTTTTGCGCGCAGGCCAGCTTTATCCATTGAGATAAACCATTGTGGCGTTGCACGGAAGATGATTGGTGTCTTGTGACGCCAGCAGTGTGGGTAGCTGTGGGTAATTTTAGAGAAATGTAATAATGCACCGTGTTCACGTAATACATCCACAACCCCTTCGTTCGCTTTAAATACATGTTGACCCGCAAAGATCTCAGTATCAGGTAAGTAAACACCATTGCTACCCACTGGGTTAGCAATTTCAAGGTTGTATTTTTGACCAACCACAAAGTCTTCTTGACCGTGGCCAGGTGCAGTATGTACACAACCTGTACCTGATTCAGTGGTTACGTGATCAGCAAGTACTACTGGCACATCAAAGCTGTAAAATGGGTGATTAAAGCGCATTAGCTCTAATTCTTCACCTTTACAGAAACCAAGAATTTCTGACTCTTCAAAGCCAACACGCGCCATCACGTCTTTTACAAGCTCAGCGGCAATGATTAAACGCTGTGGTTGAGTGTGAACGTCAGTAACGGGTGTTTGTACCAATGCGTATTCAAGATCAGCACTAACTGCGACAGCACGGTTAGCAGGCATTGTCCATGGTGTCGTTGTCCAAATAACAATCGACACATCGCCTTCGCCTTGGTCAGCAACACAGCCAAACTTCGCTAATACTGCTGCTTCATCTACCGCTTTAAATTTAACATCGATAGATAGCGATACTTTATCTTGGTATTCAACTTCAGCTTCAGCCAATGCAGAACCACAATCAGTACACCAGTGAACAGGTTTAAAACCTTTAAGCAGGTGATCTTTATCTGCAATTTTACCTAGCGCACGAATGATATTAGCTTCAGTGCCAAAATCCATTGTACGGTATGGTTTATCCCACTCACCTAGTACGCCTAGACGAATAAAACTTTCTTTTTGACCTTCAACTTGGCCAGCAGCATAAGCACGACATTTTTCGCGGAACTCAGCAGCTGTTAATTTTTTGCCAGGCTTACCAAATTTCTTTTCTACCATTAATTCAATCGGTAGACCGTGACAGTCCCAACCAGGAATGTACGGTGAATCAAAGCCAGAAAGTGTCTTTGACTTAATAATAATATCTTTAAGAATCTTGTTTAACGCGTGACCGATGTGAATATCACCGTTAGCGTACGGAGGGCCATCGTGTAATACGAAAGATTTTTTACCTTTCTTAGCTTTACGAATTTCACCGTAAAGATCTTCATCATACCAATGCTTAAGCATAGCAGGCTCACGTTGAGCTAGATTGCCTCGCATCGGAAACCCTGTTTCCGGTAGGTTCAGGGTATCTTTATAGTCACTCATGGATTCTAGATTCCGTTACTTGGGCGAAGTTGGACATTATTACGCTCAGACAGCCACACCCGTGCTGTTTGAGCATCTCGTTCGATTTGTAATTTTAGCGCATCGAATGATTCAAATTTTTTTTCGTCACGCAATTTATGGCGCAACACGACTTCAAGCTGACGACCATAAAGATCCGCTTGATAATCAAATAGATGTACTTCAAGTTGTTGTCGTACACCTTGTACTGTAGGTCGGTGACCAACATTAGCAACACCCGCAATAGGTGCAGCAGTAATACC
Source organism: Photobacterium carnosum (assembly GCF_002849605.1). Classification (GTDB taxonomy): domain Bacteria; phylum Pseudomonadota; class Gammaproteobacteria; order Enterobacterales; family Vibrionaceae; genus Photobacterium; species Photobacterium carnosum. The sequence continues at coordinate 88,509 of NZ_NPIB01000006.1, forward strand.
TAATACCTCTACCGCATAAACGCCTGCAACAGGTGCTATACGACGTTTTAATGGGATATTAGCGGTTGGAAAGCCGATAGTACGGCCTAATTTTCTTCCGTGTGAGACTCGACCACAAATACTATATGGCCGACCAAGCATTTGTTCTACTTGATCCAATTCATTATTCGCTAAGGCGTGACGAATTGCAGTACTGCTTACTCGCTGCTCAGAAACACAAAAACTTGCCGTACTTATTACTTCAAATCCATATTTCTTGCCAGCAGCCACCAGCATCGCAAAATTACCACGTCGCTCTTGACCAAAACGAAAGTCATCACCAATAACCAGAAATTTAACACCCAATTGCTTTACCAACAAGCATTCGACGAAATATTCAGCAGTCATGGCTGCAAAATGATGATTAAAATTAACACACAATAATCGATCAATACCGACTTTTTTTAATTCTACATATTTCTCGCGAAAACGGGTCAATCGAGCTGGTGCTTTATTACCTGCAAAAAGCTCTTGCGGTTGCGGTTCAAACGTCATTACCGTGGCGGCTAATCCCATTGAATGCGCTTTAGTAATCACCTGCTTAAGCAATGTTTGATGGCCTAAATGGACGCCATCAAAATTGCCAATTGTCAGCACGCAACCATGATGGTGTGGCTGAATATTGGGTATACCTCGAATTAATTCCATAGGTAATTTAACTATGTCAGTACTCATAAGGCTATTCGCTCATCCTACAATCAGCTCACTTGTTTATATGATGATTAATAACAGCCAAAAAAATTAATAACTGCGGTAACTCATCCACCACCATTACGGCTGAAAATGTCTTTTTAGCGTAAAGCTGGTGAATTATATACTACTCGGCGGTTTCAATCAGCTATCTGCACGCAGATGACGCGGGCGAACACCTAAAATAATTGCACATAACAGGTAAATACCACTACCACCTAAAATTAAACCAAAGAGCCACGTGATACGTTCAAGCAAATGAAAAGCTAACCATTGATCAGTTGTAGGACTAAACCACAATAAACCACTCACCATCACCACACCAGCAATGACTAATCGCAACACAAACAATAATGTCTGACGACTGACACGGTAAATATTTTCTTTATGCAAACCTCGGTATAGCAACGCAGCATTAAGAAAGGCTGATAATACACTTGCAATCGATAAACCGACATAGCCATAAAAAGGAGCAAAGATACCGTTGAAGACCATATTACTGATCATGGCAATAATACCAATTTTCACCGGCGTTTTAGTATCTTGACGAGCGTAATAACCCGGCGCAAAAATTTTAATCAACATATAGTTCAGCAGACCTGCTGATACCACCCATAACGACATAGCCGTTTGGTTAACATCGTACAGGTCAAATTCACCACGCATGAACATCACCATCAACATCGGTTTGGCTAGGGTGATCATACCGAGCATCGCAGGGATACCCAATATCAACACCATTCGCACACCCCAATCCATGGTATCTGCGAATTGTTGAGGTGATTTATCAACATGTTTACGCGACAAAGCAGGCAAGATCACCGTCGCAATCGCAATACCAAACAGTCCTAATGGGAATTCTAATAAGCGATCAGAATAATATAACCAACTGATTGAACCCGTCATCAAGAAACTCGCAATCAACGTATCGAGCAATAAGTTAATTTGAGTCACTGAAACACCAAACAGAGCCGGTAGCATCAGTTTACGTATCTTCGTCACGCCAGGGTCATTCCAGCCCCATTGTGGGCGAACTAAATACCCTTCTCGATATAAAAATGGCAGTTGAAAACAAAACTGCACTAAACCACCGATAAATACCCCAAGCGCTAGACCAATTTCAGGTTTAGCCAAGTGAGGTGCAATAAACACGGCACACCCAATAATGGCAACATTAAGAAACACCGGTGTAAACGATGAAATGGCAAACTTACCAAGCGTATTTAAAATTGCACCAGATAACGCCACAAAGGTGACAAACCACAAATAAGGAAAAGTAATTTTAAGTAACAAACTGGCTAATTCGAATTTTTCAGCGCCGGGTGAAATGTTATGCATCCAATCCCAAAACCAACCAAAACCAAATAATGCTGTTACGACACCAGAACCTAAAACACCCAATAATGTCACGATGGTGACAATACCACCTAACGTACCTGCGGCACGCGCAATCAATAATCGAGTTCGATCAACATCACCTGCAGCATGGTATTCAGTTAAAACTGGTACAAAGGCTTGTGAAAAAGCGCCTTCTGCAAAAAGGCGACGTAAAAAGTTGGGAATTTTGTTGGCAAAGAAAAAAACATCGGCCGCAGCCCCTGCTCCCATTAGGTTAGCAACTACCACATCGCGCACTAAACCTAGCACTCGAGACACTAAAGTCATGGCACTAACTACCATTCCAGAGCGTAAAAGACGCTTACTCACAAAAAAACCTCATAAAAGATGTTCAGAAAGGTGACTTCTGAATCGAAATACTGGTAAAATCTGTCGCCATATTAACCGTGTTAATCCGCAAGTGCCAACTAGATTGGTATGGCGGTTATTTGCACGAATCATTTGACAATGATTAAGATTAAGGGCATAGTCCTCGGCCTTAAATTGTCACCATACCAAGATTTGGGAGTTACACCCTTGGCAAATATCAAATCTGCTAAGAAACGTGCACTAACTTCAGAAAAACGTCGTCAGCATAACGCTAGCCGTCGTTCTATGATGCGCACTTTCTTCAAGAAAGTAATTATCGCTATTGAAGCTGGTAATAAAGAAGCTGCAACACTAGCTTACGCTGAAATGCAACCTGTTCTAGATCGCATGGCTACTAAAGGCCTGATCCATAAGAACAAAGCTGCACGTCATAAAGCTCGTCTAACAGCGAAAATCAAAGCTCTTTAATTTTAATTAATGAGTCTAGATTAAAAAAAACCGACCTTAGGGTCGGTTTTTTTATGTCTATTCATTGCCCATTGCCTATAAAACTAGCATTTCAATATTGAATATTGCTGATTTTATAACTGACTTTATTTTACATCTTCGAGCATAAAATGAAAAAAACGCTGTTACGCGGCTTGTTCAATGTCCTGCCGCTAGTATTAAGTATTTGGTTATTCTGGTCACTTTTTGAGTCATTAGATGAAGTCGGTAATTTTTTATTTGGTTTAGTTCACATTACCGAACTCTTTAAAGGTGCTGGTTTTTTACTCATTCTGATCTTATTGTTTGTTGCTGGGTTACTTTTTTCTGTTAGTCCTATCGCATGGCTCTATGATTTTGTTATTCGTCAGTTGATGCGATTTCCGTTTTTTAAGACGGTTTATAGCAGTATTAATGATATTGCCTCACTAATGAGTAGTGACAATAAAAATAAAAATCAGCAAACTGTGCTAGTGCATCAAGCTAATAATACTTACATCGTTGGCTTTATTATGGCTAACGAAACTCCAGAGCCACTATCAAACGCATTACCAGACGGAGATTGGGTTCCGGTACTATTTCCACTTAGCTATCAAATAGCAGGCATTACAACACTGGTAAAACGTGAAGACTTAACCATTGTTGATTGGTCATTTGAAGATGCAATGCGTTATAACTTAACCGCAGGCATTTCAGTTTCAGCCAAAGATAAAGAAGAGAAAGAGAAAGAGAAAGAGAAAGAGAAGCAAACAACAGATCACGCTACAAACGAACAAAAATAACTGAGCTGTAATATATAGAAACAACGATTAACGCCTTATTATTATTCTTTCCAGTTGAAAATGTATAAGGCGTTGATAAGTGATAAATATTAAAACAATGTACTAAAATCAGCTGCACAAATACGTTTCACAGCAGGGTGCATGATCATTCGTTCAGCAAAAATAACAAAATATTCATCACAAATATCCGTCACTCGTTTAACTTCATAAATACGACTATTACTGGTGAGCTCATCCGCATAAATAGATGGCGCGATAAACATCGACTTATGATAACAAGCAAAAGCCTTCATTAACGCCGCATCATCAAATTCACCTAATATATTTGGCGTAATGCCCTGCTGATCAAACCATTGATGCAATTTGCGTCCCATTGCAGAACGTCGACTGGGTACCAATAGCTTATAATCTTCAATACAAGCAGGAAAATCAGCATCAGATAAATCATCAGTGCAGAAAAAACTCATTGCAGATTCACCCAGCTTTTTACTGTATATACCGGGATTTTGAGTTGAGCTAACTGAACAGTCAGATAAGATCATATCCAATTTATGTTGTGATAGTTGCTCTAACAACATTTCATGGGTCGATTCAAAACAGCTTAATTGGATCCGTTGATCGCTAGGAATACCCTCTAACAACACTTGGCTCACTAACCGTTTTGACAACGCATCAGCAACCCCAACTTCAAATAATTGGTTATCTCGCTGAGTATAATTAATACGGTCGAGCATTTGATAGCTTAAATCAAACATCTTATCCGCATATTTAAACACTAATTGACCAAGCTCTGTTGGTTCAATATTACGGCCAACACGTTTAGTTAACTTACCTTTAAGACGATCTTCTAATGATCGAATCTGCCCCGTCACTGTTTGCGGAGTCAGAAATAATGCATCAGCCGCTTTCGTTACTGAGCCTTGCTTGCAGACCATCCAAAAATAATAAAGATGGTTATAATTTAAGTGAGACATTGCCGCTATTTAAATAAAAAAACCCAACGACAAAGCTTACGCTGTGCCACTGGGCTGTTCAATGTTTGACGATATAATTTATAGTAAAATCAAATCAAGATCGTCTTTAAGCTGTAATTAACGTTGCAGTCGTTCTAAGTTTCGCACTCGTTCGCCACCACGTTGTTCTAACGCACGTTGACGAAATGAGCTTTCTTGTACTGTCGTAGTATCAACGGTTGTTGCTTTAGCATCGTTAATACCTTGTAAATATGCTTGGCATACTTCAGAACTATCACCATTAATACATGCTTGGGAATTAACCGAGGCAAGACTAAACGGCGAAAATAAACATGCGATAACAACTAACAACGTTTTCATATTACACCTCTGATTTAGGTAATGTTTTACTTAACATGATGTAACCGACAATCGCGGCGACAGTAGAACCCAATAAGATTCCAAGTCGAGAGTAAGTCGCAAAGCTTTCATCAGCACCAACAAACGCCAGTGATGAGATGAAAATCGACATTGTAAAACCAATACCACATAACACCGATACGGCAAAAATATGTTTAAAGTTAATCCCATCAGGTAGTTTTGCAACACCTGTTTTAACTGCAAGAAAACAGGCAGTAAAGATACCAACAGGCTTACCAATAAATAATCCAGCAGCAATACCAACAGGTAACATTGACGATAAACTAGCCAGTGATACGCCTGTTAATGAAATACCCGCATTAGCAAATGCAAATAATGGCAAGATTAAGAATGCAACATAAGGATGTAATGCATGTTCAATCGTTTTAAGGGGTGAATGAGTATCTGTCCGACCATTTTTACCCGCTAATGGCACTGCAAAACCTAACACCACACCCGCTAATGTTGCATGAACACCTGATTGCAGCACGCTGAACCACAAAATAGCACCAACAATTAAGTATAATGGAATACTAGTGATGTTCTTCAGATTCATAACGATCAATGTCGCTGTCGAGATAAATGCCACGGCTAACGCAAGTGTTGATAAATCTGAGCTATAAAATAAAGCGATGATCACAATCACGCCTAAATCATCAATAATAGCCAATGCTAATAAGAAAACTTTTAAGCTTACTGGTACACGGCTACCCAATAGCGCCATAACACCTAACGCAAAAGCAATATCTGTTGCGGCTGGAATCGCCCAACCTTTAACGGCCATCGGATCGCCATAATTAAAGGCGGTATAAATTAGCGCTGGAGCAATCATGCCGCCAACAGCAGCAATCGCAGGGAAGATAGCTTTTTCTTTGGTATTAAGTGCACCTTCAATAAGTTCGCGCTTAACTTCTAATCCAATTAAGAAAAAGAAAATTGCCATTAAGCCATCATTGATCCAATGCGAGACTGATAATCCGCCGATATAGCTATGTAGCGTATCGGTATATAACGATGCCAATGGAGAGTTAGCAATAACCATTGCAATTAATGCTGCGATAATAAGAATAATACCGCCAGCTGATTCTAATTTAAGAAATTTACGAATAGCATCGGTCATTAACCGTTACTCCTTTAACTATATTATTCACGCGATCCAAGCACCCCTAACTTGTAGGTTAGCTAAATACTTAGTCGTCTCAATTAAATTTAGTGTAAACGTCAAACTTACAAACTGAAAAATCGTTTGTATGGATATAAATACTCGGTAAAACCGAAGAGTTATAGTTATAGCGCTACTATATCCGCACTATTTATTTGTCGTCATTCATTATATTTATACTAAAAATAAAATAAATCGCAAAACTTTACTTTTAATAAGCATATTTTTATAATTTTTAACGCTAAAAACAAAAAACATATAAAACTATTAAAAACCAATTAGAAACAATCTACTAGAGCGTATTAATGCAACCTGACATTGTATAATTTAATCGGTTGCCCTCTCATTTTCCTGACAAACCCCAAACAAATATCCATTTATGACACTCAGTGTAATATTTCTGAAATATAACCAAACTACTATTCACGCAGATTTCAACAAAATGACACCCAAACGACATATTCCTGTCATGGAGAAATGATTATGACAACCCAAGCCACTACTGCTGCATCGAAGTTCAGCTCTATGCGTTGGGTCCGCTGGGGCACCCTAGCGTTCATGCTATATTTGTTACTCGTTGCTGTATCTATGGTCAGCGGCGGTTTTAAATGGTCTGTCGGCGAGCAAGCAAAAACATTATTTGAATTTGCATCTCACCCTGTTGCAGGCTTAATGGTTGGTCTTATCGCAACGGCACTGATTCAATCATCAAGTACCGTTACCTCAATTATCGTGGGTCTTGTGGCAGGTGGTTTACCTGTAGAAACTGCAATCCCAATGGTAATGGGTGCGAATATTGGTACAACACTGACCAATACTTTAGTCAGTTTAGGTCATGCTCGTTGTAAAGAAGAATTCCGTCGTGCGTTTGCAAGTGCAACAGTACATGACTTCTTTAACTTATTAGCTGTTGCCATTTTCCTACCATTAGAAATGATGTTTGGTATCCTTGATAAATTATCAGGTTGGTTAGTCTCGCCATTCTTAAAGGCGGGTAATATGAGCATGAACGGCATGGATTTCATGAAGCCGTTAACACAACCAGCCATTGAATTAGTAAAAGGACCACTAGAAACACTCGGACAAAACGGGGGTTTTATACTCATTGGATTAGGCATTGCACTGATTTTCATCTCGATCACTTTAATGGGTCGACTCATGCGAGGCCTAATGGTTGGTCGTGCTCGTGATATTCTAAAGAGTGCTATCGGTCGTGGTCCATTACATGGTATTGCATCAGGTACAGCAGTAACGATTCTAGTACAGTCATCATCAACAACAACAAGTTTGATGGTACCGCTAGTGGGTACAGGTGTATTAACCGTACGTGAGGTTTATCCATTTACATTAGGCGCAAACATCGGTACTTGTATCACTGCACTACTAGCAGCAACCGCAGTATCAGGTGATCATGCCGTGTTTGCACTACAGATCGCACTGGTGCACTTCTGCTTTAACGTGTTAGCGACAGTATTGATTTACGGCGTACCGTTCTTACGTGAAATTCCACTTAAGTGCGCGTTCTTCCTTAGCGATTTAGCAACGAAGAATAAAGCTGCTGTTGCGGGTTACCTTGGCCTAGTATTCATTGCTATCCCTGGTTCAATCCTAGCGTTTACAGCTTAATCGCTACGCTTCGTTAAATAAAAGCGCAGTAAAATAAAAAGCCCCACACAAGCAATTGTGCGGGGCTTTTTGTTATCTCTTATTTACCATCAATCCGTTACGTTGATCACACTAGGTAATTGTTATACTGAAAAGGGGTATTGGATTGGCGCGTGATGCTCATAACCAACCACTTCAAAATCATCTAAGGTTACCCATGTTTCTAAATCTTCTAATGAGGTGATCTTAGGATTAATAATCAATTGAGGCGATGCAAATGGCGTACGCGTTAATTGCTCATCACGCATTAATGGCAATTGATCTTCGTAAATATGGGCATTAATAATTTTATGGTAAGCCTGACCGGGTTTGTTACCCGTAATTTGCGCCATTAACGCCAACAAGGTAAACACTTGTACTTGGTTGAAATTAAGTCCTAATGGCACATCACAAGAACGTTGAGCACTGGTGAGATACAAAGTATCCCCTAATAGTGAAAACGTATGAGTGTGCATACATGGACGTAAACAACCCATATCAAACTCACCTGGATTATAAAACGTCAGAATTTCACCACGATCATCAATACCTTTGGTTAAATCATCAACAATCTTTTTTAGTTGATCGATAACTGTACCATCGGCTTTTTGCCAGCGACGACCTTGAACGCCATAAACGCGCCCCATATCATCTTCGCCTTTACGGTACGGATTATTAAGCCATGCTTGGTTATCATTGGCATTGGCATTCCACGTATTACAGCCAATGGCACGAAACTGAGCGGCATTGTCGTAACCACGTAGGTAACCTAACAATTCCGCAATCGCAGCTTTCCAAAAACTTTTACGGGTAGTAATTAAAGGAAACTGATTATTAGCAACATCATAGGTTAAATCAGCATTAATCACTGTCAGGCAACGTTTGCCAGTTCGTTCATTTTCAATCCACACACCGTCATCAACGATCCGCTGACACAACGCCAAGTACTGTTTCATTTGTCCTACCCGTTAAATTAATGACGCCCAGCAAAAGCTAGGCGTCTAAAAGTCGTTACTCTTAATTCTATCAGAAGATAGCCCACTTAAATCTAGTCGATATCAACTCAAGAACATTTTAAGACTGATAATAAGTAGTAGTACCGCAAACAGCTTTTTAAGCGTCGCGGTAGGTAAACGCGTCACCAATGCAGCCCCATAGCGAGTGGTGATCATTGAGGTCGCAGCAATACCCACTAATGCAGGTAAATAAACATAACCCACACTATAAGCAGGTAAATTCGCGCTACCCACACCCGCAAAAATAAAGCCAATCATGCCTGAAATAGCAATCAGAAAACCGACTAACGATGCCGAACCAATTGCTCGACGCATTTCAACACCAAAATAACTCAAATACGGTACCGTTAATGAGCCACCGCCAATACCCGCTAAACTTGATAATAATCCAATCACACCACCACCAACAGCGGATGCCAATGCACTAGGCAATGGTCGAGAATGCGTGACGCGGAGTGATAACATCATTTGTAATGCTAATAACAACACAATCACCGCAAACACTTTTGGCAAATATTGCGCAGGTACTAATTCAGCCACCACACTGCCACTTAACCCACCAATAATAATCCCTGGTGCTAATACTTTAACCACTGATAAATCGACATTGCCTAATCTAAAATGATTACGAGCAGAAGCCATTGCCGTCATAACAATACTGGCTAACGAAGTCGCTAACGCAATATGCATTAACATTGATGGCTCAATACCCACTTGGGGTAACAACCACACCAAAGTAGGCACAACTAATAAACCACCGCCGATTCCAAGTAATCCAGCTAATAAACCCACTACCGAGCCTAAAATTAAGCACATTGAAAACAGCCACATGACACTTTCATGCATGATAATTACCCATTATTTCTTTCACAATAAACCACCATTATTTATTACCTGCACGAATAAAACCGCCGAGCTGATGTTGTTCAATAAACCGAGTCGTTAGCTTACGTACATCATCAGCAATATCGACGTGCAGTACTTGAGTGGCTAATGATGTCATATCCACGCTATCAATATGACGTAAAATATATTTAATTTTAGCGACATTACGCGCGTTCATGCTTAACGACCGATACCCCATCCCAACGAGCAACAAAGCACCAACAGGATCACCAGCTAATTCTCCACACACACACACGGGTAATTGGTATTTTTTAGCACTATCAACAATGTGCTTTAACGCATGTAAAACAGCAGGATGCAATGCATCATAAACATTAGCAACCCGCGCATTATTACGATCAACGGCTAATAAATATTGGGTTAAATCATTACTACCAACAGAGATAAAATCTACCCGTCCGACTAAAGCATGCAGTTGATATAACATTGACGGCACTTCAATCATGATCCCAAGTCGGGGCTTATGCAGTTGTTGTCCTGCCGCTAATGCTGTTTGAGCCACATCAGTATACGCCCGCTCAATAATGGCTTTGGCATCATCGAGCTCATTAATCCCCGAGATCATCGGTAATAAAATATCCATATTATTCAAGCCAATACTTGCACGTAACATTGCCCGCACTTGAATCATAAATATTTCAGGATGATCAAGCGTAAACCGAATCCCTCGCCAACCAAGAAAAGGGTTATCTTCTTCGATCGACAAATAAGGTAGGGGTTTATCGCCACCAATATCTAATGTTCGCATCACTACAGGTTGATCGGGATAAGTATGTAAAATAGTGCGGTATTGGTTAATTTGTTCTTCTTCTGAAGGAAAACTACGTTGGAGTAAAAAGGGGACTTCAGTACGATAAAGACCAACACCATCAATGCCCTTATTTAACGCAAAATGTGAATCAGCGCTTAATCCGGCATTAATATGTACCATAATTCGTTGTTGATCCTTGGTCACTGCACGGTGTTGTTGATCACACTCGACGATCTTTTCAAGCTCATCATCTTCACGCAGTAAACGTCGATATTCCGCTAATACATGACGATTCGGATTAACTAATAAATCACCACGATAGCCATCAACGACAACCAGATTGTTATGCACCGTATGCGGCGTAAAATCTACGCCCATAATGGTAGGAATACCTAATGCTCGCGATAAAATAGCGGCGTGAGAGTTAGCCGCACCGTCTTGTGCAACCACCGCAGCCAGTTTTCCTGCGGGCACAGTGGCAATCATCGCAGCAGTTAACTCTCGAGTTAACAAGACAATCGGTTCATCCCATTGCTGTTCATTAGGCTTATCATCACATAAAAAATACAACAGCCGTTGCCCTAACTCCCGTATATCACGCGCACGCTCTTTAAGGTAAAGATCTTTCATGTTGGCAAAGCGATTAGAATACGTTTCAACCACTTGTCGCACTGCCCACTCTGCTTGATCACCATCATCAATATGTGCTTTAAGATCAGTACGTAGTAACGGATCATTCAGTAAATGGCTAAATAAATCAAAAATAGCGAGGGTTTCTTTTTGTAAGTCACTATCAAACCGTTTTCGCAATCGCCGAAATTCTTTACCCGCTGAATCTATTGCTATTGTTAACCGTTCTTGCTCTGCATTGATATTCAAACATGATGCTGGCGCAACATGCTCTAATAAAGGTTGGGTATCATCCCACCACGCTTTTGCAATCGCGACCCCACTTGATGCCGCAGACCCAGTTAAATGAAGCCGATTACCTTTCTCAAACCACATTCCTTGTGCTTTAGCGTGCGCTAGAATGCCCGCCAACTGAGCCGCTAGCGTAACTAAAAAAGATTCTTCACTTTCCGTAAATTCACGTTGTTCGCGTTGCTGGACAACGATAACGCCGAGGACTTGGCGTTGATGAATAATGGGAGTACCAAAAAAGGATCGAAAAGATTCCTCTCCGATTCCTGGAAGGTGTTTAAAATGAGGGTGTACTCGAGCATCGGCAACATTTAATGGCTCGGCTCGTTGACCCACTAACCCGACTAACCCTTGATTAAAGCGCAAACTGATACGTCGCCGAGATTTATTCAACCCTTGTGTTGCCATTAAGGTATAAATCTGACGCTGATGATCAGCAATGTACACCGAACAACAATCGGTTTTCATTACCTGAGTAGTATTTGATACCAATTGATCCAATGCATCGATCAATGAGTGAGCGCTGACAACCTTGTCAACAATTTCTCTTAGCTTTGTCAGCATAACGAGCCTTTAATTGTTCCCTGTGAGCCAATAACCTCTATTTGCTAGCTGCGCTTATTTTTAATGCGCTTAAATTTACGTTCTTTCCATTCTTTAAATGGCATAGCAACAGCGGCAAACTCCTTCAATGCTCGACGATATACGTCACGCTTAAAAGAGACTACTTGCCTTACTGGGTACCAATAACTTACCCAACGCCAACCATCAAACTCAGGTGTTACACTACGCTGCATATTGACCTTGGACTCATCGCATTCCAAACTCAGCAAAAACCATTTTTGCTTTTGACCGATACAGACAGGTTTTGAATCCCACCGCACAAGACGTTTAGGTAATTTATAACGTAACCAATGACGGCTTGACGCAATAATCCTGACATCTTTTTTGGTTAATCCTACTTCTTCATACAATTCACGGTACATAGCTTGTTCAGGGGTTTCACCTTCATCAATGCCACCTTGCGGAAATTGCCAAGAATGTTGTCCATATCGTCGAGCCCAAAATACCTGGCCATGGCCATTGCAGATAACGATCCCTACATTAGGGCGGTATCCATCGCCATCAATCACTGGACGACCTCAAGTATAAATATCTATTAATAGTGATTTTTTCATAGTAGACGTGATCGGTAAACAAACATTCATCAATATCGATGCGTTTTACCTAATTTAAACGGTATTATGGATAACTTTGCACACAGACTACTTTACAGGCAATCAAATGAGACATATCCCACATTTATTCACTCTTTCTGTGGATAGATTTGTGCAGAAACCTAAAAAAAACCGTTTTAAGCAATAAACAACGTATCAAAAACCAATAACACCAACCACGATAAATTTATTTTTTTTATTTTAAAACATAAGCATACAACAAAAAACGCACTATAATAAATTAAAATAAAGACAACTTTCACATCACTAAAAAACGATCGATTAAATATCAATCAATAATGGCTTTTCCCGTAATATTACCACCACAATATAGATTAACATAACATCACAATGGTTGCTTTTACAACAAAATACTGTGTATGCATCCAGTGATATTAAAATAAAATATTTTCAAAAAAAAAGCTGTGGATATCTTTTTATTCTAGTATTAGCCTTAAATAACAACGATAAATTAACGATTATTAAATCATCACAAATGTAATCTCATTCAAAAAAATAAAAAAGATCAATCTTAATCACGGCTCACCAATAGCGATCAACATCGATCCTTACACACGATATCATTTGAATATGATAATATTCTCTACGGTTAAATATTCGATATAACTTACTATTACGACCTATTATGAACATAAAAACCACGCAACCAACACCAAAAACAGAAGCAGAATTACTCTATCGAGCTCACCAATTAGCAGGTATGACATTAGGTGAGTTAGCCGCAATAGCTGGCATCATTCCCCCTCCCGATCTTAAGCGCGATAAAGGTTGGGTTGGTCAATTATTAGAATGGCACCTAGGCGCGACAGCGGGTAGTAAACCCATTCCCGATTTTATTGAGCTTGGCATTGAACTCAAAACTATACCGATCAGCTATCAGGGAAAACCACTCGAAACAACATTTGTTTGTGTCGCCCCGTTGATTGGAGTTCAAGGCTTACAATGGCGCAGTAGTCATATCAGGCAAAAACTGGCGCGAGTATTATGGGTACCCGTAGAAGGAGAACGAGATATTCCGCTTGAAGATCGCCATGTTGGTTCAGCGTTACTCTGGAGTCCCAATGCCGAAGAAGAGGCACAATTACAGCAAGACTGGGAAGAATTAATGGATATGATCGTATTAGGGCAAGTAGAAACTATCACTGGACGTCATGGTGAAGTGCTGCAATTACGTCCAAAAGCCGCGAACAGTAAAGTACTCACTGAAGCTTATGGTGCCAATGGTCAGCCAATTAAAACCTTACCGCGTGGTTTCTACTTAAAAAAACAATTTACCTCGCAATTGTTGCAACGACACTTTATTTAGTCATAAAAAAACCATCCAATTAATCATGCATGACTTTGACGAAAACAACGAGATGGTGGAATTAACTCATGCTTATTTAATAACCGATACATTGTTGCCCGTGAGACACCCAATTCACGTGCAGCCGCTGATATTTGACCTTTATTATTCTCTAACACCGTCAATAATGCATTACGTTCAGATTCTTCACGTACTTTTTTCAAACTTAATTTATCATCAATCAAACGTGGAATATCTAATTGATCCGCTTCAATACATTTATTTTCAGCAAGAAGTACTGCCCGTTTAATTTGACAAATTAGCTCTTGCACATTGCCAGGCCATGGATACTGCAATAACATCGATTGCGCTTGTTCTGATAAATATTTGGCAACGCTATTATATTGGCGGGCATATTTTAATAATAAAAATTCAGCTAAAAAAATAATATCATTACTACGCTCACGCAACGGGGGGACGGTGATAGAAACCACATTTAAGCGGAAATATAATTCACGTCGTAACGTTGTTAATGTCACCAGATGCTCAGGCGAATGATGGGTTAAAGAGATAACACGCATATCAACAGAAAGAGTATTACCATCAGTATCACAATAACGCCCATCCGCTAACACTTGGTACAGAGATTGCTGGCAAGCATCTGTTAGTAATGTAAATTCTTCTAGTACTAATACACCATTATTCGCAGCTTCAAAAATACTTTGCGTACCATTATCGGTATCAATCATCCAATCAGCTGTCATGGTTTCACAATTAACCCGTATTACCTGTTGCTTAGCACGTGCTGATGCTTTAAAAATAGCATCCGCCACTAATATTTTCCCCGTACCTATTTCACCACTGATAACAACTGAAACATCACTTAATGCAATTCGCTTAACTTGATCACGCAATTTTTTCATGACTGCAGTTGAACCTTGCAAACCTTGTTGACCAAAATTACCTAGTTGTGGCCACACTTGACGCTCTAAATTAAGCATTCCAATCTGATGGCCTATTGTTTGCAGTAATTGCTCGGGTGGAATAGGAACCGAAAAATAATCAAGACAAAAGTTAACAATAAATTGACCTATTGCTTCATTAACAAGTTGCTCATCACGTACAATCGCAATCCAACGTACTTGTTTATTACGATTTACCATTACCGAAAAACCATGAATACTAAAATCATCATGGCTAAGATCGACCACACCGATACAAGGGCCAATTTCTAATAATAATGTTTCTGCCGTCCGTAAATCGTAACAACGATGACATAACCAACCTGCACATTCTATTGCGGGCAGCCAATTTTGATTACTACCACCAAAAACAACTAAGTTATTAGAGATAACTACCTTAGGTTTTTTTACCGTCCCGATTGTCATTCACCCCTCCATTAATAAAGCAATTATATATTTAGTGACATTTAACAACTGTTTTATTAATAATATACGAACAAATGCAACTTGTTTAGTATAATGTGATTTAGCTAATATAATATATTGATGTTATTAATGTTATTGTCAAAAAAACTAGATTTGTCGCTTTTTTGACCCTTTTTTTCGAGACAAAAAAAAGCCACCGCATTAGCGATGGCTATTTTATAACCGTTCGATTAATTATTTAGTTGTGGGCGCATTGCCGGGAACAAAATAACGTCACGAATGGTGTGTGTGTTAGTAAATAACATTACTAAACGGTCAATACCAATACCTTGACCTGCTGTTGGTGGTAAACCATGCTCTAGCGCAGTAATGTAGTCTGCGTCATAGTACATAGCTTCATCATCACCCGCATCTTTAGCACTAACTTGTGCTTTAAAGCGTTGGTCTTGGTCTTGAGCATCGTTAAGCTCAGAGAAACCATTTGCAACTTCACGGCCACCAATGAAGAATTCAAAACGGTCAGTAATGAATGGGTTTTCATCGTTACGACGAGCAAGTGGTGAGATATCTGCAGGGTATTCAGTGATAAATGTAGGTTGCATTAGTTGAGTTTCAGCCGTTTCGCCAAAGATCTCTTCTAGTAGCTGACCACATGTCCAGAAGCTTTCAACCTCAACATGTACAGATTTTGCAATCTTAACCATTAGCTCACGATCAGCAACGCCTTCGTAAGTTAATGCTTGGATTTCTGCGTGCTCTGGGTTGTATTGCTTGATTGCATCTAACATGCTGATACGTGCGTACGGACCTGCAAATTCAACTTCAAACTCACCGTAAGGCATTTTTGAAGAGCCTAGAACGTCAATCGCAACGCTGCTTAGCATTTCTTCAGTAAGATCCATCAGATCATGGTAATCAGCGTACGCCATGTAGAATTCCATCATAGTGAATTCTGGGTTATGACGAGGAGATAGACCTTCGTTACGGAAGTTACGGTTAATTTCAAACACACGCTCAAAACCACCAACCACTAAACGCTTAAGGTAAAGCTCAGGCGCAACACGTAAGTACATGTCGATGTCTAATGCATTATGGTGAGTGATAAATGGACGTGCTGTTGCACCACCAGGGATCACGTGCATCATTGGTGTTTCAACTTCCATGAAGTTTTTAGTTACCATGAAATTACGGATCGCTGAAACTACTTTTGAACGAATGATAAATGCACGACGAGAATCTTCATTTACAATCAGATCAACATAACGTTGACGGTAACGCATTTCTTGGTCAGTAAGACCATGGAATTTCTCTGGTAATGGACGCAGTGCTTTAGTTAGCAACTCGTAGTTATTCATTTCGATGTAAAGATCGCCTTTACCCGATTTGTGTAACGTCCCTTTAACACCGATGATGTCACCGATATCAAGGCCAGAATATTTTTCTTTTAGCTCTTTCTGAACATCTTTAGATGCATAAGCCTGAATACGGCCAGACACATCTTGAATTGCAAGGAAAGGACCACGCTTAGCCATAATACGACCAGCGATTGCATAAACATGACCGGCTTCTTCAAGCTCTTCCTTGGTCATTTCACCGTGTTTTGCTTCCAAATCAGCCGCTAAACTATCACGACGAAAATCATTTGGATGGCCATTTGCTTTGCAGTTTTTGCGGATCATGTCTAATTTAGCACGACGCTCAGCAATCAGTTTATTTTCATCTTGTATTTGGTCAGTCATGGGGTATACCTTAATATTTTACTGAAATTCGGTTAAAGACCTGATTTCAAGCTAGCTTCAATAAAACGGTCTAAATCACCGTCCAATACTGCTTGGGTGTTTCGATTCTCCACCCCAGTACGTAAATCTTTTATGCGGGAGTCATCCAATACATAAGAACGGATTTGACTGCCCCAACCAATGTCTGATTTAGTGTCTTCACTGGCTTGCTTTTCAGCGTTTTTCTTTTGCATTTCATACTCAAACAATTTCGCTTTTAATTGCTTCATTGCTTGATCTTTATTCTTATGCTGAGAACGATCATTCTGGCACTGTACAACAAGATTTGTTGGTAAGTGTGTAATACGTACCGCAGATTCAGTGGTGTTTACGTGTTGACCACCCGCACCTGATGCGCGGTATACGTCAATACGTAAATCAGAAGGATTGATATCAATAACAATATTGTCATCAATTTCTGGATACACAAATGCTGACCCGAACGAAGTATGACGACGGCCGCCTGAGTCAAACGGTGATTTACGTACTAAACGGTGAACACCTGTTTCGGTACGTAACCAGCCATAAGCATACTCACCGCTAATACGTACTGTGACAGATTTAAGACCCGCAACATCGCCAGCAGAAATTTCAATGATTTCGCTCTTAAAGCCTTTGGCATCCGCCCAACGCAAATACATGCGGAGCATCATTGATGTCCAATCTTGTGCTTCAGTACCACCAGAACCCGATTGAAGGTCAAGGTAGCAATCAGAACTATCATGATCGCCAGCAAACATACGACGAAATTCTAACTTAGCTAACTTAGCTTCAAGCTCAGCTAACTCAGGTTCAATCTCATCAAAGGTTTCTTGATCGTCTTCTTCAACCGCTAACTCAAGTAGGCCAGCGACATCTTCAACGCCTTGGTCTAATATATCAATGGTTTCGACTACTGCTTCCAATCCTGCACGTTCTTTACCCAACGCTTGAGCGCGTTCAGGTTCATTCCATACACCTGGTTGCTCTAGTTCTGCATTTACCTCTTCTAGACGCTCTTTTTTAGCATCATAGTCAAAGGTACCCCCTAAGGATGTCAGTACGTGCTGACACATCCTCAAGTCGGTTTTTAATAGGATTAATTTCGAACATCGCCACGCTTCATTACCGAAATAGATATAACCGCAAGATTCTATCGAATTGTAGATAGAATATACAGAGGGAGAGAAAGGTTATCAGAAAATTAATCCAAATATGGTGACAATCTAGGCTGTCAACGCCAAGATCATCATCACAACCCTTTCTCAAACTGAACTAAACTTATTTTGCTGCTAAATGTTCAACCATCAATTGCACACTGCGATTACCTCGAAATTCATTTATATCGAGGCGATACACCAATTCGATTTGCTGCACTGAAGCATCGGGCCAACACTTAAGATCAACATTAAATGCTATCGCATCAATCACACTTCCCCCAGCTAAAGGCTCAACCATCATTTTAAGATGTTTTCCTGCGACCAGCTTTTGGTGCAATAATCGAAACGTACCATCAAACGTCGGCTCAGGAAATTGTTGTCCCCATGGCCCACCAGCACGTAATATTTCAGCGGTCTCAAGCGTTAGTTCATGGGGTTGTAATTCACCATCACTGAGTAATACACCTTGTAATGCATCTTCATCTAACACTTTACGTACTGCGACATCAAACGCAGTGCTAAAAGCATCAAGCTGAGATTCAGGGATTGTCAGTCCGGCCGCCATCGCGTGGCCACCAAATTTTAAAATCATTCCTGGGTGCTGCGTATCAACCACATCTAACACATCGCGCATGTGTAATCCCACAATAGAACGACACGATCCTTTAATTTCACCCTTACCTGCATCAGCAAAAGCAATCACGGGACGATGATATTTATCTTTGATCCGCGAGGCTAAAATACCGATCACCCCTTGGTGCCAATCACGCTGAAACAGCACTAATCCATAAGGCATATCTTGGTGGTTAAACTGCAATCGCTCACAAATAGCAAGACCTTCTTCTTTCATCCCTTGTTCTATTTCTTTGCGGGTTTGGTTAAGTGCATCAAGCTCTGTTGCCATACGCCGCGCCGCTTGAATATTGTCACATAACAACAATTCCACCCCAAACGACATATCATCTAACCGCCCAGCGGCATTAATTCGAGGACCTAAAGCAAAGCCAAGATCGCTCGCGACTAATCGAGCAGGATCGCGATTGGCGACTTCAATTAAAGCTTGAATGCCTGGACGACACTTACCAGCACGAATACGCTGTAACCCTTGATGAACAAGAATACGATTATTACCGTCTAAGGCCACGACATCAGCAACCGTACCAAGCGCGACTAGATCAAGTAACTCCGCTAAATTAGGCACAGCCAATGCTTGTTGTTCAAACCAACCGTTATTACGCAATTCTGCTCGTAAGGCTAGCATTAAATAAAACGCGACCCCTACACCACATAATGCTTTAGAGGGAAAACCACATTGATCAAGGTTAGGATTGACCATCGCATCGGCGGCAGGTAAACAATCCCCGGGCAAGTGATGATCGGTCACCAGCACTTGCACCCCTTGCGCTTTTGCGGCTGCAACACCATCAATAGACGAGACACCGTTATCGACCGTCATGATAAGTTCTGCACCACGATCAATGGCTTGTTGTGCCACTTCGGGGCTTAAACCATAACCATCGTCAAATCGATTCGGCACTAAGTAATCTACATTACGACAACCCAACATTTTCAATGCCAGTACTGATAGCGCAGAACTGGTAGCACCATCGGCATCAAAATCGCCCACAATAATAATACGGGTATTGTTGGTAAGTGCCGTAACTAATAACGTCACCGCGTCAGCCATACCATAAAGCTGATTATAATTAAGTAATCCTTTGGCGCCGCGTTCAAGTTCAGCATCATTAGTGATACCACGGCTCGCATAAATACGTTGTAAAATAGCAGGGATCTCATTCGAGAAGCATTGAGGATCGACAACAGGACGACGCTTAATTTCTATCATAATAATGGCTTCTTTTATGGAATGATTATCTTTTCATCTTAACCAAATCACCGCCAACAAAAAAGCCTGATAATAATATCAGGCTTTTATACACGATGACCGATGTTGATAAATGGTCGTGATTAGCTTTTCGCTTTGCTATCCAATAATTGCAGTAACGCCGCTGGCGGTTGGTAACCAGGGATCATAGTGCCATCTTCTAGCACTATCGCTGGCGTACCATTAACCCCCATCGCAACACCTAATTGATATTGCTCCATCACTAAATCAGGACGCGGGGTAATTTTTGATTCATCAAAAGTGCCGCTCTTCGCATCATGCATTGCTTTAACACGATCTTTGGCTCCCCAAATTGCACTCATTTGATTGAAATTACTTGAACGCTCACCACCACGAGGGAAAGCTAAGTAACGTACTGTAATGCCCGCATCGTTATAGCCTTGCATTTCATTATGCAATTTACGGCAGTAACCACAGCTGGTATCGGTAAACACGGTCACCACATACTTTTCATTTTTAGCAGGATAAACAATCATGTCTTTATCCATACCCGCTAATTTAGCTTTATTTAACTGCGCCATTTTTTGCTCAGTTAAGTTCACCGGCTCAGCACCCGTATTTTGGTACAAATGACCCGCTAAAAAATATTGGCCATCATCAGAGGTATAAATAACACCACGTTCAGTCACCACTTCATTTATACCCGCCATTGGCGATGCAGTAATTGAACTTGGTGTTAAACCAATGGTTGACAATTGCTTGGTAATAGCCGTTACATCAGGCTTGGCTACCGCAGAAAAAGCAGTCAGTGCAATAGTAGTGGCTAGCACGGTGCGACGAATAAAATGCATCTTGTTATCCCTTTTAAAATGATGACAATCTCGATATAAAACAGACCGAGATTTCGACGATATAGTTTCAATTACGCTATTATTTTTATCCGCGCAGCATAAATGAAGTATTCCTAAATACAAATATTATCGCTAGTTTTAGCCAACAACGTCTCATAATTATGCGCGAGGATGATGGATTTGGTGCAATTGTTTCAATCTTTCGGTGGCGACATGAGTATAAATCTGAGTCGTAGAGAGATCACTATGGCCCAGCAACATTTGTACCACACGTAAATCAGCTCCGTAATTAAGCAAATGGGTAGCGAAAGCATGACGCATCACATGGGGTGATAATGAATCAGCATCAATGCCTGCCAATACCGCATAATATTTAATTCGATGCCAAAATGTTTGGCGCGTCATTTGACGTGCACGTCGACTTGGAAACAACACATCCGAACTTTTCTCGCCTAATAGTATCGGCCGTCCACTTTCAATAAACTGCTCGATCCAATCAACTGCATTTTCGCCCATTGGCACTAAGCGTTCTTTATCACCTTTACCCGTCACTCTCACCACACCTTGGCGCAAACTAACTTTATCCATGGTTAATGTGACTAATTCAGTAACACGCAACCCAGTGGCATACAACAATTCCAACATCGCTTTATCACGAAGTTCAAGTGGATCATTCACATTCGGTGATTCTAATAACGCATCAACTTGCGCTTCACTAAGATCTTTGGGCAGCCGTTTAGGTAGCTTCGGGGTGACTAGCATTGCACTAGGATCATCAATCCGTACTTTTTCGCGATACAAATATTGAAATAAACGTCGAATTGCCGACACCATGCGAGCGCGTGATGTTTGCTTATAGTTTTGGTCAAATAACCATAATTGATAACGTTGTAAATCATCAACTGAAGCATCAGAGACAACAATCGCTTGTTGTTGCATCCATTTTTGTAGTTTTTTTAAATCATTACGATAAGAGGCGAGAGTATTATCAGATAATCCTCGCTCCATCCACATTGCATCAAGAAAGCGTTCAATAATAACATCGTCGGTTACCATTTTTACCTCGTCATAAGCTGTGTCATAAGACGGTTTAAATATATGGATAAAAACACAGTATTCAGCGCATGATAGGATATTTAACCTTAAAAGTAACCTCGTTATCCATTTATTAAGCCTAATGTTATGGCTTGCAAGGCCACGCTAACCTTGAGCTCACCGATCAATACCGAGTACACTTCGATTAAAAATAAAAATAGAGGATACACAGCATGAAAATTGGTTTGTTTTATGGCTCAACCACCTGTTATACCGAAATGGCGGCAGAAAAAATTCGTGAATGTCTTGGCGCTGATATTATTGAATTACACAATATCAAACATACACCATTAGCTGAAATGAACCACTATGACATGTTAATTTTAGGCATTTCAACTTGGGACTTTGGTGAAATCCAAGAAGATTGGGAAGCAGTATGGCAACAACTTGATGGCTTACAATTACAGCAAAAAACAGTGGCATTATTTGGTTTAGGTGATCAAGAAGGTTATACCGAATGGTTTTTAGATGCGATGGGTATGCTGCATGATCAGCTTAGTGCAACTGGAGTCCAATTTATTGGTTATTGGCCTAACGATGACAGCTATCAATTTCAAGCATCAAAAGCATTAACAGCAGATAAAGCATTTTTTGTTGGTCTAGCATTAGATGAAGACAGCCAATATGAATTAAGTGATGCTCGTATTGAGAAGTGGTGTGAACAAATCATGCTTGAATATGCTCAACTATTATAATTAATATTATTCTATTTATAGAAAAGGGATGCCAGCGCATCCCTTTTTTAATTTGTTAAATCAAACAACTATTATATTTTAACACTATTTTTATCATCATCATTCGGCTGATTACCGCCAACGAAACGAGTAATAATTAATGCAATTAGCGTTGGTAAAACCCACGCCATACCATAATGAAATAATGGTAATGAACTAAACAATGACACATCAAATTTTAGGTACTTAGCAACATCAATCATGCTAAAAGCAAATGAGACTAATAACACCACACGGTATGCTAAACATGGATTAGGTAGCCATTTACGAATCAAGGTTAATACCACTAATGCAATAGCAACAGGATACAACGCGAATAATACTGGCACTGATAATGCAATTAGCATATTCAGACCAACATTTGCCACAATCGCACACACTACCGCTAATAATACTGCCCATTTTTTATAAGACATCGACGTTAGCGTACTAAAATAATCGGCACATGCACTGATTAAACCAATCGCGGTGGTTAAACATGCAAGTAATACAATCGCTGATAAAATAATTTGACCCGTTGAGCCAAATAAAGCCATGACGTACGTTGTTAATATAGTACCGCCATTACCAACACCAGCAGCGATACTTGAACTAGTTGCGCCAAGGTAAAATAATGATACGTAAACAAAAGCTAAACCTGTAGCAGCAATTAAACCTGCATAAATAAGGTAAGTGCAGGTAGTTTTATCATCAGTGATCCCTTTACCACGAATCACATCAACAATTAACATCCCAAACATTAATGCCGCAAAGGTATCCATGGTGTTGTAGCCTTCAAGGAAACCAGTAGTAAACGCTTGAGTAACATAATCACCTTGAGCTGCAACAATGGTTCCTTGTGGATTAACAAAAACCGCAATAGCTAATACCGTTAATACTACAAATAAAGCGGGTGTTAAAAATTTACCGATCATGTCGATTAACTTACCGCGAGACCAAGCAAAAAACAGCGCTACCGCAAAAAAGATAATAGAAAAAATAGTTAAGCTGGTTTGGCTAGCATCTGTAATAAAAGGTTTAACGGCCATCTCATAGGCAACAAGACCTGTACGAGGAGCAGCAAACGCTGGACCAATGATGATAAAAATCAACACTGCCATTAAGGTTGCTACTTTTGATGGTAAATCACGGGTTAACCCTTTCCAACCACCACCAGCCATCGCTACAGCAATAATACCAATAAGAGGTAAGCCTACAGCGGTAACTAAAAAGCCTGACATTGCAGGTAACATATTCTCACCCGCTAGCTGTCCTGCTAACGGTGGAAAAATAATGTTGCCAGCACCAAGGAAGAACGCAAAGGTCATAAAACCAAGCGCGATAATATCTGTTATTTTGAGCGTTTTTTTCAAACTGCACCTTCCACTCATTAATGGGTTATATATTGTGTCTGCATTTTTTATAATAAGTAGCACGTGTTATATGTTGCTATTAATTACGTGCCTTACAGCATAATGACTAAAAAGACTAACCTTAGCAATAGAGTAGCTAAAAACACCATATAATCTAGTTTTCGACCTAAAAAACCAGAGTTAATGACCGTATAAAAAGATCAAAACAAAACAAAAAACCGATCTAAAGTAAAAACACCATACTTACAAAAAAACACATAACACTACACCCCCAGATGAAAACAGAATATTAATAAAATGATCATCATTAATTGTCGTTTGATTATATAACATGCATTTTATATGCTTCTGTATATTTTATTAGCCTAATAGCCGTTCCTAAAATCAAGGAAAACAATAATGAGTCGCAGCTTTAATTTTAAACAATTTATAATCAATGATCATGGCTGCGGCATGCCAATCAGTACCGATGGCGTATTATTAGGGGCATGGGCTAATCTTCCGCAACAAGGACATATTGTTGATATTGGTACAGGTAGTGGATTATTAGCATTAATGGCAGCCCAACGTACACAAAGCACGACGATCACTGCCATTGAATTAGATTCAGTCGCAGCAGCGGCGGCAACAGCTAATTTTTCATTATCACCATGGGCATCACGACTGCAATGTATTAAGAATGACATTACTCATTGGTGTCAAAATATACCACCAGCCACAATTGATAGTATTATCTGTAATCCACCCTACTTTAATGCAGGTCAACATGCACAACAGCAACATCGTGCGACTGCTCGTCATACCGATAGCTTGAGTCATCAACAATTACTCGTAACTATTAGCTATTTATTAACCATAGACGGTAGTGCTAGCATTATTCTCCCCACCTATGAAGGCCAACAGTTAATCACTCAAGCACACACTTACGGGTTATACTGCCAACGTCGCTGTGATGTTCGCACCACCGATCAAAAACCAGTAATGCGGACATTAATCGAATTAACTAAAAATTGTTCTATTACTAAACAACAACAGCTTTGCATTCATACTGATAACACTTACTCACCTGATTTTATTACACTTACGAAAGATTTTTATTTAAAAATGTAATCTGTCACAGTATAAAATATAATCAAGCAATCACGAAGATTAAGCATTAACTGAAGTTTTTATGTTTTAATCGGTGTTACTTACGCCAAGAGTGGCTATAATGCCGCCCCTTAATATAAATACCCATGTTCTGGTTACACTGTACAAACACAGTAACGAGAACATATTTAGCATTTGTCTTGGGAGAGATAACTGGTGAAAGACTTTTCCGAATTAGAGTTAGATAGCGAGCTATTACGAGCGATTGACGAGATCGGCTATAGCCGCCCAACCGTAGTTCAAGCGCAGGCTATCCCTCATGCCCTTGACGGTAAAGATGTCATGGCTTCTGCACCAACAGGGACCGGAAAAACAGCTGCGTTTCTGCTTCCAATGATTCAGCACTTGCAGGATTTTCCGCGCAAAAAATCGGGCCCTGCACGTGTATTAATCTTAACGCCAACCCGTGAGTTAGCGATTCAAGTTGCTGAGCACGCAAAAGCACTTTCTAAGTACACCAACTTAAAAGTATTTACCATTACTGGTGGTATTTCTTACGATGAGCATGCTGACCTACTTGGCAAAACGCAAGATATCGTCGTAGCAACACCAGGCCGTTTAATGGAATACATTGAGTCTGAGAAATTTGATTGCCGTGCGATTGAATGTCTTATTCTTGATGAAGCTGACCGTATGTTGGATATGGGCTTTGGTAAAATCGTTGAGCGCATCAATCATGAATGTCGCTGGCGTCGTCAGAGCTTATTATTCTCAGCAACCTTAGAAGGTAAAGGCGTACGTGAGTTCTCAGAAACAATTCTGAATGAACCACTTGAAGTTAATGCTGATCCATCTCGTCGCGAACGTAAAAAGATTCAACAGATGTACCTTCGCTGTGATGATATGGATCATAAACTTGCTCTACTTGCGAAAATCATTACCGAACAAGCTGAACGTACCATCATTTTCGTAAAAACACGTGAGCGCCTAGGTATCCTTCGCGGTCAATTAGACGCAATGGGCATCCCTTGTAACTGGATTCAAGGTGAAATGGCACAGGCTGCGCGTACTAACATGATCACCCGTTTTCGTGATGGTGTAGTAAACGTATTAATTGCCACAGATATTGCGGCACGTGGTATTGATTTACCCGATATTAGCCATGTTATTAACTTTGATATGCCCCGTACAGCTGAAGTGTATTTACACCGAATTGGTCGTACCGCTCGTGCTGGAAAAAAAGGTACAGCAATTGCGTTGGTTGAAGCACATGACCAAAGCATGATGGAACGTATTAGTCGCTACATGCAAGAAGAAGTGCAAGAGCGCTTTATTCATGGCCTACGTCCAAAAACGAAAAAATCAAATACGGCTAAAAAGAAGAAAAAAGTCGATAAAAAAGTAAAAGAAGCGAAAGCGAAAAAGAAAATCAAACAAGCAGCTAAAAAAAGCCAAGCTAAGTCATAGTTTTCTCTTTTACAAAACAGACAAATAACAAGGCCAACGCTAATGCGTTGGCCTTCTTTTTAGTCTTAAATAGACATTCTTATATTAATTATTGCTGTTCACGCTTAAACACTAACTCTGTCGATGTTGATTCTGCAGCAACAAAATAATAGCCGGCACAATCAAACTGTTGTAATTGAGCGATAGACGTTAATTGATTATCCAAAATATAACGTGCCATCATTCCACGGGCTCTTTTGGCATAGAAACTGATGACTTTATACGTCCCATTTTTACAATCTTTAAAAATAGGAGTAATTAATTGAGCGTTGAGTTTTTTGGGTTTAACTGCTTTAAAGTATTCATTGGATGCCAAATTAACCACAATATCATCGCCTTGTTCAGCGACGGCTAAATTAAGCTTCTCGGTAATAATATCACCCCAGAATTGATACAAATTACTGCCACGAGAGTTCGCTAAACGGGTGCCCATCTCTAAACGGTATGGCTGCATCAAATCCAGCGGCCGCAACACGCCATAAAGTCCAGATAACATTCGCAAATGCTGCTGTGTATAGGCAAACTGCGATTCGGTCATGGTTTCAGCTGCTAAGCCTGTATAAACATCACCTTTAAATGCCAAAATCGCTTGGCGAGCATTATCAACGGTAAATATTGGCTGCCATTCAGCAAAACGAGCCGCATTTAATCCTGCAATTTTATCACTAACCTTCATTAAGCTCGCAATACCCACAGGTGTGAGCTCTCGACAAACATCAATCAATTCAGCTGAATCAACGGTTAATTCAGGTAACGTGTAAGTTGTTGTCGCTAACGGGGAGGTATAATCTAACGTTTTTGCTGGTGATACCACGATTAACATAAGGCTTTTTCCTTTAAAGTCTGACCTATTTAGACTAACACCATCAATAACAAAAACCACGCATAACTGCCATGATTATGGCTATTTCATTAATAGATATAACAACGGTTAACGCACTCGATCTTGTGTTGATAATAATGGTAATTAATCCCAAATACCCGCTTCAAGTTGAGCGTGTAATTCAGGATAATCTTGACTATTAAACGTCGGCGTTTTACCTAATGCTAACTGCTTATTATAATCTTGTGCCAACTTAACCACCGTACCGGAAAGAAGCACTATTGCAACTAAGTTGATCATCACCATCATTGCCATTGAAATATCAGCCATTGCCCATACGGTAGGTAAATCAGCCAATGCACCAAACATCACCATGCATAACACTACGATTCGGAATATATTCAAACCCAATTTATGGTGCTGCTTTAAAAAAATCAGATTAGTTTCAGCATAAGAATAGTTTGCAACCAATGATGTAAAAGAAAAGAAAAAGATAGCAATCGCAATAAAAATCCCACCCCAATCACCCACTTGTGAGCTAATGGCTTTTTGAGTTAATTCAATACCCGTAATACTGCTATGTGGCTCATATTCGCCAGACATTAAAATAATCGCAACCGTTGCAGAACAAATAACAATGGTGTCTATAAATACCCCCAGCATCTGCACATAACCTTGTGACGCAGGATGTGGAGGATAAGGTGTTGCTGATGCCGCAGCATTAGGTGCCGATCCCATACCTGCTTCATTAGAAAACAACCCTCGTTTGAGACCATTAATCATTCCTTGAGCAATGGTATATCCCAACGCACCAGATGCAGCTTCTTCAAACCCAAACGCACTCCGGAAAATAAGCATTAAAATATGCGGTAACTGTTCAATATTACTGAGCATAATAAACAGTGCCAACGCCAAATAACATAGCGCCATGGCTGGTACTAAAATTTCAGCTGTTCGTGCAATTGTGCGCATGCCACCAAAAATAATAATGCCCGTTAATACCACTAAACCAAGGCCAACATATTGCGGTTGCCATCCAAAAGCGACATGCGTTGCTTGAGTAATAGAGTTAGCCTGCACGGCATTAAAGACTAAACCAAAAGCAATGATCAGACAGATGGAAAACATCACCCCCATCCACCGCATATCGAGGCCGCGCTCCATATAATAAGCGGGGCCGCCACGATAATTACCATCACCATCTCGAGTTTTATACAACTGTGCTAATGTACTTTCGGCAAAAGCCGTCGCCATACCTAGCATCGCAATTAGCCACATCCAAAAAATAGCACCAGGGCCACCTAATGTTAACGCAACAGCGACTCCTGCCATATTACCAGTGCCAACTCTTGCAGCAAGACTGGTACACAATGCTTGAAAAGATGAAATACCCGACGAGTCTGACTTACGGCTATTTTTCATCACTGCAAACATATGTTTAAAATGACGAAACTGAATAAAATTAAGACGATAAGTAAAATAAATGCCAATACCAATCAGCAAATATATCAATATCGACCCCCACAACAAATCATTGATAAAGTTAATTTGACTGGCCATATTCACACCTTTACAAATCGATAATTAGCAAAAAAAATAGCGCCAACATTGGCAATAATACGTTACAGGTATTTTTTATAATCTTATAAAATTCAAACTATAAGCTCAGTCACAAGGTACAAAGTTGTTATAAAAATAATAATCATCCAATTATCAGCATTTTTACAGTGTGTTACAAAACTTACAACCTTATATATTTACGGATTATCACCCGTTAAAAATTGATTTTATTTATACAATTAACCGTCTTAACGCAATATCGATAACTAAAACTATAAAAGCCCTATTTAACACTAATAATGGTTTGTTTTTTAATCTTTCACTCAACAACTGTGATATCAAGCACACAAAAAATTCATCTCTCAGTAACAAATGAGAAACAGTTCAATTTTATTGTTAGTCATTCTATGGTAATAAATACTCACATCGCTTACACCAAGCGAAAAGTAGGAATAGGTGCTTTATGGATAGCTTTGCATTCGATGATATGATGATAACGGATACAATTTCTCGTCGCTCTCGTGCTAAACCAGAAAAACGAAAGTGGCGCGAAATTGAAGCGTTGAAAGACCGTCAAAGACTACGTCGAGAACTACAAGATATGGATATGTGCGGTAGTTTCAAAAGTGATGATTTTGATTTTTAAATATATTATTAAAACGGCCAGCATTTATGCTGGCCGTTTTATTCCTAAAAACAATACTTTTCAAGATGGCTTATAATTGCCAATCAACTGATGATTTATTCATCATAGTCAATAAAGCATTGGTCTCTGAAAAATGCTTACAACCAAAAAAGCCACGATAAGCTGATAATGGCGATGGATGTGCAGATGTTAATACATGGTGCCGCTCAAGATCTATTTTTTTGCATTTCTTCTGTGCATGCGCGCCCCACAATAAAAAAATCACCCCTTCAGTATTGTCATTAATATATTCAATAGCGCGATCGGTAAACGTTTCCCAGCCAATTTTAGCGTGAGAATGGGCATTGCCTTGCTCAACTGTTAATACCGTATTAAGCAATAGTACCCCTTGCTGTGCCCATGATTGTAAATAGCCATGTTCAGGAATAGTAAAGCCTTTGATATCAGTAGCTAATTCCTTATACATATTAACCAATGATGGCGGCGTTTTTACACCGGGTAATACCGAAAAACTAAGACCATGAGCTTGATTAGGGCCATGATAAGGATCTTGGCCTAAAATCACGACTTTTGTCGCCATTAATGGCGTACTGAAAAAAGCATTAAACACATCATCTTGGGGAGGAAAAACAGTTTTACCCTCTGCACGAGCCGTAGCAACTGCTTGTTCAATATCATTAAAGTACGGTAATTGTTGTTGCTGCTCGATAAATGTTTGCCAGCTTGCCGTCATCGGTTAACCCTCTTGTTCAAAACTACGTAAAGTCGTAATTTCATGATGCCAGATATCAGGATTAATAGTTTCCAATATCAACGGCATATTATTAAATCGATTATCTTGCATTAAGAATCGAAAGCAATCCCATCCAATCATCCCTTCACCTAGACTATGATGACGATCCAAATGACTACCTAAATCCCCTTTAGAATCATTTAAATGCATTGCTCGCAAATATTGCATACCAACCACTTGATCAAATTCAGCAAACGTCGCTGCAGTCGCTTCCATAGTCCGTAAATCATATCCAGCGGCAAAGGTATGGCAAGTATCAATACAAACACCCACTCGATCTTTATCGTCAACTTGAGCAATAATTTCAGCCAAATGTTCAAAACGCCAACCTAAGTTAGATCCTTGACCTGCCGTATTCTCAATCACGGCGATCACATCATCCACTTGTTGATGAGCTAAATTAATCGATTCAGCAATCAGGGCTAAACAGGCCGTTTCTGATATTTTTTTTAAATGACTGCCTGGGTGAAAATTTAACAAATGTAACCCTAACTGCTGACAACGTTGCATTTCATCAACGAAGGCCAAACGTGATTTTTGTAACTTTTCGGCATCCGGTGATCCTAAATTAATCAAGTAAGAATCATGCGGTAAAATCGCGGTCGCATCAAAATTTAACTGCTGACATCGCGTCTTAAACGCCATAATAGCATCAGCATCTAACGGCTTAGACAGCCATTGGCGTTGATTCTTCGTAAACAATGCGAATGCATTTGCACCAATAGCCGTAGCATTTGAAGGGGCATTGTATACACCACCAGCAGCTGATACATGTGCACCAATTAGTTTCATAATAACTCCTACAAATAATAACCAAACAACATATTAATAACACTAATAGCAATGGTGATACTTAACATATAAATCCATAAAAAGTGACGCTTTATTCACCTTTTGCATATAAGCACACACTGTAATGTTGTTATTTTACAACAAAATAACATTCAACTTATTTTTTAAATTTGATATTTTTAGTTGATTCCCCAGTAAAATGCAGTTAGATTGACCTAGCTCAATAAAACAGCCCTATTATATTTAAGGTTTTTTGTTGTAACTTGATCTAGATCAATACACAAACATGCATTGAACGCTATATAATAGAAAGCTCAATACTAAAACGAATAAATTAACAACCATTTTCTTGGAGAAAAGTTATGATTACTGGTATTCAAATTACTAAAGCAGCAAACGATGATCTACTAAACTCAATCTGGATCCTAGATAGCGAGTCTAATGAAGCACGTTGTGTTTGTGCACCTGGCAGCTACGATGCTGACCAAATTATTGCACAAGCAGATCTTGGTGACATTGAGTACCGTGAACTAGCTATCGAAGCACCAACTAAAATTGAAGGTGGTCAACACTTAAACGTTAACGTTCTTAAGCGTGAAACACTACAAGATGCTGCTGCTCACCCAGAAAAATACCCACAGCTAACAATCCGTGTATCGGGTTACGCTGTACGTTTCAACTCACTAACAACAGAACAACAGCAAGACGTTATCGCTCGTACTTTCACTAGCAGCCTATAATTTTTAGCCTAGTGTAAGTGTCTTGATTTGAGCAAGATGCTGTCATAAAAAAGGAGCCCTGAGGCTCCTTTTTTGTATTATTTTGCACTTCAAGCTTATTATAATAATGGCTGAACAGAATACAAAACAGCCTTAATCGCAGCAAAATTATTAGCAGCATCTAAAGATAATAGCGGCAATGCATTATGTTTAGAGAGTGGCGCAGGCAGTGGCAGATCAGTACCAAGAATGTCATCAACCACGTCTTTAAACTTTGCCGGATGCGCGGTACACAAGAATAAACCCGTTTCACCTTCTGCTAATTGTTGCTCAAGCACATTATAAGCAATCGCACCATGTGGCTCACACAAATAACCATCGGCATACATTTGCTTTAATGTCACCGCCGTTTGTTGGTCATCAACCACGCCATAGCCTAGCTCGTCTAATCCCCACCCTTTAAGCTGACATAACTCTTCAATACGTGGCCAGTTATTGGGCTGACTAACGTCCATCGCATTTGAAATCGTGGCAACGGTCGCCTTTGGTATCCACTCTCCGGTTTGTAAATAACGTGGAACCGTATCATTAACATTCGTCGCCGCAATAAAGCGTTTAACCGGTAAACCTAATGATTTAGCTAATAGACCCGCAGTTAAATTACCAAAATTACCACTAGGTACGGAAATAACGAGTTGCTTACGCTCTGCTTTTGATAATTGTGAGACCGCCTCAAAGTAATAACAAATTTGTGCCATTAGACGACTAATATTAATTGAGTTTGCGGAATTTAAACCAATATCAGCCCGTAACGCTGCATCATCAAAAGCTTGTTTTACCAATGCCTGACAATCATCAAAAGTACCATTCACCGCCACAGTGGTAATGTTATGACCTAATGTACAAAATAGCTTTTCTTGCAGTGGGCTGATTTTGCCTTTGGGGTACAAAATCACCACTTGAATATTATCCATACCATAAAAAGCATGAGCAACCGCAGCGCCTGTATCACCAGAGGTTGCCGTTAGAATGGTAATGTTACCGTCACTATCGGTTACCGCCGCTAAAGATTGCGCCATAAAACGGCCACCAAAGTCTTTAAAAGCTAATGTCGGACCATGAAACAGTTCCAATGCATACACACCAGATTTAACCTGTTTAATTGGCGCAGGAAACTGAAACGCACTATCAACCATTTGAGTCACAGTTTCGCAGCTTAGCTCTTCGCCAATCAATGCCGATAAAATCTTGCTGCTGCGGCTCACAAAATCCATCGCGAGCAACGCATCAATGTCACCCAGTTGTGGTAATTGTGCTGGAAAAAATAACCCTTGTTGACGACCTAAACCTTGTCGCACTGCCTGACTAAATGACACTTGCTGTTGGTGTTCTTTCAAATTATATAACTTCATCGCTATAATTCACTCCCTGTGACTTTTGCACCTTGTTTATCTAGCTGACAAACATGCACAAATCCTTGATCATTTTGAATATAATTATCAGCTAGCCATTTAGCTAACCGCTGTGCGACCTCAAGATTAGTACAAACACTAAACATCGTTGGTCCAGAACCTGAGATACCACTCGCAATCGCACCCGCTTCTAACGCATATTTTCGAGCTTGATTAAAACGTGGTAATAACTTTTCACGATAAGGCTCTGCCACA
Source organism: Photobacterium carnosum (assembly GCF_002849605.1). GTDB lineage: Bacteria > Pseudomonadota > Gammaproteobacteria > Enterobacterales > Vibrionaceae > Photobacterium > Photobacterium carnosum. The sequence goes on from NZ_NPIB01000006.1 coordinate 122,287, forward strand.
ACATCATGGATCATTTTGGCGGCTAACAAGGGTTGTTGTGAGTGGCAAGCATGGATAAACCCCCCCAGATAACGTCCATGTGCAATCACATCTTGGCGACGATATTGAGCAGGTAAAATTGCCCGCGCTTCTGCGGTCGGCACTTTAATCCCCGGATATGCCATCACCCAATACCAATCATCAAAACAAGGGATCTCTTGGCTGATAATATCCATTTCTTGGACCATAAATTGCAACCCACCGAGAAAGCAAGGCGCAACATTATCGTAATGAACACTGCCAGAAACTTCGCCTTCCATCTCCCCCATTAAGGTCAGCAATTCATTACTGGTTAATGGTTGTTGATGATATTGATTTAAAGCATCAAGCGCCGCCACAATGGAACATGCACTTGAACCTAAGCCAGAACCAATCGGCATGTTCTTTTCTAATGTGACAGCCACTGGCAATAACGTAATACCTTTATAATCCAATTCACGAGCAAACACTTGCCAACAGCGATACACAATATTGTCTTGTGCTTGTGGCGGTAACTTATCCACAAAAGCGCCGACACATCGCAAACTAAATGCCGACGTTCCCGCTGCAACTTCAACCCGATCCCCTAATAACGAACCATCAATAGGAGAAACTGCCGCACCTAACACATCAAAACCAACACTGACATTACCAATAGATGCTGGCGCATAAACAACAACACTCATGTTATATACCTCGCTTCCAACCTAAAGTACGCATTAGATCGGCAAATACACCGGCGGCAGTCACTTCAGTACCCGCGCCATAACCACGTAGCACTAAAGGAATCGGTTGGTAGTAACGGCTGTAAAACGCTAATGCATTTTCACCATCTTTAATTTTAAACATCGGATCATCAGGATTCACAGCTACAATCTTGACGTTACACTTACCATGATCAATCTCACCCACATAACGTAATACTTTATCTTCTTTTGCGGCAGTCGCAGCCAGTTCAGAGAAATACGTATCCGCTTCGGGTAAACGAGCCATAAATTCATCAACAGAACCCGAAGCATCAAAACCTGGTGGTAATGCTTGTTCTACCACTACATCGTCAAGCTCTAATTCTAATCCGGCTTCACGAGCTAAAATCAGTAGCTTACGCGCAACATCCATACCAGAAAGATCATCTCGCGCATCAGGCTCAGTAAAGCCATTATTACGCGCTACCGTGGTCGCTTCACTGAAACTCATGCCATCATCTAGCTTACCGAAAATATAAGATAAAGAGCCAGATAAAATCCCCGAGAAACGCATTAACTCATCACCCGCAGCCAGCAAGTTTTGCAGATTTTCAATCACCGGCAAACCTGCACCAACCGTGGTGTCATACATAAACTTACGATGACCCACTCGCGCAGCTTGACGCAATTGTTGGTAGTACGCCATGCTGGCAGTATTGGCTTTTTTATTCGGTGTAATAACGTGGAAACCCGTCGCTAGATAATCAGCATATTGCTCAGCAATGGTTTGATCAGACGTACAATCAATAATAACCGGATTAATAATATGGTTATGGCGCACTAACTCAACCATGCGTTGTAATTGCAATGGCTCATTAATCGCCCCCATCAAATCACGCCAGCTATCCAATACAAAACCATTACTGTTAAGTAATAACCCTTTACTGTTCGCCACACCACAGACACGGATCACAATCCCTTTTTGAGCTAATTTTTGTTGCTGGCGGTGGATTTGGTCAATCAATTCACCCCCGACGCCACCAACACCAACAACAAACACATCTAACGTATGTTGACTATTGAATAAATTCTCATGACAGGCTTTAACCGCTTCTGATACTTTATTTTGAGGAATAACCGCAGAAATAGCGCGTTCAGAAGAACCTTGTGCAATCGCTACAATATTGACATCGACTTCCGCTAATGCCGTAAAGAATCGCGATGCCACACCGTGTGACGTTCGCATACCATCACCGACTAACGTTACAATCGATAAATCATCACTGAACTCAACCGGTTCTAATAAACCTTCTTTTAATTCAAGTTCAAAACTGGCAATTAACGCTTTTTTTGCCACAATCTTATCGGCCGTTTCAATACAAAAACTAATGCTATATTCAGATGAGGATTGCGTAATCAGAACGACGGACACACCAGCCGTCGACATCGCACCAAACACACGCGCAGCCATGCCAACCATGCCTTTCATTCCCGGACCGGAAACGTTAACCATGGTCAAATCTTTTAAAGTAGTAATGCCTTTAATATCGAGCTGATCTTCACCCGTATCTTGACCAATGAGCGTGCCAGCACCTTGAGGGTTAAAACTGTTTTTAATTAAACACGGAATTTGAAATTGAGCGATCGGAGCAATGGTTTTGGGATGTAATACTGACGCGCCAAAATAAGAGAGCTCCATAGCTTCTTGATAGCTTAATGATTTCAATAAGCGAGCATCAGGCACTAAACGCGGATCACAGCTATAAACACCATCAACATCAGTCCAAATTTCACAACAATCGGCCCGTAAACAAGCCGCTAACACTGCCGCTGAATAGTCAGAACCATTACGACCTAAAGTCACTAACTCACCTTGAGCGTTACCCGCAGTAAAGCCCGGCATAATACAAACGTGACCAGTGGGTAGTGGGTTATTAAGAAAATGCTGTGTTGAAACTTCAATATCAACATGCGCTTCAAGGTAATCACCGTCAGCATGTAAATACTGTATCGGATCAATCAAACTTGCCGCCTGACCTTTAGCTTCTAATAATGATTTCATTGTTGCAATCGATAACCGCTCACCTTTACTGATCACTTTGGCGTACACGTTATCAGGGCATAACCCTAACAGTCTAATTCCATGAACATATTGCTGTAATTGCTCAATAGTCGTTGCTAATTTAGCCATTAATAATGGTTGTTCAAAAGCAGGTTCAAGTGCTTTAAGCCCATTAAAAAGATCATTAAAAACGGTTTCTAATGTCACTATTTGCTGAGTAGCAATGCCTGAAGTTACCGCACTTTCAATCACAGCAACCAAATTATTAGTAACCTTACCTGGTGCTGATAGCACCACCGCAACTTCACCTTGTTTGGCATTACTGGCAATAATATCTGCTGCTCTTAAAAATCGCTCTGCATCTGCTAGTGACGATCCGCCAAATTTAAATACTCGCATTCCCTACTCCCGAGTGACTATCCTGAACTACTTGCCTACCGACAAATATTACTCAATTGATGAATTTAAATTTAAAAAAAACCCGCAGCTCTTTATGAGTTGCGGGCTTGTTGTAATTCTGCGCATATCAGCCCGCACCAACACCGGTAATGTTAATGGTCATAATCGTGGTTGTGATGCTAGTGATACGGGATAGATTTACCATTATTGTCATTTCTCTTTACATGCTGTTACCTTACGATTGCATGAATAACAACATAGAGTCAATAAAGTTTTTACAATTATCACATAAAAATTACGTTATCGCATTCTGCTATCTTAAGCCTTTTAATGCTCAAAAAAACAACAATAATATTTGCAGTCCACTACAGAGCGTTGCATAGTAAATAAATAACGAACCATAATATTGTCATCATTTAAGGATAAACTGATGAGTGCAGCCATGGAGTCACTAATAGCACATACTATTTTACAAGGCTCTGACGCCATGTTTGGCCGCTTTCTTGACGTAACAGCCGAAGCGCAACAACGTTTTGAACACCAACAATGGTCACAAGTACACCAAGCATTAAAAACCCGCATCAGTTTTTATGATCATCATGTTGAGTTAGTCACTAACCAAATTCAAATCATGCTTGGTGGCCAATATGCTAATCAGATTTGTTTAACCGCCGTAAAACAGGCTTATCAGAATTTATTGGTTGATTATCCTCGTTATGATATTGCTGAAAGTTTTTTTAATTCGGTCTATTGCCGTATCTTTAAACACCGTAATATCAACCGCGATAATATCTTTGTTCATAGCTCACAACAGCACCGCATTCCAACTTACCCAAGCACATTAACCCGTCATTATCGTGTCCAAACAACAGTAGCGGCAATGATAGAAAGAATGCTTGATGATCAACCGTTTACACTTAATTGGAATGATAAGCAGCGTGATATTCAATTATTGGTTACCCACTTAGCAGCAGAACTAGGTGATAAGCTTGATCAACAATTAACCTTAGAGCAAATTCGCGAACCTTTTTATCGTAATAAAGCCGCTTATCTGGTTGGAAAACTGACTTTTGCAAACGGTGAGTCATTGCCTTTAGTGCTCCCCATACTCAATCATAAGGGACAGTTATTACTGGATGCGGGTATCTGTAACGTTAATGATGTCAGTGTTATTTTTGGCTTCGCCCGTTCTTATTTTATGGTTTATAGTCCCGCACCTGCTGCCTTAGTGCGATTTTTAGCCCAACTTCTACCCAATAAAAATTTAGCCGAACTCTATACGGCAATTGGCTGCCAAAAGCATGGAAAAACAGAATTTTATCGCCAATTTTTAGATCATTTAGCACACTCAGACGACCAGTTTATTATCGCACCGGGCATCAAAGGCATGGTGATGTCAGTCTTCACTCTGCCTTCTTATGATTTTGTATTTAAAATAATTAAAGATAAATTTGCACCACAAAAAGACATTAGCCCTCACGTTGTTAAACAAAAATATCAACTGGTAAAAGAGCATGATCGCGTCGGCAGAATGGCGGACACGCAAGAATACCGTCATTTCAGTTTTCCTCGCCACCGATTTAGCGACGAATTAATTCATGAGTTATTAACCATTGCCCCATCAATTGTTACGGTCACCGATGATGATGTGATTATTGAACACCTTTATATGGAACGGCGGATGATCCCGTTCAATATTTATATTGAAACTGCTAATGATGCAGATTTACGTTACGCGGTAAATGAATATGGCAACGCGATTAAACAATTAGCCGCCGCCAATATATTTCCAGGAGATATGCTATTTAAGAACTTTGGGGTTACCCGTCATAAACGCGTAGTGTTTTACGATTATGATGAAATTACTTATATGAGTGAAATGAATTTTCGAAAGATTCCTGTAGCGCGTTATCCTGAAGATGAAATGGCAGCTGAACCTTGGTATAGCGTTGGGATTAATGATGTTTTCCCAGAAGAGTTCCGTACTTTTTTATTGATCAATCCTAAAGTAAAAACATTGTTTAATGAATTACATCAAGATTTGTTTGAAGCCAGTTATTGGCAGCATTTACAAAATAATATAAGCCAAGAATTGTATCCTGATGTTTTTCCTTATCATGCTCGTCATCGGCTCCATATTAATATCAACAAACCACAATGATAATGAACAATTGTTATATAAGACGATATTACGCCTAAGTTGTGGCAACGCTCATACAATAGCTACCTAATGAATATTTATTACTTATAACACTTACTCTCAACGTAATATGACCTATGATTTAGAATAATGTCGATGTGATGGGAGTGAGCATGATTAAATATTACATAAGTATTGTGGGATTACTTATCGTGTTCAACATGCCAACAGCATCAGCAGCCGCAACAATAGAAACCAACCTAACTTATAATGGGGGTGAAAAACTCACATCTGGGTGGTTTTTATCATCACAATCACGCCAACAACGTTTTGATGTATGGCAAATAGACAGCGGCTACGCTTATTCAGTCACAGACAATACGCAACTGTATGTCAGCACCCATTTAACCACCAGTACCAACGCTCAACCAGCATCAAGTGGATTAACATCTGGGATTAAATACTCTGTATCATCACGCATCAGTATTAATAGCGCGATCACATCAGACACCGTTAATAATCACACCTCATTAGGGCTAGAACTGAGTAGCCAATATGATGTATCACAAAAAGTAAATGTCAGGGCAACCGTTGATTATGCTGAACTTGAAAAAATCATTGAGCTAGGCTTAGGGTTCAGTTTTTAATACGCTCAAATCTAGCGCTTTACTTGCCAAAATAATCCCATTTAAATCAGCATAAATATAATCATTTGGATAAATTGGAGTATCTGCAATATTTAATACAACATTATTTTCACCCATCTGACGCTTATCTGTTTTAATTGGGCATGCCGCAAGAGCTTTAATACCTAATGGTAATTGTGCCAATATCTCAACATCTCTAATAGCACCATGCACAATAATTCCTTGCCAATTGTTTTTGATGGCTAATAACGCTAATTGATCACCAAATAACGCTCGGCGACAACTACCATGACCATCAATAAACAATACCTTACCACTACCGTCGATTGATAATAAATCACGCACTAAACTGTTATCTTCAAAACAGCGTAATGTCACTATTTGCCCCCAAAATGGCGAATTACAACCATAATCACGTAATGTTAACGGTAGCAAACGAATATCTTGCGCATAGTAGTCGCATAAATCTGGTAATAAATCCTTCATTAATCTTCTCCTATCACGGTAAAACAAACAAAAACATGTAAAACTGACCGTATTTCTTAACAATGACCACAATATTAATTTATGAGATATTTTTTACTGGTATCTATCAACCATAATGAGTGCCAACCCTAATTGATACTGTTACAATATTTAGAGAAAGATGAACTATATGTTGTGTTTTTTATTATCATTAAGCTTAAATATTAGTCAATGGTATTGAGTTTTGTATATTATGATTACTATCATGACACTTTTTATCTACTTAAAGATAAAAGTTAACTAAACTCTGAAATATAACAACTGTTCCTCTCGCTGTTTGATATAAATCAACAAATATATAAATAATCAACATCAAATAAGCTCTCCACATTGTTAGCGAGCTGTTAAGTGAATACAATTGTTACATTATCAGGGAGATTGTAGCCAGCACCCCAAGCTTTATGGGGGATTTCAACATCTAATGCATGTTGAATGAAAGGATGGTGTACCACATAGGTTGTAACAATAAAGTGTTTATTTAAAACATTTTGCCTATATGTGAATTTTTTTTATAGAATTTAACTATTCTGTGATTAACCAGATTTAGTTTCTGATATTAGGTACTGCCAAAATGCAAACCCCTCACATTCTGATTGTAGAAGACGAGCACGTAACACGTAACACTCTAAAAAGTATTTTTGAAGCAGAGGGTTACACTGTATTCGAAGCAAATGATGGCGCAGAAATGCATCAGATGCTTTCTGAAAACCCTGTGCATCTCGTTATTATGGATATTAATCTTCCAGGAAAGAACGGTCTTCTACTTGCGCGAGAACTTCGCGAACAAGGCGATATGGCATTAATGTTCTTAACTGGTCGTGATAACGAAGTTGATAAAATTTTAGGCCTTGAAATTGGTGCTGATGATTACATCACAAAACCATTCAACCCGCGTGAATTAACAATTCGTGCTCGTAACCTATTAACTCGCGCAATGAACCAAGGTCTTCCAGCTGAAGACAAAAAATTGGTTGAACGTTACGAGTTCAATGGTTGGTCATTAGAAATCAACAGCCGTTCTTTAGTAAGCCCAAGCGGTGAACAATTCAAATTACCTCGTTCAGAGTTCCGTGCTCTACTGCACTTCTGTGAAAACCCAGGTAAGATTCAAACACGCGCTGATTTACTAAAGAAAATGACGGGTCGTGAACTAAAACCACATGATCGTACTGTTGATGTGACTATTCGTCGCATCCGCAAACACTTTGAATCAGTAGCTGATACTCCAGAGATTATCGCAACTATTCACGGTGAAGGTTACCGCTTTTGTGGCGATTTAGGCGAAGAGTAATCTCTTTACTAATCAAAGAGTTAAATAAAAAGGCGACCATGGTCGCCTTTTTTATTGCTCGTTACTGCTGATTTAGCCATGTTTTGAGTACATTAATGTCATCTTGATAGCTATATTTAATCTCATCAACCCAATCATTAATATTCTCCCACCATGCAGGTAACTCTGGTGATTGTGCTTTCTGAGCTATTTGCTGAATATGTTTCAGACCGATAGAGCCCGCAGCACCTTTGATCTTGTGCGCTTCAAATTTAATCCCATCTTGATCTTTTGCTGTCATATTTGAATCTAAAATCGCAAGGTAATCTGGCATCATTTTCTCAAACATTGCAATACTGGTATATACCGGCTCAGTACCAACGATTTCAACATATGAGGTTAACATTTCTAAATCTAATAATGTGTCAATCACACTGCTATGAGTCATATTACTATTATCAATAACATCTAAATCTGTTGCTTGAATTTCATGGCTACAACTTAATACAAGATTTTCAATAACATTAGTAATGGCTTTAACACTCAACGGTTTATTCAATACTTCATCCATGCCTTTAGCAAGATACTCCGTTTTATCGTTAACAACATTAGCCGTTAATGCTACTAATGCAGGTAGATCTTGATACTGTTGACGTAATTTTTGAGCAACATCAAATCCTGTCATATCAGGTAACTGAATGTCCAATAACACCAAATCATAATCTTCAGGTTTAAACATCGCTAATGCTTGATCGCCACGCATTGCTACCGTCACCTCATGCCCTAAGCGCTCAAGTAATGATTTAGCCACTACAATATTCAGTTCAATATCTTCCACCATGAAAATACTTAAGCCTGTCATTTCTGGACGCACATCAGTCACAACATGTTCTTCAATCACCGTTTCAACTAATGGCACCTTAATTTTAACGGTAAATGTACTACCAGCACCTACTTCAGAGTCGACACTAATCTCGCCGCCCATTAAGTGAACTAATTGCTGTGAAACAGCTAAACCAATCCCAGTACCTACCGCATGTAAATTATCGTCACCTTGTTGGACTTGATAATACATTGCAAAAATATTATTAATTTCAGTTTTAGGAATACCAATACCACTATCTTCTACTTCAAAAATAATATTCGCATCATGATCATGGATTTCACTACTAACAGATAATACAACACCACCTTGTTTAGTAAATTTGGTCGCATTACCAATCAAATTCCATAACACTTGTCGTAATCGAGTACTATCAACTTCAATATTTTGTGGAAGTTCAGTCAAACATTCTAAATCAAATCGTAGTCCTTTTTGCTCGGCCATTAATTGTGAAATATTACCAATGTCTTCAATAAACTCATGAAGATCTAATGGCTGAGGCAACAATTCTAAACGACGACGATCTGATTTATCTAAATCTATAATGTCATTAAAAATATTACCTAAAGTAATCGCACTAACATGCACCGTTCTTAAATAACCACGTTGTTCATCGGTTAACTCAGTTTCTAATAACATACGGCTTAGTCCGACAATGCCATTTAGTGGTGTACGTAGTTCATGGCTAATCGTCGAAATAAAAGCGGTTTTATCACTACTGGCTTTTTCTTGTGCGTCTTCGTATTGCTTGCGTTCAGTAATATCGCGTCCAAACCCCATCAGACCTAAACGTTTACCATTACGGTCATAAAGAGGCACTTTACGTAATTCAAACAACGCTTTTTTACCATTAGGATAATCCAGCCACTGTTCATCTGTCATGGCGGTATTATCATCAAATAATTCTTGGTCTGTTTTGAGAATATGCTTAGCAACCTCTGCCGGATAAACATCCCATGGTGTTAGTCCAACTAATTCTTTTTCACTCTTACCGACTAATTCAGCCATCGCACGGTTACAACCTGAAAATTGATTCTTCTCATTACGGTAGTAAATCAAATCAGGAGAGGCATCTAAAAATGATTTTAATAATGCACTTTTTTCAGCAACAGCCAATTGCGCATTCTCACGTTGATAGACTTCATTTTCTAAATCTTGCATTGCTTCTTCGCGCGCTTCTTCGGCTTTTTCTCGCTCTTCAATTTCAGAATTTAGCCGCGAAACATTCGCTTGTAACTGTTGATTTAGCTCCATATCCCGCGCACGCATTTGTTCAAGTTTAGTCACTAATTTAGATAATCGTTGCCGTGAGTCTTCTAATTGATCGACCACTACTGACAGAAAATACACCGCCCATGGGGTAATACATAAACCAAACGTAACTGAACGAATAATTTCAACGTCACGCATTGTTCCTTGCAATAAAAGCGTTACGCTAATTTGTACAACCAACGCTAACGCAACTAATGCTGCCGCCAATAATAAGCTAAAACGGAAGATGCCTAATTTCACTAATAAATCGACATAAAATTGGGCTAAAATTTTGACTTGCTTCATCAATGAATACCAATAAAAAGAGCCTCGCCACGATGGCGAATACTATTGTTAATAATAATCGCTCTCGCCGTCAGTACCTAAGCGAAAACAATAAAGTTTTATTATGACGCACAAAAAAAGCCTACTTTAAAGTAGGCTTCATTTAATTATTATTATGCAATATAGGTAATTGATACACGAAGGGATTATCTAAGCCACTCCCTTGAGCGCCATGCTTATTAAGAAGATTCTCAATATCCATCATCGCTAACCAACGATTTTCACACCACATTGGCGCCAGCAGTGTTGGTCGACGTGCACTTGCCGCGACACGATGATAAATCACCTCTGGCGGCGTAAAACGGATCATCTCACTCGCAATATCGGTATAAGTTTCAATACTGATCGGTTGTAATCGCCCCGCTTTAAAGGCTTGTCCCATTTTACTACCTTCAACTATATGTAACGGGTGCAATTTAATCCCATCAACACCGACCTCAACCACTTTATTTAATGTCATCAAATTATCGGCCTTAGTATCACCAGGCAACCCAACAATTAAATGGGTACAAACTTTAATACCTAATGCACGCGCACGCTGAGTAATATCAGCATAACAAGCAAAATCATGACCTCGATTAATCCGTTTAAGGGTTTTGTCATTCGCAGTTTGCAAACCAAGTTCAAGCCAAATTTCATAGCCCTGTTCTACATAACCAGCAAGCAATTCTAATACTGCATCAGGCACACAATCGGGACGAGTACCCACACATAAGCCAACAATATCAGCTGATGTTAATGCTTGTTCATACATCATTTTTAAGCTTTGAACTTCAGCATAAGTACTGGTGTAAGCCTGAAAATACGCTAAATAACGTTTTGCACGATGGATCTCTCCAGCACGAGCCGTTAATTGTTGTTGGATTGGTACAAACTGATTATTTTCATCCGCAAATGATGCAACATTACAAAATGTACAGCCTCCACGACCAATAGTGCCATCACGATTAGGACAGCTAAAGCCACCGTGTAAGGTGAGTTTATGAACTTTCTCACCATAACGATGTTGAAGATCTTGCCCAAAAGTATTGACGAGTTGATGCAATTGCATAGTATTACCTAGCGTTTAAAACAATGAATAATCTACGTCAACGCAGACCAATAAACAAAAGAGCCGCAACATATCATCAATCACCATAGCGTAGATTGTGCTAAAACAAAGAACGCCCTCTCTATGGGGTTTCGTCATCACTTTACGCACTCATTTAAACAACATAATTACATTTTAACAGGCTTCATTTATACATTGATTATGTTAATTTTTATTGGTAATTAATGTATCAAAATTGTAGGATGGTTACACTTGCGTTTAATTTATAAACAAAAAAAGCCCTGCAATTACGCTATTTTGACGTGATTAATCTGGTTATTGAACCATAAGTAACGTGTTTATGGCAGTTAACCGTAATACAACAGCATTAAGTTTGTGAATAAAACCAATTTCATCGTCATAAACACGCTCTCAATGATACAGGACAGGAGTCCATCTCAATGTACATTGATTGTGCAAATAAATTAGGGATAACCAAGTCTTAGGAATATGGCTTGATGTAACTGGAAGGATGTATCTATGACAGCTCAAGAGCATAACGCTCAGGGACTTTATGTGCCTGAATTAGAGCACGATGCCTGTGGTATCGGCTTTGTTGCCCACCTTAAAAACCGTAAATCTCACCAAATTGTCACCCAAGCTCTCGATATGCTTGCGCGTATGGAGCACCGTGGTGGTCAAGGTTGTGACCCGAGTAGTGGTGATGGGGCCGGCATCTTACTGCAAAAACCCCACGAATTTTTATTAGAAGAAACCGTTAAGCTAGGGATGAAATTACCCGCTTTTGCACAATATGGTGTGGGCGTGGTGTTATTCCCTAAAGACGAACATAAACGTCAGCAATGTCGTGATATTCTTGAGCGCAATGCCAAACGTCTTGATCTAGAAATTATTGGTTACCGTGTACTTCCGGTTGATAATTCAATGATCGGCGAAGATCCACTAAGTACTGAACCTCAATTTGAACATGTATTTATTACCGGTGGCGTCAATTTAGATCCCGCCGTATTAGAACGTAAACTTTACGTATTACGTAACTATACCGTACGCGTCTGCTTAGAAAGCGTGTCTAATATTGGTGATGATTTCTACATCAACTCACTGTCTTATAAAACATTAGTTTATAAAGGTCAGTTAACAACTGCCCAAGTACCACAATACTTCCTTGATTTACACAATCCAGCAATGGTAACCGCCTTAGCGTTAGTTCATTCCCGTTTTTCAACTAACACTTTTCCTCGCTGGCGATTAGCACAACCTTTCCGTTACATTGCCCACAACGGTGAAATAAATACCGTGCGCGGTAATCTTAATTGGATGAAAGCCCGTGAAGCTATTCTTGAATCTGACTTATTTAGCCACCAAGAAATCAGTATGTTGCTGCCAATTTGTCAGGAAGGCAGTTCAGATTCGTCCAACTTTGATATGGCACTTGAGCTATTAGTGCTTTCTGGCCGTAGTTTGCCGCATGCTTTGATGATGTTGATCCCTGAAGCATGGCAAGAAAACACCAGCATGGATCCTAAGCGACGCGCTTTTTATCAATACCACGCCAATATTATGGAACCGTGGGATGGCCCTGCGTCTATCTGTTTTACTGATGGCGTACAAGTGGGTGCAACCCTAGATCGTAATGGGTTACGTCCATCACGCTATACCGTGACTAAAGATGATTTCCTGATCATGGCATCAGAATCAGGAGTGGTAAAAATTGCCCCAGAAAATATTCAGTTCCGTGGCCGTTTACAACCGGGGCGCATCTTCGTTGCCGATCTTGAACAAGGTCGTATTATTTCAGATGAAGAAGTCAAAGATAGTATCGCGACCTCACAGCCATATGAGCAATGGATCAAAGATAATTTACTGACACTAAAAACACTGCCAGATGCTGACAACATGTACCACCAGCCAACCCCTGAGCGTTTATTGCATCATCAACAAGCTTTTGGCGTTAGCTCAGAAGAAGTTAACGATATTATCGTACCGTTAGCCAATACAGGTTATGAACCACTTAGCGCAATGGGTGCCGACTGGCCATTAGCGGTGTTGTCACACCAATCACAACACTTATCGAATTACTTTAAGCAACTGTTCGCACAGGTAACCAACCCACCGATAGATCCTATCCGTGAACGAATGGTGATGTCACTCAATACCTACCTTGGTAAAGATCAGAATTTACTGACAGAAACCTCTGAGCATTGCCATAAAGTCGAACTTGAATCACCGGTACTATCAAACGCTGAGTTAGAAAAAATTCGCGCAATTGATAACGAACATCTGCAATCAAAAACATTGGATATTGTGTTTCGAGCCAGTGGTGAACAAGGCAAACTTGATCGCGCCTTAAAGCGTATCTGTCAGTATTCTGAAGATGCGGTGATTGATGGTTATTCAATCATTATTTTAACGGATCGTGCGGTTAACTCTAACCATGCCGCCATCCCCGCGATGCTTGCCGTGGGCGCTGTTCACCATCACCTGATCCGCAAAGGTTTACGCGCTAAATGTGACATTGTGGTTGAAACCGGTGATGCCCGTGAAACCCACCATTTTGCGACTCTTATTGGTTATGGTGCCAATGCGATTAACCCTTATTTAGTCACTGAAACACTGGTTGATTTACAACATAAACGTAAACTTGACCCTGAGCTGCCAACCGATACTTTATTTGATAATTACCGTAAAGGGATTAACGGCGGACTACTAAAAATCTTCTCTAAAATGGGAATTTCAACGTTGCAGTCTTACCATGGCGCACAGATTTTTGAAGCGCTGGGTATCAGCAAATCCGTGGTTGATAAATACTTCACCGGTACTGTTACCCGTATTCAAGGGTTAACCATCGATGATATTGCTCAAGAAGTACTAGTACGTCACCGTGTTGGTTACCCAACCCGTGAAATCCCATTACAAATCCTTGACGTGGGCGGTGTCTATCAGTGGAAACAACGCGGTGAAAAGCACCTGTTTAACCCTGAAACGATTTCATTATTACAACAATCAACCCGTAACAAAGATTATGCTCAATTTAAGCAATATACCAAAGCGGTTGATGATCAAGGTGACAATGCCGCGACATTGCGTAGTCAGTTAGATTTTGTCAACAATCCAGCCGCGTCAATTGCACTGGAAGAGGTTGAATCACTTGAGAAGATCCTCAAGCGCTTCGCAACGGGTGCAATGAGTTTTGGTTCGATTTCTTATGAAGCTCACTCTACTTTAGCTGTAGCCATGAACCGCATTGGCGCTAAATCTAACTCAGGCGAAGGAGGTGAAGACCCTACCCGTTTTGATAAAAAAGATAACGGCGATTGGGAACGTTCAGCGATTAAACAGGTGGCATCAGGTCGTTTTGGGGTTACCTCATATTACCTCACCAATGCTGCTGAACTGCAAATCAAAATGGCACAGGGCGCAAAACCCGGTGAAGGCGGACAACTACCCGGCGACAAAGTCGATGACTGGATTGGCGCAACCCGTCACTCAACCCCTGGGGTCGGCTTGATTTCACCGCCACCTCACCACGACATCTACTCTATTGAAGATTTAGCCCAGCTGATTTTTGATTTAAAAAATGCTAACCGTGACGGTCGCGTTAATGTCAAATTAGTCTCAGAAGCGGGTGTTGGAACCATCGCTTCAGGCGTTGCCAAAGCCAAAGCCGACGTTGTACTTATTGCAGGCTTTGATGGCGGTACTGGTGCATCACCAATGTCATCAATTCGCCACACCGGTTTACCATGGGAACTTGGCTTAGCTGAAACCCACCAAACACTGCTTAAAAATGGTTTACGTAACCGAATAGTAGTGCAGTCTGATGGGCAAATGAAAACCCCACGTGACCTTGCCATTGCGACCTTACTCGGCGCTGAAGAATGGGGCGTAGCAACCGCAGCACTGGTGGTTGAAGGCTGTATCATGATGCGTAAATGTCATAAAAACACCTGTCCAGTTGGGATTGCGACTCAAAATAAAACCCTCCGTGAGCGCTTTGATGGTCGTGTAGAAGATGTCGTCACCTTCTTCCAATACATGGGTGAAGGTTTACGTGAAGTGATGGCTGAACTTGGTTTCCGTACCATTGATGAAATGGTCGGCCAAGCGCAGAAGCTTAAATTGCGTGATGATATCGGCCACTGGAAATACAAAAACCTCGATCTTAGCCCAGTACTGCACATTCAACCGCCACGTGCTGAAGATGGCATTTATAACCAACGCCAACAAGATCATGGTTTAGCAAACGTATTGGATCGCACCTTGATTCGATTAGCACAACCCGCATTAAGTGATGGTGAAGCGATAACGGCACAACTACCGATCATCAACACTGATCGTAGTGTCGGCACTATGCTGTCTAATGAAATATCAAAAGTCTATAAAGACCAAGGCTTACCACTGCCAATGACGGTCAAGTTTAACGGCTCTGCTGGTCAAAGTTTTGGGGCTTTCCTTGCAAAAGGGGTCCACTTTACCGTCGAAGGCGATGCCAATGATTACTGGGGTAAAGGCCTTTCTGGCGGTACGCTAGTGCTCTACCCTGATCGTCAATCCGATATTATTGCCGAAGATAATATTGTGGTCGGTAATGTTTGTTTCTATGGCGCGACTTCTGGCGAATCTTATATTCGCGGCCTTGCAGGTGAACGTTTCTGTGTTCGAAACTCAGGAGCTAACGTTGTCGTTGAGGGCATTGGCGATCACGGCTGTGAATACATGACAGGCGGTGTAGCCGTTATTCTGGGTCAAACCGGACGTAACTTTGCCGCAGGCATGAGTGGCGGGGTCGCTTATGTGTGGGATCAATTTGGGGATTTTGAAACCAAGCTCAACGCTGAATTAGTCGACCTTGATCCTATTGAAACTGAAGATAAAGAATTATTGCTCGATATGTTAACCAAACATATTGAATTAACGGGTAGTACGGTCGCAGAACTGTTCTTGTCTAACTTTGAGGCTAATCTCAAACAGATGATGAAAGTGATGCCAAGGGATTACAAAGCCGTACTACAACAGCGTCAAGCTGCCGCTCACAACAAGGAAACGTTGGAGGCCATCAATGGGTAAGCCTACGGGATTTTTAGAATTTGGGCGCGAACTGCCAAGTAAGTTAGATCCAAGCGTTCGTATTCAAGACAACAAAGAATTTGTTCTTAACGAAGAATTTGGTGACAAAATTCAAGAACAATCATCACGTTGCATGGATTGTGGTGTACCTTTTTGTCATAACGCATGTCCGATTGGTAATATTATTCCTGAATTTAATGATGCGGTTTACCGTGATAGCTGGGAAGAAGCGTGGAACATTTTAAGTTCAACCAATAACTTCCCAGAATTTACCGGTCGCGTCTGCCCAGCCCCTTGTGAAAGTGGTTGTGTGCTTGGTATCAATCAAGATCCAATCACCATCTGTAATATTGAAAAAACTATTGTTGAAACCGCTTATCGTAACGGTTACACCAAACCTAAAATTCCACGTTCGCGGACGGGTAAAACCATCGCCATTATCGGTTCTGGTCCTGCGGGGTTATCTGCCGCTGAACAATTAAACAGTGCAGGTCATACTGTTACCGTGTTTGAGCGCGATGAAAAAGTGGGCGGTTTACTGCGATTTGGTATTCCTGACTTTAAGCTTGGAATGGATATTATTGATCGTAAAATTGACCTGATGGCGCAAGCTGGTGTGAAATTTGAAGTCAATGCTCATATTGGGGTCGATATTAACGCCCAACAGTTACGCCAAGAATTTGATGTTATTTTGCTAACCGGCGGTTCAACTGTCCCGCGTAATTTACCTATTCCTGGGCGTGAGCTTAATGGGGTTCATTTTGCGATGGACTTTTTAGCCCAAAATAACCGCCGTGCAAATGATATGGATCTCAAAACAGCTGAAGTGCATGCGCAAGATAAGCATGTCGTTGTCATTGGTGGTGGTGATACAGGATCAGATTGTGTCGGTACTTCCAACCGCCATGGTGCGGCAAGTATTACTCAAGTTGAAATCATGCCATTGCCGCCAGAGCAACGCCCTGCCAACCAACCGTGGCCGTCATACCCGATGATCATGAAAACTTCGACATCGCATGAAGAAGGTTGTGATCGTTATTGGAATATTCTTACCAAAGAATTTATTGATGATGGTAATGGCAATGTTAAAGGGTTACGAATCGCTGATATTGCATGGCAAGAAGCAAAACCCGGTGCAAGACCAAACTTTGAAGAAGTGGCAGGAACTGAACGCATCATCGCTTGTGATATGGCCTTTCTAGCAATGGGATTTTTACACCCAGAGCCAACAGGCGTGTTAGCACAGTTGGATATTAAACTCGATGATCGCGGTAATGTTACCACTCAGAATTTCGCCACCAGCCAAGCTGGCGTATTTGCCGCAGGTGATATGCGAACCGGACAATCATTAGTGGTTCGTTGTATTAACGAAGGTCGTGAATCAGCACGGTCAATTGATAACTACTTGATGGGTAACTCCCATCTCGAAGCGAAAGCGAATTCTTTGATGCTTTCGTAATCTTTATTATTATTTGATTCAACTGAAAAATTTAAAGCCAGCGCATTAACGCTGGCTTTTTATTGATTACAGCTCAGACGATTATTTTATTACACAAATTTATAACATCCCACCTCGTAACCCACCAAATTTAGTCATTTTTTAATCTAAAAACACAGTAACTAACCCTTAATTAACACTCGAAAAAACTTACAGCTGTAATGAATATAATTTTATTTCAGACAGTTAAGGTTAATAAAAACCAGTTAATGGTTATAAATATCATTTGTTAGCAATATTTGACCTTTTTGTAAATTGTCGTTAATTTGAAATGTCGTAGGAGGCAAAATGCGCGATCAATCTTGATTTCCATTTTGCAGTAAAACTGTTTACAGCAAACAGGAGCAAGGGAGAATTGCAATGTCACTGTATAACCCATCACTAGAAAAAGATAACTGTGGCTTCGGTCTTATCGCCCACATTGAAGGCGAAACTAGCCATAAACTTGTTCGTACCGCAATATCTGCCCTCGATCGCATGACTCATCGAGGAGGAATTGCTGCGGATGGGAAAACTGGCGATGGCTGTGGTTTATTAATTAAAAAACCTGATAATTTTTATCGTATTATTGCCGCAGAAAAGCAGTGGAATTTATCGCGTGAATTTGCAGTAGGAATGATATTCCTCAGTCAAGATCCTGTCCTCGCTCAACATGCACGTGAAATTATCAACGAAGAGTTGATCACCGAAACCTTATCCATTGCAGGTTGGCGTGAAGTGCCGATCAACGCCAGTGTTCTCGGTCCGATTGCCCAACAATCACTGCCAACCATTGAACAAGTGTTTATCAATGCCCCAGCAGGATGGAAACCACGGGACATTGAACGTCGGCTTTATATTGCTCGGCGTCGAATTGAAAAACGTATTACAGACGATAAAGATTTCTATATTTGTAGCCTTTCAACCCAAGTTACGGTCTACAAGGGGTTATTCATGCCCGCTGATCTGCCTAAATTTTATCAAGATTTAGGGGACATTCGATTAGAGTCATCAATCTGTTTATTCCACCAACGTTTTTCAACCAATACTCAGCCACGATGGCCATTAGCGCAGCCTTTCCGTTACTTAGCCCACAATGGCGAAATCAATACCATTACCGGTAATCGTCAATGGGCACGCGCACGCGCTTATAAATTTAGTTCACCATTATTACCTGATTTAAAGACAGCAGCGCCATTTGTTAATGAAACCGGATCTGATTCATCCAGCCTTGATAATATGCTGGAGCTGTTTTTAGCCGGCGGTATGGATCTCTTTCGTGCGATGCGAATGCTCGTGCCACCAGCATGGCAAAATCACCCTGATATGGATCCCGCATTACGTGCTTTTTATGATTTTAACTCCAAGCACATGGAACCATGGGATGGCCCCGCAGGCATTGTAATGTCAGATGGTCGTTACGCGGCGTGTAACCTTGATCGTAATGGCTTACGCCCTGCGCGTTATGTGATCACTAAAGATAAACTGATCACCATCGCTTCTGAAGTCGGCATTTGGGATTACACCCCTGATGAAGTGGCAGAAAAAGGCCGTGTCGGCCCCGGTGAGTTATTGGTTATCGATACAAAATTCGCCAAAATCTGGCATTCACAAGATATTGATAACGAACTGATGAGCCGCCATCCGTATAAGCAATGGATGGATACTCATGTTCAACATTTAGTGCCCATTGAACAGTTAGATGATAGCCATATAAGCCAACGTAGTTTGGATGACAATCAGCTTAATACTCACCACAAACAATTTAATGTCAGCCGTGAAGAACTCGATCAAGTGCTGCGGGTTATTGGTGAAAATGGTCAAGAAGCCACAGGATCTATGGGTGATGATGCACCGATGGCAGTATTGTCATCGCAACAGCGCCCAATCACCGATTATTTCCGTCAAATGTTTGCGCAAGTGACTAACCCGCCGATCGATCCTTTGCGTGAAAAACATGTGATGTCCCTTGCGAGCTGTATTGGCCGTGAGATTAATGTGTTCTGTGAAACCGACAGTCATGCTCAGCGAGTGGCATTTAAATCACCCGTTTTACTCTATTCTGATTTCAAACAGTTACTCGATCTCGATCAGCAATACTATGCCAGCAACCAGCTTGATATTAATTTTGACCCGCAACAAACGGATCTTGAGCAAGCCATTGTCAGCCTCTGTGATAAAGCGCAGCAGTTAGTCAAACAAGGTGCAGTTCTGATTGTGTTATCCGATCGCACCATCAGCAAAGATACTCTACCCATTCCAGCTGCGATGGCAGTGGGTGCCATTCAACGCCGATTAGTCGATAACAATTTACGTTGTGATACCAATATTGTGGTTGAAACCGCTACCGCACGCGATCCGCATCAATTTGCAGTGCTGTTTGGTTTTGGCGCTACGGCGGTTTACCCCTACCTTGCCTATGAATCATTAGCAAAAATGGTTGATAGTAAGGTGATTGATAAGCCATACCGCGAAGTGATGACTAATTATCGCGACGGGATCAATAAAGGCCTGTTTAAGATCATGTCCAAAATGGGCATCTCAACCATTTCCTCTTACCGTTGTTCAATGTTATTTGAAGCGATTGGCTTAGGTAATGACATTATTGAACTGTGTTTCAAAGGGGTTTCAAGCCGTATTGCTGGCGCTGATTTTAGTGATATTCAACAAGACTTGCACAACCTTGCACGTACAGCATGGCTAAAACGCAAACCGATTGATCACGGCGGTTTACTTAAATATGTTCATGGCGGCGAGTTCCACGCTTATAACCCTGATGTGGTTTCGACGCTACAAAAAGCAGTAAAATCTGGTGATTATCAAGATTACCTTGTTTTTGCAGAGCAAGTAAATCACCGCCCAGTGGCTGCGATTCGTGACTTATTGACCTTAACGGATAACCACAATCCAATTGCGATTGAGAACGTAGAAGCCGCAACGGAATTGTATAAGCGCTTTGACTCAGCAGCGATGTCGATTGGCGCGCTAAGCCCAGAGGCACACGAAGCCTTAGCGATTGCGATGAACCGTTTAGGCGGCTGTTCCAACTCAGGTGAAGGTGGTGAAGATCCACGCCGTTTTGGTACTGAGCGTAACTCACGCATTAAGCAAGTAGCTTCCGGTCGCTTTGGCGTCACTCCGCATTATTTAGTCAATGCTGACGTAATCCAAATTAAAGTCGCGCAAGGGGCAAAACCCGGTGAAGGCGGTCAGCTTCCGGGGCATAAAGTCACCACAGAAATTGCCAAGTTACGCTTTGCCGTACCTGGGGTGACCTTAATTTCACCGCCACCACATCACGATATTTATTCGATTGAAGATCTGGCGCAGCTAATTTTCGATCTCAAGCAAGTCAATCCAAAAGCCTTGGTGTCTGTCAAACTGGTATCAGAACCCGGCGTCGGCACTATCGCGACGGGTGTTGCCAAAGCCTATGCCGATTTAATCACTATTTCAGGTTATGACGGTGGTACGGGCGCAAGTCCACTTACGTCAGTCAAATATGCGGGTAGCCCGTGGGAACTTGGATTGGCTGAAACCCAACAAGCATTGGTGACGAATGGCTTACGTCATAAAATTCGTCTGCAAGTGGATGGCGGCTTAAAAACAGGCCTAGATGTCGTTAAAGCAACGATTTTAGGGGCAGAAAGCTTTGGCTTTGGCACTGCGCCAATGGTGGCGCTTGGATGTAAATATCTGCGTATTTGTCATCTAAACAACTGTGCAACGGGCGTTGCGACTCAAGATGAAAAACTACGCCGAGATTTCTTTAAAGGCTTGCCAGAACAGGTAATGAATTACTTTATCGGTGTCGGCGAGGAAGTTCGTCAATTGTTAGCCCAACTTGGGGTTAAACAATTAATAGACTTAATCGGTCGCACTGATTTATTGCAACAACTTGAGGGCTTTACTGCCAAACAATCAAAACTGGATTTAAGTCCTTTATTAGTTGCACCAACACCACATGCTGGCAAAACCGTGTATTACAGTGAAACCAATAGTCCATTTGATGATGCACAGTTAAGCCAGCAGTTACTAGAACATACGCTAAGCGCCATAGAAACGCGCAGCGGCGGTGATTATCACTTCCCTATCTGTAATACCGATCGTTCAATTGGCGCGCGCTTATCCGGTGAAATCGCCCTTCGTTATGGTAACCAAGGCATGGCTTCAACACCGATCACGCTCCACTTTATCGGTACGGCGGGGCAATCCTTTGGGGTCTGGAATGCGGGCGGTTTAAACCTTAATTTAACCGGCGATGCTAACGATTATGTCGGTAAAGGCATGGCGGGAGGAAAGATTGCTATTCGTCCACCACTCGGCTCAGCGTTTAAATCCAGTGATGCCACCATTATCGGTAACACTTGTTTATACGGTGCAACAGGCGGCAAGTTATTTGCCGCAGGTAAAGCAGGCGAGCGTTTTGCGGTGCGTAACTCAGGTACGATTGCGGTAGTAGAAGGGGCTGGTGATAACGCGTGTGAGTACATGACGGGCGGTATTGTGGCTATTTTAGGTAAAACAGGGGTGAACTTCGGTGCCGGAATGACGGGTGGTTTTGCGTATATCTTAGATGAAGATGGTGATTTTACAGGACGCGTAAACCCTGAGTTAATTGAAGCAGTCGCACTTGATCAACTCAAAATCCATCAAGAACATTTACGCGGATTAATTGATCGTCATCTGCAAGAAACAGGCTCAACCCGTGCTAATGAAATTTTGGCTAACTTTGACCAATGGATACCAAAATTCTATCTTGCGAAGCCAAAGTCAGCGGATATCAATACGCTGTTAGGCCATCAAAGTCGTTCAGAATCTGAACTACGTCTTCAGGCACAATAAGGGAGGGAAACCAAATGAGCCAGAATGTTTACCAATTTATTGATGTCGAGCGTATCGACCCACCTAAAAAAGCGATTCAAATTCGAAAAATCGAGTTTGTCGAAATTTATGAGCCCTTTACAGAGCAACAAGCAGGAGCACAAGCAGACCGTTGCCTCGATTGTGGTAACCCTTATTGTGAGTGGAAATGCCCCGTGCATAACTACATTCCACAATGGTTAAAGCTTGCTAATGAAGGCCGAATTATTGAAGCGGTAGAGTTATCGCATCAAACCAATACCCTGCCAGAAGTCTGCGGTCGGGTTTGCCCACAAGATCGCTTATGTGAAGGGGCATGTACCCTTAATGACGATTTTGGTGCGGTCACTATCGGTAATGTTGAAAAATACATTACTGATAAAGCGTTTGAAATGGGGTGGAAACCCGATATGTCAGGCGTTGAACTCACTGATAAAAAAGTCGCCATCATTGGCGCAGGTCCAGCAGGACTGTCATGTGCTGATGTGCTGGTACGTAACGGCGTAAAACCAGTGGTGTTTGATCGCTACCCTGAAATTGGCGGCTTATTGACGTTTGGTATTCCTTCGTTCAAATTAGAAAAAGATATTATGGTCAATCGCCGTCGTGTCTTTAGTGAAATGGGGGTTGAGTTCCAGCTTAATACTGAGGTGGGTAAAGATATCAGCATTGACACTCTGCTCGCTGATTATGACGCGGTTTTCTTAGGGGTCGGCACCTATAAAAATATGCGCGCAGGGCTAGATAACGAAAATGCCATCGGAGTCTACGATGCGCTACCGTTCTTAGTCTCTAACACTTATCGAGTGATGGCGCTTACACAACCACAACCGTTTATTGATATGCAAGGCAAACGGGTTGTCGTCCTTGGTGGTGGTGATACCGCAATGGATTGTGTTCGTACCTCAATTCGCCAAGGCGCAAACAACGTTATTTGTGCTTATCGTCGTGACGAAGCCAATATGCCAGGATCGAAGCGTGAAGTGAAAAATGCGCGAGAAGAAGGGGTTAACTTTATGTTTAACCTGCAACCATTAGGTATTGAGGTTGATAGTTCAGGTAACGTGATTGGCGTTAAAGTCGTAAAAACCGCCTTAGGTGACGCTGATGCTGCGGGTCGTCGACGCCCTGAACCCGTTGCCGACAGTGAACATGTCTTAGCGGCTGATGCGGTGATTATGGCATTTGGTTTTCAACCACACGCCATGCCTTGGCTCACACCTTATGATGTCGAGCTCGATCAATGGGGTCGAATTAAAGCGGCTGACACTGAGTTTGCTTTCCAAACGTCAAACCCAAAGATCTTTGCTGGTGGTGATGCGGTGCGTGGTTCTGATTTAGTCGTCACTGCCATTGATGAAGGTCGAAAAGCCGCTGATGGTATTCTCGATTATTTAAACCTGTAACTGACCTCTCCATTAACACGTGTTATCAACACAGCAGTTATCTCTAATAACTGCTGTGACGTTACAACGGTTAACAGTGTTTAGACGAGAGTTTTGGAATAATGATTATGGCTCATGCTACAATCTTAGCCATATCAGCACGGCAAGTGCACCTCATCAATAAAGAGATACCATTCATGAAAATCGGCATTATTGGCGCGATGGAACAAGAAGTTGCCATCCTTAAAGATCAACTTACTGACTGTGAAACCCATAATACAGCAGGTTGTACTATCTACACTGGTAAACTAAACGGTGCGAACGTAGCATTACTACAATCAGGTATTGGTAAAGTATCCGCAGCAGTAGGTACAGCTATTTTACTTGAAATCTTTAAGCCTGATGTAGTGATTAATACCGGTTCTGCTGGCGGTTTTGAATCAAGCTTAAACGTAGGCGATGTGGTTATTTCAACTGAAGTACGTTACCACGATGCTGATGTAACAGCATTTGGTTACGAAATCGGTCAAATGGCACAACAACCTGCCGCTTTCCTGTCTGACGAAAAATTAATGTCTGTTGCAGAACAAGCACTAGCAGCATTGCCACAACCACCCCACGCGGTTCGTGGTTTGATTTGTACTGGCGATGCTTTTGTATGTTCAGCTGAGAAACAAAACTTCATCCGTACCCATTTCCCAACAGTGGTTGCGGTTGAAATGGAAGCCGCTGCTATTGCGCAAGCTTGTCACCAATTCAAGGTTCCATTTGTGGTTGTTCGTGCAATTTCTGATGTTGCAGACAAAGAATCACCAATGAGCTTTGATGAGTTCCTGCCACTTGCAGCACAGAGTTCTTCTGTAATGGTTGCTAAAATGGTTGAATTGTTAAACTAATAACATCAATGAGATGATAACTACTGATAACAACTTCGGCATTTATCGCCTCATTAACAACCAATGGCTCCCTGCTCGCTTTATGGGGAGCTTTATTACTACATTGGTTATTACCCATCCCCTCTACATTACATCTATTGTGTATCTGGCACCGTCTAGCATTATTAATTACCGCACGGGTCAACCACTCATAACAACGATTATTAGCTCGCCTTGTCTCTCGGCGATACTGCATCTTGCACAAATACAACAACTCATAACGCAACGCCTTTATGTGTGGCTCGCAGTTGAAAGTTTATTACTATATTTTTTTTATGGAGTTTTATAGTGCGATTCTTATGTTTACTTATATTCGTTATAAGTACCATTACACCTAGCGTTGCGGCAACGTTAGCCCAACAAACACAACGTGTAATTAGTTTATCGCCTCATACCACTGAAATGGCTTATGCGGCTGGATTAGGAAATAAACTCATTGCCGCCAGTGCTTACAGTGATTATCCTCCCGCAGCTAAAAAATTAGAGCGAGTGGCAAATTATCGCGGTCTTAAAATGGAGCGTATTTTAGCCCTAAAACCTGATTTGATTTTAGCTTGGCAAGGCGGCAACCCTAGCCGAGAATTAGCCCGTTTAGAACAACTGGGGATTAAAATACTCTATTCAAACCCAAAAACATTGGCCGATATTCCCAAGACATTAGAACAACTGGGGCAATATGCCGATTCACCACAACCTGCACAGCAAGCTGCCACTGAATTTAGACATCAGTTACAACAATTAAAAATAACCAATCACAATAAACCTAAAGTACGCTATTTTTATCAATTAGGTTCAACGCCGTTAATGACCGTTGCCGATAGTGGCTGGCCAAGTCAGATTTTTCAATTTTGTGGTGGCGAAAATATTTTTGCAAATAGCAGTGTGGCCTACCCACAAGTTAACCAAGAGCAAGTGATTGTTCGTCAACCTCAAGTGATATTTAGTGCTCAACCAATCGCTGACACTCAACAATTATGGGCGCAATGGCAACACCAACTAATTGCAATAAAACAACACCATCTTTACCGACTTAATACTAATTGGTTAAATAGACCAACACCACGAACATTACTTGCCATTAAACAAGTCTGTGGATTACTCAATCAAGTACGAGATGATCACTAATCACAGTATGGATATAAAGCCTGTGAATAACGTCACAAAGCATTTTATTACTGTTGTGCGTTACGTATTTATTTGTACAATCTCTGCCGCTTAACTCAACTTCATTATTCTTGCAGGAACAGAGATGCTTATTTATTTTCTCGATATGTTTGGCACTGCCATTTTTGCTGCATCAGGTGTACTTATGGCTGGACGGTTACGCATGGACCCTTTTGGTGTCGTCGTTCTTGCCAGTGTAACGGCGATTGGCGGTGGTACTATTCGAGATATGGCATTAGGGGCAACACCGGTTTTTTGGATCCACGATACCAACTATTTATGGGTGATTTTTATTACTTGCGTTATCACTATGATAGCCGCTCAACGACCACAACGAATGCCATGGTATTTTTTACCCGTAGCCGATGCAATTGGACTTGCTGTGTTTGTTGCGATTGGCGTTGAGAAATCATTACGTTATGGTGCATCGCCATTAGTGGCCGTTATTATGGGGGTGATCACTGGATGTGGTGGGGGAGTTATTCGTGATGTTTTAGGTCGTGAAGTACCGATGATTTTCCGCACAGAGGTTTATGCTACGGCTTGTATTATTGGCGGTACCATTCATACCCTTAGTTTATCTCTGGGTGTCCTACCGTCGATGGCAGCGATCATGGGGATTATTACTACCTTATCAATTCGTTTAGCCGCTATTCGCTGGAATCTTTCTTTACCTACTTTTGCTCTGCGTAATTAACTAAACAACGATCACACGTCTATAATAAAAAACCGCCAGCTAACACTCTTTCGCGTTAAATACTGGCGGTTTTTTTATCATTCAAATAGCAGACTTTTATTTTTCAATCACAACTCTATTACGCTGAAAACGGCGGTAAACCAACCATATTATTGCGATAATAATCACTGCGACGACAACCCAACATTGCGTTTGATATTTATGATAAAACGCTAAAATAGGCGCAACTTCATCACGTAAATAAGCAGGCGCAACACCAAACACAAGCAACCAGACGGTTACCGCTAAAAAGTTTCCTGTAAAAAATAATTTTGCGGGCATGGCGGCAATACCACAGCCAATACACATGAATTGTTTAATGCCTTCGACAAAACGGCTAATAATCAGTCCTAACATGCCATAGCGATCAATAAAGCCATGCAGTTTGGTTAATGTTTTAGGTTTAATCCATTGCTTGTGAGTTAGCACGTGACCAAATTGACGTCCAATAAAGTAGCCGATGCTATTACCAATAAAGCTAGCTCCCCAGCCAACCATCAGTACTGCAGGTAATGACATTTTTCCTGATGCCGCTAATAAACTTGCCACGACTAATAATGACTGTCCTGGCGCAGGGATCCCCATGCCCTCAACCGCAATCGCGAGAGCTAAAATATAATAACCATATTGCTGCAGCAATGGCGTGAGTTCAGTAATAATATGTTGAATCGATTCCATGGCTAGTCAGTCTATGTCAGAAAAATAAGGGTTGATTTGTGATGATAGACTGAATTTAATGAAGACTCTAACGATCAAAGCTAAAAATTAAGCTTACTAAAATGAACCTATTCAAAAAAAACCGCTCTCAATAAATAAGAATACTTTTTACAACAGAATCAGTAATGACTAAACGCTGCTGTAAAAGTAACTATTTTCGGTCATTCCGACAAATTTATAAAAAACAACATTGGTTATTTTAACTTCAATAGCACCTGATATTGAAAGCCGTTACACTCAATATTATTTGTTTTTTATTTACTCTCATAATGAATGGAAGCTCATCACCTCGTATGCCAAAAATAAATAAAATACTGATAGGGATAATCAGTAGTGCGATTATTGCCCTCATTATGGCCCCTGATATTTATGCAGAGCCACCCACTAAAACTGAGTTTACGTATCAATTAGGTCAACACTATCCGCTCGTTTTATCTCAAACATCAGTGATAGCCACCAAACCGCTAGCAGACTCTCCATTAGTATGGAAAACACACACCATCAAAAATGGTGAGAGCTTAGCCGTCGCGTTTGATAAAGTAGGCTTAGATAGTGGACTATTACATCAAGTCGTTACCACCAATAATAAAACTAAAAAGCTGATCGCATTAAATCCAGGGGATAATTTGCGTTTTGGCTTTAACAGTTCAGGTCAACTGATTGAATTACATCAGCCATTAAATAATCTTGAAACCTTAATGGTAAAGCGTAAACATCATAACGATGATTTTAGCGCAACTATTGATAAACAGCAGATTGAAACCCAAGCTAACTATGCTCAAGCAACCATTAACTCTAACTTTTGGAGTGCGGCAGATAAAGCGGGATTAACAGCCAATCAAATCATGGAAATAGCCGCGCTGTTTGGATGGGATATTGATTTTGCACTCGATATTCGCGCTGGCGATAAATTTGAGGTGCTATTTGAGCAACATTACCTTAATGGGAATGCAATTGATCACGGTAATATTCTTGCCGCCACGTTTACCAATATGGGACAAACATTTACTGCAGTACGCCATCAAGACGGTAAATATTATGATAAAAATGGCCTAGCAATGCGTAAAGCCTTTCTACGCTCCCCGATTAACTTCCGTTATGTCAGTTCTAACTTTAATCCGCGTCGACTACATCCGGTAACCAAACAAGTCAAAGCTCACCGTGGCACTGATTATGTCGCTCCTGTGGGCACACCAATCTGGGCTGCGGGTGATGGCATGGTTATGGAATCAAGCTATAACCAATTTAACGGTAACTATGTCTTTATTCGTCATAATGGCAACTATGTCACTAAATACCTTCATATGACTAAACGGATGGTCAAAACAGGACAACGAATAAAGCAAGGACAAACGATTGGTACTCTCGGTGGTACGGGGCGCGTCACCGGTCCTCATTTACATTATGAATTTCTAGTCAACGGTAGCCATCAAAACCCACGGACGGTAGATTTACCCCAAGCGCATTCGCTTGCAGGCTCGGCTCAAACCGTGTTTAAACAACAAGCGAGTAAGCAACTTGAACAAGTTAACAGTTACAGCCATTTATTAGCTAAAAATGCCATTTTATTACCTCAAAGCTAATATATTGCTTTCATTCTTGATCATTACCAACATTGATCGTTACTAACAAAAAAAGCCGTCAATAGACGGCTTTTTATAATACATAATGCTCAACGCACTAAACGCTAAATGACGCGCCACAACCACATGTTGTGGTTGCATTCGGGTTATTAACAAAGAAGCGTGAACCTTCTAAGCCTTCAGTATAGTCAACAACACCACCGACTAAATACTGTAAACTCATTGGGTCAACAACTAATGTCACACCGTTATTTTCTATCGTCATATCGCCATCATTGACTTTTTCGTCAAACGTAAAGCCATATTGAAACCCACTACAACCACCACCAGTAATATATACCCGTAGTTTTAATTCTGGATTTTCTTCTTCAGCGATAAGCGTTTTCACTTTATTCGCAGCCACATCAGAAAAAGTCAGCGGCAAATTAACATCGCTCATTACAAAACCTCTCAAATACTTCCATTAATTAAAAGTGATTATCTAATACCTGACTATTTTGTTCAAGTATTAGCCGTCTCAACTGGAGCATCATGTGGTGAATCGTGACCTAATTTTTCTTTTTTAATGGTGCGGTGAAGTAATTGGGAGTAAATCGGTTGACCACCAAGCATTTGAGCCATCATAGTCGCACCCAATGTTGTCACCACTAAAGGTAAAATAAGGTGATAGTTATTA
This sequence comes from Photobacterium carnosum, assembly GCF_002849605.1. GTDB lineage: Bacteria > Pseudomonadota > Gammaproteobacteria > Enterobacterales > Vibrionaceae > Photobacterium > Photobacterium carnosum. The sequence goes on from NZ_NPIB01000006.1 coordinate 152,167, forward strand.
GTCATTTCGATAACCAACAAAATACCCGTAATCGGTGCGCGCACTGTTGCTGCAAATAATGCCCCCATACCTGCAATAGCAAATAAGCCAGGAGCAATATCTAAATGAGGATAAATACCTTGTACCACAATACCAAAAAACGTACCAAACAATGTTCCTAATGCCAGCATCGGCGCAAAAATACCACCGGGAGCACCAGAACCAAAACATAATAATGTTGTTGCAACACGCGCAAAAAACAACAGCAACAACATGTTTAAACTGTAATCACCATTAGTTGCCGGTGGAATAAGAAAAATACCGCCGCCAGTCAGCTCTGGAAAATAAAGTAATAATAGACCAAAACAGCCACCTAATAAGCCACCAGTAATTAAATAACGAGTGCGATTATTATGGTGAATAGTAACAAACCAATCTAATGTGAAAATAATTAAGCGGTTAAAAACAACCCAAAAACCACCGAATAACAACCCAAGCACCAAGAATAGCCATAACGAATTAAGTGCTGGCGCATCATATTGCGGCATAGTAATAACCGCACTTTGACCCGAAATAAATCGGAACACGATAGTCGACATCATTGCTGAAATCATTACACATTTAACAGAGATCAAACTGTAACGAAATTGTGGTCGCATCTCTTCAATAACAAACATAATACCCGCCATTGGGGCATTAAAGGCAGCAGCCAAACCACCAGCAGCACCAGCAGCCAATAACGAGTGGCGACCTTCTTTATCTTTTAAACGGAAAATATCTGAAATCATACGACCGATATTACCGCCCATTTGTACCGTCGGACCTTCGCGGCCTAAAACCATACCTGAACCTAACGCGCCTAAACCACCGAAGAATTTAACAGGAATAACTCGCCACCAACGGACAGGACGCATTTCATCCATTGCGCCTTCAATTTCAGGAATACCAGAACCGCCGGCTTCGGGGGCAAAACGGCACACTAAAAAATAACCAATAAAGGCTAATGTACCGCTGACAATAAATGCAGCTAACCATAACGGCAGCACACTTGTAATTTCATCACGTAGCCAGACAGTACGTTGTTCACTCACCCATCGCACACCAATTTCAAATAGTGTACCGACCAAGCCAGCAAGACTACCAACGAGAGCTGAAAGAAATAGAACAGAAATAGGGGTTTTATCTTTGGTCAAAAAACGCCTCACCAAACCACTCGGTTGGAGATGGGAAGGTATATGAAAACCGCGCGATTTTTCAGTCATTAGAAAGCCGTTTTATATAAATATAATGCCATTACAGCGGAGGATGAAGATAGGATCAATACTATAGCCTAATCCAATGTGGTTATGATTTACACTGCTAATGTTGAAAAATAGCTTTGCAACTGTGACATGTTTCTCAAAATTAGAGTGTTTGTTTTTAGATTAGCATTCATTTTAAACAGTAAAATGACTCTATCTTCAGCACCACTTTAGGTACAATAAGGCAGTTTCATTCTCCACACTTCCCTACCTATAATTAATTAGGATCGAAATTTCTGTGGATTAAATCATCGCCTTACTTTTTTTATAGGATTTAACATGAGCAAAACGAGCAAGTCAGCTGATTTATTTGCTAAAGCACAACAAAAAATCCCAGGTGGTGTTAACTCACCAGTGAGAGCTTTTGCTGGCGTTGGTGGTACACCATTATTTATTGATCGCGCTGATGGCGCTTATATTTTTGATGCTGATGGTAATGCGTATATTGATTACGTTGGTTCATGGGGACCGATGATTCTGGGTCACAATCATGCGGCAATTCGTGATGCCGTTATTCACGCAGCCCAGCAAGGTTTAAGCTTTGGCGCACCGACAGCAATGGAAATAACCATGGCTGAGTTAGTATCAGAACTTGTACCGTCGATGGAAATGGTACGTATGGTAAGTTCAGGTACAGAAGCAACCATGAGTGCCATTCGTCTTGCTCGTGGCTTTACTGGTCGTGATAATATTCTTAAATTTGAAGGTTGTTACCATGGTCATGCTGATTGCCTATTAGTAAAAGCAGGTTCAGGTGCATTAACGCTTGGTCAACCTAGCTCTCCGGGTGTTCCAGCTGATTTTGCTAAACATACTTTAACCGCAACTTACAACGATCTAGATTCAGTTCGCGAAGCCTTTACCGCGCAGCCAGATCAAATCGCTTGTATTATCGTTGAGCCTGTTGCTGGCAACATGAACTGTATTCCACCGGTAGCCGGCTTCCTTCAAGGTCTACGTGAAATTTGTGATGAATTTGGCGCACTATTAATTTTAGATGAAGTAATGACAGGCTTCCGCGTCGCACAAGGTGGTGCTCAAGCGTATTACAATGTTAAACCTGATATCACAACGTTAGGTAAAATCATCGGTGGTGGTATGCCAGTGGGTGCTTTTGGTGGTCGTCGTGATGTGATGGAATTTATCGCACCAACAGGCCCTGTATATCAAGCTGGCACGCTATCAGGCAACCCTGTCGCGATGGCAGCAGGTCATGCATGTTTAACCGTATTAATAGAAGAAGGCAATGAAAAGCGCCTTGCTAATACCACTAAACGCTTAGCAAACGGCTTTAAAGCACTAGCTGACAAACATGGCATTCCATTAGCTGTAAACCAAGTTGGCGCAATGTTTGGCTTCTTCTTTATTGATCAAGACAGTGTGACTTGCTATGACGATGTGACTAAATGTGACATTGAACGTTTCAAACGCTTCTTTAATTTAATGTTAGATAAAGGCGTGTACCTTGCACCTTCAGCTTATGAAGCTTGCTTTACGTCCCTTGCACATAACGATAAAGAAATTGATGCCACGTTAGAGGCTGCAGATTTTGCATTTGCAACACTTGCTGCTGAAGCAAAATAGCCTTCTTTTAAAAAATAAATAAGACAATGTTGTTAAAAACATTATTTTATTAATGCTATTATGCAAAAAGGTCACTCGCAGTGACCTTTTTTACGACTGGCGTTTAATATGACGTTAATCAACGAGAACCAATGAATAATATATTCTATTGGTTACTATTTACTGCCAAAAATAAACTGAAAGTCCAACAACCAGTACTAAAACAATTAGCACTAACGGTGGTTTACGTTTTTTTTTGTCATCACAACCACAATTACAACATCCCATAAGCTATCTCCTCGATAAAGGCTATAATCATCAAATTCCCAGTGATGATTATAATGATAATCTTTATCAATTACAGTGAGAATGACTTTTATCGATGGATTTAAAAAGGATAAATACCGTGTCTCACCCGTTTAAGGTAGAACCACGTCACTGGATGCTGATAGTGGCACTCTTTGTCGCCTCTTATGCCAGTTATAAATTGATTGAACCTTATTTAGGTCCGATTGTGTTAGCGTTTATTATTTCTTTATTATTCACACCATTACATAAACGCTTACTAGCCAGAATGCCAACGCGTGAAAATACCGCGGCAATGCTGTCATGTTTTATTATGACGGTGATTATCGTTATTCCTATTTTAGTGGTTTTTTCATCGATCGTGCATCAAGGCACTACCGTATCAAAAGAAAGCTATACATGGTTAACAACCGGCGGACCGAAAGAACTGTTTGCCCACCCTTTTGCCCAAAAAGCACTCGCGCTAATCGATAAATACTCACCATTCCATGATTTTGATCCTCAAGTGATCATTCAGAAAATAGCGACCACAGCCTCTCAAGTTGGCTCACAAGCACTTAATATCAGCGCTAAAATATTAGGTGATGCGACGAATTTATTAGTTAACTTCATGATGATGTTGTTCGTGTTATTTTTCTTACTTCGTGATAACGATAAAATGATCGCTGCCATTCGCCACGTTATTCCATTATCTCGTAGTCAAGAAGACACCATCATGAATGAGGTAGAGCAAGTGGCACGATCTGCCGTGCTCGGTTCTTTCTTAACAGCACTAGCACAAGGACTTGCCGGTGGATTCGCTATGTGGCTATGCGGATTCCAAGGCTTATTCTGGGGTTCAATGATGGCCTTTGCTTCATTAATCCCCGTTGTTGGTACTGCTCTGATCTGGATTCCTGCATCATTGTATTTACTGTTGGTGGGTGATTGGGAATGGTCACTGTTTCTTGCTTGTTGGGGCGTTCTTGTTGTCGGTTCTATCGATAACATTGTTCGCCCACTATTAATGCAAGGTAGTTCAAGTATGAATACCTTATTGATCTTCTTTTCAATTATTGGTGGTATTCAATTATTTGGCTTAATTGGCATGATCTATGGTCCAATTATTTTTGGCGTAACATTAGTGTTGTTTAAAATGTATGAAGTTGAATTTCAATCCTTCCTAAAACAACAAGATAGTAATTAATCTTAAGTAATTACTCACTAGCTTGCCGTTATTCTTAACGACAATAACGGCGGCTTATGATTATACCTCTTCTATTAGCTGCGCCTTTCCATCTGACACTATTTATGGAACAATCCGCGCTCCTGAACCATGATGTCTATTTTGAGGCCAGTTAAATGTCTTATTCCCCTGCGAGCCAAGTGGTTGCTCGTCAATCTGAATTTTTTGAAAATCGCAAAGTCCTTATTGCTGGCGAACTAAATGATACCTTTGCCTCAGAATTACTCACAACAGCACAATCGGTAACAGTATTTACCACCAATTATGGTTACGTAGGTGACATTGAGCACCATCAAGCAATTGACTGTCATTTTGGTACTGAACTTAATGCAGAGCTAGATGTTGATATGATTCTGCTTTATTGGCCAAAAGCAAAAGCCGAAGCTGATTATTTATTATCAATGTTATTGAGTAAGTTTGCGGCTGGCATTGAAATTTGTATCGTAGGTGAAAACCGCTGTGGCGTCAGAAGTGCAGAAAAAATGTTTGCGCAATACGGTCCACTAACCAAATACGACTCTGCTCGTCGTTGTAGTTTCTATTGGGGACGTTGCGATACTCCCGCTCCCACTTTTGATATCAATAAATGGTTCCGTAGCTATCCGATTAATATTGCAGGTGTTAATTTAACAGTGCGTTCATTGCCGGGCGTATTTAGCCACGGTGAGTTTGATAAAGGCTCAGAACTATTACTTAATAATTTACCAGCCCTTAACGGCCGTGTACTCGATTTTGGTTGTGGTGCAGGTGTTATTGGTGCCGTAATGAAAGCCAAATATCCACAGATTGAACTAGATCTATGTGATATTAGCGCACTAGCTATTGAGTCGGCGAAAGAAACATTTAAGGTTAATAATCTAACCGCCAATTTTATTGCTACTGATGTTTATAAAAACATTAATGGTCCTTACCGATATTTAATCAGTAACCCGCCATTTCATTCTGGCTTAAAAACATTTTATGCCGCCACTGAAACGTTTATTAATCAAGCCCCTCAGTATTTACGTCATGGTGGTGAATTAGTGATTGTGGCTAACTGTTTTTTACAATACCCACCATTAATTGAAGCTAGCCTTGGCCAATGTGAAATCCGTTCTCATACTAATAAATTCAATGTATATACGGCAAAAAAATAACTAACCATAAGCAATAATCAAAATCTCTATTTTATAAAGGGCAGTCAATACTGCCCTTTTTTATAACGTTAAATTTGTTAATTTTGTGCCTCTTGACACGATTCCATTCCTAGTAACTTGATTCATAATAAAAATCCAGTATAAACACGATTACTCATCACATTAAGATATTAACAATTAGGACAACCGTTAATATAATAATGTCTATTTTAACGTGGTTACATTTATCGTTAAAACCGTAAATATTAACATCTTATTCAGGCACCGGAATGCAGAATACTAAACGCTTTAAACGTCTTCAGCACACGCTTATGCTGGCATTTTTAGTCCTCAGTATCACCCCATTGATATTGTCAGCACTCTATTTTCTTAATTCTCACACTAAAGATTTAGCAGAACAAAGCATCAACCACCTAGCTTCATTGCGTGATAATAAACATAAACAATTACAGAGTTTCTTTACGGCTAAAGAATCTGAAGTAAAAAGCTTTGCACGCTCAGAATTATCAAATAACAGCGGCGGAAGATTTTACGGTTTAGTCGGAGCATTCCATCAACTGGGTAATATTGACTCGCAACTTAACGCCCAAGGGCGAGCTAATTATTTTAATTTAACGTTAACCACAAAAGGTAATCAAAATTCCGATCGTGGATACATTGGTCACGAACGGTATCGATTAATGTTTAAGCGTTATAATGCCGTGTATAACGAGTACCTTAAACGTTCCGATTTCAAAGATATTATGTTGGTCGATATCTCAGGTGATATTGTTTACTCGGTTAAAAATCATGATCTTTTTGGTGTTAACCTATTAGCCAACAACACGTCACATCTTGCATTACAGCAAACATTTAAAGCCATTAAGACTAAAACAAAACAAAGTCAAAATAGCCCCGAACAAGTACCCGTCGTATTTACAGATTTTAGTGCTCATAGTCATAATAATGACACTACCGCTTGGTTTGCCGCACCGATCATTCAACAAGGCTATCTTCATAGTTATGTCTTTATGGAGCTTAGTAACAAAAAAGTCACTGAGCTCATTCAAGATAATACTAACCATATTCAAACGCTATTAGTCGGGAGCGATCATCAACTACGCTTTGAGACTAATTCACCATTACCAACACAATTACAAAGCCAAAGTATTGATCAAGCACTTGCGGGTAAATCAGGCATTGGTAGTTTTATCAACTACGAAAACATCCCTGTCTTAGGTGCTTTTTCTCCGCTGAAGATTCTAGGTCATCACTGGGCATTAGTAGTTGAATTTCCAGAAAAAGAAGCATTTGCGCGCATATTTGAATTAGAGAAAATTTTTGTCGCAGCCATGGTTACTGCCATTATTTTAGTTATTATTACTTCACATTGGTTATCTAACTCGATCACTGCACCGTTATTACGCTTAACGTGGGCGGCAGAAAAAGCCTCCGGTGGTGATTTAGAACAAAAAATTGATGGTACTGAACGCCGCGACGAAATTGGTCGTCTTGCGATCAGTTTTGCCCGTATGCAGCGTTCAATCAGTGAAAAAATCGGACTAATTAAGCAACAAAATAAAGAGTTAGAACATAATCTAACCATTATTCGCCAACAAAATAATGAACTGCAAACCGCAGATAAAATGAAAGATGAATTTCTTGCCACCACCTCGCATGAATTACGTACCCCATTACACGGTATGGTAGGAATTGCAGAATCGTTGTTAGCAGGTGCTAACGGCGCATTACATCAATCACAACGACGCCAATTAGAAATGATCATCAATAGTGGCCAACGCTTAACCACACTGGTTGATGATCTGCTTGATTACCATAAAATGCGCTATGGTGATCTCGATATCAACCATCAAGCAGTTGATATGTCGGTCGCTATTCGACTGGTATTAGAATTATCTAGCCACTTATTAGGTAATAAGCCGATTAGAATTATTAATCAAATACCAGCAGATCTACCGTTAGTCGATGCAGATGAACAGCGCCTAGAACAAGTGCTGTATAACTTAGTCGGAAATGCGATTAAATATACTTCTGAAGGTAAAATTATTTTATCAGCAACAGTATTAGAGCATCAATTACGAATTCAAGTGGTTGATACAGGACAAGGTATTCCCAGCGAACAACTGGAGCATATTTTTGAGCCACTCATTCAAGCCAATACTGGATCGGCAAATTACCGTCAGGGCGCTGGGCTTGGGCTATCGATTAGTCGTCAATTAGTTGAACTGATGGGAGGACGGTTATATGTCAGCAGTCAACAAATGGTCGGCACTACATTTAGTTTCACTCTAAATTTAGCCAATGCAAACCAAATAGCAGCAATGGCTGCCAATCCGAATAAAAATCATTTTAAAGCTCCGTTATTAAATACTGCTAATTATGATGCCTCCGATTTACCCGAAAACCCAGACGGTGAATTATTACTGATTGTTGATGACGAACCCGTCAACTTACAAATATTAACCAGTTTCTTACGCCTTGCTGGTTACCGAGTCCAAACAGCAGAAAGCGGCCCGCAAGCATTGGCATCAATCGCTGAACAACAACCCGATCTGGTTTTACTTGATATTATGATGCCAGAAATGAGTGGTTATGAAGTATGTACGATACTACGTAAAGATCACTCTCTATTAGCCCTTCCCATTATTATGTTATCAGCCCTTGGACAAATACAAGACCGCTTAAAAGGCTTTGAGTGTGGCGCGAATGACTACTTAACAAAACCATTTAATAAAGAAGAATTAATTGCGCGTATTCGTGCTTATTTACAGGCAGGAAAAACTGAAATTGAGCGCCAGAAAAATCACGCATTAGAGCAAGAAATTCACCGCCGCGAACAAGTTGAAATGGGACTAATTGAAACTCAAAGTCGCTTACTTGGATTACTCGACTCAACCAATGAGGCGATTATCTGTGTTCAGCAGGAAGGTCGAATTCGTTATGCCAACAGTGCTGCTGGTAAGCTATTTAAACGCGCGCCTGAGCTATTAGAACGCTATACCATTGACGATATTCTAGCGACCCCATTACCTGAAATTGTGGCTGATAATCATCATTTTAATGGTCATCTTAGCTATTACATTGGTGATCACAAACAACAGTTAATGACCGATGTGATCAACTTACCCGTTGAATCAGGCCTTAAACAAATGTTTGTCTTTGATAGCCAAGGGCCCTCTGCTGATCATCGTATTAATCTGCTTGAAAATGCGATTGATGTATTGTCTGAATTTGTATTTAATGGTGATAAAAATAACCTTCAACAACTGCGAGAGTTAGGAGGGGAATTCACCCGTTTAGCCGATAAATTAGGTGATGGTGAACATAATAAAACCGAAATAATTCGCCAATTATTAGTCGATGCCATGAAAGCGACCTTGGTATTCTGGGAAGCTGAATCACACAAAAGTAAGTTTGAATTAGCCGAAGAAAGTGGCTTATGGCGTGTTTATTTAGATCGCAGCACCCTTCAAACTCGCACCTTAGATAAATACCTTCAACTTGAAACACTGCCTAAAACACCCCGTTGGCGCACCGTAATAAATACCATGGATTACGTATTAGAACGCTGCCCACAATCAAATACAGCGCGCCAAGAACTGGTTGTCATACGCGATAAATTGCATCACATTATTAGTCATAATTAAATAAAGACACTCATCTAGCATTGCATTAAAAAGGCTCTCTAAGAGCCTTTTTTATCGCCTGAAGATACCGTATTAAATAACGGCCACACAACTGAACATAATCATGAGAAAAACAATCACCACGTATTGATTACTACATTATCCGCACTAACAATTAACCATAATTACTTTTTTAATACTCAAAATAATCACGGTTAAATCCGTATAAATGATCAATGTCACACTCTCATTAATGGTTAAAATTGAATCACATTCATCAAAAAATACCTTTATTTAGCTCTCAGAATAATTTTTTTTAGTTTATGAGAACCGAATCACAACAAACTAACACGTCAAATTTTACGCATAAAAATAAGCATAAAATATCATATGCGTTACATCACACCTTATTCTTTACAGAAAGAAATACCAATATAAACAGGGATATAAAGATAGTAAGCGCTAGCATTTGAAATGTAACAACACCTCTCATCTGTGATACTTAGCACGCTATTTACTAAATACTCAATCATATAAAACAGCAAAATTAACGTTTTTGACGGTAAATATATTAATTTTAACGTTTTTGACGGGCGACCACGTTGACGATTAGACCAATCCAGCCAATATTGAAGCCACTGAGAACCTACAAGGCCATTCAATGGTTCAGCGTTACTCAGTTCCAGTGAAGTAGGTTTACAGTGCTCCAATGACGGAGCTCATTTTTATTTCCATTAGTGAAACAGAGCTAAGAGTAAGGAACAGCTATGCTTGCCAATATAAACAAAACTAAGTTAGCACTTGCAGTCGTTGCTGCAGCAACCGCTTTTACAGCACCCGTTGCTACTGCATCAGAAAAAAGCCAGCTAACAATCGTGCCCGATTTTTACCCTACAATGGTACGTAACTTTAACCCGTTTTTAGCAACAAACCTTCGTACAACAACTGAGTTCGTTTATGAGCCATTGGTTATCTTTAACCAAATGCATGGTAACGAGCCTGTTATGCGTTTGGCAAAAGACTACTACATGTCTGATGACCTAATGAAGGTAACATTTGAAATTCGTGATGGCGTGAAATGGTCTGACGGTAAAGCCTTCACAGCTGAAGATGTTGTTTACTCTTTTGAGCTAGTAAAAGACAAGCCTGAACTTGACCAAATCGGTATCAACAAATGGGTTAAATCAGTTAAGCAAGATGGTAACAAGGTTATCTTTGATCTAACTGCAGCTAACTCAAACGTACCGTTTGAAATATCTAAAGTGCCTGTTATTCCGAAGCATATTTGGAGCAAAGTAAAGAACCCTACAACGTTCACTAACGAAAACCCTGTAGGTACTGGTCCATTTACAGAGATCGAGATATTTACTCCTCAGCTTTACGTTCAATGTCGTAACCCTAACTACTGGGATAACGCAAATCTAGACATTGATTGTTTACGTGTACCTCAAATTGCAAACAACGACCAACTACTAACGAAGATCATCAATTCTGAGCTAGATTGGACGTCATCATTCATTCCTGATATCGACAGCACTTATGCTGCAGCAAATCCAAACCACAAATACTGGTATCCTGCTGCTGGCACAATGTCATTCATGTTGAACTACAAAACGCCAAAAGCGGGTAACAACGAAGCCATCAATAATGTTGATTTCCGTCGTGCATTCTCTATGGCAATTGACCGTCAAACTATCATCGACATCGCGTTCTACGGCGCGGGAACACCAAACGATTACGCTTCAGGTCTAGGTGATAGCTTCAAGTCATGGTCTGACGAAGCGGTACATAATAAGTACAAAGCTTTCAATACATACAACATCAAAGGCGCTAAAGACCTTCTTACCAAAGCGGGCTTTAAAGACCTTGATGGTGACGGATTTGTTGAGTCACCAAAAGGTGAAAAAATTGAACTTGAAGTTCAATCACCAAACGGTTGGACTGACTTTAACAACACCGTACAGCTAGGTGTTGAGCAGCTTCAAGAAGCAGGTATTAATGCTAAAGCACGTACGCCTGATTTCGCTGTTTACAACGAGTCAATGCTAAAAGGCACTTACGATGTAGCATTTACTAACTACTTCCACGGTGCAGATCCACACTTATACTGGGACAGTGCATACAACTCACGTCTACAGAAAGGTGACGGTATGCCACGTTTCGCTATGCATTACTTCCAAAATGCACAGTTAGATTCGCTATTAGACAGCTTCTACAAAACAGCTGATAAGGGTGAGCAAATCAAGATTGCTCATAGCATTCAGAAAATCATTGCGGAGAACCAAGTAACAATCCCAATCATTTCTGGTGCTAACAACTTCCAATACAATGAAGGTCGCTTCACTGGTTGGTGGAACGAGAAGAACCCTAAAGGCCGTCCAATGGTATGGGCTGGTGTTCAAGAGCGTCTACTTCAAGTTCTAGACCTAAAACCAAAAGCATAATTTCTGCTTAAATTTGCGGTGCACGCCTTGTGCACCGCCTCTTCCCTCTAATCCTTTTTGCAATCAAAGGTATGGCGTTTGCGTCAGGGGGTTTTACGTCCTGAATTCAGCTCAGGAAGGCAAGCTGGATGTGTAAGGTGTGAGTTATGGGATTCTTTTTACGTCGTTTATCGTTTTATTTTATCGCGCTAATTTTCGCGGCAACGCTAAACTTTATTCTTCCGCGTGCGATGCCAGGTGACCCAGTTACCATGATGTTCGCAAACGCAACCGCACAGGTTACCCCTGAGCGTATCGCTGCTATGCAGAAACTATTAGGTTTTGTTGATGGTCCTTGGTATGAGCAATACTACACGTATATAGCAAACGTATTTACGTGGAACCTTGGTACTTCAATTAAATTTTACCCATTATCAGTAAATGATTTACTCGGTGGTGCAATTGGTTGGTCGCTATTTTTAGCGGGTTCTGCCGTTATTATTTCATTCTGTGTCGGTTCAGTTTTTGGTATTTTTGCAGCGTGGAAACGTGGCAGCAGTTACGATACTTTTATCTCCCCAGGAATGTTAGTTATTCAAGCCGTCCCGCCCGTTGTTATTGCAATGCTGGTAATGTTTACCTTTGCAATTGGCTTACAGTGGTTCCCAACAGGTAATGCATATACTGCTGGTCTTGTTCCTGACTGGAGCAGTTTTGCATTCTATAAAGATATACTTTATCACGCAGCCCTACCCCTTTTCTGTGCCACGATTATTCAAATTGGCGGCTTTCTAATTGGTATGCGTAACAACATGATTAACCTGTTAAACGAAGACTACATCACGATGGCTAAAGGAAAAGGCCTCAGTGAAAACCGGGTGGTATTCAACTACGCAGCACGTAACGCAATGCTACCAAGTGTGACAGCATTATCTATGGCGCTAGGTATGGCTATCGGTGGTCAGCTTATTATCGAAATGATTTTCAACTACCCAGGTTTGGGAACGGTAATGTTAAATGCTATCCATTCTCGTGATTATCAAGTACTGCAAGGTCAGTTACTGATTATGACGATGTTTATGTTGTTCTTTAACTTTATGGCCGACATCCTAATTGTTGCGTTAGACCCTCGTCTACGTAAAGGAGGCAAGTAATCATGAAAGCCTTATTTAAATTACTCTCTAGCAACCCTAAAGCAATGTTTGGTCTCGGAATTATTATTCTCTTTATTCTAGCAGCTGTATTTGCCCCCTTAATTACACAATATGAGCCAGATAAAAGAACTGGCAATCCACATGAATACCCTGCTTTTATTGTAAAAGCAGCACAAGATAATCCAGAGGGTTGGATTGCTACAAACTTAGCGACTAATAATCGTACGTTATTGATGTCAAAAGACGCCGATCACGTATTAGGTACATCACGCATGGGTCGTGATATCTGGTCTCAACTTGTTTATGGCGCACGTACTTCACTCGCTGTTGGCTTTGGTGCGGGTCTATTAGTCTGTTTCTTAGCAACGATTATCGGTATTTCAGCGGGCTACTTTGGTGGCCGTATTGATGAAATTCTCACGGCATGTATGAACATTATGTTGGTAATGCCACAGCTACCGATTCTATTTGTTATCGCAGCCTTCGTTGGCCAAGCAGGACCACTGACCATTGCCATTGTTATTGCTGTCACCTCCTGGGCATGGGGTGCTCGTGTAGTACGCGCTCAAACCTTATCGATTAGAGAAAAAGAGTTTGTAAAAGCTGCTGAAGTATTAGGTGAATCATCAAGCCGTATTATCTTTGTTGAAATTTTACCTAACCTTATCTCTATCGTGGGTGCAAGCTTCATCGGTTCAGTCATGTACGCCATTAACGTAGAAGCAACGCTTTCATTCTTAGGCCTTGGTGATCCAAACGGCATTAGCTGGGGTGTGATGCTATACAACGTTCAAACATCATCTTCAATGTTAGTCGGCGCTTGGTGGGAAGTATTAGCGCCTTGTATCGCACTGATATTTATCGCGATTGGCCTTGCTATGTTGAACTTTGCGGTTGATGAAATAGCTAACCCGCAGTTACGTTCACATAAAGGCATGCGCCGTTGGAAAAACCTTGCAAAAGAAACAGCAAAACAAGCACAACAGGTTGATATTATTCCTCAACCAGTACTAGAAGGCGGGACTAAATAATGACCGATCCACAAATCTCAATTCGTAATTTATGTGTTGATTATATTACAGACGCAGGTGATGTCCGTGCGGTTAACAATGTCAGTTTTGACATTGGTAAAGGTGAAATTTTTGGTCTTGCTGGTGAATCTGGTTGTGGTAAATCAACCATTGCTTTCTCCCTGATGCGCCTGCATAAGCCACCAGCATTCATTACCGGCGGTGAAGTGATTTTTGATGGTCATGGCGATATTTTAAAGAAAACGGAGATGGCAATGTCAGCCTTCCGTTGGAGTGAAATGTCAATGGTATTCCAAAGCGCGATGAACGCATTGAATCCCGTATTAACCATGGAAGAGCAATTTTGTGACGTAATCATGCGTCATACCAATATGAACCGTAAGCAAGCTATTCGCCGTGCTGAGGGATTATTAGAAATTGTTGATATTCACCCAAGCCGTTTACGTGATTATCCGCACCAATTCTCAGGTGGTATGCGTCAACGTTTAGTGATCGCCATTGCGCTAGCGCTTAATCCAAAGATGATCATCATGGATGAGCCAACCACAGCATTAGACGTAGTCGTACAACGTGAAATTCTACAAAAAATTTATGCACTAAAAGAAGAGTTTGGCTTCTCAATTTTATTTATCACCCATGATTTATCACTGATGGTCGAGTTCTCTGATCGTATCGGCATCATGTACTCAGGTGAATTAATTGAAGTGGCACCATCTAAGCAAATTCTTGAAACACCGTTCCACCCATATACCGAAGGCTTGGGAAGTTCATTCCCTCCATTAACAGGCCCTAAAACACGCTTAACAGGTATCCCAGGTAATCCTTTGAATTTACTTGAAATACCACAAGGTTGTCGTTTTCAAGCTCGCTGTGGGAAAACCCACCCCGCCTGTTTCAGCACCCCAACCCAGTTAAGCCAGATTGAACCAGGACGTTTATCAAACTGCCACCTATTTACCAATACAGGTAATTAGCAGCAACACATCGCATTTATAGGCAGTATTTAGGAGACACTATGAGCAAGCCTGTTGGAACACCGATTATCGAAGGCATAAATCTAATTAAAGATTTTTCGGTAAACAGTAACTCACTTAAAAAATCAAAGATGCGTGCAATTAACGATGTGTCTTTCAAAATGTACAAAAGCCGTGGCTTAGCTGTGGTTGGCGAATCAGGCTCTGGTAAATCAACCACCGCTAAAATGATTGCTAAAATGTACGCCCCTAGCGGCGGTAAAATTGATTATTATGGACGTGATATTCAGACCATTACTAGTCGTGATGATCTAATGAAATACCGTCAAGGGGTACAAATGGTATGGCAAGATCCGTTTGGATCTTTAAACCCTACTCATACTATTTTTCACCATATTGCGCGTCCATTACTGATCCACAATAAAGTCTCACCCGGTAATAAAAAAGAGCTTGAAGAAACCGTTTACAGCTTACTTGAGCAAGTGGGGTTAATTCCGCCAAAAGCAACAGCAGAAAAATTTCCCCACCAGCTTTCTGGTGGTCAACGCCAACGTGTTAACTTAGCCCGTAATATCGCAGTCGGCGCAGAAGTAGTACTGGCTGATGAACCAACCTCAATGCTTGATGTTTCCATTCGTGCGGGTGTTCTTAACCTGATGGAAGAGATGAAATTTGAGCGTGAAATGGCGCTACTTTACATCACACACGATATCGCAACAGCACGTTACATTGCTGAAGATCTTGCAGTTATGTATGTCGGTCACATGGTTGAATGGGGTGATACTGAACAAATTATCCATAACCCACAACACCCATACACCCAGTTATTAGTTTCAGCGGTACCCGATCCAAGCAAATCAATTCACACCAAACTTAAAGGTAATAAAGGTGAAATTCCATTATGGACGCCTGACAGTTTTGGGTGCCCGTTTGCGGGTCGTTGTATGCAGGTAACAGAGAAATGTCGCGAAAAATTACCTGAAATAACGCAGTTATCTGACAACCACTTTGTCCGTTGTTACTTATACGAAAACTAAGCAATAAAACTTAAGCTACAAAATTAAGCACTAATAACACTTTTACTTTTATTTCCATGTTATTTGTCGCACCAGCCGTTCAGTGATGGTTCCCACAAGGAGCCATCACTTATTAGCGACATTGGAGGCCTTATGCAGCTGTTAATTAATCACCTTGGTTATGAACGCTTTAATACAAAGCACGCTTTATTACAAACAACCTCTCAAACACTATCAGGTCAAGCCGAATTAGTGTGCAATCATACTAACCAAACTATTATGCAACTGCCAATAACAGCATGTGGCACCACCGCACAATGGCATACAGGCAATATTTACCAGATTGATTTTTCTGCTTGCCAAGATGCAGGCGAATATCGCATTCGTTACACCAATATTGAATCAACGGTTTTCAGCATTGCTGAAGGCCTATTAATGCAACGTACTTTCAGTGATGTTCTACATTATTTCAAATCACAACGTTGTAGCGGCATTTATGATCACGCAGACAGCCAAGCGCGATTACTCAATAGCGAGACTCAAGTTGATGTTCATGGCGGTTGGTATGATGCATCAGGTGATGTTAGTAAATATTTAAGTCATCTTTCTTACGCCAATTATCTTAATCCCCAGCAGATACCGATGATTGTTTGGAACATGCTCAAAGCTTATGAAATCGCAGAAGATCAACCTGATGTTGCCGATTTCACCCGCGTACGTTTATTAGAAGAAGCATTATTTGGCGCTGACTTTTTAATGCGTATGCAAAGTGATGACGGTTTCTTCTATATGACAGTATTTGATAAATGGAGCAAGTCGCCAACACAACGTGATATCTGCGCTTATGCAACCCAAGATGGCGTCAAAACGGATGACTACCAAGCCGGTTTCCGCCAAGGTGGGGGCGTTGCAATTGCAGCATTAGCCGCAGCCGCTCGAATAACAACCTTACCGTCTTGTAGCCGTATTCCCCATAATGACAACGTACAAAGTGAGGCATATTTGCAAGCAGCAGAACGTGGCTATTGGCATTTAAAACAACACAATATCAATTATCTCAATGATGGTACTGAAAATATCATTGATGAATACTGCGCATTATTAGCCGCAGTTGAGCTTTACCGAACTACATTACAGAATCGTTACTTAACGGAGATGCGTGAGTGGGCGCACCGTTTAAGCCAACGTCAAATGTCAGATCAACACATTAACCACTACTGGTCAGCAACCGCTGATGGTAGCCGTCCTTATTTCCATACCGCAGAAGCAGGCTTACCTGCGATTGCCTTAATGCAATATTTAGCCGCAGAGCCGGAAACAAAACAGCAGCAACAATTACACCCAATACTGGTGAATGCACTTACTTTTGAATTAACGTTAACCGCTGAAGTTAACAACCCGTTTGGCTATCCACGCCAATACACTAAGGCTGTTGATGGCGATAAACAAACCGCTTTCTTTGTCGCCCATAACAATGAATCAGGCTATTGGTGGCAAGGTGAAAATGCTCGAATCGCCTCTTTAGCAAGCATGGCATTTATGGCACAAGATCACCTCACTGATGCCGCATTAAAGCAACAATTAATGCACTATGGTCAGCAATTGATGAATTGGATTTTAGGCTTAAATCCATTTGATATGTGCATGTTAGATGGACATGGCCACAATAACCCCGATTACCTTCCGCAGCTTGGTTTTAGCAATGCTAAAGGCGGTGTTTGTAATGGCATTACTTCAGGTTTTGAGAACGAACAAGATATTGCCTTTAATCCAGCAGCACAAAAAGATGACATGTTACAAAATTGGCGCTGGGGAGAGCAATGGATCCCTCATGGTGGTTGGTATTTATTAGCTACTACGCTGCAATTTAAGGAACGTCACCATGGTTAATTTCCCTTATCGTTATCTCGTGGGTATTGATGGTGGTGGCACTTCTTGTCGCGCTCGTATTTGTGATTTAGATGGCAATATTTTAAGTGAAGCCAAAACGGGTAGCGCTAATATTTTGCTTGGTAGTGACATCGCCATGGCATCAATTCAACAAGCGATTACCCTTGCAGCTCAACAAGCACAATTAACTACCGCTGATTATCCAACGATGTCTGTCGGGTTGGCACTGGCTGGCGCGGAACAACAACAAGCTTGGCATGCTTTCATGCAACAACCTCACCCTTATGGCGCGATCACATTAAATACTGATGCTTACGGTGCTTGTTTAGGGGCTTGGGGCGGTAAAGATGGCGCGATTTTAATTGCAGGGACTGGCTCTTGCGGCATTTTACTGCTGAATGGCAACCAACATATTGTCGGCGGACGTGAATTTCCTATTTCAGATCAAGGTAGTGGAGCCGTGATGGGGTTGCACCTAATCCAACAAGTGCTACTCAGTGTTGATGGTATCGTGCCAAAAACAGAATTAGCCCACCATGTATTAACCCATTTTGATCATGATATTGATGCCATTGTTAGCTGGTCAAAAACAGCTCGACCTTGTGATTATGGTCAATTTTCACCGGCTATTTTTAGCTTTGCTGAACGCAATGATCCACTCGCTATCTCACTGCTACAACAAACAGCTGCTGATATTGAAATGTGGATGCAAGCATTAATATTCCGTGGCGCGCACAACATTTGCCTAATGGGAGGCATTGGTGAACGTATTCAAGCATGGCTAACCCCACCAATGCAACATCGTCTAGCGACACCACAGGGTGATGCAATGGATGGTGCCATTGCAATGACGCGCAGCAATCACAATTTATTTGTACGTTAGGGAAGTATAAATGACTTATCGTCTTGATTTTACAGTAATAGAAAAATATGAAGGCTATTGCCGCTATGCATTAAGTTTACATAACTTAACCGACCAAGCACT
Source organism: Photobacterium carnosum (assembly GCF_002849605.1). GTDB lineage: Bacteria > Pseudomonadota > Gammaproteobacteria > Enterobacterales > Vibrionaceae > Photobacterium > Photobacterium carnosum. The sequence goes on from NZ_NPIB01000006.1 coordinate 170,776, forward strand.
GCATGGATGGTCACTGTATTTCTTTATAAGCCGCTGCATTGATCCGGCCTCCGTATCTGTGGGTAATATTAGCCAAATAGGTAGCTACAGTTGCCTATCACAATTACCGCCGTTAGCGGCTAATGGGCACTTTTACACTGAATTTACCATGAAAACCATGCCATTTAATCTTCATGATGATGGTATTCGTGAAGCCTTTATTGCACTTGATAATGATCAGCATCAGATTACGCCATTAAAAGTTTACACCACCGCGATTAACTTAGATCAAGAGTCGATCGAGCGTTACTGTACCCCATTACCTAACGTCGGTTGTGATATTGCATTAATCCCACAACCTAACCAGTTAACTCGTCTTCACGGTGAATTCGTTTTTAATCAAACCACCGCAATTGAAACCCCGCCAGCTTTAGCACAAGGGGCGATCAATTGGTTAAGTGCTGAATGTAAAAAACATTTTAATGAAACAATGCCTATTCACCCTCAGGGAAATATTCATTATCAAGTCAGTAATGACATTATCGAACACGGTTATCAGTTATTGATCGAAACCGATAATATTTGGATCCAAGCCAGTTCCTCAACAGGATTTGTGCATGCGACTTCAACATTATTACAATTGTTACCTAACAGTCCCAGTCATACCTCCAATGCGACTTATTGCGTGCCTATGGTAGAAATCACCGATCAGCCACATTATGGCTATCGTGGCATGATGCTTGACTGTGGTCGTCATTTTCACCCCGTCGATCGTATTAAACATCTATTAGATCATCTTGCGCGTTATAAATTTAATACTTTCCATTGGCATCTCACTGATGATGAAGGTTGGCGTATTGAAATTGATGCCTACCCTCAATTAACAGAAATTGGTGCATGGCGTGGCCCTAATGAAATTATCGCCCCACAATTTAGTCATATTGATCAACGTTATGGTGGTTTCTATACCAAGCAAGACATTCGCGATGTGATTGCTTACGCCAGCGATCGCGGTATCACTATTATTCCTGAAATTGATATGCCCGGTCACTGCCGCGCCGCCATTTTATCCTTGCCTAAACTATTAAAAGATCCTGATGATCATTCGGTATATCGCAGCATTCAAAACTACCCTGACAATGTTTTATCACCAGCATTGGCAGGTACTTACACCTTTATTCAAACAGTATTAGATGAAATTTGTGCTCTATTCCCTGCCCCATTTGTACATATTGGCGCAGATGAAGTACCAAAAGGGGTGTGGTCTGACAGTGCCGCTTGCCAACAATTAATGGCCGACAATAACTACCACGACCCCATGGAACTCCAAGGGCATATATTACGTTTTGCTGAACAAGTATTACGCGAAAAAGGCAAACGGATGATGGGTTGGGAAGAAGCGACCCATGGTAATAAAGTCAGCAAAAACACCGTAATTTATTCTTGGCTTAGTGAAGAAGCAGGCCTTGAATGCGTTAAAAATGGGTTTGATGTGGTAATGCAACCCGCACAATCTACCTACCTCGATCTAGCCCAAGGTTACTCAGCAGATGAAGCAGGCGTCGATTGGGCAGGTAAATTACCACTGGATAAAGTTTACAATTATCACCCACTTAGCATGATCGCTGCGGAAAATTCTGAGCGACAGCACATTTTAGGTATTCAAACAGCACTTTGGTCAGAATTAATAAATAACCAAAGTCGATTTGAATATATGATTTATCCGCGCTTATTAGCGGTATCGGAGATCTGCTGGAGCAAACCACAACATCGTAACTGGGATGACTTTAAAGCTCGCTTGAAAGGTCAACTTAACTATCTAGACAAGGCGGGTATTAATTACCGCCACTGTGAATAACCACGCACACAGTAAAGTGAATATTTTAAGGATTAGAAATAATGAAATACGGTTATTTTGACAATAGCAACAAAGAGTACGTTATCACTCGACCTGATGTCCCAGCACCATGGACGAACTACCTTGGTACCGAAAAGTTCTGTACGGTGATTTCACAAAATGCAGGTGGTTACTCTTTTTATAAGTCACCAGAATATAATCGCGTTACTAAATTCCGTCCCAACGCGACATTTGATCGCCCAGGACACTATGTTTATTTACGTGATGATGCGACAGGTGATTACTGGTCTATTTCATGGCAGCCAGTCGCTAAAAGTCTTGATGAAGCGAAATATGAAGTGCGTCACGGCTTGTCATACTCAAAATTTGCGTGTGAATACAATGGCATTTCAGCTCAGAAAACCTTATTCGTGCCAATTGGTGAAGATGCTGAAATTTGGGATGTTGTCCTGAAAAACACCACAGATGAAGTGCGTACTATTAGTGCATTCTCTTTTGTTGAATTCTCTTTCAGCCACATTCAATCTGATAACCAAAACCATCAGATGAGCCTTTACTCTGCGGGCACTTCTTACCAAAATGGTGTGATTGAATACGATCTTTACTACAACACTAACACTAAAGAAGGTTACTACTACTTAGCATCAAGTTTCGACCCTGATAGCTATGATGGTCAACGTGATACTTTCATTGGTGCATACCGTGATGAGTCAAACCCAATCGCGGTTGAAAACGGCCATTGTTCTAATCACGTGCAAACCTGTTACAACCATTGTGGTTCACTGCACAAGCAATTTACCCTTCAACCGGGTGAAGAAGTGCGCTTTAACTACATTCTAGGTATTGGTAAAAACGAAGGCCAACGTCTACGTCAAAAATACCAAGATAACGCTGTTGTTGATGCTGCATTTGCTGAAATCAAACACCACTGGGAAAGCCGTTGTAACAAGTTCAAGGTTACCTCGCCAAACGAAGGCTTAGATACCATGATCAACACTTGGACGCTATATCAAGCTGAAACATGTGTTGTATGGTCTCGTTTTGCTTCATTTATCGAAGTCGGTGGCCGTACAGGTCTTGGTTACCGTGATACCGCTCAAGATGCTATCTCAGTACCACATTCAAACCCAGCAATGACACGTAAACGCTTAGTTGATCTGCTTCGTGGTCAAGTTAAAGCAGGTTACGGTTTACACCTATTTGATCCTGATTGGTTCGATCCTGAAATGGCCGATGTTAAACCATCAAAATCACCAACGGTTGTTCCAACCCCAAGTGATGCCGATAAGATCCACGGTATTGATGATACGTGTTCAGATGATCACTTATGGCTAGTACCCACTATCTGTAAATATGTGACAGAAACGGGCGAAGAAAGCTTCCTTGATGAAGTGATCCCATTTGCTGATGGTGGCGATGCAACTGTTTATGATCACATGAAAGCAGCACTTGATTTCTCCGCTAAATATGTGGGTCAAACAGGTATCTGTAAAGGTCTACGTGCCGATTGGAACGACTGCCTAAACTTAGGTGGCGGTGAATCAGCAATGGTATCGTTCCTTCACTTCTGGGCACTACAAGAATTTATTCAACTGGCTAAATACCAAGGTAAAACAGCCGATATTGAAAAATACACTGAAATGGCTGCCAATGTTCGTGAAGCCTGTGAAACCCATTTATGGGATGACGAAGGTGGCTGGTACATTCGTGGTTTAACCAAAAATGGCGACAAGATAGGCACCGCACAACAAACTGAAGGTCGTATTCATCTTGAGTCAAATACTCTTGCTGTTCTATCTGGCATGGCATCACAAGATCGTGGTGAACAAGCAATGGATGCGGTTGATGAAAACCTTTACTCAGAGTTTGGCTTACACCTTAATGCACCATCATTCTCAACCCCTAACGACGACATTGGTTTCGTAACCCGTGTATACCAAGGTGTTAAAGAAAATGGCGCTATCTTCTCACATCCAAACCCTTGGGCATGGGTAGCAGAAGCAAAACTAGGTCGTGGCGACCGTGCAATGAAATTCTATGATGCACTCAACCCATACAACCAAAACGACATGATTGAAACGCGTCTGGCTGAACCCTATTCTTACGTGCAATTTATCATGGGTCGTGATCACCAAGATCATGGTCGAGCAAACCACCCATGGTTAACAGGTACGTCTGGTTGGGCTTACTTTGCCGTGACTAACTTTATTCTAGGTATTCAAACAGGCTTTGATGGTTTAACTATTAATCCATGTATTCCAACTGAATGGCCAGGATTTGAAGTCACGCGTGAATGGCGTGGGGCAACGTACCATATTAACGTTACTAACCCAGATCATATTAGCAAAGGCATCAAATCTATTATGATCAACGGTCAATCAGTAGAGGGCGCAATAGTCCCTCAAGCTGAAGGCTCTGTGAATACTGTTACGGTAGTAATGGGCTAATCACTTTTCGGGGAGTCAATATACTCCCCATTTTATTTTGCGAGAGAAAAAGGAGTTCCTCCATGATTCAATTTGGAACCGGTGGTTGGCGTGCCTTTATTGGTGAAGAGTTTACTCAAGCTAATGTACGTTTAGTAGCGCAAGCTATTGCTAACATCATGATCACAGAATCAGTAACAGAAAATGGTTTTATTATCGGCTATGACCGTCGCTTTTTATCAGATAAAGCCGCGACATGGTTTGCTGAAGTATTAGCGGGAAATAATATTAAATGTAGTTTTATCAATCGCTTTGTGCCGACACCCATTGTGATGTTTAAAGCCAAACAAACAGGTGCAACTTACTCTGCTTGTATTACGGCCTCGCATAACCCTGCGGACTATAACGGCATTAAAGTCTTTATCGAAGGCGGACGTGATGCTGATGAAATCATTACTCAAAAAATTGAGCAACAAGTAGCGGTTCTAACTGCCGCTGATGTTAAACATGTTGATTTTGAACAAGCACAACATGATAAATTAATTGAAATCATCAACCCAATGAACGAGTTTGTTGACTCGGTTATTGCCTTACTTGATTTAGAAGCCATTAAACAAGCTAACTTACGTGTTCTTATTGATCCAATGTTTGGTGTTGCAAAAAATGCCCTCCAGACAGTATTAATTACCGGTCGTTGTGATGTTGATGTTATCAACGATGGTGAAAATCCAGGCTTTGGTGGCTTAATGCCATCACCAAGTGCAGCAACACTTTATCGTCTTAAACACCTAGTCGCTCAAGAAGGCTATGACATTGGTATCGGTACTGATGGCGATGCTGACCGTTTAGGCATCATTGATGAAAAAGGTAACTTTATTCATCCAAATGAAGTGCTATTGCTGCTGTATTACTACTTATTAGAATACAAAGGCTGGAAAGGTTCAGTGGTACGTAATATCGCCACCACCCATTTACTTGATAAAGTCGCTGCGGCTTATGGTGAAAAATCATTTGAAGTACCGGTTGGCTTTAAACATATCAGTTCTCAAATGGAAGCCGATGACTCATTACTTGGCGGTGAAAGCTCTGGGGGCCTCACTATTCGTGGTCACATAAAGGGTAAAGATGGCATCTTCGCATCAAGCTTACTCGTTGAAATGATCAGCTCAACCGGTAAAAAATTATCTGAGTTACTAGATGAAATTTATGGCCGTTTTGGTTATGCCTATACCGCCGAAGGTGACTGTACCTTTAAAGCCGCAGAGCGTGAGCGTCTTTATAATAAAATTTATATCGAAAAATCACTGCCTGAATTTGATTATGAAATCGAAAAAGTCAGCTATGCCGATGGCGCCAAGGTTTACTTTAAAAATGGTGGCTGGGCGATTGCACGTTTCTCTGGCACAGAGCCTTTACTGCGTTTATTTGTAGAAATGGAAGATCAAACTCAAGCAGAAGCTGTTTTATTACAATTTAAGCAATTTCTTGCGATATAACAGTTAGTTATTTTCATTGCTAAGTCCTAGTAACACGCCTTATAGCTGTTACATTGTGCAGATCAGTTGTTATGATCTTTGCCACAGGGTAGTCTTCTGGCTACCCTTTTATTTGTTACATTCCCACAAACTCACAGTTAACAATAACCAATTATTAATCACATTTTACATCATTACTGTTATCAATTAACCAAAAAATGCATCACATCACATACAATTATCCAATTAAAGTCCATCCTTATCTCACCAAATAAAACTTTCTGCGTAAGGTAAGGAGTTATTATGAAAAATGCCATCATTGCTATCACCATGATTGCGCTAGCTATTTTATTTAGTGAACATTTTCATTCATTCTCAGTTGGATTTACACTAGCGATTATCGCTGTCAGTTGTAGCTACTTCATTGCTTACCAAGCCATCCGTCGACCACAATATACAATGAGTTTTTTAGTTGTCGCCGTACTGACTAAATTAGCAATTACTGTTACGGGTGTTATTTGGGTATTTTCAGCCAATATTATTCATTCTCCGATTACTTTTCTGGTTGCCTACGCCCTTTTCTCTGTCGCTATTACTTATTTTATTTCACGTTATCGGTCACATCGTCGAGATATTAGTGACCAACAGCAACGTGAAATTTTTCACACCGGTCTCTATGAATTAAAGTAGTTTTCTACAGACGAAAAAAAACCTGAATCGTTAGATTCAGGTTTCTTTCTAAAAAGGTGAAGTGAACGGGATTTACCATAGCTAGCATTACAACCAGAGCATCAGCGCGGCCATTTTCCATCAAATAATAGTCGTGACTGGCCGCTAAGCTTCCCAATAGAAAGTTAACCAACTGAACTACCACACTATCGTTACCATTTCCTACAGACGAAAAAAACCGAATAGTTAGATTCAGGTTTCTTTCTAAAAATGTGAAGTGGACGGGATTTACCATTCCGAACATCAGTACGACCCTCGGCATGATAGGCCGCTAAGCTTCCCAATAGAAAGTTAATCAACTGAACTACCTCGCTATCGTTACTATTTCCTACAGACGAAAAAAAACCTGAATCGTTAGATTCAGGCTTCTTTCTAAAAATGTGAAGTGGACGGGATTTACCATTCCGAATATCATCACGACCCTCGGCATGATAGGCCGCTAAGCTTCCCAATAGAAAGTTAACCAACTGAACTACCACGCTATCGTTACTATTTTCTACAGACGAAAAAAAACCTGAATCGTTAGAGTCAGGTTTCTTTCTAAAAATGTGAAGTAGACGGGATTTACCATTCCGAACATCAGCACGACCCTCGGCGTGATAGGCCGCTAAGCTTCCCAATAGAAAGTTAATCAACTGAACTACCTCGCTATCGTTACTATTTCCTACAGACGAAAAAAAACCTGAATCGTTAGATTCAGGTTTCTTTCTAAAAATGGCGGAGTGGACGGGATTCGAACCCGCGACCCCCGGCGTGACAGGCCGGTATTCTAACCAACTGAACTACCACTCCGCAGTGTCTATTCAGCAATTAAGCAATTTGAAACTTAGCAATGTCCTACTCTCACATGGGGAGACCCCACACTACCATCGGCGCTACAACGTTTCACTTCTGAGTTCGGCATGGGATCAGGTGGTACCGTTGCGCTATGGTCGCTAAGTAAATTCTGTGTCTATTACTGTTAATAAATAACAATAATATAAATTTGAAGCCTGGCGATGTCCTACTCTCACATGGGGAGACCCCACACTACCATCGGCGCTATTACGTTTCACTACTGAGTTCGGCATGGGATCAGGTGGGTCCATAACGCTATGGTCGCCAAGCAAATTCTGTTTTATTTATCGCCTTATGGCAATAAATAGCAATCTGGAAAAAATCTGACTAGTTGTTCTCACACTCATTCAAGCGTTTGTAGAGTCCGTCTCTTCTCTTTAGAGAAGAAAAACCCCTTGGGTGTTGTATGGTTAAGCCTCACGGGCAATTAGTATCAGTTAGCTCAATGCCTCGCAGCACTTACACACCTGACCTATCAACGTTGTA
>NZ_NPIB01000060.1 GCF_002849605.1 Photobacterium carnosum
TGCTTGGTTATATCTTCTACGGCTTCATCGCCGCACGTGATACTAAGCCAGAAGTGAAAGCAAACTAATTTTAAAGATTTAATAAATTCGATACTAAAGCAATTTATTAATAACTAACTAGAACGGAAATGGGAATAAATAATAAATACGCTCACAATTAATAGTGATATTAATGAACAGCATTATTTATTCCCTATCTAAAATATTCGGTCAGGCCTTTTAGTTCTTCATAATCATTATGTCGGGTTAAAACACACCTGTTATCCACCATTTTATTCAGGCGTTATTATGAACAATAATAGTAGTACAAATAAAATGCGTGCTCTCGTTATCGAGCACCAAAATATTACTCCAAACAGCTTTGCAGACCGCGCAACTAAGTCGCTTGTTGCTGAACTACAAAACCGCTCTATCGAAATTATTACAGCCACTTCTTATGAAGATGCGCGTGCGGTTATTCTATCAACTCAAATTGATAGCCTAGTATTAGCACTTGAAAAAACTGAAGAGCAAATCGTTAATTCTAACGAAGAAGTTGAGCTACTAAGCACACTTCAAGCTCGTCAATCTGAAGTGCCTGTATTTCTACTAGCAGAGCGTGCTCGTACGTCTATCCTTAACAACCGCCAGTTAATGGAACGTGTTGATGAGTGTTACTCAGTACTAGAAGACACTGCTGACTTCGTTGCTGGCCGTATCGTTGCTTCAATGCGTCGTTACCGTGCACAAGTGCTACCACCGTTCATGAAAGCGATGATGCACTACAACGACATCCATGAGTACTCATGGTCTGCGCCTGGTCACCAAGGTGGTATCGGTTTTACTAAGACCCCTGCTGGTAACCAATTCTTTGAATTCTTCGGCGAAAACTTGTTCCGTACCGATATGGGTATCGAACGTGCTGCACTAGGTTCATTACTTGACCACAGTGGCGCATTTAAAGATTCAGAAGTTGAAGCAGCTAAGATCTTCGGTGCTCACCAGTCTTACTCTGGTATCGTAGGTACATCTGGTTCAAACCGTACTATCATGCAAGCATGTATGAAAGACGACGATATCGCTATTTGTGACCGTAACTGTCACAAATCAATTGAACAAGGTCTGATCCTTACGGGCGCACGTCCAATCTACATGGTACCTAGCCGTAACTGTTACGGTATCATCGGTCCGATCAGCAAAGTTCAAATGAGCAAAGAAGGCATCGCACTTAAAGCTAAAAATGCGGGCATTCCTTTCAACGCTGACGAGAAAAAAGCAAGCTACGCAGTAGTAACTAACTGTACTTATGACGGTTTATGTTACCACTCAGAAGTGACTGAAGCGCTACTAGGCGAAAGCTCTAGCCGTATTCACATGGATGAAGCTTGGTTCGGTTACGCACGTTTTAACCCTATCTACAAGGGTCACTACGCAATGCGTGGCGATGCTAAAGACCATACTGGTCCTACAGTATTTGCAACTCACTCAACACACAAGTTATTGAATGCATTGTCTCAAGCATCATACATTCACGTACGTAACGGTGAGAACGCGATCAACTTTGACCGTTTCAACCAAGCTTACATGATGCACACTTCAACATCGCCACTTTACGCAATCTGTGCGTCTAACGATATTGCAGCGAACATGATGAAAGGCGAAAGTGGTTTATCGCTAACTAACGAAGTGAACCGCGAAGCGATCATCTTCCGTCAGAACATGCGTCA
>NZ_NPIB01000061.1 GCF_002849605.1 Photobacterium carnosum
TATAAAAAGTGTCGAGCCTGAATTTATAAATAACTTATGTGATAAATATGGCGCTAATTTAATACTTGAGATAATTAAGTTTAACACTAAATGATTATTCACGGTTTTTAGTGCGCATAAATAGATTTGATGTTAAATACTAACAATTTAAGAGGTCGCTTAGGCGGCCTTTATTGTATCTGTTTGTACGGAATTGTCCGTACTCGTCATTTTTTGTTATGAGAATATTGGATTCAATATTATGAGTTGGTTGATAAGTAGATATTCGTCACATATTTGAAGGGAAGAAAGAGTAAGAGAATTAGTTAATGTATTGATATTTATGGAATTATGATTTTGTTAGTTTTTAACAAAAAAAACAGATCCAACTAAATGATTTATATAGAGAAATTTTGAACTTTAAATATGATAGCGTATGATAGGTTTCAGAAAGGACAAAGCCCCGAATCTCATCTTCTAACTTGGCGGAAAGGAATGAGAATTCAGGGCTTACGAAAACTATCACAGGGATAATGATCTCTTAGGGAATTATATCAGATGCCACTTCAAACACAATTATTAGATAACCGCCATAAGTGCGGTTATGCGTGAATATTAAGCATTCAAACCGTTTTAAACTGGATCTTGAAGATCTGTTTATCAATACGTTACCTTATAAGCCTTATTGTACGGATGAACTAGGGGTTACTTATATTCGCCCTAGGCAAAACGCAATAAAAAGAAAGTACATTCAAATCAATCGACCAAAGATGGTCATGTATCTAATCTTTGACATTGATAGGAATGGTGCTGTTTATGCTTGGTACGATAAAAATCTCCCCGCGCCATACTGGACAAGTAAAAATCCAGAGAACGGTCATGCTCATATTGTTTATCGCCTAAAAATCCCATTCTGTACGTCAGATATTGCGAACTTAAAACCTATTCAGTATGCCGCAGCGATTCAATCCGCCATGATTGAACGATTAGGTGCTGATCGTGGGTATGCAGGATTATTAACAAAAAATCCGAAGCATCCACATTGGCAGAATAAGGTATGGACGGAATATGAATACACATTAGATGAGTTAGCTGATTATCTTGATCTGCGAGGTCATCCGTTACGAGGTCATCAGGCTGTTGGTCTTGGTCGTAATTGTGACTTGTTCGAAAACGTCCGTAAATGGTCATATAAGACGATCCGTGAATATTGGCAGCCTAACTATAAGCGTTCATGGAATGAAGCTGTCTATGCCGAGGTAGAGTCCTTAAATAGTCAATTTACTGTTCCACTTCCTGTATCAGAAGTTAAGGCGATAGCTAAATCGATTGCGAATTGGACATACCGACACTTTACACCTGAAAAATTCCGTGAATCTCAGGCTATCAAGGGACGTAAAGGT
>NZ_NPIB01000063.1 GCF_002849605.1 Photobacterium carnosum
GGGAATGTCAGTGAACAGTAGGGGCACGAGATAGGAGGAAAACGGAGAACGTATGACGGTATTGCACTTGGAGTGACCGGGACCGTGCGGATAGATGAAAGCATACGTCGTTCGCTGATCAACGTACTGCGGGAGACCAGCGCCAGCCCGGGTGAAAGCGAAATTCTGCGTGCGGTGGAAGTGACCATCGTGGTGCATGATGACATTATTCCGTGGCGTTATCCGGCGAAACGTGAGCTGCAGTTTGGCGAATGGCAGCGTAACGATATTCTGGCCGGCATTTTTGAACCGGCGACCATTGATATCGATCTGGCCATTCTGCTGACCAAAGCGCGTGAACATAGCGTGGCGCTGGTTGGTCCGGCAGCGGAAGAACTGTTTGATCCGGTGCCGGAACAGGACCTGTTTGAAGCGCTGAACGAAACCCTGACCCTGTGGAACAGCCCGCCGGATTGGGCGGGTGATGAACGCAACGTGGTGCTGACCCTGAGCCGTATTTGGTATAGCGCGGTGACCGGCAAAATTGCGCCGAAAGATGTGGCGGCGGATTGGGCCATGGAACGTCTGCCGGCGCAGTATCAGCCGGTGATTCTGGAAGCGCGTCAGGCGTATCTGGGCCAGGAAGAAGATCGTCTGGCCAGCCGTGCGGATCAGCTGGAAGAATTTGTGCATTACGTGAAAGGCGAAATTACCAAAGTGGTGGGTAAATAATAACTGTCAGACCAAGTTTACTCATATATACTTTAGATTGATTTAAAACTTCATTTTTAATTTAAAAGGATCTAGGTGAAGATCCTTTTTGATAATCTCATGACCAAAATCCCTTAACGTGAGTTTTCGTTCCACTGAGCGTCAGACCCCGTAGAAAAGATCAAAGGATCTTCTTGAGATCCTTTTTTTCTGCGCGTAATCTGCTGCTTGCAAACAAAAAAACCACCGCTACCAGCGGTGGTTTGTTTGCCGGATCAAGAGCTACCAACTCTTTTTCCGAAGGTAACTGGCTTCAGCAGAGCGCAGATACCAAATACTGTTCTTCTAGTGTAGCCGTAGTTAGGCCACCACTTCAAGAACTCTGTAGCACCGCCTACATACCTCGCTCTGCTAATCCTGTTACCAGTGGCTGCTGCCAGTGGCGATAAGTCGTGTCTTACCGGGTTGGACTCAAGACGATAGTTACCGGATAAGGCGCAGCGGTCGGGCTGAACGGGGGGTTCGTGCACACAGCCCAGCTTGGAGCGAACGACCTACACCGAACTGAGATACCTACAGCGTGAGCTATGAGAAAGCGCCACGCTTCCCGAAGGGAGAAAGGCGGACAGGTATCCGGTAAGCGGC
>NZ_NPIB01000064.1 GCF_002849605.1 Photobacterium carnosum
TGAAGTGGTCAAGTAAAACTGTACACCTTTATAGGTGTTTAAATTAAGCGGCTGCTTCCATCACCACTGGCGGTAAATAGTTGTTATAACTATGGCCCCGCTTAGTGTTGTAATGCTGCAATATATATTTGAGCGTGTCCCTTTCCGCTTCTTCATAACTGTTATAGCACTCTTTGGGCATCCACTCCGTTTTGAAACTTCTAAAAAATCGTTCCATTGGGGCATTATCCCAACAATTTCCACGTCGACTCATACTTTGAGTTATTTGGTATTTCCATAATGCCTGCCTGAATTGAAGGCTGGTGTAGTGGCAACCTTGATCTGAATGAAACATCACATTTTGTGGTCGACCACGACTTTCATAAGCTATTCGAAGTGCGGCACAGGTTAAATCACTATTTGGACTATCTGAACACGCCCAGCCCACAATTCTTCGAGCAAATAAGTCCATAACAACGGCTAAATATAACCATTTATTACCCGCCCAAACGTATGTCACATCGCCGCACCAAACTTGATTTGATGCTTTAACATTAAATTTTCTATTTAATAAGTTCGGGGCTATTTTTGAGACATCTTCAGATATTTTATATTTATGTTTATTCGGCTGTTTACTTATAATACCAAGCTCTTTCATTAAGCTAGCAGCTTTATAACGACCAATATTTTCACCTTCTTGAGTAAGCTGACCCGCTATTGTCCTTGCACCCGCAGAGCCTCTACTACGACTATGAATATCAACAACTTTTTGACGAAGCAATGCTTTTTCAGGCGTAACAATACCGCGATTTTTAAGTCGATAGTGGTAGCTACTACGAGGTATTCTAAATAGCTTACATAGTGGCTTTATTGAATGAGGCTCTTTTGATAATGCTGCAATCAAATCTATCGTTTGATGCTGTCCTGCATTAAAAGAGCGGAAGCTTTTTTTAGAATATCGTTCTCCCACTCAATCTGTTTAATTTTTGCTTCGAGCTCTTGAATACGTTTTTGTTCTGGTGTCATGGCTTTTGACGTTGGTGTTATTCCACCATGTTCTTGCTTTAGCTGAGCAACCCAGCGACTCATTGCTGTGTATCCGACACCAACAGCATTGCATGCTTCTTGTATTGTGTAGCCTTTATTTAGGACTAAATTAGCAGCATCGTGTTTGAATGCGACTGAATAAGTTGTTCGAGCTTTTTTCATTATGTACACCATTTTGATATTAAGAGTATTTTATCCTATTTAGGTGTACAAGTTCATTAAGCCACAACA
>NZ_NPIB01000065.1 GCF_002849605.1 Photobacterium carnosum
TTGATTTCTCTTCCTCGGGGTACTTAGATGTTTCAGTTCCCCCGGTTTGCCTCATTAACCTATGTATTCAGTTAATGATACTTGCTTATGCAAGTGGGTTTCCCCATTCGGAAATCCCAGACTCAAGTGGCTTTTACTGCCTAATCTGGGCTTATCGCAAGTTAATACGTCCTTCATCGCCTCTGACTGCCAAGGCATCCACCGTGTACGCTTAGTCACTTAACCATACAACCCCAAGAGGTCTTGTATGTTCAAACAACCAAGGTTTGCGTTTAATAATCCGATCAAGAAAATATTAAACATTGGTTTTTCGCCGGACTCATTTATTTGTCTTCACTTTAAAAAGTAAAAGCAAACACAGACACTTGAATGTGTATGTTTTGAGAACTCTTTTTTATCCTTCTTTTACAAGAAACAATAAAAACATTTTTTTAAAATTAATCTTTCGATTAAATTTACTAGTCAGCTTTCCAGATTGTTAAAGAGCATGCAATTTTCTATTGAAAACCACTTTTTAATCACACTCTTACGAATGCATTTAGAAAGTGGTGGAGCTATGCGGGATCGAACCGCAGACCTCTTCGCTGCCAGCGAAGCGCTCTCCCAGCTGAGCTATAGCCCCTTAAAGTTTTACTTCTTTAGGAGAAGTTCTCTAAAAGAGAAAGTGGTGGGCGATACCGGGCTCGAACCAGTGACCCCCTCCTTGTAAGGGAGGTGCTCTCCCAACTGAGCTAATCGCCCACGATAGTTGCTATTTGTTATTACTTTAAAAAGTAATCTCAAACTAGCTTTCCTTCGTGGAAAGGAAATGGTGGGTCGTGCAGGATTCGAACCTGCGACCAATTGATTAAAAGTCAACTGCTCTACCAACTGAGCTAACGACCCATTGTCACTATCTCTTTTTTTATAAAAAGAAAAGAGAAGTGGCGTCCCGTAGGGGAGTCGAACCCCTGTTACCGCCGTGAAAGGGCGGTGTCCTAGGCCTCTAGACGAACGGGACAATGTTCATAACGCAAGTTGTTGGGCAACTTACGTCGGCTCTTTTACATTTCGACCAAGCAATCTGTGTGGACACTGCATAAAACAAGTTAAGTCTTTAGGTAAGGAGGTGATCCAGCCCCAGGTTCCCCTAGGGCTACCTTGTTACGACTTCACCCCAGTCATGAACCACACCGTGGTAAACGCCCTCCCGAAGGTTAAGCTATCTACTTCTGGT
>NZ_NPIB01000066.1 GCF_002849605.1 Photobacterium carnosum
AAATAGCCTTAAAATCGCTGAGAACAAAAAATAAGGCCCTTAAAAAGGGACATAGCAGTTAAATCTTTATCAAGTTTTAGAAAATCTAACTATTTGCTGTCAATGGTAGCGGACGAGCAAAGCGTGGGAGCATAAGGAATTGACAGCTCTAAACCAGTCTTAACACTGAATTGGCGAAAGCCAAAGTTTCTACAAAACTTTGCTTTCCTGCCTAACGGCGAGTGAAAAAGCAGTCAAGCTGGCTCAGCTTGGACGGGGTTCGGGGCGTCAGCGCCCGAATTAATGTGGCTTGCCACACCTTTTAAGCAACGAACAGCGTGAGGCGCAAGGAGCTGTGCGACTGGAGGTTAATGTGAGCCGTTTTTTGGCTCACTCCTTTGTGTTTTTTTGTTTTAGGTTTGTATCTCGTACAGTGGTGCCTCTTATATACCTCTTTTATAAACCTCTTTTAGACCTCTTTTAGACCCCTCTTGAGCCTTACTCTCCCAAGGCTTATAGAAGTTTATCAACGAGGTTTTGTCTGTTTATCAACGAGGTTTTGTCTGTTTATCAACGAGGTTTTGTCTGTTTATCAACGAGGTTTTGTCTGTTTATCAACGAGGTTTTTAATGGTGATCGTTGATAAACAATCGTTGATTTTATATAATAGTTGTGGAGGTGTGATTATGAGCAATGAACTTATAAAATATGATCCTGAACTTAATACCATTCCGTTACGTAAATTCACCCCTATTGAAATGAATCTATTTTTTTCAATTATTTCTCGTATGCGTGATAAGGGAGATCAGACAGTTAGATTTTCTTTTGAACAACTTAAAGATTTGAGCAACTATAAACCGACTGCAAATAATCGCTTTGAAGATGATATTCAAAGAACTTATGAAAAGTTAATGGGACTTCATTTTGGAAGACGTAGTAAATCTGGATTAAATAGAGGAATGTTTGTTATGTTTACTAAATTCAGAATTGTTGATGAAGCTGATTCTCCTTATATAAACATTGAAGTATATAAAGATGCTTTGCCACTTCTTAGTAATTTAGACACGTGGGTTAGATATGCTTTAGCGGAATTTAGAGATCTTCGAAGCAGTTATGCTAAACCCGCTTTTAGATTGTTAAAAGGTTTCAGAACAACCGGTTATGCTTTTTTATCC
>NZ_NPIB01000067.1 GCF_002849605.1 Photobacterium carnosum
AAATTTATCAAATCAAAAGCTGCTATCGCATGGGGTCCTAAACAACCTCTTTCTGTTGAAGAAATTGATGTAATGTTACCTCGTGCTGGTGAAGTATTAGTTCGCATCGTTGCAACTGGCGTATGTCACACTGATGCATTCACATTATCAGGCGACGATCCAGAAGGTATCTTCCCTGCGATCCTTGGTCACGAAGGTGGCGGTATCGTTGAAATGATCGGCGAAGGCGTAACAAGTGTTGAAGTTGGCGATCACGTTATCCCTCTTTACACTGCTGAGTGTGGCAAGTGTAAATACTGCCTATCTGGCAAAACTAACCTTTGTCAGGCAGTACGTGAAACACAAGGTAAAGGCCTAATGCCAGACGGCACTACCCGTTTCTACAAAGACGGTCAGCCTATCTTCCATTACATGGGTTGCTCTACGTTCTCTGAGTACACTGTACTTCCAGAAATCTCTCTAGCTAAAATCAGCAAAGAAGCACCACTTGAAGAAGTCTGTCTACTTGGTTGTGGCGTAACAACCGGCATGGGCGCAGTACTTAACACGGCTAAAGTTGAAGAAGGCGACACTATCGCTGTCTTTGGTCTTGGCGGTATCGGTCTTGCAGCAATCATCGGCGGTACTATGGCTAAAGCTAGCCGTATTATTGCGATTGATATCAACGAAAGTAAGTTTGACCTAGCAATGAAACTAGGTGCAACTGAATGCATCAACCCAATGAAATTTGACAAGCCAATTCAAGAAGTCATTGTTGAAATGACTGACGGCGGCGTTGATTACTCATTTGAGTGTATCGGTAACGTTAATGTTATGCGTTCAGCACTTGAGTGTTGTCACAAAGGTTGGGGCGAGTCAGTAATTATTGGTGTTGCTGGTGCGGGTCAAGAGATCTCAACCCGTCCATTCCAACTTGTGACTGGTCGTGTATGGCGTGGTTCTGCATTCGGTGGTGTTAAAGGCCGTTCAGAGCTTCCAGGTATCGTTGACCGTTACATGGCTGGTGAGTTTAAACTTGACGATTTCATCTCATTTAACATGGGTCTAGAAGACATCAACAAGTCTTTTGAGCTACTACACGAAGGTAAGAGTATCCGTACGGTTATTCACTTCGATAAGTAA
>NZ_NPIB01000068.1 GCF_002849605.1 Photobacterium carnosum
TTTATAGGTGTTTAAATTAAGCGGCGGCTTCCATCATCACTGGTGATAAATAGTTGTTATAACTATGGCCCCGTTTGGTATTGTAATGCTGCAATATATATTTGAGTGTATCTCGTTCTGCTTCGGCATAATTGTTATAGCACTCTTTTGGCATCCACTCTGTTTTGAAACTTCTAAAAAATCGTTCCATTGGGGCATTATCCCAACAATTTCCACGTCGACTCATGCTTTGTGTTAGTTGATATTTCCATAATGTTTGTCTGAATTGAAGACTCGTATAATGACAGCCTTGGTCTGAATGAAACATCACATTTTGTGGTCGCCCACGGCTTTCGTAAGCTATTCGAAGTGCTGCACAGGTTAAATCACTATTTGGGCTATCTGAGCACGCCCAGCCCACAATTCTTCGAGCAAATAAGTCCATAACAACGGCTAAATACAACCATTTATTGCCAGCCCAAACGTATGTCACATCGCCACACCAAACTTGATTCGACGCATTAACATTAAATTTTCTACTTAATAAATTTGGGGCTATTTTAGAGACATCTTCAGATATTTTATATTTATGTTTATTCGGTTGTTTACTCACAATACCGAGCTCTTTCATTAAGCTAGCAGCTTTATATCGGCCAACATTTTCACCCTGTTGACTAAGTTGACCTGCTATTGTTCTTGCGCCAGCAGAGCCTCTGCTACGACTATGAATATCAACGACTTTCTGACGTAGCAATGCCTGCTCAGGCGTTATTATTCCTCGATATTTAAGTCGATAATGATAGCTACTACGAGGTATTTCAAATAGCTTACATAGTGGTTTTATTGAATGAGGCTCTTTTGATAATGCCGCGATCAAATCTATCGTTTGATGCTGTCCTGCATTAAAAGAGCGGAAGCTTTTTTTAGAATATCGTTCTCCCACTCAATCTGTTTGATTTTTGCTTCGAGCTCTTGAATACGTTTTTGTTCTGGCGTCATTGCCTTCGAACTTGGTGTGATTCCACCATGTTCTTGCTTTAGCTGAGCAACCCAGCGACTCATTGCTGTATATCCGACACCAACAGCATTACATGCTTCTTGTATTGTGTAGCCTTTATTTAA
>NZ_NPIB01000069.1 GCF_002849605.1 Photobacterium carnosum
CTAGGGGCTGTTGATCTTTGTAGTACATATATCAATCAGCCCACATTGGTAGCCACATCATAGTAAATGCTAAAGCGAGCATTGAATGATAATTTCGTTCAAGCTTTTCATACCGCGTGGCTATCCCTCTATATTGCTTAATACGGCCAAATGCATTCTCAACCAAGTGCCGATATTTGTACATGCACCAGTCAATATCTTCATTGCCTACTAAACTGTTGCCCTTACGTGGAATAACGGGTGTAGCGTTATTATCACGAACAAACGCTCTCAGTTTTTCACTGTCGTAGCCTTTATCTGCGACAACCATATTACTTGTTGGGCAATTAGCTACGAGTGACTCTGCATGGACGATATCATGCGTATTTCCACAGGATAATTCATAATAAACAGGCAACCCTCCGCTATCGACTGCAAGATGAATTTTCGTAGAATTTCCACCTCGGCTCTTTCCAATTGATTCATTGTCAGCAGTTCTTGCACCGCAACTATGTTGATGAGCCCTGACAATACTGCCATCAATGAAGACCCAATCCATGTCCGCATCACGAGATAATGCGCGAAACAGTTCATTCAAAATCCCTTTTTTGGACCATAAATTAAACCGTCTGTAGATAGCACTCCAACGGCCAAAATCAGAAGGTAAATCTCGCCATGGAATACCTGTGCGCATCTTATACAGTATGCCTTCGAGCGTTTTTCTATGGTTGGGCTTATTATAAATTCGACCACTTAAGTACATTACTTTTGATAAGACATCCCATGTCCCGTCTGTTAACATTAATCTTGGCATGTAGGTTCGGTGTAAAGTTTTCTGGCGAATTCAATTATACCTTATCTTCATGCTGTTTGTTTTTCATACCACAAAGATCAACACGCCCTAATATAAATAGGTTAGTTTATGAAAATCACATTATTTGCATTTATTGTACTGTTACTTATTGTAGTGGTCAAGTAAAACTGTACACCTTTATAGGTGTTTAAATTAAGCGGCGGCTTCCATCATCACTGGTGATAAATAGTTGTTATAACTATGGCCCCGTTTGGTATTGTAATGCTGCAATATATATTTGAGTGTATCTCGTTCTGCTTCGGC
>NZ_NPIB01000007.1 GCF_002849605.1 Photobacterium carnosum
AGCAAAACAGCAACAATATGACCAACAACAAAAGCGTAGTCGCAGTAAAAGCGCCCCTAAACGTACAGCCCAACAACGGGCAATCCGTCAACTTGAAGAAATAAATCCAGTGTTAGTTCACCCAGAAAAAAGCCCTAACTTCCCTACTCTATAACCCATTTTTACCACAATGAACTATCTTAAAAGGAGACATTTTAATCGGGGAATAATGATGTAGGTCCCAAGGTAAAGTGTCTCTTTTCTGCAAAGCTAAAATGTCCTGTTTTTCTATAGTGATCAGTATCTGCTGATCAATTTGAGTTAAACAAAATATGTTGGTTTCCATGAATGAAAAAGAGATATTTCGCTTAGGTACAATTCGTGATGTTTGTGAAAAACGAATCAAACGTAAAGATGCTGCACAGCTTCTTAATGTCAGCGTTCGTCAGGTTCAACGATTAATAACACGCTATCGAGATCTTGGTGCTGTTGGTTTAGTTCATCAGCGGCGTGGACAATCACCAGGCAATAAAATTAATGCGGATATACGATCTCAATGCTTAAATCTCATCCACGAATATTACGCAGACTTCGGACCCACATTGGCACGTGAAAAACTGATTGAACGCCACAGTATTAAGATCGGATTAGAAACTTTACGTCAATGGATGATCGCTGATGGTCTTTGGGTTCCGCGCCTTGCGTCTATCAACCTCGTTATCGTCGCGATTGTTATGGTGAGTTAATTCAAATAGATGGTTCACATCATGATTGGTTTGAAGGCCGCAGCGACAAATGTTGTTTGTTGGTTTTCATTGATGATGCCACCGGCAAACTGATGAACTTGCGGTTTAGCGAAACAGAATCTGCGTTTGATTACATGGTGACAACGCGCGAATATGTTGAGCAACATGGTAAGATTGAGATCCAATATGGTCATTGAAAATTAGACTTTAACTATTCTATGAATTTAAAATGCTGACTTCCCTACTCTATAATTCACTTTGATCACAATTAATTACTTCAAATAATAAACCTGATTAGTATCATAAATAGGCACACATTTAAAATTAAGATAATAATGTATAGATAACCGTTCAAATAGAATAAACATTACCATGACATTATAGATTTAATACTGGTTATACTTATTTCACAATTGCATATTTAACGGTTTTGTATAAAATACTAAGATACTTTGTCTGTTTAGATATAGTGTGTTTGATGACAATTTAGCTATTGTTTTATAGCTAAAACTGATAGATAAGAATAAAAATGACCGATGAAATAAACGGCGCTTGTAAACGTCTTGGGCGTTTCGATATTGATTTTTCACGTAGAACTATAACGCGAATTAGTGATGGTGCTTTTATTAAAGCCTCTCGATCAGAGACCTTAATTTTCACTCTTCTTGCTGAGTCAGCTAATAATACGATATATAGAGAGGTCTTATTAGCTGAATGTTGGCAAGGAAAAATTGTAACTAACAATTCACTAACGGTCGCAATCAAAAATTTACGCACTGCTTTTGCGAAAATTGGAGAGCATAAAATAATAACAACAGAGCCTAAATTAGGTTATTGCATTCGACAATTAGCACTCATTGATGATGGCTCTCATCCTCCAAAAAATGATGTAATAAAGAGAGGTAATAAAAACACACTAATTTTAAATGAAGAACAACCTATTGGTAGTATGGAAAAAAAAGAAAAGATAATCAGTCAAGAATTGAAAAATGTGACTATTAAAAAAACATCCATATTTAATGTTACATTTTTTGACATTATTATTATTATCATTTTTTTCTTTTCTACATTAATGATTTGTTATCGTTTTCTGTTCTTTATTGATACAACCTCTGTTGAGGGGCTTCCTGTGATTTATAATGGTATCGATTTACCTAAACCAGTACAAAATGCAATATTACAGAATGATAATAGCAATATCAGTCAATGGTATGCATTCCCTATAAGTAAAGGATGTAACTACTATCAATTATTTAGTGTGAATAATGATCATTTTGTTGATTACTCTTCTACTATTAAACAGGAAATATGTAGTGTTAAATAAAGCGCTTATTGGCATTCTTACTGCTATTGTTTTTTTAATCACACAAGCAATAATTAGCTCTGTTAATACTAAAGCTACATATAAATTTTCAATAAAAAATAACAATATTACACAAAACACATTGCAGTTAACATTGAATGATGGTTACGCATCTATGTTAATTTCAAGGAAATGTAGTAATAACGATTATTCTAGTCGTCTAAATGGTATATTTTTACGCTTCCAAAACCATTATTATATATTTGGAATGGAACATATAGATGAGAACAATGCTCAGTTAATGTTTAGTAATTTTTTTATTGATTCACTACGATCAGGTGATGCTATTTATATATCACACTCTCCTTTTTCTTGCCCCAATAATAAAGTTTCTGAAGTATTATTAGGCAAAAGAATTGTCAGTTAAAAGGTAAAGGTTATAGCTGAGTTGTTTATTAATATCAATAAAGTTATAGTGCGTTAGAATAATGTATTCACGAGCAGCTATCATTTTGATATCATTAATAATAAAAGGGATATATATGGCTATTACAATAAGAGATATTGAACAACATTATTACATGATTGAATCATTAAAATCTTTAACAAAAACAAATGTAACAACAAAAGCATTAATTAAAGGTGGTTATTTAGCTGTTGAAGTAGGTGAACAATTAGAAAAAGAAATCATTCTACGTTTAAACGCAGAAAAAGAACTTGCTGAATTAAAAGGAAAAATCGCTTTTTTTATTCAAAGTAAAGAAGCATTACTTAAATCTATTGGATAATAATTACAGCCCAAGAATGAATCACTTGGGCTTATTAATCACGCTTCAATATAACCAATTCATCAAATCCAGTTTGATGATCATATTCACACTCAAAATTTAAATTATTATATTCAATCATGCAGAGCTCTGCCGTATAAGACACTATACAACCAGAGACTAAATGACCACCATATACCCGCCCTTCTCCATCAGCCACAGATATATGTATATGAACATGCTTAAGCGTCAATGTTCCAGATAGTGATATAATTTCTAATGGCCCATCAAGATGTAATATTTTTTGCTCATTCGCTAATCTAATTTTAGCTTGAGATAAACAACCAACACCTGTTAATAAGGAACCCGATTGTATCTTATTTAATTGAATAAATTCTAATAGTGAATGATGTAAATCATCCCCTTTTAATAATCGTTTTGCGTAAGCCGTTATCATTTTTAACCTTATTTAAATAAAAAACGCTATCTTTAAGAATAACGTTTTTTATTCTTAAATTATATTTTTATGCTCTTTTCCCACGTTTAGATGTAGATATATTATGTGGAAAAACATTTTTAATTCGTTGTTTTACTTTAGCAGGAATTGTATTTGAAAAATCTAATTTTGTAGCAAATCGTGTTTTATATACTTTTACACGCCCAGAAAATGGTGTTTTATGAGCGATTTCTTTGCAAGCCGTTTTAAATCCAGAAGGTACTTGTCCTTTCGTCTTAATAAGCTCACCATTTTTAAACTCTAACACCATTATAGGACGATCTTTAAATACAAGAAAAACGACTACAACCGCTAATAAAAGAACATATTCCATTACACACCTCTCAATAATTAAATTTAACTAAAAAGAAAAGCACTACCGACTTAATCAAAAAGTGTATTACTCAAAAGAATCTGAATTAAGTTGCTGAGTGAGATCATTTTTTGAATTTAAAACAGTTTGATTCACTTGTTCGATACGAGAACTTTCACTGATCAAATATTCAATAGTATCTGATAACGTCGAACCCAACTCTTGTGATTTTTCAGCTAATTTTTCCCATACCCGAAAATCCAAATCAATTGATTTCTTTTTCGTATGTGTTTGTTCTGAATTAAAATGTCGCTTACGTTTAGCTCGAATGGCTTGCTTTAGCTTATTTTCTAAACTATTCGCCATATTGTTATTAATCCATTCGATAACCTTAGTTGGTTCATGCTCAATATCCAGTAATATTTTTATTGCTACATCCGCTTCACTTTGATCAATAAAGCTTGTTATTGCTTCTCCTTCTTTCCATTTTTTTACCAAATAAGTCCATTTCCAACCTGCTTCAAGGTTCTCAAGTTGCTGATATTTCATAGGATTAATAAGTCTCGAACTATTTATACTGACAGTTACAGTGTAACTCCTGCGAAGCAAAATAACAATCTCTTCCCTCAATATTAAATAACCTTAATAGTGAAATTTAAATATAGACGATAAGTGTCTATTATGAGTCCTTTGATTGCTTTATACTGCACATCTTTTCACAGTAACAATAGAAATCATAAATTTATGCATGAAGAATCTTGGCGTAACATGTTTCCAGATTACAGCCCGTATCAGCACGTATTAGATCAATATGATGATCTAGAACCTACTCTGGTCGGCATCCTTCAATCTCGCTTGTCCGATGCTATACGCCGCTTCACCGCGATGAATTTACAGCCACGCATTCTACGCATTACGGCTTCCGATAACACGTTATATCGTGATTACATTATTGAATTGCTAAAAAAAAGCATTAACAAATCAAGCAACAATAATGAAAATACCGTAGAACAGCCAATTATCATTGCTGGTGACAACGTCACTCATGAGAAATTATTTGGCGCAGTTTATCCGGCTAAAAATGGTGAGACACAACCCCAACTTAAATATGGTTTACTTCATCAAGCACATAACGGCTATCTTGTTTTATCTATTACTGCAATTTTAAGCGATCCAAGCTTATGGCCACAGTTAAAGAATGTCTTGATGAATGGTCAGCTTGAGTGGCAACCAATCACTAATAAAAGTCTCTATGAATTACCAGCAACAGAAACGGTTAACGTTAAGCTTATAATTATAGGCGAACGTTATCTCATGGCTGAACTTGATGCTGCAGAGCCAGATTTAAGTGATGGTATGGCTATGTACGGTGAATTTGAGCAAGATCTATTGCTTAATGAAGCGACGATGACTGATTACATCAGTTATATTAAAGGTATTATCCAATACTATAACTTACCCGCACTTGCTGACTCAGACGCAATTCGAGCTCTGTTATTTGCAGGCGCTCGTCACGCAGAAGACCAAACGCGCTTACCATTATGCCCATTGTGGCATCTAAATTTACTCTCAGAAGCCGCTGTAGAATCAGAAGGCCGTCCAATCACTGCTGAGTACATTAAAGCATCATTGAGAGCTAAAGAATATCGCGAATCATATTTACCTGAGCGTGCAATTGCTGATATCCACCATGGTCAAGTATTAATCGCAACTGAAGGTGAAGAAGTTGGTCAGGTTAATGGTTTAACTGTGGTTGAAATGCCTGGACATCCACATGCTTATGGTGAACCCGCACGAATTTCTTGTGTAGTCCATTTTGGCGATGGTGATATTACTGATGTTGAACGAAAAGTTGAACTTGGTGGTAATATTCACGCAAAAGGCATGATGATTATGCAGGCCTTTGTTGCAACAGCACTCGAT
Source organism: Photobacterium carnosum (assembly GCF_002849605.1). Lineage (GTDB taxonomy): Bacteria > Pseudomonadota > Gammaproteobacteria > Enterobacterales > Vibrionaceae > Photobacterium > Photobacterium carnosum. The sequence continues at coordinate 5,528 of NZ_NPIB01000007.1, forward strand.
TTAGATCAAGCGCTTCCCTACTCAGCATCAATTGTCTTTGAACAATCTTATTCAGAAGTCGATGGTGATAGTGCATCGTTAGCTGAACTTTGTGCATTAGTGTCGGCGTTATCATTTCAACCCATTAATCAAGAAATTGCAGTCACAGGTGCCGTTGATCAATTTGGTCGTGTACAGGCTGTTGGCGGCATTAATCAAAAGATTGAAGGTTTCTATAAGGTTTGTGTTCATCGCGGCCTTACTGGTAACCAAGGTGTGATTTTACCGCATACTAACCTATCTAGCCTTTGCTTAAACGATGAAGTGATTGAAGCTATTAAAGCAAAACAATTCCATATCTGGGCGGTGAATAATGTTGATGAGGCGATCCCTCGTCTTACAAATAAAGCCTTCCGCAGTGAAAATGAAGATGATGAAACAATCCTCTCTTTAATTGAAGAACGCATCGATTATTTCCACCATGGTGACCTTTCTGATCAGATTGGTATTATGAATCGACTTCGATTAATGATTTCCAACTGGTTGGGCCAGAACTGATCCGAGTTGTTTAGCGTACACGTGTAAGCTAAATTGCTTGCATACTTTTGAAGGAGTAAATGATTCTAATGACACGCCAGAATTCTTATACACACGAAGAACTAGTTGCATGTGGAAAAAGCGAGCTATACGGTCCTGAATTTCCATCATTACCAGTAGACAATATGCTGATGATTGACCGTGTAGTTAATATCTCAGCTGAAGGCGGAGACCACGGCAAAGGGTTTATCCATGCGGAATTAGATATCAACCCTAACCTATGGTTCTTTAACTGCCACTTTATTGGTGATCCCGTAATGCCCGGTTGTCTTGGCTTAGATGCCATGTGGCAGCTTGTTGGTTTCTTCCTTGGCTGGTCTGGTGGCGAAGGTAAAGGCCGTGCACTGGGTGTTGGTGAAGTTAAATTCACAGGTCAAGTTCTACCAACCGCTAAAAAAGTAACTTACGACATTCAATTTAAACGTGTTATTAACCGTAAGCTTATCATGGGTGTTGCCGATGGCCGTGTACTTGTTGATGGCAAAGAAATCTATGTTGCTAAAGATCTTAAAGTAGGACTATTCAAAGATACCGACAACTTCTAATTCCACTAGAAGTTAAAACATTAAAGCTCTGAAGTCTTCTTCAGGGCTTTTTTTTACCTATTTTAGGGTAATAAATAGTATTTGATCTCATCTTAAGTCCACCAGCCATCACCTAAAAAATATAACTACGAACACATTGTATTTAAATCTAATGCTTGCTAATTTAACCACGCGTCAATAAAACATAGAAAATAGATAGCTTTTTATGCAAGGATAATAAACATCATCACAATAAAATGATGGCAATAATGACTTACGTAATAAAAAGCCCCTTCTCCTAAGGGGCATCAGAAAGGTTAACCATGAGGGAGGTTATCTTATTTATAGAGACCTTGTTGCATTTCCTCTCTTGCGTCTCGCCAACCGCCTAACCAATTCGTACGGGTATCTGTACCATTATATGGACAATCCTCTGTAGAACGGCCATTTAAACCGGCTTGATAACCTCGAGCTTGTGCGCGTTCTAAACGATCCCGCTTTTGTCTCTTCATAGTTCGATCCTCATCCTTATCTGTTTGGTACTTTTTATTACAATAAAGTAATAACGGAGTGTTATAGCTCCCTTTTAAAAATGGTTCAGATTATGAAATTGATCAAGCTTAAAAACAAAACGGGCCCACAAATTGTGAGCCCGTTATGATTAAATAATTTAATTAATAAATTATTTTCTTCTTCTGAAACCAATAAAACCTAACGCTGTCAAAGCTAAAATACCGAGTGAACCACCAGAACGCTTCAATGGTTGATCTTCATCTTGCGCTCGTGGTTGAATAACTGCATCAATATTTTTAGGTACTAATTTTACGATTGTTTGTACTTCTTTTTTAGGTAGAGAGCAAGGTGATAATTTACTTAAATTATCATAACCACCATCACAATAAAATGCTGTCGCTGCAATCACGCCAGCATCATTAACACCTGTTGCATTTAAAATACGGTATGAGTTTGCCAAAGAACCGACACCAGCACTTGGATCGTTAGTTAGATCATCAAGCATCCAAGCTCCACCAGTCTTGAGTGGACCTTGTGCTGTACTATTGATGTAAGTAAAGGCACGATGACGCGCTTCTGCGCCATTGCTTGCTTCCATATCAACCCAACCTACAACTTGACCATTATTATTGATCGCAGCTGCATTACTGTTTGAATCTTTAAAGAACAGTGAAGGTACTAGTTGATCAAAGAACTTAGCATTTCCTTGATCAACTTGATAGATAAATGCACGTTGTGGTTTTGTACCATTACCTTTTGCATCACCTACAATCACAGACTTACTATTAACGCCATTTGCCATAGTGTAACTAAAATCACCACTATCATCTTCTCTAATTGCTAAACCAGGTATTAGAGTACGTGTCCATGATGATAAATCACCTACAGGAGCCGTAAAATATGCTGCCTGTATCGCATATAATTTATTGTTAACATCATTAGTCGAATAACCAACAACAATTGGATTACCATTCGTATCTAATGCTACTGCTTGTGCTGATGCTTGGAATGATAGTGAATCATTGTCTTTATCAATAACAGCTAAACCATCACGATTATCACCGCTTCCCGCAGAAATAGCATGAGATGTTACAGTGCCGTCTGCATTCACTAGCCAATATGCAGCTTCGTTAGCAAAGGTACTAAACTGGCATTCCCAATTTGAATAAAGGTTCTCAGATGCATTGGTTGTACAATCTTTAAGCCTGTTAAAATCTAAGTTTTGTGGACTGTCTTTTAAAATGTCATCTGCGTTTGGTAATTTGTTTTCATCATCACGATAATCACCATTACCATTTTTCGCATAAAAACTTGCCGCATAAGATGATGAACCAACAACAAATAGCTTACCATCGAACATAACCGCATCATTGGCTAGTGTCTGTCCCATATTAGAAACAAGTTCATTAGACGTTGATGTTGATACTGGCGCTAATTGAACAGACTGACCATTTGTATTAACAAAACCACGCTTTTCAAACGCTCTAGGCATGCCAGATACATTTTTAAATAGTGATGATGACGTAATACCATAAACAAAATCAGTCCCTACAGTGCCCTTTACAAGAGTATCTGTAGTGTTTGCAATAATATCACCAAGGTTGGCTTTTTGCGTACCTGTGTAGCTTTCAGCATTTGAAGCAAAGGTCTCTACTGATACACCATTAACTAAACCTTGAGAGTTTGAGTGGTAACCATTAACCCAAGCTGCTTGTTTTTTCTGTAAGCCACCTACGCCTTGACCATTCCATTCATCATTATCAGCATAATCACGACCAAAAAATTGATTTTCAGCCCAAATATCACAAATACCATAACCTAGGTTGTTATCACAATAGCTACGTAATTGAGATTGTTTGACTATATCTTGGCTATTTTGATTATACGGTGTGGTATCTGCAATCGGTGTACCTTCTGTACCTCGACGTGCTTCACTTGTTACTTTATACGTTTCACTTTTACAATCAGCAGTAAAGCAACTTGAATCACTTCCTGAATCTTGAATACCAGTGCTCGAATATAAAAGCGAAGCACCTGATTGTGCTTTATCAAAATAAGGTTGATCCTTTAATGTACTATTCTGATCAACAGGTACAACCGTATACACAGCAGCACTCACTTGTGACGCGCCGGCAATTAAAATAGCAAGTGTAGAAAGCTTTAACATCTTATGTGGCATTAGGATTCCTTTTACATCGCGTCCAGCTCTTCCCATCGTTCAAATGCAACTTCAAATTCGGCTTCAAGCTTCGTTAAAGCTGTTAGCGTCGCTTGAGTATCATTCTTCGGATCCGAGAAGAACGCAGGATCATTAACGAGTACCTGCAATTTTGCGATTTCATTTTCTAAGTCTTCAATTTTTTTCGGTAAAGCAGCTAACTCATGTTGAAGTGTAAAAGATAGCTTCTTACCTACGCGTTTTGGTGTTTCTTGTTGCTGCTTTTGTTCTTGTTCTGCTTTTTTCTTTTTTGCTAATTCAATTTGAGCGGCCTGCTCTTTCGCTTGATTAGCATAAGAATTTGCACGCTGAGATTGGGCATCATGGTAACCGCCAACGTATTCGTTAACAACACCATCGCCTTCAAAAATCCAGCTTGTAGTCACAGTATTATCAACAAATTGACGATCGTGACTTACTAAAAGCAATGTCCCTTGATAATTGGCAAGAATATCTTCCAAAAGTTCCAATGTTTCGATATCTAGATCGTTTGTTGGTTCATCGAGAACCAACAAGTTATTAGGCTTAAGGAACAATTTCGCCAGTAGTAAACGGTTTTTCTCACCACCAGATAGTGCTTTAACCGGTGTACGAGCACGACGTGGGTGGAATAAGAAATCTTGTAGGTAACCTAACGCATGGCGAGTTTTACCATTAATGGTTACTTCTTGCTTACCATCAGCAAGGTTATCGATTACTGTTTTTTCTGGATCTAGAATTTCACGATATTGGTCAAAGTAAGCAACTTCTAATTTAGTACCACAATGGAAATCACCACCGGTAACTTGCAGTTGATCAAGCATGACCTTGATTAGCGTACTCTTACCACAACCATTCGCGCCAATTAATGCAATACGATCGCCACGCATTACGTTAAAGCTAAAATCATTAACGATTGGCTTATCACCGTAACTATAACTGATATTTTTCGCTTCAAAGACAATCTTACCTGAACGGTTCGCATCTTGTAGCTGCATATCAGCTTTACCAACAACGTCACGACGATCGCTACGTTCGTTACGTAATGCTTTCAGTGCACGAACACGGCCTTCGTTACGCGTACGACGAGCTTTAACACCTTGACGGATCCACACTTCTTCTTGTGCGAGCTTCTTATCAAATAATGAATTTTGTTCAGCTTGAACACGTAGCATCTCTTCTTTGCCATCAAGGTAACCTTCATAGTCACCAGGGAAAGACGTTAATTGGCCACGATCAAGGTCGACAATGCGTGTTGCCATTGAACGGATGAATGCACGGTCGTGAGAAATAAAGATAATTGAACCACGGAAGTCTTTTAGGAAACCTTCTAGCCATTCAATAGTTGTTACATCAAGGTGGTTCGTTGGCTCATCCAATAATAGGATGTCTGGATTACACACTAAAGCACGAGCAAGTGCGGCTTTACGCTGCCAACCACCAGAGAGATCTGTTAATAATACAGTTGGTTCAAGTTTTAAACTTTCTAACACTGCGGCAATACGTGTATCAAGCTGCCAACCATTATGATGGTCTACTTGTTCTTGAATACGCGCTAGCTTATTAATATTTGCTTCACTTGGATCTTCTGTCACTAAATCTAACTGATGATGGTATTCACGTAATACACGACCAGCATCAGCAAGACCTTCAGCAACATAATCAAATACTGAGCCTTCAGCATTACGTGGTGGATCTTGTTCTAAACGTGAAACCACCAGCTCATTTTGACGTTGAACGGTACCGTCATCAAGTAATACTTCACCAGCAATTACTTTCATTAACGTTGATTTACCTGCGCCATTACGACCCACTAAACATACACGTTCATGTGAATGAAGAAGAAATTCTGCTTTATCAAGTAATGCATGATCGCCGTAGGCTAGTTGAGCGTTACTGATTTTAATTAGTGCCATCTTATTTTAACCAAGCTTATAAGTAGTTAACCATGCTGCTAACCTATTTCGGTCAAATGGCCAATGACGTTCTGGCGCCGAAATAGTGTGAACATCATGATTTAGAATTGAGAGTACGGGGATAGTTATACCGTAACGAGAAAATAAAGCATCGTCAACGCAATATCAACGATGCTTACTTGATACTGCACACCCACCTCCACCAGCAAACCATAAGCTTGCTCGCAGAGATGACATCCTTATGTGCTATAAAGTGTGATTTACACTTAGTCTTCCTTGTGGGTAATAATCCAACAGTTATGAATTTGCTTATTTTTAGCGAAATCAATTGGTAAGGTCTTGTCTGAAATATTCTTCGCTTGTAGGCCAAGTTCAGTCAGTTTTTCAAGATCCATCTTGAAGTGACGCTTGTTGTTAGAAAATATAATTTGTCCTTCTGGACGTAACATACGTTTTAGATTTTCCATCAACATGATGTGATCACGTTCAATGTCAAACGTCTGCTTCATACGCTTAGAGTTTGAGAACGTTGGTGGATCGATAAAGATCAGATCAAACGTATCATCAACTTCTTGTAACCATTGCAGACAGTCAGCTTGAACAAACTCATGTTGATCACCTACTTGGTTATTAAGCTCCATGTTCTCTTGAGCCCAACGTAAGTAAGTATTCGACATATCAACTGTTGTTGTTGATTTAGCGCCACCTACTGCTGCATGAACCGTTGCAGAGCCCGTGTAAGCAAACAAGTTAAGGAAATCTTTACCTGTTGCCATTTGACTAATCATACGACGCGTAATACGGTGATCTAAGAATAGACCTGTATCAAGGTAGTCATAAAGATTCACTTTAAACTTAATACCGTATTCATCCACTGTCATGTGACGTTCTGCACTTGATAGCTTTTGGTATTGATTACGCCCTTTTTGACGCTCACGTACTTTTAAAATAACTTTATTTGGCTCAACGCCTGTTACTTCAATCGTGGCACGTAATACATCCATAATACGGCGACGAGCGGTTTCTTCAGAAACCGTCTTTGGTGCTGCGTATTCTTGAATGATAAGGTAATCATTGTATTTATCGATAGCAGCATTGTAGTTAGGTAGATCCGCATCATAAATACGGTAACAATCAATGCCTTCACGCTTAGCCCATTTACCTAACTTAGCGATGTTTTTCTTTAAGCGGTTAGCAAAATCAGGAGCTACGTCTTCTTGAACGATAACGCCTTCTTCTTCACCTTCTTCTTTCTTAACACTACCAGCAGTAATTAAGTATGTTTTAAGTACACAATCAAGAGCACCATTACTTAATTTAAATTGTTTATCTGCACGCATACGCATACAACTTAACAATTCATTCGAGCCAGAGTAGATAGCCGCAACTGAGCCTTCAAAAGCAAGTTTTAAACGGTTACCAAACTCTTTGTACAATGAGATAAGTTCAGATGTTGTTCCTAAACGCTCACCGTAAGGAGGGTTACAAAGAATGATGCCTGTTTCAAATCCTTCAGGACGAATCAGTTGTGTTGCATCACCGTAGGCAAAATCAATCAAACCTTTCACGCCAGCACGACCCGCATTATCACGAGCAATCGCTAATACACGTTGATCCATTTCACGACCAAAGAATTTTGTCGTTACTTTTGAAGGACCACGACGTGCTTTCACTGTCGCTTCAGCATGAATCTCTAACCATGCTTCTTTGTCAAAGTCTTTAATTGACTCAAAGCCCCAACGCTTACGTTTAAGGCCAGGTGCAATATCAGCGGCTATCATTGCAGCTTCAATGACTAACGTACCAGAACCACACATTGGATCTAACAATGCAGTTTCTGGTGTCCAGCCACTTTTCATCACTAATGCAGCAGCATGTGTTTCACGTAATGGCGCACGACCGGCTTCACTACGGTAACCACGTTGGTGTAAACCGCTACCTGCCATATCTAGGCCAAGAATACCTTTCTCACCAGAAAGACGCATATGAATACGTAGATCTGGATTTTCACGATCGATATTTGGGCGACGAAGATCAGCTTTAGTAAAGCGGTCAACAATCGCATCTTTGATTTTCATTGCGCCGTATTGGCTATTACGGATTTCACGGTTAGTACCATTGAAATCAACCACAATACGGGTATTGCTATCAAAGTGGCTCATCCAATTAATTGCCGTTGCACCTAAGTATAAGTCCATATCGTCACGGACATTAAACTCACTCAACACTTGGATGATTCGAGATGAAATACGTGTCCATAGACAGCAACGATAAGCCATTGCTTGATCGGCTTTAAAACGGACACCGGCATGCACAACTTGAATCTCTTGTGCACCTAATTGTTCTAGTTCATCCGCAAGCAAGTTTTCTAGGCCGCGGGAAGTAATTGCTAAATATTGATTCATGGCGTTCTTTTCACACTAATATTGCGTCGAATTATAACTGAAATCACATTAAATACCTCGTTTTTACCACAATCAATTTGTTAATTAGCAGAAAAAGGCAGCCTTTGATTCCTTATGGACATTCTATCTTTGTTATTTGAACACAAATACAGCGTAAACATTTGCAACTAAAACGTCACTATCCAAAATCTCATCACTATTTTCATAAGGAAAAAACAGATTCAAATCAGGTATTTATTATTAGATGCAAATTGCTATAAAAACAATGAACCACTTGGTGACATAACATTCAATTAATTGATTTTAATACTTAAAGCCACCAGCACTGTTGAGATCAGATGTTAATCAAAAAATTGATGGGTATTAATTTGCAGATATAAAAAAGCCAAATTGAACATCACATTCAATTTGGCTAAATAGATAATAGTCTTATTACATCATACGGTTATATTAAAGACCGTTAACAATGTCTTTAACTAAACGTGGACCGTGATAAATAAAACCCGTATAGACTTGAACCAATTGCGCACCCGCTTGAATTTTTTCACGCGCAGATACTGCAGAATCAATACCACCAACACCAATAATCGGTAATGCACCATTAAGGGCAATCGCCATTTTACGAATAACGTCAGTACTCTTATTTTGTAATGGACGACCACTTAAGCCTCCCATTTCATCACAATGATCCATGCCTTCAACCAAGGTACGATCTAATGTGGTATTCGTACCAATAACACCATCAATATTATGACGAATAAGAGATTCACAAATCTGAACAATTTCATCATCATCAAGATCGGGGGCAATCTTAAGTGCTAATGGAACATACTTACCATGTAATTCAGCAAGCTCGATTTGTTTTTGTTTTAGCTGTGCTAATAAATCATCTAATGCTTCGCCGTATTGTAGCGAACGTAATCCCGGTGTGTTTGGTGAAGAGATGTTAACCGCAATATAGCCAGCGTACTGATAGACCTTTTCCATACAGATTAAATAGTCTTCAGCGCCCTTTTCAATAGGTGTGTCTTTATTTTTACCGATGTTAATACCAATAACACCGTCATAAGTCGATTTCTTTACATTCTCAACAAGTTTATCGACACCTAAATTATTAAAACCAAAACGGTTAATAATACCTTCAGCAGGAATTAAACGAAATAAACGCGGTTTATCATTACCCAACTGAGGACGAGGTGTCACAGTACCAACTTCAATAAAACCAAACCCCATAGCGCCAAATGCATCAATACATTCGCCATTCTTATCTAGGCCAGCGGCTAGACCAACAGGATTTTTAAACGTAATACCCATAACTTCAACAGGACGTTCAGGAACATGTTGACGATAGAAGAAATCAAGAGGAGTGCCAGTAAAGCGAGAAAAGTTTTGAATAGCGAGGTCGTGTGCTTTTTCTGCATCCAGCTGGAAAATAGCGGATCGTGCGATGCGATATAACATTATAACTCCATTAAAAATCCCGTGTAAACGGGGTGGTATTATTCACAGTTACAAGGCTAAATACAATCCCTATTTGTTTGATTATTATCAATAAAACATAGACTTATATTTTATATCAATATTTACAATGAGTTATAAGTAGAGTTTATTTCAAATAATAATAACAAAAAGCAAACGTTTTCGTACAGATCAGAAAAGCAACCAACCTAACAACACTAACCTTACATAATGCTTACTTATTAATACATTCCATTTACGATAAACATAAACCCCCAATGCTTTTAACCCGCAACATTAAAAGATGTAGACAAAATATTGAGTAAACGGGTGGTGTATTACTGCTATAGCTATTATTTTAAAGCCGCTATTCTCATTAATAACTACGAACGCGTCCTCTCTTACATTTTAATTTTGATTTTATTTGTTTATACTAAATCACAACAATATCAATAATGATGGCATTCTATGGGAGGTGAACAGTGGCAGCGTCGTCAAATAGCATGCAATGTCATTATCTGGGCCATTTTTAATAACCTATAAAATAAAGCCAAAATAAGCATTAAAGGCGTTCAATTGTCTCAAATTTATTATCAGTATTAACCATGACACGGAATTTTCCTGTAATACCAGCATGGGTTAGAAAACCTCGTAGTCTTATTGCAGGAAGTTGAAGCTTTAAGCCAGTATCAGTTACAACCACCACATTACTGGCAGCACCCGCATAGTGTTGCAAAAAAAGAGTGTAACTAATATTAATAGTAAACGTAAAACTGCGCATCGCTAATCCCCCCATTCGTTGTTATATAAAATCTTTAAAACAATAAGATAAAATAAAAGCCAGTGACTATTATCAATCAGTCACTGGCTTTCGCTTACACTCACGTTAAAACATCAATCACTTATTTTTGAACAAGTGTTTTTTGTACTTTTTCAAACAAGTCTTTAGCCAAATTATCCATCGCGGCTAACTTTTCAAGTTGCTCACGCATCAGTTGTTGACGGTTAGCATCGTATTGGCGAAGTTTAAGTAAAGGCTCAATCAAACGTGCCGCTACTTGTGGATTACTGGTGTTTAGAATCGTTAATATTTCAGTTAAAAATGCATAACCAGAACCGTCTTTTGCATGGAAATGTACTGGGTTATTAGCACTGAAACCCGCCACTAAGCTACGAGTACGGTTAGGGTTTTTCAGGCTAAATGTTGGATGGTTCATAGTCTTGCGCACATTTGCTAATGCATCAGCCGCAGGATTGGTGCCTTGCAGCATAAACCACTTATCCATCACTAAACCATCGTGGCTCCACTTGTCGCTAAAATCAGCCATTTGTTCTGCACGACAAGCAAGTTGGGCATTATTAGCAGCCGACATTGCAGCCATCGTATCTGTCATGTTGTCAGCCGCTTTATATTGCGCAGCAACTAATGCATTACCTTGCGCTGTATATGCTAGGTATGACAAACATTTATTACGCAGTGCGCGTTGTGCCATTGCCGCATGATCTAAGCTATAGCTACCTTGAGTTAAGCTATGATAAATAGCACTAAACTCATCTTCCATTTCAGAAGCAAGTAATTGGGTAAATGCACCTACAACTTGATTAATCGCATCAACATCAACCGTAGTATACCAACCAGCAATTTCATTCTCACTCGGCAGCGTTAGCATTTCGGCAATGAAAGCGGGATCAAGGTTTTCGTCCAGTAATGCGCCACGGAACGCATCAATCACAGCGTCAGGTAACGTTACACTGTGACCTTGTTGTACTTGCTCAACATTTTGGCGAATATATTTAGCCAATAGCATCTGACCCGCATCCCAACGAGCAAATTCATTTGATGCATTAACCATTAAGAAAATTAACTCATCGTCTGTGTAGTTATATTCTAAAATAACAGGCGCAGAGAATTCACGTAGCATTGAGATAACAGGCAGTTCTTCAACATTATCAAATACAAATGTTTGCTCGGCGTCTTTTACATCAAGTACGTTATGTACTGTTTCGCCATTGATTTGTAAGGCAATCACTTCACCTTTGCTATTGTATAGTTCAATATCAAACGGAATATGCAGTGGCTGCTTTTCAACTTGCTCGGCTGTTGGTAGCGTTTGCTGCTTAATAGTGACAGCGTAACTCTTCGCTGATGCATCATAAGCGGTTGATACACTAACAACAGGCGTACCTGCTTGACTGTACCAACGACGGAAACGGCTTAAATCAATCCCAGAAGCATCTTCCATTGCTTGTGCGAAATCATCACAGGTTGCTGCTGTACCATCATGGCGCTCAAAGTATAGCTTCATGCCCGCTTGGAAATTTGCTTCACCCAATAAGGTATGCAGCATACGAATCACTTCACTGCCCTTTTCATACACGGTTAATGTATAGAAATTATTCATCTGAATGACTTTTTCAGGACGAATCGGATGTGACATTGGGCCACGATCTTCAGCAAATTGTGGGCCACGTACAATACGCACATTAGCAATACGGTTAACAGGTCGAGAGCCTAAATCTGAAGAAAACTCTTGATCACGGAAAACGGTTAGGCCTTCTTTTAAACTTAATTGAAACCAATCACGACAAGTAACACGGTTACCTGTCCAGTTATGAAAATACTCATGACCAATCACTGCTTCAATACCTTGATAGTCAGTATCTGTTGCGGTATTTGGATTTGCTAATACAAATTTAGAGTTAAAGACATTCAGGCCTTTATTCTCCATCGCACCCATATTGAAGAAATCAACCGCCACAATCATGTAGATATCAAGATCGTATTCAAGACCGAAACGCTCTTCATCCCACTTCATTGAGTTCTTTAATGATGCCATTGCATAATCAGCACGATCAAGGTTGCCTTTATCGACAAAAATCTCTAACGCAACATCACGTCCACTCATGGTAGTGAATGTGTCACGCAATACATCAAAATCACCCGCAACAAGTGCAAATAAGTAAGATGGTTTTGGGAATGGGTCTTGCCATTGAACCCAATGGCGACCGTTATCAAGCTCACCTTCTGCAATGCGATTACCATTACTTAGCATGTATGGGAAAGCGGCTTTGTCTGCAATAATTTTGGTAGTAAAACGCGCCAAAACATCTGGGCGATCTAAATAGAACGTAATGCGGCGGAAACCTTCTGCCTCACACTGTGTACAGAAACCACCACCTGACTTATATAAACCTTCAAGTAGCGTATTCGCTTCAGGATTAATTTCAGTCGTGATTGCTAATTCAAAATCAGCAGGAAGGTTTGCCAAGGTTAAATGACCTGACTGCTGGTGGTAATCTGACCACGCTTGGCCATTCACACTCACACTGATCAATATTAAATCATCACCATCTAACACTAATTCAGCATTTGTTTGATCACTAATTCGTACAACATGACTAACGGCAACAACTGTTGTTTTGGTATCATGAAGGTCAAATGTCAGATCGATATCCGTAATGGTGTAATCAGGCGAGCGATAGTCTGAACGATATTTTGCTGCAGGTTGAGTCACAGTAGAATGTTCTGTCATTATTTTTATATCCTTGATGATTGCTCAAATGCTGCATGCACGAGCTACCGATTAATGTTGATTGCTATTTAATAATATTGTGTCACCAATAACACTTTTCAAGCTTGAATGAATAGACAACATTTATTATTGTTAACGTAATCGTTTCCGTACTTTAATCGCGATACACGTTGAGATGATTAATGCAACAGTCACAACACCTAAACTTGATATTCCTTGACGTAGTTCACCTCTTAGGTCACAATCTCACACCAGTTAAATAGTTTAGTTATTTATTTACTAAACCTTATAAACCATGTCCAAGACATTGAATTTAAAGATCCTATAATTATAAAAATAAATTCTTTAAGTTTATTAATGTGAGTATCTACTACCAGGTATGAATAATAACAGACACAATAATAGGGTTATCGATTCCCTGCTAGATACTGATGCTTATAAACTGCATATGCAACAAGCGGTTTTTCATCAATACCCAGGCGTTGAAGCTGTGGCAGAATTTCATTGCCGTAGCGAAGAAGATCTACGCCCATACGCGGCTGAAATTAGAGCACAAATTGATCATATTGCGACCTTATCTTTCACCCAAGGTGAACTCGATTTTCTATCGACTCTAACTTTTTTCCATGCTGATTACCTTGCTTTCTTAAAAGATTTTAAACTTAAAGCAAATGACGTTGACGTTGATGTCTCAGGTGATCAACTGGCTATAACTATTCGTGGTACATGGCTTGATATCATTTTATGGGAAGTACCTTTACTTGCCATTATTTGTGAAACGCGTTGTAAGCATCTTTATCCACAAGCGACAGCTGCCATTGCTATTGAGCAACTAAAAACAAAAATTGATCGCTTTTATCACGATGCAAAAGACTGTGATTTAAGCCAATTTGCGTTAGTGGATTTTGGTACTCGCCGCCGTTTTTCAAAAGATGTTCATCATCATGTAGTTGATTATTTGAAAGATAATATGCCTGAATTTAAAGGCACTTCAAATTACTATTTAGCTTATACTCGCGGATTAACACCCGTTGGCACTCAAGCTCATGAATGGTTTCAAGCTCATCAACAATTATCTGGTGAATTAGCTGATTCTCAACAACTAGCACTTAACCGCTGGTTACAAGAGTATCCTCACGATTTAGGCATTGCTCTAACAGACTGTATCAATATGGATGCATTCTTACGTGACTTCGATCAGCGTTTATCTGAGCGTTTTATTGGTTTACGTCATGACAGTGGTGATCCTATTTCTTGGGGTGAAAAAGCCATTGCACACTACCAAGCTTTAGACATTGATCCAAAAACGAAATCATTAGTTTTTTCAGATAGTCTAACGCTTGATAAAGCATTAGTCATTTACAAGCACTTTAATGATAATGTTAATGTTAGCTTTGGTATTGGTACGCAACTTACCTGTGATCTACCTGGTGTAAAAACACTGAATGTCGTTTTAAAACTGACAGAGTGTGAAGGTCGACCGGTTGCCAAAATATCAGATGAACCAGGTAAAAGTATTTGTCGTGATGAAAACTATCTTGATCAATTACGTACCGCATTTCAATTAGTAAACGAATAAGAACAACCTACCGCGATCATCTATCAATAAAAAGAGCGAACAATAAATGTTCGCTCTTTTGCTATTTGGCGCTAGCATAAATAATACCATTCATTATTATTTTTACTCTCTATTTAATATCGCTTCCATACCAAAATATTTATTGGTCAACGTTAATGTATTATGCCCATTTAATACAAAACGACTATCATGTTGCCCTTCTTCATATAATAAAACAATTTGATCGTCTTCTAAATAATACACACCACGATGTTGTTTTGTTTTACCTGCTTGATTAGATATTTCAACGGAAAATAAAAAATCTGGCCGTAATGATAAGGCAAACTCTGAAATATTATCAGCAACATCCTGACCTGAAATATTTTTTGCCCGCCAGTTTCCAGCTAAATGTTCAGGTGCTAATTTAGTGAATTGAGCCCCATCAAGAACAAAACGGTTATAGTTAAGTAAATAGGTATGTATCTGATCATCGTCATCTGCTGAGATAAAAGTAATATTGGTGTCATCAATATCATAATTACCTGTCCATTGTTCAACTTTGCCATCAATACGTAATAATCGCATTGAAAAATGATAATCGGATTTAAACATCACATGCATTGCTCGATAACTTTCCCCCTCATTTTCAATACCTTCTTTTTGATTACTAAACCAATACCAATTGCCTAATAAAAAAGGATAATCAAATTCAGTAATATCATCAGCAACAGCATTACAACTAAACAAGCTTAATATAAATAGCCAAAAAAAATAAAACGTCTTTATCATACGCATTTCCCCTTGCTTAACATTTTAGTTTTTATTGACCTTATCTAATTACAAAGGCCTTATACTTAACGTTAGTTGGGAAACCTATTTTTCGATGAAAAATATGCGCAACATCACACTTTGTAATTTACTCTCTCTCAATAATAAGACACTAAAAGCGTAGATAAAAAATAAAGATAAAAAATAAAGATAAAAAAAAGCGCTCCGAAGAGCGCTTTGATAATAGAGACATCAACACTGTAATGTCATTCCGTTAATCATTATTACGATTGCTTTTGATTACTAAAATCAGCTGTTATCGCGACAGCTTCATCAAGATAAACATCAGGTGCTTCATAATCTTTTGGCACCGCATCCAAATCAGCGAAAGGTTTTTTACCTAATGCTTTTTGACGTTTATTTAAACGGGCTAAACGATCAGAATCATCTTTATCTTGTTCTGCTACACGTGTCTTTTTATTCAATGAAATAGTATTGATATCCTTTTCCTTTTTATAGGTAGAAATATCTTCATTGATAAAACCAAACTCCATATTATCTTTAATACGTGCTTGGTGTTCAGCTGCTAGTCTCGGTACAAGCGTATTATAATTATGTAACTTCTTATAACCTGCTGGCTTTATACTATCCCAAGGTAATGCATTATCTTCAACACTCTCTCCCGTTTCAGCAGGATCAATCGCTGATGGGAAAGAAATATCAGGCACAACACCTAGATTCTGAGTACTTCCACCATTAATACGGTAGAATTTTTGAATAGTATATTGAACATGACCTAATGGTTTATCAAATAAATCATAAAGATGATTTAATGACCGGTGTTGTTGCACCGTACCTTTACCAAAAGATTGCTCACCTAAAACAATGGCACGTCCATAATCTTGCATCGCAGCAGCAAAAATTTCTGATGCTGATGCGCTATAGCGATTAATTAATACTGTCAATGGCCCATCAAAAGAAATTTGATCATCTGAATCACCATTCACTTTAATTCGACCATAACTGTCTCGTACTTGCACAACAGGTCCACTTGAAATGAATAACCCTGTTAATGCAGTTGCTTCAGTTAATGCTCCACCGCCATTATTACGTAAGTCGATCACAACACCATCAACTTTCTGATCATTTAATTTGATCAGTTCTTTTTTGGTGTCTTCTGATAGTCCCACATAAAAGCTTGGAATTTCGAGTACACCAATTTTTTTACCATCGATAGTTTTCACTTCCGATTTCGCTGCACGATCTTCAAGACGAATCTTGTCACGCACAATAGTTACGGTGTAACTCTTTGCATTATTGCCTTCAGGTAATATATCCAGAATAACCTTACTGCCTTTCGGCCCTTTGATTAACTGCACAACATCGTCAAGACGCCAACCAATTACATCAACAACTTTCTTGCCTTCTTGACCTACGCCAATAATGCGATCGCCTGCTGCAATTTTCTTCGAACTTGCCGCTGGTCCACCAGCAACTAAAGAACGAATTTTGGTATAGTCATCTTCAACCTGTAATACTGCACCAATTCCTTCTAATGACAGATTCATCTCTGCCTGAAATTGCTCAGCATTGCGCGGCGATAAGTAACTTGTATGTGGATCGACCTCACGTGAAAAAGCATTCATATATAACTGAAATACATCTTCGCTGTGTGTTTGTGTTAAACGTTTAATCGCATTGTTATAGCGTTTAGTTAACGTCTTTTGAATTTCAGGCCACTTCTTTCCTGCAAGCTTAAGATTTAGCGCATCGTATTTAACACGTTGTCGCCAAATCTCATTCAATTCAGTATCGTTTTTAGGCCATTCAAGCTCTGAACGATCAATAACAAAGTCATCTTTATCATCGAATTTTATTTCAGTATTCAATTGCGTAAGCGCAAACTGATACCGCTCAAAACGACGTTGAAGAACTTTGTTAAAAATATCAAACGCAGCTGATGTATTCCCTGATTTCAGTTGATCATCTAACTGGTTTTTCCACTTACCAAACTGCTCAACATCTGTAACGTTAAGAAAGCTTTTATTATAATCAAGCATTTCAATATAACGATTGAATACTTGTCCAGAGAACTGATCATCAAGCGTAAAATGCTTATAGTGGGAACGCATATAACGCGAAGCCACCCTAGTGCTCGCCGTGGCATGCTGTTTTTCAGGAGCAAGATGCGGCACATCACTTGATGCATACTTAGCCTCAGAGGCTTGAACCGAAGCTGCTAGCATCATGCCAGCAGCTATCAGTGAGAAACGGAATCGACAATTCATGTGTCGCGCATTCTCCTTTATGAACGCAAGTGCTCCGTTTTAACAGCCATTACTAGACCATTATTTAAACGAACTCGCACATCGTCCTTATTAATTTCAACAATAGTCGCAGGCATGTTACCTGAACCCATGTTCACTTGAACATTTTTGCCTACGATTACTTCATCAGCATTAAGCGCACGTGTCGTCTCTACAGGCTGCTTTTTAATAGTAGCTGTTTTTGGCTTAGTGTTACTAGATTTAGCTGTTTTTGCTCGTGTTTTTTTAGCTTCGCCTTCTTTAGCCGCTTTTGCAATTGCTTGCTCTTTACGACGAGTGCGTACTTTAGCCTTGCTTTCTTCTAAAGCTTTAAGCGCATGATCAACGTGCTCTTGCTCTAGAACATCACAATCATTACCATCTAGATCAACACGGTTCACACCCGCTTTAACACCGTGAAGGTAACGCCAAGAAGATGTGTATTGACGTAAAGCTGTACGTAGTTGAGTCTTGCTTACTTTTGGATCTTCATTAAGACACTCAGCAAGGTCTTGGAAGATACCAATTTTAAGTGGCTTAGCTTCACCTTCAACAGTGAAACATTTTGGGAAACGCTCAGCGATGTATGCAATAACTTCTTTACTGTTCGTTAACTTTTCAGAGTTTTCCATGGAGTTTCCTGACATAAACGAGGATTGCTCGTTATTTGTGCTTTGTTCAAAAAGAAATAGTGCTGCTATTATAATTACCTAACGAGGAAAAACCACCGAAAGCATGAAATTAGAGTACTTTTTGTAGTGCTTCTACGAAAGAAACTAGACCTTGTTCATCATTTTGGTCAAATCTTGACAAATTTGGGCTATCAACATCCAACACACCGATTAATTTTCCTTTCACAGTAAGTGGAATAACGATTTCTGAATTACTTGTAGCGTCACAAGCGATATGCCCAGGAAAAGTATGCACATCTGAGATACGTTGAACTTTGTTCTCAGAAATAGCGGTACCACAAACACCTCGTCCGACAGGGATACGGACACAAGCTGGATTTCCTTGGAATGGACCTAACACTAATTGGTCTTGTTTTAGCAAATAAAACCCAACCCAATTAATTTGTTCTAACTCCATATTTAATAACGCACTAATATTAGATAGATTAGCAATAAGATCTGTTTCACCTTCAATTAACCCTAATGCTTGTTGAGTAAGGCGATGATAAAAAGCGGTTGTCTTTTCCATAGATAACTCCGTATATAGCCGTTAGAATAGCAAGAACAATACTGATAATAGGAATTATTCTCACCGTGAAAGATAAGAACCATCTTATGATTAATTGGGCTTGGTTGCTACTACAAGCTAAGTTACATAAACCAAGATTAATTGTTGCAAATATTATTGCAATTATCGCAACCTTGATCAGTGTACCCATTCCACTTCTAATGCCATTAATGGTAGATGAAGTTCTATTGCATAAACCGGGCGAAGGCATTACTTATCTTAATACTCTTTTACCTTCAACTTGGCACAATGCAACAGGTTACATTCTTCTCGTATTAGTCTTAGTCGTATTAATGCGTACATTTAGTCAGGCACTGAATATAC
Organism: Photobacterium carnosum; assembly: GCF_002849605.1. Classification (GTDB taxonomy): domain Bacteria; phylum Pseudomonadota; class Gammaproteobacteria; order Enterobacterales; family Vibrionaceae; genus Photobacterium; species Photobacterium carnosum. The sequence continues at coordinate 24,845 of NZ_NPIB01000007.1, forward strand.
TGCAAAGCAGACAATTCACATTAGTATCAAAAGACATAACCTATAACTTACGCCAACATTTACTTGATAAATTAGGCCGTATAAGTATGTGTCAGTATGAAGAGCGTGGCAGTGGTGGTATTAGCTCTCACCTTATTACTGATGTCGAAACAATTGATAAATTCGTTGGCGATACATTAAGCCGCTTTATTATTGGACTGTTAACCGTTATTGGTACTGCCGGTGTGCTTTTATGGCTAGATTGGAAACTCGGGCTTTTCATTCTGATCATCAATCCTATTGTTGTTTATGCCTCTAAACTGATGGGCAGCCGTGTTAAGAATTTAAAAAGTAAAGAAAACAAATCTTATGAAGTCTTTCAACATCGCCTAATTGAAGTATTAGATGGCCTCTACCAATTACGAGCATCTAACCGTGAACGTGATTTTTTAGATCAATTAAAAGGTAATGCCAATGATATTCGCCACAGCGCTGATAAATATGCATGGCAATCAGAAGCCGCTGGTCGTGTTTCCTTTCTCTTATTCTTAATCGGTTTTGAGATATTTCGAGCCGCCGCCATGCTGATGGTGTTATTTAGTAATTTAACCATTGGTGAAATGTTAGCTGTCTTTAGTTATCTATGGTTTATGTTAGGACCCATTCAAGAATTATTAGGTATTCAATTCGCTTGGTATGGCGCAGCTGCGGCAATGCAACGTCTTAATAGCTTATTATCACTTGAAGAAGAAACCCGTCCACCAGCAACGGTCTACCCTTTTAATGATGATCAAACTATTGCGATTAAGATCCGTGACTTACATTTTTCATATGATAATGACAAAGAAGTGTTATGTGGTTTAAACCTTGATATTCCAGCGGGTAAACGCGTGGCGTTAGTGGGTGCCTCTGGCGGCGGTAAATCGACCTTAATTCAATTACTCTTAGGTATTTATCAAAAAAGCAGTGGTGATATTTTAATAAACAACCATCCTATTGAAGCGGTTAGCTATGAAGCCTTGCGTGAAAAAATGGCCGTAGTATTACAACAACCCGTATTGTTTAATGAAACGTTACGTCATAACTTAACCCTTGGCGCGTCATTTAGTGATGAAGCACTGTGGCAAGCATTAGATATTGCTCAACTTACTGATGTTACAGAACGTCTGACTCACGGTTTAAATACTGAAATTGGTCGCCAAGGTATTCGCTTATCAGGAGGGCAACGCCAACGGTTAGCTATTGCACGCATGATACTGACTAATCCTGAGTTTGTTATTCTCGATGAAGCAACGTCAGCCTTAGATACCTCAACAGAAGCTGCTTTGCATACCGCACTTAATACGTTTTTAAAAAACAAAACGACCTTAATCGTTGCTCATCGTTTATCTGCTGTAAAACAAGCTGATATTATTTATGTACTTGAAGATGGTTTAGTTAGCCAATCAGGCACACACTTAGAGTTGGTCAATACACAAGGGCTTTATCAAACCCTTTATGGATCAATTCAGTCAGCCGAAGTATCTTCTCATCATATCGATTCTCACGAAGCAGTAGCCAGCGTCAGCGCAAAATAATATAGTGTGTATCGATCGGCGCTCATTGATGGTATTTATTGTATCCATTTCACAATAAATTACTCACCATTTAATGAGCGCTTTTGTACACATTATTATTAAAGGAAGAAACGCACCATGTCGAAGGCTCGACGCTGCCCAGGCTGCGATTTACTTGTTTTACCCGCAACAGCGACTCAAGGACATAGTGCTTATTGCCCTCGTTGCCATACTCGACTCTATCGTGGTGGTATTGCGCGTTTTAATGCGGAATTAGCGATTGCATTAGCTTGTCTTATTCTTTATATCCCTACAATAAATTTACCATTAGTTACTATTCGCTTAGTCGGTCAAATGATCCCAGCCTCGTTGGCATCAGGAACCATAGCACTTGCTCCCACCTTCCCTTCTGTCGCTATCTTAATTCTTTTTTGTAGTGCCATTGCACCGTTGTTACTGATCTGTGCCGTTTTAGGCGCACAGTTCGCATTACGTTTTCGACACTTTCATATATTTAAAGTGTCGTTATGGATCCTTTCTCATTTAAAGCAATGGACAATGCTAGAGGTTTTCTTAGTCAGTTTAGCTATTTCATGTTTTAAAGTGCAAGAAGTGGCAGAAATCTATGTGGGTATAGGATTATATTGTTTAATCAGCATGCAGATTTTATTGTCGGTATTATTAACTAAAATCAGTGTTCGTCGTTATTGGGATGCATGGCAACCAGAAGATGAACATATCAGTGATAAGCTCGACACAGTCTGTCATTGCTGCCAATTAACCCAAGAAGCATTATCCAATTGCCGTCGTTGTGACAGCCAATTACATCATCGAGTCCCTAAGTCACTACAGAAAACATGGGCATATCTTATTACTGCCAGTATTTTCATTTTGCCCGCAAACCTTTACCCTATTTCTATCTTTATGAATAACGGTAAACGGATTGAAGATACTATTTTTTCAGGCGTTGCCGGATTAGTAAAAACAGGAATGATCAGTATTGCCATCATTATCTTTGTGGCAAGTATTGTTGTTCCTGTCGCTAAAATTATTGGGTTAGCATATATATTATTATGTATTCAATTCAAACAGCGTCACCAACGTCTACAACGTATGCGCATTTTCCGAATAGTGCATTGGATTGGCAAATGGTCCGTAATGGATCTGTTTGTAATAGCGATTATGGTCGCTTTAATCGATCGTGGACAAATTCTTGACTTCACACCAGGACCTGGGGCAATTGCTTTTGCCGTGGTCGTTATATTAACAATGTTAGCAGCTGAGAGTTTAGATTCACGTCTAATCTGGGACAAATATGAACAACGAACCAAATAATACACAACCACAACCGGTTAATATTCGCCGTGATCGTGGATTATCACCACTATGGTTATTACCCCTACTCGCGATCATTGTCGCTGGCTGGTTATTATATAAAGCCATTAATGAAGGCGGTGAACGTATTCAAATTCACTTTAATGATGCTGTCGGTTTAGTTGCAGGCCGAACGACTATTCGTTATCAAGGTTTAGAAGTGGGTATCGTGCGTGATGTGACATTATCTAAAGATCTTAAAAGTATCTATGTTTCTGCTGATATTTATCCAGAAGCAGTAAAAACATTACACACAAATACTCAATTTTGGTTAGTTAAACCAAAAGCATCCATTACCGGCATTTCAGGATTAGACGCTCTTGTGTCAGGTAACTACATTGCTCTTCAACCCGGTTCTGGTGAATTTGCAACAAAATTTACCGCGCTAGAAAATCAACCTGCAAATATGCCAGAACATAATGGCTTAACCCTACAATTAAAAGCCCCTAATTTAGGATCTCTGAGTATTGGTTCCCAAATTTTTTATAAAAAGATCCCTGTCGGTGAAATTTATAACTACACCCTTAGTACCAATAAAAAAGAAGTCTTAATTGACGCACTCATCAAACCACGTTATGTCAATCTAGTAACGAACAAAAGTCGCTTTTGGAATGTCAGTGGTGTGAATGCCAATATAGGCTTTAATGGTGTTAATGTTCAATTTGAAAGCCTCTCGGCACTCATTGCCGGAGCCATTGCCTTCGATTCACCCGATGAAGGTAAACCAATTGATGAGGGGCATTTATTTAACCTCTACTCTAATATTAATACTGCAGGTCGTGGAATAGCGATCACCATCACTCTGCCAGATAATAATAATGTCAGCAATTCAGGCGCTCCGATTATGTATCGAGGCTTACAAATTGGTAAAATTTCCAATTTAAAACTGGATGACAAAACCAATAAAATCATAGCCCATGCTGCAATAGAACCCAGTATGAGTGATTTACTCAACAGCGGTTCCCGATTATTACTCGAAGAAGCACACGTTTCACTTTCTGGTGTGAAAAATATCGGTAATCTTGTACGCGGCAATTACTTACGGTTAATTCCTGGTGATGGTAACAAAGCACGTCATTTTACCGCTATAACTCAAAACACACTGGAAGAACAACAACCAGGCGTTGCTATTTTCTCACTTTATGCAGATAAAAGTTATGGTGTAAAATCAGGCACTACATTGCGCTATCGTGGCATCGATGTTGGCCATATTACAACGGTAACACTCGATGGTGATCAGGTTCGATTTGATGCATTAATTCAGCCGCAATATACCCATTTAGTTCGCTCTCATAGCCGTTTCTTTATTGATGGCGGTATTGAAGCTAATATTAGTAACAATGGTATTGATGTTTCCATTCCCGCAGCAGATCAATTAATAAGTAGTGCAATAAGCTTTACAGCTAGCGGGAAACCGGGCATCAAAAAAAGCTATTCTCTATTCAAAAATAGACAGTTAGCTAAACTTGCCGATGAAAAATTAAAAGGCTTTACCTCTATTACACTTGTAGCAAAAAACTTACCGCCAATATCTGAAGGCAGCCCAGTGCTTTATCGTAATTTACAAGTTGGTGAAATCACCAGTTTTGCGCTTAAAACATCAGGAGTTGAGATAAAAGCTAATATACAACAAAAATATCGCCATTTAATTGATAACAATACTGTTTTCTGGAACCGTTCAGGCATTGAAGTCGAGGCTGGCCTTAATGGTGTTAAAATCAAAGCCGATCCCCTATCAACATTATTAAAAGGCGGTATCGCATTTGATTCCATTAACGGTGTCGTTAATCGTTCAGGCAATGACTATAAGCTTTACTCAAGCTTAGGCGATGCTCAACATTTTGGCATAATGATCACCTTAACGGCTGATGATGCCCGTTCTATATCAAAATCAACCGCGATTAAATATCAAGGTGTTGTTATTGGTAAAGTTGATAATATTGAACCAAACTTTGAGCGTAATAACGTCACCGTAACAGCACGCTTATTCCCTCAATATGCAAAAGTAATCGCACGTAAAAATAGCTATTTCTGGATGGTAAAACCAAAAATAAGTTTAAGTGGCAGTGAAAACTTAGACTCATTATTAAGCTCATACATTGCAGTACAACCCGGTAACGGTGCAAGTTCTCATAATTTCAAATTAGGTTCAGCTGAATTATTTGATGCAGGGAAAACCTTTATTCTTGAAAGTGAAGATCGCGGATCGGTTAGTGAAGGGACACCACTTCTTTATCGTGATATTCAAGTTGGCCAAGTCGTTAAAGTTACATTAGGTGCATTGGCTGATCGTGTTTTAATTACGGTTCAAATTGAACAAAAGTATCGTCACCTTGTTCGAGCTAACAGTATATTCTGGAATGCTTCTGGATTAAATGTCGATGTCGGTCTTACTGGCGCGAAAGTAAAAGCAGGAACGTTTGATAGCTTACTGCGTGGGGGGATCTCATTTGCAACACCAGAAACTCACCCTCTGGCGCAACAAGCAACACAAGGTAAACACTTCCTACTTAATAAAGAAGTTAACCAACAATGGTTAGATTGGCGCACCGCGATCCCAATTAAATAACCCTTGATACTGTAAATAAAAAAGGAGCATCTAATGCTCCTTTTTTGATCGCTTATTCTCTAATAAACACGGTTTTTGTACACAAAATAATAGTGAGCGTAAATCCCTATTTATCCCCCCACTTAGAAGCATAGATAGCCGATATAATTTTGTCCTTATTTAGTATAGAATCCCGACATTGCTAGTTTGACAGAGAGTGCTACCTTGCATCCTAATATCTATATTCCTGACGCTTTTATTGATCTCATCAAGCATACAATGCCAGAAAACCTGAGTATTGATGAGTTTATTAGCTGTTGTAAAACGCCGTTACGTCGCAGCATTCGCGTTAATACACTAAAAATAAGTGTGGCCGATTTTCTTACTCGCGTTGCTGATAAAGATTGGACGTTAACCCCTGTTCCTTGGTGTGATACGGGGTTTTGGATCAAACGTGAGGATGAAAAGAGCGTTTCATTAGGTAATACTGCCGAGCATATGGCTGGATTGTTTTATATTCAAGAAGCCAGCTCAATGATGCCGGTTACCGCTTTACTTGATAACAATGACGCCCTTGATTGCGTTCTTGATATGGCATCAGCACCGGGTTCTAAAACAACTCAAATTGCTTGTGCAATGCAAAACAAAGGCGCATTAGTGGCCAATGAACTTGCCGCAAGCCGAATTAAAATATTACACGCTAATCTGCAACGTTGTGGTGTTCATAACGCAGCATTAACACATTTTGATGGCTGTGTGTTCGGCACATGGGCACCTGAAGCGTTTGACTCTATTTTACTCGACGCCCCCTGTTCTGGTGAAGGCGCTATTCGTAAAGATGACGATGCCATGGCCAACTGGAGCCTTGAATCCATCGATGAAATTGCCGCAGTACAACGCAAGTTAATCGTTAGTGCATTCCAAGCATTAAAACCAGGCGGCGTTATGGTGTATTCAACCTGTACCCTTAACCAGCGTGAAAACCAAGAAGTCTGTTATTACCTTAAAGAAACCTTTGGTGATGCTGTTGAATTTGAATCTTTAGGGGATTTATTTGAAGGCGCACAAAAAGCATTAACAACTGAAGGATTCTTGCACGTTTATCCTCAGGTTTTTGATAGCGAAGGCTTCTTTGTTGCCCGCATTCGCAAACATGCCTCTGTTGATACTGATCCAGTTAACAAACGCATGGGTAAATTCCCATTCAATCAAGTTAAAGCCGATGAACAACAACTGATTGCTGAACAATTGAATATTGATCTTAATATTAGTTTATCGGCTAACAGTGATATTTGGTTACGTGATAAAGAAGTGTGGTTATTCCCAACACAAATTAAATCCTTAATTGGTGAGATTCGCTTCCAACGTATTGGCATTAAGCTTGCTGAACAACATAAGAAAGGCTATCGCTGGCAACATGAGGCGATCATGACGCTTGCAACAGGTCATGAGTCAGTTGCCATCGAGTTAACCGCACCACAAGCCAAAGAGTGGTTTATGGGGCGAGATATTCGTCCAGAAGATCTAACAGGTAAAGGCGAAGTAATCGTTACTTACCGTGATTACCCTATTGGTATCGGAAAATGGGTTGGAAATCGTATCAAAAATGGCTTACCTCGTGAATTGGTACGCGATACGAATCTATTTGATATTTGATCAAATCCAAGATTCTGATAACTATTAGTACTTTATTGATGAAACCAATAATTATTTTTTATAAAAACTGGAAAATCATCAAAGCTAAACTAATATTGATAGTGTAATCAAATTCCAAATATAAGCCAGTTAGCGTAAGGCTCGTCACTGAGCCATTCCCCTAAGCCCGACACAGGAATCGTTTCGGGCTCTTTTTTTGCACACTTTTCCCTTTTCTAACACCCTTGTTAAACATGCTCAATTAATCAAGAATATAACCATTAATACCCTCTCACCTCCCGTCACAGATACTCACCGTAAAATGACAACGTAATTCTGATTATTCATCATAGAATTGAAAATTTACAGTTGTAACATTAGAGCTAAGTTAGAAATAGGTAAAAAAAAACCTGAGCATATTGCTCAGGCCTTGATCAGATAACAATCATAAAATTAATTATGTTTATGCGCTGTGATTTCTGCTTTTCTAAGATCTTTAACGTTTTTACTAACGTCACGGCGTTCTTTAGATAGCTCTGCACTAATAATAATATGATCATCAACACGATCTTCATAATCGTTTTTCATATTTTCAATGATTTCTAAAATTTGATCATGGGTCATATCTACTTTGATATAATCCAACATGTTTTCTAGTAATTCTACACGCTTACGGTTATCACGAACTTTACGGTCATTATCTAAAATTTCGCGTTTAAGTTTGTTTTTACGACGAGCCTGACGAACAAGTTCAAGGATGTTGTTCATGTTTTGTCCTTAGTCTGAAAATAAAGCCTTATGAAACTGATTTAATGCTAATAATTAGGAAAAATGCACTTCCTAGTACATAACCGTCGAGTCTCAGTTCTTTTCTAAAATCGTTATATCAGAAAATCCGCTGTAAACTCAAGTAATACCCGAAGATTATCGTCTAGGTGGTGCGTTAACATACGCTTAAAGGTTCCTTCTTGTCTGAATTATGCTCTTTCTATTATTATTTGCTTTGATTTCGTTCAAGAAATATTTGAGATTATTATCGATACACAAGACATTTAAGTGAAATATCCAAGAAAGAATAATGACACCACGATTATTCTTTCTTTTACTCACAAAAATAATCAATTTGATTTGCAAATTACCGATCAGCGCCTAGTCTTCATAGTAGACCAGTACTTATTTACAATTAAGCAATCTGAACAAGGATATCTTCGCTGTCATCTTCATGATCAGCAACAGAGTTCAACACTCAAATCGCTCCGTAATCAAATATTGGCTATACCGTGTGATGAATAGATTGATCAGGAGACAACATGTCAAAAGCAACAGGTACCGTTAAGTGGTTTAACGAAGAAAAAGGGTTTGGTTTTATCACTCAAGATGACGGCGGTGCTGATGTATTTGTACACTTCCGTGCGATTAGTGGTGATGGCTTTAAAACCTTAGCTGAAGGCCAAAAAGTGTCTTACGAAACAGAGCAAGGTCCTAAAGGTCTTCAAGCAACAAATGTTGAAAGAGCTTAATAAATTAACCTTAAATATCTACAAAAACAAAGGGCTTATTCAGCCCTTTCTTTCAATTCAAACTACATGTCGAATAAAAATTCCAATTCTACTTTATTAAATACCCTTTCCTACCATACTCACATGATAGCATAACCGTATAACATGTTATTTTGTTAAAGTGGTCACATTATTAGCTTGTTATTAAAAGAGAAACTTGCCCTTTCAATATGAAAATGGCCTAATACTCATGGTTTATTAAAGGCCTATTTATGCAACAAATTGAAAGAGAAAACTTCGATACACTGTTCAAATGTTCACAGTTGTCCTGAAGCGCTTCATTATTCTTTTGTACATAAGTAAAACAGCGTAATGTGCGCTACTAATTTATTTTTCAGGAGACATCACATGTCTAAAGCAACTGGTATCGTTAAGTGGTTCAACGATGAGAAAGGTTTCGGTTTTATCACTCAAGACAATGGCGGCGCTGACGTATTCGTTCACTTCCGTGCTATCACAGGTGAAGGCTTCAAATCTCTAGCTGAAGGTCAAAAAGTTTCTTTTGACGTTGAGCAAGGCCAAAAAGGTCCTCAAGCGGCTAACGTTGAGCTTGCTTAATTTTTCAATGAACAGTTGAAAGAAGTAAAGGGTATCTTAGGTACCCTTTTTTATATCTATTATTTATCCAACAACAACTTATTCCACCACGTACATCATTTTAACGCGTGGTTGACCAATACCAAAATAATCATTTTCTTGCTCGATATCAGTAAAACCTAATTGTTGATACAATTTCTTTGCATGGTTATCTGGATGAACGGTCAACCATAGTTTTTTGCATCCGGCCAGCGTTGTCATACCTTCTTGCATCAATTTCTTACCTACGCCTCGCCCCTGTACGCTAGTATCAACGGCCAATGCAAGTATCCAGCCCTCTAGTAACATTAACGACAGATCATTAAACTGAGGCGCACACAGCACATAACCAACAACGTTATCTTGATGACGAGCGACCAATAAGCCAGTAGGCCAACAATCATAAGCTTGGCGAATAAAAAAATCAGGATAACAATGATCGCCAAACAATCGCTGTTCTAACTGATACACCGCTTGTAGATCTTCTTTTTTAGCTACATCAATTATTATTGTCTGAACCACATTATTCCCTGTGTATTATTTTTATGATAAGTATAAAAAAGCCAGCGTCGAATAAACGACACTGGCTTTATAAAATAATAATAACTAATTATTATTTATCTGCACGGCTCATGAACTTGTGTTCAGCTGTGTTGATTTTAATTCTTTCGCCATTTGCAATGTACTCAGGAACTTGAACAACAAGACCTGTAGACAATGTTGCAGGCTTAGTACGAGCACTTGCAGATGCGCCTTTAATTGAAGGATCAGTCTCAACAATTGTTAGCTCTACTGTTGCAGGTAGTTCTAATGCAACTGGTGCACCATCTACAGTCAATACTTCAATACCTTTAGTATCTTCAGTAATGAACAGTAATTCTTCTGCAATTGCGTCTTTAGTGAAAGTGTATGGCGTGTAGTCTTCATCATCCATAAACACATATTCTTCACCATCGATGTATGAGAAAGATGCTTTCTGACGACTAAAATCTGCCAACGTAATCATTTCATCAGCTTTGAAGCTAACATCTGATTTTGAACCCGTTGCAACATCATAAATACGCATACGGTAAAGACTTGCACCTGCACGACCACTAGGCGTTAGCTTAGTAATTTCTTTAACTAAAGCTACTTTACCGTTAAGTTCAATAGCAGCAAATTTTTTAATATCACTAGCCTTTGGCATGATCATTATTCCAAAAATAAATAGTGGTGAGAAATTACACCAAGATACAGATTTATAGCAAGTAATATGATAGTACAGACTCTATTTTTTTGCATTGTTCTACTAACATGGTCAATAGATAGACAAGACAATAATCAGATATTCTTATTACCCTCTTGTTATTACTTTATATCGAGCAGATTTCATAAAGCATAAAATAACCACTATCTTATGGTAGAACTAATTCACTAATATCCGTTAATACCCAAGCGTTATTATGTTCTTTAAAACCAATTTTAGAATAATACCCTTCGGCCTTGGGTGCCGACAATAAAACGATTTTACACGTCTCTGCCACAGATTCTGCCGCCACTAAAATAAGATACTTATCAATTCCCATTGATTGAACACTTTCATCAACAGCAAGATCAGACACATAACAACAACAATGAAAGTCTGTCAGTGCACGGGCAATACCAACAAGTTGATCATCAACCCATGCCGTTACAATTAAATTACTATTGTCTAGCATCTCTTTGATTATAATTTCACTTTCAGTAGATCTACACTCACATAATACTGATTTATTCACCAATTCAATATACTGACTTGATGTAATAGGACAATTAACTTTATATTCTATTTCCATTTTCACCCTTCACACTGATACTATTATATTAATTCTATGTAAGCCGATTAATAAATCCGAAAAATACAGCCTAGATACTACACTATATCGCAAATGTATCGCTTTAATCTTACCAATTAATTTATCAGAGCTTAGCTTTATGTATCAATGTGAAAATTGAAGGGTATGAACATTTAAAAGAAGTAAAAAAGAAGCATAAAAATAGCAACGTAATATTGATTATCACGTTGCTAATGAGATTTTACTTACTTTCAGATGTATAGCTAGAATATGAACAGTAATAACAACCATTTGATTGAGGATATATTTTTTTTGCGGCGTCTAAAGCAGTACTACATGCCGTATGGTAACCAAGTACATCACAATTATTTAAATTAGGGCTATGGCTACATGTTGCTGTATGAATTTCATGATCGCCGTTATCTTGCGCATTTTTATCAACATAAAACAAACTCATAATAACCTCTGAATATTAGTATTCTTAAACCAAGACATTACTCCTATCAAATTATAGGAGATACTTAATAATCCTAATAATTAGATTTACATCACTTTCATTGAAAAATATTAACCCTTAAATATTAATACTGTGATTTGCTCGATTTATTTAAACATTACCCTAATATATTTTTATCTTATTATTTTAATCCATGTCACTCTAACTCAACTTCATCAGATAAAGACTGTGTTTTTAATGCAAATATAGCCAAAATAAAGGCAACAACAGCAACTGCTGCCATAACCAAATATGTAGTATTAAAACCAGATTCTAACAGTTTAGTCTCAACGCCAGCCAAACCATTTGCACTATCTGCTAATGCATTATCAGGCAATTGAAAATGGAATATAGCAGAACAAACAGCCACACCAATCGCACCACCTAACTCACGGCCGAAATTAAATAATGACATTCCGATACCACGATCTCTTGGCGGTAACACATTTTGTACAACAACACTTAACGCTGGCAAGGTAAAGCCAAGTCCAAGACCCGCAAAAATAAGTGCTAATTTAACTTCAAAATCAAAATGTAATTGCCATAAAGCCAATGACGTCATTAAAAATCCGATCATGACAAAAATTTTATAATTACCCCATCGCGCAATCGACTTACCACCAATAAACGCCCCTGTTGTAATACTAAACATAAAAATCATCATAAATAATCCACTCTCTGATGCTGTTAGCCCTTTTTGCCATTGAAGCTGTAAAGGGAAATACACTAACACTGCAAACATCAGTAACTGTGAACATAAAATCAAACTTACGCTAACTAAGTAGCCAGGTAAACGCGCTAAACGTGCAGGAAGAATTGGATCTTTTGCGAATTTTTCAACAATATAAAGTAAAACTAATGACAATAATAAAGCACCTGCAACCCAACCTATTGGAAGTTGTGACTCTGGCGATAATAGTAATAATACCAATGTTGTCACACTAATAAGCAGTGCTGCGCCTTTCCAATCAAATGGTGATTTTCGACCTTTACTCAAATGGGATAGATTACGATTAACCATCCATAAAGCAAGAATCCCTAGTGGTAAATTAACCCAAAAAATCCAGCGCCAATTAAGATGTTCGGCAAAGAAACCACCCAATAACGGCCCTGCAATACTTGAAACAGCATAGACAATGGAAATATAACCCTGATATTTACCTACAATACGCGCAGGAATACTGTCGGCAATGACAGTAAATGCTAATGCAATTAAACCACCACCACCAAGCCCTTGTAAAACACGACTAGCGATTAATTGCCCTAACGTATCCGATAAACCACAAGCGATAGATCCCAACATGAATAGAACAATACTCACATTAAGCATTTTTACACGCCCGAAAATATCACTTAATTTACCATACACAGGAAGCACTGCTGTTGCTGCCAATAGATAGGCAGTCACTACCCAGGTTAATGCCTGCCCTGCATTTAAGTCTTGGCCAATAATAGATAATGGTGTAGTAACAATACTTTTCTCTAATGAACCTAAGGCAATAACAAGTGCAACACTGGCAAATATTCTTTGGGGCGACATTCCTTTTCCTTTATTTAAGTATACAAATACAACGCACTGTATTGTTTAATTATATTTAAAAACATCATCATCAAAACAGTTTGAATAATTTGTTAATATATAAATAAAATCAATCAATACCCTATTCCAACACCTATATTAATACTTGCTCTTTAATAATGGTCATTACACCTTGGTCATTATTACTTGGGGCGTGAAAACGGGCTAATTGTTTAATTTCAGGATGGGCATTATCCATTGCATAACTGAAATAAGTTTCTTTTAGCATTTCAACATCATTTAAAAAGTCACCAAAACTCATACTTTCTTCAAATTTAAAATCAAAAATACGTTGTAATTCTTTAATTGCAGTACCTTTAGATGCCGTCTTATGCATCACATCTAGCCAAATTTTCGCACTGATAACAACTTGATGAGTCTGTGAATATAATGGTGCTATAATAGGATATACCTGTTGTTCAGTACCATTAAAATTAAGTACCGCAATCTTAATAAATTCATCATCAACAGCCAGTAAATCATTAACAAATTCAAGATTATGGTAATATTTTTTAATTTCTTCTAGTGCCTGTATATCTGTTGTTTCAGTATAAGCAGAATTTTTACCGCAGAGAATAATGAAAGTATTATCAATGGTTTTAATGCTATTAATAATAGTATGAATTTCTGATGTTGGGATAGTTGAACTATAGAGTTCTCTTCCTTGGTACATCACTAACGTACCGTTTTCAGCAATAAACAACATCTTGTCTTTAATTGGCTCAAAAGTATTCACTAAACTTTGATACTGTCGACCTGATGCCGCAGCAAAGAGAATATTTCGAGCATCAAGCTCATTGAAAACGTCGTAAAAATCAGTAGGCAAGACCTTGTCGTCACTCAATAAGGTGCCATCCATGTCTGTTGCGATAAATTTGATTGAAGATGTCATAAACAGTAATTATTCCAATATCTTATTATTAATGTTTAATATTCTACCTGTTAATGATGTTAATTTTAATCAAAAAACCAATGCCTTAAACTATAAAAAGTGATCTACATTAAATAATCAGCTCAAAATGTATAATAAAACGAACATATAATATTAACCTTCTACCTTAAAAACAAAAAAACGCCATTACATTACATAATGGCGTTTTTTCATCTAAACAATTAGTGATGATTATTGCTCCTTTTTTTCTTTGATGCTGGTTTTACTTCTACCTTACAGCAACCCCCAATATTTTCTTTTTTCGCTTTTAGGTATAACTGTATAAATAAAAAGAACATAAAAAATAAAAAAACAACAACAGAAATAATGATATATAAAGGAAATAGTTCATCTGTATTCATTGAATACTCCTAGATTATGCAACGTAGCAATACATCTAAATAAGAATGTAACGCATTACCAATATTTGTCAACGGAATTTACGCTCTTAGTGATACTTATAAATATCTGTTACTCACAATGCGTGACAGTGTAACACTTGCTGTTTGATCACCGTTATTACACCCTGCTCATTATTACTCGGTGCTATAAAACGTGCTAATTTTTTAATCTCTGGATGTGCATTACCCATTGCATAACTAAAATAGGTTTCATGAAGCATTTCTACGTCATTAAAGAAATCACCAAAACTCATGCTATTTTCAAACGTAAATCCAAATTTATCACGCATAGCCTTAATCGCCTGCCCTTTGGATGCTTGCTTATCCATAAAATCTAACCATATTTTACCGCTAACGACGACTTGGTGCGTTGCTGCAAATAAAGGTGCTACTAATGGATAAACATATTCTTCAGTACCCTTAAAATTTAATACTGATATCTTAATAACCTCATCATCAACATCTAATAAGTCATCAACAAACATGATGTTATGACAATATTTTATTATTTCTTGCTGAGCCTGTTTATCTTTTGTCTCTATATACGCTGATTTTTTTCCGCATAATACAATATGACTATTCTCAATATTACGTACTGTTTCAATAATTAAATCAGATTCAGATTTAGGAAGCATAGCACTATAAAGCTCCTTACCTTGATACATCACTAAAGTGCCATTCTCGGCAATAAAAAGTATCTTATCTTTAATCGATTCAAACATTTTTAATAATGTGAAATATTGTCGACCAGACGCAGCTGCAAATAAAATATCTTTTGCATCTAGATCATTAAATACATCTAAAAAATCATGAGGAAGTTCATTTACATCATTCAGTAAAGTGCCATCCATATCTGTTGCAATAAACCGTATCGGTAATGCCATACTATTATTACTCCGCTTAGATTTAAACTTATTGTATGATGATATATTACCTCTAAATTCGCTACTAGCATATAACCGCAACACTCTTTATATTCAAAGAGTGTTGCCATATATTATAGAATAGTCTATGTTTTATAATTACTTATCTGCCGCTGATGATAATTTTTTATTGTGTTCAACAACCATTATTGCGATTACTAGAAATAGAATGTCTTTAACTAAAAAGAAATTTGCAATAGGAACACTATCGACCACTTTCTAAGTGTTTGGTGTATTTATACCCTACCGTTGTTGCTGGTGGCGATACTGTATTTATCCTTAAACTATCCATACTGATCCTATCAAGTATTTTGAACTAAACAGTTTATTTTGTTATGATCGGGATAACGACAACTGAGGTTAAGAGCTATGAATAAGCAACAGGAAAAGCGATTAAACATCGTTAATAAAACAATCACTTTATGTGCGCAATATGGCTTTCACGGCACCAGTATGGATAGTATTACGTCTGCTACAGGAGTATCTAAAGCAACTATTTATAAATATTTTATTTCAAAAGAGAATTTAATAAAAGAAGCCTTATTTTTATTCAGTGAACAAGCATTAAATAGTCTAAATGTTATTTTTTCTGATCCTACATTAACACTAGAACAAAAACTGTCAGAACGATTTGAGATATTAGTAACATTAATGAAAGATGACTTATTCAATGGCTGTTATTTTCAATTAGCCTATAGCGAATTTAACCATACAGACGATAACATTGCTAAAATATGCAGTAATTACAAAAATACGCGTGTAAATATGATTAAGAATTTATTAACAGAAAATAACATTAATAATGCTGAGCTTAAATCACAACAAGCAGAATTAATTTTTAACGGATTATTAGCAACATTACAAATAACCAAAAACACAAAATTAATACCAATGGCGAAAAAGATGTATCTCAATGTTATTCTTGAAAAAATCAATCATGAACACTATTAATTTAATAGTCATAGTAAATAAACTCATGACTGTTTAATTAACCTACTAATCTATTTTAAATCAATTCAATTTTGAAGTTGATCACATATCGATAATAATTACCTTTGCTAAAAACAATTAAAGTGGCATAAGAATAAATATAAGTACACCAATGAAAAAAGGACAATTCATATGAAAATTTATTTTATTTTTTGTTTATTATTTATATCGACATCTGCTTTTTCTAGTACAGCAGTTATCAATTCAAAATTTCATAATCCTGATAATAAAAAAAATATTCTAAAAATAGTAACGCCAACGATAACTGACAATAGAGTAATCAATTCAAAATTTCATCATCCAGGCAATAAAAAATATCATGTTGTAAACAAAACCAAAAAAGAAACAACTCTTTAGTAATAAGTAATTTAATTGTTAATAAAAAAGAGTCGATACAATCATCAGTATATATTGCTAATGATTATTATCGACTCCTTGTATATCATTTATTTTTGAGCACTAACACCCATTAAATGATCAACTTTCTGTATATTCTTAAAACCAGCAGCTTTTAATCGACGAATAACGCCATCAACAAAACTACTGCCTTTTTTTATAATATGTGGATTACCTGTATAGTGGAAAAGTCGCCCATTTGAGCGTAATACACGATAAATTTCACAATAAAACCCTTCACTGTAAAGTTCACCAGCAAGAGAAAAACGTGGTGGATCATGAATAACAGCATCAAAAGAAATTGAAGGCATAGTTTCGATCAACTCAAAACTACTTCCCTGACGTTGCTCAATACCATCATTATTTAAATCGTTTGACCACGGATTTTGTGCTCGTAATCCCATGACCGATTCACTTAACTCAATGGTTAATACTTTTTTCGCACCCAGCCGATGAGCAGCAATCGCCGCATAGCCTAAACCACTGCAGCAATCTAATACATTATCACCACTGCGTACTGCTTGTTTAGCCATCTCTGACGCACTTTTGAAAGGATCGGTTCCTTTCGAGATATGCATTTTAACACCACTAATTTCAAGCAGTGGCGCACCATCTGTTGGTGCTAGTTTGTAATAACCAACACTACGATCTTCCAATGGCTCCATATCGCCATCACTACAAATATAAATTCGTTGTGTCTTTTTAACGATTTTTTTAAGATCAGCAATAGAAAGTTTATTTTCTTCGTCAAGAATTAAACCTTGATCAGTGACTGAAAAATCCTGTTCGCTAAGGTTAAGATCTGTCGAGATTCGAACGCTAGAAAGTCCTTTCTTGATAGCATCTAATGCCTGTTGCGCATTTTTTGTATGAAGGTAGTAGCCAAGCATAGTTCATTTATCTAATTAGAAACACTTATTGCATTATAACATAAAATAGAACCGTCATATCTTCATCGTTCTCAGCCTACCCTGCCTTGATTAAATAAATACATTTCAACATATTACTTATTTATTCAGCTATTTATTATGATAATCACAACACATTAATAAACAATTACATGCCATCCTCTAAAAGTATTCTTTCATTAAAAACATAGCAATACATTCACCAATAGAATACTTAGTAATAAATACCCATTTAATATCATAATAATATGGGTGGATATCAAAATAAAAAAAGCTTAATTAATCAATTTATTAGAAGAATATCCCATTATAGAATATAAAATCTGACTCTCATCACTGGCTCTATTAATGTAACCAACCAATGCAATTATTTACATTGTCTTTGCGTATTATTTTTAACTTTATTAACACGAACACTTAAATAAAGGACTGTCATGAACAAGGCATATTTGCTATTAACGTTATTATTCCCTTTTGCTGCAACTGCTTCTGATAACGTTCAACATATTGAAAATCATCCACAACAACAGAATGCTACACCTCATACCAATAATACTTATACTTATGTAAAATGCTGGTATCGCACCAGTATTAGCCATGATGAACCGGCTACAGATTGGGTTTGGGCTAAAAATAATGATAATAGTTATTATGAACTACCTGGTTATTGGTGGTCATCTATTTCATTTAAAAATATGTTTTACACTGATGTCTCGAATAAAGATATTGCACAACGTTGCGCAGACTCTATTGATACAGATAATAAAAATGCAGACATTATTTTCTATGCCTCAGATATAAAGTCATCTTATAGCCATACTATTTGGAGTAATGATAACGTTAGTCAACCAAATACAATCAATAAAATTGTCGCCTTTGGTGATAGCCTTTCAGATACAGGTAATACCTTTAATGGCTCACAATGGCTATTTCCAAATAGTAATAGTTGGTTCTTTGGGCATTTCAGTAATGGTTTAGTTTGGACTGAATATCTGGCTAATGCTAAAAATTTACCATTATATAACTGGGCTGTGGGTGGAGCTGCTGGCGTAAATGAATATGGTATTCTTACTGGAGTTTATGACCAAATATCTTCTTTTATTACCTATATGAAACTTGCAAAAAACTATCATATTGAAAATACCCTATTTACTCTAGAGTTTGGTCTTAATGATTTTATGAATTACGATCGAAATATTACTGAAGTCAAAAGCAATTACAGCACTGCACTTATTCGTTTAACCGATGCTGGTGCCAACAATATTTTATTAATGACATTACCTGACGCGAGTAAAGCACCACAATTTAAATATGCCACCGCAGATAAAGCGGCTTTAGTCAGTCAACAAATTAAACAATTCAATCTCTTTATAAAAGAACAAGCGGCTTATTATAAACAAAAAGGCATCAATATTACGTTTGTCGATGCATATCAGATATTTGAAAACGTAACCTCAGAGCCTCAAAAATATGGTTTTATAAATGCTAAAGATGCTTGTATGGACATTAATCGTAGTTCATCAAAAGACTATCTTATTAGCCATAGCTTAACCAATGATTGTGCACAACATGGCTCTGATAAATATGTCTTCTGGGGCGTTACCCACCCGACCACAGCGATGCACAAATACATTGCTCAAAAAATTATTACTAATGTTTCAATAAACTAAAGAATGTTAATACTATTGGCACTAACTTTTGGTTAGTGCCAATTATTTTAGATATACACAATAGAGTCAGAGATCAAAAAGTGCTTAATATCTTAATTGAACTCACCTGATTATCGAATCCTGTTGCATTAGCATCACCACTATTACGCGTATAATAAGCACCACTATAATTGACGCCTTCATAAAATCTTACTGACCACCCCATCGGTATATCATAAGACGACATTTTATTATCAAAATTATAATCACCCAAATTAGGAATATCATGAGTAATCTTTACGGACTCTCCCATTTGATAATTTTGACTATAAATTGAAACACCTTTACCTTTATATCGACCAGTATCAGCTTCCGAAACAAGGGATGATTCAACACACTTCGCTTCTTTTGCTTTACAGAAAATACTGCCTTCACCTTGAGATTTTTCACAGCGACGTTGCACTTTATAACGTGCCATATCCTCTGTTACACCAACATCCGCAAAAACATCACTAAACGGTTTCAGTGTACAAACATAAACTCGACCGCTGTTACTTCCATTAAGATTATTTACATTTTTGAACTCAAGATGTAAACCCGCGTATGAAGCAGTGCTGAAACCTAAAAGTGTGGTTAAAAAGATTATTTTTTTCATAACTACTTACTCTGATATAGCAAAATAAATGATTACTATATGATTAATAAACGGGCGGCATCATAACACTAAAACGAATACTTATATATAATACAGTGTACAAATATTCCATTTAAATATAAATCAAACTATTTAATTTTATTTTTTATCTATATTTAATGTTCAACATATTAAATTAATAACACAAAAAAAATTCATCGTAACGATTAAATATACTAATAAAGATAAATTATAATTCCTTAGTAGTATTTTGTTTTAAATTATGTAATTAATATAACAAAGAAAGAACATTAAATAATAATATAAAAGGACTACCATGAATATTGCTCAATATATAGTAAAATCACTCAGTACTGCAGGCATAAAACGTATTTGGGGAGTAACAGGAGATTCTTTAAATGGAATAAGTGATAGTTTACGTGCAGATGGCACAATAGAATGGATCGGAACAAGGCATGAAGAAGTCGCTGCATTTGCTGCGGGAGCAGAAGCGGAACTGACAGGTGAACTAGCTGTTTGTGCAGGATCTTGCGGCCCTGGCAACATGCACTTAATTAACGGATTATACAATTGTAATCGCAATAAAGTCCCCGTACTCGCTATTGCTTCAGATATCCCCTCATCAGAAGCGGGCAGTCGTTATTTTCAAGAAACGGATCCTCTTCACTTATTTAAAGAATGCAGTGTTTTTTGTGAAAAATTAACGCATCCATCACAAATGCCATTTATTTTAGAAGCAGCAATGAGACAAGCTATTTTAAAGCAAGGGGTTAGTGTCATTGTTATTCCTGGTGATATTGCCTTACTTGATATGCCCAAAAATACGCCAATAAAATGGCAACGCCCTGCTTTACAACAAATTACACCCGTATTATCTGAATTAGCATTATGCAAAAAAATAATTAACCAATCATCAAAAATAGTTTTATTTTGTGGTGCTGGCTGCAAAGGCTCACACGATCAAGTATTAGCTCTAGCTGAAAAACTAAAAGCCCCCATTGTTCATGCCCTCAGAGGTAAAGAGCATATTGAATATGATAACCCTTATGATGTGGGTATGACGGGGCTCATCGGTTTTGCTTCTGGTTATCATGCGATGGAAAATGCTGACACAGTAATTTTACTTGGTACCAGTTTTCCATTTAAACCGTTCTACCCTAAAGCCGCAAAAATTATTCAGATTGATAATGATCCTGATGCTATTGGCCGACATACCCAAGTTGATCTTGCGTTGATTAGTGATATAAACCCAACATTATCAACACTACTACCATTAGTGGATGAAAAAACAGATCACCATTTTCTTGATAAATGTATTGAACATTATCAAACAACGCGTAAAAATTTGGATAATTTAGCCGAGATAAAACCGAAAAGTACGCTCATTCATCCTCAAACACTGGCAAAAATGCTCAGTGCAAAAGCACAATCAAATGCTGTTTTTACATGTGATGTTGGAACGCCAACATTGTGGGCTGCGCGTTATTTCAAAATGAGCAGTCAGCGCCGCTTAATTGGTTCATTTAATCATGGTTCAATGGCAAATGCACTTGCACAATCTATTGGTATACAAGCCGTAGATACTACTCGTCAAGTCATTGCATTATGTGGTGATGGCGGATTTTCGATGCTAATGGGCGATCTTCTTACCTTAGTACCTTATAATCTCCCTATTAAAATAGTCATTATCAATAATAGCTCATTAGGTTTTGTTGATATGGAAATGAAAGCATCAGGCTTTGTTTCTAATGCAACTAATCTTAATAATCCAAGTTTTGCCGCGATTGCCAATGCTTGTAACATTAAAGGGATCAGCGTATCAGATCCTCATAAGCTCAGCGATGCTATTGATGAATTATTAAATCATGATGGTCCGGCACTGCTAGAAGTGATCACTGATAAAAATGAATTAAGCTTACCGCCAAAAATTAAACTGGCTCAAGAAAAAGGCTTTACCATCTACACATTAAAAGCCCTCTTTAATGGCTATGGTGATGAATTAATTGATCTTGTAAAAACAAATATACTCCGTTAATCCAAAAAAAGGTATACTAAGTACACCTTTTCCATTTTTTAATACAAACAATCAATTACCAAAGATTTTTAATTTGAGCAAGATGATTAGGCAAATCTTGTGGTTTTTCACAACATACTTGCTCCATCACCTGCTGAAGTTGTTTTTTCAACATATTCATTGCGTGATAACCACCATTTTGACCAAGAGCACCCACACTGTACATAAAACTACGTCCCATAAACGTAAAGTCCATTCCCGCAGCCAATGTACAAGCAATATCAGAACCTTCTCTAATACCGCTATCCATCATAATGGTTGTTTGACCTTTACAAGCATTAAGAATTTCAATACCTTTACTAATGGTTGATGGACCCGCATCCAATTGACGTCCACCGTGGTTAGATACAATAATCCCATCAAGACCAATTTCAATCGCTTTTTTTGCATCTTCAACAGTTGATAACCCTTTTAATACTAAGTTACCATCCCACTTATCGCGTAACTTACGTACTTTTTCTTCACTTAAACGTCCATTAAATGTTTTATCCATGAACAACGCTAAGTGGTGCATATTCATTGAACCAGACATATATTTAGTTAACGATTTAAATTCCGGCTTACCTTTAATTAATGTCTCAAGCGCCCATTCAGGAGAAAGCATAATTTGTAGCATATTTTCTGCTGTCATTTTTGGCGGCATCGCCAAACCATTTTTTATTTCTTTAGGACGATAAGCAAAGGTTGGAACATCAGATAGTAATACTAATGTTTTAACTCCTGCCGCCTTACAACGGGCAAGTAAATCATCCGTAATAGCATCATCAACGGGATGATAAAGTTGAAACCACATTTTACCTTCAGTAATTTCAGCAATAGTTTCAATTGATGAAGTAGAGACAGTGCTCAACACAAACGGTACATTATTATCAAAAGCCGCTTTTGCTAAAATCTCTGGTGCTTGCGGCCAAATTAATCCTTGAAGTCCAACAGGACTTACACCAAATGGCGCATCATATGTTTCACCAAACAATGTCGTTTTTAAAGATACATCCTTATAATCTCTCAAATAATAAGGAATAAGTTCAAGCTTACGAATGTCATCAGTATTTCGTCTTAAACCAATCTCATTGTTACAACCGCCATCCACGTATTCAAACGCAAACTTCGGTAACCGTGATTTGGCTTTTTTTCTAAGAAGATCAATGGATGGGTATGCAGTATTAAAATAGTCTTTCATGAGACTTCCTTTATTATTTTGATGATATTTTTATTAGAATTTATAACTGAACTTTATATTTCTATTACATATATATCACAAAAAAAACAAACGACTATCACTTTTATCAATTATAAGTAAAAAATTACATTTCGACATTTAGTATATAAATATAATAAAATAGCATCTTCATAAGTACAGACTAAAATAAATAATCACGAGGATTTTACTGGTTACTTTCTTTGATTCATTATAAAAAACAACATTATAGTGAGTTATTATCAGAATAATATGCAAAATTAAAGGTATTCATCACCATAGCGCGCCAATAAAGAACAAAAATAACTCAATAATGACAATAATACAACTATACGTCTCTCATCTATCACAAAAATCAGCAATTAAGTGACGCTGTCACAATTTAAAAGTAAGTAAAAATATCACCTCTTACCCACCCTACTTAGCATATTTATATTTACTCATTACTATTTCATCAAACAAATACCGTAATTATAAAATATACGTTAAGTTAAAAATTACTCTATGAATTTAACTATCAAAGAATCATCACCTAAAATTAATTTTCAATAAGTGTCTCAGCACCAATTAGCAGAATATTATTATCAACAGTACATCTTCCATTACAATTTATGAACTATCATATTCATAGCGATGAAATAAATCAAACAATCACTTGGCACTTGGCACTTGGCACTTGGCACTTGGCACTTGGCACTTGGCACTTGGCACTTGGCACTTGGCACTTGGCACTTGGCACTTGGCACTTGGCACTTGGCACTTGGCAATATTGTAGTCAGTCATTACCGGAAAGATATAAAAAATTAAATATGGAAGGCTGATTTAAAGGTGATACCCGTTACCAGCACACCATAAATCGAGTTTATTTTCTCATTTTATTAGTAAAACTTGTCAATAATGAACTAAATATGTCCAATTAGAATAACTAGCCTACTGTAAACATCACTTATAGCACAAATAACAGCTTAAACGTGACGCTGTCACAGTGCAAAAGTAAACAAGAAAGCAACTACCAATATTCGCCGCTATCGGAAAACATCATACTGAACTTAATGGGTAATCAACGTATATTTTAATTAGTCACGTTGAAGCATTAGAGATATTTCAAATCACAAGTCGAGCAACAATGTATCTTGTAAAAAACAAATCAAGGAGGCCTACCCTCCTTAATTTATCATTCAAACTTAGATGCTGCTTCTAACAACAAATCACTATGCATGAAAATATCATCTAATGCTGCAATGGGATGTCTAACTTCTTTCTTATTTTCACCAACGACACCAAGATACTTTTGTTTTGCATTAAAATGTAATCTACATAATGGTTTTCTATTATTATCATCTAATAACACACCAAAGTAACTTTGCGTATCTCGATGAGTAATACGTGCAACTGCAAATTTTGAACGCAAAATTGCTTTAATAATATTAAAACCATCTAACTCATCTTGCGTTGTTTCAACCTTAGATTTTTCATCTACTATATCTAACTCAATTTCAGCTATAGACTCAGGCATTAACGGTATCTTCATTGAAACATCATCATTAGTACCAATCGCAGATTTTAATCGATTATTAATACTATCATTTAAAAATTGCTTTAAAGCTTTCGTTGTAATATCTAAAAATTGAGCCTTAACTTTTGCAGTTTGTACCCCTTCATATACTCTCGATGTAAAGAACTTAACAAATTCTTCTTCTGGAGCATTAAACTGTTCTTTCAATACCACTTTGATCTGATTAAGATATTTAAGCTCTCCAGCTGCATCAACAACTGAATCTACATCAAATGAAGACTTAGTCAGTTTTTTAACTTCTGGAACAATATGCTCGTCTAAGTCAGACATATTCAAGATCAAAAATGGTTTTTCATCCATTTTATTTGGAGCATCTAAATCTGTATAAAATTCATAAATATCACCATTAGTAAGTATGGCAATACGAGCATTAGTAACTGAAAAATATCGGAAAAGTTGGCTTGCATGTTTGGTTGATAATTTTTCACCAAATTTTTTACATTCAATTAAAATTTGAACTTCACCATCTTTAAGAAGAGCATAATCAACTTTTTCTCCTTTTTTAGTACCAGTATCTGCATTAAATTCAGGAACAACTTCCGTTGGATCAAAAACATCGTAACCCAAAACTGTATGTAAGAATGGCATAATAAGAGCATTTTTTGTTGCTTCTTCTGTCTCTAATGTAGAACCTATCTGTGAGATTTTTTTTGATAAATTCTGTAAACGATCGATAAAGTCCATATACACACCACTAATGAAACAATTAAATTAATTGCATATATCACTATATCATATCGGTTTCATATAGGAGCAATAAATTGCATTTTCTTATGAAGTAACTTGCTATTATTTGATCTATGTATAATTTTGAATGCTAAAAATTATCAACTGTTCCGCAATATATGATGCTTAAATCAGCGATAAGTCACTGGTAATAATTAACTTATATTACATTGTGTCATTGATTACAGTAACTTTTAACCTAATTATATAAAACAATTAAATCAGTTTGATTATTTCTTAGGGCACTTCACAGACAAAGTTATTTATTTTACGTACCAATCTAATACTATATAAATATAACTTAGTTTAATTATGGAACCACATAAATAATAAATCTAGTACGTTCTGATGTTTGTGTTTATATAACTGTACCACTTCAATCTATACCAAAAAATATATTAAATAACAAATAACCATAAAATTCAGGACATGATTTAATATACTGTTATACAATGCCACTATATAAAAAAGAGCTGGAGAGATCATGAACAAAACAAAAACTAAGCGTTTATCGGCTCAAGACATGCTCAGCCTACTCTTGAAAAATGCTAAAACATTAATGTCGAATAATTACAAAACTTCTGCACCAGAATTAAATGGAAAGCGTTTATTTTTATTTTGTTCTTCTTTTTAAATTGGTATATATCACCTTCGAAAATAATATCATCTCTAATACTATTAGTCATCCACATTATTATTAACTTTTATTCAAACTCACACTGACGAATAAACAAATTCAAGCCAGCCGCTCATTCGCACATAACGACCTATCACCAAATAGTCTTCAGCAACGTACTCGCCCACTAATTCTACTACAACCGCCAGCATACTCGCGACCAAGCAACCGAGTAGGTGAGGTTCTGCAATGTGCAGATAATGTCTACTTTTTTAATTTATATCAATAGAAACTGACAAAATATAAACGATAAAAATAAATAATATTCATTCAAAAAAGCTTTAAGGCATTAATACTTTTACTCACTGTTTATTTAATAGATTAATATAATTGTATCTAATTAAAGCTGTGGTGTAATTTTATAATTCACACGTTTTTTAGTTTGGTGACCTCTTTCTGATATCATATATAAGTGCTTTCTCGCCCTTGAACCAATCACATATAATAAGCGTCTTGCAACATAATTAGCATGTTGAGTTCCTACATATACATCGTTCCAATGAGGGATTTTCCCTTCAAGAAGTCCTGTACATATTACAATATCGTATTCATCCCCTTTCGTAGAATGACAAGTAGTGATTTTTATACCTTTTGATTTACCAAAAAATCGTTCTAAATCACTTGCTCTATATTGCATATCGTATTTATTAATTCGTTCTCTAGTTGATTCAAGAAGACTATTTAGATTCAACATTGCTAACATATTACTATCGATATTTATAGAAAGACTAGAACAAAACTCTCTAACATTTTCTTCAATCCAAGTTTCTATACTTTGATCCACAGATACATCTAATCTATTAACAGCTTTAAGTATACCTCTCACGCCTAAAACGGTATCGAATATACAACAATCTTTCAGATGTTCGCTTAATGTATTAGCAAGCATTTTTCTTTTTAAATAGTTTTCTATACTTGGTTCAGTAAGAGCCAGACTAACTAAATCCAACCACATATTATTATTACTTTTAGGAATAGGCGATACAACTAAACCATCAATTGAGTAATCTTTATCAAGTATGTCTAATTCTCTTGATCGCTGCATCACATCAAACCAACTTGGACAAAGAATAACAATTTCTTTTTCAGATAAACCACTATCTAAATGCGATTGAATTATCGCATGGATATAATTAGACAATTGACTCTTATCAATGGTCGTCTCTATATGTACAACAGATTTAAAGTCTTTTAATAATGATTTTGACTGAATATCAATTCCGCCATCTTGATATTTTTTATAGAAATCTATAATACGTTGGCTACTTCTAAAACAACCAGTCAGAGCCATATCTTCTAGCCTTTCAAGCTTAAAGTAATCAATAAGCTCTTCTTTATTTTTTATTTCCGCACCAAGGCCAGTATAAATAGCTTGCTCTTGATCACCAATCAGCGTGATTTTTGACTTTCCTTTTTCAATGATAAACCGTAATATTTCATATTGAATTGTCGATGTATCTTGATATTCATCTATAAGAACATGATGTATTAATGCAGCAAGGCTACCACACATTCCAGAATATTCATTTAATAGTCTATAGCTAATGTTTAATATCAACTCAAAATCAATATATTTATTTTCTCTCAAGTACTGATGATATTCATCGACTAATTTATAATGATTAGATGTCTTATCTAAATATTCATATTGATAATTAATTGATAATGAAGTAATTATATTATCATATAATCCAAAGTCATATTTTTCTTTTAGATCATTGATTAATTTTTCTTTTTCGTGCTCATCAATTATTACATAACCTTTACTCAATCTAGGGACTAAATTAATATTTGTTTTTATAATCCATTGTAAACAAAACGAATGAATAGTACCAACCCATACTGATTTATCACTAATTCCATAAGACATTAACCGTTCTGTAATTGTGTCCGCTGCAATATTTGTATAAGTTAGAGCAATCACCTTTCTTTTACCAATAAGTAATCGATCTTTATTTTCAATTATATAGGCTAATTTTGAAACAAGTGTTTTAGTTTTTCCAGATCCAGGACAAGCAGTAAGCAGTAAGCAGTAAGCAGTAGATTATCATCATATTCTACTGCATTCATTTGTTCTTTAGTCAGTTTCTTATAAGGCATTATAAACTCACAAATCTTGAAAATGAATTATCCCAATGACTAGTGTGAATTTTAATATTTTCTTTTAAACTTTTCGTTACATCGAATAGGGATTGAGATTCAGCATTCATTAGTTCAATATTATAATTCATCATTTTCCATAAAATATCATCTATATTTCTTCCTTTTAAAGCAAACATCAATGCGTTAAGAATATAGTCTGGTATATGACAATTATGATCTATATGATCAACTAACTCAGTAGCTAGCCACCCTTTACCAACCTTTTTAGCTAATTTAAGTACAGAGTCATACCTCAACGGCAAATAATCAGATGATAGGTTTTCATTGACTCTATTTTTATCATACTGCCTTGTATATTCATTATTTACAACCTTCGTAAACATAGAGATATTCTTATTATTTTCAATTAATTCTGTTTCAAAAGTGTTCTTTGCGTAATATGCTTCAGTATAATCATTACCTACCGTATACTCATCTAATTCAGATTTTCTCATCGACCCACTTTCTTGAGCGGCAAATTGTGACTTTATATAATCTGCAGTTGCGAATGTATCATTGACCTCTGTTATATAAGCCGCATCTAAATCAGTTAATATTGCACAATAATTTCTAATTCTTTTTTCATGAAATAAATTACAAACATGCTTAAATACAGTTCCATCCACTTTTACTAAGCTTATCCCCATTTCATCTAGACTGACACCTAGTGCAGATTTTACCATTGCAGGTATTAATATAAGCTCAGCATCACCTTCAACTAAAATAGTACTTTTTGCAAAAAGTACATCACTACGAATTGCATCCAGATATCTCTCCATTCGTTTAACTTGTCTTAATTCTAAACCATATGCAGGAGAATATACCTCTGTTTCTGTCTCCTTTCTCGACAAAATATTCATTGATGATATTTTTGAAGATGAGCTTATTTGCGTTGAATGCGTCGAAACAAATACTTGAGTATTATTAAAATTAAATGTATCAAATAAAGTTTTCTGTATATGGTTATGAATATGTGCTTCTGGTTCTTCAATCAATAGAAAATGTGTAATATGTTCAGCACTATCTCTAATAGATTCGTACTCGTATAGTTTAAGGGCTAAATAAATAAGGTTAGCACCACCCAAACTTAGATCTTCAATTCTCCCTGTGCCTTGATAGTACATTGAGTCTTCTACTATTAAACCCAATGACTGAACTAATTCAGTAAAATCCTCAGGTAACTGAGATGATACACAAATCTTTGGTGAATATGTCGAACCAACTGTATTTAATAATGAACGAGAAATATTTTTACTCAACGAGTCAATTTCTGGTATAGAAGAAATCTTCTTATTTACATTAATAATATCTTCTACAACATTATTTTGATCGTTAATTTCCTTACTTTTTAATGTAAGTAGTTTATATAATGGATTTGTCTTATAGTATTTTAAATCAGATACTACATTTCGTAATGCTTTTACATAAGTACATGCAACTTCGCTTACAATTGAAAAATAAGGAGGTTTCTGAATACCAATCTCAGCAGCATTTTCTTGATTCGGGTCTGGAAAAATATAATCTTCAAAATCACCAACTTTATCTCGATAAGTTACTTCATTAGTAAAATCAAGTGTAGTTCTGGTAAAGGCAATTGCTTCATATGTCTCTCTACCAATAAGTAAACCAGATACTAAGTTATTAAAACTCTCTTCACGCTGATGTCGAGTATCATGACCTGTAGCAATGTCATAAAGAGCCTGTCTAATATAGAATTTAGGTCTAAATAAAAAAGTGTATGTCCCTTTTCCTGTAGATTTTAATTTACCATGAGTATTAAGAACATAGTTTGCTAATACCTGTTCTTCTTCTGTATCTGAAAGATCATCAAAAAAAATAGCTATGACGATCCAGTGACCAAAAGGTTGTCCTAAACCACGATGAAAATCATCAGACGTAAGTTGCTTAACATTTGAAGGAAGTGATTCATCCAATACTAATCTCATTGCTTGAAAAACATTAGTTTTACCCGCAGCGTTTTCCCCTATTATTGTGTTCACTGAATCTTTTACAAATTTAAAAGTGGAATGCTTGAAATTCTTAAAATTAACTATCGATAAACTACTAATATACATACGGTTAGAGCTCTTACTTAACGTAATTTAGAAGTTTTGATAATACCCTAATTCAAATTATAACCTGAGATGCAGCTCACCTTATCTCATATAAATACACAACCTTCCCTCTCAACCTGATCTTCCATCGCCATCACAGCCCTATTTTCTATCAACCAAACCACCAAAAGACTCAACACCATGTTATAACGCTTAAAACGGCTATAGGTTACTGGCAGAACTTGAGCAAAATACGCAAATCGAGTTTCTTGTATCCATACAATACGACCAACTTTACAGCATTGGCACTTACAACGATTATGCTTTTTATCCACTACCATTACACTCTGGGCATACTTGGCCATTCTATTGAGTAGCTTCAGCTATTGCAGTCGCACATAACGCTGTTAACGCCTTTTCAAGGTAAACACCACGCCAATATTCCATTAAACGTAATGTTTCACCTCTGGTCGCTATTTGCAGCTGTTTAAGTGCATGAACAGTATATAAATAAATATTAGGTCGAACTCATAAAGGGACATTTCCGTGTTAGAAACTATATCCAACACGGATTAAATCCATAACCAAACCTACTTCAAATAACTATCCAGCTTCTCAGCATACAGCTCATACCCTTCTAACTGGTCTTTCAACCAATCATGTTTGTTATAAACTGCTCAGCTCATGGCCTAACATCTTCTCAACTACATGTGGCATTACACCAAGCTCTGATGCATCGGTGGATAACGAACGTCTAAAATCATGGGTACACCAATCGTCAATGGGTAAGCCATCTCTTATACGGCGGATATAACGGTTAGCGGCTGAAATAGTTATCGGCTTATCAAGATCACCACCAGAGAACAACACATCATCGTAGGTTGCCATTACTCGTTCTAAAATCGCCCTTACTTTAGTTGGTATTGGGCGTCTTATTGGCGTGTTGATTATGGTTCGCTTTATTGGGTGAGCTATCAGTGATCGATTCACCACATGTTTGAGTATTAATGACGCCAATGCAAAACAGTAAAAAATAACCCTACAACACGCGAATAGTAGATTCCCTATCGCCCTCCGCGAGCATTCACTGTAGGGAATGACGATGGGGACGCTTTATTTTCCCTAAAAACTTGCCTCTGTTAGGTCAGTTACGGGATACTTAGCTTTATAACGTATTGCTTTAAGAAAATATTAAGTTGATATGCAGCGTGTCATTAATTACGGTAACTTAATATTGAGCCAACGGCTTTTGGGAAAACTATGAAAAAAACCAACGAACCAAGCTTATACTGGATTGATTACGAAACCTTTGGTGCCAGTCCAGCGAATGATCGCCCTTGCCAGTTTGCAGGGGTGCGTACCGATATGGAGATGAACATCATCGGTGAGCCTTTGGTGATCTATTGTAAGCCACCAGCCGATTACTTGCCGTCACCTGAAGCATGTTTGATTACGGGTATTACGCCACAAGAAGCAATGGAGAAAGGTTTATCAGAGCCTGAGTTTATTGCGCAAATTCATGCTGAGCTATCAAAGCCAAATACCTGTGTCATTGGTTATAACAATGTTCGCTTTGATGATGAAGTTACCCGTTATACGTTATACCGTAACTTTTATGACCCTTATGGCTGGGCATGGCAAAACGGCAACTCTCGTTGGGATTTACTCGATATCATGCGTACTTGTTATGCATTGCGTCCTGATGGTATTAACTGGCCAACAGATGATGAAGGTCGTCCGAGCTTTAAGCTTGAGAAGCTCTCTATCGCGAATGGCATTGAACACGCGAATGCCCATGATGCTATGGCTGATGTGTACGCCACGATTGAGCTGGCGAAGATTTTAAAGCAAAACCAACCTAAGCTGTTTGATTACCTGTTTGAGTTGCGTCATAAGCGTAAATTACAAGATCTGATTGATATTGTTGATTTAACCCCTATTGTGCATGTATCCGGTATGTTTGGCACTGAATGTGGCAATACCAGTTGGATCGTACCGATGGCGTGGCATCCTGACAATAAAAATGCGGTGATCTGCGTTAACCTTGCCCAAGATCCAACCCCATTAATTGAGATGAATGCTGATCAACTGCGTGAGCGTTTATACACTAAGCGTATCGATCTTGGTCCTGATGAATTACCCGTCCCGATTAAAGAAGTGCATTTAAATAAGTGTCCAGTGCTTGCGCCTGCGAAAACGCTTAAAGCAGAAGATGCAGCGCGACTCGGTATTGATCGTGAATTATGCCTTAAACATTTGGCATTATTAAAACAGCACCCTGAAGTTCGTGCAAAGTTACTTGAAATGTTCAGTGTTAAACGTGAATACGCCAATAGTGATAACGTTGATACCATGCTTTACGATGGCTTCTTCTCAACCGCTGATCGTTCTACGATGGATATTATTCGTGAAACTGAGGTTGATGCACTGGCAACATTAGAAATCAATGTTGAAGATGAACGTATTAAACCGCTGTTGTTCCGTTATCGTGCACGAAATTACCCATTAACGCTTACCTATCAAGAACAGCAGCGTTGGAAGCATCATTGCCAAGATTTCTTTGAACAGAACATGACTAAGTACATGGAGAGCTTTGAAGCAGCTGCGCTCGATTGCCAATCCAATGAAAATAAAATGAAGATCATGAAGTCGTTATATGACTATATTAATAAGTTAATGTAATTCATGGTGTTACACATTTAAAAACACAATAAGCTCATCATAATAATCATGTGATGGGCTTTTTTATTATTAATAAGACCTGTTATTTGATGATTGTCGCAATTACGTCAACACTTAATGCTATCGAGTGAGGTTGTGTTCGAGGCGTTTACAAATGGGTGGAATAATGACAACGAAAACGGCAATAAAATGTTATCGCTTTGAAGGTATTGATTTTATTCCTGAAGATAGGCTACTTCGATGGCATGATAATCAACAAATACTATTAACTGATGACGAATCCCGTTTTTTAGCCTCTCTTTGTCATCTTGCTGGTGAAGTTGTCAGTATTGAGTCGGTGTACCGTTATACCTTTATCTATCCCAATGCATTCGAAGATAGCGGTGATCATCATTATGATCTCAATATTCTATTATTATCACTGTCTAAAAAATTATTTCGTCATGGAAAAATGGCTATACCTATCTATATTATCCCTAGTTATGGCTTTCGCGTGTCATTACCCAATACCGCAGCAGTACGCAATGAAACCTCGGTATTAAAAAAAACGCCATCATGGTCAAACATCGCAAAAAAACACACCAGAAAACCTTTTTCATTAGTGATAAAGACTAATTATGCAACTATTCTTACAACAATAATCATTACATTCACACTACTAATAAGCTTGTATGTATTTACGATTAATTAACATTATCGCTTGTTTTATCAACGAAAACTCATATAGTCCGTTAATCTTAAAAAATTAGTGTGACAATTGTCATGCTAATTTGTATGATGAATAAAACATTTAAGAGTTATTCTACACATGAATTACATCCGCTCATTTGCCATCGTCATGGCTTGTTTCTTTTTAGGGCAAGGCATTCAGCATTTTTCTGGATTACCGGTTCCTGGCAGTATTATTGGTTTATTTATCCTCTTTATCGGCCTGGTTACTGGAATTTGTCGTGCTGAATGGGTTGAAAGTACCTGTAATCTATTAATTAAACATATGGCACTGTTATTTGTTCCCGTGGGTGTCGGTTTAATGAATTACTTAGGCATCATTGAAAATAATGCCGCTATTATTTTTGCAAGTACTCTTGGTAGCACCACTATTGTATTAATTGTAATCGGGTTAGCAGTACACCATAAGGAGAAAAATTCATGATTTGGCTAGTGGCAACTTTAGTCTGTTTTTATTCTGCACGTTATTTAGCGATGAACATTAAAAACCCTTTTTTCAACCCTCTTTTGATCACCCTTATTATCATGATTCTGGCACTAAAATGGCTGGAAGTGCCTTACCAAACTTATTTTGCTCAAAATGAAGTGATCAACTATTTGTTAGGCCCGGCCGTTGTTGCATTAGCTTTCCCGTTATATCAACAAATTGGACTTATTCGTAGTAAGTGGAAAACCATTTTAACCTCATGTTTTGTTGGCAGCGTGTTATCAATGACCTTTGGTACTGCGATTGCTTTTTCAATGGGTGCGGATGCTCAACTTGCGGCAAGTATTTTACCTAAATCTATCACTACGCCCCTTGCAATGGCGGCTTCTCAACAAATTGGTGGTATTCCTGCGATCACTTCTGCAATGGTGATTATTGTCGGGTTATTTGGCGCGGTATTAGGTTATCCGATCATGAAGCTATTCCGTGTAAAACACCCATTAGCAAAAGGCTTATCGATTGGTACGGTTTCACATGCATTAGGCACAGCCAAAGCTGTAGAAGAAAACTATCAAGAAGGGGCATTTAGTTCGTTAGCCTTGGTTATTTGCGGCATTATGACAACCCTATTAGCCCCGCTGATGTTCCCTTTGCTTTTACACTTGTTTGGTCATGCTTCGTAGCGCAACACGTAATCGAACATAAAGTAATCAAAATAATAAAATTTCAACAAGTCATTGAAATAATGTCTTGTTAATTACAGAAACAAGTGTGACGCCACTCTCAATAATGTAATAGGTGTAATAGCAAAGTAAATAATGTGATCAAG
Organism: Photobacterium carnosum; assembly: GCF_002849605.1. Classification (GTDB taxonomy): domain Bacteria; phylum Pseudomonadota; class Gammaproteobacteria; order Enterobacterales; family Vibrionaceae; genus Photobacterium; species Photobacterium carnosum. Next base: position 59,927 of record NZ_NPIB01000007.1, read on the forward strand.
ATCACTCTCAGCGTACTGTGATTCACATAGAATGTTTTGCCATAAACAATGAAGGAGTAACACCCAATGTACGCACGTGTTATAAAAGCATTAAGCTTATTACCTGCTGAATTGGCGTCAGCTTTAAAGCCTATTATTGAAGCTTCAGATTTCGATTCGACTATCAGTCCTGAGCAATTTGAATGTTTATTATCAACAACGCACATGACTGATACTGAACTTCGCTTGGCCCTCCTTCCTCTTGCTGCTTCCTATGCTGTAGTCCCTATTTCTAATTTCTATGTTGGTGCAATTGTACGTGGCACATCTGGCCGCTTATATTTTGGCGCTAATATGGAATTTGAAAACGCAAGCATGGCTTGTACTATTCATGCTGAGCAATCGGCTATTAGCCACGCATGGATCAAGGGCGAAGTGGGCATTAAAGATGTCACTATTAACTACAGCCCTTGTGGTCACTGCCGTCAGTTTATGAATGAATTAACCTCTGCTAACGACATGATCATCCAACTGCCACAACGCGAACCAATGACGCTGCAACAATACCTACCTGATTCTTTCGGCCCGCTAGATTTAGGGGTTAAAGAGGGTCTATTAAGTGATTTGAATAATGGTATTCGTATTGAAGAAAATTCAGAGCTTGCGATTAGCGCGTGTAATGCAGCCAACCGTTCACATGCACCTTACTCAAAGAATTTCAGTGGTGTGGCATTAAAAGCACAAGATGGTCGTATCTTTGAAGGAATGTATGCAGAAAATGCGGCATTCAACCCAAGCTTACCGCCTCTGCAAGTTGCATTAATTAATATGAATATGTCTAACTATTCATTATCTGAAATTGCAGAAGCGGCACTGGTAGAAAGTGCTGAAAGTAAAATTAGTCAATTAGCGCGTACACAAGCATTGTTAGATGCACTTAATCCCGATATACAATTAACGTATGTTGCTTATTAAGTCTGCAATTGATTTAAAAAGATTGAAGAGACCGCCTAAGTGGCGGTTTTTTGTTATCTAAACTTGATCAATGTTGGCTATCAAACACCAAAAGCGTATCATCTTGCCACCTAATTATTAGAAGCCAATGACAATGTCTCAAACACATAATCCTCTGCGAGGCGCAGCATGGATGCTAACTGCCGGGCTCGCGTTTGCCGTAGTAAATAGCTTAGCTCAGTACCTTAGTATCAAAATGCATGTTCCTTCCACCTCTGTGGCGTTGATCCAATACTTTATTGCATTGATCGCAATGCTGCCTTGGCTACGCAAGTTAGGCATTCGTCAATCGCTTAAAACTAATCATTTTTGGTTACACTGCTTACGGGTGTTTTTTGCAGTTATTGGTATTCAGTTATGGTTATGGGCATTAGCCTACCCTGTTCCTATTTGGCAAGGTATTGCATTACTGATGATTTCCCCGCTGTTTGCAACCATTGGTTCAGGGCTCATTCTTAAAGAAACTGTCGGTAAAGCGCGTTGGTTAGCAACGTTAGGTGGTTTTGTTGGTGCAATGATTATTCTTGAGCCATGGTCTGAAGATTTTAACATCGCGACATTATTGCCTGTAGGTGCAGCCTTTTTCTGGGCAGCTTATTCATTGATGGTGAAAAAACAATCTAGCCATGAATCACCCACAACCATCGTGATGTATCTACTTATTTTAATGACGCCATTCAATCTTATTTTAGCTGCGCCTGATTTTACCATGCCAACAATCGGTTTGGGCTGGTGGTTATTAATTCTGGCAGGTTTATTAACTGGGTTAGCACAATGGGCAATCGCTAAAGCCTATGCGGTGGCTGATGCTTCTTTTGTCCAACCTTTTGATCATGCTAAATTACCTTTAAACGTATTAGGTGGATGGTTAGTCTTTGGCTGGGCACCACCCGGACGATTATGGCTTGGTGCTGGGATTATTATTCTCTCCGTTGCTTTTATTACCCATTGGGAAAATCGTAAAAAATAACCACATTAAAACCGCTTATGATAAGCGGTTTTTTTTCGCTTCACGTTCTTCAATTATGATCTTTCTATCAAACACCCACCAAAAGCAAACGATTGCGCAAACATCAAAATAAGGTATTATTAGCGACAGATTTCACCTTTAATGACAAATCGTAAGGAATTTCAATGTTTGGTACCGCTACTTGTTCTGATGCAACCCGTGTATTACTGCTTGGCTCTGGTGAGCTAGGTAAAGAAGTTGCTATTGAGTGTCAGCGTCTTGGGCTTGAAGTGATTGCTGTTGATCGTTATGAGAATGCGCCAGCAATGCAGGTAGCACATCGTAGCCATGTGATTGATATGTTAGATGGTGATGCACTTAAACATATTATTGCCCTTGAACAACCCCACTTTGTTGTACCTGAAATTGAAGCAATTGCGACAGATACTTTAGTTGAACTTGAAAGCCAAGGTGTCAATGTCGTACCCACCGCTAACGCGACTAAACTGACCATGAACCGTGAAGGCATTCGTCGTCTTGCCGCTGAAACCTTAGCCATTCCAACCTCGCCTTATGAATTTTCTGATCAATATGCCGATTTTGAAGCCTCAGTGCATCGCATTGGCATGCCGTGTGTTGTAAAGCCGATCATGAGTTCATCTGGCAAAGGTCAAAGCGTGATTAAAACTACCGCAGACATTGAATCAGCATGGCAATACGCACAAGAAGGTGGACGTGCAGGCGCAGGCCGAGTCATTGTTGAAGGCTTTGTCGATTTTGATTATGAAATCACACTTCTCACAGTACGCGCGGTTGATGGTGTGCATTTCTGTGCGCCAATTGGTCATCGTCAAGAGAATGGCGACTACCGCGAGTCGTGGCAACCACAGCAAATGTCAAAGGCAGCCTTAAAAGCGGCTGAGAACGTTGCTAAGAAGGTTGTAAACGAATTAGGCGGTTATGGTCTATTTGGGGTGGAATTGTTCGTTAAAGGCGATACAGTGCTGTTTAGCGAAGTATCCCCTCGCCCACACGATACAGGAATGGTAACCCTGATCTCTCAAGAGTTATCTGAATTTGCATTGCATGTCCGTGCCTTTTTAGGCATGCCAATTACCACGATTACACAGTATGGTGCATCAGCTTCTGCGGTTATTCTTGCTGAAGGTATTTCTACCAATATTCGATTTGATAATTTAACCGCTGCGTTATCTCGTCCACAAACGCAAATAAGACTGTTTGGCAAACCTGAAATCAATGGTCGCCGCCGTCTTGGGGTTGCGCTTACACGCCGTGATGACATTGACACAGCTGTTACTGATGCCATTGCTACGGCAGCAGATGTTAACGTCATTCTGTAGCCTTAGCGGTGCAATAAAGACAATAAAGGCGTCACATAGACGCCTTTGTTTTTTCAGCTACGCTATTGTGAGTTTATTAAACTTCAATTAGCCATACTTCTTCAGCGAAACGCTCGACACCACGTTGACGACGAGGATGGGTTGCATCAGCTTCATCACGTTCTAAATGGGTGATCTTACAACCACTGAATAACGCTTCTATTTCAGCCTTAGGCACGGAGAATGGAGGCCCGTCCATTTGTGATTGAGGGTAATCTAAGGTCACTAATAAAATACGCCCACCGGGTTTAATCAACTGCAATAAACGCTCAACATAACGTTCACGCATTGATTGTGGCATCGCAACTAATGCCGCACGATCATACACCACATCAACCGGTGCAACAGGAACGGTAAAATAGTCCCCTTGATAAATTGTGATCTCATCAAATGAATACACATGCTCACAGCCGATCCCGATGACTAATGGCGTGTAAAGATTCTCAGCAAAAAAAGCTTTTACAGCAATATCACTCAGTTCAATCCCAACCACATCATTATGACGCGCCGCAAGCCAAACTAAGTCTTCTGATTTGCCACACATTGGTACTAACACACGATCATCACGTTGAGCATTAACCTGTGACCAGTGTTTTATTAATAATGGATTAACGTCGGTTAAATGAAACCCGATACGATCTTCAGCCCAACGGCTATGCCAAAATTCAGCGTCCATGTATTACCTTCTTTCTTTATATATTTTTTATTTGATGCTAGTTGACCATAAGTCGCTATTGAGACTCAAGGGTTAAGTACAGAAGAAACAGGAAAACAGCAGGAATAGGAAAAATCGAAAGTGCAGGAAGAGAAGATAAACAAGGTAATGCAGGTGAACATGTCACTTTATAATAATCAACAAAAAAGGGATGCCATAGCATCCCCTTTTTATTGACCACGCTGATAGCTAGATCAAAAATCTGTTTTTCAATTTTTCTATCGGAGAGTCATTGAATAACGATTGGAAGCCACTCAGGTTATGAAATTCTGAATAGTTTAATCGAATCACGACGAACCGTTACGCCACGGAAAGTTACTGGCTCTAACAACGTCATTAGTTGCTTAGAAACAAAAAACTTACCGCCATAGCTACGATCACCGCCACGATTAACCCAATCAGCAAATTCATCAGCCAGACTGAACATTGAGTTACCGACTAATAAAACTAGAACTTTAGCCACTTCGCTATCGTTCTGACGGTTAAACTCTGCGTCACGAACTTTCTTACGATATTCGTCGACAATTCTTTCAAGGCACTCAAATCTGCTCATATACACCACCATAAAAATCGAGGCGTGGATACTACTGCTCAACTCCCGTTAAATCAAGCCATCTCCGCATGTTTCTTGTGTTTAATCATTAAATTTTTCACTCTAATAACATTATTAACACTTATTACCACAAAAAATCGTATTTCTATTTATTTTTACTCTTTTGAAAAGTTTTATTTAAAATACATCTTTGTAAGCGTTAGAATAATTCCTTTAACTTATAACAGGTAACAATACATGGATAAAAAAGACGACTTTCACCTATTTGGTCAACTTAATGATGAATTTAGGACTATAACGGCAATGATCGATCTTTATTGCTTAAAACATCATCAAATCAATAATAACAAATTTCAACTCTGTGATGACTGTGAGCAATTTAGGATCTATGTAAAACAACGTCTCGATCGATGCCCTTATGGTGAAGATAAACCCAGCTGTAAACAGTGCCCTATTCATTGTTATAAACCACAACAAAAGATAAAGTCACAGACAATCATGCGTTATTCTGGCCCAAAAATGCTAATTAAACATCCTATTATGGCTATCAAACACCTTATCAAGGATAAAAGAGCAATACCGGTACTAAACAAAGAAATGATATCTAATCATAAAAAAAGAAAAACGTTATTAAACAATGAATAATAGACAAAAAAGCAGATATAAAAATGCAGTCCTTAAAGAATAAAGACTGCTTCCATAATGATATTGTTTGTAATAATCTATTTAATTACGATAAAAATCAATTACTTCAATTTTTACAGGTGTATTCTTTTTCGTTAGTTCAACAGTAAATTGATCTTCATCAACCACTTTAGCATTTTTAGCACCGTCACCAATAACACTCACCCCTTCAATTTTAGTGTAAAGCTTAGTGTAGTCATAATGCATAGTAACCGTGACTTTAGTCGGTGCCGTCGTTGATAATTCAAAGGTACAAATACCTGTTGGACAAAACACATCAATATCATCAGGTGATGTAACCGACACTGTATCAACATTTTTAATAGGTGATGCTGTAACCGTTGCCTCACTACAGCCTGCTAATAACATTGTTGCCGCTACCACAAGAAAACCTAATTGACTTTTTTTCACCGATTTATCCTCATTTTATTTTATATACTGTGATATCTACTTAGACAAATACATCACAGTACAAATTATATTTATAATTGGCCTAATGACTTGATTTCATCAACCGTTAAATAACGCCATTGGCCCTCATCAACATCTAAAGTCACGCATCCAATACTCTCTCGATGCAAGCCCATTACTTTATTGCCAATACTAGCAAACATACGTTTCACTTGATGAAATTTACCTTCAGTGATCGTTAATAACACTTGTTTATCATCAACGATAGTTAATATTGCAGGCGCAGTCAGCTGAGGTTCACCTTGCAACTTAATTCCTTGAGCAAACAAATGCTTAGCACTTACATCAATGGACTGACGAAGGTGTACTCGATACACTTTAGGGCATAATTTATTAGGAGAGGTAATATTAAACGACCATCGACCATCATCAGTAATAAGGACTAATCCTGTCGTATCTGCGTCTAACCGCCCCACAATATGTAGCTCTTGTGGGCGTTCTATATCAATATAGTTAAATAGCGATGGGTAAACTTCGTCAATATTAGAACAAATTGTTTGCGATGATTTATTCATTAATAGATAACGAAATGGACGTGAACAAAGTTGCTCACCAACAAGAGTCACATCATTATTTTCATGAACTTGAGCCGAAATATCGGTGATCACGGTGCCATTAACCTGAACATCACCTTGAGTAATAGAAGCAATGGCTTGCGCTTTTGTGAATGCCGTACTTTTACAAACAAATTTATCAAGACGCATAGAAACATCGCTATTTATAAAGCGATTATTATCCTTGTCCGTCAATAATAAGCAACCACTAGACTTAGATTTAATCTATCCACTTTCAATGCTTATCCGATCATCATCAATAAACGCCTTTATCTACCAATTAATCTTACAAATGACGCTTATTTCAACGGCTTAATATTGAACATCAACACATATACCAAAAAGGTATTAAATGAGATCTATCTCAATAATTTTATTAATTTACTAAATATTGTTTGTCGCAATAATAAAGCTAGGCTAATATCGCGCAACTTTGGTAATAGTACGATTACCATAACCAACATAATTTCTTTATAATCATTAGGTTAACAATGTCTTATAACGCTTTATACACTGATTTGTCTGGCTACTATGATTTAATGTGTGCTGATATCGATTACCAAGAACAAAGTAATTGTGTCCGCAGACTCCACCAGCTATTTGGTAATCAAGGCACTCGTTACCTTGATCTTGCTTGTGGTACTGGTCCTCATGTTGAACATTTTATGGGTTATGGTTATCAAGCAAGTGGCTTAGATATTAATCAGCCAATGCTGAACATTGCTCAACAGCGTTGCCCTCAAGCAACGTTTATCCAACACGATATGTGTAACTTCACAGTTGATGCGCCATTAGATTTAATTACTTGCTTCTTATATTCATTGCACTACAACGCCAATATTGAAAAATTGATGCAATGTATTGAAAGTGCATTTAATGCCTTAACTCAGGATGGCGTTTTTTGTTTCAATGCCGTTGATAAAAATAAAATCGATAACCGCTCTTTTGTACGCCACACAACTGAATTTGAAGATAACCATTTTATGTTTCAATCAGGCTGGAATTACAGTGGCGAGGGTGAGCATCAACAATTACAACTTCATATTGAGAAAACAAGTGACAATGTAACGCAATCTTGGCGTGATAATCACCCAATGGTGGCAATAAACTTTGTTCAATTACAACAATTATTAGCGCCATTTTTTGATGTCACCATGTTCGAACACAGCTACGATAAAATCGTACCGTGGAATGGCCAATCAGGTAATGCTATTTTTGTGTGTGTAAAAAAAGAAAATACTGTTACCAGCCAACAGGCGGCATAAAAAAAGCCTCGATCAACATACATTGATCGAGGCCTCATCAGCTTAACAATTAATATTACTCTAATAGAGAGCCTTTATAGCACCCTACTAAGCCAACACTATTATTTGTCGTTTTCAGCGATAACTACATCAGCAGCAGCTTCTGCGGCAGCTTCTTCTTCTTTAAGAAAATTTTCTTTATCACGATCGTTTGATTCAGAACGGTGAGCTAATGGTTTTTCTTTTTTCTTGATAATTTGACGCTCTAAACGTGCAAATGCTGCGCTTAGTGCTTCGCTTAATTCTTTTTCATCAGCTGATGCTTCAATATCACCAACACTAGTCTTAACCGCAATTTCGACAATAAATTGACGGCCTGGTTCTAGCTTCATAAATACATTACGGCTATGAAAAGCCACTTGGAATTTATCAAATTTAGCAAACTCAGATTCAATGTGAGCTTCCATATATTCAGGTAATTCAAAACCTTTAGCAATTACTTTTAAAGTCATATTTTCCACCAATAATTTATTAAGTTATTTATTGTTTGTGTTATTAACATGAACCTAAATTAAAAAACAAAACGTGACGCAGATCACAATTTAAAATCATAACACTTAACACCCAATTTAATAACTGCTGTCAAATCAAGCACAAACGCCCCTTGTTTCGTGCAAATAACAGCCATAAATTATAGATACGTTTATATTACAGACAAAATGTCATTTTTTAATCACTATTATTTAACCAAAAAAATATATACCTAATAATTAGATCTAAATGATTAATTTGGTCTATGTTTTATCTCACTACTATTTAAATCTTATTTAATTACCTATTTATAATAATTGATTATGTAATTTTGAGTTTTAACCTTTAGATTTTAGATAATGACTTAAATAGTTAGTACCGCTAATGTAAATGCAACATATATCTTTAAATATGTTGTTTATGCTTTAGCGTTTTTAAATTTAATTTCTCATTTGGTATAGAATTATGAATCAGACATACCCTCTAATAAAAGGCAATTGGCTTCCTAAAAACAAAGCACATATTGCTGCTTGGATTAAAGATTTAAAAACACGTACGCATTTAACATCTAACTCAATCGCTCAACCGATTATAGATTTTAAAGAGTTAGTTGAAAATGATCCGACGTTATTACGTCTTTCACAAGATATGTTTAGTGAAGCGAAAAGCCACAAAGAATTAACGCCATTAGAAACCCCTGAAGTTAACGACTTTGATGAATTTTTAGTTCTTCTTAACCATATAATGACGCAAGCTCCCGAGTGCACTGAGTTTTTAGATCCTAAAACAGGTGCACTTGAACCTTGTGGTTTAATTGGTTTCCCTATTAATGCGCTACTTGATTGGCCAATGGCAACAGATTCAGGTTATGCATTCTTTGCTAACGAACTTGTTAACCAACAATTTAAGAAGATTCTTACTTACTGGAGTTTGTACCTTTCATCTCCAGCATCACGATCAGTATTAATTGAAAACCATCCAGATCGCACACCAAAAGTCTTTGGTTGGTTAAGTGATAACGCACAAAAAGAAATGGTTACGGTTGCTTGTCAGGCAGAAGCAAGTGATTCAGAAAATTATAATAAGCCGTTTGAGCATTTCTTTAACTGTGATCCAACAGATCAACACTATGGTTTTAAATCATGGGATGACTTCTTTACGCGTACATTTAAAGACGGCGTAAGACCTATTGCTGAAGGTGATGATATTATTGCTAACGCCTGTGAGTCAGCACCATTACAAGTTGTTACCAACGTCGCTAAATCTTCAAATTTCTGGCTTAAAGGTCAACCTTATTCATTAGAAAACATGATGGCTTTTGACCCACTAGCAGAGCAATTTGTAGGTGGTACGGTTTATCAAGCATTCCTTAGTGCATTAAGCTACCACCGTTGGAACAGCCCAGTAAGTGGTACAGTTAAAAAGACTTACATGGTTAACGGCTCATACTACTTAGGCAATCGCTACCAAGGCTTTAGTAATCCTGATGGCGCTGATGATAGCGCACCAAATAATTCGCAGCCTTTCTTAACTGCTGTTGCAACACGCGCAGTGATCTTTATTGAATCAGACAATCCTAACATTGGCTTAATGTGTTTCATTGCTATTGGTATGGCTGAAGTATCTTCTTGTGCTGTTACTGTAGAAGAAGGCCAACATATTGATAAAGGTGATGAACTAGGTATGTTCCACTTTGGTGGCTCTACACATTGCTTAATCTTCAAACCAGACGTTGAGCTTGAATTTGATTTTCATAATACAGCGCCAGGTCTTGATGCGACTAATATTCCAGTATGTTCTCGAATTGCGACAGTAAAAAGTAAATAGCTTTTTAAGATGTATTATATAAATACTGAAGCAGTCTAAATTAGACTGCTTTTTTTATACCTTAACCTTCCAATCCACACTCGTTTATTATGGCTTAATGCGCTTCTGCCCAACAACAAAAAGAATTATCGCGATGTTTATATTTTTATTCATACCAATATCCTTTGTCATTAACAATAAAAGGCTTAATGTATATTAGTACCCGATCAATAATGACAAAGGAAAAACAGATTTATACTTACTTAATGTGTAACAAACACAATTTATAATGTAGCCACAGTACCCGTTTCTTTGACCCAATGATTAATTAACTCACCAATAGCTTCTGTATCCGTATACTGGTGCCTATCTCCACCGACTTCTACACAATGAATATTATGTTTACCTGCAACCTCTGCGGCAATCTCAGCATAAGATCCAAAAGGATCGTGCTTTTCTTGAATAATTAATACCGGCTGACTTTTCTTTTCAAGTGTAGGTAGCAATTCACGTTCTGACTCTGAAAATAGACTCCACGCAACACCAATCAATACTAGCCGATCCCAAGTAATGGCCTTTTGTGCCTTAAGGGTAATTAAACATCCAATAGATTTGGTGATCACAACATCAAAATGCCCAGATGGAAGATAACTTATTTCGTTATCAACACTAAAAGCTTGCTCATTCTTCCATGCGACAAATCGATGCATATCAACCGTTTCCTGTCGCCACTGGGTTGCTGATATTATTTTTAATAACCATGATTCAGTAATTGGCATTTTCCCAGGTATCGCTAAAATCTTCATAAATTATCCTTAGTTAGATTCATCATACAAAAATATTAATACCATAATAGCGCTATTTACCTATTAAAAGAGACACTCAAAAATACAATATTATTGTTATTTAATTAGTATCAATTTTAAACGTTATTAATAGAACGATAATCACAAAACAATTAAGTGTAACCGATACCACTACGAATCATTTACACCTCAATAATTCTATTAATTTGCTCTAAAATTCAAACCATCTCACTTTTAACATTACATTTACGCGTAATTATTTGCTAGTAATCTAAGTAAAATACGCTTGTTTTTGTGCGCTATATTTCAAAACGAAATATTTAATGTAACCGCTTCCACTAATTTGTAGTGGATCACAGTTAGGACCTAAATATCAAGTAATAATAAAAAATAAAATAAGGCCCTACACACTATGTCATCACAATCTATTAGTTTAAAAACTAAGTTCAGTTACGAAATAGGTGTCTTAGGTACACATTCAGATTCAATAATTAAAATTCAACATATTCCCTAAAAGCACTGGCCGCAGTGCTTTTTCTTTTTTGATTTCGTTTACAATATGCTTTTCTGTTAATCTTTTAAAATTCAGTATGATATGTAATAAGATAGCTTTATAATAACAAACTCATTTTATAATAAACGACAATATTATCTGTCACCAAGATTGATCCACACAATAGTGACATTTAATTTGAGAGCATCTATGGCAACAATTAAAGATGTTGCTCGTGAGGCTGGCGTCTCTGTAGCAACGGTATCACGTGTATTAAACCACTCACCTAAAGCAAGTAAAGCCTCTGTTCTCGCGGTAACGACTGCAATTACCAATTTAAATTACCAACCTAACCTTGCAGCACGGGCTCTTGCTAGCCATCATACAAATACGGTGGGTGTATTGGTCGGTGATGTCTCTGATCCTTTCTTTGGTACATTAGTAAAAGCCGTTGACACTATCGCTCAACAAAATGGTAAAAACCTTTTAATTGGTAATGGTTATCATCGAGCGGAGGATGAAAGAAAAGCCATCAATTTACTTATAAACAGCCGCTGTGATGCACTCGTTATTCATTCAAAGGGACTTTCAGATCAAGCTCTCATTGATTATGCACAACAAGTAAAATCTTTGGTTTTAATTAATCGCTATATTCCTGAACTGGCAGATCGTTGTATTTCACTTAATAATACCAAAGGTACTTATATTGCGACTGAATACCTCCTTCGTCACGGTCATACACATATTGCTTATATCAACTCATCACACGATATAGAAGATGCAACCCAACGATTACAAGGTTATAAAGACGCACTAGCCGCCTATAATATAGAGCTAAATGAAAGTTACATAGAAACCACCGAACCGTATATTGAAGGTGGTGAACAAGCAATGACAAACTTGCTGTCAAAATCATTACCCATTTCAGCCGTTGTTACCTACAACGATAATATGGCAGCAGGTGCAATTAATATTCTTGAAGATAATGGGGTTAAAGTACCCGATAATCTTTCTGTAATAGGTTTTGATGACGGTTTAATCGCTCGGTATGTACGTCCACAATTGACCACTATTCGCTATCCGATCTATCTTATGGCTGAAGAAGCCACAAAATTAGCGTTAAATTTAATTAATGATAATAATATAAATACTATACCTCGTGTTTTTTCACCAATACTTGTCAAACGTAACTCTGTTATAAATAAAATATTAACTTAATCACCTTATTTATAAAAAATAATCAACTAATGACTATGTATATTCATTGGTTGATTATTCTTATTCATCATAAAATACGTCGACTTACTTTATTACACCTTATAAAAGCAGTATGGGGTGTTAATCCTTAATCACAAGAAACATCTTAAAACTTCAACATAACCATAGAATATAGATTTATACTTCATTTTTGTATTTTCTATTGAATAAATAGTCGATTAAATTTGTAATATTCAGTTTTTTAGCTAACCCTAATTGTAAGTGATACACATATAGGAGAGGTAAAATGAACATACCACTAATATGTAATTTACAATTAACGCAACTTAGTGATCATGCAGTGAATGAACTTGCCCCCTCCTTTAAACATCTACCTCAAACCGCACATGCTGATGGAAAATACCGTTTACGTCGCTATTCTATTATTCGTATTCATAACGGCAGAATAGATCACTTACCGCCAACTGACTTTGTACAGTCTAATGATATTAATCATTTTCAGGGTAACGTCGTACGTCACTTTGAAGCCCTAGATGATGATCTGATTTATTGTGATGGCATGTTAGAAATGTGTGAGTTGTTTCAACAAGCCAATGCCTTACCTGATGGTCAACCCATTGAGATTCATCAAATACGTATAGCAGTACTCAATGGCGAAACACCGACTTCACCAGAGGGTATTCATCAAGATGGTTTTGAACATATTGCCGTCATTGGGATTGATCGTCATAACATTAAAGGTGGTGAGTTCTTAGTTTATAAAGATAAAACCGCATCGCCTTTTCTATGTACCACATTACAACACGGTGAAATGGCAATTCTGGCTGATAATATCTTGTGGCATAACGCTCACCCTATTAAAGCAATAAAAAAACATCAACAAGGTTATTGGGATGTCTTTGTATTGACCACCAAGGAGATCCAACATGACATTTGATCCCATGACCATTCGATCATTATTTCCAGCACTCAATCAACGCATTAATAACCGCCCAGTGTGTTTATTTGATGGACCCGGTGGATCGCAGGTTCCTCAATCAGTTTTAAATGCCATGAGTCACTATTTAGGTCATTTCAATTCAAACTTAGGTGGCGTTTTTTTCTCTAGTATTGAAACATCCACATTAATGGCAACAGCGCGTCATGCGGCGCAAACATTAGTTAACGCCCCTTCAATAAACAACATGATCTTTGGCGCGAATATGACCACACTGACCTTTCAATTAAGTCGAGCGATTAGTCGTGATTGGCAGAAAGGTGATGAGGTAATTGTTACGGCACTCGATCATTATTCTAATGTTTCAAGTTGGCAACAGGCCGCAGAAGATAAAGGTGCAACAGTACATCAAGTACGTATCAACCAAACTACCTGTGATTTAGATTATGAGCATTTCAACGCCCTACTCACACCTCGTACTAAATTAGTGGCAGTAACGTACGCTTCAAACGTGACAGGATCACTTATTGACGTGCAACGCATTATCACCGCAGCTCATGCCGTCGGTGCCAAAGTGTATGTGGATGCTGTGCATTACGCACCACACCGATTAATTGATGTACAAGCATTAGACTGTGACTTTTTAGTTTGCTCAGCTTATAAATTCTTTGGGCCTCACCTTGGTATTGCTTATATCGCACCGCAATGGATTCAATCATTACGCCCTTATAAAGTTGAACCCGCCCCAAATAATGGACCGGCACGGTTTGAAACAGGTACGCAAAATTTTGAAAGTTTGGCGGGTTTTATTGCTGCCGTTGATTATTTAGCCGCTTATAGTCGAACTTTAGACACACAAGCATTGTCATTACGCCAGCATCTAAGTCGAAGTTTTGACGCTTACCAAACCTATGAACAAACACTAAGCCACTACTTTATTAATAAATTACATCGTTATAATAATGTGCAATTGTTTGGCTTACCGCATGAGCAACATCGCACTCCCACCTTTGCTATTCGTATTAACGGCATCCAACCAGCAGACGTTGCTATCGCATTAGGAAAACAAAATATCTGCGTCTGGCATGGTCATTTTTATGCTCAAGGTTTATGTGAACAATTAAACCTTATCGATAATGGTGGTGTTATCCGTATTGGGTGCATGCATTACAATACCTTTAACGAAATTGACACCTTATTTGAGGCTCTTAATTGCTACTTAACCCTCAAATAACCCTTATCTTCAGCAACCAAAAATAAAAAACCAATAAAAATGCAACATGTCACTTAGGTTTATTAGAAAAACAAAGTATGCTTAATCAGAGTAAAAGGAGTAATATCACTCAAGGAAACAAATGATTGCGCTAATTTCTATAATTTACAATTAACGCATTTATCTATTATCTTACATCAGTAATAGTATGATATTATCATCTAACCCGCTCCAATTCGGTACACCAATGAACCAGTCTCAACAACTACTCGATATTAGTACTAATGCTCTACTACATCTAGAATTTAAAAAGCTTGATAAACGGCTGACACAGACTGAGCAAAATAATCTACTTGTTCAGTACCTAAAAAAAATCATCAAGAATGATAAATATCGTACGGTTAAGAAATCGACGAAAAGTTGGTTATTGCGCGGTAGAAAAGTAGGTGTCTGTTTAGAATCAATACTTAATAATGATCGAGAGCGAATTTTGCAAACCAGTTCAACAGACCTTTATCGTTTTGTTGACCTCATTGAAGATGTTGAAGCTCAATTGCATACCCAAGTGCAATATTCACTCGCACATAATATCAATCTTAATGCTCGTTTTGGTAAAGTATTGGTGTGTGTGGTTGATGAAGATTTAACGTCTAGTTTTGATGATGATGGACTAATGATCAAATCAACTCAACTTTTATTCATTGGCAGCACTGAACATAAAGATATATTTTCTGCTGCAATAGATCAAAGTGGTTATTTTCAATCTGTAATTGCATATGAAGATGAAAGCCACCTTCGTGTTGAACTCTTTAGATTATAATTTTTACTGTATGAAAATACCAATGAGTCAGCTCTATTCTAATAACTTACTCATTGGTTAATGAATATTTCAAATTATTACAATTCAAAAATTATAAACCCTTCTTGATAATAAACAGTATTATTTTATTTACTGTTTATTAATGAACATTTTTCTTGCCTCAACAAAAGATACTTCTTCTAATAAATAATCAACGTTATCACAAGCATCATTGACCATTAATTTTGTTGTTATTTGTTTTACAACGTAACATTTAGCAGGAACTTGAGGTTGTTCATGGGTATCATTGAAAAAACGTAAATCATTAATAGATAAAGAAACAGCCAGCTGACTATTAATATCAATTTCCACCGCTAAAACATCACCCACTTTAGGTAAATAAGATAAGCTATCACCTGTAATATACTTTCTTGCTGGTAAAATATTTTGATCTGATTGTAAATCAACAAAATTAACCATTAATGAAATCATTGGATTATTTAACATTGGATTACCTTATTTGATTGTTTTTTTTATTATATCTATTTAGAGATAATACAACGCTCTCTAAAACATAATTATTATTTTTCATAAACTAACGGTAACTTACGAGTATATTTTAGCGTATAAAAATCTTAAATATTTTTTGGCATGACATGGCTGAAACCTTAAGAAGATGTCGACCATATGATATACGGCCAACGCTCGCTCATTATCACAACGAACATAAGCAAACAGTTTTTCATCCCCTTTCTGTTTTTCAACCTCAAACGTAACTTGAAATAACAAATGATACACCCTTGACCTCTGCTGTTACTGCCAATAAAGGTTCCAATAATACCCCCATGAATTTACACCTAAGTAACGCTCACGGTATACCTCTACTTGTCATACCATGGTTGTTGATACAATTTTTAATACGTTAAACGCTGAATCAGTAACAATTCATTATTTGTAATTTTTTCTGGTTCATTTGATTAAATAGTACTGAGAAAAAATCGTATTCACAGTACTGTATCAATCATCAAATACTCAGTAAAACCACTGTATATATTGAACGTGAGATACCGCATATTTTTATAATGTAACTTTATTAAATTCTAATTATCGCTAGAAAACCACAACGTTAAAATACAAAGTAATGCAATATATTCATTAATTAACAACATGTTAGTAGAAACCCCATGTCAAATATTATCCATTGATAAGTATGCCTTCAATAACCAAACATCGATAAATAATGCTTGCATCCAAACTCAATTAAAACTACTGTATGTACATACAGCATGTATATATAACCACTATCGGAGATGGTACTATGAAATCACTAATGCATACTCAAAAATCTATTACAGCTTCTGATGCTTATAAAGCGACATTGAGTTCTCATGCAGACATTTATCAATCTCCGCCAAGGGTTATTTCAATTGAAGTCAGCTATAGCGAACAGCAACAAGCCCAATTAGCATATTTCTTACGTTTACTTAAACAAGCGAATCAAGAAAACCGTTGGATAATGTTTATCGGCCAAGATGCATTATTAGATAAGCGCTTATTAATCAATGCCGGTATTGATCTAAATAAAGTGCTTTTACTTAAAAACATAAAAAACCAAAGTAAACATTTACTAGTGGTAAAAGCATTAGAAATGGGTAATTGTTCTGCAGTGATTGTTTCGGGTGAAATTGAAACGTTTAATACCACTATAATTACAATGGCAGCAAAACAAAGTAAAACATTAGCGTTTGTACTAAATCAAAATGTTAAAGCTCAATTAACATTCCATTAAGTCACTTTACAACCTATAATGTTGCTATTAAGTTGCTGTATCCTTATTATTATATAAAGTTAATAATGGGATACAAACAAAAAAAGTATTTTTATTTAAAATCGTGCTTAATTAATTATTAAAAATAGTAGAAATAGCTTTTACGTATAATGAAAATCCATATAATCAAGGAAATTCAAATTTAAATACTAGGTTTCAGAATGGATAATAAGCTCGGATTTGGTGCATTAACTGCATTTGTAATCGGCTCAATGATAGGTGCGGGAGTATTCAGTTTGCCACAAAATATGGCTGCTGTTGCAAGTCCGGCTGCCGTCATAATTGGCTGGACCATTACGGGTGTTGGCATGATTTTCCTTGCAATGTCTTTTCAAATTTTATCATTATTAAAACCAAATATTAATAGCGGCGTCTTTGGCTACGCACAAGCCGGTTTTGGCGACTTTGTTGGATTTTGTTCTGCATGGGGTTATTGGCTTAGCGCTATGCTAGCTAACGTTTCCTATTTAGTGATTGTATTCAGTACTCTTGGTATGTTTTTTGACAAACCTGGCCATATTATTTTTGGCATGGGTAATACTTGGCAGTCGATTGTTGGTGCTTCGGTTTTATTATGGCTCGTCTATGCTTCTGTAAGACGTGGCGTACAAACTGCAGCAACAATTAATGCAATAACAACGGTTGCAAAGCTAATCCCATTAGTCCTCTTTATCTTTATTACCTTGATTGCATTTAAATGGCATACGTTCACTTTTGATTTCACTGGATTACACTTTGGTGCCCAGCATGATCTACTGAATCAAGTTAAAAGCACCATGCTTATTACTGTATGGGTGTTTATTGGTGTTGAAGGTGCAGTTATCGTCTCCTCACGAGCACGTAATCGTCGTGATATTGGTCGAGCAACGATTCTAGGTCTATTAACAGCCCTTGTTATTTATGTATTCGTTACTTTACTGTCTATGGGAGTCATCTCTACACCTGAACTAGCAAAATTCCAAAATCCATCAATGGCACTTGTTTTGGAACATGTTATTGGCCCATGGGGTTCAGTTATTATTGGCTGTGGTTTATTAGTTTCGGTCAGTGGTGCATTTTTAAGTTGGACAGTATTAGCGACAGAAGCACCATTGCTTGCAGCACAAAATAATATGTTTCCAAAAGCTTATGCTAAAGAAAATAGTGCTGGTACATCGATTAAGGCTCTGAACCTTACTATTATTTGTATTCAAATCTCATTATTTGTGGTTATTTATGCTGGTGGCACCTATAACTCTTTATTAATTATTGCCTCTGAAATGATTTTAGTACCTTATTTCCTTGTGGCTGCGTATACCCTTAAACTTGCTATCAAAAATAAAAACCGTGGTATGTTATTGTTTATTGGTTTAGGCGCTACGATTTATGGCATCTGGTTACTTTATGCCTCAGGTTTAAGCCACTTATTATTAGCTTCTCTACTGTACCTACCTGGTCTGTATTTCTTTATAAAAGCAAAGAAAGAACTAAACCAACCTTACTTTGTGGGTAAAGAACGTATTTTTGTTGTCCTACTGATTATTTTAGCTATTTTTGCTGTTTATATGGTGGCCACTGGGCATATTGTATTAGAGAGCTAATTTATTAAAGTAGCAAAATGCCGTGTATTTATATACTTTCAATTAAGAAAAGTATATAAATCACGGCTTTTTATTATGTTATTATTTTAAGTGGTGTTCCCAACTTATTTCAGTTCGATTACGTCCCATTTTTTTAGCTTTTAACAACGCTAAGTCTGCACGCTTGATCAAATCTTCACTCGTTTCATCAACTAATTCAGCAATACCTAAACTGCACGTTAAGTGAAAGTCTTTATCAAACTCCCACTTTTTCATCATAATTGTTTCTCTAATACGTTCAGCAATTTCAACCGTATTTTTCATATTTGTTTCAGGGCAGAAAATAACAAATTCTTCCCCACCCCAGCGAACAAATACATCAGACCTACGTATTAATGTCTCAACAGTCGTGGTGAATTTAATTAAAACCTCATCACCAAAATTATGACCATAGGTATCATTAACTGATTTAAAATAATCAAGATCGATAAAAATCATTGAAAAAGGAATATTATTTGCTCTTGTCTGAATAATTATTTCTTCTAACCATTCAGTTACAGTATGTCTATTTCGAATACGAGTTAATGGATCGGTACAAGCTAAATATTCAAATTTCAAACTTTTATTATAAAGCAACCTATTAGCATCTCGTAAGTGCTGGCTATGCGCTTCTGATGTTTTTATTTTTTTATTAAGAAGAAAACGTTCAACAAAAATAACAACAACAGCGGTTGTTACCCATAATAATAATAATAACTTTACTAAAGCTGATTCTGTTATCCAATCACCATAGAAGACTAAGCGATTTAACTTAATAGCATAATATGCTTCTTTAACATAACTTCCGGTTGCAATTTCAATGATTGAGATATTATCAAATTGGCGATTTGCTTTATTTACAGGAATGTTATTCTCTGCGATCCACCAAGATAATACTTGGAATGAGCGTAATGGGAATATTTGTAATCCTTGGTCAGTACCTGGGGAATATTCAATCGCATTAAACTTCAATGATAATGGATCATTAACATTAGCATAAATAGGATCAAAATTACGCAAATAAACACGTACTCTTTCCCCTTTAAGAGGACTTGTATAATCAATATCAAGCCCAACAGAATGATACGAACTTAAATCAATGCCATTATCAATCGAATCAGTTAATGCTATCGCAATTTCACAAAATGGCCACTTTGCTTTATTAACAAGGTTACATTCTAGTAATATATTTCGTTTATGAATATTTAGCTTTGTTGTTGACGCTCCATTTTGACCAGAATCATCAATAATTTTATATGTACTATTTGTAGGGGCAACAATATACTCCTTTTTTGCACCGCCAAGAATAAACCACCCATATGTGGCAATAGTAAAACAGACTAAGAATAAAACAATGAATCGAAGCCCTTTATTTAACCCTGTCATAAATCCCTCTAACAACATCAGAGCTTATAAAAATAAAAGCGAAATATTACAAGCAAGGGCGACAAAATAACAGACAACATTAGGTTAAACAACTAATTTTACTAATGATTTACAGTTAAAATAAAATATTTTTAAATTAGTTTCATATCAATAAAAAACACCGCGTTATCGGCGGTGTTTATGATCATTTTGAGTTAATAATAACGCTTATTTAACGACGGCGTTGAGTATTCTTACCGCGATTTTGATGTACCTTATTTTTGGCTTTAGCACGACGTTTTTCTGCCGATGCTCCACGATGAACAGATGTCGTTTCAATTAAACTAGGATCGGGTTCATAACCTTCAAGCCATTGCTGTGGTAAGCGTGTATTTAATAGTTCTTCAATCGCTTTTAATGCCCATTCTTCATCAAGGCTCATTAGCGTGATGGCATAACCCGTATTACCTGCTCGACCTGTACGCCCAATACGGTGAACATAATCTTCAGCATTAAACGGTAAGTCGAAATTAACAACATACTCTAGCTGTTGGATATCTAAACCACGAGCAGCGATATCTGTTGCGACAAGCACACGAACTTTACCCGCCTTGAAATCATCAAGCGCGCGCTGACGAGCACCTTGACTCTTATCACCATTGATAGATACCGCTTTAATGCCGTCTAAACCTAAACTTTTAGCTAATTGATCTGAGCCTTGTTTAGTTTTAGTAAACACTAATACTTGTTGCCAATTACGTGAACCAATTAAATAAGCCAACAATTCAGATTTACGCTTTTTATCAACTGGATATACCATTTGCTGAACAGTATCGGCAGCAATATTTTTAGGTGTTACTTCTACCATTTTAGGTTCAGTTAAAATAGTACAGGCTAATTTTTTCACCTGCTTTGAAAAAGTAGCAGAAAAGAATAAGGTTTGACGTTCTGCCGGCATACGTCTCATGATACGGTTAATATCAACAATAAACCCCATATCAAGCATGCGATCAGCTTCGTCAAGTACAAATGTTTCAACATTTGCTAACGAAACATTACCGACAAAAACATGATCAAGTAAACGTCCAGGCGTCGCAATCAGAATATCAACACCCGCTCTTAATGCTTTAATTTGAACATTCATGCTGGTGCCGCCATAAGCGACCGCTACTTTCAACTCGCTATATTTACTGTATGCAACAAAACTATCATAAACTTGCTGTGCCAATTCTCGAGTAGGTGTAATAACTAAAGCTCGAATTTTGGCACCTTGTTGAGGCTTAGCGTCTTCAGTTTCCTGTTCAGCTAATGACGGTAATGTCATTAAACGTTGTAAAATAGGGAGCGCAAATGCTGCTGTTTTTCCGGTACCCGTTTGTGCCCCTGCCATCACATCATCCCCAGCTAATGCTAATGGGATTGCTTGTAGTTGCACATCTGTTGGTTGTTCATAACCTAACTCTGTCACAACTTGCAATAATTTAGGGTGAAGGCCGAGCGTTTCAAACGACATAGTGTATTCCTAGCAATAAATACGCTTATACCAATAGATCGGTATAAGAAAACAAGCGCGAATTCTAACACAAAAAAAAAGCACTTCGTCATGAAGTGCTTTTTGTTACAACATAAATCTTCGTTATTTATATAATAACTACTGTTTAATATTCAAGAATGCAGCACCACGAACACCACCTGCATCACCATGTTTGGCTTTTACAATTTTAGGCGCTTGTGAAACGGACAATAAATATTTAGGCAAACGCTTTGGTAGTTCATCATAAATTAATTCAAAATTAGATAAACCGCCACCTAATACAACAACATGAGGATCAATACCAGTGAATAAATTAGCAAGACACATTGCTAACACTTCCATAAAACGATCAACGTGCTGCTGGGCTTTTTTATCACCCGCAGCATTGCGTTCAATTATTTCAATCGCTTTTAGTTTTTCACCATAATAATGTGCATAAATTTGCTCAAAACCACGGCCTGATAAATAATTATCCATACAGCCTTTTTGACCACAGCCGCAATCAAACAATGGTGCTTGTTCACCCATGTATAACCATGCATCTAACGGTAAACGCATATGTCCTAATTCACCACCTACATGGTTTAAGCCTGCGAAAACTTTACCATTAAAGATCATTCCCCCACCAAAACCAGTGCCTAAAATAAGGCCTAAGACTGATGGCGCATCTTTGTGTTCATCATCCCACGCTTCAGACAGAGCAAAACAGTTTGCGTCATTATCAAGGCTAACACTTCGACCTAGCTTAGCTTCTAAATCTTTACGTAAGGTTTTACCTTTAGCGGAAGGAATATTTGATGTTAATACGGTGCCATCTCGTGCATCCTCAATTCCAGGAATACCCAGCCCGACCGAACCTTCACAACCGAATTTTATATCTGCCGCAGTAATAATTGAAACAATAGTATCAATCAGTTTATCGTAATCATTACTCGGTGTTGGTACACGCTCTGTTGCTACACGTTCTAGTTTTTCATTAAATGCACCAAATTCAATTTTGGTTCCGCCTACATCAAAGCCGTAGTACATCCGATTCTCCTACAAATAATGTTTAACCACACTATGAGTCTATAACTCATTAAATATACTCAAAATTATCCACATTTAGACTAAAAATGACTGTGATCTACGACTCAATTCATCAGTTATTGTTCAAATGGCTTTTAATATTATCCAATTAACATCACATTTTTATAATGCAGCATCATCGGATAACATGAATTTTTCTAATATAGATAACGATGAGTATTCAGGTAATTGGCGATTCATTTTACCTGCGATATAATTTTCACGAAAAACATCGAACCATAAATCTAATAATTCAGCATTATGGTGCTCACCAAATAAATCAATAATACGCGCTGCAACTTCAGCAGTTCCTAATTGATTTGCCTTTGATGCTTCACGCATTTTATACCGAGACGGTTTATCTGGATTAATTGATAATAATGGGAACCGATCAAGATATGGACTCTTACGGAACATTTTTTTTGCTTCTGCCCAACTACCATCTAGCATAATAAATAATGGACGCTTTCCAGCCTCAAGTGTCACCGTCGTAACTTCTCTCTCCGGTGCATATTCAGCAGGAAAAACAACATAGGGTTGCCATTGAGGATCATCTAATAATGCTAGCATTTCTGCATTAGGTTCAGTTCGAGACCAAATATAAGCAAAAGTATCTTCAAATACATCGGCAATTAAACGCCCTGTATTACTTGGCTTTAGAATCTCATCATCAAACATAACCAACAAAAAAGCCGCATTTGATGTCGCTAATGGACGATGTTCACAAACACACAAATGCGTACGCAACATGCACTGACGACAACGTTGGACTTTAGAACCACGGGCAAGAAAAGGACGAGTTGAACGTGCAAGACGTTCCTCATAAAGAGTATGTATAACATGAATGCGCATAGCGACTGACCTAAAAACAGGAAAACGCCAGCATGTTACCGAAACCCCCACTAAACATACAGTCATTATCTGTATTATCAGATTGGCAGCTAACTATTGCCTATTTTATGGGCATATGCTCATTGTTATTCGATAAAACAAACTCGCCTTTACTGTTTTTAAAACAATTATCGCTATTAATAATGGTGGTCGTATTACGGCCCCTTTTCTTTGATTCATATAAAGCTAAATCAGATTTCTCTAGCCACGACTTATAATCAGTTAAGGTCGAATTCCACTCACAGACACCTAAGCTAATCGTGACTTTTATAACACCCCGCTGATCATCAAATACAGTTTCTTGTTCAATACGATTGCGTAATCTTTCCGTAAAATACCCGGCTAACTCAGCAGACGTCCCAGGAAGAATAATACCAAACTCTTCACCACCGTAGCGTCCTGCAATATCGGTTTGACGTTTAGTGCGCAGTAATACATCAGCAATCACTTTAATGACCCCATCCCCCGCGACATGACCATAGGTATCATTAACACGTTTAAAATAGTCGATATCAAACATAATCAATGTAGCTGGTATTTGTGTTTGATGACAATAATCAAAAGCATCCGCTAAACAGTTTTCCCAATGACCTCGATTATAAAGCTGTGTTAATCGATCAGTAATACTTAAATATGTCAGTTGTTTATTTGATTCATGAAGATGGTTTTTATTTTTAGCGATATCAGTAACATCAGTGATCGTTAAACAAATATGTTTATATTCACCAGATAATGAACGTAATGGTGTTAAAGTCATATTTTGAAACATGATATCTGAACTACCAGAAATTGGACAAAAATTCAAAAACCGAAATACCCATGGTCGATCTTCCCATGCTGAAAATGATCGCATTCGTAATTTAAATGTCGATTTTATTTTACTCTGTAACCATGATTCTGGTAAATCAGGTACAACCTCAAATAATGATTTCCCTATTATTTCAACATTAGAAATACTGCTATAAGCTTGCATAAAGGTATTCCATGCACAAACATTATAGTTTTCATCTAATATAACAACACCCGCATCAAGATTATCTAATACTTGCATTGTCAAATAAAAATCAGCTAAAGATATTTCGTTCAATTTAATGATTCCATCACTTTGTTATTCATGATTGCTAGAGAATGACTATCCATAATAAATAAGACTTCACACTCAACGTCTAATATTTCAGCTTTATAGGTATATTCAATGGTAAAAAAAGTCTGCATCTCACAATCCGTACTATGTGAGTTCATATATTCTTCTAAAACAATCGGCTGACGCACAGAAAATGGAATTGAAATTTGTTCCGATAACGCCACTAAAAAAGAAGAAACCATTAAATTAGCAATATCAATAATCACTTCATTTTTATATTCATCCGTTTGACTAAACCCAAGTTTTTCACCAAACAAATAAATATCATCACCATGTAATTCAACTAAGGCCTCACCGTGAATCCCACCACCAACAAAACGTTGGGTAATAGCAATTAATCCATGATCATTACGAACATCTGCAATCGCCATTGATAAGTCACTGCTTGTCATAAATGCAACATTCGGTAATGGCATTTTAATGAAATCACCAAGATGATCAGAAATAATTGCCGCACCTCGCCCTAAAGCGATATTGGCTAATTCACGAATACTCTCAATAGGATTATTATCTAAATGCGA
The DNA here is from genome assembly GCF_002849605.1 of Photobacterium carnosum. Taxonomy (GTDB): domain Bacteria; phylum Pseudomonadota; class Gammaproteobacteria; order Enterobacterales; family Vibrionaceae; genus Photobacterium; species Photobacterium carnosum. The sequence continues at coordinate 85,242 of NZ_NPIB01000007.1, forward strand.
ATCTAATAACGGTAATTGAGTACGATCAAAAATCAATCCTAACCGTTGCGATAGTTCTATTAATTCATCATGGTTAAATGGTTTAGATAAAAAATAATCAGCGCCTAATGCTAGGCTTCTTTCCACAGCGGTTAATTGTACATCAGCGGATAATACAATGATCGTGGTGTTATATTCACGGACAGGTAAGGATTTCATTACACTAAAACCATCCATTACAGGCATAGTTAAGTCTAAAAACATAATATCAATATCACTATTTTTTAGACAATCAAGGCCCTCTTTTCCATTCTCGGCATAGAAAAAAGTCGCATTACTGCATGACTGTAATAGACGTGTAATTGATTTATGAACTAATACTGAATCATCACAAATGAGAATATTTATATTATTAATCATCAGATTAATCACTTACCCACCAAACCTTAATCAAGTATAAAGCAAAGCAACATTATGCCGCACCTTAAACTTATGCATTCAGTGACATACATCTAAATATTGATCTTAGTTCCACTAATTATCACTAAAACAAAAATAAAATCGTATTATTAACCATCAATATCGATTGATTAACATGTACTGATAATCTTTCTAACAGTTAATGCAAGGTAATAACCCACCGATATATCTTACAATATAGTTACCCGCTGACATTTTTATAATAGAATCACGATATAATTTTTATAATCAGCCATAGGATAAAACATGAAAGCACTTCGTTGGTTCGTAGGTAAAATCATTCTTTTACTTAACTCACTATTTTCTCCGCGTGGTATAGAGCGGTCAGCAACGGCTCAACAAGAAATTGATACTGCTGTCGCTAATATGCAACTTTATCAATTTGAAACCTGTCCGTTTTGTGTAAAAGTACGTCGCCATGCTAAACGTCTAAATATCCCACTAGCAACTCGTAATGCAAAAATTTCACCATGGGGTCAAGAACTATTAGAACAAGGTGGAAAACGTACCGTACCTTGCCTACGTATTGAAGAAAATGGCCAAGTGACTTGGATGTATGAATCAAACGATATTATTGCGTACTTAGATAAACGTTTCGCATAAGATCACCAATAATTCACACAATAAACTCAAATAACCATTTAAGTCCTTACCGTATAAGCCGATAGCTTTTATTACACTTTAAAGTTGTAGTATAAAAGCGACCTAGCTATCGGCTTTTAACTACTGAATTTTTATTTATTGGTTACAAATACGTTTTACAGGGCTGTATATGCAAAAAAATCATACGATAACTACCGACGATATTTTAATTAAATTATGTCACTCTCTAGCTGATGTATTATCACGTGCAACAGAAAGCCACATTAAATATTCTCCTATGGTACAAAAAATCAATAAAACAAGCTTAAAACCTGATATTGGTTGCTTTGTTTTATTTGATGGTGGCTTCACAGGATTAGTCGTCACTAATTTTTCCGCTACTGCCGCAATGGAACTTTATCAAAATTATATGCTCAGAATGGGCTTTCCTGACACAGATATTGCTATTCATCATACTGCTGATGATGTCGCTAATATTTTAGGTGAATTAATGAATCAAGTTGTTGGTGATTTTACGGGGAAAATTGGCAGAGAATTAAACATCTCAATTACCCAAAACCAGCCAAAAATGCTCGCTCTGCATAAACAAATTATTCTTTCTGTTGATACTAATCTTGATCGTCCTCAAGTACGTCGTGTTAGTTTTACAACTGCAAAAAATAATATTTTCTATCTTGAATTAGCAATGGATAAAACTGAATTTATTCAATTAGAAGAATTTGAGATTGATGAGCAAGATCCTGATGCTATTTTTGAAACGGCTTATGACGCTCAACAACAACAAAACCCAGTAATTTCATTCAATAAAAACACAGAAAACAATCACGCCAATCAAGATTTACTGGATCAACTTGGACTGTAAAAGCAGCCTTAATTTGAATAGTTAGGTAACTTTAATACACATATTGTTACCTCTTTACCTTCCATTCTTAATTAAAGTATTTACTTTTATTGATCATAAATTTAATTCTGTGATCAATAACATAATTCACTTCCATAATACAATTTACAAAATCCTTAATTCCATATAATTTCGACACCACTTTCGTTTGTGAGTTTATCGTCATGTCTCAACATCGTATCGCCAGCTTTGAATTTGGTCGAGTTATTGCCACGATTGCCATTATTGCTTTGCATAGCCAAATATTCATGCAAGCGCCATTATTTGATGATCAACCCTTGTTAGGCATGGGACTCAATCAAGTCAGTCGGTTTGCAGTACCGTTATTTTTTATTATAGCGGGTTATTTTATTCAACCACGTTTAACAACCGAACGGATCCCTTATCTATGGCGCTATGCTCGCCCATTACTCATCATGTGGGTATCATGGAGCATTATTTACTTAATTTTACCGTTTAACTTTCATATTGTGGCAACTGAAGGATATTTTACTGAACGTCTTTTTTATTGGCAAAAACTGCTTACAGCACCATTAAATACCTTATTTGAAGGTGGATTAGTACATCTTTGGTATATTCCAGGGTTACTCAGCGGTTTAACTATCATTACCGTTTTACTTCGTTTGAAGTTATCTCGCTTAATTATTCCAGTGGCTACTCTGTTATTTATTTTTGGCTTAATGGCAGGTAGCTATGCTCAAATAACAGAATTAAGTTCACCGATTTTTACGCGTAATGGTCCATTTTTCAGTACTTTTATGATCATGCTTGGATTTGAAGTTCGCCGCCGTAATATTAGCGTTAGTCTGAAAAACAGCATAATAATGATGCTCGTTGGATTTGGCTTATTTATCGGTGAAGCTAATTACCTTTCACTGCAAGAAAATGGAACTTTTTTCCACGATTTCCTATTTGGTACACCGTTATGGGCATTAGGTATTTTCTTTATTTTATTAGCAAAACCTAACTTAGGTAACTATAAAATCATTCACTCATTAAGCAAAGATGTTCTGGGTATATATCTCTGCCATTTACTTATTGTGATTTATTACCTCAATATCATCAGTATTTTGAATATTAATCCGATTATTGCTAGCCTTTTTGCGGTGCCCGTAGTATTAACCGTTTCGATAATAATCGTTCGTTGTCTACGTAAAACATCAATAACAAGATATCTAGTACGTTAAACTAATAATTTAAAGCCCTTATAATCACTAAATCATAAGGGCTTAATTATTTTAGCAATAACTATTATTTCGTTGCCGCATCAAACACCAGTTTACCTAAGCGATATAACCGTTTTGCTTGCTCACTATAATCAATCGTTTCACCTTGCGCGCGACGACGGTTTAACTGGGTATTGATCCCATCTTGATATACCTGTTGTAACTGTGATTGCAAGCTATCAAGATTATACGGAATACGATCACTACTCACGGAAAATGGCAGAATATACTCAGCGTGCATTACCTCACGGTTATACTTCACTGCATCACTAATAATTTGCCCTTTGTCCGTTTGTGGTAACTCAAGATCATACGGTGGTAACCATTCATCAACCGGTTTAAGTTTATCAACTTGGTTAACCAACATGATCACTTTCGGTGCTTTTCGTTGCTGATTTTCAGGTTGCTTATAAAACAAATCAAATGCCGATTTTAGAGTAACATCTAATTGGCGTGACGATTGATTGGCCTTCAATATCCAAATAACCACATCACTTTCAGTCATTTGTTTCAGTAATTTTTTCTCAGTCTCAGCACTGCCATCAATGCCGGGTAAATCAATCAGATTGATTAAATCGAGCCCTTCAACTTCACATTTATAGGTTGTAGCTTTGTCTGTTGATGGTAACGCACTTACTTCAGCTGCAATCTCACCCAATAACCCATTAATAACCGATGACTTACCCGCACTCACTTGACCAACAACGGCTACCCGCAATGGTTCTACGGCAATGGCGGTTGCTTGCTGATCGTGATCTTGAAGTTGACTGTGTGGAACTGCTGCATCATCAAGCTTAAAGCGACCACTGTATAAATCAATCGCTACTGATGCGACTTCTTGTAATAACGTCGCTTTTAATTTGCTTTGAACTTCAGCACTAACATCATCAAACAACTTACCGACAACTAAACCGCGTACTTCGGCTAACCAGCCTGTCGGTGTGGCTATGCGGAATAATCGATAGACATCATAAGCACTTTTTGCATATCCCATCTTATCTTTAATCGCGTAACCTTGTTTAAGGCTCGTTAGCGTGATCTTCTCAGAAAAAGGAACATGTTGTTGTAGAAAGTGACGATAACGACGACTTACCTCTTCAACCATCATTAAAAATTCAGGCGCAGTAAAAGCCAATTTTTGCGAGCTCGATTGTTGATGGTACTGCGCAGCAACATCAGCAACCAAGACATAAGCATGTGCTTGTAGGCTTTCCCATGCAGCATCCTCGGCTAACTGTTTATCAATCACCAATGCCATTTGTTGCCAGACTTGCTGATCGTGCTCACTCCACTGTGGATTAGCTGCCACATGTAATGGTGCAATATCATCCATAACAGCATCCGCCACGACACGTTTACGACGTAACCACCAATAAGGTAGGAAAGCCAATAAACAACCACCAGCAATAATGGCGAAAAATAATAGCCACTGCCCTTGTTGAATCAGATCAACAACACCAAACCCCGCCAATACCATAATGGGCAAACACACTGCCAACATCAATAATGGTAAGAAACCTTCAGAAAGTTGATTAATTAGCTGATAACTTTTATTCACCCGTTTCATTCGTGATCCTTTTTAGGTGCCGATTTACTTAACTGCTGTCGATCAGCAACCTGCTTTACCGTCTTAAATGCTTGTTGATAAGCCAGTTTAATTTGGTCTTTTGAAATCGACTCACCTTTACTACGATGATATAAATACATACAAGCTGCACGACCAATCGCATAAGTTGATGAGAAACTCATCGCAGCCGCGGTCGCACTCCCCACCGTTTGACCGTATGCTGGAATAAATTTAACTAACTGGTTAAGCCCCAATTTAGATAAATATTGCAACAAAAAGCCAGAACCTAACATACCCACAAATTCTGCGTAATCTTTTTTATTCCAACTAACGCCATATTGATTCGCAAGGCTATGCAGCATTTTCCCTTGAATAGCAGGCACACTGAATAACCCAACCGCAGGAATGGCATCACTCGCCCCCGCTGCCCCTGCATACCAGAGAACCTCTTGACGTAACTGGTAAAAATTTTGTTCTTCGCGATTAGTATGGGCTTGTTGATTAGATAACAAACTCAACATTGGAAGCGCATCCGTTAAAGCATGGTGTAAGATATCAACACCAATAAACTGTTGATCCTCAGGAATAAAATCAACCACAATCGGCTGATAGGTGGTAGCCGTTTCTGATTGCCACTGGGCTGGTTTTATACCCCACACATCCATCACTCGCTGATGATTATATTCAATCGCACGTTGGCGTTCTTGAGCATCCACAATACTGTTCACGGCAGTATGAATAACCAATAAATGTTTGATCGCACCGCTACGTTTAATTTGTTTTAGTGCCGTTAATAACCCAGATTGTTCTGGCTCTTCCGCTTTCATCACCACCATTAATGCATGGCTTTTACCACTACACATTGCAATGTCTTCAATGGGATCGTAATCCGCCTCACCTAATCCTCGTGTATCTAAAAAACACACTAATGGATTTTCTGCAGGGTAGAGATAATGATGCGCGGTACGAGTACATGGCTGAAAACCATTGCCTATTTCAACCAAACTATTCCCAGTAAGCGTTTGGATAATAGTTGATTTTCCTGCCCCTGTTTTACCTAACAGCCATAACGTTGGAATATGTTTCTGCCATTCATCAAACGCTGGGGCTAAATCAGGATTCATAGAGGGATTTATATATTGGTAAATTTTCTTAAAGAAGCGATTCATATTACCTTCATATCGCAAATAACAAGCAAGCCATACATCAAATCTGCACATATGGCTATTTAATCAATACTAGCAAAATAGCACTAAATGAAAAAAAGAGAATAACCTTAATGATTATTCTCTTATTTATAAGCCAGTAATCAGAGTCAATGACTACAAATTAATCATCCACATGCTCAATAAAATATTGTTCTCGACTTGAACTCACTAAACTTGAAACTACAATTGCCATATAAAATACGCCAACAATCGCTTCAAGATAAGCAAGAACTTTAGCAATGGGCAATATTGGTAAAATATCGCCATACCCTAATGTCGTTAAAGTAACAAAACTAAAATAAGCGGCATCAGCAAAATTCTCATGCCACGGCCCTTTATTAATGCCTTGAAATGATCCCGGTAAAAAATGGATTAAAATCAAATATCCAATGGCCCACATTAAACCAAGCAACAAAAACAATGCCATTGAACCAATGATTTTATTGGCAGTAATTGAACCCGTGAATAATATTTGGCGCATAATTGAGCAAAATGTGCCATAGAAGAAAGTAAACATCAATAACAGCATAATAATTTCTATTTCTTCAATGCCTAACACCGTTCGAGTAATCACCGCTATCAGCCATGCAACCACTAATAATAATAAAAAACGGAACCAATTCTTATCAAAGCGTAAACTCAATAAACAAATGCCAAAAGTGATAAACGTGAAAACTTCTAGTATATATTGCAAAAAACCAGACGTAATCACTTTGTCTAATGATGCACTAATCAATAAAAAGACCAATGCTAAGGTTAAGTAGAAAAAATTATTTTGATTATTTATACGTTGGGCTTTTTTACTCAACATTTATCAATATTCCTTATTTATCTTCATAACCAGTAAGTTCCATAAACCCTTTTCCACTGTGAGTCCCTGTGACATTAATTGGCCCTTCCCAATAGGGAAATATAAAATGTAGCCATTGATCTTGACGGACAACACTTGTTTGGAGCTTTAATCCTTGTGATGGCACTTCAATTAACCAATTTAATGGAAATGAAATTCCACTCACTTTATAAAAGTGCATAGGTTTCATTCGAATTTGATTATTATCTAATTTAACCACTCGACCATCAGGCCATGAACGCGAACCAATAAAATAGGGTCTTTGTCCTTCTTCTCGTAATTGCGATACCATCAAAGCACTGCCATCATTAAGGTGGATTGCAAACCAATCCCAACCTTGTTGTTTGGCACTGAGCATACTACTGCTCCACTCACGATCAAACCAACCACGACCACTCACTTTATATGGTTTTCCATCCAGAGTGATCGTCCCATCAAGATCTAAAAATGGAACACTGTAATAATAAGAAGCAATACTCAGTAATGGATGTTTTTTGCTATATCCTTTATCACCTTGTAAAACAATGGCCCCTTTTTGCTTGATGTTTAATCGCGCAGACATGTGATCATCTGAAAACTCAAGCCGCCCAGGAAAAGGATCACTGGTTGCTGCATCCCATGACCAATTATCTAACCATGCATGAAAAGGATTAAGACTTACCCCTGCTTGACCAATTCCACCACGAGCAAATCTTTCCGCCGCCCAAACTTTCTCTTTTGTTGTTATTACCGCATGCACCATGTACATCTGGGGTGTTTTCCAACCACTCAAATCTTCATCACTGGTTGCCATGCGAAATATCGTCCATTGCACCGCAATTTCTTTGCCCGTTTCTGTTTTAAGGTTAGCTGTTAAATACCACCACTCTGCAAGATATTCAGGATGCTCGCCATGATCTTTAGGAAATGTTATTTCCTCGCCTTTAACGACGGGTTCAAACACGAAATTTTGAGATTGCGTTAATATTTTCACTGAATTACTGCGAATAGGTTGCTGATCACAACCACTCAATACCATCGTCCCAAATAACATTATAGTTAAATAAAGCAAATACCAACGAGATTGCATAATTGAAACTCTCATTAAAATGACTCTCGTAAAGATAAAATTGCAGATCGATGAACCAAACGCCATACAGGCCACGCTCCAGCAACAAGCAGTGCTAATAAAGCCGTACCTAACGTCATAAAATAATCGAAAGGAAAGTATTGAACTTGCATTGTCCAACCAAAAGAATATTTCAACACAACATCAATTAATAATTGCGCTAAAAGTAGACCTAATGGCAATGCTATCAATGCAGTCATAAGTCCTATAACCAACAATTGACCACCACCCAATAACGATAATTCAATGCTTGTCATTCCCATGCAACGTAATAATGAATATTGTCGTTGCCGAGAAATCTCTCCCGCGATAGTCGCGAAGAACAGACCACAAACAGCAATAAATAACGTTAAATTACCTAATGTCGATGTCACGACAAACGTACGATCAAACACGGTCATCGCTTGTTTCATTAACGCAGAATTATTACGTATTCGCTCTGGTTGCAAAAGGAATCGCTCACCTAATTTTGCTAATAGCAATTCTGACTTTGCTCCTTTTTTCAAATGAATCGCTAATCCTACTTGTCCAGAATGAGGCCAAAAACGCTGCCATTTTTGTTGTGAGATTAGGACTTGTCCATAAGGATTACCATAATCATAATAAATACCCACCACTCGCCATTTTTGATTCATGGGAGCAGGAAGATTAATAATATCTCCTGGTTGCCAATGATGTTTCAGCGCCATAGACTCACTGACCATTACCGCACGATCATGGTGCAGTTGCTGCCAATAATTATTAAGACCCACTTTTACTGACAAGGCTTTTTGTTCACCTGCGGTTTGACCAATACTCATAACTTGGATTGTGCCATTATTTGAGCGAGTGGCTTTTTGTCTGCTCCACCACACTTGATCCACTTCAGGTTGTTGTTGAAGCCATTTTGAAATACGAGGGGCCATATTCATTGATGGACGAATATAAATATCCGCAGCTAAACGCTGTTCAAGCCAGTTTTCTGTTGTATTACGAAAACTGCCAACCATAGTCTCCATACCAATGTTAGAAGCTAACGCCAACATAAACGCCATTGCTGCTATACCGCGATAACTTAAACTTGCAGCAGCATCAAAGAAAAACCATCGCATACGTGCTTTACTGCTGATATTACCGAGAAAATGGAACAGCAACCAAAGCAAATAAGGCATCATTAAGCCAGAGGCTATAAGAATAAAGGCAATTAAAACAAAGCCAGTTAACTGTCCATGAGAAAGCTTATAAACAACCACAGCACCAATGATAAAAACACAAGAAAACAAGGCTTGCCATGCAAATTCTCGACCACTAAAACGCACTAAAGACAAATGTGTCGCTAGTCGCGCGGGTGGCGATTTAATTAAACGTACAACTGGCCATGTACAGGCAAAGGCACATCCAAAAATCGCAATCGCTAAACTCGCAGCACCCCACTGCCAATTCCAGTGCACTTGTAAGCCAACATTGGCGTTATATAAATCATTCAATGATGCAGCAACAGATGGTAATAATTGCTGTGCTAATAGCAATCCAATAAGATTACCGCCAACCAGTCCAACTAATACCCATAAACACAATTCACCGATGAGGGCTCCAGCAAGTTGGGTACCGCTAACACCTAATTGACGTAAAATGCCAACTAATGGTTGTCGTTGCGCTAAAGAAAGCGACATTGCTTGGTAGAAAATGAACAATCCAACCACAAACGCCAGCATTCCCATAGCAAACAGATTCAAATGAAAGGCCTTCGTTAATGGCTCTAATTTTGCGTTTTGTTGCCGTTCAAGCGTTAACCCTGGCGGTAAAATATGCGTCAATTTCATTAACTGTTTACTGCTCATTTCACCACAAACAACCGCACTAAAACCAGAACTAGGTTGTAATTCGCGTAACAAAGCCATGTCTGCAATCATACGAGAATCATTCATACGACTATCATTAACTACTTTCATCGGGCCAATTTTACGCCCAGAATTAAGCGTCAGCATATCTCCGCTTTTGAGACCCATATAATTAGCTAAATGCTCACCTAACATAATCGGGTACGGTGGTCGCATTAATTGTAATAAGTTGATTTTACTTTCATCAATTACGTTATTTTGTACTGCGCCCAAAATCGCAACAGGATCAATGCCTAAAAGTTGAAAATCACGTTGTTTTTCTGTAATAATGCGATGTTCAACTAATGGCGCACAGGTTTTAAGCCCTGCTCGACGCATTTGAATGTAAAAACCTTGCGGTACATTCATACCAACTTGAACATGACGTATACGATAAGGAAAAGGATTAGAAAAAAGTTGTTCGCCTTTACGATAGCTTTCTTTTGCTTGCTGATTAACACCCATTACACCAACTAGTAATGCAATACCCAATGTTAATCCAAGCCACACTAAAACAATTTGTAATGGGTGACGACGATAGTGTCCCCAAAGCGCACTAGCTACGGGGCGTAACATGTAACTGACCTCCTTGTAAGCGAATACATCCCTGCATATACGACGCAACCTTCTCACTGTGGGTAACAACTAATAACGTACAATGAAGTTGTTTCGTTAAAGAAAGAAGTAATCGAATAACAGCACTTGCATTACGTTCATCTAGACTACCTGTCGGTTCATCTGCTAATAACAGTGCAGGTTCCATATAAATAGCTCGCGCAATAGCAGCACGTTGCTGTTGACCACCTGAAATTTCTTCAGGATAACGTGATAATAATGACATCAGATCCAAGGCAGAAACCAACTTTAACCATAATTTTTTATCATCTGGCAATCCCTTTAACTGACGGCAAAAACGAATATTATCGGCCACGGTTAAGGTCGGTAATAAGTTATATTGCTGGAAAACAAGACCAATATTTTTACGACGATAAGCCGTTCGCTCACGTTCAGAAATTGCATGCATCGCCGTATCCCCGAGCCATATCTCACCTGATTCAGGTTTATCAAGCCCCGCAATTAAATTCAGTAATGTACTTTTCCCTGAGCCGCTTTCTCCCATGAGAGCCAATTGCTCTCCAGAATTTAAAGATAAATTAGCGCCCTGAAGCACAGAATGAAACTCGGTACCGTCTAGATACCCTTTGCAGAGTTTAGATAGTCGTAACATGTTCAATCACCAACGTTTGCTTACATGACAAGTTAATCACTATTTATTTTAATATTCATCCAATTAAAATAAATAATTATTCAATATTACCTATTTTATTCCTCATATAACAGCTTAGCCATATAAGTATTACTATTTATTATACTTATCTTGTTGAGATATTCTTCTTTAACAACAAATAGCTACCAACTAGGCATAATAAACTACTATTAAGAAACAATTTTCATGTCTTTATATTTGAATTTAATAACTATGAGATAAAGTCACATATATAATTTACCAACAACCATACTCACGGTTTAAGCTTTGATTTGATTTAGATAAATGACATCTGCATTTTATTATTATGGAATTATCTTCCGCATATGCATAAAAACCCATAATAAACGTGGTGATAATAATCATATTAACCAGCAAAAACTATCATCTTTTGTAGTTTATTATTGCTTTTAATCAATAAAAAGCCATTATCTTTAAAGGCGATATTAAAAATTTTAAGAACGGAATTTTTTGCATCTTTATATCGCAACACGGAATTTAGAGTGGTTACTTAATGAGCAGAAATATTCTTGTCGTCGGCGCCTCTGGTTACATTGGCAGCCACCTCGTGCCTAACTTACTAAACTTAGGCCATCACGTAACCGCAACAGGACGGAACCTTAAGCTATTAGAAAAACGTGGTTGGGGAAATATTAATAATCTAACGTTAGTTGAATTAGATCTAGACATTGACCAAGACTTAACTGATCTGTTTACAGATATCGATACTGTTTATTTTCTCGTTCATGGCATGAATCATGGCCATGATTTTATTGAATTTGAACTTGATTGCGCCCGTCACTTTAGCCATTACCTTCGCCATAGTGATGTTGAACATGTTGTTTATCTAGGTGCTTTACAGTCACAAACTAGCCAATCAAAACATTTAAGTGCCCGCAAAGAAACGGGAAATATTCTTCGCAATAGTGATAAATGCGTTACCGAGTTACGTGCAGGTATTATTATCGGTCCAGGCTCTGCAGCATTTGAAGTCATGCAAGACTTTGTTTATCACTTACCTGTAATGTTAACCCCAAGTTGGGTTACTTCTCGTAATTCACCGATTGCATTACGCAACCTACTCTACTACCTAACAGAACTTATCGAATGCCCGCCAGATCATAACCTTATTTTAGATGTCGCAGGGCCAGAACAGATGACTTATAGAGATCAAATGGTCCGATTAAGTAAAGTGCATGGTAAAAATATTCGCGTCATCCCATTAAAATGGTTAAGTCCCAAAATGGCGACCTATTGGCTCCGTTTTATTACCTCCGTTCCAACCAATATTGCACGAGCACTTATTGGTGGATTAAGTTGTGATCTTCCCGCAGATGGCAGTGAACTTCAACGACGTATTCCTCAACATTTAATCAATTATGAAGAAGCGATCCAAGAAGCATTAGCCATGAATACCGAAGTGGTTAAAAGTGATATTTGGGGATTTGATCCAGATGCCCTATTACGCTGGCAAACAGGTTATGGCTATTACCCTAAACAAGCAGGTTACACACTTAAAACAGATGCCAGTTGTGAAGACTTATGGCGTCAAGTACAGCTGATTGGCGGTGAAGAAAGGTATTTTTATGCCAATGGATTATGGCTAGTGCGAGAATGGATGGATGCCATGATTGGTGGTAATGCCCTCAAGCGTTATCGACGTGATCCTCAGCAATTACAACTAGGCGATAAAATTGATTCGTGGAAAGTGATCAGCCTTGAAAAAAATCACTTCCTATCGTTATTATTTGGTATGAAAGCCCCGGGTTTAGGTCGATTAGAATTTACCATTGAAGATTGTGGTGATCATCGTACTATAGACATTCGTGCGTGGTGGCACCCTAAAGGCTTTATGGGACTACTGTATTGGTTTGCAATGATGCCAGCGCATTTATTTATTTTCCGTGGCATGACCCATGCTTTAGTTAAACGTTGTAAAGCAAAAATACAACAAGGCAATATCGAAACAAAATAATACGGCTTATCTAATTATCAACCACATTACTTATCGCTATTATCAATATGATGATGATTAGATAGTTATCAAAATAGAGACATAAAAAAAACCGAAAGCATGGCACTTTCGGTTTTTTATATTATTAACTGAATGTGAAAATCACATCACATATATTAAGCCGCCTTGGCTGCTTTAGATGCACATGTCATCTTCCATGCCGCAATAGGACCACTTAATAGTGTTAATCCAATCAGCAATGAAACAGGTACTGCGGTAATAACAATAAAGGACTGCAGAGCCTTCAAACCACCATCACCAGCAAGTAATAAGACCGCAGCCACTACACCCATGGTAATAGCCCAAAATAAACGATGCTTACTACTAGGTTCATTATCGCCAGAAACCACCATCGCAATTGAGTACGCCATTGAATCACCTGTCGTTACCACAAAGGTTGTGGTCAACACTAAAAATGCAGGTAATAAAATATAACTCAATGGTAAATTAGACAGTGTTGCTAATAATACTGAAGGCAATCCGCCATCATGCAATGGACCTGAAATCATACCAGGATTATTTAGCTCTAATGAAATACCCGTTCCACCTAATACAGCAAACCAAAAATTTGTCGCAATAGGTGCGCCAACAGCTACACATAAGATTAAGCTTCGAATGCTACGACCTTCTGAAATACGGGCAATAAAGATAGCCATCATAGGGGCGAAACCAATAAACCAGCCCCAGAAGAACCATGTCCACCATAAATTCCACTCAGGCTTAGCCGTAGTCAAACTCATCGTTCCCATATTCTGTAAATAACTGCCAAAAGCAGATCCAAATTCTTTTAATAAAAATGTCGTTGGACCTAAAATTAACATAGCGGCTAAAAGTACAAATGCGCCAATAACATTAAGGCGAGATAACCACTGTAAGCCTTTATCCATACCTGATGCGGCTGAAGCCGAATAAATAGCAACAACAATGGCTAAAATAACCAACTGAGATTGAGTATTATTTTCTAGGCCCGTTAATAATTCTAAGCTATAGCCTAATTGTGACGCTAAGAAACCAATCGGACCAATCGTGCCCGCTGCTACAGCAATAATTGAACATGCATCAATCACACTACCTAGCCAATGATTTTCTAAGCGATGCCCAAAAAGTGGAAATAATAAAGCACGTGGACGTAATTTAATCCCATGTTCATGATGGGCATACATTAACACTATAGTAGAGAGCGTACCTAATACAGCCCATGCAAGAAAGCCCCAATGCAAAAAGGCTTGATCTAATGCTGGAGTAACAGCAGCAAGCGTGCCGCCTTCGACACCAGGAAATGATGGAGATGGTGTCATAAAGTGATAAATAGGTTCAGCTGCAGACCAAAAAACACCACCACCAGCAAGCAGCGTACACATGATCATAGCTAACCAACGAAATGTGCCAATCGTTGGTTTAGCAACGCTACCCATCACTTTTTTACCTAGCGGACTAATCGCTACAATTAATGCTAGGACGAAATTAATCAGCATCAGCCACTGCCAACTTGAACCGAAAGTTTTTGCTGCAGAGCTAAAAGAAGTTTGAATCATTGCGCTAAATGCGGGCATATCAATTAAAGCAGAAAGAACGAATAAGGTGATAAACCCAATCGTTAGAGCTGGAACGAGTTTATTATCTAAACCTTTAAGTCCCATAACTATGTTCGGTACTATATTATTACTAATTTCGCTTGTATTGCGTTGCATAAATGTCTCACGCTGTGTGTGAGGGAAGACACACTATCAGCATGTAAACTTTAACGCTAGTTAAATTTTCTCTATGATTTTCAATAAAAAAGGAAATAAACATACGATTTCATTGGTTTATAATTTGAAAACAAAAACTTATAAATTGTCACACAAAAGCCAATAACGACAAATAAAAATAATCATAACCATTAAATTTACTCATTAACCTTCTCGTCTAACACTTAAAAAAATAGTTACTGAACAAACAATATTAAGATTAACTATTGAAAACTTAGTTATCACTTTATTCTTTTATACACATTAACGAGTGTGACATTTCACGCAAACACCCCTATTTCAATGCCCTATAGTAATAGCCGATTTTTAACTGCATTATAGAGGTATCCATGAAGTCCACGTTAATTTATGCTGCGATTGCAGCCACCCTTTCCCCATCAGTTTTAGCCTGCACCACTATTTTAGTTGGTAATCAAGCCACAACCGATGGCAGTTATATTATTGCGAGAAATGCAGATCATAGCCCATTAGTTAATCCTCATTGGTTTAATCACCCTCATCAAACTAATACTAAAGGTAAGTTTTCATCTAACAGCAATGCTTTTACTTACCCGTTACCTGCAACCAGCCTTGCTTATAGCAGCTTCTCCAAAGCAAAAACACATGATACTTCTTTTGGTTCTGCTGGCTTTAATGAACTTGGTATTGGAATGTCTGCCACTGAATCTATTTATAATAATCCCGTGATACTTGCGGTCGATCCTTATAATGAACAAACAGGCATCAATGAAGATTCGATTGTTAATGTTATTTTACCGCGGGCGCACTCAGCCAAAGAGGGAGTTCAACTCTTAGGTAACATTATTGAAAAACAAGGAGCAGCAGAAGGATTTGGGGTCGCTTTTGTTGATAAAACAGGGATCTGGTATTTAGAAACAGGCAGTGGTCACCAATGGATGGCAACCAAACTCGATAATAACGATTATTTTGTTTCTGCCAATCAAGGGCGATTACAACATTTTGATGCTAACAATACTGATAAATATCTTTCAAGCCCAACACTAATCAGTTTTGCTATTGCTCAGGGTGTATACAAACCAAAACAAGACGGTGAGTTTAATTTTCATAACGCCTATTCCATCGATAACAGCAACGATCGTTTTTATAATTATCCACGCGTTTATACCTTACAACACATGTACAGTAATGGTATTAAAACAACCTTAACCAATCCATTAGCTTTCCCTGTCTTTGCGGTTCCAACTCATAAGTTATCGGTGAATGATGTAAAACAAGGATTACGAAATCATTATCAAGGTTCTTCACATGACCCTTATGCGAACGTCAACCCTAAAGAAACTTATCGTCCAATCTCTGTATTTAGAACCTACCAATCTCATATTCTGCAAATTAAACCCACATTACCTCAAGCTATTGGAGAAATTGCTTATATAGGTTGGGGCATGACCGATCTTACCCCTTATATCGCGTTTTATCAGGGTGCGAAAATTCCTGCTATTTATAAAACAGGCGTCGGCACCATGGCCGATAATACGTCAGCCTATTGGCAATTACGTAAAGTACAAACCCTTGCGATGACTGACTATAATCAGTTTGCGCCAATGGTGAAAAAAGCTTATGCCGAATTTGAAAAGAAACAAACCGCACTCATGGCACAAACGCAAAAAAACTATTTAGCAATCTATAAAACTGAGCCTCAAAAAGCACAGGCGCTATTAAACAATTTTGAATTAACTGTTACTCATCAAGCAATGGCAACAGCAAGTAATCTCCAAAATAGAATTATTACCAAGATGACATCAGACACCAATGCAACTTACCCATTCAAAGGTGCTTAATTAACGCTATTGATTATTTATAATAGCGAAAAACAGAAAATAGAATAGAACAGCAAACATCGCTGGTTATGATTACCGCAGATATTAAAAAGGCAGCCTATTAAAGGCTGCCTTTTCAATATTACACACTACAGGTTAATCAATAATTAAATCATATTGAGTGCAGTGATTATTCACAATGTGAGTAATAGTTTGGCGAGGGATTTTTTGCCATGAATCAGAATGATCTAAAGGTTCAGAAGCAAGGATCGTCTTATGTGCTGAACACTGAATAAATACCGGTGGCGGTTGATGATCAGAGCTATAGCGAACCACCCAAAATTGCTCACCATCAGAAATACAAAGTGACGTTTTTAATGGGCCAGTTATAGATTTATCTTCCATTGCTTGTTCAATTTCATACAAAGTCTGATTAATAGCAGCAATAGGATCGACTCTTAAACCATTTTTGATCATCATTAAAAAGATCAATTCGCTATCGGTTGTTCCGACCCGCTTTAAGAATAACTCTTCAGTTAATTGACGTACTAACGTGAATTTTACCTGATCAAAACCACTAATTTGACCATTATGCAAAAACATCCAATTATCAAGTACAAACGGATGACAATTGACTCGTGAAACCTGCGAGCCTGTTGACTGACGAATATGTGCCATAAAACGATGTGAACTAATATGATGCGCTAGCGAGCGTAAATTCTCATCACCCCATGCGGGTAAAATATCATGATAATAGCCGGGTAACGCACGGTGCGAATACCACCCTAAACCAAAACCATCACCATTAGCTCGAACGATGCGTTTTTTATTTGATTCGACACTTTGCTGAATTAATGAATGTTCAGGTTGATAAATCAATTCATCCAAATAGATACTATCACCATGATAGGCTAACCATCGGGACATAGCATATTCCTTACTTAATAAAACACATAGACTGAATAAGTAACCTAATTTATCACGCACTAGACGTGATCTCTATGCTTATATTGTTCGTTACCGCCTACTTATTTATACATATCACTGTTGATACATATCACCATCGTAAACAAAGTTTATTCTCGTTCTTTCATATATTGTTTTGGCGGTTTCCCTAACGTTTTTTTAAAAAACAAAATAAACGCGCTGACAGATTCATAGCCTAAATCTTCGGCTACTCGTTGTACGGATTCACCCATTGATAACTTTTGTAATGCAACAACAATATGTAGCTGCCCACGCCAACGACCAAAGGTTAATCCAATTTCTTGTTTAACCAAACGTGCTAACGTACGTTCACTCATCGCAAATTGTGTCGCCCACTCACTAACGGTTTTTCTATCACCAGGATTAGCTAATAAACGCTGCGCAATTTGATGTAATCGCGGCTCGGATGGAATGGGAAAATCAAACTGTTCAGTTGGCATTAATATCAATTCATCTACCAATACATCAACTAAACGTGCTACCGCGCCATCTTTATCATAGTCTTGACGTTCTTGTGCCAGACGAATAATTAATTCTCGCAATAACGGTGTGATAGAAAGTGTGCACGCTTTATTAGGCATTCCAATAATATCTTGATCAACAAACAGCATACATACATCGGCATCGGGTGAAATACAGATACTATGTGGAATCTGGCTTGAAATCCAAACGGCGCAATGCGCTGGCACCATCCACACAGCATCATCAATATAGCATTTAGCAAACCCGGTTAACGGCATAACTAATTGGCCTTTATGGTGCTGGTGGAATGGCGCTTCTTCTTCTTTTTCAATACCTACAACCCGTAATGCTAGTACCTTTTGTGGGTATAGATCCGTATCAAACCCCATAATATTGGCTTTAAAATGCATAATCTGTCTGCTTTTAAATATGAAGAATAAATATATCTCAATACAGAAACAAAAGTAAGGTCTAAATCATACGATTAATAAGATCACAATTTTAAACAATTATAAAAAAAAGCCACTCGAAAGTGACCTTTAATAAACCATAATAACAATTAACCCAATTGCTGCTCAATCTGATCCGCTTTAATAAACTTATCATGCGTTGCTAATTGAGCTTGATAACGTTGAATATTCGGATAATTAACGATCATGCCGTTATTTTGCAGTATTTCAGCAATAAACGACATCATGATATCAGCACCAGTAAGTCGCTCTTCAACTAAATAGGTTTTGCCTTCAAGGCTCTGCTCAAAATAACCAATAACCTTTTCAGCTTCAACGTCAGCATAGCCTTCTAAGAAATTAGTTTTCGCGCCATCTTTAGCAACAAACATCTTTAATAATAACGGTAGAATAGCCGAACTTTCAGCGAAATGAAGCCATTGTAAATATTCAATATAAGCAGGCGTTCCTGCTTTAGGTGCTAAATTAGGGTTATAGGTCTGAATTAAATATTCAGTAATAGCGCCAGATTCAGCAATCACCGTCCCATTATCTTCAATAACTGGCGATTTTCCAAGCGGGTGGATATTTTTCAATTCTGGCGGCGCTAAAAAAGTGACCGCGTCACGTAAATAAGGCTTAACCTCATACGCTAAGCCAAGCTCTTCCAATAACCAAATAATGCGTTTTGAACGTGATTTATTTAAGTGATGTAGTGTGATCATAATATACCTGCCGTATTATTGAGCTTGATTGGTTTGAATAACAAGTTTGCCAAAGTTCTTACCGTCTAATAAGCCAATAAACGCTTGAGGTGCATTTTCTAATCCTTGCACTAAATCTTCACGATAATGGATTTTACCTTCCGCTAACCATTGGCTCATCTCTATTGCGAATTCATCATAACGATCAGCATAATCATCAAAGATAATAAAGCCTTGCATCTTAATACGCTTAACTAATAGCGTACCCATTAGCATCGACATGCGATCAGGCCCTTGGGGTAATTCAGTGGCATTATATTGAGAAATCAAACCACATAGTGGAATTCGAGCCCCCGTATTAAGTAGTGGTAATACTGCATCAAAGACTTTACCACCGACATTTTCATAATAAATATCAATGCCGTTATCACAAGCAGCTGCTAGCTGTACCGCAAAATCATCAGCTTTGTGATCAATACAATCATCAAAACCTAGCACGTCTTTGGCATAGCGACATTTTTCTTCGCCACCAGCAACACCCACAACGCGACAATCTTTAATTTTACCAATTTGACCCACCATTGAACCCACAGCGCCAGTTGCTGCTGCTACAACAATGGTATCACCCTGCTTAGGTTTACCAATATCAAGCAAACCCATGTAAGCGGTGAAACCTGGCATTCCCATCACACCCAACGCATAAGATGGATGTGTTGGCTGCATACCCAATTTAATTAAGCCGTCACCATTTGAAACGGCATAATCTTGCCAACCTGAATAAGATAACACCCACTCACCTTGTGCAAAATCAACATGATTAGACTGCTCAACTTGACATACCGTACCACCAACCATAATCTCACCGATCGCAACAGGCTCAGCATAAGACTTAGCATCACTCATACGACCACGCATATAAGGGTCTAATGATAAATACACACTACGCAGTAAAATCTCCCCTTCAGCTATCGTTGGAATAGCGGTTTGTTCTAAACGAAAATTATCAGCTGTTGGAGCACCAACAGGGCGAGATGCTAATACGATTTTGCGGTTTACGTTTGTCATTGAGCTATCCTTTTCTTTTTTATTAAACATTAGACCAGTCGTCTAGCTTAGGGCTTTAAAAAATCCCATCATAAAATAATGGGATAATTAATAAGTAACCACCACTAGACCACGGGTTGTAGCTGAGCTTTTGTTGTTACTAACGCTTGTTGTAATACGTTTAAATCTTGACTAAGCTTATAAAACAAACTCGCACCAAGCCATAATTGATACAGCGTTTGTGCAGTTAATTGACTATCGGTTATCGTAATTGAACCATCTTTAATACCATCGTCAATGCAGTTTGCAAGTAAGCTAACAATTCTATTAGCCCCTATTCGTAATGCCTCACGCATCGGTTCAGACAAATCAGAGACTTCAGCACTGAGTTTAACAACAACACATTTATTGGCATTACAAGTGCCATTATCGATGATTAACCAACGTGAAAAATAATCAGTTACACGCTCAAAACCCGTTCCAGTACCTTGTACTAAAATAGCGCTAACGTGTTCTAAATATTGTTCAAAATAGTGTTGAATTAACGCCTCACCAAATTGCTCTTTTGACTTAAAATAATGATAAAAAGAACCTTTTGGTACCGCTGCTGTTTTTAAAATTTCAGACAGGCCAACATTTGTGAATCCCTTGGTCACCACAAGTTGGTAACCAATATCTAAAATATGCTGACGTGTATCGTTTGTTTTTATTTTCATGCGATAACTATAAACTCGACTAGACCAGTCGTCTAGTCTTGTGTTCCATTATTTTAAATAGCGTCGTTACGGCTTGTAATAAATATCTTCTTTCTATCTCATTTATAACGACGGATATTAATAGACATACAGCACCGAATACGTATGATCAGCAACATTAGTTATGCAAAACACCTATATAACACTGTCAATTGGAATAACATTTTGATTAGAGAAAATGTATTTACCCCATTTGCATCTTGGGAAAAACCTTTAGTTTCTGAAGTTGCTGAAGTAATTAATTTATTGAAAAATAACGGTTATGACACCAAAAAACTGACATTAGCTACTGGCTTAAAAGAAAAAAATATCTGTAAGTGGACAGCGAAGTATAAAAAAGAACCATTAGAGGTTTCTACAATCCCTTACCCATGCTGGTGCTTTATTTCAGCCCTCGTTGGCCGATTAAATATCGCAACCAACGGTAAAGTAATTGAAGTGGAAGAAATTAAGCAAATATTACATTTATTTAAGCCTTCTGCATTCGGTGCCCAAGATACATTTATCTGCCCGACAAGTAGCCATTTTGCTAAGTTAATTAATAGTGGTTTATTTGAAGAAATGACGACTGAAAGCCTTTCAGAGCTATATAATTGGAGTTCTGGTTATTTTAATGAAAGCTTACGTCTCGGTAAAATGCCTTACTTAAACTGGTGTCTGATTCTGATGATGTTTGGTATTAACATCCAGAAAATGGCATTAAAAAATCTTGAGACTGACATTGTTCTAGAACAATCAGCTTATGATGCTGATTAAAAACTAAAGTAATGCCTTGTGTAGACTACCAACGTGTTAACACAGGGCGTTTCTTTATCTATAATCGCATGATGTAAATCATAATGTGATAATACCGTTCCTATTTACCTCCTGCTATCGTGACATAACGTATAATAACTTGATTCATGATAATACCTGATTAAAATAGTCGATTATTATCGTCGACAGGAACTTCACACCTCATGCCAACCTTGACCCAACCTTTGGCGTTAAAACCCACTACCCTATTTACCCTTTACAGTATTATCTTCCTTGGCTCTGCCGGGTTTTTTATTACTATTCCCGCTTATGTGAGTTTATTTCTAACTGATCACTCGCTTGCCATTGCACAAAATATGCCAATAGAACAACGACGTACTTTGTTTGGTACGGTGATGTCAGCCGCTCCTTTTATCTCCATGTTTTTCACCCCCCTCATTGCCCGTTTTGCTGACCGCTTTAGCCGTAAAGTAACTATGGTCCTATGTTTAATTATTGCCGCTATTGGTTTTGCGATGCCAATTTATGCCATTGTTATCGGATCTATTGCATTATTATTTGCAGGTAACATGATCAATAGCCTTGGCTCTGCTAGCCAGCCGATTGCACAAGCGATTCTTGCTGATAATAGCCGAGGCAAAACCAAAGCGACATTAATGAGTATGGTGGCAATCGTAATGACAGCTGCCATGTCATTTGGTCCAGCATTAGGCAGTAAATTATCAGCAACCTATGGCACTCAAGCACCATTTTATGCTTGTCTTATTATTGCTATCTTTTGTTTAATACTACTAAATCTTGTTCGGTTACCGCCGCAAATCACCTTACACAATGAAAATCCACTCTCTTTTGTTGCCCCATTAAAACGGAGCCAACCGGGCTTATTGGCTTGTTTAGCGATCGTTTTTATTTGTCAGTTTAGTTGGAGTTTATACTTTCAAAATATCGCGTTTATTTTCCCTCAAAAATGGGGCATTAGTGTAGAAAGCAGCTTCTACCAATATTTTATGATGGCGATTGGCGTGGTGATGATCTGTTCGCTATTACTGCTTCCTCGGCTGATTCTAGCGCGTATTAATGTACTATCAGCATTACGGATCACAACCCTATTTGCTGCTATTGGAATGATTTTATTAGCGATCACGCCAACGCCAAACACTCACATTGCCGCGATGATTTTTACCGCCGTTATGGTGGCGATCTCCTTTCCTTTTTATATTACGGCATTATCAGATAGAGCCAGTGAAGCGGATCAAGGTTGGGTTATGGCAATGTCGAGTGCCATGGTGGGTTTAGCGTGGACATTAAGTGGCTATTTAACCAGTGTATTTGTCAATATTGATTTAATTCTACCGACAGCGATTGCTGCCATCGGTTATGTAATTGCGATGATTATCGTCCCTAAAAAGGCAGCAACGCTCGTTACGGCGGCTAATTAAAATGATGAATAGGACAACAGACATGACACCATTAACCAGTGTACTTCAAGCTCATCAGTTTCATGCAGTGATTCCAGAACCGCTTCAATTTGGTCGCGGGCTCATTGTTGATCTTTCCCCTGCTAGTGAGCTTTGGAATAAAGTAACGTCAACCCACAATTTTGCTGATGAAATAGCCTATCAGGCAACAGCAATGAACGCACAAATAGTGATTGGTCGTTATGCAGAACAACGGCTGATTTATCAAGATAAAGCGAATTTTAGTAACAGTAAAAATCGTACCGTTCATATGGGAATCGATTTAGGTGTTCCCTCTTTAACACCGGTTTTTGCACCGCTTGATGGCGAAATACATAGTATTGCTAATCACCAAGGTGAAGGAGACTACGGCCCCACTATTATTTTACGCCACCAGCTTGAGGGAATAGCCTTTTTTACTTTATATGGTCATCTTCACCAAGCCGCACATACGCAATTGCACGTGGGCGATCATATACAAGCAGGTCAACAATTTACGGCAATCGGCACCACAGCAGAAAATGGCGGTTGGGCTCCGCATCTTCATTTACAGATTATTGAGGATATGGGAACCAACACTGACGACTATATTGGCGTTGTTGATCCCGCTGAGTTAGATTTTTACCTACGTAACTGCCCCAATCCTAACTTGATACTGAAATGCTCTGATCTTGATTAAAAATCAACGGCCCAAATCTTAAATCGCATATTCACAATAAAATGATATGCGATTTAAATCTCTTGGTTAATATACTAACAATAATCACAGCATTATTTTCTAACGCGATCAAGCCAGCTATACACAGTTTCTAAGGTTTCATAAGACGGTAAACGATTATTTCGCGCTTGAATTTGATCGACAGTATACGTTTCACTTGCACGTCCATTGGCTAAATAGTGCCGCTTTAACCCTATGGTGACGCGCTCTGGCATATGCATTTTATACACTAAATATTCACCTTTAATAATCCGGTGATGATAAATAGCAACATAATGACTTTGTTCAATTCCTTCAAGCTCAAGCTGCTGATAATTTCGAATCGGTACAATATTACTATTACCTTCAAAAGGAATGTCATACGCCTTATCACAACTTGGATCAGGAACAAATTTCGCTGTTTTTTGAGCAATTAGCCATCGATCATGTAACTTTTTCAATTCATCATACGATGTAACAGCATGAATACGTCGCACTGAATCAACATCAAGCACACGATAACCTAACTGAAATACATCCGATAATATCTGATTAATTCGCAGTCGTTCTCGCGGTGACGCTTTAATTAAATAAAAGCCTAATTTTGTGCCTGTTAATGTTGGCCACTGTAAATAAACTTGTAACGTTACGGTAGTGATTACTGAATAATGGCGAAATAAGGTAAACATCATCGTTTCTGGATCTAATAATCGATGAATAACAATAATCACTGAACGGGTAGAAAAATCGCTTTGAATACGATCAATAAAACGCAATGCAGATCGACACGATGCTAAGCCTAAATGAGCTAAAATTTGACGTTGACCTAGCTCGCATAAAGCTAACACCTGTTCCTGATCTAATGGATAACGTTCGCACATCAGGTAAAGTAATATTGGTCGTTGGGCTAATAAATGGCGAGCTTTATCACTCATCGCTGCCATCTTGAGCATATACACACCAAGATCAGCGTAAGCACGGGCTTTATCAACTAACCCGACAGGAATACTTTCAATCCACGCCTTGCCGCCAGCCAGTGATTCAATATGTTCGATATAAAACGAACAACTGCCTTCTAATAACTCACGGTGACCATCACGATAAGCGCGGTACATAATAAGACCATCTCGCCAATCGTAAAATTCCAGAACAAATGGAAAGAAAGTCAATGTCTCATCAAACGATAAGATCAATGGTGTTGAAATATGAGTAGACTGATGTTCAGTACAACAAACAGGCATAGATGTCCCTATTAATCTGTTATTCCTCCCTCATAATAACAATAATAGCTATCTCAGTATTAACAGCGTTATTGTAGTAATTACTAAGCCTATCATGACTTATTAATATGAATATTCAACTTAAAAAATATCAAGATGAGAGCTTTACATAGAATATATATTCTACAATATTGTTGGTTATTTAAATGTTTATTCGAAGTTAAATTTTCGATAAACAATGTATTAATTAGCGCAAATATTCACCTTATAGCAGTTATTATTAAAATATAGTGTGTTTAAAAATTACGATTTAAATTCAATCATAAAATTAAGCGGCGTAAATCCTGTTTTTTGACGAAAGAAACTAATAAAAGCACTATCATTCGCAAAACCTAATCGATATGAAACATCAGAAATACGCTGATGTTGTGATAATAATTCAATTGCAGCTAACAACCGCCATTGTTGACGCCAACTTTGATATGGCATTGCCGTTTCTTTATTAAAAATACGTGTGATCGTTTTCTGGCTCGCCCCCACCAACAGGCTAAGATTAGCTAACGTCGGAGCGATAAAATCGGGACAATTAATCTCTTCAAGCCACTTAGCTAATCTGGCATCATTAGGCAACGGCAAATTAAAATGACTTTCAGTAGCAGAATTAAGTTCTTCTATCAATAAGTTAACTGAATTTAGTTGTTCTTTGTTGGGCTTATCAAACGCCCACATCGCCATTCTTTCAAGCAGTATCGCCATCAATGGATTAATATCAATAATCTTCATTTCACGACTAAGTTGTGACTGTAATGATGGATCAAAATACAACGAACGGTAATGTGTAACATTGGTCATCTGCGCATTATGCAACATGCCTGCTGGGATCCAAGCTGCACGCATGGGGGGTAAAACACACTTAACCCCTTCAAGGGTGATCACCATACAACCATGATGGGAGAATAATAGCTGATCTTTATCGTGTCGATGCTCACCAGAATTATGATCACCAACATCAGCCGCAAGGCCAATCACTAAACCGTCAAGGTTATTGGGACAAAATTGTTGACCATGTTCAATATATGCCATTACTCACGCCACCTGTCCTTAATTTAATATATATAGTCTTTATATTAATATAAGTTCAAAAATGAGCACCTTATAATAATTACCATGATGAAACAATACGTATATTCACCCTAACCACACAACTCATTAATAAAAAGAATAGTTTTATCTTCTATTTTTAGAACAACATCATGGAATTTATAAAAAATCATATGAATAACAATATTAATAAAATTTCAATACCATTAGCGGTGACATTATTAATGTTTCCACAGATCATCGAAACCATGTATAGCCCCGCATTAACCTCCATTAAAACCCATTTTGGCGTCACTGGTTCAACCGCAGCGCAAGGGATGTCTGTTTTCTTTATCGCCTTTGCTATTGGGGTCGTTTTTTGGGGCAGAATGTGCGACATCATTGGGCGACGTTATGCCACACTTATTGGGTTAATCGTTTTTATTGGCTCCGCTATTCTCACTTTATTTGCATCAACATTTACCTTACTTCTTATCGGCTTTGGTTGTTGTGCCTTTGGTGCGGCGGTTGGCTCAGTCTGTACCCAAACTATCCTTCGTGATTGTTTCCAAGGTGCAGAGCTGGGACGGGTATTTTCTATTATTGGCACATCCATTGGGATCAGTCCTATTATTGGCATGATAACAGGCAGTTGGTTAACCGTTAATGGCGGCTATAAATGGGTGTTTATCGGCATGATAATACTAACCAGTGGATTACTCTGCTGGAGCTTATTGCAATTACCCGAAACAAAACCGACTCAAACCCAACGAGATAGTTTGCTCTCTGTTGGTATTAAAATGCTGAAAGATCTTCATATTTGGTACATCATGTTGATGGTTGCTATCTTTAATATTGCATTGTTTTCCTATTACAGCCTTGCTCCTTTTATGTTTGAAAAATTACATGTCAGCATTAAATTATTTGGCTATACCAGCGCTGTACTGGCCTTAGGCTCAATCCTTGGCGCAATGCTTAATATGCGATTACTGCGTCGACACGTCATGTCACAAACTATCATCACCATTGCATCGGTCATACTGCTCATGAGTAGTGTTGGCGTTTATCTATTACAAACCTCTATTTGGTTTTTCTTGCCAATGATCTTTATATCATTGTCATTTGGTTTAGCTTTACCTAACTTGTTAAGTACCGCATTAAATAACTATCGTGATCATTTAGGCAGTGCGGGTGCATTACTGGGGTTATTTTATTATCTCGTCATTGGCGCGGGTTTACATAAAGCAGCAATCGTGGGCGATCTTGGTCTCACACTTTTAGTCTGTGCCATCCTTGCGATAACACTAACGTTCTTTCATCGCGTCAATAAACAACGTCAATAAACAACGTCAATAAAGCGATCACCATAACAACCTAACGCTATCTATACCCCCTTTTATCTATATCAAATACAACTAAGCCGCAATAATGCGGCTTAGTGTGTAATTCAACGTAAGTTATAACATTCGAGTCGGTAACTCTGGCAAGTGAGTACCTGTATTTGATGGGTAAATAATATATTCCCCATGAAATTTAACTTTCGATTTATAATCAGTTATTTTATACAGCAAGATTCCATGTTGATAAGCAATATCAATAAATTGCTGCACATTACCACGGATATATAAAGATAATGGTTTTGCTAGCTCGCCATCCTCATTCATTGACGCAGCATACTGAGCGGAACAGACCACTAACGATGCTTTACCATCAGTATGGTGGCTAACTTTACGATTCACTTCGTATTCATTAGTCACTAGCCAATCTTGCTGCTCTAATGCCGCATAAAACGTTGTCATTACAACAGGTGTAATAACCGTTGATAGTCCTTTGTCATCAGTCACTTTGGCATAGGTTTCAGCTAAGTGCTCAAAATGCAGTTTTAGTTGTGCATTTTTACCCATAGTACGTGATTGTTGCTGCCATTCTTGTAATGTTTTCACTACGCAACGATCAAAACTATGTTGTTTAAGTACTTTTGTTACCCAAGCACTTAAAAATATACTTTCACTGACAGGGTTTTTTTGTGCTTTACCTGTTGCTTGCGCTTCTTGTAAAGCGGTTAACCCACTACTAACTACATTGTAAATTTCATTAAAAAAAATGGTCATGATTTATTTCAAACAATCCAAAAATATCAAACCACAACACAGCCTCTAAGCTGTGCGTGCAAGGAACCAATAAAAACCAGCTGATAATATAGCACATGACGCCATCGTCAACGCCATTGGCCATGCATTACCATCTGGCATTAACGCAACAAGGCCACCAACAATCGAACCAATCCCAAAACGGAACGTTCCACCTAAAGAAGAAGCCGTACCCGCCATCTGAGGATAACTCGATAATAAACACGCCATGGTATTACTACCAATCGTGGACAGTGTACCAATAAACAAGGCCACAGGAATAACAACACCCCACAACCCTAGATCTAACCATTGCCCAATAAGTAGCAGTATGCCAGCAACTAATTGTATAGTTAAGCCAAAACGTAACATCCAATGAGTGCCCTTTCGCTTCACAAAACGACCATTGATGCTAGTAAATAAAATCATACAAAGAATATTTAAACAAAAGTAGTAACCAAAATTCTCAACACTAATACCATAAATATCAATGTATACAAACGAACCTGCGGTTAAGAACGTAAACATGCCAGCAAAAGAAAAACCACTGCAACACACTAAGCCAAAGGCAACAGGATTTGATAATAACCGTTTATAGTTTTTAATAATTGATGATACATGAAACGGGATCCGTTTTTCTTTCGGCAGTGTTTCTTTAATTTTAAATAAAATCGAGATCAAAACAATGACGGCAAAAACAGCTAACGCCCAAAAGACAGCACGCCAACCAAACCAAACTGAAAGATGACCACCCAAAACAGGGGCTATTAACGGTGCGATAGTCATCACTAACGTCACAAATGACATGGTGCGAGAGAACTCTTCGCGCTCAAACATATCACGCACAAGTGCACCAATGATAACGGCAGCCGCAGCACCAGCAAAACCTTGCGCTACACGCACAATGGTTAACTCGGTAATATTGGTACTCAACGCACCTAAAATGGTTAACACCAAGAAACTGATAGTGCCCGCGATCAACATTGGACGTCGACCATAGCTATCCGCTAACGGCCCATGAATTAACTGACCAAAAGCAAAACCTGCCGTATAAGCAGTTAGTGTTACCTGAACAGCACTCGGAGACACTAAAAAATCTTTAGCAATATCAGGCATTGCCGGCAAATACATATCAATAGCAAAAGGGGTTAAAGCAGCAATCGCACCAAGAATGAGAATGAGCTGTAAACTCAATTTAGATGAAGCGGGTTGAGTCATAAATATTCTTTTTATAAAAATAACAACAATAATCCATTGTACGCTAAAAAATGGTAATCATTCTTTCCTAATAGGAAATATAAATTATCTTAATATAAGAGAATAATAATCGTTATAAAAAAAGCATAAATAATAAAATTTATGCTTTTTGGGTATTTAAAACAATCGCTAAGATTATTTAGCTAAAAATGATGCAATCTCTTCAGCTGTTAATGGGCGGTATTTACCAAGTTCAAGATCTTCATCCAATTCAAGCCCACCTACACGCGCACGATGTAAACTAACAACGTGGTTACCTACCGCTGCAAACATACGCTTCACTTGGTGATACTTACCTTCAGTGATGGTTAATACACCCTCACGTTCACCGACTATCTCTAATTTAGCAGGTCGAGTAAGTCCTTCTTCACCATTTAATTGTACACCCGCTTTAAATTGCTCAATATTCTCAGCAACAATAGGATCAGCGGTTTCTACCAAATACACTTTTTCACACACATGACGTGGTGACGTAATACGGTGTGACCATTGACCATCATCCGTTAATAACGTTAAACCTGTAGTATCACTGTCTAAACGTCCAGCTACGTGCATTTTTTCAGGGCTAACTTCATCAAACAATACAAAAACAGTCGGATTGAAACCATCAACATGTGAACACACAAAACCTTGTGGTTTATTCAACATGAAGTAACGAGGCCCTTGCAGGCGAAGTGGACGACCTTTAAATTCCACATTGTGATTGTCACCGACAGAGAAAGAAGCACTACGGACAATTTCACCGTCAATTTCAATCATTTTATCTCGAAGAAGTTTACCGGCTTCTCTACGGGTGATACCTAAAGTGGTACCTAAGAATTTATCAAGCCTCATTGAGTGGCTCCGTTACTTACAAAAGATTCGGTATTATAGGAAGCAAATCACAGATATGCATTAAAAACTTCATTTTCGTACACATTCATACTTTAAGCACATAGCTTTTATGACGTTCTAAAAAAATAAAACCATTAAACATGGCGCTATTTTGCCAAAAAATGAACATTTCTATGACTCAATTGTCATATATCTGCTAGATTACAAATTAAAAAGACATTTACTCTATGCAAATACAACAATTTACTTACACGTTGTAACCAATAAAGCTTTTAACGATAGGCTTTAACTTAGGGACTCAGTATGAATATTTCTCTCAGCACACCAACACTTTCTTCACTCAATAAATTTCTTCAATTAATAGATGAGTTATTTGATTATGAAGCCTTACCACAAAAGGCCGAACAAACCATGATCGCGGTAAAGCAGCTATTAAGTAATCCAAAACTTGGACAAGCATGGTTTATTGAAGTAGAACAACACGGTATTAAGCATATTGCTGGGCATATTATTGTTAGCTATAGCTTCAGCCTTGAGCATGGTGGGAAAATTGGTTTAATCGATCAGTTCTACTTAAAAGCTGATTGGCGCCAACATGGAATTGGAACTGAATTATTACCACAACTTGAAGCCTTGGTTATTCAAGATGGCGTTAAAGCGTTATCGCTTGAAGTCAATATAGGCAATGCTGGTGCACGTAATTTCTATGAAAAGCATGGCTTTACGCCTCGTCGTCAATTTTGCATGATGACAAAAAACTTAACTGAATCCCACATCCCAGCGACCATTGCCTCATAAATAAAACCAATAATAATGATTAATTTTCATTTAAGCCTTGTTTTGACAAGGCTTTTTTCGTTATAACTACAAGGGAAACATCACGTAGGTAATAACCGCCTTGACTCTTACCTATTGGTTTATATATAGGAACATAAAAATGTTAATAAATATCATCACCTTTATGCTATTGGTTACATTTTCATATTTTGAAATTCTAAACATAGAACGCACTAACATTAATGCGACACTTGTATTTAAACAGTAGGATATAATCATTTATGGATAGTAAACTTACTGTACTTTATGAGACTCATCTCAAGCCTCAACTTAAAGCACTTGATCATGATCGTAAAAAAGTCATAAAACAATATTGGTTATCATTACTGCTTGGGATCGGTTTTGCCGTGATTATAATTCCACTAAGCTTTATGTTTGATTTACAAGCCTTTGGTATTATTTTTTCGATTATTATTGCTATCGTTATGCACCGTTTATATAGCAAACGCTGGGATCAATATAAAAAAGACTATAAGCATAAAATAATCACTAAACTCATTAATTCAATTGATAGCAGCTTTAATTACAAGCCTGCACAATGCATAGATAAACAAGATTATAAAAACAGTGCCCTCTTTAGTCGTCATTATGATCGCTATCGTGGTGAAGATTTTATTGAAGGCCAACTCGATAAAACGTATTTACGCTTTTCTGAATTACACACTGAATACAAAACCCAAAGCCGTAATAACAACGGTAAGAACCAAGATCAATGGCATACTATTTTTAAAGGGCTTTTTTTTGTTGCTGATGCAAATAAACACTTTTCAGGCCAAACAACTATTATCCCAAATAACCATAGTATTTTCTCGGCTACAGATCAGAAACTATCGGATATATTCAGTAATAACCAACAACAAGTGATCCTCGATGATCCTGAGTTTTCGCAACTGTTTAATATCTATAGTAATGATCAAGTTGAGGCTCGTTACTTATTATCACCCTCAATGATACAACGACTTATTAATTTTAGTAATCGTTCTGATCATACAATAGCCTTCTCATTCGTCGACGATCATCTCTATATTGCAATTTCCAGTTCTAAGAATTATTTTGAACCTAAATTATTTCAACAAGCGGATTCTTTAACCTTTATTGCCGCTATTTATTACGATCTAAAATTTGTTATTAATATTGTTGATGAACTCGACCTCAATACGCGAATTTGGACAAAACCATAAAGCGAGTAATAAATTACAGCCATAAAAAACGGAAGCTCAAGAGCTTCCGTTTTTATTACATCTTATATTGCAACTAATCGTCTAATCTGCCAAAAATGCCGCTTCCAAAAAACATGATGTAAATTAGAAATAGACACTCCTCGCGAACTGGCTGAGTTCATAAAATCACCATTAGAAAGATAAATCCCCACATGACGTTCATTACGACCCGTCTTAAAGAAGACTAAATCCCCTAACTTAGCGTGATCCTTACGAATACGTCGCCCTAATTTCACTTGCCCTAACGTTGTTCGAGGCAAGTCTTGATGAAATACTTGACGATACATCTTCATCACAAAAGCAGAACAATCAATCCCTCGATGGCTTGAACCACCAAAATGATAAGGTGTTCCTTTCCAACCATAATATGCATGAAAAATTTTACGTTTTACCAATCGTACATGTCGCCGTTCTTGCGACTTTGTTCGATGATGACTCTTACGTAAATAATGCTTATGGTGTAATGTATGTCCTTGTTGCTTATTTTGATGTAAGTAATGATGATGAATACGAGAATGATGCACAATTGTATGGGCTGTCGTTCGCGTAGTAGACGCAGCGGCATACCATGACAAAAATGCCGATAAAATAATAATAATTCTAAAAATATAAAGCATGGTCGTAATTTTTTAATTATAAGTAAAAATCATAGCTAAGTTACAATGTAACATTATATTAATGACTATATTACTCTATTTCTGCAATATATAAATTCAATAACAATCATGCCTATCACCCTCAAAATAAGCACTATTTCCTTGACAGTTTACTTTGTAATATGTCAGTTCTATTTTATATATATTCGACATTAATCTGCTCATGATCTTCTATTTTAAGATACCATTGTCTCTTGCCAAAACACTGGTTAAATGTACACTAGTAGCAGGTCATTTGTCATAGATTTACTGTATGTATACTTTACGTCCTTACCAACAAGATAGCGTTAACGCTACCATTCATTATTTTCGCAAACATAGCACACCCGCCGTCCTTGCTCTGCCTACGGGCGCTGGTAAAAGCCTCGTCGTCGCAGAATTAGCCCGTATTGCTAGAGGCCGTGTTCTGGTGCTCACTCACGTAAAAGAGCTGGTGGAACAAAACCACGCTAAATATGAAAGCTATGGCCTTAAAGCCGCTATTTTCTCTGCGGGATTAGGACGTAAAGAAACCGATCAACAAGTGGTGTTTGCTTCCGTTCAATCAATGGCAAATAGCCTTGATAAATTTCATGAACAATTTTCATTACTGGTTATTGATGAGTGTCATCGCGTACCTGATGATGAAAATAGCGCTTACCGCAAAGTTATCACACATGTACAAACCGTTAATCCCAATATCAAAGTGCTTGGATTAACTGCTACCCCTTATCGATTAGGTACAGGCTGGATTTACAAATACCATACCCGTGGTCAAGTGAAAACAGAAACTGAACGCTTCTTTCGTGATTGTATTTTTGAATTACCCATTCGTTACTTGCTTGATGAAGGCTTTTTAACTGAACCAAAAGTGATGGATATGGCGGTATTAGGCTATGACTTTTCATCACTGACACCTTCAAATACAGGTCATTATAAAGAATCAGATCTTGATAATGTGATCGAGCAATCAGGTCGCGCGACACCAATGATCATCGAACAAGTCATCGATTACGCCAAAGATCGTCGCGGTATTATGATCTTTGCCTCTACCGTTAATCATGCTCAAGAGATCATGGGCTATCTTGCGCATGAAAATGCCGCGCTTGTTATCGGCGATACTCCCCTTGATGAACGTGATCGGATCATTAATGATTTTAAAGCACAAAAAATCAAATACCTTGTTAACGTATCCGTATTAACAACGGGGTTTGATGCGCCTCATGTTGATCTTATTGCCATATTACGCCCGACAGAATCAATTAGCCTTTATCAACAAATCGTCGGTCGTGGTTTACGTTTATTTGAAGGTAAAAAAGACTGCCTTATTCTTGAATATGCAGGTAACTGTTACGATCTCTACCAACCAGAAGTGGGCGATCCTAAGCCGAATGGCGATAGTGAAATAATAATGGTTCCCTGCCCTGCGTGTGGTTTCAACAATAGCTTTTGGGGCAAGCTTGATCCTGCTGGCTTCCTCGTTGAGCATTATGGTCGACGCTGCCAAGGTTATTTTGAAGATGACGATACGGGTGAGCGTGAAGAATGTGGCTACCGTTTCCGCGCTAAATATTGCGAAGAATGTGGCGCAGATAACGACATTGCCGCCCGCCGCTGCCATCAGTGCAATGCAGTGATGGTTGACCCTGATAAAAAGCTACGCGAAGCATTAAAGCTCAAAGATGCAATGATAATGAAATGCACCGATATGCGTTTAGAACCGGGTAAGAATAAGTTTGGTAAGCCACAACTTAAAGTGGTTTATATTGGCGAAGAAGACAATGAAATTAACGAGATTTGGCAGTTATCAACCAAGACTCAAAAAAGTGACTTTCTCACCAAGTTCATTAATCCGCACTTAGTGGATAGGCATCGCCCCTTTACTGATACTGCCCCGACAAAAGTGGCAAATAACGAACATCGATTACGTCCACCAGAAATCATTATTGCCCGTAAAAATGGCCGCTTCTGGGCGATCCGCGATAAGTTGTTCGATTTAGATCAGTATCAAAAAGGCTGAAGAAATAACTGATTAGCTGTACTGACTTTTACTCGTCTTACAGCTAAGTTACTGTTTTTGAAGTTTATAGTTAGCTAGAAGTTAGTTAGTGATATTACGAGGGCATGAGAAGAAACAACTTCAACTGATCCAATATGCCTTTATGTTTACGTTACTCTCACAACAAAAAATTGTCCGTTTAATGACACAACCTTTTTGTCTATACTGTCAGCATGTCATGCAATTGGCGGGGATTTTTCGACCCAGATAAAAACGTAAAACAATAAGGATAATAGCATTAGCGCGTAATAATTAAAGAGGATCTAATTATAAATCAATGAATTAAATTGATTCACGCCAAGGATAACGCTCGACTTCTTTTCAGCATCACCCTCTATGATATTTTCAATATTTACTTATATAAAGCCGCTCGGACTTGTCCAACACTTCGGATAGGTGTCAGCTGCGCGACACATATCCTTATCTGTTATATTTTAACTTGCCGCTAGTATTTTTCTATATTTCTCACGAGCCTCACGAACAATATATGGAAACATATCTTCTCTTCTCTCATAATAGTGGTCACAACTAAGGTCTAATATTGTTCTGATTACCCCAGAAAAACCCCATAGAGGTAATTCTTCATGTTCACTTTCTATTTCTTCAGCTTCCATATTACTTAAAAATGGTAAACAACGGTTTAATATTTCATCAAATTGTTGAAAAGTTAAATCACAAGATCTAATTTCATTAACTAGATTAGGTATATCATTTTCATCAAAATTCCTATTCTTGAAATAATACTTATGAAGCGCCATTAAACTATCAGAACTAAGAGCAACAGATGAATCAAATGCTTTTGATGCTTGAGAATTATCTTTTTGATATGAATGCTTTTCATTTTTTATGGCATTAAATTGTTCATCAGCTAATTCAATCAACGCACTTAATCTATTTAATTTCCGTCTAAATTGTGGCGCAACATCAGCCTCACGTTTATATAACAATTTATGGCTAATAGCAGACCAAGTATGCATTAACATTGTTCTTATTTGTATTTCAGCCTTTAGCTCGTCTAAACCTCGAGCATTAGGATGTTTCAACCAGTCCCCTTTCAACTTAACAACATAATGAAACGATGAATAACCGAACTGGTCAACATTCAAGTTCTCTTGTTTATTTTCTTCTGATATAACTATAAATTCATTTTTTACAATCGAGCAAATTTTTTCGATATCTTCTTGATAATAACAAATTATTCTTATACCACAGAGATCTTCAACCTGTTCAAAAGGAGATGAATATTCTTTTCTTGATAATTTATTTGAAAATGACGATTCATCTTTAATTCTAGATTCAATAGCAAAAATAGGTATCTGCTCTTCATCAATAAGTTGTTTTAGGGCAGAACAAACATTCCCATTTAGCCTTTCATATTTAGGTTTTATTTCTCTATATTGCTCAATTAAAGTCGACATCAAACTTACCTTTAAATAAAAAAAATATAACGCCTGCATAACACGTTTGCTTCTATGCAAACCAAGCTGAATTTTAACGCCTTAATCACTGAAACTAAAGACAAACTGACAATGCCGAATGTAGCAAATCGTGTTGATGCATTTGTTGAACGAAGCCGCTGCGCGGCAGAGTAAAGCAGACAGCGATTAAGCTACCTTTAACACTCTTTATAATGGAGTATTAATGATGAATAACGAACAACAGCAACGTTCAGATTATCTTTATGAACAACATGTTACCCACCTAACTTTACAAGGTAAACGTCCAGCTACTATTGATGGTTATAGTCGTGCACTTCGTCGCATTACTCACCATTTAGATAAATCGCCTGATATGTTAACCACTAATGATCTCAAGCGATACTTTACTCAACTGATTAAAACCCATTCATGAAATACCGTCAGAATTGATCAAAATGAATTACGAAAGTGATGGGTGTCCTATGTTTATTTTTCCTTAGCCTAATATCCGTCATCTCGGAAGTGAGGCACGAACTATCCGTGATCTACTCAACGCGTGATCGAGCCTTAAAGACGCCAGTGAAACACGTTAAATTTCAAGTAGAAACATAGAATCTATAACACTGAATAGTAGATTCTCTATTACTCATATTGAATAAATTGACTGATACATTAACTACTGAGGATCTCAAGCGATACTTAGCTCAACGGATTACAACCATTTATAGAGTACCGTCAGAATTGATCAAAATGGATTACGAAAGTGATGGGTGTCCTATGTTTTTTACTATGTTTTTTTCACCCAGATAAAAACGTAAAACAATAAGGATAATGGCATTAGCGCGTAATAATTAAAGAGGATCTAATTATAAATCAATGAATTAAATTGATTGGTTCACGCCAAGAATAACGCTCGACTTCTTTTTAGCATCACACTTCATGACATTCGCAATATTTACTTATATAAAGCCGCTCGGGCTTGTCCAACACTTCGGATAGGTGTCGGCTGCGCGACACATATCCTTATCTGTTATATTCATTTTATTGTATACTCTGATACAAGATTATTCTTAGAAACTAAACTGTTGTGATAATCTTTTAACCATTCAAATTTATCAATCACCTTTTGCATAGCTTCTTTCTCTTTCCCCTTTAAAGGAGCTACCCGTATGTTTAGTTCCGCTAACTTCGCCTCGATCCCATTACCATGTTTCTTTACAAACAACTGTACAGACTCAAATTGAGCATCAAAACCTTTTCGATCAGCTAGTATTCTAGCTTGAACAATTTTAGAGCTAGCGTCGATCATAGCTAGGTTATATTTCAGATAATCCAGGTAATAAACACCATCTACAGGATCTTTAGCAACGAGTTGATTATTGTTGTACATAACATCGGACAGGAATCTAATCTTTTCCATTAGCTTTGTATTTGAACTAGTGTCTTTCGACAAAGCAATTCTTGGATATTTTGCGACCTTACTTTCAACTAGATATGAATCAATCAACCCTTCACCGACAGCAAAATTATCTTTCACGTAACAATATTTATTGGAAACGCCACCTCTTAAAAACACACTTTTCTGACTAAAACAACTGTAAATAAATGCTTGAAGTCTCATCGTTATTATGAATAGTGCATTAGCAGAATGCATATACATTTTGTCAACATTAACTAACGACTCAACTTCCTTGGGATAGAACGTGAGAATAAGTGAGTCAGAAACAAAAGCATGTTTAACCTCATAGAACTCATAAAGGTCAAACTGGCTATTTTGTTTGTAGCGTTCAACAAAATAATCGTCATTCTGAAAATCGAATAGAGCCTTATTCTCTTCCATAAAGCTGACAAACTCTTTAGCCAAGTCTTCTGAGTTTATCGAGCCATTAATGTCTCGATAACCCAACATATCAATAAATAAAGTCCATTGTAGTAGTTTCATATATCTCCTTGAATATAACAACTTATTATATTAACAACTTGCCCGAATTTGTTCTTTGAACCTACGCCCGTATTTTATTCGTCATTATACAAACAACATTATAAATCAAACATATTATTATATTTACCACCCGATATAAGTCACAAAATTAGATATCTTCCTTTTAGCTTTATTCCTAATACTAATTCGGGTATCTATTAACAGTATAAAAAGTGCAATATAGTTTATCTTTCTCTTATTTAAATAAAGAAACACATCTAGCAAAAATAATAACACTACAACATGCTGTAAGTAGATTCCCTATCTCGTTCGTAACCTCACTGTAGGGAATGACGGGGTGAGTTTTGCATTTACTCTTGGAATTTTCAGTAAAACATTGGACAGCCATATATTTTGTTCTTAAATCGAGTCCCTAAAAAATAAACCATTCCACCAGCAACAGCTTTTTTTACTGTGAAAATTACTGCTTATTTTTACATTCTTGGTTAAATCGATTCTATTTCTATATTTCAAGATCACCAAAAACCACAATATTGACCGTTATTGCGGTATTTTTATCTCATTCTAAGAAGCTATATTTAATTAGGATGTAACTGATAACTCGCTGACTTTCCTTTGCACTTAAAAGCGCAAGATTATGGCTATTCTATGTTTTTTTCTTGATTTTTGATGGGTTAGCTTGCTTCAAAGACGTTGAGAAAACCGATGTGTTTCATCATGCCATCGTCGCTGAAAACGGTGGTATCAGGTGCATCGACTTATCAATAATCGATGCTTGCGGTAATAGTTATAAAGTAGACAATTACAACCATGCCTTACTGATTAATTCATTGGTTAACCATTCGCACGCTTTACCATCGTTATCTTTATGCCAAGCAATGAATAAAGGCGGGTTAACTCTTGCCACTGTGCATTTTTTCTCAATCAAAATACCGTCATGTAGTTGCTGTTTAATTAAATGACGAGGTAAAAAACCGACACCAAGCCCCATTGTCTGAGCCTCAATTTTAGCCTGCATGGTTTTAAAGCGGATTTGTTGTTTGCTTTTAAACAAACCCATGTCTCTGGTGGGCAGTAATACAGAAGAATCAGATACAATTAAAGAGGGATAAAGCAATAAATCACTGGCTTCGATAGGTCGTTCTATAAGGGCTAATGGATGACTCTGGCTTACTACAAATAGAAAATCGACTCTACCAATCTCTTTTATTTGATACTCGCCTTTTGGTAAGTGATCTGAAACGCCAATGGCGATATCGGTACGATTACTATGCAGCGCATCCCACCCTCCACCGAGTGATTCTTCAGAAATGGTAATATTGGTATCATGTTCTAATTTATTGAACTCAAGAACAGACTCTAGTAAAGGAGCGAGCGGGATAATGGTATCTCTTGAGATGATAATATTTCTTTCCCACCCAGAATCAAGTTGCTTTACTGCCGATTCTAATTTATCGGTAGCTATCAGAATTTCTCGTCCTTGATCTAAAATTAATCTGCCTGCTGAAGTTAACTGCGCTTTTTGTTTTGAACGATCAAACAAAACCACATTAAGGTCGTCTTCGAGCTTTTTAATGGTATAAGTGAGTGCAGAAGGGACTTTAAATAAGGATTTTGCTCCAGCGGCAAAGCTGCCTTTTCTATCAATGGCATCTAATGCTCTTAGTGAATCAAGAGTGATGGGTGATTGCATAACGATCCTCATTTTAAAGATATTAAGCCATAATATGACAGCATATAGCGAATTCAAGTTCACTTACCCTACCATGCCTATTTATATATTCAAAAAAATTGAACTATAAGCTCAAATACTTCCAATTTTCTTTGAGAACCAATTATCTATAATCATTTAGCAACAGAGAGGAAAATCCTCTTATATTGAATTGGTAAGGAAATAAAATGAAACAGAAAATTGAGCAACTATTAACGTCAAATGCAGGCTTTAGCACGTTAGCACTTCGTATTCCTGTGGGTATTATATTTATGGCTCATGGTTCTCAAAAACTGTTTGCGTGGTTTGGTGGTTATGGTTTAGCTGGAACCGGACAATTCTTTGAATCTATTGGACTAGCACCGGGTGTCGCTATGGCATTTTTAGCAGGCAGTGCTGAGTTTTTTGGTGGTCTATTTATTATTCTTGGTTTATTGACTCGACCATCCGCGCTGGTATTAGGCTTTACTATGTTGATTGCGATTGTAAGTGTTCATTTACCTAATGGGTTGTTTATGTCTAATGGTGGTTATGAATTTGGATTAGCACTATTGGCGGCGTGTGTGTCTTTGATGTTATCTGGTGGCGGTAAAGTAGCTGTAGATAATTGGTTAGCAACTCGACTTTCTGCACAAAAGTAATTTTTAGTCAATTTGGGTGGTAGAAAAAGAATAAGATGATGTTTAAATGAAGAAAAGCGAATGAGCGTGATAGTGAAAATGTTCGTTGGTTAAATGCTAAGGATACCTTCTTCGTTGCTCATTTTGCTATTGAGCAACGATAGATTAGTTAATGTGATGAATTTATTTAATTTTCTCCACCCAGCGTGGGAATTCATTTAAGTAAATCATTGTCGCACCTGAGCCTTTGGTTGAAACATCGTATACTTTATTATCAACCACAACACGCATCTTGTGGGCATTTTTAATCAAGCTCATTACGTTTACATCAAGCTGTGAATCGCTAATAAAATCGTTATCAACAATTAGCGATACACCTTTGCCATCAACGTTATAAGTTAACCAACCTGTTGCTTCATCCGCTTCAAACGTGAGTATTTTTTGAGTACCCGTTAATTCTACATACGCCATTTTACCAACATAACCGCCAGAGCCTTGAGGGTATGATTGAGCAACAGTGTAATCACCAAAGGTTTTGACTGTCTTTAAATCCCAATCTTGATCATCATCGCAATTTGGCAGATTAATTACATGACGAAGCTTATCAGTTAATGACCAGATCCCACAGCGATCACCTTTAAAGTAAAGGTAATTATCTTTAATACCAATATCTTGCAGTTCATTATTGGGGAAATTGACGTCAGTGCAGTCGTTGCCGTTAAGCGCATAAAACGATGTACTACATCCAGCAGATCCACAATATATTGATGATGCATATTGAACCGCTAGGTATTGCTTACCGTCAATATTTAGAGGCCATTGGTACAACGATGGCTCAACCTTGGTTAAACCCTCTTTCATTGCCTGATGAGTTTCAGTAATAAAAGTATTCGCTGTCTTTTTAATTAAAGGGCAAAGATTATGCTCTTGCTTTAAATCAAGTTTAGTTGGGCTAACCCAAGTAATATTATCCGCAGCATTCGCACTCTCAATCGAGAATATAAATGTCGCGTAACAACATAATGTAAAAACTGTTTTCTTTTTCACTATTAGCCCTTAATCATTGCGATATTTAAGTTATCTCTTTCTTTTTTCTCTGTCATTTTAAGCGCCTTTCAACCTATATCAAAAACACATGACATTAAACGACAACAAACATCGCCATGCTTATTTTTTTGCAATACCTCATATTAATTAATCATAAGAAAAAACAAGCTAATAAACTACGGCTACGCTTCTATTTTTAGCTATTCTCAATGTCTATCACATTGCGCAAAACGTCCATATCATTGAAATATAAAGTCTAATCAACAATAACCATTGAAATATCATTGCAATAGTTTTAGGTTATAAAAAAGCCTTTATTTTCAACACTCCCCTGATGCGTTTGCATTCAATAACGCTCAATATTCTGAGCCACATCATCGGTCGAAAAAGGTTCAACAATTAACTAGGCCAAGATAATGAATACAGACAATTCCAATAATGCTCCTTTCGGTACTTTACTCGGTTATGCCGCGGGTGGTATCGCTATTTATTCTTCTGATTACAGCACCATAGATGAAGATGAATATGCTGATGACTCTGCAATGCGAAGCTACGTTCATGGTGAATACATGGGCTATAAATGGCAATGTGTTGAATTTGCGCGCCGTTTTTTATATGTCAACTATGGGTTAGTTTTTACAGATGTTGATATGGCATATGAAATTTTCTCACTCCGTTTTTTACGCCAAGTAGTTAACGATAAAATTTTACCTTTATATGCTTTTGAAAATGGCTCTCGTCAAAAACCTATTGTAGGATCATTATTAATTTGGCAAAAAGGTGGCGAATTTCAAGATACAGGCCACGTTGCGATTATTACTCATATTGAAGATGATAAAGTAATGATTGCCGAGCAGAATGTGACTTTTGCACCCTTACCATTAGGTCAACAATGGACGCGTGAACTCACATTACATATTAAAGATGGTTGTTACACCATTGAAGACACGTTTGATGATACTGAAATTTTAGGTTGGATGGCTTACAATGCCGATGCAACATATAGCTTGCCTCAGCCTTCTCCAGCACCTGAACTACTTAATATTCAATCGGCTCAGCGTCTCAATAACGGTCAGTTTGAAACTAACTGGCTAGATAATACCGATAGCCTTGAACATACATATTTACAAGTTAATGCGAACAAACTGCTTAATGATGATATTTATCGTTATTTTACCATTTCAGAAAGTGCTGAACACGAACTGGCTAAAGCAACTAACGAATTACATTTAATGTATTTACATGCAACAGATAAAGTACTGCAAGATGATAATTTATTAGCACTGTTTGATATTCCAGAAATTCTATGGCCACGGTTACGTTTATCATGGCAAAAACACCGCCATAGCATGCTAACAGGTCGTTTAGATTTCTGTATGGATGAAAAAGGCTTAAAAGTTTATGAATATAATGCTGACTCAGCCTCTTGCCATACTGAAGCTTGTTTGATTATTCAAAAATGGGCGGAACAAGGTGGTGATATTGCTGAAAATAGCCCAGCAGAAGATTTATTGAATGAACTTGCGAGTGTCTGGAAATACAGCCAAGAATATTCATTTGTCCATATAATGCAAGATGATGACGCAGAAGAAGATTATCACGCTTTATTTATGCAAAAAGCGCTGTCTCTCGCTGGCATTGAGAGCAAAATACTTAAAGGACTAGATGGCATTCATTGGAACTCAACAGGTCAATTAATTGATGATAATGACCGTTTAATTGAATGTGTATGGAAAACATGGGCATGGGAAACAGCAATAGATCAAGTGCGTGAAGTCAGCAGCACTGAATATGCGGCAGTGCCGATTCATACTGGCTATCCTGATACTAAAGTACGCTTAATTGACGTGTTATTGCGCCCTGAAATCAAAGTATTTGAGCCACTATGGACGGTGATCCCAAGCAATAAAGCGATTCTGCCTGTACTGTGGTCTTTATTCCCGCATCATCATTACTTATTAGATACTGATTTTACAGTAACCGATGAGCTAAGCCGTACGGGTTATGCGATTAAACCGATTGCCGGACGTTGTGGCAGTAATATCGATTTAGTCAGCCATAATGAATCAGTATTAGATAAAACTGATGGTCAATTTAACGATCAAAAAAATATCTATCAACAATTATGGTGCTTACCTAAAGTCGCTAATAAGCATATTCAAGTTTGTACTTTTACTGTTGATGGTAATTACGGTGGTGTTTGTCTACGTTCTGATGACTCTTTGGTGATCAAAAAAGACAGTGATATAGAACCATTAATTGTATTAGAAGATAATGCGTTTCTAAAAAACCTATAGTAACTTCACGCTAACTATCTAAAAAGCCGTGTTAATGAACTTTATAATAAAAGATCATGACACGGCTTTGTTTTATCTGGCTATTTTACTATTTAGTTAAAAATCATAATTAACATTAACACCAAAGTTACGTCCAGGTTGACTGCGACGATCAATTCCATCTGTCGTTTGGTTCGTACCCGCCAAATCTTGATACTGCCAATATTCTTTATCTAATGCGTTAAACAGCCCCGCACGCACTGTCATGTCTTTTACTGGGCGGTAATACGTCGTTAAATCAACCACGGTGTAGCCAGCAACATTCAGATTACTTTTATCTTGCCAATTATCTTTTGCTGCAACCATCTTAACATCTAAGGCCGTTCCCCACGCTTCATTAGGGGCATCATAACCGACACCAATCACTGAGGTTAAGGGTGCAATCGTATCAAGTGTTTTACCTGTTTGTTTATCTTCACCATCAATGTATGCAACAGATACTTTTGCGTAAGTCCCCATTGGCGCATTAATAATTTCATCTAACCATACGTTCGCCGATAGTTCTGCACCGTAAATACGGGCTTTATCTATATTTTCATTGGTCGTAATCTCGATATTATTAGAGTTTG
Organism: Photobacterium carnosum; assembly: GCF_002849605.1. Taxonomy (GTDB): domain Bacteria; phylum Pseudomonadota; class Gammaproteobacteria; order Enterobacterales; family Vibrionaceae; genus Photobacterium; species Photobacterium carnosum. The sequence goes on from NZ_NPIB01000007.1 coordinate 130,058, forward strand.
TTGTCACTTTCTGAATAAAATTAGAGTAATCATTATAGTAAACAGATGCGGTTACATTACCGATACGATTTTCTGCACGTAATCCTAACTCATAAGAATTACTTTCTTCAGGTTTAAGATTAGGGTTTGATTTAATAATGTACCCGTGGGGAATGTTACTTTTATCGTAATACATTTCATACAGTGTTGGCGCTCTGAATCCTTGACTGTATTGAGCATAAGTACTGAAATTATCGTTCCAATGGTATACCGCACCTAAACGGGCAGTAAATGCCTCACTTTTATGATCTTCCAAACCAGAATTTGAATCAGGTTTAGCCTCAAATTCATCATAACGTGCGCCAGCTGTCACCACGGCTTTATCATTAAGCATGAAGATCTGATCTTGAATAAACACGCCACGTTTTTCAGATTTCGCCTTAGGCACTTCCGTCGGCCCTGGCTTTGAAGTGCCATTATCTACATTATAATCAATGTAATTTAAATCAAACTCATCATTGACGATCGTCGCACCGTAAGTCAGTTTGTGGCGTGATTGCGTCAACTCAATGGCTTTAGCAAACTGAATATCAAATTGCTTACTGGTATCTTCCCCTTCACGATAACGGTTACGATCACCAAACATATCGGTATGATCATAATTATCATGTTGGCTATGTTGTTGTTGCCAATTGACTTGCCATTTTAATGAGTCAAACACGGCATTATTCGCTAGCCATTCATGCTCAAAACCAAATCGTTTACGGCTATCCTCATCGACACCGCGAGTTTTAGTATAAGTAAACCCAGGCATAACGCTATAACCATCACGAGACAAAATATCGCCATTAGCACTACGCGTATAATACTCACCCGTAAACCCAATACGGTTAGCGTTGTTTATCTGATAGAACGCTTTTGCTAACACGTTGTGCGATTCAATATTCAACGGATCAGCTGACTTACGCGTTACCCCTTTGCTGTTATCATGAGTATCATAAGCATCGGTTTCATGGCCATTACGGTAGGTGTAGATGATCATTGTCTCTAAATCACCTATTTGCTTAGCCGCTTCAACACCTAACTTATATTGATCATCTGCACTTGCATAACCACTCTTTAAACCGACATGTGATGATTCACCGTTTAATAAGTCTTCAGGATTTTTAGTGCGCATGATCACAGTACCGCCCAAAGCATCACTGCCATAAAGGGTTGATGTCGGTCCTTTATTCACTTCAATTGCTTTGAGCGTATCAATCTCATAGTTATTGCTATTCTTACGCATTGCATCAGCACCAGGATTATAAGATGCTGGCTGTTCAACCCCATCAACTAACACTTTAACGCGACTGCCTTTCATGCCTCGAATGGTAATATCTTCCATACCAAATCGACCATTACCATTAACCGACACTCCGGGTTCATATTTCAATGCTTGCTTTACATCTGTGGCTAAATTTTTATTCATTTGTTCAGCGGTAATTTTAGCTACAGAAGCGGGTATGTTTTTTATCGACTCTTCTGTTCGAGTACCTGAAACAACAATTTCATCAAATTGAGAAACGCTATCTTGCGCAAAAAGTGATGGTGAAGAAAATGCCATAACGAGTGAGCTGGCAATAAGTGTCAGTTGCTTATTCATAATTCCCTGCTTTAACAAAAATCCAACAATATAGTTCGCCGATGATTATACATATACGAATGAGAATTACTATCGTTATCATGTGTATTTATGTGCTTGCGATCTCATTATTATTTTTTATAAATAAGCCGTTGTTTAAGGAAATAAAAAACACGTTAAACGCTGGTATAATAATCAATAATTCCCTTAACCAATAAAAAAAAGTCCATTACGTTTAATGTGCTTGCATGTACTTGTTTTGATTGTTAGTATGCGCGCTCGTTTTACGATGCTAAGTAAGGTCGCATTACTTAGTAACTTTATTAAATCAAAGAGTATTGATTATGAAATTTAATGCAATTGTACGTACAGACCTTGGTAAAGGTGCGAGCCGCCGCCTTCGTCTTACTGAGCACTTCCCAGCAATCGTTTACGGTGGCGAAGCTGCACCAGTAGCTATCGCTCTTAAGCACAGTGATGTTATCAACCAAATGGATAAGCCTGAGTTCTACGAAGGTTTTGTTCTTGTAATCGATGGCCAGGAAGTTAAGGTTAAGCCTCAAGACATCCAACGTCACGTGTACAAGCCAAAGGTTGAGCACATGGACTTTAAACGCATCTAATTGCGGGTTCATAAAACTCTTCAAAAAAGCACTCTTCGGAGTGCTTTTTTTATGACTGCGATTTATGAATATCGTCAAAAATTCAGCTGTTCCATGTCATTCTACTCTTTTGTTATTACACTCTCCTTTATTGAGCATAAATCATGCTCCCCTCGCGGTATTTAAATCGTATAAACGCACTGAGTAATGTTCCTAATGCTTCTATATTGTGTTTGTTATAAATATTAATTGTTATTTTGTCGTGTTGATTTTTGGTCACTAATTCTGCTAAGGTTATTAATATTGTCACGGTAGATAATTATTTATCACTTAAATGCATTTATTTATCTATAAAATAATAAATGTATTAACTGGAGGGAACCATGGATTTTTTCGTACCATTAGCTAAAAATATTGATCAAGCACAATCGGTTTATTCATCGATTGCAGAACATGTATCAGCCCCAACACCGACGACTAATAAACGTATTCAAAAATTAGTTTGGACCCATGAAGGCGTTGAATGTATAGGTGAGATAGGGAAATTACCACCTGAAATTTTTTGCGCTAAGGATGAAATTTTAGCTATTTTTGAATGTGATAATGTTTATAAAATTTGTACTCAAAATCGTGGTGTCATTAATTTTGACCCTATTTTAGCAAGTACTGATACAATAAAACATGTCACTTACTTTGACTAACCGTCTTTGTTTTAAATCGAAGCGCGCTCAATATAGCGCGTTTTCATTGTTCCATTAAAACAAACCTAACTGCGGCGCGGTTATATTATCAAACGATTTTCCAATAAAAAGAAGGATACCATCAGCTACGGGTTTTAATTGCTTTTCTAAATAATGATTATAATCAATAGCACTTTGACGATATTCTACGGGTTCAGCGCCTGAAGTTGTAAATACATATTCTATTGCCCCTTTTTGTTGATATTGCAACGGACGTCCTAGCTTAGCATTCATTTCATCTGCCAACCTTGCCGCTCGCACTTGGGGCGGAATATTTTTCTGATAATCCTCTAAATTACGGCGTAAACGCTTACGATAAACTAATTGATCATCAAACTCCCCCGCTAAAGTTCGATTGGTATAATCACGTACGTAATCATCAACAGCCTGATCATGAAATACCATAGAATATAATGTTTGTTGAAAATGTTGAGCTAACGGTGTCCAATCAGTTCGTACTGTTTCTAAACCTTTAAAGACCATTTGTTCAGCATCACCACGCCACACTAATCCCGCATAACGCTTTTTACTGCCCGTTTCTTGTCCACGAATGGTTGGCATTAGAAATTTATGGTAGTGAATTTCATATTCAATTTCTAATGCAGACACTAAACCATAGTGTTGTTGTAAGTGTTGTTGCCACCATTGGTTGATATGCTCAACTAATGTATTTCCAATATGATTTGCATCTTGCTGAGAGTGAGCACTTTTAAGCGATACAAAAGTCGAATCTGTATCACCATAAATCACTTCATAACCTTTTGCTTCAATCAACTCACGAGTGAACTTCATAATTTCATGACCACGCATAGTAATTGACGATGCTAAACGGTGATCAAAAAAACGGCAGCCAGATGATCCTAATACACCATAAAACGAGTTCATAATGATCTTAATCGCTTGTGAAAAAGCTTTATCTCCCTCACGTTTAGCCCGATCACGGGCAGCCCATAATGATTCAATCATTTCAGGTAAAAAGTGACGTGTTCGATGAAACTGACCACCACGAAAACCAGCAATAGCTTGGTGTTCAGCTTTACCCTCTTCTAACAATAAACCTTCCACCAAGCCCATTGGATCGATCCTAAATGATCGAATAATAGAGGGATACAGTGACTTAAAATCTAAGACTAACACTGAATCATATAACCCAGGCTTAGAATCCATCACATAACCACCAGGGCTGGCGATCCAATTTTCACTTTCAAGATTAGGGGCTATATAACCTGCGCGGTGTAATTGCGGCATATAAAGATTAGTAAATGCCGCAACTGAACCCCCAATACGATCAAGCTCCACCCCCGTAAGACGACTTCGCTCTATCGCAAACGCTAACAAATGTGTTTGTTTAAAGATTCGCGTAACTAACTTACAATCTTGCAGGTTATATTTAGCCAATGAACACTTATCGTGCTTAAACATATGATTAATTTCAGCCATACGATCATGCACATTATGAATCGCTTTACCTTCACCTAATAGTTCTTGCGAAACCGCTTCTAACGACCACGATCGAAAATTATAAGACGCCGTTTTTAAGGTATCAATACCGTCCATGACAACCCGACCAGGAACACTGATAAAACCTTGATTGGCATTTTGAGTCGAATGTCGATAATGCGGGGTTTGTTTACCGCGACCGATACGAAGACTAATTTTATTCCATTCTGCACGATGCAACAGTAATCGGAAATCAAAATCAATCACGTTCCAACCAATAATGATGTCCGGATCATGCTCAATAAACCATGCTTCTAACGCCAACAACAATGCTTTTTCGTCAGCCACCCATTCAATATTAAGTTCAGCATTAGCATCATAATCAGCGGGACGCTCTCCGACCATAATGACGCGACTGTCCATCTGGCTATGAAAACCAATCGAGTATAAAACCCCTTTTTCTGAACACTCAATATCTAGAGATACCAAGGTCAGAGTTGGAATATAGTCAGCGGCTTTGGCTTTAGTAAACAATATATCTTGATAACCATTACGCTGTTTTACCTCCCCAGAAAAAACTAGCCCACCACGAATAAAACGTTCCATCAAAAAGCGATCAGCCAATCGAATATCTGCTTCAAATGCCTGAATCCCTTCAGCCTGTAAACTTTTACTAATGGCGTAATTGTCACGAATAGTATCGCTATAACAACCAACGATATTCTGATGCTGAAATGTTTTGAGCGTTAACGGTTTCCACTGCACTTGAATATTAGTCGCTCGAATAATATCCATGGCTTGTTGCTGCTGATCTGCACAAATAAAGAGCACAGGTTTATCGCCAACAATCGATAATCGACAAGGACCCGTGGCGGTTTTTACCCACAGAACAATTTCCGTTTGTCCTTTTATATCTCGACTTTGACGAGTTAATACAAACCCGGTTGAATTTGACTGCAAAGAAACCTCAATCTGATTTTAATAGGGTAAAATAAGTGTTAGCCAATTTTTCGTTCAATATTATTAAACTCATTCACGATCCATGCGCCAAATTGCGACAACATAAAAATAGACGCTTTCTTTGGTACTTGTGGGCCATTAATTAACACAAATAATCGTTCAATCTCTGTTGCTTTATCTGGGTAATGCGTCAGAAAAAAATCGGCGCATTGTTGATCAGTATATGCCCAATCATCAACGTAAATAGCCACCAGCATAAAGCAACTTCTTAACATTTTCTTACCCGCGCACCGACAATAATATTGATATTCGCTAATACTTTTAGTGCGCCTAATCTGTTGTTCTATCGCCACTAAAGCGATTGCAATATCGTAATTGAACGCTTTTGCTATTTCCCAACAAGGTTCAAAATCACCAAATTGTTCACTGAGGTTAGTACCATATAAACACACACTACAATGTTTTAGCCAAAAGCCCCATTTAAAGATGGCAGCAATAGACAGTACATCATCAAGCAGTACCCATGTAATATCAATCGCTGAAATCACAGGATAATCACGGCGTAACGTCTGTGACACACTGGCTATTCGACGTTGATCTTCCACTGTTAATGGCGACGTGATCACCACGGTCAAATTCAAATCGGAAATACCGCGCGTTGCCTGCCGATAAGCAATACTGCCATTAAGATAAATACTGTGTAATACCGTCACTTGAGATTGTAAATCTGTAACAGCAGCCATAAGCAATGGCATGAAATCTAATTGAAAAGCGGTTTGACTATCCAACTGAGGTAAAAACTTAGCCACAAAACATACTCATTACATCAACTAACACATATTAATGACGTTTTATTATCAATCTAAGTCATTAACTTACCGAAAAATCCTAATATTACCCAACGATGATTACCCAACCATATCGACATCAAATAGAATAATTATCCATACAATTAACGATTATCGCTAAATATCGCATATTCCAAGGGTTTCGGTATAATAACACCACTAAACACAGATAGAGATCAATCAGTATCATGGAAACAAAAAACCTTATTTCATACGATGATGTTATTGACGTTGCATACGATATTTTTCTAGAAATGGCAGCAGATAACTTAGAGTCTGCAGACGTATTGCTTTTCACTCTACAATTTGACGAGCGTGGCGCAGCGGAAGTTGTTGAAACCCGTGATGATTGGGAAGAACATTTAGCGTGTGAAATCGATAAAGATCTTTACGCAGAAGTCTGTGTAGGTCTAGTTAACGAAGAAAATAACGAACTTGATGATGTTTTCGCGCGTTTACTGATCAGCCGTGATCCTGAAAATAAAGGCTGTCACATTTTATGGAAGCGTGACTAAGTCAATCGCTACCCCATAAAAAAGGCGCGGGATATAACTTTCAACTAGACATTAACTAGTAAGAAAGTCGTATTCCGCGCCTTTTGTCTTTCTAATCACGATTACTAATTTGCGATTCGCTAACCAATAATCTTACGTACAAATATCATTAACGAGCAAGAATCGTCGTATCTTGTTTACTGTAACGGATCCACCATAAGCTCATTATGACAATAATCGACATTACAGTCATCACTGCACCTAAGCTAAATTGGCTTTGAGCATTCATAAATGATGCCGCTAATGTTGCAGAACCAGCGCCTACATTTTGCAAACCACCAAGCACAGCGCCAGCGGTTCCTGCATGATTAGGAAAGGGTTGCACTGCCGCAGTCGTTGCAACAGGACATAGCATACCAGTACCTACAAAATACAAGAACGCACCGCCAATCAAACTCTTAATCGTAATTAAACCCGCAAAACCAGGAATAATAATCGTCACTGCACCCAGCACAAGTGCAATCATGCCGATAACCAATACCCGATCAACACCAAGACGTCGTACTAATCGACCAGATAACCAAGCGCCGCCTAAATAACCAGGCAAAGGTAAAATAAACAACCAACTAACAGTGATAGGATCTAATTTCAGCACACTACCAAGTAAGACACCCGCCGATGCTTCAAATACAGCAATACCCGCAAATGTTGCGATAAGACAAATAACATAGCCTTGAAAACGACGATTACTTAATACATATCGGTAACTTACCCATACACGTTCAACATGACGCTTCTCTGGAGGTAATGTTTCACTAAAATATCGCATCATGGCAAGCGTCACTACAGCACCAAATACTAATAGAAACGCATACACCGATTCCCAACCAAAATGCTTAGAAAGATAACCCCCTAAAACAGGTGCAATCAGTGGTGATAAAATAACACCCATACTAATTAAACTATTAGCTTGGTGTAAATCATCTCCATCATAACTATCACGAGGTACTGTACGACACATCGCACCACTACAACCTGTACCACAACCTTGAATAAAGGTAGCAAACAAGAACCAATGGAAATTTGATGATAATAAGGTGCCGATGGTACCAATAAGGAAAATCACCATTCCCGCAATGATTACAGGTCGACGACCTATACGATCAGACAATGGACCATAAATAAACTGTGATAATCCATACGGAATAAGGTATACAGCCATTACCGCTTGTAAATATGCGGATTTAACAGAAAAAAATGTTGCCATATCAGGTATCGCTGGCACATACATTGTTTGTGTCATTTGCCCTACAGCAACTAGAACAATTATTAGTATTAATAATTTACTTGTATTACTAGCCGAAGATTGCTTAATCACAACCGTCACCCTCAAAAAGATTAATATTGTTAGTTAATTAATTATTAATAATCAACATATTAAATAAGAAAAAAAATATAGAATAGTGTATCACTGCTATTGAAGACGAACGTGTTCGTTTAAATAGTATCTATGCCTGTAAAATAAGCGCAAATAGTAGTCTTCTGATTAATAACTAACAAGTGAATCTTGTTCATAATGCACGATAGTTTATTATGGTCTGCATTAGAAAAACTAATCCAAAGTAAAGATAAGCATTAGGGGCGTTTTTTAGCCCAAAAAAGCCCCGTAATATTTCAATTAGACAAAGAATATTACGAGGCTCTATGGTTTTATCAATATTAGTCAAACTTTAAGCGATGCTTACCATGTGAAGCTTTCACTTTTAAATAATTTTCATTGCCATCTTTAACATGTGCTTTCGTACCAACAACTTCAACGATATTGATACCATGTTCTTCTAAGTCACGAATCTTTTTAGGATTATTCGTCACGAGGCGTACTTCATTAATCCCTAAAGCTCTTAACATGTTGGCTGCTTCAGAAAATTCACGTAAATCATCATCAAAACCCAGATGATTATTCGCCTCATAGGTATTCATACCTTGAGTCTGTAATTCATAGGCATCGATTTTATTATATAAACCAATGCCACGCCCTTCTTGGCGTAAGTAAAGAATGATACCGCCAACTTTACCCATTTTTTCGATAGTTTCATCAAGTTGTTCGCCACAATCACAACGCGAAGAATGAAACACATCGCCCGTTAAACATTCAGAATGCATACGAACCAAAGGGACTAGCGTTTTATCTGCGTCTTGAAAAATAATGGCAACATGCTCTTTACCTGAATCAAGACCGTTGAATGAAAGCAATTCAGCTGGGATATTGCTGTTAAGACCTACTTTAAAAGGCACTCTTGCCCTAACATTTACCATATTCTTCCTAAGCATTTCTTTACACCCCTGCCATAGAGGGGTATTTGATTATGATTAAATAATACCGAAATTAGGGTACTAACAACAACTATATCCAAAATCAATCAGGATCATTAATCCACATTTATTTTGAATGCGTTACATTACCACTTAGTGCCACAAATTTAAATGTTATATTATAACGTTTAATGACAATAGATAATATTAGCGATAAAATGACAAAATAAATACACCTTTAACGCTGTATTGATCTTACATACTATCGGCTAACGTAATAAGTCGCTCAAAAATATATTCACCATCAACACGTAAGCCATTATGCTCATATTGATTTGTTTGCCATGATTTCGCATTTGCTAATAAGGCTAAGGTTTCACAACTATAGCGATATTCAACATACATATCTTCAACATACACCGCAGCGGCAATCGGTACAGTATTTTTAGCCAATTGCTGTTCACAATATAATAGTGGCCAGTCTTCTTTTGCTGCTAATAAATGTGCAGCTTCGCGTAATGGTTGCAAACATGTCATTTGATCAAACATCCACGGATAAACCATTTCACCCGTAAAACTCAAATCACTGCCTTTTTGATAATGGTATTGAGGATATTGCTGACGTACTCGCTCAGCTGCCCAGTCAGATGCTTGTTGCTGGCAATAAATAGCCTCATGCAAAATCGCATAAATAGGATTAGTTTGGTAACTCTGTTGGTTCAGCATGTATTAAGAAAAGTATAGCTCAAGACTTGCTGCCCTTCGACTTCTACAAATGCGCTTTCTAACGCATAGTACATCGCCAAATCCCCACCCGTACCGCCGAGTGTTATGCCCCATGTTTGAAATTGTTCAACCGTAAATAATTGCTCATTCGGTAAATAGACCTTATTGTTTATAATGTACTCAGCAATAGCGTTACACTGTTGTTGTGCGCCAGCAAAACGTTTAAAAAAAGCCTTATTTTTATCTGCTACTCTTTTATAGGTTGCTTGATACACCTCATCAGCTGTTGCGGTGAGCGATGGTATTCCGCCCGTCATAAAGACACGCGACAAACTATGCGGATAAAAAGACAAATAATGCAATGCGCAAAAACCACCAAAACTTTGTCCAAGCAATGCCCATTGATCAATATCTAAATATTGACGTAATTGTTCCGCATCTCGAACAATATTGTCAGCACGAAAATGCGTTAAATATTCAGCTTGTTGTTGCGGTGATTTTGCCGCTAATGTTTGATGAGAAATCGCACTACTCGCACCAGTACCACGTTGATCAAGTAATAATACCCGATAGTATTTTAACGCGACTCTTAACCAACCACTGTTTGCTTCTGGTCGTGGAGCAGCAAACCCTGGACCACCTTGTAAATAAACCAACCAAGGTGATTCTTTATTAATGTTGGATTTATGTACAACCTCTCGTGCAAAAATAGTTAATGAACCCTCGGTTATTTGTTCATAATTTAAAGGTACATTCATATTTATATTTCGAAAGCAAAGTTCATCATTCTGAATAAAGTCTTGCAATGGTATTATCTCCCTTAACAATAAAAACGATTATCATTTAGCATTGTACAAATAATAATACATTTAACTCTAATATTATTTTTATTTTTTTGATGATTTAATTGTTAAAATAAAAAATACTTTAATATTAACACTTTACAATATTACTGTTTTTTATTTAATAACCACAAATATTAATAAGAATAATTATCAGTTAATGATTTCATATTTGAAATCTTTCTTTCAAAATTTAAGTAATATTATTTATAAAAAAAAGCGTATATTTACTCCATTAACAAATATAGGTATTAAAATCTATTTTGTTGCTATAAATGATAAATTATTATAATAATCGTTATAGCGGGAGATGATGTTCCTCCTTTAACCGCCTTATTGAATTTCTTTAAGGATAATGACGTCTGACAACATTCGGCTTTTAATAGTTGAGGTCCGTGTTATTTTCTATTGAATATCTAACGATAGATGTTCATTTTCAAACACGTCGCGTTGTTTACGTATCCGTCCTCTTCTTATTACCTGCACGATAACGAATTATCAATTCTACACTGCTCACTGTAATAGATTAATACCTACAATATGTATTATTTTATTACTTATAAAGCGGTGTCTATGAGGCAGAGCAATGCAATACTCAAGTGAAGTTCAAAACATGTGTCCTATCTCTCGTGGTCCACAACACGAGTCAGCGCCAATTCCAGTAGAAGGTCGCTGGGTTAGCCCTAAAGATGTTATTGCTATTTCTGGCTTAAGCCATGGTGTTGGTACTTGTGCTCCTCAACAAGGTGCTGCAAAACTAACACTTAACGTTAAAAACGGCATCATTGAAGAAGCTCTAATCGAGACTATCGGTTGTTCTGGTATGACTCACTCTGCTGCAATGGCTTCAGAGATTCTTACTGGTAAAACTATTCTTGAAGCACTAAACACTGACCTTGTTTGTGATGCTATCAACGTTGCAATGCGTGAAATCTTCCTTCAATTTGTTTACGGTCGTACTCAAACTGCATTCTCTTTAGACGGTTTACCAATCGGTGCTGGTCTTGAAGATCTAGGTAAAGGCTTACGTAGCCAAGTAGGTACACACTACGGTACTCTTGCTAAAGGCCCTCGTTACATGGAGATGGCTGAAGGTTACGTAACTAAAATTGCATTAGATGACAACGAAGAAATCATTGGCTACCGTTTTGTAAACGTAGGTAAGATGATGGAATCTATCGGTAAAGGCGTTCCTGCTGCAGAAGCAATGGAACAAGCTACGGGTCAATACGGTCGCTTTGATGAAGCAGTTCGTACTATCGATCCTCGTCACGAGTAATCATAGACCTATATCACACAAGTAAATGACGCATTTATTTTAACTTTTCAAGAGTTACAGCGTCACTGAAATTGTTTTTACCGAATTAGAGGAAACTCCATCATGGCTGCATTATTTGAAAGTTTTGATCGTCGTATTGCAAAAATCACTCCAGTACTAGAACAATATGGTTTTGCTTCACTAGAAGAAGCACGTGATTACTGTAACGAACATGGTGTTGATGCATACAACATCGTTAAAGAAACACAACCTATCGCGTTTGAAAACGCATCTTGGGCTTACGTTTTAGGTGCTGCTATTGCACTTAAAGAAGGCGCAAAAACAGCAGCTGAAGCGGCTGAATTCTTAGGTCTTGGTCTACAAACTTTCTGTATTCCTGGTTCTGTTGCAGACCAACGTCAAGTAGGTCTTGGTCACGGTCGTCTAGGTGCTCGTCTACTAAGTAACGAAACACAATGTTTCGCATTCCTTGCTGGTCACGAATCATTTGCAGCAGCTGAAGGCGCAATCAAAATTGCCCTAAACGCTAACAAAGTACGTACTAACCCACTACGCGTTATTCTTAACGGTCTTGGTAAAGATGCTGCTTACCTAATCGCTCGTATCAATGGCTTCAACTATGTTGAAACTAAATATGATTACGTAACTGGCGATCTAAACGTTGTTTCTGAGCGTCGTTTCTCTCAAACACAACGTGGTGACATCAACTGTTACGGTTCTGATGATGTACGTGAAGGTGTTGCAATTATGCACCGCGAAGACGTTGATATCTCAATCACTGGTAACTCAACTAACCCAACACGTTTCCAACACCCTGTTGCTGGTACGTACAAAAAAGAACGTCTAGAAGCAGGAAAAGCTTACTTCTCAGTAGCATCAGGCGGCGGTACTGGTCGTACTCTTCACCCTGATAACGTTGCTGCAGGTCCAGCTTCTTACGGTCTTACTGATACTATGGGTCGTATGCACTCTGACGCTCAGTTCGCAGGTTCTTCATCTGTACCAGCTCACGTTGAAATGATGGGTCTTATTGGTATGGGTAACAACCCAATGGTTGGCGCAACTGTTGCTGTTGCCGTTGCTATTGAGCAAGCTCAAAAAGCATAAGCTATAGTTAAAAAAGATTTTATCTTCAAATAACGAAAAAGGCGCAAGATTAGACACTTGCGCCTTTATTTTTTATCCTTAATTGTTATTTCTGCAAAATACTCTACAATCATCCCCCATTCCAAGTTCTTGATCTCGCTTATCCCTATAAAACAATTTATCTTCAAGGTATAATCGATCAAGAATCGAGTTAATCTTATATATCTTACACAGCACCATGCTGTTACAGATAAAGTAAAGGAAATATCATGATCCAAGTTGTAGGTCACAAAAACCCAGATAGTGACAGCATTTGTTCTGCACTAGTTTGTACAGCGTTTCTTAAAGCTCGTGGTCTTGAGGCGACAGCAATTCGTCAAGGCGAAATGAACCGTGAAACTCTACATATCCTTGAGCTAGCTGGCGTTACGGCTCCTGAGCTACGTACAAGTGTTGCTGGTGAGAAAGTATGGTTAGTTGACTATTCAGACCTTGCTCAAGCACCTGATGACCTAGCTGAAGCTGAAGTTGTCGGTATTGTTGACCACCACCGTCTAGGTGATGTAATGACAATCAACCCAATGGAAGCATGGATCTGGCCTGTAGGTTGTACTTGTACTGTTCTATTCAACTTATTTAAGATTGAAGATCACAAAATCACACGTGAACTAGCCGTACTAATGATGTCAGCTATTTTGTCTGATACTGTCGGTTTTGCATCTCCAACGTGTACTCAAAAAGATAAAGATGCAGTACATGAGCTTGCTCAAATTGCTGACATACAAGACCTAGAATCATTCATCAAAGCCTTACTAATTGCTAAGACTGATATCAAAGGTCTAACGGCTGCACAACTTGTTGAAAAAGATCTTAAAGGCTACCCTTTCAACAATCGTGACGTTGTTGTTGGTCAAATCGAACTTGCGACTCTTGAGCAAGTAGATAGCATGATTGAAGAGCTTCAAGCTGATCTTCAACGTCGTTGTGACGAAGACGGTTTAGGTCTGGCAGCATTAATGCTAACAGATATTACAACAAGTACTACTCGCCTACTTTACACCGGTGATTGGAATCACATTCTTGATACACACGCAACAGACGGTGTATTAATGATGGAAAATACGCTAAGCCGTAAAAAACAAGGCTGGCCTTGGCTACAAACAGTACTTGCAAAATAATTATTTCAACTAATTATTGATAATAAAAAAGGCTCTTTTTAGAGTCTTTTTTTTGATCATAATAAAGATAAATAACACCAATAATAACCACCAATTTTCCCCTAAAAATAAAATATGTGCTACACCAATTTCCAAATTAGAGCAAATACTTTAATTATTTAAATCAATATAAATACATCTAAAAACCACCGCTATGAGTAAATTATAAGCAAACAAACTATTTTATTGTGATATTTATCCATATTTGCTTATTATTCTCTTGAGGTATAACTATAATCCTCTCTCTTTTAAATCCAGCCTTCTTTGAAGGGTGAACAAGAAGCTACTAGAAATTATAGAGAGACAGTATAATGTCCATAAATAAAAAACATATCTCCTTCATTATTACAGCCATACTTTCAAGCCAAGCGCATGCTGCTGGATATCAGGTATCAGAACACTCTGCTGCAGGTCTTGGTCGTGCATACGCCGGTGATGCTGCAATAGCAGACACCGCTGCGGTATTAGCACGTAACCCTGCCGCAATGACACGTTTTAAACATGCTGAAGTTTCAGGGGTAATGAGTGTCATTAATCCATCAATCAATATTGATGATCATACTCACAATGAAACTGCAAAAGATATTTCACCAATAAGTCTAGTCCCCGCAGCCTACTACATTCAGCCTATCAATGATAAAACAGCGATTGGTTTAGCTATTTTTAGTAACTATGGCGTGACCACTGACTACCCTACAGCGATGCAAGCAGGTAGCCTTGCGGGTAAAACTGCATTAGAAACGGTTAACTTCAATCCGAATATTGCTTATCGTATCTCACCAAAATTAAGTATTGGTGCCGGTGTTAGCCTTGTTTATGGCACAGCAGAATTTAATCGTCGTTTAGGCTCTTTAGCTTACGCAGCGCCAAGCCATAACCTTATCAATATGGAAGGTACCGATTGGAGCTGGGGATGGAATGTTGGTGCGTTATACGAACTAAATGACAATACTCGTTTTGGACTAAGCTACCGTTCACAAGTAGACCTCAATTTTAAAGGCCATTTTACTGACTACTTGGGTCAAGCAACATCCAAACGAGATGAAACCGTTGCAGCAAGCCTTGCACTTCCTCTTCCTGCAATTGCTGAATTTTCAGGCTTTCATCAACTGAACCCACAATGGGCGATTAGCTATAGCGTGCAATGGACGCAATACAATAAATTTAAAGAAATCAGAGCAATCAGTTCTCAATGTAAAACAGGCACTTGTTTTGTTAAAAAAGAAAACTTCAAAGATACTTACCGTTGGGCTGTAGGTACTACCTATACATTAAACCCAACGTGGACACTGCGTTATGGTTTTGCCATTGATCAAAATGCTGGACAGGCAACATTAAGCATTCCAGATACTGATCGTTATTGGTACTCAGCGGGTGCAACTTATCATTACAATCCAGCTCTATCTGTTGATCTCGGCGTATCTTATATTCACAGTAAAAAAGCTGACTTTGTAGAACAAACACCTGCAAGTGAAAATGACAGCATTACGTCATCAGGCAAAGCTTACCTTGCTGCTGCACAAGTTAATTACCGCTTTTAATGCGAAATAAACTATAAATCATTAGGAATAACAATGAAGATACGTTCAATAGCATTATTAGTCACCTCTGCATTAAGTTTAATGGGCTGTAAAAGTGATGGTACATTGGAGAATCAATCACCGATTGATCCTAATATTGCTGCAAGCTTGAATGCTGAAACAAAAATAAACTTTGACCTTTTGTCTGCCAATAAAACGCTAATATTACCAACCTATTTAGCGATGGATGCTCAAGACGGCACCCTTGCAACAGAAGCGATGGCGCAAGATAAAACCAATACCTCAGATCCATTAGTTGCCATGGGACAAACCGACGGTTGGAGTACGACTCAACCTATTACGATCAATTTTATAGGTAAAGCTCTTGATCCTACACCAGCGGCGACTAGCTTTTATTTAATCAAAGGGACTCCAACTGATCCTAATAATGTCACTCAGTTAACCCAATCAACGGATGGTAAGCATGGTGATTTTAAGCTCAAGGTATTAGGCAATAGTTTAATCGTCACTCTTTTAAAACCGTTAGATCCTGCTAGTAACTATATGTATGCCGTTACTGATGATTTAAAAGATGTGAATGGTCAGGCTGTTGGTATGAGTAATTCATACGCTTTATTAAAATCGAATAATCTGCCACCAGCACCTGCATTATTACCTGCTCAAAAGATCACTCACGCCACAGAAGAAGCTTTCCATGGTATTGTGCAAAAACGCGATATTATCTTCTCATCATGGTTTACGACATTATCATCTGGTGATGTGTTATTTGCAGCGAAGATGGCAACAGAAGAAGCCATAAATGCTGGTGCTCACAACGTATGGCAAGGTTCTGCTATTGCAAATTCTGTAAAACAAAATGAATTAGACAAACTATTTACATTCTCTTTAGATCTAGACAAAGACGGTAAATATAAAGAAGTAGTAGACGGTAAAATTAATATTTACTCTGGTAAGATTTCCTTACCTTATTACTTAGATATTCGTGCTAACAAATTTATGAATACCCCTTGGCAAAGTGGTATGCCAAGCCTTGCTAAGATTAAATATGTATTAAGCAATGGTAGTAATGCGGATAAAGCGACGATTTTAGCTCAATTAGCCGCTGCGAAAGTAACACTAACCGACATGGCGCAAGTGGCGACAAACCCACAAGTGCAAATTAAAGTACTCACTCTATTAATGGGTAAAAAGCTATTTTTAGCCAATGGCAACCAACTTGACCCTGAACGTCTAATTACTCGCTACAGTGCTATACCTGAACTTAAATCAGTGCAGACGATTGATTACACTTTAGTCTTACCAAACAGTAAAAAATGTCAGACTCTTGGTGCTAATGATGTCACTATTTTCCAACATGGTATTACCGCAGATAAGAGTGTATTAACCACACACAGTGATGGTTTACCCTCTTTAGCAGAAAAATTAGTTGGGGATCAATGCCGCGCAATTTTTGCCATAAACCAACCACTTCATGGTACCGATCGTGGTATTAATATCACAAATAAAAGTGGCGTAACGGTATATAAAAATGCAGCAATAGATCCATCAATGTATTTAAATCTTGAAAACTTAACCGTTGCACGTGATAACTTACGTCAAAGTACGATTGATGTAGTGAACCTTAGAGCATCTATTGGTAAATTATTCAGCACAATAAAACAAAAACAGCTGGATAATAACTCCGCATCATCACCACTTGATATGTTAAATCCTAATAGCGGTGTTAGTTTTGCGGGTCATTCATTAGGCGCAATCGTTGGTACTAATGTCGGTAATATTGCCAACCGTCCAACAATGAACCCAGCGTTTGATAAACAATACTTTGAAATAAACAAACTGGCATTAGCAAACCCTGGGGCCGAGATCCCTTACCTACTATTAAACTCAGGCAGTTTTGGTGGTCTTCTAAAAGCAGGGGTTCTACAAAGTTCAGTATCTAATCCAGCACAAATAACGCCAGACGTAATTGAAACAGGTAAATTTCTACAAGCACTGAATGTTTGTTATGTCGCTCAAGATAATAAGCACAAAGATTTGAACAAATGTTATGTTGATAACATTACAGCGATTAAAGATAACAACCCAAGTTTATTCGCTAAATGGACAGAGACTTACGTTAAGTTCGCTTATGCCGCCCAAACAGTAATGGATCCAGTTGATCCGATTAACCTTGCTGATGGTATTCCGTCTTCTGTCCCTGTCTATGTGCAAATGGTTAAAGGTGATAGTACGATTCCAAATATTACTACGCCAAACAACCTGCCTTACTCACCGTTCACCGGTACTGAACCACTGATTAAGCAATTAGATTTAGCATTAAACAATGCAACTAAAGGTTGGAAAGAATATACACCAGGCAGCCATACATCATTACTCGATGTCACGATGCCAACAGCAAGTGACAGCTTTACCATTGAAGCGTCTAAAACAACAACAAAGAGTATGCAAAAAGATATGGCTGATTTTTTAAATAAATAATCTAGCCTAACAAAAAGCCTTGATAATCTTGTTTATACCACGCAAGTTATCAAGGCTTTATTTTATGTGTTTTTTTTATGTAATTGACCTAACGCAAATGCTGCATCAAACTGGTCTTTTGATTCAATAACTGTGAAAAAGACGTCACAAACTGCTCACCAATTTGTTTTCCCTGCTGGTAATCAAGCTCTAAATCTTCATAACTACTTAATAACGCACTACTATTTAATGCCTTCTCAGGTGCAATTTGAATAACCTGCAACCCTTGCGGTGGATTCACTAAAAAATCATTCACATCACGATAAGTATGATGATAACGCGCTAACATTTCTAATATTTCAGAGTTTGTTCCCTGCCCTGTTAACGCTATGAGTCGCTCAACATTTAACTGTGAAAACCAACCTTTTTTAGATATCGATTTATTTACTAATCCAGTCTCTTGAGAATCGTTAGTTTCATCATTCCAATAATGTTGTCGCCATTGTTCAAATCGCTGGCTCAACTCTTGATGAATATTTTTAATTTTATCAACTGACTCATTCAAACTTAACTTATCAATATAATAAGGTAATTGAATTTCAATGTTTTCCCGCCAATCATCAAAAATACCCCGTCCATTATTATCGCTACTGTCTGTATCGCTATACTCTAGTGGCTCAGTACGGATAACCACCACTAAATCAGCACCACGTCGCCATGCTTCTTTAACAGGAATTGCCGCACTCACGCCACCATCAACCCATTGAAGCTCATCCATATTGACAGGTTGATTATAAAGCAGAGGAATCGCACACGATGCTAACAGCACATCTTGCCAATCTTGTTGGTACATTGGCAAATAATAATCTTGCAGAGTATCTTTACGGGTCGCACATGCGAGTGCAGTTCGACACATTAATGTTTTGTGCGCGGTTGCAACATCGAGAGGATATAGCCCAGAGGATGACACTTGCTGTAACGCCCACTCCAAGTTCATCGGCTGTTGCTTGCTAAGGTATTTATAAAGATTAAAAAATTTATCATCCATCGATACATCACGAATAAAATGATAACCAAATCTCGGTTGACGGCTAATAAAAGAAGATAAATTGAGCGCACCGGCAGAAGTACCAATATACAACTCAAATGGATCAAATTGATGATCAAGAAAGCTATCAAGCACACCAGCAGAAAATATACCCCGTTGGCCGCCTCCTTGAACAATTAATGCTATTTTTTTATTCGATGTAGTGTTAAGCATCAAAGAAAAATCAGCGACCGATTTTTCATTAAAATCACGTAAACTAAACGGAAGATAATTCATTGCTTCTCCCTGTTAAATATGTAAACCAACATACGTTACTATATCTAAGAGAGTAGAATATACAACTCGTACATACCAACAGGCAATAATGCTAAAAAATATTATTACATTAACTAATAATGCAGTGTCAATTACTATGCATGTACAACAATAATTCCATAGCCTGCTAATGCGAAAAGTATGATAGTTACTGTTATTAGCGTAATTTTAAATTCAATATTCATAATAAAGCCCTCTTATAATACGGAACATAACATTACCTTAAGTCTTGTTCAGGTTGTTACTAAAAGCAATATGAATTGCGATCATTACGACAATACTCACACAATACATTATCGCCAATAAAGAAAACTTTTCATTATGCTACACTATGCAAATAAACAGTTTTTTTATATTCTATGTAAGATTATAATCTACTGATTATATAGCTTATTTTATAGGGAAAATAATGAAACCATTACTCACTGTCAGCTTAATTGCTACGACAATAATCTCCACCACGGCACTGGCAAAACCCGTCGATTGGACGCCTGGAATTGGCGGTGATGTTTCTTTCATGGTTGGCTACAGTAAATCTAACTCACAGTTTAATAGTGATAATCACACTACACCAAATCTAAATAGTAGCGGTGACGATCAAAATAAAATGTTCGTTGCCCCTATTGGTAGCCTCAGTTACACCTTTAATGATGGTGATAAACAACTCTATTTTGGTACTAACCGTTCTGATATTGCTCTTGGTCGGTTTCATGTTGATATAGGTTATCGACAAAAGTTTGCTGATAGCTCAATGCTAACCCTGAGCTATATACCCGGTGTACTGACTCAAAAAACATGGCAAGATCCTTACCTACAAGATGTAGAACGCAGTAAAACAAAAACCAGCATTAATGCATTTAGCATCAAGCTTAACAACATTCGTGGTTCTCGTTTTTCTGGTCAAGTTGCCTACGGTAAATTTAGTGTTGATCATGAACGTAGTGGCAACGATCCTTTACTTTCGCTGACTGTCAACGAACAAGCCACTCTAAATCGTAATGCTAACGTTCTTTATACTGAAGCCTCTTATACGAAACCATTTAGTCGTAGTTTAATTCTACGAACCTCTCTTAATTTCACTAATATTGATGCTGAGGGTAATGCCATGCGTAATAATATGTATGGTGTAGCCGCGACTATTATTCAGTTATTACCTCAATCAAGCTTTGCATTTACTTTAAATTACAAAAGAGCATTATTTGACTTAGCTAATCCCGTATTTAATAAAAAACAACAAGATAATAAATTCGGAGCATTCTTAGCGTATGAATATAACCAACCCTTTAATTGGAAGAACTGGGGTTTAGTTTCTCTCGTCGGTTATAACTCAACACAATCAAATATAAACTTTTATGATAGTAACGAGATGTTAGTTAGTATCGGTTTAAATTATAAATTCTAATAACAACATAATAAATAATGGCACTCTTTAATTAATGGATTTCATTTGAAGTGATTACATTTTGACCATATCGAAATAATTCGAGACATCATTCAAAATATCGATTAGATTAACGATACTTTGCCAACGTTATGGAAACGTTAAATAAATTATGGCGGCTAATAATCGTACTGCAGATGCATCCCTAGAATCTTTGCATCGCATTTTTACTATACCAGAAGCACCTGATTCAACTTTGGGATCCATCGAAAAAGAGCTTTCTGAAAACCTCAATGAATTTCTGCGAACCCATATCGCAGCAATCGAAAAACCCTTAGCTGAAATTGAAAAAGATTTCTCTAATCCGAATATTCCGGAAGTTCCTTCTTTTGTTTCTGAACATACCCAATTCTTATTAAATAAACTTGTCGCCCAATCAGTTCATACTGCTGCGCCTACGTTTATCGGTCACATGACCTCTGCACTACCCTATTTCATGATGCCTTTGTCTAAGATCATGATCGCGCTAAACCAAAACCTCGTAAAAATAGAAACATCAAAAGCATTTACACCACTAGAACGTCAAGTTTTAGGTATGCTTCATAAGTTAATATTTAATCAAAATGAAAGTTTCTACCAACAATGGATGCACAGTGCTGACCATTCTTTAGGCGCTTTTTGTTCCGGTGGCACCATCGCCAATATCACCGCATTATGGGTTGCTCGTAATACAGTATTACAACCTGATGGTGATTTCACGGGTGTAGGACAACAAGGTTTACTGCGAGCAATGAAGCACTATGGTTATGATGATCTTGCTATTCTCGTATCAGAACGTGGACACTATTCTCTTAAAAAAGCAGCAGATGTTTTAGGTATCGGCAGAGATAGCCTTATTGCCATAAAAACTGATGATAATAATCGTATTGATCTTGATGAATTACAAATCACACTCGATATTTTAAAACAGAAAAATATTAAACCCTTTGCGATTATTGGGATTGCAGGTACCACAGAAACGGGCAATATCGACCCCCTTGATCAGCTTGCAGATATTGCGGCCGAACACCAATGTCACTTCCATGTTGATGCGGCTTGGGGCGGTGCTACTTTAATGTCAAATAAATATCGTCATTTATTGAAAGGGATTGAACGCGCAGACTCAATTACTATCGATGCCCATAAGCAGCTCTATATTCCAATGGGTGCTGGCATGGTGATCTTTAAAAATCCAGAATTAATGAGTGCAATTGAGCATCATGCTGAATATATTCTTCGAGAAGGTTCAAAAGATTTAGGCAGTCATACACTTGAAGGATCACGCAGTGGTATGGCGATGTTACTGTTTGCGAGTCTGAATATTATTAGTCGCCCTGGCTATGAATTATTGATCAATAACAGCATTGAAAAAGCCGCTTACTTTGCACAATGTATTAAACAGCACCCTGATTTTGAGTTAGTTACTGAACCTGAATTATGCCTACTGACTTACCGCTTTGTTCCCAAAAACACACAACAAGCATTACAACAAGCAACCCCAGCACAACGTGAAATATTGCTAGAGCTGTTAAATGATCTCACCCAATTTATTCAAAAACGCCAACGAGAATCAGGTAAATCATTTGTATCACGTACGCGTATTACCCCTGAAAAGTGGCAACGAAAAGCAACGACTGTGTTTCGGGTTGTGCTAGCAAATCCTCTAACAACCACTGAAATTCTAGAAAATGTCCTTATTGAGCAACAACAACTTGCACAACAAAGCACTATTAGCCTGCCTAAAATCATTAAATTGACTGAAAAAATACTAGAAAAAAGAATTTAAAACGATATATAAGGCGCTTATATCTATACGGTATTTTCTTAAAATTAACGGCATATCGCATTTTTTGCCATTTCATTGGTTTTAATTAGCGTAAATGCCTCATTCGATATATGACTATTTTATGAATAAATCACAACTTAACTATGAACAGTGAATGATTGTAGTATGAATAGCATCACCAAAAAGCATTATTTACCTTTATTAATATTCACTCACTTACACATTGAAAGTATCAATTTAAGGTAAAATAAATTTTACAAGGGAATATAGCTCAAAATACATGTTCATAAGATTTCATTTTTCAATGTCATTGCTGCAAATATGTTTCACCAAGTGTCCGTAAATCATTTTTATAGTTTCTGTAATGTTACAAAACGGTCTTGGTATTAATAATAATTCTCAATACGCGATTTTGTTCCATTTTGACCCAAAAAAATATTTCAATGAATCATGATATAAATCAAAAAATCGCCCAAATAGCGTTCAAAAAAAATGCCCTATTCTTTTCAAATAGGGCATTTTTATGTCAATTTATGTCATAACTATTTTATTGAGACAACGTTTTTCTGACCCAAACAAGACTACTATCAGTCGCCAGCAAACATATATCCTTCGCCATGGACGGTAACAAAAATCTGTGGGTTCTTCGGATCAAGTTCCATTTTAGAACGCATTCTACGAATTAAAACATCAATAGTTCGGTCATTCGGCGCTTCAACACGGTGGCTTAGCATGTTCAAAATACGTTCACGGCTTAGCACTACATTTGGGTGTGAAGAGAACGCAACTAACAGCTCATATTCAGCCTTAGTTAACTTCACTGGAAGACCGTTATGTGTCAGTGCGCGTTTATTAATATCAAACTGCCATTCACCAAAACGAATGATGTTATCTTCCTGCATTTCAACCATCGTTTCATCACGCGCTTTTTCTACTAACGTCATGCGCCATAACAAATTTTTCACTCGAACTAATAGCTCTCGCAATTCAAAAGGCTTAGTTACATAATCGTCTGCGCCCATTTCTAGACCAACAATTCTATCAATACTATCGGTACGTCCAGTCACCAAAATAATACCTACTTCAGAACGGCTACGAAGCTCACGAGTTAGCATTAAGCCATCTTCGCCAGGTAGGTTAATATCAAGCATTACAAGGTTGATTTTTTCCGTTGCCATTATCTCGCGCATCTGTGCGCCACTGTCTGCTTGGCTTACCTTGTATCCTTCATTCTCAAAATACCCAACCAATTTTGTGCGGGTAACAATTTCATCTTCTACAACAAGTATGTGATGGGTCATGTCGTTCTCTTTTTAGTTTTTGGCTTTCTTGCTGAACGGTAGCACAAACTAAGACCATTCACAATTTGTCATAACTCTGCCTTGGCTATTCATTCGTAGCGTTAACCTTATTCATATCGTAACAATAAGATTACCTCATAAAATTTTAACCGTCACCGTAGCCTACGGTGAGCATTCTTTTAAATGGAATCTTTCAAAATGAAAAAAATTTGGCAGATGTTGACGAAACCAAGCAGCAAGTACTCAATTCTTGCTCTGGTGCTTGTTGGTATTGGTATCGCCGTGAGTGGCATTTTTGCTGTGCACAAAGGTTTTGAACATGCATCAACCAATGAATTCTGTGTTGGTTGTCATACCATGCAGCAAAACTATGAAGAGTATACCCAATCTGTACACTTCAAAAATGCTTCAGGTGTTCGTGCTGACTGTGTTGACTGTCACCAACCGAAAGATTTAGTCGGTATGATAGAAACTAAGTTAATGGCATCAAAAGATGTGTATAACCAGTTTATTACCAAGAAAATCGATACGCCTGAAAAATTTGAAGAGCACCGTTTAGAATTGGCTCAAATGGTTTGGAAACGCATGGAAAAACAAAACTCAAGCACATGTAAGAGTTGCCATAACTATTCTGCTATGGACCATGCTAAGCAATCACCTGCCGCTGCTGCTGCAATGACAGAAGCAGCGTCAAAAGACATGAACTGTATTGAATGTCACAAAGGTATTGCACACGAACTGCCAAACATGGCAGGTGGTTTCCAGAAAGATTTCCAAGGGCTACAAGCCGAAGCAACCTCTCAAGGTGCAACGGCTGAGAAACTTTACTCATTAGGTGAGAAAGATATCTTTGCAACTGATGATCCAAAAGGTAAATCAGAAGGTAAATTATTACCGGCTTCTGAAGTCACCGTACTTGAACGCAAAGGCGACATGCTAAAAGTTGAAGTTAACGGCTGGTTAGAAAAAGCAGGTAAAGGTCGTGTAATGACTGAGTACATGGGCAAGCGTGTCTTTAAGGCAACTATCCGTGGCGAAGTGAAAGCGAACGAGAAAATCATTAAAGAAGAAACTGATCCTGCAACTAACATTGTATGGCAGAACATCAGCGTTCAAGGTTGGGTTACTAAATCAGACATGATTGATAGTATTAAAC
The DNA here is from genome assembly GCF_002849605.1 of Photobacterium carnosum. Taxonomy (GTDB): domain Bacteria; phylum Pseudomonadota; class Gammaproteobacteria; order Enterobacterales; family Vibrionaceae; genus Photobacterium; species Photobacterium carnosum. The sequence continues at coordinate 155,232 of NZ_NPIB01000007.1, forward strand.
CAATCTGGAACTACGCAGAAGATATGTACGCGTCTACATGTAACGCTTGTCATGCGGCGCCTGATCCTGGCCATTTTACTGCAAATGGCTGGATCGCAAGTCTGAAAGCCATGAGCTCTTACTACCGTCTGACTAAAACTGAAGAACGCACACTACTTAAATATCTTCAGAACCATGGCAGCGATACCGGTAGTACTGGCGCGCATTAATCCAGCGCACCAATAAACGATTAAATGATAGGCGGGTGATAACGGTTATCCCCGCCCCATCGATAAAAATTAAAGTTTAAGGATTCTCCAACTATGGCGACTCAAAACAATCATAAAGGCATTACACGCCGCCGCTTCTTATCTGGTCTTGCGATTGCAAGTGCTGCATCAGTTGTCGGTACTAGCCTGCTTGCTCCTCGTAAAGCAATGGCAGCAACAGATGCAATAACAGGTTTTAACGGTGAAGTGCTTTGTGGCTCTCACTGGGGTGCTTTCCGCGCTAAAGTTGTTAACGGTGTATGGACTGAAACCACACCGTTTGAGAAAGACCCACACCCAACAGTTATGCTAGATGCCGTACGTGAAGTGGTATACAACCATGCACGTGTTAAATACCCAATGATCCGTATCGATTGGCTAAAACAAGGCTACAAGTCTGATACAAGCCAACGTGGTAACAACCGTTTCGTACGTGTGCCTTGGTCACAAGCATTAGATTTCTTCCAACACGAATTAAACCGTGTTCAAGAAACTTATGGCCCAAGTGCGTTATACGCAGGTCATACTGGCTGGCAGTCTGTAGGTAAACTACACAACGCCGGTACGATGATGAAACGTGGTATCAGCCTACACGGTACAACCCTTGGTAAAATGGGTGACTACTCAACAGGTGCTGCACAAGTTATTCTTCCTTACGTTGCTGGTGCAATGGAAGTCTACGAGCAACAAACCTCTTGGGATATCGTGCTTAAAAACACAGATACCATCGTAATGTGGGGTACGGATCCCGTTAAAAACCTTCAAGTAGGTTGGTTGGTTCCTGATCACAGCGTATACGGTTCATACCAGCAACTTGCTGAAAAAGTGAAAAACAAAGAAATTAAAGTTATTCACATTGACCCTGTCCGTAACCAAACCATGAAGTTTGTTGGTGGTGAGCAGTTACCTGTTCACCCACAATCAGATATTCCGTTGATGCTGGCGATTGCGCACACGCTATACACTGAAAATCTATACGACAAAGAATTCATCGCTAACTACACCACAGGCTTTAAGCAGTTCATGCCTTACGTGATGGGCGAAACTGACGGTATCGTTAAGACTCCCGAATGGGCAGAGAAAATCTGTGGCATCAAGGCAAGTCAGATCCGTGAACTAGCACGTACAATGGCGGGTGGTCGTACTCAGCTTGTCGGCGGTTGGTGTTTACAGCGTATGCAACACGGCGAACAATGGGCGTGGATGCTAGTTGTTCTTGCCGCAATGCTTGGTCAAATTGGTCAACCTGGTGGTGGTTTCGGCTTTGGCTGGCACTACAACGACGCAGGTACTATCACTTCGGCTGGCCCACTAATGTCAGGCTTTAGTGGTGTAACAGGCGTAGAGCCAATCTACAACGGTTCTTTTAAAGGTTACGCTAAGACAATTCCTGTTGCGCGCTTTGTTGATTGTATCTCTAATCCAGGTACGAAGATTCAATGGAATGGTAACGAAATTACCTTCCCATACATGAAGATGGCGATCTTCAGCGGTAACAACCCATTTGCTCACCACCAAGATCGTAACCGTATGATCAAAGCGTGGACGAAACTAGAGACCGTTGTTTCTATCGAGCACCAATGGACAGCAACATGTCGTTTTGCAGATATCGTCTTACCTGCAACAACCACTTACGAGCGTGATGATATCGAGCAGTTTGGTAACCACTCCAACAAAGGTATCCTTGCATTACGTAAGATTGTTGAGCCAATGTTTGAATCTAAAGATGACTTTGATATTTTCCGTGAGCTATGTGCACGCTTCAACCGTGAAGAAGCATTTACTGGCGGTAAAACAAAAATGGAAATCATCGAAGAAATCTACAACGGTGCGCGTTTGCAAGGCCGTGGTATCGGTGTTCGTATGCCAAACTTCTCTAAGTTCTGGGAAGGTGATGGTTATATTGAATTCCCTGCGGGCAAAGAGTGGGTACGTCACGAATCATTCCGTAACGAACCGGATCTTGAGCCACTAGGTACAGCATCAGGTCTAATTGAGATCTACTGTAAGACCATCGCAGATATGGGTTATAACGACTGTCAAGGTCACCCAATGTGGTTTGAAAAAGAAGAACGTAGTCACGGTGGTCCACGCTCTGATGTCTATCCGCTTCACTTACAAAGCTGTCACCCCAATAATCGTTTGCACTCACAGTTATGTTCATCAACTGACTTCCGTGCAACTTACGCTGTTGCAGATCGTGAGCCGATTTACATCAATACTCAAGATGCTGCTGCTCGTAATATTAAATCGGGTGATTTGGTACGTGTCTTTAACGGTCGTGGTCAAGTATTAGCGGGTGCGGTTGTTACTGAAGACTACTCACCAGGTGTTTGTCGTATTCATGAAGGTGCTTGGTATAGCCCATTAGAAGGCGGCAAAGCAGGTACAATCTGTACTTACGGCGATCCAAACGTATTAACGTTAGATATCGGTACTTCTCAACTAGCACAAGCAACATCAGCGCACACCGCTGTGGTTGATATTGAGAAATACACAGGCCCAGTACCTGAAGTAACTGGTTTTAACGGCCCGACGTATGAAACTGGCATTGATCCACTATTCCCTGCAATGGATAAATAATTAATCCATTGTTAGCCGAATAAATCAATCCATAAAGGCGATGAATCTTATTTTCATCGCCTTTATTTCATTTTTTAGAACCTATTCTAATAACCGTTAGGTATACTCTACTTAACTGCTTTATTTGAATATGTTTTATGTCTGGAGTGACCATGCAAGAATTTATCGCATTCAATGAACAACGAGCTGAAATCTATTGGTGGATGTCTTCACTTTTCGCCCGTGAATTAAGTGATGCAGATCTACATGAATACCATGGCGGTGAGATGTATACCTTCCTGTCGGGTCTTGGTATGACTGAGGAATTAAAAGCACCCGTTGATAACTTTCGAGCAGCCATTACAAAGTCTAATGCTCGCAGTGACGAGCAACTAGAACTTGCCGCTGATTTTTGTGGTTTATTTTTAAGCACACCAAAATCAGGAGCGTTGCCTTACGCTTCAATGTATGTCGGTAAAACAGGATTACTAAACGATAAGCCCGCACAAGAAATGCATGAGCTTATGGCATCATTTGATATTGCACAGCGCAAAGAATTTAATGAACCAGCTGATCACCTTGCCATTGAATTAGACTTCATGGGTAATTTAATCATCATGGGTAATCAGCAGAAAACTGAAGAACAACGTGAAGCTCTGATGCAATCACAATTGTCATTCATCAATACAATGCTACTAAACTGGTTACCGTTATTTGCTAAAGAATGCCAGATACGTGATCGCTTTGGCTTCTATGCTGCAGCTGCAAATCTACTCCTTTCATTCTGCATGCTTGATAAGAAATTTCTTATTGGTGAATAAGCTTTTTTAGCTTTCATTACACGCATTAAAACGGCCTTATTTAACCAAATAAGGCCGTTTTTTATGTCACATTGCTAAAAAATTCTAATTTTAGAATTTAACAAACTACTCTTTCAAAATATTTATATTTTAATTTCCTTTTATATTGCATAATAATGCAAAACCTTAGCGAATACATTCAATTCGCCGCTTAAATAAAATCATTTTTAATCATAGGGTTAATGGTCAAAAACAGACTATAACACTTTGAAATAATAGCAATTATCATTACCACTTATTATTTTATGCATAAGTTCATTTTTGATTTTTTATTTTGTCACACAAATTTTCAAAATCTGATTCAGATCAACTAATTCTATTGATTTAAGTCATAAAATTGGTGTGTAATACTTCTAAAGTATATTTAATCATAGCTAACAAGGTTGATACATGGACTCGCATGCAGCCCTTTTTGAACTCGGCCAGAAACGTCTTGCTGAGCTTCGAAATACGAAACCTCTTCGTGAGGGATCTTTTCAGAAAAAACTTGAACAAAATGGCTTTACCCGTCGTGATTTCATGATTTGGAGTGCAACCATCACTTCATTACTGGCACTCCCGCTACCTTTTAGTACCATGGTTGCAGAGGCTGCAGAGCTTTCTGACCGTGTTCCACTTATCTGGTTGAGCCTTGCCGAATGTACAGGTTGTTCTGAATCATTAGTACGTAGCACCACACCTGATATCAGTACATTACTGTTTGAACATGTGTCACTTGAATATCAAGAAGTGCTCATGGCCGCCGCTGGCGATCAAGCAGAAGAAAATCTTGATAACGCAATGAAAGCTTATAAAGGTCAATACCTACTTGCCGCTGAAGGTGCAGTACCAACAGCAAATAACGGTACTTTCCTTACTATAGGTAGCCAAGCCGAAACAGGTGTCTCACTAATTAAACGTGTTGCAGCCGATGCTGCCGCAGTTATTTGTGTCGGTACATGTTCATCTTTCGGTGGCGTACAAGCCGCTCGTCCTAACCCAACTGGCGCGAAAAGTGTCGGTACGGTTATTGACCGTCCAGTGGTTAACGTTGCAGGTTGTCCACCTAACCCAGCCAACATTACCGGTACATTAATGTACTTCATCATGTTTGGTCGTTTACCAGCATTAGATATTTTCAACCGTCCTAAATGGGCTTATGGCGCACGTGTTCATGATAACTGTGAACGTCGTGGTCACTTTGATGCTGGCGAATTCGTAACACAGTTTGGTGATGACAATGCCAAACAAGGTTACTGCTTATTCAAAATGGGTTGTAAAGGTCCTTACACTTACAACAACTGTCCTACTGAGCGATTTAATGCTCACACTAGCTGGCCAGTACTTGCAGGTCATGGTTGTATCGGTTGTTCAGAACCTGACTTTTGGGATGATATGGCAGATTTCGAAAAACCATTAAGTCGCCAACCTGTTCATGGTTTAGATGCTACCGCAGATACCATTGGTGCAGTTATTTTAGGTGTCACTGCCGTTGGTATTGGTGCACACGCAGTCAGTAGTATTTTTGCTAAAAAAGTCGAGGAATAATCCATGAGCAAGCGCGTCGTTATCGATCCCATTACTCGTATCGAAGGCCACTTACGCATCGAAGTTGAACTTGATGCGAATAACGTGATCAACAAAGCATGGGCATCATCTACCCTGTTCCGTGGTCTTGAAATTATTATGAAAGGCCGTACACCGTATGATGTTGGCCTATTAATGCAACGTATCTGTGGTGTATGTACATCATCACACTACCTATGTGGTACGTTGGCTGTTGAAGATGCAATTAATGCCCAAGTTCCTCTCAATGCGAAATACATTCGTAGCTTGATCTTAACGACTCTACAATTGCATGACCATATTGTGCACTTCTACATTCTGCATGGTTTAGATTGGATAGATGTTGTTTCAGCATTAAGTGCCGATCCTGCTAAAGCTGCGGCTGAAGCAATGAAGTACTCAGCAACACCAATAGCAGCTGGTGAAGGCGACTTACGTGCTGCACAAGAAAAAGTGCAAGGCTTAGTCAATACCGGTAAGTTAGGTCCATTTGCTAATGCTTACTGGGGTAATAAAACCTACAAGTTTACGCCTGAGCAAAACTTGATCGGTTTAAGCCACTACCTTAAAGCTCTTGAAGTTCAACGTATTGCAGCAGAATCAATGGCAGTTTGGGGTGGTAAGAACCCACACCCACAATCGATTGTTGTTGGTGGTGTAACATGTGTACGTGACATGCTAGACCCTGCTCGCCTACAAGAATTCAAGCAAAAATATCAACATGTTGCTGACTTTGTTGAACGCGCATACCAAGCTGATATTTTAATGGCAGCAGCGGCTTATGGTACTGCACCAAGTGTTCTTGGTGGTTGTAACGTTGATACGTTCATGTGTAGTGAATCTATTTTACTTAACCCAGATGATCATCTTTTTGTTAGTGGTGTCATCCGTAATAAAGATTTATCTAAAGCAGAAAAGATTGATATTAATCTAATTGCCGAAGATGTGACTCACTCATGGTATGACGCTAACAAGCCTCAACATCCATACGATGGTACTACAATCCCTGAACATACACCGTTTATTGAGCGCGATACTATTGTTGGTAAACGTCCAACAATCAATGAAGCTGGTAAATATTCTTGGGTTAAATCACCACGTTATAATGGCGAACCTGTTGAAGTAGGTCCACTTGCAACAATGGTTGTTAACTACGCACAGGGTAACCCTCGTGTAACACCAGTTGTAAATGATTTCCTAAAACAAACAGGACTACCTGCAGGCGCTTTATTTACCACCCTTGGTCGTACTGCTGCACGTATGTTGCATTCATTAACTATCTCTCGTCATGGTCTAGAAACATTTGAATCTATGGTTACTAACCTAAATTCAGATCATACCACTTACATCGAACCGACGATTGATCCTAATAAAGAATACAAAGGTGTTGGCATCATTGAGGCACCACGTGGTTTCTTAAGCCACTGGTTACGTATTAAAGATGCTAAAGTTGAAAACTACCAAGCAGTAGTACCAACAACATGGAATGCGGGCCCTATTGATGGTAACGGCAAGGTTGGTCCATACGAAGCGTCATTAGTAGGATTACACCTTGAAGATCCGAAAAAACCATTAGAAGTATTACGTGTTATTCACTCATTTGACCCTTGCATGGCGTGTTCAGTACACGTAATGGATTATAAAGGTCAATCTCTTAGTGAATTCCGTATTCCAGCTCAGGCAATGTAACTAAGGATTTATCATGTCAACAAATACTGTGTTGTATAAACGATCCTATGTATTTTCATTCGTTATTCGTTTATGCCACTGGCTACGTGCCTTTGCAGTTTTTGGACTAGTCGTTACTGGTTTTTATATTGCTTGGCCGTTTTTAGTCGCACCCGATAGCACCAATGTGCTTGAACAAGGCTGGATCCGTTTAGCACATGAAGTATTAGGCTTTATTTTAATCGCCGTAACACTGATTCGTGTCTATCTGTTCTTTTTCAGTCGTAGCAACGTTGAACGGCGCTCGATTCAAGATATCGTGAGTCCCAAAAGCTGGGTAAAACAGATCAAAGCCTATTTTTGGATGGGTAATGCTCCGCACCATGGCGCTTATGGTCCTTTACAACTGATGGTTTATGCAGGGATTTCTATCGCTGCCATCTTCATGTGTGTGACTGGCTTAACGCTATATGCTAATGTGTACCACTTTATTGGTGGCATGATGTGGGAACCTGCTCAATGGGTCGCATACGCGATGGGCGGGCTAGATGAAGTACGTAAATGGCACCATTATATTACTTGGGCATTCATTATTTTTGTATTGATCCACGTGTATATGGTGATTTGGACAGGGATCCGTTTCCGTAACGGTTCTGCTGATGCCATTATGTCTGGTTATGATTACCACGCGGTAAACGTAAAAAAAACAGATAACGGCAATCATCCCGTTCAGCATCATGCTCATCAAAATAGTCACTCAAAAAATAAAGGCCACTAGCGCAAATGAAGATATTGCTGCTTGGTATTGGCAATGTCTTGTACGCCGACGAAGGAGTCGGCGTACATTTCGTCAATTATCTCACAGAAAATTACCGCTTTACGCACCCCGACCATCAGATTGATCTTATTGATGGCGGTACGTTAGCACATTGTCTTATTCCGACATTAACCCAATATGACCACCTTGTTGTGGTTGATACAGTGAATGCCGCAGATGTAGATGCTGGTGAAGTGTATTTCTTTGACTTTGATAAAGCCCCTGCTGAAATCGATTGGCAAGGTAGTGCTCACGAAGTGGAAATGCTACAAACATTAATCATGATGGAGCTGGTTGGCGATCGTCCTAAAACATATGTTTTAGGCGTTACACCAACAGTGTTAGAGCCAATGCATATGGGTCTAACCTCTAAAATTAATGCAGCAATACCTGTTATGGAATCTGCACTAATTAAGCACCTTTCCGCTCTCGATATAACGTGCGAAAAAGTGAATAATATTGATATTAACAGCCTGATTCCTACGGCTTACAAACGAGGCATTGAACAATGAAATTAATTCAATTTTCTTTTACCTGTTCACGCCCTGTACCTTTCTATGCGCAATTATGTAACGATTATTTAGCCAATCAACAAGTGGAAATCACTATTGCTTATGATAAAAATCGTTACCTTATTGAAGCCGTTGGCACCCAACCACAACTTGAAGCATTAGCTGATCAAATATCCAAAGATTTCTTACTGTCTATTTGGCTAATTGACTCTTCAATCAAAGAAATTCGTCACCGTGAAGGGCGTATTGTTCCCTTAATAACAACTGCGCATAACCTGCCTTTTTGTAGTTATTGCGAACCTGCTCTTGGTGATAACCAATCTGAATTATTTGGTGAAGTGGATATTACTTGTTCACATTGTCATGGTGAAAAATTGGTTGATCCCTCTATTACTAGCCAACAGATTCAGCAATGGGCTGAAACGGTAATGAATACGGGTCATGTCAGCTTTAGCTTACCGCTAGCTAATAACCAACAACATGAATTTCATTTAAGTCGTGGTCCTATTGTCATCGCACACCAGCAGCGTCAACAAGTCATTGTTTGTAACCCTAATAATGTACCAATGCACTTTCTTGTGCCATCGTTACATGTGTTAGCGTTATCGAGCTTAGAAAAACCCCGTGTTACTGTTCGATCTAAACAACATCACGCTCAGCTTGATCAACCGTTATATGATCTCTGCTTTAGCTACAACCGCGTATTAACAATACTGACTGAAATACTCCGTGTACGTGGTATCGATTATTTACACATTGAAACCAATCATCAGCAACCTTTAATTGCACGAATTAATAAAGGTTGGAGTCAGGTTTGTAGCGATCCGGTGATTAATCCTTTAGCGCCATTCAAAGCGGTTGAACCATTACATGATCAAGCTTGCATCAATGGCTTAAATGCCTATTGGAGCAAGCGTCGCATTCATTTTGATTATCAACCTCATCATTCCAATGATGCACCAGCACAAACTATTCCGATCTGTGCACTGCATGGTGGAATGTTAGAATCAGGAGTGGGTCGTCATAGTGCCGCTATTTACTTTGGCCGCTATGCCGCAGGCGAGATTGTTAGTCAAGATAGATTTACTCGCACTGAGACTTTCTTAACCATGCCTACCCTGCCGCATTCAGGCTCAGAAATGATTGCGACATTAGCCGCTGGTGAACAAGCTGAAGTATTAGCGAAATTTAAATATCAAATACCTGTAAGTTATAACGCGCTTAATAAATTAATCTTAAATGAGTGTAATAACCAACTTTCTGGTTTATTTGCATTGGCAGCTACGATACTAGGTTTATCTAAAACAGGTCATGATAGTGTTCAATATCTGAATGATGCCTTGATCGCTAAATCACTCCACAATGCTGACAATCAAGGTCACCGTGTCGATTTTCCATTAGATATGGTCGATAACAAACGAACCATTGATTGGGCAAAAATGGTCGGCAGTTTAATGAGTTTCTGTTTGGTCGTTGATGAAGTTAATTACGACAAACTCGCCTTTGGTGTGATGGACTCACTAGCAGACTATATTGCTAACTGGATCGAACGTATGGACGAAACTGGTGGCATTAAAGCCGTTACCCTTGCAGGTAGTGACTTTGCTAATGAAGTGCTAGCAGATCGCGTTTGCTTACGTGTAGGTAAGAACTTCCCTATCGTGGTAAACCGTAAACTAGAACTTGATGGCAGCAATTTAAGTGCTGGTGCATTGTTCTTAAAAATGCGCCGCCGTTAAGGTTTATTCTTATTGAATTAAATAGCCCCATTGCTGTTAGTGATGGGGCTTTTTTGTGGGGTTTTATTATTGTCCAATTGTTGTGGCTTAATGAACTTGTACACCTAAATAGGATAAAATACTCTTAATATCAAAATGGTGTACATAATGAAAAAAGCTCGAACAACTTATTCAGTCGCATTCAAACACGATGCTGCTAATTTAG
>NZ_NPIB01000070.1 GCF_002849605.1 Photobacterium carnosum
AAACAACATGGTGGACTGATGAAAAGTACACTCTCGATTATTTGGCTGATTTCGTTGATCTGACAGGACACCCATTAAGGGGTAAAGAGAGTCATGGATTAGGGCGTAATTGTGAGTTGTTCGAGAATGTGGCTCATTGGGCATATAAGGAAGTTCGAGAATATTGGTCGCCTGACTATAAGAGTAAATGGCAAGATGCTGTAGTGAGTCATACAGAGGCTTTAAATGCTCAATTTATCGAGCCGTTGCCTTACTCCGAAGTGAAAAGTATCTCTAAATCGATCGCTAATTTTGTTATCCGCCATTTTAGCCCTGAAAAATTCCGTGAATCTCAGGCTATCAAGGGGCGTAAAGGTGGTTTAGCTGGTTCTCTTGAGAATAAAGCTAAGGCTGGGCGAATATCAAAAGGTGGCGGTCGTCCTCAATCTAAAAATCAACAACTACTTACTGCAATTATAAATAAAAAAGCTCAAGGATTGTCTAATCGTGGGATTGCAGATGATCTTAATGTTTCAGCCAGTACAGTAAGTAAGTATCTTAAACTTTCAGTAGAGTGATCGCGAAACAACAAGCCTTATCAGATAACAGCCCGTTTTCGGGCTGTTTTGCTTTCTAGGTAATCTTAAAAGAAACCTTATTGTTTGTGTGCGGAGCACAAACTAATCCTGTACTCGATATTGAATAAGGTGATTGTGTGTAAAGTTGGGGCAGCTTGTCTGTCCTACTTTTCCACATGAACCGATTCTCATTAATACTGACGCGCTACGCTTGTCGATACGTGGTGCTTGGATAATCTCGTACCTCGATTAACCAGGCCCACGTATTCGAACTCAGAAAACATTACTTTGTTGTCAATTCCTAATAAACACCGGTCAAACTTTCATTTTGGGATCGGGTAACACTGATAACAAAATAACAACGTCACTTTTTTACCGTTTTATCCGCACAAAATCTCTCAAAATACCCATTATCCTATCCGTTCTGAATGAACAGTGATCACGTAGTGCGCGTTAGATGCATACTGTTAAATACAGGCGTTTCTAACTCAAAGTCATGTTAT
>NZ_NPIB01000071.1 GCF_002849605.1 Photobacterium carnosum
CTTTGTTCCACAGGGTACGTGGTATCAATGCCACCAGTGCTAGTACCGCTACCATCAACATCACGATCACCTTCTGTCAGCGTGATATCAATATTCTCGCCACCAACCGCATCACTGCCGTCGTTGATAGTGATATTTAATTCACCATTAGCGGTATCACCGTCTTTATCGGTTGCCGTCACAGCCAATTTAATGTCAGCAATATCGGCACTGTTTTGATCAATAGGTCCGGTCACTTTAACGGTATAAGTACCGTCATTAGCGATCGTCACCACCATCACTGGTTGTGACTGTGCATCCACCACCGTTAATACATTACCGTTAACGTTATATGTGGTCGCTTCACCATTGCTGGTGATATTGGCAAGACCGTCTTGCGCGGCATTAAAGTGAATAGATTGGATATCATCCGAGCCCACATCGAGTGGGATCTGACCCGCAATGATCTTATCCGCCTCGGTGGTTTCATCAATACTGGTACCCATATCAGTACCAAATTCTGGGTTGGCGCCATCCTTGATAGTGATATCAACATTGGCAGGCTTTTGTAACCAATCACCATCGGTGTCTTGCACCTGAATCGGCACATCAATGGTGATCTTATCGTTGATGCTATCGACTAAGCCTTGGTTGCCATTATCTACATGGTTCAACGGCTTTTCTTGGGTGATAGTTAGTTTTACATCGATGTCTTGACCATTAGCCGCTTGTACAGCATTCAATGACACCGTCACAACCTGCTCACCTGCCGCAGTGTTACCGATTAACACGCCTGTTGCAGCATCATAATGGAAGCTGATCGCTTCATTATTACCAGTGGTTAACTCTGATTCTAATTCGCTAATTAACGTTGTTAATTGTTTTGGATCGATGGTGACCTTGGTGGGATCTAAACGGTCTGCCCCCGCTTCAATTACTACTGTCGTAGAGCCTGAAACAGGATAGCCTTGCTCGCCAACTTGAGGGGTTAAGTCACCTTCAGTGATCGTGATTTCACCGTGCTCATTACCGCCCGCATCAGCGCCATCAGTGATATCAATCACCACCTGACC
>NZ_NPIB01000072.1 GCF_002849605.1 Photobacterium carnosum
CCTGATTACCACCGAGACTCAGCCAGAGTTAATAATTTCTCTGGCATCGGTGGTGATTTTGCACCACATTTAATCAGCGTATTGAATATATCTTCAACTCGAAACCGATAATTAAATCTAAAACAGAATTCACCAAGATAACGAGGAATATGTTTTTCTCTAATTGCGTGATATGTCCCTTTTATAGAATTTTTAACGTTACCAATCATTGTATCGACCCAATAAAATGCAGCTTCATATTGGTGAAGTTCTTTACCATTTTTTGATAATGAACCATGAATAATATCTGCTGCTAACAGACCATTAAAACAGGGCAAACCATCTGATATGACTAACGTTTTTTCTTGTAAATGCTTTTTAGCCCAATCTGTAATTTCTTGTTTTTTAAAACAAGAAACAACACTTAGCCGCATATAAATAGGATGACCTTCTTCATTCAAAGAGATCGCTGATACAAAAGGTGTTTTACCTTTGGCACCACGTCCTCGCTTTCCTTTTTGTTTACCTCCAATATATGCATCATCCAATTGCACGATATTGCCTAACTTTCGATTATCATCATGCTCTTTCATCACTTGCATGAGCTTATGTTTTATTCGCCATGCTGTGTTATAAGAAACCCCTAATTTACGCTTTAGCTCTAATGCTGAAATACTGTTTTTATCTTGAGTGATGAGATAAATAGCTAAAAACCAACTAGTTAACGGTAATTTTGAATGAGAAAATAAAGTACCTGCCGTCAATGATGTCTGATGATGACACTTATTACATTGATATAATGAGCGTGATTTAAGTTCACAATAGCTTTTAGAAGCGCAGTTAGGGCAAACGTAACCATTTTTCCATCGAATATTAAATAAACGCTCTCTACATTGCATTTCTGTCCCATACATTTGCATAAATACGGGTATAGAAAAGCCTTTCTGAAATTGGATTGAATTCTTAGGCATAACGTCACTCCTATACTTCAATATATTGAAGTATAGGAGATAATTTAACAGTGGCTGTTAAATAGTGGTAATCAGG
>NZ_NPIB01000073.1 GCF_002849605.1 Photobacterium carnosum
TCAAAAACTATCACTTGGTCTGTTAATAATAATGGGAACTTTGAAGGTCATGTAAATGGAACTCATTGCTTTACATGGCAGCCAGATGGTAGTCAATTTACAATAATTTACTCAGTTCCAGATGATGCACTAAGGTTTACAATCAAAAAACCAGAACCTTTAGATTTTGATGTAGTAATAAAGGAAATTGGATTTAATCAAAGCTGGGTAACAATTAAATAAAAATGACTTTAACCCAATATTGCCCACTTTGAGACAGCAAATAAAAGCGTTTAATAACAAAGGATCTAGCCTAGCTAGATTCTTTCATAATAAAAATATTTACCTATAAAGATAATATTATATTTTTTCAAGCCACGTTAAGACGCTTCTGTTTCATGGCTTGAATCATACTCTCAGCTATAGCCTTAATTACAGGAACCGCAACACTATTACCTGCTTGTTTTTTTAACTGTGTATGAGAAACAACTATACGATAATCTTCAGGAAAACCTTGTATTCTTAGCATTTCTCTCGATGTTAGGCGTCGATAGCCATTAACCAATAAATAATTATGAGAAGCACCAGATCTAAGAGCGCCAGAATAAGGAAGTGGTGACACATTACCCGAAATATTTTGATGCCAAATACTTGGATAAGGGGCAATCCTGCTCAAGTTTTCTTGACGATTGTTCCGAATTTCATCACTTACAAAAAAATTATCAGGTACTAATTCATCAGGTTCTAAAACCTTTGATAAATCATAACTTTCCTTTTTAATCGGAAATTCAAAAGGAATATCATGATCCAAGAATCCAACAATAAATGTTCGCTCACGTTTTTGAGGTACACCAAAATCCAAAGCATTAAGAACCTTATAATGGACTTTATATCCAAGTT
>NZ_NPIB01000074.1 GCF_002849605.1 Photobacterium carnosum
CTTACCAGTTCGTCGTATCAGATGACGTAGAGCTAGTGGCTTCGGATAAACTTGTTGGCCGCGTTGCAGCGAACTCTGTTATCCCTTACCCACCAGGCATCCCAATGCTAATGGGTGGCGAAAACTTCGGTGATAACACAAGTCCTCAAATCCAGTACTTGAAAGCACTAGAAGCATGGGATGCTGAATTCCCTGGTTTCGAACACGAAACTGAAGGCGCAGAAATCGAAGACGGTAAATACCACGTTCTTTGTATCAAAAAAGAAGCACTATAATCGCTTAATGCACTAGTGTGACAGCCTATCAATCCCTCGCAGGTAACTGCGGGGGATTTTTTACAAGTATTCAGTCATCGACTTAGACATAATTATAATTTATACAAATTAAATTTTTCTTAACTCCCCATTCAAAAAAAAATTCGATCTTTAATAGTGAATATCTTCTCAATAATATTACATAACTATTTTTCATGTTATTTTTTAAGTTTTTAGATTACCACAGAGTGAGAATTTCAACTTGTTGTAAATAAAGCACTTTAATCGCAAAAAAATGCAATGAATTACATTTTAATACTATTTGTTAAAAATAATGGTCGAATAACGATACTAAAAGTAATAACGGTCATTAAAAATGCAATGATTCATTCCGTTTTTACTGTTTTATTTTTATCAAAACAGCGCATTATATGTCTCGAAAGCAAGGTTAAGTATCCGACTTAAAATATAACTCTTCTATTAAGCGTTATATTTTAATTATTTTATAATGATTTAAATAAAGTAATTAACTTCCTTTATATAATAAATAACTCACCATGGATCTGGTTTTATTTATATTAATATAAATCCTATTTTAAATATGATTTACATCTCTTCCAATCACAGGTGAATATAATGTCATCAGATACTGGCACTAAAAAAATGGGCCTTGTCGGCTTAACTGTACTTGTTGCAGTTAACATGATGGGTTCCGGTATTATTATGCTACCAGCAAGCTTGGCGCAAGTTGGTGCAA
>NZ_NPIB01000075.1 GCF_002849605.1 Photobacterium carnosum
CAGCCCTAGTTCACAAAAGGTTTCGATTTTAATTCGTTCGGAATAGGTTATACTAGACAAAAGATCAGCTCCTAAAAGATGGGTTTGTGGTAAACACCATTTTAAAGGAAGCTGATCTTTTTTGTCCGAACAGCGTTCGGATTAATTTTACAATCTACCCACCAGAATAATCTGTGGGACAGTCCCAGCCCTCACCCTTTAGCTTGGCAGCTACAGATTGTTCAAATTTATCTTCCGCTATTTAACTAGTCTTCTTTTATTTTTTAGTTGTAACTATTTACCAAAACGCCACCACTTTTTAGGTTTAGGTTGCGAATCAGGAGTGCTATGTTCTGGTTCCGGTTGTTTTTGTGCTGCCATCTTTTTTTCACCATCATCATGTGGTGCCATCGTTAAGGCTTTCAAGTCCTTAATTTCTGCCTTGTATTCTTCGAGCAGTTGTTTGTCCTGTAAGGCCAATCTTTGTTGCTGATCTAGTAACTTATGTAACTCTTTCTTTTCAGATTGAATTTCTGATACTAAATTTCGAAGGAATTTCACTTCATCTTGTCCATCAACCGCATCTTTTTTGTTGTCGTCAACATCATCTTTTTGTTGACGGTATCTTGTTGACGAATCGTTTGAGAACATTGCTTTATTAGCTTTTTGCCCATCAACATCAACGTAAACAGTATTGCCTTTTGTTGATGTAAATTGACGTAAATCGATTGACGCATCTCTTTTTATCTTTTGCCATATAGCCTGCTTTGAAACGCCCAATTCATCAGCAAGTTCTCTAATAGTTTTAGGCATGATTTCCAAACCCCTTTCGGAGTTCAGCAAGTGCTTCTTGTCTTGCTTGATCTCTTATTTTTTTATCGTGCTCGGCCTGTTTATCAGCCAATGCTAGTTTCTCAGTAGAGCCTAAAGTTAACCCCTTAACCTTGTCAATGGCGCGCCATTTTTTCTGCTCTGTTAATTCACCATTTTGCTGAATATTAAAAACCTTTGGGCGATCATCTTT
>NZ_NPIB01000008.1 GCF_002849605.1 Photobacterium carnosum
TACAACGTTGATAGGTCAGGTGTGTAAGTGCTGCGAGGCATTGAGCTAACTGATACTAATTGCCCGTGAGGCTTAACCATACAACACCCAAGGGGTTTTTCTTCTCTAAAGAGAAGAGACGGACTCTACAAACGCTTGAATGAGTGTGAGAACAACTAGTCAGATTTTTCCCAGATTGCTATTTATTGCCATAAGGCGATAAATAAAACAGAATTTGCTTGGCGACCATAGCATTATGGACCCACCTGATCCCATGCCGAACTCAGTAGTGAAACGTAATAGCGCCGATGGTAGTGTGGGGTCTCCCCATGTGAGAGTAGGACATCGCCAGGCTTCAAATTTTAGAATTTGCACTTGCAGATTCATAACAGCTTTGTGTGCTGGTATGGCTCAGTTGGTAGAGCGCACCCTTGGTAAGGGTGAGGTCCCCAGTTCGACTCTGGGTACTAGCACCATTCATTTTTTTAGCAACCATAGCGCAGCGGTACCACCTGATCCCATGCCGAACTCAGAAGTGAAACGTTGTAGCGCCGATGGTAGTGTGGGGTCTCCCCATGTGAGAGTAGGACATTGCTAAATACCTCTTTAAAACCCAGCCTTCGGCTGGGTTTTTTCATTTCTAGCTTTTCAATGTTTTTATTCCCCCTGATTATTCCTCATTATTTTTTATTTATTAAAATCACACCTCAATTTAATATCGATCGAGGTTATGGGATTTTACTTGCACCAATATTGTTTTTTCTATAGCTTTAACTAGATATCTAGACGGCTAAAGCCATTTTGGGGTAAGGAGAAAACCAAAGTGCCAATTAAAATACCGGATCGTTTACCAGCAACAGATATTTTAAGAAGTGAGAATATCTTTGTTATGACGGAAGCACGTGCTGCGAGTCAGGGTATTCGACCACTGAAAGTATTATTACTAAACTTGATGCCAAAGAAGATTGAGACTGAAACCCAGTTTTTACGCTTACTTTCTAATAGCCCATTACAAGTGGATGTTGAGTTATTACGGATTGATAACAGACCGACAAAAAATACTCCTCAGGAACATTTAGATACGTTTTATCGTCAATTTGAAATGGTGAAAGATCGTAATTTTGATGGGTTGATTGTGACGGGAGCGCCACTAGGGTTAGTGCAGTTTGAAGATGTACTGTATTGGGAAGAAATTCAGCTGATCATGAATTGGGCTAAGGATCATGTGACCTCAACATTGTTTGTCTGCTGGGCTGCTCAAGCAGGATTGAAGTTGTTGTATGATTTGCCTAAGCGTACACGTAAAGAAAAACTGTCTGGGGTTTATCATCATCGTATTCATGATTGCCATCACCCGGTGTTGCGTGGTTTTGATGATACCTTTTTTGCCCCCCATTCTCGTTATGCTGATTTTTCTGCAGATTATCTAAGTACACATACTGACTTAGATATTTTAGCGACATCTGATCTAGCCGGTGTTTATTTAGCGGCGACTAAAGATAAGCGTAATGTCTTTGTTACGGGTCATCCTGAATATGATGTCGATACACTCCATCATGAATTTGTTCGTGATAGTGAGCAAGGGATGGAGCCAACGATTCCTGTAAATTACTATCCTAATGATGATGTTAATAGCGTACCTGTTGCGAGTTGGCGTAGTCATGGTCATTTACTTTTTAGTAATTGGCTTAATTATTGTGTTTACCAACAGACACCTTATGATTTGGCGCATTTTTCAGAAGCCAGTTTTACCAAAGATTAATAAAAAGGCCAGCTTAGTTAGCTGGCCTTTTTATTATTTATGAGTGAGGCAGAAATTAATGTTTATTCTGTTTTTCCCATAGTTTGGCTTTTTCAATTAATGCGGTAATTGTTGAACCTTGAATCAATATAGAGAAAACTACCACTGAGTAGGTCATGACAAGGATGATTTCTCTGACATCAATATCTTTTGCTGGAATAACGATCACTCCCGCAGGTACCGCCATGGCCATTGCGAGTGCTAAACCACCACGTAACCCTCCCCACGTTAGAATCTTAACTGACATTGGATTATATTGACGGTAATGGCTAAAGCCAATATAAGGCAGTTTTACGCTTAAATAACGGCTTAGTAATACCAATGGAATTGCAATTGCCATTAATATCCAGTCCTCTTGGTGAAAACTGAATTCAAGCATGGTCATACCAATAAGTAAGAATAATAGACCGTTTAGGAACTCATCAACTAATTCCCAGAAGTGATCAAGGTGCTCTTCACTTTCTTTTGAAAAGCCAATATAGCGCGTCCAGTTGCCGATCATAATGCCAGAGACAACCATGGCGAGTGGGCCTGATACATGGATAATTTCAGCAAAAGCATAACCAGCCGTTGGAATACCAATGGTTAATAATAATTCCATTGAGTGGTCGTTAGTCGAGCAGATAAGGTAATGGAAGATTAAACCTAAAATGAAACCATAAACAATGCCGCCTATCGCTTCTTGTAAGAATAATTGGGTCACGCTTAAGACTGTTGGCGTTTGATTACCAAAAGCGACGGTAAATAGAGTTACGAAGATAACTAAACCAAAACCATCATTAAATAATGACTCACCTTCGATTTGAGTCGAGATTCGGCGAGGGGCGTTCATCTTTTTAACAATAGCAAGTACGGCAATGGGGTCAGTTGGTGAGATCAGTGAGCCAAATAATAAACAGTAAATAAGATCAAGTTGGATCCCTAGTAACTGACAAATACCCCATAAGCTAAAGCCAATAAAAAAGGTTGAAAAGAGTGTGGAACCTAAAGCTAAGGTAGTGATTTCCCATTTTTGCTCTTTGAGGTGTGGCAATTTAATACCAAGCCCACCTGCAAAGAGCAAAAATCCTAAAATCCCTTTTAACAAAAAGTCTTCAAAGTTGATTTTTCCCATCTGGGTTGAAGCAATATCTTCAAGATGAAACCAGCCATTATGGCCTGCAAAAATAATAAGTAGCGATAAGATAAGAGAACCAGCCGTAATGGCGATGGTGGTTTGCATCTTACCTATCTTACTGTTTATAAAAGCTATAAGCATTGCTGCTGCAGCTAGGAAGCAGAGGGTGTTGTAAACCGACATGCAAAACCTCTAGATTAAATTATTGAGTAGATTTAATGGTTTGTGATAGTAAAACCATCAGTTAGTAATGGCTATCGTTAATTAACTTATTTTGCCATTGTACATGTTTGGACGTCTAGATTCCTATTTGAATTGTGATAGGATGTTATCAAGCTGTAATGGATTATAAGGATATAATGTAGTGTTAAAAGACAAGGATGTACTGCATAAGCGACTTGAACAGCAGATTTTGATCATTGATGGTGGCATGGGCACCATGATTCAAAGTTATAAGTTCGACGAGCAAGATTATCGAGGCCAACGATTTAGTGATTGGCATGCTGATCTTAAAGGTAATAATGATCTATTAGTTTTAACTCAGCCGCAATTAATTAAAGATATTCATCTCGAGTATCTTGAAGCTGGCGCTGATATTTTAGAAACCAACACCTTTAACGCGACCACCATTGCAATGGCTGACTATGATATGGAAAGCCTCAGTGCCGACATTAATTTTGCCGCAGCAACGCTTGCTCGTGAGGCAGCAGATGAATGGACGGCACAAACCCCGAATAAACCCCGTTTTGTGGCTGGAGTTCTAGGACCAACGAACCGTACCTGTTCTATTTCTCCCGATGTGAATGATCCTGGGTTTCGAAATGTCACTTTTGATGAGTTGGTGATTGCTTATAGCGAGTCTACCCACGCGTTAATCAAAGGTGGCGTCGATATTATTTTGATTGAAACCATTTTTGATACTCTGAATGCCAAAGCCTGTGCTTTTGCGGTCACGGGGGTTTTTGAAGAGCTTGGATATGAGCTTCCTGTGATGATTTCAGGCACCATTACTGATGCCTCTGGGCGTACGCTTTCTGGTCAAACGACTGAAGCTTTCTATAATTCTTTGCGCCACGTAAAGCCGATTTCCTTTGGCTTAAATTGCGCCCTCGGCCCTGATGAATTACGCCAATATGTGGCTGAGTTATCACGTATTTCTGAATGTGCAGTATCAGCCCACCCAAATGCTGGATTGCCTAATGCATTTGGTGAGTATGATCTTGAAGCCGATGAAATGGCTGAGCATATTAAAGAATGGGCGCAACAAGGCTTTTTAAATTTAGTTGGCGGATGTTGTGGTACTACTCCTGAACATATTCGACAGATGTATCAAGTTACCAAGAATATTAAACCTCGCGTGTTACCTGAAATTAAAGTTGCGTGTCGATTATCGGGGTTAGAGCCGCTGACTATTGAAGCTGAAAGTTTATTTGTTAATGTTGGTGAACGGACCAATGTCACCGGATCTGCACGTTTTAAGCGTTTAATTAAAGATGAACTTTATGATGAAGCATTAGATGTTGCTCGTCAGCAAGTGGAATCTGGCGCGCAAATTATTGATATCAACATGGATGAAGGCATGTTGGATGCGCAGGCGGCAATGGTGCGCTTTCTTAATTTGTGTGCAACAGAGCCAGATATAGCCAAAGTGCCAATTATGGTTGATTCCTCGAAGTGGGAGATTATTGAAGCTGGACTTAAATGTGTTCAGGGCAAACCGATTGTTAACTCTATTTCACTCAAAGAAGGCAAAGAGAACTTTATTGCGCAAGCTAAGTTGCTACGTCGTTATGGCGCAGCAGTGATTGTAATGGCATTTGATGAAGTGGGTCAGGCTGATACTCGCGAGCGTAAAATTGAAATCTGTACTAATGCTTATCATATATTGGTCGATGAAGTGGGTTTTCCTGCTGAAGATATTATTTTTGATCCCAATATTTTTGCGATTGCGACAGGCATTGAAGAACATAATAATTATGCGGTTGATTTTATTGAAGCTATTGCTGAGATTAAACGTACTTTACCCCATGCGATGATTTCTGGCGGCGTGTCCAATGTGTCGTTTTCATTTCGGGGTAATAACCCTGTTCGAGAAGCGATCCATGCGGTGTTTTTATATTACTGCTTTAAAAATGGCATGGATATGGGGATCGTTAATGCGGGTCAGTTAGCGATTTATGATGATCTGTCTGATGAATTGCGTAATGCGGTTGAAGATGTAGTGCTTAATCGTCGTGATGATAGTACTGATCGCCTACTCGATATCGCCGCTAATTATCGTGATAGTGGTGCCGTTGAAGAAGATCGTACCCTGCAAGAGTGGCGCAGTTGGCCTGTTGATAAACGATTAGAGCACGCTTTAGTTAAAGGGATCACTGAGTTTATTGTTGAAGATACTGAACTGGCTCGAGTGAATGCGGATAAGCCATTAGAAGTGATTGAAGGTCCTTTGATGGCGGGGATGAATGTCGTTGGTGACTTGTTTGGTGAAGGTAAGATGTTTTTACCTCAAGTCGTTAAATCTGCTCGTGTTATGAAACAAGCCGTTGCCCATTTAGAGCCGTACATTAATGCGGAAAAGCAAGCCGGATATACCAATGGTAAGATTTTATTAGCCACGGTAAAAGGTGATGTACACGATATTGGTAAGAATATTGTTGGGGTGGTACTTCAATGTAATAACTATGAAATTATCGACTTAGGTGTCATGGTTTCATGCGATAAAATTTTGCAGGTCGCTCAAGAACGGAATGTTGATATTATTGGATTGAGTGGTTTGATCACCCCTTCGCTTGATGAAATGGTCTATGTGGCTAAAGAAATGCAGCGTCGAGGTTTTGAGGTGCCGTTACTGATTGGCGGAGCGACTACCTCAAAAGCACATACCGCAGTAAAAATTGAACAAAATTATCAACAGCCAGTGGTGTATGTCTCTAATGCCTCGCGGGCGGTTGGCGTTTGCTCTGCGTTGTTGTCTGAACAACAAAAACCAGCATTTGTAGAGCGCTTAGCCGCTGAATATGATGTTGTACGTGAACAACATGCGCGTAAAAAACCACGAACACCACCGATCACACTTGATCAAGCTCGAGCTAATGCTGTCGCCCTTGATTGGGTTAATTACACGCCGCCAGCGCCTAAAAAAGCTGGCGTGCATACCTTTACTGATTTTCCGGTTGCTAAATTACGTCAATATATCGATTGGACGCCATTTTTTATGACTTGGTCATTAAGTGGAAAATATCCAACCATTTTACGCCATGAGGTGGTGGGGGTTGAAGCGACTAAGTTGTTTGAAGATGCAAATCAGATCCTCGATGATATTGAACGCACAGGCATGATCAAAGCCAATGGCGTCTGTGGTTTATTCCCTGCAAATAATATTGGTGATGATATTGAAGTTTACACGGATGAAACGCGCACAGAAGTATTAACGGTACTGCATGGCTTACGCCAACAAACCAAGAAGCCCAAAGGTCCCAATTATTGTTTATCAGATTACATTGCCCCTAAAGGGAGTGGTAAAGCGGACTGGATTGGTGCGTTCGCCGTGACAGGAGGTATTGGTGAATATGACATTGCTGATCAGTTTAAAGCGCAGGGTGATGATTATAACGCGATCATGGTTCAAGCGGTGGCGGATCGATTAGCAGAAGCGTTTGCTGAATGTATGCACCAAATGGTACGTAAACAAATTTGGGGCTATGCAGCGGATGAAGATCTTAGTAATGATGATTTGATCCGTGAAAAGTATCAGGGTATTCGTCCAGCTCCTGGCTATGCAGCTTGCCCAGAGCATACCGAAAAAGGGGCGATTTGGCAGTTATTGGATGCAGAAGCCAATACAGGAATGGTGTTGACCGAGAGCTATGCGATGTGGCCAGGTGCGGCGGTATCAGGATGGTATTTTTCACATCCAGATGCGCGTTATTTTGCGGTCGCGCAGATCCAACATGATCAGTTGGAAAGTTATGCAGATCGTAAAGGTTGGGATTTAATTGAAGCTGAAAAGTGGTTAGGGCCTAATTTGTCATAAAATTATTAGGTTAAAATAAATAAGGCGCAAACGTTGCGCCTTTTTTGGTTTTTTTTTCTTGTTGGTGCTGATAGTGGTTATTCTAAAAGTTGCTGATGCAGTGTTGTTATGACAGATTTAGCATCGGCTTCATTGACTAAAAAACACAGATTATGCGGACTAGCACCATAACAAATAAGACGTAAATTATACGCATCAAGAGCGCCAAAGATATGCTTAGCGGAGCCTTTACTGTCACTCATATGATTCCCTATCAATGCCACTAACGACAAACCTTGTTCAATATCGACGCGGCATAATTGATTGAGCTGTTCAACGGCGGCTAAGGGTAAGGTCGGTGCACCGCCGCCAGTATCGGTTTGATCAAGGGTTAATGAAACGCTAACTTCGGAGGTGGTAATTAAATCGACTGAGATTTTATGTTCTGCCAAAATACGAAATACTTCGGCTAAAAAACCATAAGCTTGAAACATATTGAGACTAGTTAAAGTCACCAAGGTTTGATTGCCACGTAACGCCAATGCTCGAAATAGTGGTGCTTGTTCAACGGTTTTTCTGATCCATGTTCCACCTTGTTGCGGTGCTATTGATGAGCCGACAAAGACTGGGATCTGTTGGCGAACTGCGGGCACCAGTGTTGATGGATGCAGTATTTTCGCTCCAAAATTGGCCATTTCAGAGGCTTCGCTAAAACTGATTTCTTTAATAGGCTTAGCGGCTGCGGTAATGCGTGGATCAGTGGTGTACATCCCCGGTACATCAGTCCAGATTTCTAACGTTGTAGCATCAACGGCTTCTGCAATTAATGCGGCACTGTAATCACTCCCACCGCGTCCTAGAGTGGTGGTATTACCTTGACTATCACGGCCAATAAATCCTTGCGAGACCACAATATGACTGACTAGTTGCGGGAGTAGATGCTGTTGAGCTAATTGACGAATAAGATCTGGCTGTGGAATCGCTTTACCAAACTGGGTGTCGGTACGCATTACATCACGAATATCAAATCGAATGGCAGCGGCATTCATCTCAACTAAAATTTGGTTAAAGAGGTAGGTTGATAATAGCTCGCCATGACTGACTAATTTATCCGTGAGTTGGGGGGATGATGCAATTGCTGCTTGTGCAGAAGCTGAGGTTATATCATCGAATAATGCGTAAATAGCATCACTGACCGTGTGTGGGTGCTGTAGTTGATTCAGTATCTGTTGGTGAGTATCAGTTAATTGCTGTAAATGTTGCTGGCGTAGCGTGATATCACTAATGCCATTAGCTAAGGCAACCAGTAAATTAGTTACGCCTGAACAAGCACTTATTAACACTATTTTGGTGTGTGGATTGGTAATAACAATATTTGCACTGCGGCACATTGCTGCATAATCGGCAACACTGGTGCCGCCAAATTTAGCCACAATTAATGGATTTGTTGTCGTGGTCGGAATCATGCTCATTACGGTGTTCTCCCTTTTGTTGTCAATCGTGCAAGGTCGGCTTTTGCTTCGGAAGAATTCCCGACGTCCATTGTCGAGGAGGTAATAGGCAGTCACGCACCTCTTCTGTAGTGAATAATCACTGTTGTCATTGAATAGGAAATCGCCCTTAGTTGTCAATTGTTAAATGATGATTTATTTAAGGTTAATAAAAAGTATGTATTTATGACAGGGTTTTGGGTTATTACTTGCGGCTTTTGTGTTGCTCTAATACTCTGTAGTGACCACTATCGTGCTATCACCTTATTGATAATAATCATGATTTAATGGAGTTGAATCTATGTCTATCACCAGTTTTATACCACCTCAAAGAACACTTATGGGACCGGGTCCTTCTGATATCTATCCGCAAGTATTACAAGCCCTAAGTCGGCCGACAATTGGCCATCTTGATCCATTGTTTATTAAAATGATGGATGAGCTTAAACAACTGCTGCAATACGCTTTTCAAACTAAAAATACGTTTACGATTGCAGTATCAGCACCGGGTAGTGCTGGCATGGAAGCGTGTTTTGTTAATTTAGTTGAGGCGGGTGATAAGGTCTTAGTTTGCCGTAATGGTGTCTTTGGTGACCGCATGCGAGAGAACGTTGAACGTTGTGGTGGCATCGCAATCATGGTTGATAATGCATGGGGGGAGCCCGTCTCGCCAGTTTTAGTTGAGCAAGCATTACACGCCGATCCTGAGATTAAAATTGTCGCGTTTGTACATGCAGAAACGTCAACGGGCGCGCTATCTGATGCTAAAACTTTGGCTGAAATTGCGCGAAAGTATGGCTGTTTAACCATTGTCGATGCCGTGACTTCATTAGGTGGTGTACCTTTACTGGTGGATGAATGGCAACTGGATGCGGTTTATTCGGGCAGTCAAAAATGCTTATCTTGTGTGCCAGGATTGTCGCCACTGACGTTTTCCGAGCAAGCAATTGCTAAAATTCAACAACGTAAAACACCAGTCCAAAGTTGGTTTTTGGATCAAAGTTTAGTGCTGGGTTATTGGGGTGGTGAAGGTAAGCGTAGCTATCACCATACCGCGCCCGTCAATAGCTTATATGCATTACATGAAGCATTAGTGTTGTTACACAATGAAGGTTTAGAGCAAGCATGGCAGCGACATCACCGAGCGCATCTTGAATTAAAAACAGGACTTGAAACGCTAGGAATTCAATTTGTGGTTGAAGACGCGTATCGACTGCCACAGCTTAATGCGGTGTATATTCCTGAAGGTATCGATGATGCCGCGGTAAGATCGACCTTATTAGAACGCTATAATCTTGAGATTGGTGCGGGATTAGGCACACTCGCAGGTAAAGCATGGCGTATTGGGTTAATGGGCTATGCTGCGCGCAGTGAAAACGTTGCTTTGTGTCTGAAAGCCCTTGAAAGCACGTTAAAATAAATAGAGTGATGAACCATCAATGGCCATTGTAATAGCCATTGATGGTTACTTCGCTGATGAAGTTGCGTCGCTAAGCTGACTGATACTTGGAAATAATTGTTGCGCTTCATGTGTCACTTGGGCTGCTTGATCGGTATTACCTTGTGCTGTGTACGCAAGTATTAGGTTTTCAAATAATGCGGGACGAGGCCAATGCTGTGCTTTTTGGTTTGCCCATTGAATATATTCAGTAATTAACTGAGGTTTTTCGGTTGCAATACCTAATTGTAGTTGAGTTAAATGAAGATCCCATTCAAAACGATTTTGCCACGCCCATGGATTATTCACTTTAATTAAATAATCAATATTAACCGGTCGTGTTGTTTCAAATTTGGTGAGTAACCAACCTGAATATAATGTTGTTAGCATAAAGCCAGTGATAATTATGGGGGTAATAATAGCAAAAACTTTGATGCTTAAAGTATATGTTACTTGTCGGCGGTGATATTTTGCAGTGAGATTATCGACCCAAAAAATTAAGATGATAAATATTAGCCAATGTACCAAAGAATGGTAGAACGGGTATTCAAGTTGGGTATGCAGCACGATAGGAAAAAACAAGCCAGTTAATGCTAATTGCGTTCCATTAGGGGCTCTTCTTATCTTTATTAAAACAGCAAATGCCGCTAATAATAAACCGATTAACGGTATAATACCGCCCTCTACTGCCCAATATAATAGTTCATTGTGAGGATGATCTAAGCTTGGGATCCCTGCTGGTTGATGTGCGGGATCTTGTTGATGCCATAGTGCTGTTTGGGTGATATATGCGATTTCAAATTTACCATAGCCATAGCCCGTTAATGGTTTGGTAGTAAACATCTCATAGGCTTGTGGAAAATGGATTTCTCGAGGGCTTTCTAATGAGACACTTTCTCCTCTTGGTGACCAATGTTCAGTTGATGCGATATTCCATGCAAAACATAGCCCTAATGCAATCATTAATAGCCATAAGCGTTGAGTTTGTTTAGCGGCAAAACGACGTAAATATGGCAGCATTAGCAGTAGGCCAATGATTGCACCTAACCATCCTGTACGCGAATTTAATACGACAATAATGGGAATGGTAAGAACTGGAGTGATAAGTAAGGTGATATGTTGCCATGACCATTTACCACGATATAACGGTACTCGTGCTAATAGATAAGTACTAATCACTAGTCCTGTGGCTAAGAAGCTTGCCATTACATTAGGTTGTTGGAATATTCCATAAGGGCGGTTGGCAATGACGTTATAGCCAATAGGGTTCTTTGCTGGGATCCAAAGATATTGATACCATGCAAAAATAGCTTCAATTAAAACGCCAATTAAAATAAACCACAGTAAACGTTGGCGCTGTTGATGGGTAAAAACAAATTGTTGCAAACTCACAAAGAAAAGAAATCCTGCCCACAAAGTAAATAAGCGATTAAACGCAGCCTCTGCATCAGCATTAGGGTAAAAAACGGGAAGTGTGAGTAGTATACAGCAGCCAAATAGTAGTAACGTTAGCCGAGAGTAACGCCATATTTGTTGACGGTAAATTTCGAGTAAGCCCAAAGATATAGCAAAGCTAAATGGGATCCATACTGCGGCATTAAATGAGAGTTCAAGCCCCGAACCACCGGGATTATGTTGAAAGTAATGCATTGCAACAATAAAAATAATTCCTATTGTTGCAAGGAAATAGGGTACCAAAGGTTTAGAAATCCGTTTTTGTTCTAATTTGGTACCTTTAAGTTGTAACACTGTCATGGTTGTTCCTGAGTATGAATAAGCAAACAGGCTGAATAAAATCAGCCTGTTGATACATGTTAAAGCATTTTCATCTGTTAACTTAGCAACGGTTTGAGGAACCTTGCTGTATGTGAGCCTTTTACTTTGGCTACATCTTCAGGTGTACCTATCGCTATAATTTCACCACCACCATTACCGCCTTCCGGACCGAGATCAATTACCCAGTCTGCGGTTTTTATTACATCGAGATTATGTTCGATAACAACGATGGTATTACCACGATCACGTAGCTTATGTAGTACCGTTAGCAGTTGCTGAATATCATGGAAGTGTAAGCCTGTTGTGGGTTCATCTAAAATATACAAGGTCTGACCTGTGTCACGTTTAGATAACTCTTTAGCCAGTTTAACCCGTTGTGCTTCACCACCCGATAAGGTTGTAGCTGCTTGTCCTAGACGAATATACGATAAACCGACATCGATTAATGTTTTCAATTTTCGCGCAATTGCTGGAACAGGTTCAAAAAACTGATGCGCATCCTCAACGGTTAGCTGTAAAACTTCATCAATACTTTTTCCTTTGTAACGTACCTCTAAGGTTTCACGATTGTAGCGTTTACCTTTACACGCATCACATGGTACATAAACGTCAGGTAAAAAGTGCATTTCAACTTTGATAACGCCATCACCTTGGCACGCTTCACAACGTCCACCGCGAACATTAAAGCTAAAGCGCCCAGGTTTATAACCTCGAGAGCGGGATTCTTGAGTACCCGCAAAGAGTTCACGAATAGGCGTAAAAATACCCGTATAAGTGGCGGGGTTTGAACGTGGTGTGCGGCCAATCGGGCTTTGATCAATGTCGATCACTTTATCAAAATGTTCTAAATCTTGAATTTCTTTATAAGGTGCAGGTGTACCCGTTGTTGCACCATTGAGTCGCTGGTGGGCGATCTTAAAGAAAGTATCATTGATCAAGGTCGATTTACCTGATCCCGAAACACCCGTAATGCAGGTAAATAATCCAACAGGAATTTCGACATTAACATCTTTAAGGTTATTACCGCTGGCCCCTAAAAGTTTAACTGTTTTTTCAGGATCAAAAGGTACGCGTTGTGCTGGAATAGCGATTGATTTTTTACCACTAAGATATTGACCAGTTAACGATTTTTTTGATTTTAAAATATCTTTAATCGTGCCTTCGGCAATAATTTCACCGCCATGTACACCTGCGCCAGGACCGATATCAATCACATAGTCAGCGGCACGAATGGCATCTTCATCATGCTCAACCACAATCACGGTATTACCAAGATCACGTAAATGGATCAGGGTTTTAAGTAATCGTTCGTTGTCACGCTGGTGGAGACCAATCGAAGGTTCATCAAGTACATACATGACTCCCATTAAACCAGCGCCAATTTGACTTGCGAGTCGAATACGCTGCGCTTCACCACCTGAAAGGGTATCGGCACTACGAGAAATACTTAAATAATTTAAGCCGACATTGATTAAGAAGCTTAAACGTTGATTGATTTCTTTGAGTATTTTAGCGGAAATTTGAGCTCGTTGACCTGTTAATTTTAATTGATCAAAGAAAGTAAATGCGTCATTGATACTCATGTCGCAAATATGAGGAAGGTTAGTTTTACCAATAAAAACGTGACGTGCTTCTTGACGTAACCGTGAACCGTGGCAGCTTGAACATGGTTTTTTTGATACAAATTTAGCCAGTTCTTCACGGACAGAGTTAGATTCTGTTTCGTGATAACGGCGTTCCATATTATTTAAAATACCTTCAAACGGATGCCGACGAACGGTAATGTCACCGCGATCATTAATATATTTAAATTCAATATCTGTGGTGCCAGATCCACTTAGGATCAAGGTTTGAATTTTTTTAGGTAAGGTATTGAAAGGTGCTTCAACATCAAATTTGAAATGCTCAGCTAATGATTTGAGCATTTGGAAATAGTAAAAATTACGTTTATCCCAGCCGCGAATAGCACCGCCAGCTAAACTGAGTTGGTCATTTTGCACCACGCGCTCAGGATCAAAATATTGTTGAACGCCTAAGCCATCACAGGTGCCACAAGCCCCCGCAGGGTTATTAAACGAAAATAATCGCGGCTCAAGTTCTTGCATACTGTAGCCACAATGTGGGCAAGCAAAGTTAGCTGAAAAAACCTGTTCTGGTGCCTCGCCAGTAATCATTGGTGCAATAATCACTGTACCGCCTGAAAGTTCGAGTGCGGTTTCAAATGATTCGGCCAAACGTAATTGCAGATCATCACGGACTTTAAGACGATCAACGACAACTTCAATAGTGTGTTTTTTCTGAAGTTCTAATGTCGGTGGATCTGATAGGTCACACACTTCGCCATCAATACGCGCACGAATATAACCTTGGGCGGCAAGGTTGGAGAGGGTTTTTACATGTTCGCCTTTGCGCTCTTTTACGATGGGAGCGAGCAACATTAATTTGCTGCCTTCGTCCATGGCGAGTACTTGATCGACCATTTGGCTAACGGTTTGGGCTGCAAGAGTAATATTATGGGTTGGGCAGCGAGGTTCGCCTACACGAGCATAGAGTAAACGTAAATAGTCATAAATTTCGGTAATAGTGCCGACAGTAGAACGAGGATTATGTGACGTTGATTTTTGTTCAATTGAAATGGCGGGTGATAAACCTTCAATATGATCAACATCAGGCTTTTCCATTAACGATAAAAATTGGCGAGCATAAGCTGACAGTGATTCGACATAGCGGCGTTGACCTTCAGCATATAAGGTATCGAAGGCTAACGATGATTTTCCCGAACCCGATAAGCCCGTGATAACAACGAGCTTGTCGCGAGGAATGGAAATATTGATATTTTTGAGATTATGGGTGCGTGCACCCTGTACTTCGATGTAATCCATACCCATCACTATTGTTTTACTTGATTGTTAGTGAGTAGTATTTCATAGCCGCTTTTAATGAGCAAAAGATACTGAATAAAAACACAGCGGTAAAAATCCCACTATCAGTAAGCGGGATTGTTTGACGTTTTAGTTTGCTTACTTCTTGCTGGTTTGCTGTTGTGCTAACTTAGAAGCTTGATCTTTTTTATAAATATTTTCATAGCAGTAGTTGGTTGCTTCGATGTAGCCATCAACGCTACCACAGTCAAAACGTTTACCTTTAAATTTGTATGCTAATACACAACCAGATTGTGCTTGTTTTAGTAGAGCATCAGTGATTTGGATCTCACCGCCTTTACCTGGCTCTGTGTCTTCGATGATATCAAAAATATCAGGCGTTAGAATGTAACGACCGATAATAGCAAGGTTGCTTGGTGCTGTACCTGGTTCTGGTTTCTCTACCATGTTATCAACTCGGAAGAGATCATCACGGATCATTTGACCTGCGATCACACCGTATTTATGGGTATCTTCTGCTGGGACTTCTTCAACCGCAACGATTGAACAACGGAATTGCTTATAAAGTGCCGCCATTTGAGCGAGTACACCTTGATCTTCGTTTACACAAAGGTCATCAGCAAGTACCACTGCAAATGGTTCGTTACCTACTAACTCACGGCCCACAAGGATCGCGTGGCCTAAGCCTTTCATTTCACCTTGACGAATGTAAGTGAAGTGCGCTGAATCAATCACGCGACGGATATCAAATAAAAGCTCTTCTTTATTAGTACCGCTAATTTGATGTTCTAGTTCGTAGTTTTTATCAAAGTGATCCATCAAGGTATTTTTACCACGACCAGTAACGATACACATACCATTCATACCAGCTTGAATTGCTTCTTCAACACCATATTCAATCAGAGGTTTATTTACGATAGGCATCATCTCTTTTGGCATTGATTTTGTTGCAGGAAGAAAACGGGTGCCGTAGCCAGCTGCTGGAAATAGACATTTCTTGATCATAGTGTTTCCTAGATTTCATGTAATTGATAATGTATTGAATGCAGATTGAAATATATCTACTTATTTCGTTAGCGAGAATTAACAAAAAAATAGTCGTTATTGTTTTGTTAACTCATAAAGAAAATTATGCACAATGTTAGAGATTTTAAACGATAAATCAACTGAATATCATTGTCGAACTCGCAAATTATAAGTGTCATATAAATGATAGCTTTATGCTTCCAATTACGGTTACGAGACTAGGATATAGACTTCGATTATGTTTTTATGATCACCCATATAGCATTTTACATGGGTGATTGTGTGACCTGACATATTTTGGCGCTATGCCTTAGCCTTGCTGACATGATAAACTGTAAGATTAAGTATAAACTTACATTAAGCGGCTATTAACACCCAGTACCGTCGCTATCAGCTTTGGAGTGAACTATGG
This sequence comes from Photobacterium carnosum, assembly GCF_002849605.1. Taxonomy (GTDB): domain Bacteria; phylum Pseudomonadota; class Gammaproteobacteria; order Enterobacterales; family Vibrionaceae; genus Photobacterium; species Photobacterium carnosum. The sequence goes on from NZ_NPIB01000008.1 coordinate 15,937, forward strand.
CCAGTCGTGGCGTAAATAAAGTTATCCTAATCGGTAACTTAGGAAATGATCCAGAAATTCGTTACATGCCTAGCGGTGGTGCAGTAGCTAATATTACTATTGCAACCTCTGAATCTTGGCGTGATAAAGCTACCGGTGAGCAGCGTGAAAAAACAGAATGGCACCGTGTAGCATTGTTTGGAAAATTAGCAGAAGTCGCTGGTGAATACTTACGTAAAGGCTCACAAGTGTACATTGAAGGCCAATTACAAACACGTAAGTGGCAGAATCAGCAAGGCCAAGATCAATACACAACTGAAGTTGTTGTTCAAGGTTTTAATGGTGTGATGCAAATGCTAGGTAGCCGTAATGGTGGCCAAGGTGCACCAATGGGTGGTCAGCAACAACAGCAAAATCAAGGTAACTGGGGTCAGCCTCAACAACCAGCTGCTGCGCCACAGCAAAATTATGCACCACAGCAACCAAAGCCGTCACAACAGCAAGCACCTCAGCAGTCGGCGCCACAGCAGCCACAACAGCAATATAATGAACCACCAATGGATTTTGACGACGATATTCCATTCTAGGACTCATATAAAATAAAAGTGTAAGAATAAACGCTTTTAATTACCAAATTAAATACTAACCCAGCAGAAATACTGGGTTTTTTTGTGTCAAAAATATCAGACCTACGTTAGAATATTCTTTCTCTCATTATTTATCTTGTTATATTTATGAAATATTTAGATATCGTTATTACATTATTATTGTCTTTATTACTAACACTAGGTGTTGGATACGAGAATAAAATAATAATAGTGGCTGGATGCTTATTTTTAGCATTGATTTTTTTATCAGCTAAACGTTGGTTTAAATGGGTTTTCATATTTCCCATTGGATTGGTTGCTGTATTATACTTCCAGTCGGGTTATATTTATGGACATCCAAATATCGGTATTATAGCATCCTTATTTGAAACAGATAAACGCGAAAGTATTGAATTCTTATTAGCTATTCCAATAAAGATATGGATCCTTAATATGATTTTATTGGTAACGTTTATTTATTATTTAATACGGGTTGAATTTATATTTAAATGGAGTAAGACTGCTTTTCTATTTGGATGTGTATGCTTTTATTTTTCATCACTAAGTTTATTTATATCCCATTGCTATGCCAGTACTGAACACTACATTATTCAAATAAATGCGCTAAAAGAAAGTATTCATCAAACAGCTAATTGGACTATTTTAAAGGCTAAACCAAAATATAAAATTTATGTATTAATTATTGGTGAAAGCATGCGTAAAGATTATATGTCGAGTTATGGTTATCCACTGAATACCACACCTTTTTTAGCAACAACTCCGGGTATATTTGTGAATGGCTATTTATCGACGGCATCTCATACTGCTGTTTCATTACCTCGAACATTAGGTATCAGTCATGGCTTAGACTTGCATCCTGTTGATAATATTGTCACGTTAGCCAATGCAGCAAAAATGAAAACAATATGGTTATCAAATCAAGGGTTTATTGGTAAATATGATACGGCGGTCTCTGCAATAGCCGTTCATGCTTCAGAAAAAGAATTTTTAAAAAAAGGTAATTTTCTTACCAATAATACTAGTGATTATGCACTATTACCGTTATTTAAACAGGCATTAACACAGCCTTATAATGGTTCAAAATTAATTGTGTTGCATATCATGGGATCCCATGAGAATTTTTGCGATCGGATAAAAAAAGATATTTATAGGTTAAAAGATAAAGACTTATCTTGTTATTTATCAACATATAACCAAACTGATACGATTATTAAAAAAGTTGTTAATGATTTAAAAGCAACCCAAGATAGTTATTCATTAATATACTTTTCTGATCATGGTTTAAATAATGTCAGCACTATCAAAGGAAAGACACAATTACTGCATGGTGATTTGTATAAACAAAATTATGAAGTACCATTAATTGAAATCGCCAGTGATATGCATCAGCATGTAACGTTGAATAAGCACATTAGTGCATTTAATTTCATGTCTATTTTTTCTAATTGGATTGGGGTTAAAACAATACAGTTACCATCACTTAATGTTTATCAATTGCCAAAAAATAATAATATTCAAGTATTAAGTGGTAATAAAATGGTGTTATTTAGATCTTTGAAAAATGATCCTGATGAAATAATTAAACATGAAGGTGGTAATTATAAATATCAACCTTTTTAGGTTTTTTATTAGCAGATTCCATTATTGATGATTTTTGTTTGATAAATAATTTTGTTTTAACATGATGGTAATTTTATTATTAGGATAATAGGCATAAATCGCATTTATTGGTTGGCTTAATATTGATAAAACGTGTATTAATAAACCATTATCTAATTCACGTTTTATAGTTTGGTTACTGGTTAAAATGAGCCCCATACCAGCAACGGCTCCTGTAGCTAGTGCTTCTGGATGAGTAGTAATAAAAGCCGTTGATTATACTCAAAAACATGATCTTACTGATGATCTTGATCGTCAAATAATAGGTAATTATGTTGGCTGCGGTGATCCAGTCCATAAAGTATTATTCCTTTATTGTAATATTAGTAATCGATTAACAGACCTAATGTAGCGTATGCTTAGCAAGGAAAAATGATTAACATTGTTTGATGATTACCTATTGATATTAATGGCATATGTAAAGTAAGGATGCTATGAGAAAAGCCTCAAGGATGAAGTTAACAAATCGCTTAGTTGCCTTTGTTACCATGATCGTGATTTGCGCGATTTTAGTTATTTTTATTGGTGGTGCATTGAGTTTTCGTAAACTCGGTCAAGATTCGTTAGTGCATTATCTAGATGGGGTAGTGACAGTTATTGATCAAGAGTTAGCTGATCCTCAAGGAGCCCAAGCCTTACCTCGCTGGCTACCGACATTATTGCAAGCCAGTAATGTGGTGACGTTAACTATTAATGATAGCAAGAAGCAATTATTTGATTTTAAAGGTAGTCAAATTGTTCCTGATCCTAATGTTATTTATCATCATCAATATCAACTGCCATCACACCCCGGTTATCAAGTAACGATTACTGCAATTCCTCTGTATAGTGAATTCACCTATTCTCTAGGCGCAATGTCCTCAATTTCATTAGCGATGTTGATTGTCATTTTAGGGTTAATACGTGGTGTTCATTGGTTGCGCACTCAGCTTCATGGTTCTGAATTATTAGAAGAGCGTGGGCGGATGATTTTGGCTGGTCGAGTTGAGCAATATGCTGAAGGTAATGATTATGAATGGCCAGCAACAGCAAGTTTGGCTCTTGATCAATTAATTGGTGAGCTTAAAGATGCCCGTCAAGAACGCAGTCGGTTTGATACTTTTATTCGTACCCATACTTTTTTAGATCAATTAACAGGTACTGCGAATCGGGTGTTATTTGATAGTCGCTTGCAATCAATGGTGCAAGATCAAGATAGTCATGGTGCTGTTGTTTTATTGCGTTTAAGTGACTGGGACGAAATGTGTGCTCAGCAAGGAAGAAGTATTGCTGATGAGTTGTTACAAGACATTAGTGTGATCCTCTCTAATTTCATTCAGCGTTTTCCTGATACCGTCCTTGCACGATATTTTGACGCTGAGTTTGCAATCCTCATTCCTCAGCAACCCGCCAAAGAAATTAAAATATTTACCCATCAATTATTAAATGCGGTTGAACGTTTATCGCCGCCACCGCCAATGGAAAGAGACAATTGGTGTCATATTGGGGTGACATATTTTCATGGTGGCGATCGCCGTGGACGGATTATGGATGAAGTTGATACCGCTTTACGCAGTTCGCAATTACAGGGTGCCAACAGTTGGAATAGCTTTAATAAAGATCACCAATGGGATAAATCACGCGGCAATGTACGCTGGCGAACATTGATAGATAAAACCTTAACTCAAGGTGGACCATTGCTATATCAACAGCCGATTATTATGGCTGAAAATGAACAGATAATGAGTTATGCCTTATTGGCTCGTATTCAAGATGATAATGGCGATATTATTAAAGCCTCACATTTTATGTCAGCCGTCGAACAAGTGGGTTATTCGGTGCGTTTTGATCGGGCGGTTATTACGCAAACCTTACTGTTACTCAAACAGCAATCGGCAGACAATAGTTATGCGGTTAATATTACCACCATCAGTTTACGTGACAAAAAATTTGTCAAATGGCTACGAGACGAGTTATTACAATTGCCGCGGCCAGTATTGAATCGATTATTGTTTGAAGTATCAGAAAGTATGTTGGTTAAGCATCTTGATACGATACGGCCAGTATTACGTGTACTGACAGGGCTTGGCTGTAAACTTATTGTTTCACAAGCAGGAAGAACGATAGTTAGCACTTACTATATTAAAGATATTAAAGCGGATTATATTAAATTACACCGTGGTTTAGTGCGAGATATTCATCAGCGCCAAGAAAATCAATTATTTGTGCGAAGTATGCTTGGAGCATGTGCAAACAGTGATGCAAAAGTAATTGCCGTTGGAGTAGAAACCAACAAGGAATGGCGAGTGTTACAACAGCTCGGTGTGGTTGCGGCACAAGGGCGACTTTTTGCAGCTGAAATTAGAATATAAGTAAAATTTATTATAAAAAACCTTATTACTTATAGGTGACGATTGTGCTCATGACTATTTTTTAAAAAGGATATTATGCTGTATTATGCTCCGTAATGTCTGAAGTCTAATCAATTTTATTATTCAATAATATCATACTAAAGTATGTTTATTTCTAGGTACATATGAAACAACGTCTTCTTAAGTTTTTTAAAAAAAATGCGTCTAAATCTGTCGCATCTCTTGTTTTTGAGGATACGACGGTTGTTCTTGTTCTGCAGAATCATGACCATTTCATTGTTGATCGCACTGCGGTATCGACCACTTCTGATTGGAATAATGCCGCACATGATTTAATTATTAAGCACCAATTATCTGGTTATCTAGTAAAAATAGTATTAGGTCATGGGTCATATCAGAGTTTAATTATTGATCAGCCTAATTTAAGTGCTGAAGAATTACCTATCGCCTTACCGTTTTTAATAAAAGATTTAGTTAATGATTCTCCTGCTGATCTGATCGCTGATGGTTTTCCTGCCATTGTCAGTGGGCATTTGCAGGTTATTGTTGCTTCTCGACAATTAATTACAGATATAATACTAACGTGTAATAATGCCGGATGTCACGTTAATGATATCACTGTTGAAGATGTGGTTTGGAGTGCTTTTACAGAGGCGAACCGTAGCCAGTTAATTATTCATAGTGATGAGAGTGGTGATCTTCAATTAACTGCTTTTCATGAGCAAAACCTCTGTTTTCAACGTCAATTGCGTGGGGTTTCATTATCAACATTAGATACTTCAATAGTAGAAAATCGCCAACAGCAACTGGATAACTTAGCGTTAGAATTGCAGCGTTCATTAGATTATATTAGTGCCCAATTACGTGGCGATGCTATTAATCAATTGATCGTTAGTTGTAATAAACAACAAAATGAAAAATTAGCCGATGAATTAAATCAGCGTCTAAATATTAATGTCAAAGTGATTGATGATGTTGCTATCGATATTGACTGTAATGTATCTCGACTTGGTTGGGCTGCTTTACAGCGTTCTTCGAACTCAGCCTTAAACTTATATCGAGATAGTTTATTACCGCTTAAAGAGTGGATGACATTTTCTAATCTTGCTATGAGTTGGGGGGTACTCATTGTTATTTTCATGGGGTGGTTCGGTTTTAATCAATGGCAAAATATGGAGCAACAAAAACAACTGGATCACCAGCAATCAGTATTGACGGTAGAGAAAAATCAGCTTCATTTGATGACAGATAAAATTGCCTCGATGGTGGTTGATCCTCTTAAAGCATCACAAGCTAAAAAATTAGAGACTGAATTAATTACAAAAAAAAATGCTTTAAAAGCGATTTACAAACATGATGACAGTTTAAAAGTTGGTTATGCAGAGTTATTAAATCAATTAGCTGATGCGTCTAATGGTGATATTTCATTACAGCATATTTATGTTGCAGGTAAATTGATGGATTTAAATGGTATGGCACGTAATCCTGACGCTGTTCCACGCTGGGTTGGAGTATTTAATCGTTATTCATCGTTAATGAATAGGCGTTTCCAAAAAATGTCACTAGGACGAAATGATAAAAATGTGGTGACATTTAGTTTACAAGCCGTAAAGAACCAACATGTAATTGAGGATCTTCATTAATGGACTTGTGGCGAGAATTAAATCAGCGTTTTTTAACTTTGTCTCGTCGAGAGCAATGGCTAATTGCTATTACGGGATGGGTTGCAATTATATTCATTGGCTTTATGTTGGTTATTCAGCCTCAGATGGTTACATCTCAGAATATAAAAATGTCATTATTAAATGCGAATAATGATATTCAAACAGTAAAAAATGAAATAATTATAGCAAAAAGAAAATTAGCTATAAATCCGAATAAAGAACTTGAAACTAAAATAGAGAAATATAAACAACAAAATAATAGATTAGCAAAAAAACTTGAAACTAAAATAGGCAGTTTAGTTACACCGACACAAATGACTAGATTACTAGAGCAGGTGTTACGACATAGTTCAGCATTAACGTTAGAATCTATGACATCATTGCCACCGCAGCAATTAATTCCTGGTAATGATGTGGGATATTTTATGCATCCCGTGAGTTTAACTTTCCGTGGTAGTTATTTTGATGTGGTTGATTATTTAAAAAAATTAGAAACATTGCCTGTTAAGTATTATTGGTTAAGTTTGAATTATCAAGTTGAAAAATATCCCTTGGCTAATATTGAATTAAAAGTTTATACATTAGGTGAGAATAAGGACTTTATTGGTGGTTAAATATAGAGCATTGATAATTATATTGGTAACTGGTTTTATTATGCAGCCGACATTTGCAGCACAAGATCCGACCGCGCCATTAGGATGGATAAATAATAATAAGGTACGTGTTATATCTCGATCCCAACTACCTATATTACAAAGTATCATTTGTGGCGGTCAACATTGTTCCGTTATTTTGAATGGAATTGTTGTTGGTTTAGGTGGAAGCGTTCAAGGATATAAATTAACACATATTACTGATAATACCGTTACCTTAAGTCGTAATGGTAAAAAATGGCAATTGGCGTTATTCGCTGAAAACATAAGAATAAATTAAAGGTTAAATAAGTATGCGTCGAGTCATTTTAGCTATTATGATTTCATCATTAGTTGGTTGTTCAACTAATATGGGACACCATAATCCAACAGATATAAAACAAGCATTAAATAATGCAGTTAATGAGTCAAGCAGTCAGCCTCAGTTTACGTTACCGCCATCAGTAAGTGCTGATTTGATGCCTGCATTAGCCAATACCCCCGTATCTAATAAAGTGTTAGATAAACGTTTTCGTATTAATGCTAAAAATGTTGATGCCAATGTGTTTTTTACGAGTTTAGTTAAAGGGACACCTTTTAATATTGTTATTGATCCTAATGTCACAGGTCTAATTACGATGAAATTAAAAGATGTTACTTTAGATAATGTTTTAGATGTCGTTTCAGATATTTATGGCTATCACATTACTCGTCAAGGAAATATCATTCAAGTTTTCCCCGCATCATTACGTACCGATGTTATTCCGGTTAACTATTTACAGCTACAACGTAAAGGTGTGTCACTCACATCGATTACTACTGGGTCAGCGACGGGTGATGATAGTAGTAATAGTAACAATAGCAATAATAGTGATAACAACAATAGCAACAATAATAGTGATAATAATAATAATAATAACAGCAGTAATAGTAATAATGATAATAATACCACTACCGGTGGAACAACAATTGAAACGACGTCTAAGAGTGATTTTTGGGGTCAATTAGAAAAAGTTGTGAGTGGAATGATCGGTAAAGGGGATGGTCGTAATGTTATGGTCTCACCTCAAGCTGGATTAATTTCAGTTCGCGCTTATCCAAATGAACTTCGAGAAGTTAAACAATTTCTTGGTATGTCGCAAGCAAGATTAACACGTCAAGTTGTCTTAGAAGCAAAAATTATGGAAGTTACACTTGATGATAGTTATCAACAAGGGATTGATTGGAATAATTTAACCAGTAGTCTCGGCGGCTCTGTTGGCGCTATTGTAAAAGGTGCTCGCGGTGCCGTTGCTAGTATCGTTAATGGCCAAGCCAATATAACGATCACTGACGGTAATTTTAATGCTGTGATGAGTTTTCTTTCCACTCAAGGTGATTTGAATGTGTTATCTAGCCCTCGCGTGACGGCTGCCAATAACCAAAAAGCAGTTATTAAAGTGGGTGGTGACGAATATTTCGTTACTAACATTTCAAGTAGTAATGTTTCTGGGGATAATAGTAGTTCAGCTCCAGATATTCAATTAACCCCTTTCTTCTCTGGTATTTCTCTTGATGTTACACCTCAAATTGATGATAAAGGCGGCGTATTATTACATGTACATCCCGTTGTCGTTGATGTGAAAAATGACGTTAAAAGTGTCGATTTAGGCGAAAAATATGGTACTTATCAATTGCCATTAGCAAAGAGTACTATTCGAGAATCAGACTCTATTATTCATGCTCGTTCTGGAGATGTTGTTGTTATTGGTGGTTTGATGAAAACGAGCTATAGCGATCAAGTGACTAAGGTGCCATTGCTGGGTGATATCCCTGTTCTAGGTAATTTATTCCGTCATACCAATAGAGTGAAACATAAAACAGAATTAGTTATTTTATTAAAACCGACAGTAGTTACTGATCATACTTGGCAGCAAGAAATTGAGCGATCTCGATCTTTAATTAATCAGTGGTTTCCAGATGAAGCTTAAGTCGTCAATCTTCGGTTTCTTTTATAGAAATCTATAACTTTGTTTGCTCATCAAAAAGGTCTTGCCTGTTGTTAGTTATCAACGGTTAGACCTTATTAATAAAAAAGAAACTGTGATGAAAATAAAAAACTTTACTCGAAAGAGAAAATTAATATCGTTATATGGTGTTATTTTTAGTTGTTTTAGCATGATGATTAGTACGGTAACAATGCCTGTCATGGCGGCAACTGATGTAATTGATTCACCAGTTATCACTGATCATGATGAGCAAAGTGTTTATGATGATGGATATAATAATGGTTATGAACAAGGCTTAGCGGAAGAGCATCAAAAACAAAAAAAAGTATCACGGCCGATTAAAAGTGAATTGTCGATTGAGACCGTATCATTAACACCCAATGAATTGGCAAATGTTGAATATCTCAATGCAGAAAAAGCCTTAGATCAGCAAAATAGTAAACAAGCTGCCTTAAATCTTGAATCAGCATTGTATTATCGACCTCACTGGGTGATGGCACGACAAAAATTAGCCGCCTTATATTATGGAAGAGGTAATGTACAGGAAGCGATAGCGACGCTTGAACGTGGATTAGCCGCCCAGCCAAATCAAGTTGATTTACGGTTAACATTGGCCAAATTATTAATTAATGAATCACAGTTGCAGGCAGCATTAACGGTGCTGAATGAGCGAAGTGGTCACATGAGCATCCAGTATCTTGCCATGCGTGGTGCACTGGCTCAGCAGCTAAAACATCATAATATCGCCCTTGCTTGTTACCAGCAATTAATTCAGCGAGCACCTAATGACGGTCGTTGGTGGATGGGCTTAGCCATTGTCCAAGAACAAACTAAAGCTATCAATAAAGCGTTAACGTCTTACCACAAGGCGTTAGTTGTAGGAAATATATCATCTTCTTCTCAATTGTTTATTCAACAACGGTTGAATGCAATTAAACAGCAACATAAGGAGTAAATAATGTCTCTTCGATTACGAAAGCGCCTTGGCGATCTTCTTGTTGATGCTAATATTATTACTCAAAATGATCTTGATTTAGCATTAGAAAAACACCAACAAACGGGCAGAAAACTTGGTGATACGCTCATTAATATGGGCTTTTTAACCGAAACAAAAATGCTACAATTTTTGGCTCAACAATTAGGGATTGCTTTAGTTGATTTGACTAAGGTTGATATTGATCGCGATAATATTTCTTTATTATCCGAAGTGAATGCGCGTCGTTTACGGGCATTAGTTCTAGGACGACAAGGTGACACTGTTCGGGTTGTGATGAGTGATCCTGCTGATTTAACTTCCCAAGAAGCGGTGTTTGATCTACTTCATGATTATCGTGTTGAATTAGTTATCGCTCCTGAACGTCAATTACTGGCTGCTTTTGATCGCTATTATCGTCGAACCAAAGAAATTGCTTCTTTTGCTGAACAGTTGAAAGCTGAGCACCAATCAGATCAAGGTTTTTCTTATGGTATGGAAGATACCGATAAAGAAAAAGTAACGGTTGTTAAGTTAATTAACTCGTTGTTTGAAGATGCGATCCAAGTAGGAGCGTCAGATATTCATATTGAACCGGATGCCGATGTGTTGCGTATTCGGCAGCGGATTGATGGGGTTTTACATGAAACTTTATTAAAAGAAAGTAGTGTTTCTGCCGCATTAGTATTACGCCTGAAATTAATGAGTGGTTTAGATATATCAGAAAAACGGCTACCACAAGACGGTCGTTTTAATATCAAAGTAAGAGACCATTCGGTTGATGTTCGTATTTCTACCATGCCGATTCAACATGGTGAGTCGGTGGTAATGCGATTATTAGATCAATCAGCTGGTATTCTCAGCCTTGATGAAATTGGTATGCCTGCCGATTTAGTAGAACGTTTTCGTCGCCAATTAAAACGACCACATGGAATGCTATTAGTCACAGGACCAACAGGTTCAGGTAAAACGACGACACTTTATGGCGCTTTAAATGAATTAAATAAACCGGGTAAAAAGTTGATCACGGCTGAAGATCCGGTGGAATACCGTTTACCACGAGTTAATCAGGTTCAAGTAAATAATCGTATTGGACTAACTTTTTCTTCTATTTTAAGAACGTTTTTACGCCAAGATCCTGATGTGATTTTAATTGGTGAAATGCGCGATCAAGAAACCGTTGAAATTGGTTTGCGAGCGGCATTAACAGGTCACCTTGTTCTTTCAACACTACACACTAATGATGCTATTGACAGTGCGCTACGAATGATTGATATGGAAGCGCCGGGTTATTTAGTAGCAAGTTCTGTTCGAGCGGTATTAGCACAGCGTTTAGTTCGTCGTATTTGCCCTGATTGTATAGAAGATGATGTGTTAGAAGAAAGCCAATTAACATGGATAGAAACGCGATTTCCTGCGCATGAAAAACAAATATTCAAGCATGGACGTGGTTGCCATAGTTGTAATTTTAGTGGGTATAAAGGTCGAATTGGGGTGTTTGAGTTACTTGAGATGCGTCAAAATATGATGGATGCATTACGAGAAAATAATGCCGTGCTTTTCACGCAATTAGCCCGAAAAAGTGAAGGTTATAAACCATTAATTGAATCAGCCATGGAATTAGCATTGTCAGGTAAAACCTCGATTGATGAAGTCTTGATACTTGGTGAAGGCGACATACTTGATGATCTGTAAAAATAGAGGCTAAGCAATGGCTGTATTTAGTTATCGAGGGCGAACCGATAGAGGCCAGCTTAAACGTGGTACGATTGAAGCATCTAATGAAAATAGCGCTGCTGATTTATTATTGCGCCAAGGCGTGATCCCGTTAGATATTAAAGAAATAAAAGTGAGCGCTAAATCATTTGATTTAATGTCATTATTTCAATCACAGTTACCTCTTGAAGTGCTGGTGATTTTTTGTCGGCAGTTATATAGCCTTACTAAGGCGGGTGTTCCTTTATTGCGAGCATTTAATGGTTTATCGCAAAGTACAACCCATACCTTGTTAAAAGAAACATTAGCGGCCGTAACATTAGATTTGACCAATGGTCGTGCGTTATCAGCATCGATGCAACAACATCCACGGGTTTTTTCTCGCCTGTTTATCTCGATGATCCATGTTGGTGAGAATACTGGACGGCTAGATGAGATTTTGCTGCAATTGGCAAATTATTATGAGCAAGAGATGAAAACACGCCGTCAGATTTCTTCTGCGATGCGTTATCCAACGTTTGTTATGATGTCAATTGTTATTGCGATGGGAATATTAAATACCAAGGTGATCCCGCAATTTGCTTCTATGTTTTCACGGTTTGGGGTTGAATTACCACTACCTACTCGTATTTTAATTGGCACATCTAATTTCTTTGTTCATTACTGGTTAGCAATGATACTTGGCTCTATAGCGGTGTGGTTTGCTATCCGTTTATGGCGTAATACGATAAAAGGCCAAGAAAAGTGGGATTATTGGCGGTTACGTATGCCGATCACCGGTTCAATAGTTAATCGTGCTCAAATGGCGCGTTTTTCGCGGACTTTTGCATTAATGCTTCGAGCGGGTGTACCGTTAAATAGCGCTATTCAAATGTCTGCCGAATCATTAGGTAATGCTTTTCTAGAAAAACGCTTAATTGATATGAAAACGGGAATAGAAGGTGGTAGTAGTATTGCTCATATGGCGCGACAATCAGACGTTTTTACGCCCTTAGTGTTACAGATGATTGCCGTCGGTGAAGAAACGGGTCAAGTGGATGATTTACTATTAGAAGCTGCTGAATTTTATGATCGCGAAGTTGAGTATGATTTACAAACATTAACTGCCAGAATTGAACCGATTATGCTGGTTGTGGTTGCGGGTATTGTATTGATGCTTGCATTAGGTATTTTCTTACCTATGTGGGGGATGCTTAATGTCGCTCAACATGGATAAAATGAGATCTGAAGCACGTCTAAAAAATATGGCTTGGGCTGCCGTTATATTATTACTTATTAGTGTACTGTTATATAAGTGGCAGCAACTTGAGTATGAAGCAGAAGATATTCAGCTTATATTAACCCAAAAGAATCTTTACCAAGGTGCTGTAAACTTAAAACAACAATGGGAAATGAATAATAAACCATCTCATGATTATATTGATGGCATTGATTTTCAATATACCCAATTAGGCTGGCCGATTGTAAATATTGATAATAAACTTAATTGTGAAAAGTTATGGTTATTACTTACCAATAAAATTAATCATAGTAGTCATAATGAATATTTATACGTTAAGAATAGTAGATTAATAGCTAAAAATCATTGTACTTATATGATTAATAATAAAGCATTGGCAATTTTTTATATTGATGGCAAAATACATATCGTGATTTAATATTGTTGTTTTATATAGCAATAAAGAATAAATCTGAAGTAACCAATTGATATATTGTAATAAAGTATTAAGTGGTCATCGACTTCAGTCATTTAGTGAATAAGTGATTAAAAAAGGATTTAAAATGAAAAAACATAATGGCTTTTCATTAATAGAACTTGTCGTTGTGATTATCATTTTAGGAATATTAGCCGCCACTGCGTTACCTCGATTTATGAATATTACCGATGCAGCAAAAAAATCAGCCATTGAAGCAATGGCAGGTGGGTTTGCGACTGCAGTTATTTCAGCTCGAGCACAATGGGAAGCTTATGGTCGCCCGGTCGATCATAGCAATAATAATATTGTTAATTATGATGGTACTGAATTTAAGTTAACCAATGTTGATCAACAAAAAAACATTCGCATGGGTTATCCTTTTGCATTAAACAGTAGTAAAACTGTGAATGTATTAGATATTACCGCTAACGATTGCGTAGATTTGTTAGAGGAGTTAATGCAAAATCCGCCATTAGCAATAATATCGAAAAATACAGTTGCAGATGGTAAGGCTGAGTTTTATGTCACTGTTGAAAATGTAAAAATTAAAGATATAAATGGTATTAACCCTCAAGGGATTATTACTGAAGCAAAACAATGTCGCTATTATCAATTAGCGTCGGCAAGTAAAAACAGTGCGGGTGATGTTAATCCATTAGCCGGACATTCGTTTACCTATAAACCGACATTAGGTCGCGTTGAAGTTGATTTACAACAAAAACAAAGAGAGAAATAGAATGAAGCGTCAACAAGGTTTTACATTAATTGAATTAGTGGTTGTGATTGTTATTTTGGGTATTCTTGCTGTTACTGCAGCGCCTAAGTTTATGAACCTACAAGGTGATGCACGTAACGCGTCACTACAAGGTCTAAAAGGCGCTATTCAAGGTGCAGCTGGCATTGTTTACGGTAAAGCTGCAATTGCTGGTATTGAGTCGACTTCTGGTGCTGTAAGTGCGGGCACTGGTACTGTTGCAACTAAATTTGGTTACCCTACCGCATCTAAAGATGGCATTGTAAAAGCGGTTGAAGGACTAGGTGAAAACACATCTGATACAGATTTTGTTGTTGTGAAAGGTAGTTCTGATAACGGTACAACAATCCAATTTACTTTTAAAAATTATGCTAGTGATACTACACCACCAAAAAATTGTTTCTTAACTTATAACGCAGCAACAAGCCCATCTCAAGCAGCATCTGTTATTTTGGATGCTGGTGCTTGTAAAGACTAAATACTATCGTTTGTTATTATAACGAGAGGACATTATTCCTCTCGTTGTTAAATATATTGAAAGAGAAAAAATATGAAAAAACAACAAGGTTTTACCTTAATTGAATTAGTTGTAGTTATCGTTATTCTAGGTATTCTTGCAGTAACTGCAGCGCCTAAGTTTATGAACCTACAAGTTGATGCGCGTAATGCATCACTACAAGGTCTGAAAGGCGCAATTCAGGGTGCGGCAGGTATTGTTTACGGTAAAGCTGCAATTGATGGTGTTGAAGCAAGTTCTGATATTAAAAATAGTACTACTAATGCGAAGACTGCTAATACAACTGGTGTTGATTTAATTAATGGTTATCCTGCTGCGACATCTAGTGGTATTAAGTTAGCTGTTAATGGTCTTGAAGATGCTAAAGAGTGGAAAGAGATTACAGCAACTGGTACACAAAAGAGTGGTATTAATTTTACTTTTGCTAATTCATCTATAACTGATAGCTGTTATGTGAATTATGCAGCGGCAGAATCTGGTGCAGCCCCTGCTGTAACAGTTGTTCCTTGTAAATAATCTCTAGCATCATGTGTTAGATACAAAGGCGTAGTCACTTGGCTGCGCCTTTTTTGGTTAAACCTGATAAATTAAACAAACATATCAATAATTAGGCGGCGAAGTGAAGTCACAACAAGGTTTCTCCCTTATTGAACTTATCATGGTGATCATCCTTATTGGGATCCTCAGTGCCACGGCTGCTGCGCGTTTTTCAGGGCGAAGTGAATTTGATGCTCAGATCACTCGCGATCAAGCAATATCACTGATTCGTCAGCTTCAAATTTCAGCCATGAACGGTGATAGCCAACCACTAACGGTTGAATCAAATTGTCTTGGTGTGTGTGAATATTCACTAACTGACACAAATGACAGCCTCCGTTATGCACAAACACAGACTACATTTGCGATGTCACAACAGCCGAGTGGTATATCATTAAAAAGTTTATCATTTAATTTACTGGGGCAACCGACCGTCAATAATTTATCAACTGTAGTACTCAGCTGTACATCAGGTTGTACAATTACAATAACGGCCAAAAATAACCATCAAGCCAGTATTTGTATTAATAGCCAAGGTTATATTTACAAAAAAACCGATGAGGCGTGTTCACAGTGAATCTTTATCGTAAAGCAAAAGGTTTTACCCTTATCGAAGGGATCATCACTATTGTTTTATTAGCCATCGCAATGATCACCTTGATCAGCTTTTTGTTTCCTCAAGTTGAACGTTCAGCGATCCCTTATTACCAAGCCCGCTCGGCGGCGATGGGTGAAGCAATACTCAATCAAGTGCTGGCGCGTCAATTTGATCAACATTCCGATCCTAATGGTGACAGTGTTTATCGCTGTGGGGAAATGGTGCCCAAAAGTGATGCTAAAGGAAAACGGATTGACGTTTTTAATACTTGCACCGTACCTGCACGTTTTGGTCCTGATTCATCAGAAGAAGCCACTAAACCACAATTTGATAATGACGTTGATGATTTTATTGGCTGTTGGGGAACGGCTCAACAATGCCCGCAGACATACACTTATAATGGAAAAGCATATAAAAAACCCACCTTAGCCTCACGTCGCGGTAATTTAGTTGATTTAGTACCGAGTTTACCTGATAGCGATTACAACCATATTTTTGCCACCATTAATGTTGAAGTTGTTGGTCAGTCATTAAAAAAAGTGATAGTGAACGTGAATGCGGGGCGTTATGGTAAGTATGATTATATTGCCTATAAAGGGAATTATTAATGCGTAACCACAACAAAGGTTTTACCTTATTAGAAATGGTGATCGCAATGGTGGTGCTGTCGATCATTATGATTGGTATCGGTAGTTATATTGCGTTGGGTGTGAAAGGTTATACCAATACGATTGATCGTGAACGACTACAATCACAAGCCCGTTTTTTAGTGGCGCGAATGACTAAAGAGATCCGCCATGCTGCACCTAATAGTTTAATCGTTGGGGATCGTTGTATTCGTTTTTATCCGATTGTGAGTTCTGCGGTCTATTATGCTGAATTACCTAATAATAGTAATGAATTAAATGTCTCTGTGTTTGATCCTGATAATACTGATGTCTGGAGATTGAATACAGACTGGAATGTTGCTGTAGGTTTTGCGTCAGCAGAACAATACCAAGATAATAATGTTGTTATGTCTGGTGCAGAAAAAGATACCTCTCCTGAGAATAAAGGTATGTGGACATTATTGTTAAAAGATTCAAATATAATCACTACCTCATCACCCGGTAAGCGACTTTATTTATATCACGATCAAATTAGTTATTGTCAGCTTGGTAATACTATTGTTCGTAAAGTAAATAATAGCGATGGGGTGTTAATGGCAACCAATATTATTGAGTTTATGCCCAAAGTACAAGCCGCCGGATTAAATAGTAGTGCGATAGCATTAATTGGCATTAAATTTAGCGATCCAAAGACCAATGAAATCGCGAATTATAATCACAGTGTGCAGGTGTTAAATGTATTGTAATCATTATACTAAACAGCGCGGCAGTGGCTTAATGATAATATTGTTCGTGATTGTTGTGATGGGCTTTATGGCTATGGCAATGATCAAAATCGGTGCTTCAAGCCAAACCATGACCACTAAAGAAGTGCTTGGTACTCGCGCATGGTTTACTGCTAATTCTGGCAATGAAGTGGTGTTAACTAAGTTATTTCCATTGGGAAATCCATTACAAAGCGATCGTACTGCTTGTGGCAATGACAGCGGAAAAAAATATACTCAAGCGGATATGCCTCTTTTTCAAAAAGGATGTAAAATTATAACCGTGACGTGTGAGCCTCAAATGATAAATAAAACCCAACAATATAAATTAATAAGTACTGCAACATGCGGTAGTGGAAAAATAACCATGACAAGAACACAAGAAGTTTGGGCGAAGGGATTAAAATGAAGCACTATTTATTTTTAATATTATGTTTGTTTTCCAGTGTTGTTTCGGCTCAGCCTCAAAAAGAGTCGACAGGTAATTTTGAATTTGGAACGCTTTCTGGTCCTTGTCTTGAGGAAAATAGTCCGAATTGTACGATATATTTTAAAAAAAAATATATCGATCCATTAGTTTTTATTATGCCTTCATTTTCAGCACCAATAAATATTAATAAAGATATATTTTACCCGAGTCATGAAGAATCTATTAAAAATAAAAAATGTAAAAACAAGCGACATAAACTGGCTTGTGAGGATGCAACAAAAAAGTTTGAATCAAAATTAAAGGAATATAAACAGTTTAATGAAGACTGGAATGATGCGCCTGCAACATTAAAAATCACATCTTTAGATAATGAAAAAGCTGTTATTAGACAATTTTTTGCACCTTATAATTCAAATTACTTAACGTTACTTTCTGCTGGTGAGTGTAAAGGGAAGTCTTGGTGTATTGAAAAAAAACCAATGCTAAATATTAGTTATTTTGTTATCGATAATAATTCAAATGTGGATTTAGGTAATGCGGGACAGATTATTTCTAGTTCTGAAACAGTTAATAAGTATGTTAAGTATGCTGAAGCGATTAATGATAAAACTGGCAAAAAGATAAATAGTAAGATTGGAATTGAAAATTATGGCCTGATAGTACAAGCCCAAGCACCTAAAGATACAAATGAATTACCTCCATCAGGTGTTTTTAATGAGAAAGGTTATAGACATAAATGGTTTATAGCTGGAGGGGTTAAAAAGGATAATACGGCATATTTAGCATTGGATCGTGGTGAAACAATATTGCCATTTAAAACTGATAAGAGTTCTTGGATTAATTCAACGCAAACTGTTGCGTATTTGTTGGTTAAAGGGCATGGTCAATATAAAGGTCTTTTATTTTCCCTTGGTCAAGGAAAAACAAATAAAACACTAGGAGATGATAAATTATATAGTGGGTTTAATAATGTTACTCTTTCGCCTGAAAAACAATGTAATAATGGTCTTGTTAAAATAAATCATGGTGATGATTTTATAGATAAACCATTAATTCTAGCATCGAGAAACAGTCGAAATGGTACTGATGGTGGTATATTTAGATTATGTAGACAGACAATAAAAAAACCATATAGAGTAAGCTTTGTTATTGATGAAGATTTAAATGAACCTCGCAGAGGAGATGAAGACGAAGCTTGTGGTGGACAGGATTGTATTGAACGTCGACATGATAATGAATCTTATGGTTTTATGGCATTTCAACGTGTTAATCCTACAAATACATGTGATTTATTTAAAGGGCCAGCTCAAACATGGGATGACTCTCGTTTTTTATTATTAGATAATAAGTCTAAAATTAATAATGCATTTTTATATAATAAGAAAAGATATTTAGGTTTTTCTAAGATAAGAGGTACAGATTTTAAAACAGCATGTAATGGTAATAAATGTTATCCATTATCAAGTTTGATGGTAAAGAAAGTTGCCATATCAGATATACCTACAAATGGACAAGATAAACGGATATCTAAAAATGAAACATGGCGTAATGGTGGGATATTTAAGAATGTTGATTATGAACGAAGAGGGTTAACCTTAACATTATTTTCTGGTGATTATTATTTTAATTCGCTAGTTATTGGTAATCATAATAAAGTGATTATTCCAAAAGGTCAAAATGTAAGGATTTATACGCATTATTTTAATATGTCTGATGGCTCTTCTTTTGAAAGTCAGGATCTGATTCTTAATAATGGTAATATATCAACAGTTGTATTTGTAAAAAACGGTGGGGTTAAACCTAGTACTTTTTTAGATAATGTAGATATAAATAAGGCTTTTTTTAAAGGATATCTATATAGTGAACGACTTGTTGACCTAAGTAATAAATCCGAAATAAATGGTGCTGTTACAGCTATTGGTATTCAGCTGCATAATAATAGTGTGATAAATGGTAGTTTGGATAAATGCTTTAACTCTACACCTAATTATGATTTAACAATCACACCAGAAAATAAAACTAACACGTTATGTGAAAATCAACCGGTACAATTTGATATTCAAGCTACTGATGGATCATTTATTGCTTACAATGGTAATGTGAATGTAATAATTAAATCAAAGTTTGGTGGTATATGGTCCACAAAATCAGATTTTTCAAAGATAAAAGAATTTAAAACTGAAGAATTATTCCAATTACCTGTACATAATAACCAAGCTAAGTTTTGGTTTCGAGCCAATGGTGCTGAAAAGATTACAGTCTCTGGTTCTATATATCAAATGGAAGATACAGCTCCTCTTGGTGAGTATTCGTTTATTCCTGGTGGTTTTCAGGTAACTAAACTAACTAACGACGATATTATTGCAGGTAAGCGATTTCCCGTAGATATAAAAGCAGTTTCCTGTCCTACTGATAGTCAGCCTAAAGTAATTACTGATTATAATGGCTCAAAAATATTGAGGTTTACTACTCAATATGAACAGCCAACAACGCCTGATTATGAAGAAAATAAAAATGGTATTTTAGACCGTAGTCGGCCAATAAAAGTTGAGATAATGAATCATGGTGGAGTTACTGATCAGGCTAACATTCATTTTACTGCTGGAAAATCCGAGGAATTGAGCTTACGTTATCGAGATGCGGGAGTCCTAAAGTGGCAAGTTACAGACCCTAATTGTACTCCTGAAAATTGTTCGTTGATTAACAATAAAACCCAACAAGATAAAAAGTTTAAGCAGGTGTTATCTTATGGTTTGGTTGGATCGATGTCTATTAAATCGCGCCCGTGGACGTTTGCTATATGTCCGCTAACGTTTAATGGTAAAAATAAATATGATAATGCAAGCGGTACCTCTAATGGTGGTGAAGCTTATACTGCCGCAGGCAAACCGTTTGATATTGTTGCTAAACCATTAATTTGGCAAATCGGCGATCCTGATTCAGAAAGTGCAATGGTCGATGTATCTGAGCAGACATATTGTAATCGTCCTGTAACTCAGAACTTTTTTGCAAAAGATGCTCCTTCCTTAAATACGGGAGTGACATTATCTAATGGTGGTTTAGATTCACCTAATAATGGTCAAAAGGGAGTGTTTTCAAGTCAACCTCAAACCGATAATAGTCAGCAAGAATTTAATGGTTTACTAATCGCAGACAATTCGTGGTCAGAGGTTGGTAGTCTATGGGTCAATGCAAACTTAACTAATTATTTAGGTATGACAGTCAACTCGAGCAAACGTCATATTGGTCGTTTCTTCCCTGCTTATTTTGGTTTAACTCATAATCAATTAACGCCAGCAATGACATCGTTTACTTATATGGGGCAGCCTTTTCCGGTGCATTGGACTGTAAATGCATTTAATCAGCAAGGAAAGGCATTAGATAATTATGATCAATTTGCTGAAACATTGACGGCTAAATTTGGATTTGTGGTGAAAAACAATAATGGTGGCGATGATCAGCGATTGTTATTGCAAGATCCTATTCCTGAAAAATGGTCACATAATACGGCAAATAGCCATTCATATATTAATTATCAATCGAATGTTACTTATGCTCGTAAGGGGTTTTTATCGATACCATTAATTACATCGCCAGATGGTCCTGATGAATTATGGCAATTATGGTTAAATTTACTTAATCCTAGTGATAATCGACCAATTGATTCTCCTCGTTTATTAACATCTGAGTTATGTAGTTCTAAAGATGGTTGTACCAATCCAACGGTACAAAAAGTAATAAGCTTAAGGATCGGTAATCAAAATCCTATGCGCTATGGTCGCATGGCACTACAAGATGCTGCGGGTGATATTGGTAAGTCATTAACGATTCCATTACGGGTTGAGTATTGGAACGGCGCTGAGTTTGTCACTAATAGCGATGATTCAGCCTCAACATTTGATGGTGCTAATTATTGTCGTCAAATATTAATACAAGAACCCGTGCCTCATACGCCCAATAATCCAACAACGTCTGGTGCTGGTACTGTTAATTTAGGTCAACCATTGCTTAGCCAGTTAATGGCGAATCCTGATGGTGATTTTAAACAGCAAATTCGTTTTTGGCAGCGATTATCAGCATTCACTAAGCCAACCAAAATAGCTAAGACGCCGAAAATTTATTGTAAAGATAGCGCATCAAATCAACCATGGCTAAGTTATAACTGGCGTGGAATAGGCGATGAAGACCCATCAGCAACGGTAACCTTTGGGGTTTATCATGGTAATAATCGCATTATTTATCGTGGAGAAACAAATGATGCTGGTCAGTCGATTCCGTATCTAAATTATCAATAATGCGTGTTTCATATAAGGGTTGATATTTAGAATAGATTTTAATTCTGATGTTAAGGTTGGTCGTAATATTTTAAAATATCGATATAAAAAGGCCTCAATCAACCCATAGCGTAAATAAATTGCGTGTATAGACGCGGTTTCGCGATCCAGATCTTGTTTCACTTAGGTGCACTTGATACATTGAGTTCAATTTACGATTTTTTAACGCTTGCAGGAATAGCTGAAGACTATGTTTAAGAAGCTTCGTGGCATGTTTTCCAATGACTTGTCTATTGACTTGGGCACTGCCAACACCCTTATTTATGTCAAAGGACAAGGAATTGTTCTTGATGAACCCTCTGTTGTGGCTATTCGTCAAGATCGCACTGGGGCAACCAAAAGTGTTGCTGCAGTAGGTCATGATGCTAAACTTATGCTTGGTCGTACACCAGGTAATATTGCCGCAATTCGTCCCATGAAAGATGGCGTTATTGCCGATTTTTACGTTACTGAAAAAATGCTTCAACACTTTATCAAACAAGTGCATAACAATAGTTTTTTACGTCCAAGCCCACGTGTATTAGTGGCTGTGCCTTGTGGATCCACCCAAGTTGAGCGTCGTGCGATTCGCGAATCTGCTCAAGGTGCTGGTGCGCGTGAAGTTTATCTTATTGATGAGCCAATGGCAGCGGCAATTGGTGCAGGTATGCCTGTATCTGAAGCTACGGGTTCAATGGTGATTGATATCGGTGGTGGAACGACTGAAGTTGCGGTTATTTCATTGAATGGTGTGGTGTATTCATCATCAGTTCGTATTGGTGGTGATCGTTTTGATGAAGCTATTATTAACTATGTTCGTCGTAATTACGGCAGCCTAATTGGTGAAGCAACCGCAGAGCGTATTAAACATGAAATTGGATCGGCTTATCCAGGTGATGAAGTCCTTGAAATTGAAGTCCGTGGACGTAACCTTGCAGAAGGTGTTCCTCGTAGCTTTATATTGAATTCCAATGAAATTTTAGAAGCATTGCAAGAACCGTTAACGGGGATTGTGTCTGCTGTTATGGTTGCGCTTGAACAATGTCCACCAGAATTAGCCTCTGATATTTCAGAGCGTGGCATGGTATTAACCGGTGGTGGTGCATTATTACGTGATCTTGATCGTCTACTCACCGAAGAAACAGGTATTCCTGTTGTTGTAGCAGAAGATCCATTAACGTGTGTAGCGCGTGGGGGCGGTAAAGCGCTTGAAATGATCGATATGCATGGTGGCGATCTCTTCAGCGAAGAATAATACCATCATAGGATCCTAATTAAACAGGTTATAGTGTTATATGAAACCTATATTTGGCAGAGGTCCATCTCTGCAATTACGCCTGTTTCTTGCCATATTATTATCGGCTAGCTTAATGCTAGCCGATAGTCGTCTTGGTGCTTTTGCCAATATTCGTTATTTATTGAATTCGGCGGTCGCACCGCTGCAATATGCTGCCAATTTACCGCGTGAAATGTTAGATGTTCTACGTGGGCAATTCAGTTCTCATCAACGATTATTGACAGAAAATAAAGCATTAAAACGTGATTTATTAGTCATGAAAAGTAATGTGTTATTACTCGATCAATTACAGCAAGAAAACCAGCGTTTAAGAGAGTTACTTGGTTCTCCATTTGTGCGTGATGAACGTAAAATGGTGGCTGAAGTAATGGCCGTTGATTCTGATCCTTATAGTTATCAAGTGATGATAAATAAAGGTCGTGTTGATGGTGTTTATGAAGGCCAGCCTGTGATCAATGATAAAGGTATTGTCGGCCAAGTCTCTTATGTCGGTGCGCATAATAGCCGCGTGTTATTGCTCATTGATCCTACTAATGCGATTCCAGTTCAAGTTGTACGTAATGACATTCGTGTTATTGCAACGGGTGGTGGGCGTAATCATCAGATTTTATTGGAACATGTTCCAAGTAGTACCGATATTAAAAAGGGTGATCTACTGGTGAGTTCTGGGCTTGGAGGACGTTATCCTGAAGGGTATCCTGTGGCTCGTGTAACATCATTTACGTTTGATAATAAACGTCCATTTGCACAAATTACGGCAAAGACGACAGTCCAGTTTGATCGTTTACGTTATCTCTTATTAGTATGGCCAACCGATCGTTCTAAAATGAAAGTTAATACAGTCGTTGCTGACGGTAAGCCGATAATGACAGCGGTTACACCTATTGATACGGTTGATCCTATAATATTGAATATGCCAGCAAAACCAACGGATCTTGTCGTGCCAACACCGAAGAAGGTAAATAATGCCAACCAATAAAGCACATGGCCGAATCTGGATTTGGTTGTCATTTTTATTTGCATTAGTGTTGCAAGCTGTACCATGGCCGGGAGAACTTGAACCCTTTCGGCCGTCATGGGTAGTATTAGTGACGTGTTATTGGGTGTTAGCATTACCGCATCGCGTCAACGTTGGTACAGCCTTAGTGGTCGGCTTGTTATGGGATTTAACTTTAGGTTCAACACTGGGTGTTCGTGGCCTGATGTTGTCAGTGATTGCTTATATTATTGCACTCAATTTTAGAGTATTACGTAATTTATCATTGTGGCAGCAAGCGATTATCATCGCGTTATTATCTTTAGCGGCTAAATTAATTGAATTCTGGGCTGAATATTTAGTTTCAAATATTAGTTTTTATCCTCAGCAGTTCTTGGCAGTGTTATTAAACTTTATATTGTGGCCGTGGCTATTTTTATTGCTGCGCCGAATTCGACGTAAATTAGCAATTTGTTAGTAAAAATAAATTTTATAGGGGGAGCCAATAGGCATCCCCCTTTGTTCTTTTGGCGCAAAAATTACGTAATCATTTAATACGCTAATATTTGATAATAGCTCACTTAACAGCAGACTATTTAATAAAGGATCATTATGACTTCTCTTCAACTTTATCTTGCCTCTGGATCACCACGTCGAATGGAGCTTTTAACTCAACTTGGTTATAACTTTGAACGCATAGTGGTTGATGTCGAAGAATGTCATCAAGCTGAAGAAACGGCGGCACAATATGTGCAACGATTATCACGAGATAAAGCTTTTGCGGGTGTAAAAGCGGCGAATAATGACATTCCCGTACTGGGGGCTGATACTATTGTTGTAGTAGATCAACAAATTCTAGAAAAACCAGTCGATTTTGAGGATGCTGCGCGTATGCTGAGGTTATTATCAGGAAGGCAGCATCAAGTGATGACGGCTGTTACCTTAGCAACACAATCGCACAGCGAAACATGTTTAGTTACCACCCAAGTGTGGTTTAAAACTTTGTCAGATAACGATATTAAAAAATATTGGCACAGTGGTGAACCGCAAGATAAAGCAGGAAGCTATGGCATTCAGGGAATAGGTGGCAAATTTATTACCCGTATTGACGGCAGTTATTATGCTGTGATGGGGTTACCGTTAGTGGAAACCGACATCATGGTTCAAGATTTTTTAAAATTATAAGTAGAGGCAACCATGGGCATTGAGCTGCTAATAAATGTCACGCCGAGTGAAACGCGTGTCGCAATGATTGAAGGCGGTATTTTGCAAGAGATTCACATTGAACGTGAATCAAAGCGAGGTATTGTTGGCAATATTTATAAAGGACGTGTTAGTCGTGTCTTACCGGGAATGCAGGCTGCATTTATTGATATCGGTTTAGATAAAGCGGCATTTTTACATGCGTCAGATATTGTCCCGCATACTGAATGTGTGGCCGAAAATGAAAAGAAACAATTTAAAGTCCGTGATATCTCAGAGTTAGTCCGTCAAGGACAAGATATTGTGGTGCAAGTGGTTAAAGATCCATTGGGAACTAAAGGTGCCCGTTTAACGACGGATATTACTTTGCCCTCACGTTATTTAGTGTTTATGCCTGGTGCAAGTCATGTTGGTGTCTCACAACGAATTGAATGTGAAAAAGAACGCGATCGTTTGAAAAAAGCAGTATCACAACATTGTGATCACCTAGGTGGGTTTATTATTCGTACCGCCGCAGAAGGTGCAGATCCGGATGAAGTGGCACAAGATGCGGCATTTTTAAAGCATCTATGGCGTAAGGTGATTGAGCGTCGTGCAAAATATAAACCACGTTCAATGTTATATGGTGAACTTGGATTAGCGCAGCGTATTTTACGTGATTTTGTTGGTACTCAAATTAATCATATTCAAGTCGATTCACGGGTTGCGTTTGATAAACTTAAAGAATTCACTGATGAGTTTGTGCCAGAGGTTACCGAAAATATTGAGTATTATTCTGGTGACCAACCTATTTTTGATCTTTATGATACTGAAGCTGAAATTCAACGTTCGCTTGATCGTAAAGTAGAAATGAAATCGGGTGGGTATTTGATTATTGATCAAACCGAAGCCATGACCACTGTTGATATTAATACTGGGGCATTTGTTGGTCGTCGTAATCTTGATGAAACCATTTTTAATACCAATATTGAAGCGACTAAAGTGATTGCTCGCCAGTTACGGTTACGTAATTTAGGTGGCATTATTATTATCGATTTTATTGATATGGCATTAGAAGAGCACCAACGTCGCGTCTTACAAGCGTTAGAACAAGCACTGTCGTTTGATCGCGTGAAAACAAACGTTAATGGTTTTACTCAGCTTGGATTAGTTGAAATGACCCGTAAGCGTACCCGTGAAAGTATTGAACATGTATTATGTAATACTTGCCCCTCTTGTGAAGGCCGAGGTACCGTTAAAACGGTTGAAAGTGTGTGTTATGAAATTCTACGTGAAATAACCCGCGTTAATCGCGCTTATGATGCTGACCGATTTGTGGTCTATGTGTCATCTTCTGTTGGTGATGCTCTAGCGGGTGATGAGTATCATGCTCTGGCTGAGCTAGAAGTATTTATTGGTAAGCAAGTAAAAATCAAACCAGAGCCGCTTTATACTCAAGAGCAGTTTGATGTTGTTATGATGTAATGTACCTAGAGAGGAAGTAATAGTGCCAAAAATACTCGTACGTCTTGTACGCAGTGGGTTGTGGTTGATAGTGATTGTAGCGTTATTCTTAGCATCATTAATCACTGGCTTAAGGTTATTGCTTCCTCATCTTAATGATTACCGTCTGCCCATAGCACACTGGGTGTCGCAGCAGGCAGATGTTGCTTTAACATTAACGTCAATTAATGGGGACTGGCAAATTGCTGGTCCTACTGTAACGGTTACGGGTATTTCTATATCTGCTCAACCTCATTCACAACCCCTTGCTAATATTGGTCAAGTCTCATTTTATTTTGATATTTGGCATTCAGCTCTGCATTTGCGTCCAATTTTCAAACAAGTGACTATTAGTCAGGTTGATCTTGATCTTACTAAAATAAAGCCGTCTTCATCAGCGTTAAATGTGGCTGATGTCAGTGTTGCTCAACGTTTAGAACAACTGTTTTTTACGCGCTTAGGGCAATTTCAACTCCTCGATTCATCCGTATCTTTTGTTGCTCCGTCAGGATCTGAGCAAAAACTTAATATTAAACAGCTTGATTGGGTAAATGTTGATGGCCGTCATTTGGCACAAGGCAATATTAATTTTTCTAATTCTGATCTGGGGCAATTAGCGATTAAAGCGAATATATCAGAACAAGGTGGACTTAAAAGTTTATCTGGTCTGGTGTATATAAAAGGTAAGCATGTATCAGTAACGCCATGGCTTAATAAGCAATTTTCTGGCGTGGCAAATATTACTGATAGTGAAATTGGGGTTGAGGCTTGGTTGGCATTTAAACATGGTCAAATTAAGAGTGCTAAGGCAAAGATCAATAACAGTATTATTGATTGGCAAGTAGGTAAAAAACAGCATCAAATTAATATTAAACATGGGCTGGTGGCGTTAAGGCCGATTCGATTGGCTGATGGATCTCGAACATGGCGGATTGATACTGAAAAATTTGCTATTTATACCGATGATGTCGCGTGGCCAACGTTTGATATTGCAGGCCAATTAAGTTTTGATGACCATGACCAATTAAATCAATGGAAATTGGCGTTAAGTAATATTGCCTTGCAACGATTATTACCGCTAATGAACTTTTTACCATCAACCAATAAGCTGGTTGATGCAGTGCGGCATCTTAAACCGAGTGGATTATTGACTCATATTCGCGTTGCCGGTGAAGTAAATAAAGTGCCTCGTTTTTCATTTAAAATACAACAATTAAGTGTTAAACCTTGGCAATGGGTTCCAGGTATTAATCATTTAAATGCCACTATTGCTGGCGATGGCCTTCAAGGTAACGTCACGCTTAATGTCGCGGCCGATAGTTTTGCTTATGAAAAGGTGTTTTCCAAACCGCTAAAAATAAATCACGCTCAAGTACAGGCTTATTGGCATCACGATGCTCGAGGTACTACGTTATGGAGTGACCAACTGGCAGTGGCAACACCAGATTTAACTTTTTCAGGGCAAGCTCGAGTTGATATTCCAGCTAGTGCACCCACATGGTTATCGTTATACGGTGAAGCCAATGTTACCGATGCGGGCCAAACATGGCGTTATTTACCGCGACCTGCGTTGGGGGATCGCTTAACTGATTATTTAGCGACAGCAATTAAAGGCGGCAAGGTTAAGTCGGCGCGTATTTTATGGTATGGCGCACTTAATGATTTTCCTTATCAACATCATGATGGCGTTTTTCAAGCTTTTGTGCCGTTAACACACGCTAAATTTAGTTTTGATCCTGCATGGCCTGTGCTTCGTGATCTTCAACTTAATTTGTTATTTGAAAATGACAAAATGTATATTGATGCCAATCATGTGAAGACTTTAGGTGCAAGTAGCTCAAAAGTAGTCGGTAAGGCTGATTTAACCCCTAATGGCCAGCTTAAACTCGCAATTGATCTTGCTGCTACTGGACCTCAAGTTCGTCAATATATGCTCAATAGCCCATTAGTAAGTTCTGTTGGTAGTACTTTGACGACTATTGATGTTGCAGGGCCCGTAACGGCAAAGCTTAATTTGGATATTCCGTTTAATGGCTCTGATGTTGATGCGAGCGGTAAGGTATATTTTAAACATAATCAGATCACACTGACCACGCCACATTTAGCGATTAAAAACGTTAACGGTAGCTTAAGTTTTAATAACAATAAGATTAAAGCCCAAGGGTTAGTTGGGTTGTTATATCAACAGCCTATTCAGTTTGGATTTGATGGTAATACTGTTAAAAAATCAGCTGATTATAAAGTGAATGTTAACGTTGGTGGGCAATGGCAACTTGCTAAATTAAAAGATTATTTACCGTCGGCAGTATTGAACAATATAAATGGTAGTAGTAATTGGAAAGCTTTGGTTAGGGTTAATATTAAACCGAGTGGGTTTGATTATAACGTTGGTGTTACGGTACCTTTAACGCAGGTTAATAGTAAATTACCTTATCCATTGCAACATTTTAAGGACACTACCGCAGTATTAAAAGTTAACGTTAAGGGGGATAAAAACCAATTGTACACGCAAGCTGTGTTACCTAACGTTAGTTATCAAGCTCAGGTGTCATTGTTGGCTACCGTGCCTAAAATTACTGCGAGTAATCTTTCTATCGGTGATGAAAAGTTATTAACATCACCATTGCAAGGTCAATTAGTACGTATTAATAGTCGTCAGTTTAATGCGGATCAATGGTTGGCAGTAATAAGACAATTAATGGATAACCATACTTCATTATCGTCAGGGGCAACAACCCATACTGCGGGATTCTCATTACCCTTACCGACACGTGTGATGGCTAAGATTGATCAATTAACCTTAGGTGGTCTTGCTTGGCATCAACTTGATGCGGTCGCAACGCGTGGGCGAGGATGGTCGATTAAGTTAGCGTCGCAAGAAGCGAATGGTTATATCTCATGGATTAAAAATCAACCGTTAAATATCATTTTAAAATCATTACATCTTAATTTACCGCAATTAGAGCAGCAGCCACCCGGTGCATTATTAACGCCAAAATTAGCCACCAAACCGCCTTCAACCTTGGTTACCGCTAACGATCGCAGCACTATGGCAACGATGCCTGCGATTGATTTATCGATTGCAGATGCATGGTTACAAGGCTATCGCTTAGGGGCGGTAACAGCGACGTTAACTAAGCACAATCAGCGTTTACAGTTGCAGCAGTTTAAGGTTAAGTCTGGCAATGTAAAATTAAGTGCTTCTGGTGACTGGAGTATGGCTCGACAACATAATCACACTAAACTTGATATGGTGATCAGTGGTACGAATAGCACCGACTTACTCGATCGATTTGGGATTTCAGGCGGTGTACAAAATGCGCCATTTAATACCCACGTCATCGTTAACTGGCAAGGTACGCCTTGGGGAATTGATCGTACTACATTAAATGGTACGGTGAAGACGGACATTGGTAAAGGTATTGTCAGTGGTGTTGGTGGTGCAGGACGGTTATTAGGCTTATTTAGTCTTGATTCCATTATTCGAAAGATGAAGCTCGATTTTTCAGGGATATTTGATAATGGTTTAGCCTTTAATTATATTCGAGGGAATGGCACTATCAAAGACGGTATTTTTAATAGTCATGATATTAAGATGCAAGCACTCGCGGGTGATATGTACATCAATGGTAAAGTTAATCTTGTTGATGAAATCGTGAACGCTAACGTCAAATTTATTCCTGATTTCACCTCGGGGTTACCAGTAATGACGGCCTTTGCTGTCGCGCCGCAAGTAGCATTGTATGTGTTTGCGATTTCAACCGTGTTATCGCCAGTATTAGATGTTATTACTCAAGTAAATTATCAAGTTACAGGGCCTATTGCCTCGCCGAAGGTTATCGAAAGATCTCGGCTAGAAGGCGAATATAAAGTACCAGAAAATAATCGCCTTTAAGTTGACCTCGTTACGATAGTCGTGACGGTAGATAAATCTGATTAATTTCAGTCATCGTTCAGAGAGATAACCATGACAAAGATTGGTGTAGTACAAATGAATTCAGGTACTGATCCTGAGCGTAACCTGAGCCAAATAAAGAAGTTTATGCAAGGGTTACAACTACAAGGGGCTAAATTAGTTGTTACTCCTGAAAATAGTGTTGTTTTTGGTAGTAAAGCTGATTATCAACGTTGGGCTGAACCATTAGGTAATGGTCCATTACAACAACAATTATCCCAATTTTCTCAGCAACTAGGGATTTGGCTACTTATTGGTTCTATGCCGATTTTACAAGCTGATGGTAGCATTACTACTACCTCGGTATTATTTGATGATCAGGGTAAGATCCACGCGCATTATAATAAAATGCACATGTTTGATGTTAATGTTGCGGATAAGCATCAGAGTTACCGCGAATCTGATACCTTTAAAGCTGGCGATGACATAAAAGTGATTGATACGCCTTTTGGTAAACTCGGATTATCAATTTGTTATGATATTCGTTTTCCTCAGCTTTATAGTGAGTTACGCCAGCAAGGTGCTGATATTATTATTATTCCAGCAGCCTTTACCAAATTAACAGGGCGTGCTCATTGGGAAATATTAGTTCGAGCACGTGCCATTGAAACCCAGTGTTGGGTTGTTGCCGCTGCGCAATGGGGCGAGCATAATGAAACTCGAGAAACATGGGGGCATTCAATGATTGTTGACCCATGGGGACAAGTGATTGCTTGCCAACAACAAGGAACGGGTGTTCTGACGGCAAATGTTGATTTACAATTAACCCATAAGATCCGTACCAATATGCCAGTGGCTGATCATGCCCGATTGGTGTTCAGTCATATTCAATAATTAAGAGCAAATTAATGACCCTTAACACTGTAGAAAGTACCATGCTAGACCAATCTGGTCTTGGTCGTGATGAATTGCATAAGATCCTTGGCTTAATTGCTACTCGTGATGTTGATTATGCTGATATATATTTCCAGTCATGCTGGCATGAGTCGTTAGTTTTAGAAGACAGTATCATTAAAGATGGCTCGTTTAATATTGATCGCGGTGTCGGTGTTCGTGCTGTTGCGGGTGAGAAAACGGGTTTTGCTTACTCCGACCAAATTAATTTATTAGCATTGACTCAAAGTGCGAAAGCGGCGCGCGGAATTGTGCGTCAAGGCGGTAATGGTAAAGTACAAACTTTTGCGCCGATGGCATCGTCAGGTATTTATTCACCGATTAATCCATTAGGCAGCTTTGATAAATACCAAAAGATTGCCTTACTTGAAGAAATCGATCGTTATATTCGTACTAAAGAGCCGTTGGTTACTGAAGTATCAGCCAGCATTAATGGTGTCTACGAAGAAGTATTAGTCGCGGCATTAGATGGCACTTATGCGGCAGATATTCGTCCATTGGTACGATTATCGGTGACAGTATTAGTTGAGAAAGGTGATAAGCGTGAGCGTGGTAGTGCGGGTGGCGGCGGCCGTTATGGTTACGAAACCTTTTTAACGGAAGATTCTACTGGTAAAAGCCAAGCGATCTTTTTTGCTGATGAAGCGATTCGTCAAGCATTAGTAAACCTTGAGGCGGATGCTGCTCCTGCTGGCACAATGCCGATTGTATTAGGCGCTGGTTGGCCTGGCGTTTTATTGCATGAAGCCGTTGGTCATGGTTTAGAAGGTGACTTTAACCGTAAAGGCTCATCAATGTTTGCAGGTCAAATCGGACAGCAGGTTACATCGCCACTTTGTACGATTGTTGATGATGGAACGCTGATTAATCGTCGTGGTTCAGTTAACATTGATGATGAAGGTACGCCAGGCCAACACAATGTACTGGTTGAAGGTGGTAAGCTGAAAGGCTATATGCAAGATAAGTTGAATGCGCGTCTAATGGGCGTTGCTCCAACAGGTAATGGTCGTCGTGAATCGTATGCCCATTTACCTATGCCTCGCATGACCAATACGTACATGTTGCCGGGTGAGCATACACCAGAAGAAATTATTGCCAGTGTTAAAAATGGTATTTACGCACCAAACTTTGGTGGTGGTCAAGTCGACATTACTTCAGGTAAGTTTGTATTCTCAGCCTCAGAAGCCTATTTAATTGAAAACGGTAAAGTAACCCGTCCAATTAAAGGTGCGACTTTAATTGGTAGTGGTATTGAAGCCATGCAGCAAGTGTCGATGGTGGGTAATGATCTTGATATCGACCGTGGGGTTGGTGTGTGTGGTAAAGGGGGTCAGAGCGTGCCTGTCGGTGTTGGTCAGCCAACATTGAAAATTGATTCAATGACCGTTGGTGGTACTGAATAATTTTTTATTGCGACGTGGCTTGAAATAAAAAGCCATGGTGTTGAATAAAAGTAATAAATAAAATGCCAGCAAAAATGCTGGCATTTTTTTGTTCATAATATGGATTAATCGAAGCGATTAATCAGCAAGGTAAAGAGATTTCAAATATTGAAAAATCTCACGATTCGCCTTGCCTGGTTTTTCTTGCGCCTTTTCTTTTGTTGCTTGGCGCATCAATTGGCGTAGGTGTTGGCGATCAGCATCAGGATGATCAACCAGAATAGCATTTAGCATGCTGTCACCATTCTCAACGAGCTTGTCACGTTTAATCTCAAGCTTTTTAAGGGCAACAGTGTGCTGAGAGTGCTTATTATTTAATTTGTCGAGTCCGGCTTGAATTGGATCGAGATCCATATGACGCATTTGCTTACCAATAAACTGCAATTGACGACGACGCGCTTCTTTACTAAAGCGTTGGGCGTCTTTAATTGCGTCCATCATTTCTTCATCTAATGGTATTTTTGCAAGAGCGTTAGGCGTTAATTCAACTAACGCTTCACCAATTTTTTGCAACTCTTCCATGTCGCGTTTCATCTCAGACTTACTTACCCAGATGATTTCTTCTTCTTCATCCCAAGGGGCTTTTTTATTTTTACGGCTCATAAATGGGCTCACTTATTGTATCAATAGTTCTATTTTATCAGTTTAATAACGATTTTGGGCGTAAATTACATTATTCTATAACTAATAAGCTAAACCCTAACCTTAAGTGATTGTATGGACGTAAGAGAACAGGTTGCTCATCAGCGTGTTGAACTTGAAGCCGCAGTAGCAAAAGCGCTTGAAGTCGCTGGTAAACAGGCTGATGCAGCCGAAGTAGCCATTAACAAAACAACAGGTATCAGTGTTTCTACTCGTATGTGTGAAGTAGAAAATGTTGAATTTAATAGCGATGGTGCACTGGGTATTACTGTGTATCGCGGTCACCGTAAAGGTAGCGCTTCAACTTCTGATTTAAGTGAAGCTGCCATTGCACAAACGGTTGCAGCAGCTTTAGATATTGCCAATTACACCTCTGAAGATCCGTTTTCAGGCCCCGGCCCTGCGGAACTGATGGCGCGTAATATTCCTGATTTAGACTTATTTTATCCTGATGAGCCTGAACCTGATCGTGCTGCTGCCATTGCCATTGCAGCAGAAGAAGCGGCGCTTGCTTTTGATCCGCGCGTAAAACAAAGTGATGGTGCGAGTTACGATAGTCACTATGGTGTGCGTGTTTACGGTAACAGTCATGGCATGTTAGCCAGTTATGCTTCTAGTCGTCACAGTATCAGTTGTTGTGTGATCAGTGAAGGTAAAGACGGCAATATGGAGCGTGATTATAGTTATACGACTTCACGTTTAGCGTCTGATATGTGGACACCTGAACGTGTGGGCCGTCATGCAGCTGAGCGTACTGTTAGCCGTATTGACCCGCAAAAACTGACAACACGTGAAGCGCCAGTAATGTTTGCAGCGGATGTTGCAACCGGACTGTTTGGTCATTTAGTGATGGGGATCAGCGGCGCTAATTTATACCGTAAATCGTCATTCTTACTTGATAAGTTGGGTGAGCAGATTTTCCCTGAGTGGTTAAATATCAGTGAGCGTCCTCATATTCTACGTGGTATGGCAAGTACGCCGTTTGATAGTGAAGGGTTAGCGACCTATGATCGTGAGATTATTACTGGCGGCGCACTGCAAACGTATCTGTTAACCAGCTATGCGGCACGTAAGATGAAGATGCAACCAACAGGTCATGCTGGTGGTATCCACAACTGGATCGTGTCATCAACTGGTGAAAACTTTGAGCAAATGCTGAAGAAGATGGATCGTGGTTTGTTGGTGACTGAATTGATGGGCCAAGGAGTTAACATTATCACGGGTGATTATTCTCGTGGTGCGGCTGGCTTCTGGGTTGAGAATGGTCAAATTCAATATCCTGTCTCTGAAATTACCATTGCGGGTAATCTTAAAGATATGATGCAAAACATTGTCGCAATTGGTAGTGATACTGAGATGCGCAGTCAGATCCTAACGGGCTCAATGTTGTTAGATTCAATGAAAATAGCTGGCGAATAATATTATTCGAATAAGCAATTTAGTCTGAATAAAAAAGCCCGAATCAAGTTATTGATTCGGGCTTTTTTGATTAATCATTTGGCTGCGAGTTAAGGCGTAATAAATATTGTAGCTAGGCCTAAGAACACCATTAAACCAACAATGTCAGTACAGGTGGTGAGTGCCATTCCGCCCGCTAAAGCTGGGTCAATCTTGAGCTTTTTAAGTCCAATTGGAATTAATACTCCAGCGACACCTGCAATAAACAGGTTAGCTAACATCGCTCCTGCCATAATCACGCTAAGTATCAAACTGCCTTTCCAAACAAAGACCACCAGACCGATAATTAACGCCCAAACCACACCGTTAATTAAACCGACCCGAGCCTCTTTACTGAGTAGCCAACGGGTGTTGGTGTCACCGATATGACCAACAGCAAGACCTCGAATAACCAAGGCAACCGTTTGATTACCAGCAACGCCACCCATTGAGGGGACGATAGTCATTAATACAGCAACGGTCGCCATCTGTTGTAAAGTGTGTTCAAACATATTGGAAACAGATGCGGCTGCTAATGCTGTCAGTACATTAACGCCAAGCCAAATACTTCGGCTTTTAGCTGATTTTAATACTGGTGCAAAGGTATCTTCGTCATCATCCATACCCGCCATGGACATCATTGAGTGCTCCGCTTCTTCACGGATCAAGTCAACCACGTCATCGATAGTAATACGACCTAATAAATGGTTATTCACATCAACAACCGGAGCTGATAACCAATTTCGACGTTCAAAAAGGTTAGCAATTTCACTGTCAGCCATATCCACCGCAATCGCTTCATCAGCATCTTGCATAACATCTTTAATTTCAATGTTAGGTTGTGTGGTAATTAAGGTTGATAATGACAGGTGACCAATTAACACTTGTTTTTTATCAACAACATATAACGAATCTGTTGCTTCTGGTAACTCACCACGCATGCGTAAATAACGTAATACTACATCCGCTGTTACGTCACCACGGATGGTGATGAAATCGGTACTCATCATTCCACCGGCAGTATCTTCCGGATAAGCTAATGCTTCCTCGATCCTATGCCTATCGGTGGTATCGATTTGTGCTAATACTTCTTGGTAACGCTCATCAGAGAGGCTACGCAATACGTATGCAACGTCATCACTTTCCATCCCCTCGGTAACGGCTGCCAGTTTTTCTGGTTCCATTTGCGAGACGATGCCATCTTTTACATCTTCAGAAAGTTCATCAAGGATCTCACCTTGCTCTTCCGGATCCGTCAATTGCCATAAGACTTGACGTTCTTTCGGTGGCGAGGCTTCTAACAGGTGAGCAATATCCTCCGGCTCCATATCTTGGAGTAACCGGCGAACATGGACAAACATGCCATTTTCAAGGGCTTTGTTGACTTCTTGCAGTGTGTGATGGGTTTGATCTTGTTCTAATACATCCGCCATAGGTATTAGGCCCACTTATATTTGATGGCGCAATAAGCTGAATTTTAACGTAATCAGTGAGTCTTTGTCTTGTGCTGATTGCGATTTTATTAGCTTATAAACTGATGAAGTATTGGAAATATGTATGATTATAATCGCGAGATATCTACATTTCATGCATTTTCTCTGCTAATAACAGCTAACTAGCACATTTGATGGCAAAGTATTACGTGTTAAATAATTATTAATATCAACCATAAAAGAAGGTTTTTAACGGACCATTTGTTGTTAGTAATATTGGCGATTAATTTTCTTCATCAAACCCAGCTTCAATTAAGTTTGAAATGGCAATTAATGCAGGTTTTGCATCTTGGCCATCAGCGCTAACCATGATTTTTTGACCTTGGGCTGAATCTAGCATTAGCAAGCCCATGACACTATCAGCAGTAGCGCTGTTATCACCATTAGTGATGGTAATTATGGCAGAAAAACTTTGGGCTAATTCAACCAATTTTATTGCGGCTCGAGCATGAAGCCCGAGACGATTACGAATAAATAATTCGCGTTTAATGGTCATTTATAGTTTTCCAATGTGCGGTGGCGTACCTGCACTTGTTGACCTTGTTGGGTGAAATAATCAGCCAGTTGTTGAGCGATATAGACTGAGCGGTGTTGACCACCCGTACAACCAATTGCGACAGTGACATAACTACGATTATTTTTTTCTAGCATTGGTAACCATGTTTCTAGAAAATTACGTAATTGATAGTTAAGTTTATTCACTTCAGCATGAGCCGCTAAAAAATCTTTAACGGGTTGATCAAGACCTGTCTGTGGTTTGAGCTCTGGAACCCAATGTGGGTTTGGTAAAAAGCGGACATCAAACACGTAGTCAGCATCAGAAGGTAAACCATGTTTAAAACCAAAAGATTCAAATACTAATACTAACTCTCGAGCTTCTCGGCCTAAGACTCGGGCTCGAACGGTTTCACTTAAATCATGAATTGAACTATTGGTGGTATCAATGACAAGATCAGCATGTTCTTTGAGTTCACCGAGTAGAATCGCTTCAGATTGAATGGCTTGCTCAAGGCTCATATTGTGGCGTGAAAGCGGGTGTAAACGACGAGTTTCACTAAAACGTTTAACTAATTCTTTGTCATCGGCATCAAGAAAAATAAAATTGGTATCAACATCATTGGGTAAATTATTAAAAATTACCTCAAGTTCACCTTGATGGGGGGGCATATTACGAATATCGACACTAACGGCAATATCTTGTTCGCTATTAGCAATGTCATTTACAAATTGCGGCAGCAGATGAACAGGAAGGTTATCAACACAGTAATAACCTAAATCTTCTAGCACGCGTAGTGCAACAGATTTACCTGAACCTGAACGGCCGCTAACAACCATTAACCTCATGGCTAAGCTACCTTTTATTGTGGGGTTACACTGACTTCTTCATCATCAATCAGTATGTTATATAATTCTTGATCTGTTGTTGCATTGCGAAGTTGCTTACAAATTTTCTTATTGCCGAGTTTTTCTGCCATGCTTGCAAGGGTCGATAAGTGCTCTTTACATTGTTCTTCTGGTACCAGAAGTGCAAATAAAAGGTCAATAGGTTGACCATCTATAGCATCAAAATCGATCGGTTGTTGGCATTGAATGAGTACGGCGATCGCATGATCACTGTTACTGATTCGGCCGTGAGGGATCGCAACCCCGTTACCTATACCTGTGGTACCCAATTTTTCACGATTGAGCATACATTCAAATAATGGCTGCGGATTTTGATCAAGATGTGTTGCCGCGATCTCACTAATGAGCTCTAGCGCGCGTTTTTTACTGGAGCAAGAGACTGCACTTTTGGTGCAGTCTAGGCTCAATACGTTACTCAGTTGCATGATTAGTGACTATTGAGTTTATCTTTGTGTTTGTTTAATTGACGGACCAGTTTATCAGTCAATTCGTCAATCGCGGCATACATATTTTCAGAGTCCGCTTTCGCGTGGATTTCTCCTGAATTAATATGCAGAGTTGCTTCGGCAATTTGTTGGAGTTTTTCGACATTTAATATCACTTGAATGGTATTAATTTTGTCGAAAAAACGCTCTAGTTTTTCAAACTTGGTACTGACATATTCTCGCAAAGAATCGGTTACATCAACATGGTGTCCGGTGATATTGATTTGCATAGACATCTTCCTTTTGTTGGCGCTGATCCGATTTAGATCAGACATTTTCGCTGATTTGATGGCGGAATTCCTAAAGATTCACGGTATTTTGCGATAGTTCGTCGCGCAACTATGATCCCTTGTTCTGCCAATAAAGTCGCAATTTTGCTGTCACTCAGGGGTTTAACCTGATTTTCAGCAGCAACAAGTTTCTTCACCAGTGCGCGAATAGCTGTCGATGAACATTCACCGCCACTATCCGTACTGACATGACTTGAGAAGAAGTATTTCAATTCAAAAATACCCCGAGGTGTATGCATATATTTTTGAGTCGTGACTCGGGATATGGTGGATTCGTGCATTTCAACTTCAAGGGCAATGTCGTTGAGAACCATCGGTTTCATGGCTTCTTCGCCAAATTCAAAAAAATCTTGTTGTTGTTTTACAATACAACGAGCGACTTTCAACAAGGTTTCATTGCGGCTTTCAAGGCTTTTAATCAGCCATTTTGCATCTTGAAGGTGGGTGCGAATAAATTGTCCATCCGCACTGTTGCGGGTGTTATTACTTAATGCGGCGTATTGCTGATTCACTTTAATGCGTGGAACACTATTAGGGTTGATACTGACGATCCATTCACCATTATCTTTAAATACTGATACATCGGGGATAACATATTCGGTTTCGGTTGAAACAACGTGATTGCCCGGGCGAGGATCTAAGTTATGAATCAGATCCATTACCGCTTTAAGTTCGGGTTCTTTGAGTTTAGTTTCGCGCATCAGTTGGCGATAATCGCGATTGCCTAATAAGTTAATATGTTCACGTAATAGTATTTTAGCTTCGGCAAGCCATTGCGTTTGTTTGGGATAGGTGGCGAGTTGAAGTAGTAAGCATTCTTGTAAATTGCGCGAAGCGACACCGAGTGGATCAAATTGCTGTACGCGTTTGAGTACAGCTTCTACTTCATCAAGCTCAACATCGAGTTCTTCATCTTCAAAATTTTCTAGAATTTCGGCGGTGGTACAACTGAGGTAACCTTTATCATTCACTGCATCTATAATGGCGATTGCAATCGCTAAATCTGTTTCGCTAAATGGGGTGAGATGTACTTGCCACATTAAATAATCTTGCAATGATTCAGTGGTTTCACCTTGGTAGATCGGAATATCATCATCAATGGCAATACCCGTACTGCCTGTTCCGGCACTGTAAACATCATCCCAAGTACTATCAACGGGGAGTTCTGTTGGTAGTTCGCGAGTTTCAATAACTTCTGCGGTATCAAAGCTCTCGATATCATCGGGATTTTCGTTGCTATCATTTGTGGAAGTGTCTGCGATTGAGGTCTCATTGTTAGTGTTAACTTCATCCGCTTCATTAGTTTCATCGAGCTCTAGGAGAGGGTTACCATCAAGCGCTTCTTGGATTTCTTGTTGAAGTTCCAATGTAGAGAGTTGCAACAAGCGAATCGCTTGCTGCAATTGAGGCGTCATTGCTAACTGCTGACCGAGCTTAAGTTGGAGCGAAGTTTTCATTAACGTTGATACACCTTATTGTTATTATTGTTATTATCTGCAATCAATAGCTAATGGTGAGGGCTAGAGACGGAACTGATCACCAAGATAAACCCGCTTAACATGTTCATGATTAAGTACATGCTCTGGGGTTCCATTCGCGATCAGATGGCCTTGGCTTACAATATAAGCATGCTCACAGACATCCAGTGTTTCACGGACGTTATGGTCAGTAATTAATACCCCTAACCCACGATCTCGTAAATGTTTAATGATTTTTTTGATATCGATAACTGAAATGGGATCGACACCTGCAAACGGTTCATCCAGTAAAATAAACTTAGGATTCGCTGCTAATGCGCGAGCAATTTCAACTCGACGTCGCTCACCACCAGATAATGCTTGTCCTAAGCTATCGCGAATGTGTTGAATATTAAATTCATCTAACAATTCTTCTGCTTTGTTTTGACGTGCATCTTTGGTTAGTTCTTTACGGGTTTCTAACACTGCCATTAGGTTGTCATAAACCGTTAGACGACGGAAAATTGATGCTTCTTGTGGTAAATAGCCGATACCCATTCGTGAACGGTTATGCATCGGTTGGAGGCTAATATCTTCACCATCAATGGTGATCGTACCTTCATCGCGACTAACCAAGCCAACGATCATGTAAAAGGAGGTAGTTTTCCCTGCACCGTTAGGACCAAGTAAACCAACAATTTTCCCTGATTCTACCTCAAGGCTGACATCGGAAACGACTTTGCGTCCGTTGTAACTTTTTGCAAGGTGTTCAGCTTTTAGAATAGCCATAAATAATGTTTATTTCTTATTATTGTTTAATTGACTTGGTAGTATCACGGTGGTGACACGTTCTTTTTTACCGCTTTCTGCGACTAGACGTTGATTGGGAATATTGTAGGTGATGATATTACCTTTAATATTGCTACCATCTTGATTTAGCTCGGCTTTACCTGTCATTTTTAGGTGTTCAGTGGCGGTTTCATAACGCATTTTAAGTGCTTCACCATCAAGGGGTTTACCGTTATCCATTATTTGATGGAATGTAGCCGGTTGTCCATATGCCATGATAGTTTGTTGTTGAGATTTAGCATTTTCTCGAGTGATAACAACTTTATTAGCGCGAATATCAATCGTACCTTGACGTAACTTAACATTACCGATAAACGTGACAATATTATTTGGCATATCAACTTGTTGACTGTCTGAGTCAATATAAATGGGTTGTTTAGTGTCACTTTTCATTGCCCATGTTGGTGCACTGATACACAACAAGCATAGTAGAGTACTAATTTTTAGTCGGTTCATATCTACCTTTTACATTTTTTAGAAGAGTTGCCACGTTACGATCCATATTACCTTTCATGCCATCGCCTTGATTTTGGAATACTGGGCCATTGATAGTGACATGATCATTGGTACTAAAGTCTTTATTGACTAAGTTTAAACGTAAATTATCTGTTTTAATAACCTGAATATCGGAATCAGGTAATAGATTGAAAATACGCACATTACCTTGTAAGTGTAAGATTTTATCTTGTTCTAGTTTGGCATTATTAGCACTGATTCGCCATTCAGCATCTTGCCCTTGCCTAAAAATCCATAATACCGGTTGGGTGAATGTTGTCTCACCACTAACATTGAAGTGTTCAAGATGTTCAGCATCAATTTGATATTGACGGATTCCCTTCAAATCAAAGCTGGTATTACTGACTTTACTACCAATAAACATTGGTTTTTCGTCATTAGGTTTTACTTGAACATCTTGTTGCCAATATTGTTCAAGTAGATAATAGCCGAGCCATGCACATATAATCATTAATAGTACATAGAATAGCTTTTTAAAAGTCATAGACTTAAGCCTTTATTTTCTTTGGTGTTACCGATGATTTTCAGAGATATAGTAGCGCTATAGAA
This sequence comes from Photobacterium carnosum, assembly GCF_002849605.1. Taxonomy (GTDB): domain Bacteria; phylum Pseudomonadota; class Gammaproteobacteria; order Enterobacterales; family Vibrionaceae; genus Photobacterium; species Photobacterium carnosum. The sequence continues at coordinate 58,096 of NZ_NPIB01000008.1, forward strand.
CACCGGCTTTAAGCAAATCGTGCATATTTAGCGCTCCAACTAATTGGTTGTCTTCCGTTACCAATAAGCCATTAATTTTGTTATCTTCCATTAATTTTAGCCCTTCTGCGGCTAAAAGTTGTGGTGAAATCGTTCGTGGGTTACTCGACATCACTTCGCCAATACGAGTGTTGTGAATATCAATATGATTATCCAGTAAACGGCGTAAATCACCGTCGGTAAAAATACCACGTAATTGTTGGTTGTGATCAACAATTGCCGTCATTCCTAAGCCTTTGTGTGATATTTCTAATAGGGCGTCTTTGATGCTTGCGTGTTCTTCTATCACCGGCAGTAACTCGCCACTGTGCATAACATCTGCAATGCGAAGTAATAATTTACGACCCAAGGCACCACCTGGATGAGAAAGCGCAAAATCGTCAGCAGTAAAACCGCGAGCTTCCATTACTGAAATAGCAACAGCATCACCCATAACAAGAGTAGCGGTTGTACTTGAGGTGGGAGCTAGATTTAATGGGCAGGCTTCTTTATCTACCGTGACTTGAAGATTAACTTGCGCCATTTTTGCCATGCTGGATTCAGGCTTGCCTGTCATGCTGATCATCGCAATACCGAGTCGTTTAATAACGGGCAGTAATGCGAGTATTTCAACTGCTTCACCTGAGTTAGAAATGGCAATCACGACATCACTTTTTTTGATCATGCCTAAGTCACCATGGCTGGCTTCACCTGGATGAACAAAGAATGCAGGGGTTCCTGTGCTGGCCAATGTTGCGGCTATTTTTCGCCCAATATGACCTGATTTCCCCATACCCATTACAATCACTTTACCTTGGCAGTGTAAGATTAACTCACACGCAAGGGTAAAGCTGTTATCAATATAATCACGGATTTTTTCAAGTGCTTGTAATTCAGTATTGAGTACTTTTTTACCATGGCTGCAAAAATCAAATTGACCAGACATTAGAGAATGCTCCTGTTATGCGGCGATATTAAGAAATAAAAATGCTTGATAAGCAATAAAGCAAATCACTAATATTCCACCTTCAATACGATTAATGAGGCGGCGTTTACCGAGTGCCATTACCAGTAATAAAATTGAAATAGCCAACATAACATAAAAATCACGGCTCATAGCCAACGGGCTTAATGCTGATGGATTCAGTAATCCAGGGATGCCCATTACCGCTAAAATATTAAAAATATTAGAGCCAATAATATTACCAACGGCCATATCATCTTCGCCTTTAAAAACGCTGGCTATTGAGGCTGCAAGTTCAGGCAAGCTGGTACCGACAGCAATGATTGTTAAACCAATCACTAAGTCACTCATACCGTAATATTTAGCGATAGTAACTGCTGACCCCACCACCATATCTGAAGAGTATAATAGAAGACCTAGGCCGATAAATACCCAGATAATCGCTTTGGTATTACTGACGCCCGCGGGAATGTCTGCTTGTTGTTCTTCTACTAATGGATCGCTCTTACTGTCGCGGCTAATTTTTAGCATAGCGATTAAGAAAATACCAAACAGTACTGCGAGAATAATACCCTCGTGACGGCTTAAATAATTATCCCACAGAACCACCCCAGCAATAACTGTGACGCCCAGCATAATCGGTAATTCACGTCGAATAATGGTTGAGCTAATGCATAATGGTTTTATTATCGCTGTAATACCAAGAATTAACGCGATATTAGCAATGTTTGAACCTAGTACATTACCGACGGCGGTATCAGTTTTATCTGCCAGCGCTGCGGTGGCTGAAACCATCATTTCTGGTGCAGAAGATCCCATTGCCAAAATAGTCATACCAATAACCAGTGGTGCAACACCAAAGTTTTTTGCTAATGCTGCGGCACCATATACCAATCTATCTGCACTCCAAACCAGTAAAGCTAATCCGATACAGAGCAACACAATGGCTTCTAGCATTTTAATTCCTTTTCAGTATGACTCGCTAAAAAAGCGGTTTTTAGTCAATTGATAAAATATTTCCAATTTGAGTTGTCAATTTTGACGTTAACTCATGCAAAAGGGAAGCATAAGCCAATACTAATTATTATCTTAAGGTTGTTTTAGGCGCTCTGATGGATTAACTAGTGCTGAACTTGAACCGATAAAGGTTAGAAATCAGCCGTTGACTATTTACACTATTAAAACAATGTTTTATTTTAAGTGACTTATAATAAGTTTGATTTGTTTTAGAATGGAATAAAGCGGTTAGGATAAATTTTATGGTAAATGTGTTATTTTTTAATAAAAACCTACCGTTAAAGTATGATAATTCTGCGCTTTGGTTGAGTTAGCGTTTAATTCCTCCTATCATCGTCGATCTGTTTTTATAATGTCGATTAATTATTTTTAAGTTATTTATTAAAAGTGGCATGAAACGCTATTGTGTCAAATAACATCAATATTCATCGCTTACGCAAGCTAGCGAGAGGTGCCGTAAACATAATGTTCAATGACGATGTACTGATTTCGATTAAAAACATGAGTTTCTCCCGTAGTGAACGGCTTATTTTTGATAATATTAGCCTTGATATTCCACGCGGAAAAATCACCGCTATTATGGGGCCATCAGGGATCGGAAAAACGACCTTATTACGCTTGATTGGCGGTCAGATTGCGCCAGATAATGGTGAGGTGTGGTTTGATCAATGGAATATACCCACATTGCGCCGCAGTGAACTTTACCAAGCGCGTAAACGTATGAGTATGTTATTTCAATCTGGGGCATTATTTACCGATATGACCGTGTTTGATAATGTTGCTTTCCCACTGCGAGAACACACTCAGCTACCTGAAGATTTACTGCGAACATTAGTACTCTTGAAATTAGAAGCGGTCGGTTTGCGGGGAGCTGCACAATTGATGCCCAATGAATTGTCAGGCGGTATGGCCCGTCGAGCAGCATTGGCGCGCGCGATTGCCCTTGATCCTGATTTAATGATGTATGATGAACCGTTTGTTGGCCAAGATCCGATTACAATGGGGGTATTGGTTAAGTTAATCCGCGATCTTAATCAAGCTTTAAATATTACCTCTGTCATCGTATCTCACGATGTGCCTGAAGTGATGAGTATTGCCGATCATGTCTATATTCTTTCTGGTGCTAAGATTATTGGTAGCGGTACTCCTGATCAATTACGTGCCGATACTAACCCTCAAGTACGCCAATTTTTAGATGGTGATGCTGATGGTCCTGTTCCTTTTCAATTTCCAGCACAACCATTACATGATGATTTGTTTGGTTAATTTGTAGCCCTGAACGCTGTTATGGCATTAGTGTATGACAATAGAAAATATGAGCAAAAAATGATAATTGATGCTATTTCCCGATTGGGACGAGCGACCATTGAAAAGTGTCAAGCATGCGGTCGTGCAAGCTTGATGTTATATGGGGCGTTAGTGTGTAAGCCACAACCGATAAAAATGTTGCCATTATTGATCAAACAACTGTATTCAGTTGGGGTGCTATCAATGGCGATTATTTTAGTATCGGGATTATTTATTGGTATGGTGTTAAGCCTCCAAGGTTATTTGGTCCTCGCAGGTTATGGTGCAGAAACCAGCCTTGGACAAATGGTGGCATTATCTTTATTACGTGAATTAGGACCAGTAGTAACGGCCCTATTATTTGCAGGTCGTGCAGGCTCTGCGTTAACGGCAGAAATTGGGTTAATGAAAACCACCGAACAATTATCCAGTATGGAAATGATGGCCGTCGATCCACTACGTCGTGTGATTGCACCGCGTTTTTGGGCGGGTGTTATTTCAATGCCATTGTTAGCACTAATGTTCTCTTTAATTGGACTTTGGGGCGCACAATTAGTCGGTGTTGATTGGAAAGGCATTGATTACGGCAGTTTCTGGTCTGTGATGCAATCATCAGTTGATTTTAGTACTGACATTGGTAATAGCATTATCAAGTCGGTCGTATTTGCTATCGTGATTACATGGATTGCAGTCTTTAATGGTTATGATGCCGTACCAACCTCCGAAGGCATTAGTCGGGCAACAACTCGTACGGTGGTTAATTCATCATTGGCGGTACTCGGGCTTGATTTTGTGTTAACAGCATTAATGTTTGGAAGCTAAACATTCACTTAGCCGCATGCATACGACGGCATAAATTACATGGATAAAAGATAATGCAACAAAATAAACGATTAGAATTGTGGGTTGGTGTGTTTATGCTCGCCGGCATTAGTGCCTTATTAGTGTTAGCGTTTAAAGTCGCTAACATACAAAGTTTTGGTAGTACTGAAACTTATACCCTGAAAGCGCATTTTGATAATATTGGCGGCCTAAAAGTACGATCACCTGTTAAGGTCGGTGGTGTTACTGTTGGTGAAGTAACCTCGATTACCTTAGATAAACAGACGTATGTTCCTATTGTTACCCTAGATGTTAATAAAAAGTTTGGTTATTTCCCTGAAACCAGTTCAGCCTCTATTTTGACTTCAGGTCTATTAGGTGAACAATACTTAGGTATTAGCCCTGGATTTATTGATACTGATACTGAGATGTTACATAACGGTGATTTAATTGAAGACACTAAATCTGCGTTAGTATTAGAAGATATGATTGGTCAAGTGCTGTATAGCCTTGGCGGTGATAAGAAATAATGAGGATAGTTACTATGAAATTTGTACGAGGTTTAATGCTATGTTTATTAGCTATACCAATGTTAGCCCAAGCGGCAACAGTTGATCAAACCAACCCTTATAAAATGATGAATACAGTATCTGCGCATTTATTTGGTACTTTAAAAGCAGAACAAACAAAAATTAAAGCGAATCCAGAACAATTACGGGTGATCGTGAAGCAAGAATTATTGCCGTATATTAATACCCGTTATGCAGCTTACAAAGTTTTAGGATCTAATTTACGTAATACAACAGCTGAGCAACGTGATGCATTTACGGCGGCTTTCACTGATTATTTAGTGGCATCATATGCTCAAGTATTGACGCAATATACCGATCAGAAAATTGAATTAGAATCACCTAAGCCAGTTCCAGCTGATCGCAGTATTATTTCGGTTCGGGTTGATATTGTTGGCCCGCAACGTCCACCCATTCGTCTTGATTTTAAATTACGCTTGAATAAAAAAACCAAAGAATGGCAGGGATTTGACATGGTTGCAGAAGGTGTCAGTATGCTTTCAACGAAGCAAAGTGAGTGGAGTGGTCAACTTCGCACTAAAGGCATTGATGCTGTAACACAAAGTTTACGTGATTTAGCAGCAAAACCGATTCAAATTGAGAATAATTAATCATGGCTGCGAATGAGATTTGTTGGCTGGTGGTTGCTGAAGGGCAATACCGCTTGTCAGGGTCGTTAGATCGTGACACAGTGCCTGCTTTTTGGCGCCAAAGAAGCGAATGGATGCCACATAATAAGCAGCTTGTACTCGATCTTGTTGACTTGTCTCGAGTAGACTCTTCTGGCATGGTGATGTTACTGCATTTGTGCCAGCATCTTGAGCAAGCAGGGAGTCGCGTTATGTTGCACAATGTACCTCAACAGCTTAAGACGCTGTTTCGCTTAAGCCATATCGAACCAATGTTAGCAGCTTGCATGGAGTAAGCTGTAGAGAGGATAGCTTGTGGAAATCTCTGAGATTAAACAAATTCTAGAAACGGCTTTAGACGTTGATGAAATCATCGTTAAAGGTGAAGGTAGCCACTACCAAGTGATCGCGGTGGGTACACTATTTGACGGTATGAGCCGTGTCAAAAAACAACAAACAATTTATGGTCCGCTAATGGATCGTATTGCAGCAAACGACATTCACGCGTTAAGTATTAAAACATATACGCCTGAAGAGTGGGCGCGTGATAAAAAATTAATGTCGTTATAGAGAGCTAAATGATGCAAAAGTTTCGTATTCAGGGCAGTGGCCCACTAAGCGGTGAAGTGTCTATTTCTGGCGCTAAAAATGCAGCATTACCAATTTTATTTGCCGCATTACTTGCTGATGGTCCGGTAGAAATTGCCAATGTTCCTCAGTTACGTGATATTGATACTACGATGGAATTACTGTCACGTTTAGGTGTAATAGTTTCTCGTAATGGTTCATCTGTTCATATTGACGCAAGTAACGTTAATGAATTTTGTGCGCCTTATGATCTCGTAAAAACCATGCGCGCGTCTATTTGGGCATTAGGTCCATTAGTGGCGCGTTTTGGTCAAGGCCAAGTATCATTACCTGGCGGTTGTGCTATTGGTGCACGTCCTGTTGATTTACACATTGTTGGTCTTGAACAGCTTGGTGCAACGATTACGTTAGATGAAGGTTATGTCAAAGCCTCGGTCGATGGTCGTCTTAAAGGCGCTCATATAGTGATGGATAAAGTGAGTGTTGGCGCTACAGTTACCATTATGTCTGCGGCAACATTAGCAGAAGGTACAACGGTAATTGAAAATGCGGCCCGTGAGCCAGAGATTGAAGATACCGCGGCATTCTTAAATGCAATTGGTGCCAAAATTACTGGTGCAGGCACTGCAACTATCACTATTGAAGGTGTTGATCGTCTTGCTGGTGGTTGCCATGAAGTGGTTGCAGACCGAATTGAGACAGGTACTTTCTTAGTTGCTGCTGCTGTTTCTGGTGGCAAAATTGTTTGTCGCAATACTAAGCCTGAATTACTTGAAGCCGTATTAGCGAAGCTAGAAGAAGCGGGTGCATTGGTTGAAACGGGTTCTGATTGGATCTGCCTAGACATGACTGATCGTGAGCTGAAGGCTGTTAATATTCGTACTGCTCCGCATCCAGGTTTCCCAACGGACATGCAAGCGCAATTCTCGCTATTAAACTTAGTCGCGAAAGGCACAGGTATTATTACTGAAACGATTTTTGAAAACCGTTTTATGCATATTCCTGAATTGATTCGTATGGGGGCTCATGCTGAAATTGAAGGTAATACTGTGATTTGTGGTGATACCGATGGTTTGAGTGGCGCGCAAGTAATGGCGACTGATTTACGTGCTTCTGCAAGTCTTGTGATTGCTGGCAGTATTGCGAAAGGTGAAACCATTGTTGATCGTATTTACCATATCGATCGCGGTTATGAGTTTATTGAGCAAAAATTCAGTGCGCTAGGTATGAATATCGAACGTATTACTGAATAAGCTATAACAATTTAGATTGATAATAAAAAGCCTCGTAATTATACCTTTTTTGTTTAAAGGAAATACGAGGCTTTTTTGTTGCTGTTTTTTATTTTTTACTGTTATTCATGACTGCTATCGCCATCTATTTAGGCGGATTAGTTTCTGGCGGTCTATTGGCAACAGTGACGGGAATCATCATCGGTTTGCCATTACGTAAAATCTTCACCTCAATGTGAGTACCTGGGCGAATATCAGTAACGATATCACGCACGCTCTGAACATTGGTGACTTCTTTACCCGCTATTTCAACCACAATATCATTTTTCTCAAACCCAGCTTTGGATGCGGGACCACTAGGATCCATGCCATCAACAATGATGCCATTAACTTTTGCTACATCATAAAGTCGTGCCATTAGTGGGTTTATTTCACGACCTTGAATGCCAATCCAACCACGAATAACGCGTCCGTCTGCAATTAATTTCTGCATGATCTTAATTGTGAGCTGATAAGGGATCGCAAACGAAATACCATAGGTTTCAATGTCTGTCGCTTGTTGAAAAGAGGCGGTGTTAATGCCGACTAATTCCCCTTTAGTATTCACTAGCGCTCCGCCTGAATTGCCTTTATTTATCGCCGCATCAGTTTGGAGAAAATCTTGAGGGCCATAGAAACTCATACCAGATCGTCCAGTCGCTGAGATAATCCCAAAAGTAGTCGTTTGACCAAGATTATATGGATTGCCGATTGCCAGTACTACATCACCAACCGCAGCTTTATATTCAGGGTTCACAGGAATCATGGGTAGGTTATCAGCATTGATCTTTAGCACGGCTAGATCTGTTAGTTGATCTAGACCAATTAATTGTGCATTGAGCACTCGTCCATCTTGAAGTGCGACAATGATTTGATCCGCATGGGCGACGACATGATAGTTAGTCACAATATAACCCTTGTCACTCATAATAACACCGGATCCCAGCCCTTGAGTGCGTAGCTCACGTTCTTCGTCACTATTATTATCATAACGACGGTTATAAATATTAACCACGGCAGGGGAAGCACGACGAACAGCGTAATTAAATGAAAGCGGGGTTGAGTTGCTATCTGTTAATAATAAAGACTCTGGCGTCGTCGGACGTAAATCAGGGACGGCAATCAGTATAATAATGGCTGTGATAAGGCCGAGGATAATAGAACGACCAAAAAATGCCAGCATTAACAGTCCTTATAAAATGAGTAAGAAAAAGGTGCTAACAGAATAGCACCCCCTCTAAAGTGAAACCAACTATTGCGCTGACTGCTATTGTTGAATTTATTCTACAATCAGAGATTAGTGAGTATTAATTAAATAAAATTAACGAGTAATAAGATAGAGCACATTATTACCTCGTTGAATTTCTAATGCGATGATTTTCGGTGGGTGAGTTAATGCTTTACGTAGTTGAGCTAGGTTATTAATCACAGTTCGATTAAGACCAATAACAATATCACCTTTAAGTAATCCCGCTTGTGCAGCTAGCGAGTCTTTAGTCAATTGAATAACTTCAACGCCATGCGCTTTACCATTAAGCGTTGCATTCGTAAATTGAACTCCGGTTAAGCTTGAATGAAGATCATCTGCGTTAATACTGTTATCTTTGCTTGCACTAAGAGTGACGGTAAATTGTTGTAATTTACCATTACGCATTGCTTGTAGGGTTAAGGTTTTTCCTGCTCCTAATGTTGCAACTTTTGCCCGTAACTCACTGAATGAACGGATAGGATTACCATTAATGGCGGTAATAATATCACCTGCTTTTAAGCCCGCTTTTTGAGCGGCTGAATTTGGCATGACTTGATTTACAAACGCACCTTTATTGGTGTCATAACCAAATGTTTGCGCTAATTCAGCGGTAAGTTCACGTCCTTGTACGCCTAATGTTCCTCGTTGGACGTGGCCAAATTTGATGATCTGCGCAGTAAGGTTACTAACCATATTTGATGGGATCGCAAATCCAATTCCGACATTGCCTCTATCTGGTGCCAGTATTGCAGTATTAATACCAATGAGTTCACCATGAAGATTAATTAGCGCACCGCCAGAGTTACCACTATTAATCGCCGCATCGGTTTGAATGAAATTTTCTATATTTTCAAGGTTTAAACCACTGCGCCCTAAGGCTGATACAATTCCAGAAGTGACCGTTTGTCCAAGACCAAAGGGATTACCAATGGCAACGGAAAAATCACCTACGCGTAATTTATCGGAGTTGGCTAATTGAATTGCAGTTAATTTTTGTGGGGTATTAATTTGTAATAAGGCGATATCTGATGATTTATCACTACCAATCAATTTAGCGATAACTTCATGGCCATCATAAAGTTGAATTGTGATTTTATCAGCGTTATTGATAACATGCTGATTTGTAACTATATAGCCTTTTTTTGCGTCAATAATAACGCCAGAACCTAAACCTCGAAACGGCCGTTCTTGCATTTGCTCGGTTGGAAAATCAGGACCAAAGAAAAAACGATAAGCGTCAGGAAGTTGTTGCTTTGAAACTTGCTTGCCTTCAATGGCGATACTGACAACCGCTGGCATGACTTGCTCAAGCATAGGTGCAAGGCTAGGCATCGATTGATTATTTACTGTAATCGGTAATGCAGCATTTGCAATAAAGGGGGTCATCAGTGTACTAACTGTTAACGCTAATACACTAATAACAAAAAGGTTTTTTTTACGCATACTTTAACTCCGAGTTAACAAGTTAAAGTATGACTTGTTAACCGGAATTAAGTTCCCATGATCATACTTTTCTTGTTAAGCATGTGCGGTGTAGTGAGTTAATACTAACTTGCTTTTGCTTCTGCCACTGGAATTTCATTCTCTCGAATGGCGGTGGGTTTATCACTAAAGAGTCCCGTTGCGCCATTGGCATAATCTCGTGGTTGATGATCCATTACTTCATCTTCAATGGGCTCATTGTTTTCTACAGGTTCTAAGGTCGCAATTCGTTGTGCAAATGGGTTGTCTTGAGTCGGTAAATTAGGCATAAGCTCTGCTGAGGTCTTTGCCATATGTTCATAAAGTTTACTGTAATCTTTAGAGACGTTGTCCAGTAATTCAGCACTGCGAGCAAAGTGATCAACAAGTTCTTGTCGATACTGCTCTAGTTCATATTTTGATTTATCAAGATCTTTTTTAAGTGATGTTTGTTGTTTTTGATTCTTATTGGTTAAGCGACTGATGATGTAACCAACGCAGATCCCTACAATAAAAATAGCCGTTGCAATAATCCAACTCATAGCCATGATAACTCCTTGTGATTTTAGTGTTAATACGTATTTTTTTAGTCAAGATGCTGTTTATTAGTATGTAATAACATTATTACTATACCTTGAGCTGGTTGTGCATGATACTTATTCAATCATATATTGTGACAATTGATGCTCTGATTTTATGGTAATAAGATGAAAAGGAATAACATCAAATGAAGACGCTGACACCGCTAAATAAATATCATGAAGATTTGCAACATCTTGATTTTTTTGCAGACTCAGCGCAAGCCCAAGCCGTGGCTCATTTAGATAATTTATACCATAGGTTAATTATACCCGTTAAGCCATTACCGCTGACAGAATGGCAACGATGGTGCTCAGCAACCAAAATGTTATTACGAATGTCTGATGACAAAGCAGATATCGTGCCAGTAAAAGGATTGTATTTTTGGGGCGGTGTTGGGCGAGGGAAAACTTATTTGGTGGATACCTTTTATGATTGTTTACCAACCCAACGAAAAATGCGGATTCATTTTCATCGTTTTATGTATCGAATCCACCAACAGTTGCAACAACTTGAAGGGATTGAAAATCCGTTAGAACATGTAGCAGATAATTTTAAACAACAAACTGATATTATTTGTTTTGATGAATTTTATGTTAGTGACATTACTGATGCGATGATTCTGGCAACCTTGCTTGATGCACTGTTTAAACGGGGTATCACATTAGTTGCAACATCTAATATTGCCCCTGAAGAGTTGTATCGAAATGGTTTGCAACGTGCACGGTTCTTACCTGCCATCGCGCTTATTGAACAACATTGCCTAGTGGTTAATGTTGATGCGGGTATTGACTACCGGCTACGGTCGTTGGCACAAGCTGAAATTTACTATTCGCCATTAGGGCAACCAGCCAATGACTATTTAGCCTATTATTTTGAATTGTTGAGTGCGGAACCTCGTTATAGCATTAAAGATATTATTATTAATCAACGAGCAATTACGGCTCAACGTGAAGCGAATGGCATTGTACAATTTAGTTTTCAGCAATTATGCCAAACCGCACGTAGTCAAAATGATTATATAGAGATTGCACAGTTATATCATACGGTGTTGATCGCGGATGTGATGGTGATGGAAGAACAACATCAAGATGCTGCTCGGCGCTTTATTGCCATGGTTGATGAATTTTATGAGCGTAATGTTACCGTGATCATATCTGCTGAAGTGCCATTAACTGAACTTTATATCGAAGGTCGATTATTGTTTGAATTTGAGCGCTGTTGTTCACGCTTAATTGAAATGCAAAGTGAGCAATATTTAGCAAGATCACATTTAGTGGATTAATTGTGGCAGGCAAGCAAGCAAGGTTATTGATGTTATTCGTGTAAATAGCACACTTTAAAGTGTGATTTATTGGCCTAATTAGCAATTAATGGGTGCTAATATGAAAAAAAACCATTTTTTTTGGGAAATAAGGTGATTTTTTCCGCACCCTTCTCTATAATCTTGCGACCCACCGTACCTGTATGGCGAAAGCCAGGAGTACCACCCACTCGAAGGGGTGATGACTGGGCTCTTAACAGAGGAATCATCATTCGATGGTTCTAGTAAGTGAAACTATCTTAAATAATGGGTATTAATTAGCATGAAAACTTTCGTTGCTAAACCAGAAACTGTAAAACGTGACTGGTATGTTGTTGACGCTGAAGGTAAAACTCTAGGTCGTCTTTCAACTGAAATCGCTTCTCGTCTACGTGGCAAGCATAAGCCGGAGTATACTCCACACGTTGACACTGGTGACTACATTGTAGTTATCAATGCTGAGAAAGTAGCAGTAACTGGTAAGAAGCGTACAGATAAAATGTACCATCACCACACTGGCTTCATCGGCGGCCTTAAGTCAATCAGCTTTGATAAGCTAATTGCTAAGAAACCAGAAATGGTTATTGAAACTGCTGTTAAAGGCATGCTTCCAAAAGGTCCTCTAGGCCGTGCTATGTTCCGTAAGCTTAAAGTTTATGCGGGTACTGAGCACAACCATGCTGCACAACAGCCTAAAGTACTAGACATCTAATTGGGAATTATGACAATGGCAGAGAATCAATACTACGGCACTGGTCGCCGTAAAAGCTCAGCAGCTCGCGTTTTCATCAAACCGGGTACTGGTAACATCGTAATCAACAAGCGTAGCATCGAAGAGTACTTCAGCCGCCCAACAGCGCGCATGGTAGTTCTTCAGGCTCTTGAGCTTGTAGGTATGACTGAGAAATTTGACCTATACATCACTGTTAAAGGTGGTGGTATCACTGGTCAATCTGGCGCTATCCGTCACGGTATCACTCGTGCTCTTATGGAATACGATGAAACTCTACGTCCTGCTCTACGTGCAGCTGGCTACGTTACTCGCGACGCTCGTTGCGTTGAGCGTAAGAAAGTTGGTCTACGTAAAGCACGTAAGAAACCACAGTTCTCTAAGCGTTAATATTACGCTTCCAGATTTTTATATCTGGATACTGTGTACAGAAAGCTCAGCCCTCGGGTTGGGCTTTTTTTTTATTATTTTTTACAGAAGTATTGTTCATTACTGTCAATGATGTGTTTTCTCGCACCTCGCACCTCGCACCTCGCACCTCGCACCTCGCACCTCGCACCTCGCACCTCGTCATATTTTTCAATAAACACTGATGCATAATAACGAAAAATGCGCTATATCCAACATTTGTTGCTAAACAATGGCTTGAACTTGTGAATCTGTTGACCTTTACTTATTCTTTAAATGTTGGTGATAATTTAAAACTGTAACGAAATTGTTACTACATTCTTTTTTAGTTAGGCCTCAAGTTAAACGTTAGGGATATAAAAAAGAAAAAAGAAGAAATCCAAGCAGGAGCTATTGGAGAAAATGGATGAGCAATGTGCGAATAAATAATGGAAGACGTCGCTTTTTAACGGCAACAACGTCCGTCGTTGGCGGTATCGGTGCGATTGCGATTGCAATCCCGTTTATTAAATCATGGAATCCGAGTGAAAAAGCGAAAGCGGCAGGGGCGCCTGTTGAGGTTAATATTAGTAAATTAACGGATGGACAAATGATCCGCGTTGAATGGCGAGGCAAGCCAGTATGGATCGTTCGGCGTAGTAAAGCCGTATTACAGCAACTCGCCACTCACGATGATCAGCTTCGTGATCCTATCTCTAATGAACCCCAGCAACCTGCTTATGCGCAAAATCCCTATCGATCATTAAAACCTGAAATATTCTTAGCTGTGGGGATTTGTACTCATCTCGGTTGTTCACCCACTTATTTACCCAATAGCTTTAGTGAACAGGTTAGTGGCGTTGCTGCTGGTTTTTTTTGCCCATGCCATGGTTCAACCTTTGATATGGCTGGTCGAGTATTTGCAGGTGTTCCTGCTCCGCTTAATTTGGTGGTTCCACCGCATCAATTCTTAGACGATAACACCATTTTGATTGGACTTGATAAGGAGACAGCATAATGGCGGGCTTAGTTGATTGGATCGATAAGCGCTTACCGGTAACCAATGCGTACCGTAAACATTTGTCTCAATATCCGATGCCGAAGAATTTTAATTTTTGGTATGTGTTTGGTTCATTAGCGATGTTAGTGCTGGTGAATCAGATAATTACCGGTATTTGGTTAACCATGAATTATGTGCCGTCAGCTGATGGTGCATTTGCATCTATTGAATACATAATGCGTGACGTTGAGTATGGATGGCTATTGCGATATATGCATTCCACTGGTGCATCAGCCTTTTTTGTGGTGATTTATCTTCATATGTTCCGTGGGTTGATTTACGGCTCCTACCAAAAACCACGCGAGCTATTGTGGTTATTTGGAATGCTGATTTTTTTGGTGTTGATGGCTGAAGCCTTTATGGGATATTTGTTGCCGTGGGGACAAATGTCTTATTGGGGGGCGCAGGTTATTATTTCGCTGTTTGGGGCTATTCCGGTGATCGGCGATGATCTCACCTTATGGATCCGTGGTGATTATGTCATTTCTGGCGCAATCCTAAATCGTTTCTTTGCGTTACATGTCATTGCGTTGCCATTGGTTTTATTATTATTGGTGGTATTGCACGTGTTAGCGTTACATGAGGTAGGGTCAAATAATCCTGACGGTATTGATACTAAGTTGCCTAAAGGTAGCAAAGGTGATGATTATCAAACCCAGTTTGAATTTCATGACGATTATACTAAAAAATACGACATTATTGATTCGATCCCGTTTCATCCTTATGGCACCGTCAAAGATCTGATTGCGGTGGCGGTGTTTGCATTATTTTTCAGTTATGTGATCTTTTTTGCGCCTGAAATGGGCGGATATTTTTTAGAAGCGCCAAATTTTGAAGCGGCTAACTCGATGAAAACACCAGAACATATTGCCCCTGTTTGGTATTTCACTCCTTTTTACGCCATTTTGCGGGCGGTTCCTGATAAGTTACTTGGGGTTGCTGCAATGGGGGCTGCAATTATATTTCTGTTCTTATTACCATGGTTTGACCGTTGTAATGTGCGTTCATTTCGTTATCGGAGTAAGTGGCATGTTATTAACCTGGCTCAATTTACCGTGAGTTTTATCGCTCTGGGGATTTTAGGCTCGCTACCTGTAACGCCGTTGTTCACTGCGTTGGCTCAAATGTTTAGTTTTACCTATTTTATGTTTTTTATTGTGTTGTTTTTCTACAGTAAAAATGAAGCGACTCAACCGCTACCGAAGAGGGTGAACTTCAAATGAAACAATGGATTGTAATATTGTTGCTGTTGGTTCCTGCATTAGCCTTTGCGGCCGGAGGTAATGTTCGTCTGCAACCTGCGAACAATGATTTAACTGATCAAGCCTCTTTACAGCGTGGAGCGCAATTATTTACTAATTATTGTGCAGGTTGTCATTCAACTCAATACCAGCGCTATGAAAGAGTTGCTATCGATTTAGGGATCCCCGTTGAATTAATGCAACAGCATTTGATGTTTAATCCTAATGCTAAAATTGGCGATTTAATGACAAATGCAATGTCGAAACAATATGCCGCGGCTTCTTTTGGTGCACCAACACCGGATCTGACCATGGTAGCTAGAGTACGGGGGACCGATTGGTTATATACTTATTTACATTCATTCTATGCTGATCCTAGTCGTCCATTTGGGGTTAATAACACCTTGTTTCCTAGTGTAGGAATGCCCCATGTATTGGAAGAATTACAAGGGGTACCTCGTAAGATTTATGAAACACAGATAATCGACGGTAGCTCAATTCAAGTCTTAATCGGAATTGAAACTGACGGTAGTGGCGAGTTAAATTCGCAACAATATGATACTGCAGTACGTGATCTGGTGAATTTTTTAGATTATTCTGCCGAGCCGATGAAACTGGAACGACAGCGATTAGGGCTATGGGTTATGGGGTTTATTGCCATATTCTTAGTATTAACGGTGTTGTTGAAGAAAGAATATTGGCGTGATGTCCACTGATAAGGTAATCTAGTGGGTTAAGAATCTCGCAATGGGGGCTAAAGCCTCCGTTGTTTTTTGTGTATTAAATATACTGGAGGGGTTGATGGCTGTTGCTGCCAATAAACGCTCTGTGATGACTCTGTATTCTGATGTTTCAGACATCTACAGCCATCAGGTGCGTATCGTACTAGCTGAAAAAGGCGTTAGTGTTGAAATTGAGCTGGTTGATCCAATGAACCTGCCGGAAGATCTGTTAGAATTGAACCCATATAGTTCAGTTCCAACATTGGTTGATCGCGAATTAGCGTTATACCAAGCTAACATTATCATGGAGTACTTGGATGAGCGTTTCCCTCATCCACCTCTAATGCCTGTTTATCCTGTTGCCCGTGGTAATAGTCGTTTAATGATGTACCGTGTTGAACGTAACTGGTACTCACTAGCGAATAAGATTAACTCAGGTACTGCTGATGAAGCTGATAAAGCACGTAAGCAATTACGTGAAGAGTTATTAGCGCTAGCACCTGTATTTGCTGAATATCCATTCTTTATGAGTGATGAATTTAGCTTAGTTGATTGCTACCTTGCTCCACTATTATGGCGTTTACCTGAAATGGGTATTGAGCTAAGTGGTACTGGATCTAAAGAAGTGAAGGCTTATATGACGCGCGTATTTGAACGTGATTCATTCCTTGCTTCTTTAACTGAAATTGAACGTGAAATGCGTTTAACTGGCCAGTAATTATGGATATGGAAAATATGACGCCGCGTCGCCCTTATTTGCTGCGCGCGTTTTATGATTGGTTGGTTGATAACGACCTAACACCACATTTAGTCGTTGATGCGACTTTACCTGGCGTTAAGGTACCAATGGAGTTTGTGAGTGATGGTCAAATCATCCTTAACATTGCTCCAATGGCGGTGGGTAATTTAGAATTGAGTAATGAAGCGGTAAGCTTTAGTGCACGTTTTAGTGGTCGCCCACATTCTGTTATCGTACCAATGTATGCAGTTTTGGCTATATATGCTCGTGAAAACGGTGCAGGAACGATGTTCGAGCCAGAAGCTACATATGATACTGATTCCGCTATCTATGATGATGAGCAGGCGTTAGAAGGCGAGAGCACTGATGATGTTGTTGCTCCAACAGTTTCACCATTTGCAGTCGTTACTGAAGCGGCTGAAGGTGATGAGCCTGATGATGAGCCACCACGTCCACGTGGTCGTCCAAGCTTACGCGTTGTCAAATAATATTGGCAATCTGCTAAAATAAAAACGCAGCCATTGGCTGCGTTTTTTTTATTTAAAACACGATGGTATCGTTAGAAAGTGACTGGTTTTTCAAATAGGGTAATAACGTGTTCAACACCTGAAATATTCCGTGCAATATTAGTGGCTATTGTCGCCTGTTCTGGCGCGACATAACCTAATAAAAATACCCGTTTATTTTCAGTGATCACTTTGATAACGACATTGGTAAGTTGCTTACTAGCAATCAGTTGCGACTTCACTTTGGTGGTTAACCATACATCTTCGCTAATGCTTGTCATGGTGAGTAAAGGGCGTACTTGGATTTGGTCGTAAATACGATCCGCCCTTGTAATATGACGCACTTGGTTAACAAATGCTTGTTTAATGGGGTGTGATGTTGCTTGGCCAACCAACAAAATTGTCCCATCGAGCGCTATGCTATCTATACTCAGTTGTTTGGTATATTCACGCGTATGAGCAATGCCCGCAATATCCATTTCTATTTTTTGATCTTGCCAATGCTGAGCATTATTGCGCGGATCATTAGTTGAAAAAACCGTACATCCTGATAACGATAAGCTTGATATAACAAGTAACGTCAATAACCACTTCATTGATTAGCCTTCGTTATGCGGAAATAAAACTTGATCAATCAAATCGCATAAACAATGTACTGTTAACAAATGACCTTCTTGAATACGGACCGTACGTTGTGATGGAATACGTATCTCAACATCTTGTACGCCTAATAGTCCTGCCATTTCACCACCATCTTTACCTGTTAAGGCAATGATATTCATATCTCGTGTTAATGCCGCTTCCATTGCTTTAATGATATTTTTGCTGTTACCACTGGTTGATAACACCACTAAAATATCGCCGGCTTGACCTAAAGCACGGACTTGTTTTGAAAACACTTCATCATGGTGATAATCGTTGGCAATTGCGGTTAAAACAGTGCTATTTGCTGTTAATGCAAGAGCCGGTAAACTTGGTCGCTCAATTTCAAAACGATTAATTAAGCATGACGCAAGTTGTTGAGCATTGGCGGCTGAACCACCATTGCCACAGCTTAAAATTTTATTACCATTTAATAAGCTTTGCACCATCATTTGAGTCGCTTTTGAAATCGCGTCAGGTAGCGCTTCCGCAGCAGCAATTTGGGTTTGGATACTTTCGGTAAAACTTTCTCGAATGCTATCTAGCATGACTAACCTTCAACTAATATGTTAGTAAACCACTCAATGTAGTGGTGATGACCTTGGATTGCAACGACATCAAAGCGAAATTGGCTGTGCTCAATTGAGATGCCATTTTTGTGCATCCAAAAAAAAGCGGCTCGTTTGAGTTTTTGTTGTTTGCGCCAATTAACGGCTTCAACTGCCGAGCCATAATGGGATTGCGTTCGGTATTTTACTTCAATAAATACCAAACATTTACCTTGTCGCATGATTAAATCAATCTCACCACTACGACAGCTAAAATTACGAGCAATAGGCGTCAAATGATGGCGGCACAAATATTGTTCCGCCATCTGTTCATAGGCTTGGCCAATCTGACGTTTATTGGGCAGGCGTACCACCACTGATCAGATCAATGCTGTCTGGCGTATCAGAGATAGTGGCTGCTGGAATTTGAGTTGTTGATAGCGGTGTTATGCCATCATTACTGAACTTACCCCAATCTATTTGTCGTTGAACAACACATTGGTTATTCATTGCCAGTTGTCCCGTTTCACCTTGAATAGTGTGATGGTGATTAGCGCGCATCTCAGGCAATTGCTTGGCGATCGCGTAAGCATCCATACCAAAGGCATGTAAACGGATACTAGTGTTACCTTGGTTTGGCCATAATTGATTAAAGCGCTCCATATAAGCTGATTGTGGATTGATCAGTAATGGGATGTCGCTCACCTCAATACCACGTAATTCACGATTAGTGTTATGGCTATCGGGATTACTGCGAGAGCTGGTATAGATTTGTGCTGGATTGCCTGTTGGTGGCATTGCTGCTTCAATAAAAGGTTTTAGCATCATCACTTCATTGCGACTTGCTACCATATAAATCGCATCAACATGACGGCCTGCACCACGGCCAAAAGCCGCTCTTATTTGTTGTGGTATTTGAGCTTGATTACCAAAGTTAACGGTTAATACTGATTGGCCATCAAGTTGCGACCATTGCTGATTAAATGCTGTTGCAACACGTTGACCAAAACTATTTGCAGGCACTAATACAGCAGGGTTACGGTGACCTTGAGCATAAATACGTTCTGCAGCTTGTTGAGCTTCTTGTTCTGGTGACAATGAAAAATAGCAAGCATTGGGTTTATTATTACTGATTTGCGGTGGCATATTTAATGCCAGCATATTGATATGGCTGGTGTTATCTTGCTGAAATTCAGTAATAATATTTTTACGTAATGGTCCTACAACAAACTGAGTCCCGTTTTGTTGTAGTTGTGCCATGATCGTTGGCATTGATTGAGCTTCAGTATCATAAATATTGAGCTCATTATCGGCATCACGGCCTTTATCGTCCATCATTGCATTGATGAAGCCATCCCGAACTGCTTTACCTTGTGCGGAAAAACGACCTGAGAGTGGTAACAATAATGCAATATTACCCAGTTTAATCGATTTCATCTCGATTAACGCTTTTAAATTAGCGGGTAAATATTGATTTGCTGGATGTTGAGGATGACGAGATAACCACTGTTCAAGTGCTTGTTTAAGTTGCATCGGTGGTAACGTCGCACTATTTTTCAACATTGCGAGTTCAACCCAGCCTTTTAAAACACTCTCGTTATCAGTTAGTTTAACACTGCCTAATTGAGCGTTAGTATAACCCGATAGATCATGCCAAACTTGCTGCCAGTTAGCCGCTTTTTGGCTATGATCTAAATAGAAATCAAGCTTAGTACGTTCACGTGCCGCTTGGAACTGATGGTTTAATTGTTCCAATAAGTTAGCGCGTAGCGTGTAATAGCGTTGATACTGGCTTTTAGTTAACTGCCATGAAGGTTGAAAATTTAAACTGTTCAGTGCAGCTTGTGGTTGACCTTGATGCTCACGTACCATGGCACGCGCGAGTTGCCATTCCGCAATTTGAGTTGGACTCATAGATTGTTGGGATAATTTAGCAATCCATTGATCGGCTTGTTGCCATTTATTTTCGAGGATCATTGCTTTAACAGCCATGATCTCCCAGTTAATGCGTTCTGCGCCATTACTGGTATTAGCTTTACTTAAATAGGCGGCTGAGCTTTGAGCGGCTACCGCAGTGATATCCGTTAATGGCACCTGATTATTATACAGATTTGGCGTGCTACACCCTGCTAAAGCAACAGCAAGGGCTACAGGCGCCATCAGTCGTGATACACTTTTACGCTTATGGGTAAAATTGGGCATTGAATTTATTCAACTGTGACAAATTACTTTTGATATTAATTGCAGATGAGATCTTAGACAAATGAGTGAGAGCAATTCAGGCATGGTAGATGTCGCAACGTTGTACATCGTACCAACACCTATCGGTAATCTTGCTGATATAACGCAGCGCGCATTAGATGTATTAGCAAACGTAGATTTAATTGCTGCTGAAGATACACGTCATACATCGCGATTGTTGTCCCATTTCTCTATCTCGACCCGCACCTTTGCGTTTCACGATCATAATGAACAGCAAAAAGCTGACTTTTTGATTGAGAAACTTCAAGCCGGTACCAGTATTGCGCTTGTGTCAGATGCTGGTACGCCGCTGATCAGTGATCCAGGGTATCATCTTGTTAATCGCTGTCGTCATGCGGGTGTTAAAGTTGTGCCATTACCTGGCCCATGTGCTGTAATTACAGCCTTGAGCGGTTCTGGTTTACCGTCTGACCGTTTTAGCTTTGAAGGTTTTCTTCCTCCAAAAAGTAAAGGTCGCCGCGATTGTTTTCAAGCATTAGCCGACGATGCGCGAACATTGATTTTTTATGAATCGCCACATCGTATTAATGAATCCCTAAGTGATATGTTAGCTGTGCTTGGCCCTGATCGCCAAGTAGTATTAGCGCGTGAGTTAACAAAAACTTATGAAACTATCCATAGTGCACCACTTGGCGAGTTGATTGATTGGATTGCAGAAGACAGTAATCGTGTTCGTGGCGAGATGGTAATCTTAGTTGCAGGGCATCGTGCGCAGAAAGATGAACTATCGGTTGAGGTTCTACGCACATTAGCATTACTTGTAAAAGAGCTTCCCCTTAAAAAAGCGGCAGCATTAACAGCTGAGATTCATGGTGTAAAGAAAAATGCATTGTATAAGTGGGGCCTTGAAAATCTAGAATAAGGATTATAGGTGATTGTTTATATTTGCTCGCAATGCCAAAGAGCGTGGATTTAATCAACAAATTAAAATTGAGCCGTTGGTTTTTTGTTCAAGCTGCAATTTTGGTGATTTTTTCACTGGTAACTGTGAGCGTTGTCTTATACAATTCACCGCGGAGTTGGTTAGGTAATCGCCGCTTCGTTGATAACTTTCGGGAAATCAATGGAGGGGAGGAAAGTCCGGGCTCCATAGGGCAGGGTGCCAGATAACGTCTGGGGGGCGCGAGCCCACGACAAGTGCAGCAGAGAGCAAACCGCCGATGGCCCATTGCTTGCAATGGTGCACAGGTAAGGGTGAAAGGGTGCGGTAAGAGCGCACCGCACGGCTAGCAATAGTTTGTGGCAGGGTAAACTCCACCCGGAGCAAGACCAAATAGGTCCCTAATGGCGCGGCCCGCGTTGGGGACGGGTAGGTTGCTTGAGTCTGTGAGCGATTGCAGACCTAGACGAATGATTGCCGCCGCGAAAGCGGAACAAAACCCGGCTTATCGACCGACTCCCTACATTTAGAGAAGGTGGTGTTTGATTACAAGCACCACCTTTTTTTCGTTTTATTTTCCGCCAAAATTACATTTCGCAATTATGTTTATTCGGCCATTGTTAGAAATGTGTCTGAATTACTGCCAATTGCTTGACATCGTTTTTGTCTCATACGTACACTTTGTGGTGGGAATTTGTGGGGAAAAGTGGTGTCGTCTCATTATCTTTGTTGTTATGCTGCTAAAATGAGTGATTAACGTACTCTTTTATCGTGTAATTTAACCGAGATCCCCCAAATGTTAAGAGGTGCCACTAACGTTGTTATTGATGACAAAGGTCGCTGGGCAATGCCTAAGCGTTACCGTACTGCATTAATTGAACAATGTCAGGGACACTTTGTTTGTACTATCGATCACCAGTTTTGTTGCTTGTTGCTATATCCCATCGATGAATGGGAACGAATTGAAGCTAAATTAGTACGTCTATCTAGCCTTCACCTCGCAGAGCGCCGCTTACAACGATTGTTGCTTGGCCACGCTAGCGAATGTGAACTGGATGCGCAGGGACGGATATTAATTCCACCGACGTTAAGACAATATGCTCAGTTAGCGAATAAAATAATGGTCGTTGGCCAGCTAAATAAATTTGAAATTTGGTCCACGCCTTTATGGCAACAGCAAATTGAACATGATATCGACCTTCAGGCTGAGGATGCGCCGGAATGTTCCCCGCGCCTTAGTGAGCTTTCACTTTAGCTGAAATTATATTTATGTCTGAGCAATTTGAGCACGTTTCCGTTTTACTTAATGAATCAGTAGACGGATTAGCAATTAAACCCGACGGTATCTATATCGATGGTACTTTCGGTCGCGGCGGTCATAGCCGTCTAATTCTTTCAAAATTAGGTGACAATGGTCGCCTTTACGGTATCGATCGTGATCCTCAAGCGATTGCTGAAGCGCAAAAAATTGATGATCCACGTTTTGAAATTATCCATGGGCCTTTTTCTGGCATGGAAAAATACATGCAAGAACGCGATCTGATTGGTCGTGTTGATGGTGTATTACTTGATCTTGGTGTTTCGTCACCACAACTTGATGATGCTGAACGTGGCTTTAGCTTCATGCGTGACGGCCCACTTGATATGCGAATGGATCCAACATCAGGAATGTCTGCTGCTGAATGGTTAGCAGAAGCAGAAGTTGATGATATTGCATGGGTACTAAAAGAGTTTGGTGAAGAACGTTTCGCTAAGCGCATTGCTCGCGGTATTGTTGATCATCGTGAAAATCCTGATAAAGAACCGTTAACGCGTACTCGTGAATTAGCCAGCCTTATCGCTGAAGTGTCACCGTTTAGAGATAAGCATAAGCATCCCGCGACCCGTAGTTTCCAAGCGATTCGTATTTACATTAACAGTGAATTAGAAGAGATTGATACAGCTCTGCATGGCGCAATGAATACCCTTGCTGCTGGTGGTCGATTATCTGTGATCAGTTTCCATTCATTGGAAGATCGCATGGTAAAACGCTTTATTCGTAAGCAGAGTAAAGGGCCTGAAGTTCCAGCGGGTTTTCCATTGACCGAAGATCAAATTAAAGCGCTGGGTAGTGCTGAGATGAAACCTATCGGTAAAGCGATTAAACCGTCACAAAATGAATTAGGTTATAACACTCGCGCTCGTAGTTCAGTGCTACGTTTGGCCGAGCATCTATGAAACCAACAGAATCTTCAATGAATCTGGCTAGCCTGATCGGACGAGACCTCGTCACGGTCGGGTTGGTGCCGCTGATTTTAGCTTTCGCTATCCTTCTTTCTGCCTTATCTGTTGTTTATGTTACTCATGAGTCTCGTCAATTAATTGCTCAGCAAGAAAAATTACTGATGCAACGTGAGAATTATGATGTTGAGTGGCGAAATCAAATTCTTGAAGAAAATTCACTTGCAGAACACAGTCGCATTGAACGATTAGCTGAAACTGAACTCAAAATGCAACGTCCATCTGTCGATAATGAAATTGTTATACATTAAAAGATGAAATTATTTAATCGTTCAAATAAAAAGACTCAGGTTAGTCCTAAGAGCACACCATTTTTAAAATGGCGTTTTATCATCGTCTGTGGTTTTATTCTGTTAGGTTTCTTTGGCTTAATTGCTCGTGCAGCCTATATTCAGGTACTTGAACCGGGCCGTCTTATTCAAGAGGGAGATGCTCGTTCGCTACGCGTACAGTTGATGCCTTCTGCTCGCGGTATTATTTCCGATCGTAACGGTGAGCAACTTGCCGTTAGTGTGCCCGTACAAGCTGTATTTGCCAATCCGGTCGAAATTTTCAAACACGGTGGTTTAAGTGAAACCAACCGTTGGAATGCGCTTGCCGATGTACTCGACCTTGACCGCGCAAAATTATTACACCGCCTAGAAAAAAATAAGACTCGTCGTTTTATTTACCTTGCCCGCCAAGTTAGTCCTCCAATGGCAAATTACGTTAAAAAACTTAAATTACCCGGTATTGGCCTAAAAGCGGAATCACGTCGTTTTTATCCTTCTGGTGAAGTGAGTGCACAATTAATTGGCTTTACAGGTATTGATGGTCACGGACTTGATGGTATCGAAAAAACCTATGATGGTTGGTTAACGGGTGAACCAGGTCGTCGTACTGTACGTAAAGATCGCTATGGTCGTGTTGTCGAAAATATCTCCCAGAAAAGTCGGCAACCAGGTAAGCCATTAGAGCTTAGTATTGATCAGCGCATTCAAGCGATTGCTTATCGTGCAGCTAAAGAAGGGGTAATGGATATTCCTGCAACCTCGGTCAGTATTGCTGTTTCAGATGTGCGTACTGGTGAAATTTTAGCGATGGTTAATGCTCCGTCATTTAATCCCAATGATCGTAATGATCGTCAGCCATATAAAATGCGTAATCGAGTCATTACCGATACCTTTGAACCCGGCTCAACGGTGAAACCTTTTGTCGTTTATACCGCGCTTAAGACAGGGGTTGTTAACGAACATACGCTGATTAATATTCCACAGAGTAAGCATTTCCGCGTTGGTAGTAAGGTCATCACTGACGTATCACGGATTGAGCCTCTAGCAACCGTACAACGAATTTTACAGAAATCGAGTAACATCGGCGTGAGTAAATTATCGTTGGCGATGCCAGTGGAAGATATTTTAGATACTTACCGTAAAGTTGGTTTTGATGAACCATCAGGGATCAACCTGATTGGTGAAACAACGGGTCACTTCCCTAATCGTTATCGTTGGTCAGACATTGGTCGCGCTACTTTAGCCTATGGTTATGGTATTTCATTAACGCCAATTCAATTGCTACATGCCTATACCACCTTAGGTGCTTATGGTATTAAACGTCCATTATCAATTTTAAAAACAGAAAAAGTGGTGCCGGGAGAGCAAGTGCTTGATCCTAAAATTGCTAAGAAGATTTTATTGATGATTGAATCAGTGACCGATAAAGCGGGTGGTGGTGGTGGTTGGCGTGGTGCTATTCCAGGTTACCGTATTGGTGTTAAAACGGGTACTGCGAAAAAAGCGATTGCAGGTGGCTATGGTAATGATTACTTCTCTTATACCGTTGGTGTGGCACCAATTAGTCATCCACGATTAGCGATTGTGGTAATGGTCAATGAACCTAAAGGCGATAAATTCTATGGTGGTGCCGTTGCAGCACCAATTTTATCAAAAGTACTTGGTGGTGCATTACAGATCCTGAACGTACCGCCAGATGCTGATACGCTAAAAATAGATAAATGAGTGTGATCATGGCATTGGTTAAACCGGAAGTACAATTAGGCGCTTTATTAGCACCTTGGTTAACAGTTGCAAAAGTGCCAACTGTATATTTACAGTTGATGTTAACCTCAATGACATTAGATAGCCGTCAAGTCACGGTTGGCTGCTTATTTGCGGCCGTTAACGGTCATACTGTTGATGGGCGTCGTTTTATTGATAATGCGATTGCTGCTGGTGCAAGCGCAATTATTGCAGAAGCCGATGGTGTTGCGGCTGACGGTGAGATCCTATTTGAAAATGGGGTTATCATTATTTATTTGCACAATCTTGGTCATAAATTATCTGCCATTGCTGGGCGCTTTTATGGAGAGCCTGATAGCCAGCTTAAATTGTATGCGGTAACAGGCACCAATGGTAAAACCACTATTAGCCAACTATTAGCACAATGGGCTGATTTGGTTGGTTATCGTGCTGGCGTAATGGGCACGACGGGTAATGGCTTGTTAACTGATTTACGACCAGCTGCAAATACCACTGGTAGTGCGATTGAAATCCAACAAACGTTATCCGAATTAGTTGCTCAAGGTGCTAATTTTGCGGCAATGGAAGTGTCATCCCATGGCTTAGTACAAGGTCGAGTTAGTGCGTTACATTTTGTAGCAAGTATCTTTACTAATCTTAGTCGTGATCACCTTGATTATCATGGTGATATGGCGCATTACGCCGCGGCTAAAAAAAGTTTATTTACCGAGCATCACAGCGGTATTGCGGTCATTAATGCTGATGATATGGTTGGTCAACAATGGCTAGCTGATTTACCTCAAGCGGTTGCGGTTGCAATGAATGCTGACGCTGTTATAGCTCACTCTGGATCAAAACTATGGGCAACGGCGGTCGATTTTAGTACCCAAGGTGTCACCATTAGTTTTGAGTCTAGCTGGGGTAAAGGTACCTTTACCGCGCCACTTGTAGGTTCATTTAATGCAACTAATTTATTATTGGCATTGGCGACCTTATTAGTCAGCGGTCATTCATTACCAGAGTTATTAGCAGTCGCCCCGCGTTTACAAGCAGTTATTGGGCGTATGGAAGTATTTCAATCCTCGATTGGCGACAAAGCGATGATGGTGGTTGATTATGCTCATACTCCAGATGCACTAGAAAAAGCACTGCAAGCATTACGCGTCCATTGTGACGGTCAGTTGTGGTGTTTATTTGGCTGTGGTGGTGATCGTGATACGGGCAAACGCCCTATGATGGCTGCGATTGCAGAGCAATATGCTGATCATATTATTTTAGTCGATGACAACCCGCGTAGTGAAGATCCTCAACAAATCATGCTTGATATGCAAGCAGGGTTAACTGCAATGACTGCTGCAACTGTGATCCATGACCGCGCTCAAGCGTGTGCTTATGCTATTACACAGGCTAAACCTAATGACATTATTTTAGTTGCAGGTAAAGGCCATGAAGACTACCAAATTCTAGCAGATCGTACGATCCACTATTCAGACCGCGAAACTGTGGCCGCATTATTTAGAGAACAGGCATGATAAAAGTTCAACTAAGTCATTTACAGTCAGTTTTAAATGCTGAACTCATTGGCGCGGATACTGAAATTGCAGCGACATCAACTGATACGCGTGTAATCGACAATGACACTCTCTTTATTGCCTTAATTGGTGAGCGTTTTGATGGCCATGACTTTTGTCAAACGGCGGTTGAAAATGGTGCAAAAGCATTATTGGTAAGTAAACCCTTAGCGTTAGATATTCCACAGTTAGTTGTTGCTGATACCCATCAAGCATTAGGTCAGTTAGGTCAATGGTTAAAAGCAAAAATGACCGCTGAGCATGGGTTAAAAACATTAGCATTAACGGGTAGTTGTGGCAAAACCACTGTAAAAGAAATGGCAGCGGCAATTTTAGCGACTAAAGGTCAAGTATTAGCGACTGCGGGTAATTTTAATAACGATATTGGCGTCCCACTGACATTGTTACGTTTAACTCCTGCCTATAATTACGCAGTGATTGAATTAGGCGCTAACCATTTAGGTGAAATTGCTTATACAACAGCATTAGTCAAACCTGATGTGGCATTAATTAATAATCTTGCGGCCGCTCACCTTGAAGGTTTCGGTTCATTAGCCGGTGTTGCAAAAGCCAAAGGTGAAATTTTTGAAGGATTAGCCGCACAGGGGCAAGCGGTCATTAATCTTGATTCTAACCAGTTAACAATGTGGCAACCATTACTGGCACAGCACCGTGTTAGTTGCTTCTCGATAACGACTAATAATGCAGATTATTTCGCTACTGATATAAATATTAACTCTCAAGGGCTAGCTTGTTTTACAATGCAAACCCCAATGGGTGCTATTGATATTAGCTTAACGTTAGCGGGCACTCACAATGTTAGTAATGCACTGGCCGCCGCCGCATTGACTATGGCATTGGGTGCCACTCTTGCTGATGTAAAACAAGGGTTAGAGTGCGTTGTTAATGTTAAAGGTCGATTAGCGATCACTCAGCTTCCTTCTGGGTTACGGTTAATTGATGATACTTATAATGCCAGTGTTGCTTCTGTAAAAGCTGCAATTGATGTGCTACATAATTTCAGAGGTAAACGTTACTTTATTTTAGGCGACATGGCTGAGCTGGGCGAAGAAAGTGAGAGCTTACATCGTGAGGTCGGTGAATATGCGCGTGATAAACAGTTTGATGGTGTGATGACATTTGGTCGTGCCAGTGCTGTGGTCAGTGCATTAAATAACGGTCAACATTTTAGCGATAAAACTGCATTGATCGATGAACTTAAACAAAAATTACATCAACAACTTAACCAACCTAATTCTCCTCAGGTGACTGTGCTTGCTAAAGGCGCGCGTAGCTCACAGATGGAAGATGTTATTATTGCATTGCAGGAAGATAAATAATGATTTACTGGTTAGCTGACCACTTTCAGTCCTCAATCCCCTTTTTCCGTCTGTTTGAATACCTGACGTTCCGCGCCATTATGAGTATTTTAACCGCGTTAATATTTTCGTTGTGGTTAGGCCCGCGCATGATTGCTAAATTGCAAATGCTGCAAATTGGGCAAATAGTACGTAACGATGGTCCTGAGTCACATTTCAGTAAGCGTGGTACGCCAACCATGGGCGGACTGATGATTTTAGCTGCAATTACGTTAACCGTATTGTTATGGTGTGATCTTAGCAACCCTTATGTATGGGCTGTGCTTATCGTTATGCTTGGCTATGGTGTGATTGGCTTTGTTGATGACTACCGTAAAGTGGTACGAAAAAATACCGATGGCTTAATTGCACGTTGGAAATATTTTTGGCAATCAGCTATCGCACTTGTGGTGGCTTTTGTGCTTTATGCCTACGGAAAAGATACCGCTGCGACACAATTAGTCTTGCCATTTTTTAAAGATGTGATGCCACAGTTAGGTCTGTCTTATATTGTACTGACTTATTTTGTGATTGTCGGTACCAGTAATGCGGTTAATTTAACCGATGGTTTAGATGGTCTTGCCATTATGCCAACAGTGATGGTTGCTGGTGGTTTTGCCTTTATTGCATGGGCAACGGGTAACTACAACTATGCTGAATACTTACATATCCCTTATTTAAGTAATGCGGGTGAGTTAGTTATTGTTTGTACTGCTATTGTTGGTGCAGGTTTGGGTTTCTTATGGTTTAACACCTATCCAGCGCAAGTATTTATGGGCGATGTAGGCTCATTAGCATTAGGTGGCGCATTAGGTACGATTGCCGTGTTAGTTCGCCAAGAATTTTTATTGGTGATCATGGGCGGTGTGTTCGTGATGGAAACGGTATCGGTTATTTTGCAAGTTGGCTCGTTTAAACTGCGTGGACAACGTATTTTCCGCATGGCACCGATTCACCATCACTACGAATTAAAAGGTTGGCCAGAACCACGCGTTATTGTCCGTTTCTGGATTATTACGCTGATGCTGGTATTGATTGCATTAGCTACATTGAAGGTGCGTTAACATGAATGGCTTGGTAGGTATTAACAAGGTTGTTGTGATTGGACTTGGAATGACAGGTCTATCGGTGGTGAATCATTTAGTACGATTACCACAATTGCTGGATATTAAAGTAATTGATACCCGTGATAATCCACCAGGCCAAGAACAATTGCCTACAGGTGTTGATCTGTGTGCTGGTCAATGGAATCTGCAATGGCTACTTGACGCAGATTTAATTGTTGTTAGCCCTGGGATTGCATTAGCAACTCCAGAGTTATTGTTAGCGGCACAATCAGGCATTGAGCTTATCGGTGATATTGAACTATTTGCTCGTGCAGTGAATAAGCCCGTAGTGGCTATCACTGGTTCTAATGGCAAAAGTACCGTCACCAGTTTAGTCGGTGAAATGGCAAAAGAAGCCGGCATTGATGTTGGTGTTGGTGGCAATATTGGTTTTGCAGCACTTGATATGCTAGGGCAAGATCATGATCTTTATGTCCTTGAGCTGTCTAGTTTTCAGTTAGAAACTACGTCATCGTTAGTGCTTGAAGCTGCGGTGTATTTAAATCTGTCTGAAGATCATATGGATCGTTATCCTGGTGGTTTGGCTGATTATAGTAACGCTAAAATGCGTATTTTTGATCATGCTAAATTAGCGGTGTATAACCGTGACGATCTCGCAACTAAGCCTGATTTTAACGGTAACATGACCAGTTTTGGTTTTGATAATACTGATTATGGTTTGGTGATGGTTGATGGCGCAGAATGGTTAGCCATTGCGGGTGAGCCATTAATGGCTGTCAGTGAAATTGCGTTAGTTGGTCGCCATAATGTCGCTAACTGTTTAGCTGCATTAGCGTTAGCCGATGCTGTCGGTATTGATCGTATAGCGGCTTGTCAAACCATGCGTCGTTACACTGGATTAGCCCATCGTTGTCAATTGGCAGTGAATCGTCACGGTGTTAAATGGGTCAATGATTCTAAGGCGACAAACCTTGCTAGTACAGTAGCTGCATTAACGGGCTTACAATTAGCAGGAAAACTGCATTTATTAATGGGTGGTGATGGTAAAGGCGCTGATTTTAGTGAACTTAAACCAGTTCTAGCTGACTTAAATGTACAACTTTATTGTTTTGGTCGTGATGGTCATTTATTTAGCGAATTAGTCGAAAACGCGATAAATGTCGATACCATGAGTGAAGCAATGGATCGCGCAGCAGTTACCGTAAAAGCTGGCGATATGGTTTTATTATCACCAGCATGTGCCAGTTGGGATCAATTTGCCAACTTTATGGCACGCGGTGATGCTTTTGTTGAACAAGCCCTTCGGCTTCAAGATTCAGTCTCAGGAAAAATGTAATGTTTAAAATGGCCCGTAACGGATTATCGGTAGTCTCTGGTTGGTTTTTAAAACCCGCCAAACCGATTCTGTATGACCGCCAATTGGTGTGGATAGCAATAGCTCTGATGATGATCGGTTTAGTCATGGTTACTTCAGCATCCATACCTGTCGCAACTCGTCTTACTGGTGTTCCTTTCTTCTTCGCACTACGACATGGATTCTTTTTAGTCTGTTCGTTAGTGATCGCGGCATTTGTTATGCGGATCCCATTAGCTCAATGGGAAAAGTACAGTGTGCCAATGTTGTTAATCTCAATCTTGTTATTGATTGTAGTATTAGCTATTGGCCATTCAGTTAATGGTGCTGCACGGTGGATCCCACTTGGGGTATTTAACTTACAACCTGCAGAAGTCGCTAAATTGTCGTTATTTGTGTTTCTTGCCGGGTATTTAGTCCGTCAATATAACCAAGTGCGTGGCAGTTTTATTGGTTTTGCTAAGCCATTAGTTGTACTCGGTATTATGGGCTTTCTATTGCTACAACAACCTGACTTAGGTTCGTTCGTGGTGATGTTTGTTGGTACTATCGGGATGCTATTTATTGCAGGTGCACGGTTATGGCAATTCTTAGTGATGCTAGCAACGGCATTAGTCGGTATTGCAATGCTGATTGCCTTTGAACCTTATCGTATGCGACGGGTAACTTCGTTTTTAGACCCATGGCAAGATCCTTATGGTAGTGGTTATCAGTTAACCCAATCACTAATGGCATTCGGTCGTGGTGAATGGTTTGGTCAGGGGTTGGGTAACTCCATTCAAAAATTAGCCTATCTTCCTGAAGCACATACTGACTTTGTGTTTGCCGTCTTAGCCGAAGAATTAGGCTTGGCGGGGGTGATTGTGGTATTAACACTGTTGTTTGCCCTAGTGTTTAAAGCAATTATTATTGGACGTAAATGTCTTGAAGGTGGCCTATTGTTTGGCGGCTATTTAGCGTTTGGGTTTGGTATTTGGTTTGCATTTCAAACCTTGGTTAACGTTGGCGCCGCCGCAGGTATTGTACCGACGAAAGGCTTAACGTTACCCTTGATCAGTTATGGTGGTTCGAGTTTGTTTATTATGGCTGCTGCTGTGGCTATTTTGATTCGAATCGATTTTGAACAACGGGTCGCGGCTAAATTTTTATCAGAGCATCCTGCTGATGTTGATGATGAAGCATTAGATACGATGGACGTAGCGGTTGAACAAGGAACTTTAGATTCTCAAGTGCTTGTAACGGCTAATCATTCACAACTAGAACAAGATAAAAAGCATTCTAATGACAAAGAATAAACGTTTATTAGTGATGGCTGGTGGTACTGGCGGTCACGTTTTCCCCGGACTTGCAGTTGCTCGTAAATTACAGCAACAAGGGTGGGAGATCCGCTGGCTAGGCACGGCTGATCGTATGGAAGCTGAGTTAGTACCGAAGCATGGTATTGCTATTGATTTCATTAAAGTTAAAGGCCTGCGTGGTAGCGGTATTGTGTCTTTACTTGGTGCACCGTTTAAAATTGTTGGTGCCATTATTCAAGCCCGTAAATATATCAAAGCATGGCAACCGGATGTGGTGCTTGGCATGGGCGGTTATGTCAGTGGCCCTGGTGGTGTTGCGGCATGGTCTTTGGGTATTCCAGTGGTATTGCATGAACAAAATGCTGTCGCTGGGCTAACCAATCAATGGCTCGCTAAAATTGCCAGTAAAGTGCTACAAGCATTCCCTGGTGCATTTAAAGATAAGCAAGTCGTTGGTAATCCGGTTCGTGAGGATGTGACATTATTACCTGCACCGCAACAGCGTTTTGCTGAACGCACCGGCCCAATTCGAGTGCTGGTGATGGGCGGCAGTCAAGGGGCGAGAATTTTAAACCAGACCATGCCAGAAGTGGCGGGGATCCTAGGTGAAAATGTCACTATTTGGCATCAAGCGGGTAAAGGTAATCAGCAATCGACTGAGCAAGCTTATGCAAAAGATAGCCAAACACAACATAAAGTGACTGAGTTTATTGATGATGTAGCTGCCGCTTATGCTTGGGCCGATTTAGTTGTTTGTCGTTCAGGGGCACTGACTGTTTCTGAATTATCGGCCGCGGGTGTTGGTGCTATTTTTATTCCTTTCATGCATAAAGATCGTCAGCAAGCATTAAATGCTGAGCATTTAGTGGCATGTGGTGCGGCTAAAATGATTGAACAACCACAATTAACGGTTGATGGTTTAGCCCAGCAAATTAATTTATTAAATCGTATTGCGCTTGAGCACATGGCTTGTGCTGCGCGTAATGCTGCTATCATTGATGCAGACCAACGTGTTGCTGATGTGATCAAATCACTAGCAAAGAATTAAACAGGAACAAAGTGATGAGTAAACTGGATAACCAGCAATTAGCAAAAATTCGAACTATGGTGCCCGAGATGCGCCGAGTCGAACGTATTCACTTTGTTGGTATTGGTGGTGCTGGAATGAGCGGCATCGCAGAAGTATTAGTTAATGAAGGTTATCGTATCAGTGGTTCTGATATTACACCGAATGCTTTGACTAATCGTTTAACGGCTAAAGGCGTCGAGATCTTTTTTGGCCATGCGGCTGAAAATGTGATTGGTGCCAGTGTAGTTGTGGCATCAACCGCTATCAACAAACAAAATCCAGAATTATTAGCTGCAACAGAATTACGTATTCCGGTTGTGCGTCGTGCTGAAATGTTGGCAGAATTAATGCGTTACCGTCATGGTATTGCGATTGCAGGAACACATGGTAAAACGACCACAACAGCATTAACAACCCAAATTTATTCTGAAGCAGGGCTAGATCCAACATTTGTGAATGGTGGTTTGGTAAAAAGTGCTGGTACTAATGCACGTTTAGGTTGTAGCCGTTATTTAATTGCCGAAGCTGATGAAAGTGATGCGTCATTTTTACATTTGCAACCGATGGTGTGTGTGATCACTAACATTGAAGCTGATCATATGGATACTTATGGCGGCGATTTTGAGGTGCTAAAACAAACCTTCATTGATTTTATCCATAATCTGCCATTCTATGGCTTAGCGGTAATGTGTATTGATGATCCCGTTGTGCGTGAATTATTACCACGAGTGGGGCGCCCAATGTTGACTTATGGGTTTGCGGAAGATGCTGATGTGCGTTTAGTTAACTATACTCAAACTGGCCAACAGGGTCACTTTACAGTATTGCGTAATGATAAGCCGGCATTGAATATTACCCTTAATATTCCCGGTAAGCACAACGCGTTAAATGCAACGGCGGCTATTGCTGTGGCTACCGAAGAAGGTGTCAGTGATGATGCTATCATGCGCGCCTTAGTTGAATTTGAAGGTACTGGTCGTCGTTTTGATCATCTTGGTGAGTTTGAAACCGGCAATGGTAACGTGATGCTGGTAGATGATTATGGTCATCATCCAAGTGAAGTTGATGTGACGATTCAAGCTGCACGTGCTGGTTGGCCAGATAAACGGTTAGTGATGATATTCCAACCGCACCGTTATAGTCGTACTCGTGATTTATACGATGATTTTGCCAATGTGTTAGAGCAAGTCGATGTGTTATTGGTGCTGGATGTTTATGCTGCGGGAGAAACGCCTATTGCGGGTGCTGATAGTCGTTCGTTATGTCGCACTATTCGTTCACGCGCTAAAATTGATCCTATCTTTGTGTCACAAGCAGAGCATTTGCCCGCAATTTTAGCCAATATTATCCAAAATGATGATTTGGTGTTGACCCAAGGTGCGGGTGATGTCGGAAAAATAGCTCGCCAACTGGCAGAGTTAAGACTAAATATAGCCGATATGCGTCAAGATGCTTAATTGGTATGTTTCGCTTTGAGTAAACGCATTAATATCGATTACTGGTTGTAAAATGAATATTCCATCGCCAGTGATCGCTATTTTTTGTGATTTCTCGACAAATAGATAAATTTATTGTCAGGTTATGCTCGGAAAACGCCCTATGAGTGTTGGAGTGGGTCGAGTTGCTCGGTATAATCGTTTAACTTTGCTCGTTATACCTGACTGAGCGCGCCATCATAAAATACCTTTATGGAATGGTTTGGCTTAAATGGTAAG
The DNA here is from genome assembly GCF_002849605.1 of Photobacterium carnosum. Lineage (GTDB taxonomy): Bacteria > Pseudomonadota > Gammaproteobacteria > Enterobacterales > Vibrionaceae > Photobacterium > Photobacterium carnosum. Next base: position 93,279 of record NZ_NPIB01000008.1, read on the forward strand.
GTAAATAGACACGCGATGACTGAACAAGTCGAAAATAAAGAGCATATATTATCTTCACCTCGTGGTTTAAAGCGTTGGGGTGGATTAGCGTTTTTTCTCTTTGTCATTGGTTTTACGGTTTGGCTTGTTAGTGCTACCAAAGACTGGATGACAGATGCAAACCGATTACCCTTGTCAAATTTAGTCATTCAAGGGCAGTTACATTATCTCACTAAAGATGATGTTAGACAGTCAATTTTACATCTTCATCATTTGGGTAGCTTTATGACCCAAGATGTAAATAGTATTCAAGCATCCGTCGAGGCTTTACCTTGGGTTGCTCAAGCTGCTGTACGTAAACAATGGCCAGATACCATTAAAGTTTTTTTGGTTGAAAATCAACCTGTCGCTGAATGGAATGGTACTTATTTAGTTAACCGTTCAGGCGTTGTTTTTAAAGCGCCAGTATTGCAAGTTGCAGGATTAGGGTTAACCAATCTTATTGGTCCTAAAGGCAGCAGTGAAGAAGTTTTAGCTGGACTCAAAGAAATGCGTCCAGTGTTGAAAAAAGCGGGTTTCGGGATTGCGTCATTATCGTTTAATGAACGCCGTGCTTGGCGCGTGGTATTAACAAACGGGATTAGACTTGAATTGGGGCATGACGCTCGAATGCAACGTATAAAGCGTTTTATCGAGATTTATCCTGATTTATTGAAACAGGATAAGCCGATTGATTATGTAGATTTGCGTTACGATACTGGCGCAGCTGTGGGTTGGAAAACAAAGCCGGAGTATGATAATCATGCGCCGGATAAAAAATAAGAGCGTGCACTGATGACTAAGGCTGCAGATAAAAAACTCATCGTTGGTCTTGATATCGGCACTTCCAAAGTTTGCGCTTTGGTTGGGGAGGTCCTACCCGATGGCAATGTTAATGTCATTGGTGTAGGTAGCAGCCCGTCACGCGGAATGGATAAAGGTGGGGTTAATGACCTTGAGTCAGTAGTGAAGTCAGTTCAACGTGCTGTTGATCAGGCTGAACTTATGGCTGATTGCCAAATTGGTTCCGTGTGTTTGTCGCTATCAGGTAAACATATTAGTTGCCAAACAGAAAAAGGCATGGTGCCAATTTCTGATAAAGAAGTGACTCAAGATGACGTCGATAATGTTATTCATACGGCGAAATCAGTAAAAATAAGCGATGAGCAACGTACGTTGCATGTGATTCCACAAGAATTTGCGATTGATTACCAAGAAGGTATTAAAAACCCTGTTGGTTTATCAGGTGTTCGTATGGAAGCAAGTGTTCATTTGATCACTTGTCATAACGACATGGCGCGCAACATCGTTAAAGCAGTAGAGCGTTGTGGTTTAACTGTTGATCATCTGATTTTCTCAGGATTAGCAACAAGCCATGCTGTACTGACCCCAGATGAGCGTGAGCTCGGCGTATGCGTGGTCGATATTGGCGGCGGTACAATGGATCTTGCTATTTGGACTGGCGGCGCATTACGCCATGCGGAAGTGATTCCGTATGCTGGTAATGCAGTAACCAGTGATATTGCTTATGCGTTTGGTACACCACCGGGTGACGCTGAAGATATTAAAGTGAAATACGGTTGTGCACTGAGTGAATTGGTGAGCAAAGATGCTAAGGTTGATGTACCGAGTGTTGGTGGTCGTCCATCTAGAAGCTTGCAAAGTCAAACACTCGCAGAAGTAATAGAGCCTCGATATAGTGAATTGCTAGGGTTAGTAAATCAAAAATTACTAACCGTACAAGATCAATTGCGAGAGGCTGGTGTTAAACACCACCTAGCAGCGGGCATCGTCCTTACCGGGGGCGCTGCACAAATGGAAGGTTTAACTGAATGTGCTGAGCGGGTTTTCCGCAATCAAGTACGTATTGGTCAGCCTCTTGAGCTGAGTGGATTGACTGATTATGTTCAGTCGCCACCCTATGCTACTGCAGTAGGATTACTGCACTACGGAAAGGATAGTCAATCATTTGATGAAAATGCACAAGAACCGAAACGCTCGGTAACTGGGTTATTTTCACGAATTAGTGGTTGGTTCGAAAAGAATTTTTAAACCTGATGCGAACAGGATAACGGAGAGAACAAATGTTTGAACCGATGATGGAAATGTCTGATGAAGCTGTAATTAAGGTCATTGGCGTTGGCGGCGGCGGCGGTAATGCAGTCGATCACATGGTACGTGAGTCTATTGAAGGCGTGCAGTTCATTAGTGTTAACACTGATGCACAAGCTCTTCGTAAAACAAGCGTAAGTACTGTTATTCAGATCGGTGGTGATATCACTAAAGGTTTGGGTGCGGGTGCTAACCCACAAGTGGGCCGTGATTCAGCGTTAGAAGATCGTGAAGCGATCAAAAAAGAGCTTGAAGGCTCTGATATGATCTTCATTGCAGCGGGCATGGGTGGTGGTACCGGTACTGGTGCTGCACCAATCATTGCTGAAGTGGCTAAAGAGCTTGGTATTCTTACTGTTGCTGTTGTGACTAAACCATTTAGCTTCGAAGGTAAGAAGCGTATGGCATTTGCAGAGCAAGGTATTGATGAGCTTTCTAAGCATGTAGATTCATTAATTACTATTCCTAACGAAAAGTTACTTAAAGTACTTGGTCGTGGTATCACATTACTTGATGCCTTTGCGAAAGCAAACGACGTACTTAAAAATGCTGTTCAAGGTATTGCTGAGCTAATCACTCGCCCTGGCATGATCAACGTCGACTTTGCGGACGTACGTACCGTAATGTCTGAAATGGGTCATGCAATGATGGGTAGCGGTGTTGCTGCTGGTGATGATCGTGCTGAAGAAGCTGCTGAAATGGCAATTTCTAGCCCATTACTAGAAGATATCGACCTAGCTGGCGCTCGTGGTGTTTTAGTTAACATTACTGCTGGTATGGATATGCGTCTAGACGAATTCGAAACTGTGGGTAACACAGTTAAAGCGTTCGCTTCTGATAACGCTACCGTGGTTATTGGTACTTCACTTGACCCTGATATGACTGACGAGCTACGTGTAACCGTAGTGGCAACAGGCATTGGCAAAGAGTGTAAGCCTGATATCACATTAGTAACGTCATCAAAGCCTGCACCTGTTGTTGCACAGGAAAAACCTGCTGCAATCGCTGAAGATAAGCCTGTTGAAAGTCAACAAGCTAAAGCTCAGGGTGCGGATCATGACTACTTAGATATCCCTGCATTCTTGCGTAAGCAAGCAGACTAAAATAGCCAACATATTGATTGTGGTAGCTAATTTAGCTGGGTAAGAGCTGCATCTTTTGTTTCACCACAAAAGATGCTTTTTTACATCTGCAGTGAATTATTTTGGATATTTTTTAGGTTATGGTATGATAAGTGTTCAATTCGCCATACTGGTGTTGAGAATAGTTTCTATTCACCTAATTAGTTTGCAAGCAAAAGTTTGTTTAACCGTTGAGATATAAGCAGATGATCAGACAACGTACACTTAAAAGCATTGTGCAGACGACTGGTGTGGGCCTCCACTCTGGACGTAAAGTGACGCTTATCCTGCGTCCTGCAGCCGCAAATACTGGCGTGATTTATCGCCGTACTGACCTTAATCCACCTGTGGATTTCCCTGCAAATGCAGATTCAGTACGCGATACCATGTTATGTACCGCTCTTGTTAATGAACAAGGCGTGCGCATTTCAACAGTTGAGCACTTGAATGCTGCACTAGCCGGTATGGGTATCGATAACGTGATTATCGAAGTTAATGCGCCTGAAATTCCTATTATGGATGGTAGCGCAAGCCCATTTATTTACCTGCTTCAATCAGCTGGTATTGATACATTAAATTCGCCAAAGCGTTTTTTACGTATTAAAAAGCCTGTTCGCATTGAGGATGGCGACAAGTGGGCGGAACTCGTACCTTATAACGGTTTCCGTCTCGATTTTGCTATCGACTTTAATCACCCTGCGATTGATTCAGATCAGCAGCGTCTAGTGTTAGATTTTTCAAGCCAGTCTTTTGTTAAAAAGATTAGCCGTGCACGTACTTTCGGTTTCATGCGCGATATCGAATATCTCCAGTCACAAAACTTGTGTCTTGGTGGTAGCTTTGATAACGCAATTGTACTGGATGACTACCGTATCCTGAACGAGGATGGTTTGCGTTTTGACAATGAACTTGTCACTCACAAAGTATTGGATGCCATTGGTGACCTTTACATGTGTGGTCACAATATCATTGGTGAAATGCGCGCTTATAAATCAGGTCATGCGCTTAACAACCAACTACTGCGTGCAGTATTGGCTGATCAAGAAGCCTATGAGTGGTCAACCTTTGAAGACGAGCGTGAAGTGCCTGTCACTTTTGCTCAACCGGGTATGGTATTGGCGTAAATCACGCAACTGCCTTGTATTAAAAAACGCCGAGCATAAATGTTCGGCGTTTTTGTATCTGTTATTTGTCGAATTGCCGATGCGATATTTTTTAGCGAGGTGACATTCTTTACCGATACGACATTCGCATTCAACAAAGCATTAGCGAGTATTTTTTTGTGCTAGCTTAGCCAGTCGTTCTAAACAGACTTTGACTTTATCTGGAGCATTAGCCGCTGTTGCTAACAGATGTTGCGCGGCCACATGGCTGATTGGCTTTTGAATAATATCGGGAATTTTATCTTGTTTACGAATTGCCACTGCTGCCAATATGGGGTTTACCTTAACTTCGATCTCACGCAATTTGGGTAATAATTTCTCGCGTAATTTAAGCGTTAATTGGTAACGTTCATAGTTAAGTCGCATCGACCATGCTGCTGATTCTGTTTCAATGATTAACACCCCTTGTCGATAATTACTGACTCGACAATGCTCGGCACAATTAAGGTGGCTTTTTACCGCAGTATTCAGTTGGTTTAATGCCGCTGCCCGTTGTTGAATCGATGTTAGACCATCACTATCAAGTAGATGTGCTGCGGTTTGGGGGCGATGATCTCTCATGATTTTAATTCCTGGATATTCGACAGAATAAAAATGTTACTTTTGCGGATATGATCTTCATTATCAAAGATAAAAACCTGCGCAGTGGCTTTTATCATAGGCGATGACACGAATATGACTTATTATATTAGGTATATAGGTTAATATATGTTGAGCGATATGTCTGCTAAGTCGCAGTCACCAGCGTGTTTTTGTACTTAGATGGCAATAAACAGTATTAGTTTAGCATTGAGTAAGGTGCTTTTTGTTAGGATAGTAATGTTAACCCTTGAAAAGCGACTATCGCGACACAATATCAATTAACACATGTTTTAGGATTAACTTCTTAGTCACCGTCGTGACAATTCCTGTGGGATAAGGATGGCTTAGGTCCCCCAAGGAATGAAACCCGAATTAAGCGATTCAGCAATAGAAACGCTGATATAACAAAGAGAAACCGGCATCACCATGTTATCAAAACTACTGACTAAAGTTATCGGTAGCCGTAACGACCGCACTCTGCGTCGTATGCGCAAAATTGTTGATCAAATCAATAAGCTAGAACCTCAGTTTGAAAGCCTACAAGATCATGAGCTGCAAGTAAAAACAGCTGAATTTCGTGAGCGTTTAGATCAAGGCGAAACGCTAGATCAACTACTACCAGAAGCCTTTGCGACTGTTCGCGAAGCATCAAGCCGTGTCTATGGCATGCGTCACTTTGACGTACAGCTACTTGGTGGCATGGTTTTAAACGACTGTAAAATTGCTGAAATGCGTACTGGTGAGGGTAAAACTCTTACTGCAACATTGCCGTCATATCTTAACGCCCTTACAGGTAAAGGCGTTCACATCGTAACCGTGAACGATTACCTCGCTGCGCGTGATGCCGAAACTAACCGTGAATTATTTGAATTCCTCGGTATGACTATTGGCGTTAACGTACCTAATATGTCACCGCCAGCGAAAAAAGAAGCATACGCTGCCGACATACTTTACGGTACTAACAACGAATTTGGTTTTGATTACCTACGTGACAACATGGCGTTCCGTCCTGAAGATCGCGTTCAACGCGAGCGCTTCTTTGCGGTTGTCGATGAAGTTGACTCCATCCTAATTGATGAAGCGCGTACACCGTTGATTATCTCTGGTCCTGCTGAAGATAGCTCGGAAATGTACATTAAGATTAATCACTTAATTCCGTTGCTTGTTCGTCAAGATAAAGAAGATAGCGCTGATTATCGTGGCGATGGTCACTACACTGTCGATGAAAAATCAAAGCAAGCGCACTTTACTGAAACGGGTCAAGAATTCATTGAAGAATTATTGATTAAAAATGACATTATGGCTGAGAACGATACTCTATATTCTCCGGCTAATATTAGTTTACTGCACCACGTTAATGCCGGTTTACGTGCACACGTGTTGTTTGAAAAAGACGTCGATTATATTGTTCAAGATGATGAAGTTGTCATTGTCGATGAACATACTGGCCGTACTATGCCAGGTCGTCGTTGGTCTGAAGGTCTTCACCAAGCTGTTGAAGCGAAAGAAGGCGTTAAGATTCAAAACGAAAACCAAACCTTGGCATCGATTACCTTCCAGAACTATTTCCGTTTATACGAGAAATTATCAGGTATGACAGGTACTGCGGATACTGAAGCGTTTGAATTCCAGTCTATTTATAATTTAGATACGGTAGTGTTACCGACTAACCGCCCAATGGCACGTATTGATAACGGCGATTTAGTCTACATGACTGAAGCTGAGAAATTCGTGGCAATCAGTAAAGATATTTCTGAGCGTGTTAAAAATGGTCAGCCATGTCTTGTCGGTACAGTGTCGATTGAAAAATCAGAGCTGTTATCTAAAGCGTTGAAAGATGCAGGTATCAAGCACAACGTACTGAATGCTAAGTTCCACGAAAAAGAAGCCGATATTATTGCTGAAGCGGGTTCGCCAAGTACGGTAACTATCGCAACTAACATGGCCGGTCGTGGTACTGATATCATGCTAGGTGGTTCGTGGAAGGCGGATGTTGAGAAACTGATTGATCCTACTGATGAGCAAATCGCAAAGATTCGTGCTGATTGGCAAATCAAGCATGATGCAGTATTAGCATCCGGTGGTTTACACATCCTTGGTACTGAGCGTCATGAATCTCGTCGTATCGACAACCAGTTACGTGGTCGTGCAGGTCGTCAGGGTGATGCTGGTTCGTCTCGTTTCTATCTTTCAATGGAAGATGGCCTTATGCGTATCTTCGCCTCTGATCGTGTTTCAGGCATGATGAAGAAGCTAGGTATGGAAGAAGGCGAAGCGATTGAGCACCCATGGGTATCAAAAGCTATCGAAAACGCACAACGTAAAGTTGAAGGACGTAACTTCGATATTCGTAAGCAATTACTTGAATTTGATGACGTCGCTAATGATCAGCGTCAGGTAGTGTATGAACTACGTGATGAGCTTATGAATGCTAACGATATCAGTGAAATGATTGAGCACAACCGTGAAGACGTGTTGAACGCAATTATTGATAACTACATTCCTCAGCAATCGCTAGAAGAAATGTGGGATATCGACGGCCTAGAAGCGCGTCTAAAAGAAGACTTTGATTTAGAGTTCCCGATTAAAAATTGGTTAGACACTGAAGATAAGCTTTATGAAGAAGCCCTTCGTGAACGTATTATCGAAAAAGCATTTGAGTTGTACCGTGAGAAAGAACAAGTTGTTGGCGCTGAAGTGCTACGGAACTTTGAAAAAACGGTAATGCTGCAAAACCTTGATACATTATGGAAAGAACACCTAGCGGCAATGGATCATCTTCGTCAAGGTATTCACCTACGTGGTTATGCACAAAAGAACCCTAAGCAAGAGTACAAGCGTGAGTCGTTTGAACTGTTTGAAGAGATGTTAGATAACTTGAAGAGTGATGTTGTTTCTATCTTAAGTAAGGTACGAGTACAGCAGCAGGAAGAAGTTGATCGTATGGAAGACGAACGTCGTCAAATGGCAGAAATGCTAGCACATCGTCAACAATTCCAACATCAAAATGCAGACAATCAAATTGCTGATGAATCATCACCAGCAGAAGACAATGGTCATCAAGGTACGTTTGAGCGCGAAGAGCGTAAAGTCGGCCGTAATGAGCCTTGCCCATGTGGTTCTGGTAAGAAATACAAGCAGTGTCACGGTAAGATCGACTAAGATCGCTGTTAAGCTGTTATAAAAAAGGTCGCCTAGAGCGACCTTTTTTTATTCCCCATAAACCGCTGCTATCTTCGCCAATACCGCTACATTAGCGTCAGGGAATGGATACTGATCAAGATCGTGAATTGCGACCCACAATCCAGTTTGACCTTCATTACCACACGCTTCACCTGTGAATGCTGTGATGGCGAAAAAATCAAACTGTAAGGATTTATCGGGGTAATCATGAGCAAGGCTAATCAATGGCGTTAGCGTAGTGACTTGAATCCCCACTTCCTCGTTAAGTTCACGAATAACCGCTTGCTCAGCGGTTTCATTGGCTTCTACTTTGCCACCTGCAAATTCCCATAATCCACCTTGATGGGCATTAGCATGGCGACGCGTAATGAAAATTCGATCTTGAGTTGGGTTTAGAATGATCCCTGCTGCGATCCAAATTCGTTTTTTGATTATCACTTTTTTTGTCATAACGTAGTACCTACATAAAATCAGTCAGTAATAATGTAGCCATTAAAAAGGGCGAGCTAATAGTAATATTAGTTCGCCCTTGATCAGCAATAAGTTGCTAAATAGCATGGTGGTTTTTAGTAGTTATCTTCTGACCACACATCAGTGTCAGACATATCTGGCGCACTAGCAATGGCTTTTTCTTCATCTGCCCACTCTCCAAGATCAATTAATTGGCAGCGTTTACAGCAGAAAGGACGATATGGGCTTTGTTCACCCCAGACAACGTCAGTTTTACAGGTTGGACATTTCACCACAGTCGGTTGAGATTGCGACATAGTTACCTCAGCAAATAGCTAGTTTAAAGTCGATATTGGTTGCCACTGTCGTTCCTTCTTCATAAGGAGAAAAACGAATAGAGAAGTGGCTACGATGACCGGATATAACAGGATAAACACCATAGCTTGCATCGATTTCAATGCGAAGTAAACACGATAAGCTAGCATCATTTTGGAAAAAACCGTTATGTGCTGATTGTGGTTGGTATTGTGCAGATTGACGGACTAAGTGTAGCCATAGCTTGAGTGCTTCATCGACTTCAGCCAATTGATCGAGCCATGCTTGCATTGTTTGTTGACGTTCTTCTAGTGGTTGTTGACACCAGAAGTGCAGCGCTGGCAGGTCAAAACTACAGGTACCACCAGGAATCGAAAATCGTTGACGAATCGAGCTTAGAAAACGGTCTTCACGTAGGCTTTGACCTAAACGTGGTGCAGCTAATAGGTTTTTCTGAGCATGACTCATATTATCGAGTAATGACTGGATCGCGATGGGATCAACGCCGTCATAATCTAGCCATGCTTTCAATTTAATACTTTGATTATTGAGCGCTTTAGCAAGATCGGTTTTAACTGGGATTTGTTCTATTAATTCTAGAAAATCAAACAATGCATTAAAGAAAATCGTATATTGCCACGGATCGTTAAGTTCGCTGCTGTGGTGTAATTGTTTGAGTAAGTGTTCAAGGCGCAAGTAAATACGCACTTTTTCATTTAGAGGATGTTCATAGCTATGTATTTGCATAACGGAAAACCAGTGAAAATCAAAAAATAATGAATGCACGCTAAGCGTTATTTCGCAGTTTGTGCAAGTGCGAGATAATATTGGTGTAGCTGAGCAACTTGCGTTAACAGTGCCTGATTATCACCGTTATTACAAATGATATCATCGGCAGCATCAAGCCGCTGTTGGCGTGATGCTTGTGCGGCAAGAATATTTTTTATTTGCTCAAGCGATACATTATCTCGCTGTTGGGTACGCATTATCTGTGTTTGTTGGTCAACGTCAACTACCAGTAAGCGATCAGTTAGGGTTTGAAGGTTATTTTCAATCATTAACGGCACAATCAGTAGGCAATACGGGGAAGTCGCGCGATCGATATCTGCTAACATTTTGTCACGGATCAACGGATGTAGCAGTTGATTGAGCCAGTTTTTCTGTTGTGGATCACTAAATATTGCAGCTCTTAATTGGCTACGATCTAGATTTCCATCAGCAAGCAGTATGTCGTTACCGAATTTTTCAATAATACGCGCTAAACCGACACTACCGATGGCGACTACCTCGCGGGCTATGATGTCGGCATCGATTAAATCAATTCCATAAGCACCAAATAAATTAGCAACAGTCGTTTTACCGCTGCCAATTCCACCTGTTAAACCAATCACCATTGTCATCAATCAGAATCCTAAATAAGAGCTAACATACCAATGTAAAATTGGTTCGCCCCATAGCATAGCAATCCCGCCAGCAACAGCAAGATATGGTCCAAAAGAGAACGGGGTTTGTTGATCTTCATGCTTTATTCGTAGCATGACAATGCCACATATCGCTCCGACAAGAGAAGATAGTAAGACCACAAACGGTAATAATGACCAGCCCACCCACGCACCGATAGCTGCTAATAGCTTAAAATCACCGTAACCCATGCCATCTTTTTTTGTCAGCAGCTTAAATGCCCAAAAAATTGACCACAGTGATAAATATCCTGCCATTGCACCAATAATTGAATCGGTTAATGAAATCGGACTGATACCAATAAGAGCGAATAAAATACCCGCCCACATTAATGGTAGCGTGATTTGATCTGGCAGTAGCATTTTGTCGATATCAATAAACGTCAGCGCAATCAGGGCAAAGCTACAACCTAACACTGCAACAGCCCACCATGTTGGCGGTAATACTAATGCGACAGTTAAGCTAATCATGGCCGTTAGGAGTTCAATCGCAGGGTAGCGTTTGCTGATCGGTGCTTTACACTCGCGGCATTTACCCCTTAAAGCTAACCAGCTAATAACCGGAATATTTTCCAACGCACTGATAGCATGATGACAATGAGGGCAGCGAGAGCGAGGCACACTTAAATTAAATGGGGTTACATCATTGGATTGTGGATCATCCAGTTCTGGGAAATAATCCTGACATTCTTGACGCCATTGGCGTTCCATCATGATTGGCAGGCGGTAAATGACCACATTGAGGAAGCTGCCAATTAATAAACCAAAGAGTGTTGCAAACAGCGGGTATAGCCACGGGTAATAACTCAGTACAGCCATGAAGTGCTCTCTTAAAAAATACATCGATTAACGTTAATATCATGGCTATTGAATACGTTGAAATTATCCCATAACGCTCATTAGCGTAAAAATAGGCATGTACATCGCAACTAATAAACCACCGATAATGATACCAAGAATAATGATAATAAACGGTTCTAAAATTTGACCCAAGTTATCGACAGTATTATCAACATCATCTTCGTATAACTGTGCCATTTTATTGAGCATATCATCAAGTGCGCCAGATTCTTCACCAATCATCACCATTTGCAGCATTAATTCAGGAAAAACATCGGCTTGACGTAAGGCTACGTATAAAGGCATTCCGGCGGCGGTGCTGTTATAAACCTCATCAATGGCTTGTTCAATATAAAGGTTATTACTGATTTTTCCTGCTGATTGAATACCCGTTAACAGTGGGATACCCGCATTAAAGGTGGTCGCGAGGGTACGAGAAAAACGAGAAATCGTCGCCTTGAGTAATACCTCTCCAACAATCGGTAACTTTAAGCTCAGTTTATCCATACGGTAATGAAAACGATAATAATGGTGGTAGCTATAACGGTAGCCGATAATCGTAATTAATATTCCAAGTCCAAGATAAAGCCCATAATTAATTAAAAAATCGGACGCTTTCATTACTTGGCGAGTAAACCACGGCAATTCAGCGCCAAAGCCACTAAAAATAGCCGCAAACTGCGGAATAACAAATACCAACATGAGTACTGTAACTAATATTGCAGTGATGGATACCATTGACGGGTAGATCATCGCTTTGATGATCTTCTTGCGCATGGCTTCGGCTTTTTCACGATAAATGGCAATACGCGAAAATACTTGCCCTAGGTGCCCCGTCTGCTCGCCAGTATCGACCAAGTCGCAATAGAATTTATCAAACAATGGCGAGCTGGAACGCATCGCTTTGGATAATGACGATCCCGCTTCAACTTGATTGGTGACCTGAATAAGGGTCGCGCGCATTTCTGCTTTATGATGACTGTTCGCCATCAGTGTTAGGGCTTGTACTACAGGTACGCCTGATTCAACCATGGTGGCTAATTGACGAGTGACCATGGTGACATCTTCGGATTTCATTTGATTGCGAAGGCGGTTTAAGGTGCCAGGAGAGGTACGCTTGATCTTTTTAATATTGATCATTTGCTCGGTAAGCTGATGGCGAACTTCTTGTTCTTGAAATCCCATCGTGACGCCAGAGACTTTACGTCCGGCTTGATTGACGCCACGCCATTGGTAGTAACGAATTTTAGTGGCAACAACCATAATAAATCCTTTTTAATAAAATACAGAGATTGTTTAAAGGGCGCTGCAAGCAATAACACGATGGTGAGATCAGAGTTGCAGTACCCGTTGTAATTCGACAAGGCTGGTAATGCCATCAACTAATTTATCGACGCCTGATTCTCGTAATCGTTGCATACCTTGGCTGGCGGCAATATCTTCTAATTGTAAGCTGGTGGCATTTTGCATTAATGCTTCGGCAATCTCACGGCTAAACTGCATCACTTCATAAATACCCACCCGTCCAACGTAGCCTTTATTGCAATCATCACAGCCTTCTTTATTGGCTTGAAAAACGCTGGTGTTGAGTGGCAGTTTTAAGCGCTCACAGGTTAAGTCATCCAGCAGGTGCGGTTGTTTACAGTGACTGCATAATCGGCGTGCTAACCGCTGTGCAATAATTAAACTCAGTGATGACGCAAGGTTAAAATCTTCAACTCCCATATTAGTTAAACGGGTAATGGTTTCTGCCGCTGAATTGGTGTGCAACGTTGATAATACCAAGTGCCCTGTTTGGGCGGCTTTAACCGCAATTTCGGCGGTTTCTAAATCACGAATTTCACCAACCATCACCACATCAGGGTCTTGACGTAGAAATGATCGTAATGCTTCTGCAAACCCCAGTCCGGCGAGATTGTTGATCTGAACTTGGTTAATGCCTTGAAGGTTGATCTCCACCGGATCTTCAGCGGTGGAAATATTGCGCTCATCGGTATTTAAAATACTTAAGCCGGTATATAACGATACGGTTTTGCCGCTGCCTGTTGGTCCCGTCATTAAAATCATCCCTTGCGGGCGTTGCAGGGCGTTTAAATAAGCCTGCTTTTGAGCATCGCTATACCCTAAAATATCAATATTTAAGCTGGCACTGGAACTGTCTAAAATCCGCAGTACGACTTTTTCACCCCATAACGTGGGCAGGGTCGATACCCGTAAATCAATCGCCAGTGATTCCGATAATTTAAGCTTGATGCGTCCATCTTGTGGTTGGCGACGTTCGGCAATATTGAGCTTTGACATTACCTTTAAACGGGTTGATAACCGCCGCGACAAACTTGACGGAGGGGTTAAATGTTGATGTAAAATGCCATCACAGCGAAACCGAATTCGATAGCTGGTTTCATAGGGTTCAAAGTGAATGTCTGATGCTTTACGGCGCAGCGCATCCATTAATACTTGGTTGATATAACGGGTAACAGGGGCGCTGTCTTGACTTAAATCGGTTGAGTCATCAATTTCAAGATCGTTAATATCAATTAAGTTACCTAAATCTTCATCGCTGATTTGGCGGCTGTTACCGACATCACCAATATCACTGCCGTAAACCCGTCGAATCGCCGATTCAAGTTGTTTATTTTCTAATAACAGTGGTTCAACGTTCTTACCAATGGCGAAGCGAAACTCATCCTGCGCCTCGACATTGGTAGGATCGCTAAGGCCGACAAAAAGGGTGCTATTGTCTTGCGCAAGCGGCAGCACGCGATGGCGTAACACCAATTCACGTTGGTAGACACTTTGACAGCAACCTTGAAAGTCATAATGGTGAACATCCACTCGATCTAGATTAAACAGGTGCGATAATGAACGTGCTAGTTCATCATCCGCCATGATACCTAGGCGAGTAATGGCGGTTGGGACATTGATCCCTTCCGCCGTCACCGACTCGACTATTTGCTGCTCTTGTTCGGCGCTGATTAACTCAGCTTGGAACAGGATCGAAGCGAGGTTGGTTTGCATTAGCTATTTGGACAGCCTTCAACAGTTGGTGTCTCTGCAGTGGAAACACATTTCCAACCAGTATCAGGGTCTCGAGTAAATGTAAGCGTTTTATTTAATAATGAACCTTCATCAAATGTAAAAACGAGTGTATCTGCCGTTGCAGTAATTTTGCCTAAAGTATTTGATCCCTCTTCAATACCTAATGTAGATACTGCTGTACTTAAAGCACCCTTTTCTTGTATTTGTAATTCAGCCGGCGTTATTAATGCTTTCATGGTTGCCATTGCAGATGCCATTTCACTTTTAGCTACATAATCTTTATAAGCCGGAATTGCAATTGCCGATAACACACCAATAATTGCCACTACGATCATCAGTTCAATAAGGGTAAAGCCTTGTTGCTTTTTCATATTCCATTCCTTGAAGGTTTTAAGTTGTCCAACATGGACAAAGGGGTAGTGCTGTGGAACTAGAATAAAAGGCTTAAGATATTGATTGAATAACAGTGGTGTTATTGCTCGGCACAGTTTGAATTATTTATGCCATTGTTGCAGCAGTTACAAAATAGGGCTGGAGTTGGGGCGCAGAAATGTGGCAGGTTGTGAGGTGAATAAGGGGCGAGGGAGAGCAGGAAAAGCCAGTGAAAATATCAATTCAACAACGCGCAGTGAGTAGATTCCCTATCGCCCTCGCGGGCATTCACTGTAGGGAATGACTGGGTGAGTTCGGCATTCCCTGTTGAAAACGACGGTGGTTAGTTACTAAACCGCATCGATAAATCCATTGCTCGCACATGCTTGGTTAGCGCACCGACTGAAATATAATCTACACCTGTTAACGCACATTCGCGAATATTATTCAGGGTAATATCACCAGAGTTTTCCAACGCCGCACGACCTGCGTTAATTTTTACTGCTTCACGCATCATCTCTAATGAAAAATTATCGAGCATAATAATATCCGCACCAGCAATAATCGCTTGTTCTAATTCTGCTAGCGATTCGGTTTCAATTTCTACGGGTTTGCCGGGGTTTAATTGCTTGGCAGTGGCGATTGCTTTTTCAATCCCGCCACAGGCCATGATGTGGTTTTCTTTAATTAAGTAGGCATCAAACACCCCAATGCGATGGTTAAAACCGCCACCACAACTGACTGCATATTTAAGTGCGCTGCGCAAACCGGGGATGGTTTTACGGGTGTCTAATAAACGAGTATTAGTGCCGACCAGTTGGTTAACATATTCCGCTGTAAGGGTAGCGCAGCCTGAAAGGGTTTGAATAAAGTTCATCGCATTACGCTCGCCAGTAAGCAACACCCGTGACGGGCCACTCAGGGTACATAACACTTGGTTGGGTTTGACGACATCACCATCGGCAACGTGCCAATCAATCACCACTTCAGCTCCCAATTGGACAAACACTTCATTCGCCCACAGTTGCCCACAAAAAACGCCATATTCACGGGTAATAATGGTGGCGGTGCTGTAACTATCAGCGGCAATTAAATTAGCCGTAATGTCACGATTGGCATGAATCTCACCGCCTAAATCTTCACGCAAAGCATCAGCAACCGCGCGGGTGATTTCCAATGGCAGTTGTTGTTTAAGGTAAGCAAGACGAGTGCTGCTGTCGTGTTTTTGTTCCATCGTTGTCATGTCGTATCCATAGCAAGAGTTTGCCGGTAAGTGAATTACCGCGAGTGATAGTAAAAGCATACAGGGAAAAAAATCAGTTTTCGAGGAGAGAGGTTTTAATTTTTATCTCGATACTCGATACTCGATACTCCTTTTCTATAATCTGAGATTTCTATGACTCTAACAATCAACAGTGACCATTGGCTTGATAACGTTAAACGGGTGCCATCGCCATTTTGTGATGCCCGCCCTGAGAATGATATATCACTGCTGGTAGTGCATAACATTAGCTTACCACCGGGTGAATTTGGTGGGCCTTATATTGAACAACTGTTTACGGGTCAGCTTGATCCTAATGAGCATGCTTATTTCGCATTGATTCATCAGTTCCGCGTTTCGGCGCACTGCTTGATTCGTCGTGATGGCAGCATTATTCAGTTTGTACCGTTCAATGCTCGTGCGTGGCATGCGGGGATTTCTTGCTTTGAAGGGCGAGATAAATGTAATGACTATTCGATAGGAATTGAACTTGAAGGTTGTGATTATTTGCCGTTCACAGATTGTCAGTATGAAACATTAGCCACCTTAACCCAAAAGATCATGCAGCAGTATCCTGCGATTACTCGCCAGCGAATAACAGGGCATGAATTTATTGCACCGGGGCGAAAAACTGATCCGGGATTAGTGTTTGATTGGCATAATTATAAAGCCCAGTTGTAGGCGGTTATTTATTAATAACTACTGAGTATATTATTGATAAAAAACGAAAAATAACTGTTGGCTATAGTTGGTTGAGTGTTGGTTTTAAATATTGACTGTAGTTTTATTTGAACGTGATTGTTGTTTTACTTTGTATTTAATGTGAGTTTTTTGTTAAACAAACTTCGTTCTATGATTTCAATCAAGTTGAATGTGGACTTTCATGATTATTTCTGTAAACTTTCCACGTCAGCAAATTGGTAATACCAATTACCCGTGTTGTTAGTTTTGTTATCAATCATATTGATTATAAGAAGCATTCATCATAATGACGTATAAACGTATTCGCCAACCCAAACTTTGTGAGGCTATCGAAAAAGAGCTTGAGTGTTTGATTGTCGAGGGAACATTATCACCCGGACAACAACTGCCTCCTGAGCGTGAACTAGCAAAGCAATTTGATGTTTCTCGCCCCTCTGTTCGTGAAGCTATTCAACGTTTAGAGGCCAAACATTTACTGACTCGTCGTCAAGGTGGCGGCACTTTTGTGACAGAGAAGTTATGGAAGAGTTTTTCTGAACCATTGCTAGATTTATTAGCCGCACACCCAGAAACACAATTAGATTTAGTCGAAGCGCGCCATGCGCTAGAGGGATTAGCGGCATATTATGCGGCCCTGCGTGGTAATGATGATGATTTTAATCGTATTAAAGATTGTCATGTGCGTATTCAGCAAGCACAACAACAAGGCGATTTAGCCGCTGAAGCTACCGCGGTTATGCAATACCTTATTGCGGTCACCGAGTCGGCACATAATGTGGTGTTATTACATATTATTCGTAGCTTAGCGCCGTTGTTAGAACAGAACGTATTACAGAATTTTGAATATCTTAATCGGCACCAAGCGGTGGTGGATAAGGTAAGCAAACATAGAGCCAATATTGTCGAGGCGATTGTTTCAAAACAGCCTATAAAGGCGCGTGAAGCATCCCATGCACATTTGGCTTATATTGAGGAAACTTTGTTGGATTTATCGCGAGAAGATAGCAGACGTCAACGCTCTCTCCGTCGAATCCAGCAACGCAAGGACGGACTTGACTAGGGTTCTTTATCAGCCAAAGGCCATTTGCAAGTCGCGACATTGTTAGTTTAGTTGATTATAACGAAAGGATAGATCGCATGTCTGAAGTCATGAAGAGTGACCTGGATGTACTGGAAACTCAAGATTGGTTAGAAGCTCTTGAATCAGTAGTTCGTGAAGAAGGTGTTGAACGCGCCCAGTACTTATTAGAGCAAGTATTGGATAAAGCACGTTTAGACGGTGTTGATATGGCAACAGGCATCAATACTAATTACATTAATACGATTCCTGCGGCGCAACAACCTGCGTACCCAGGTGATACTACGCTAGAACGTCGTATCCGTTCTATCATCCGTTGGAACGCAATCATGATCGTATTGCGTGCCTCGAAGAAAGATTTAGACCTAGGCGGCCACATGGCGTCTTACCAGTCTGCTTCTGCTTTCTACGAAGTATGTTTTAACCACTTTTTCCGCGCACCTAATGACGTTGATGGCGGCGATTTGGTTTATTACCAAGGTCACATCTCTCCAGGGATCTACTCTCGTGCTTTCGTTGAAGGCCGCTTAACAGCAGATCAGCTTGATAACTTCCGTCAAGAAGTTGATGGCAAAGGTATTCCTTCATACCCACACCCTAAGTTAATGCCTGAATTCTGGCAGTTCCCTACGGTATCTATGGGTCTAGGTCCTATCTCTGCGATTTACCAAGCACGTTTCCTTAAATATCTAAATGGTCGCGGTCTTAAAGATACTTCAGCGCAACGTGTTTACGCGTTCCTAGGTGATGGCGAGATGGATGAGCCAGAATCACGCGGTGCGATCTCTTTCGCTGCGCGTGAGAAGCTAGATAACCTATGTTTCCTTATCAACTGTAACCTACAGCGCCTTGATGGCCCGGTTATGGGTAACGGTAAGATCATTCAAGAGCTAGAAGGTCTATTTAAAGGCGCTGGCTGGAATGTGGTTAAAGTGATCTGGGGTAACAACTGGGATTCACTACTAGCAAAAGACACTACCGGTAAGTTACTTCAGTTAATGAACGAAACTGTCGATGGTGATTACCAGACATTTAAATCTAAAGATGGCGCTTACGTACGTGAGAACTTCTTTGGTAAATACCCTGAGACTGCGGCACTTGTTGCTGACATGACAGATGAGCAAATCTTCGATCTGAAACGTGGTGGTCACGATTCATCGAAACTATTTGCTGCATTTACGAATGCGAAAGACACTCAAGGTAAACCGACTGTTATTCTTGCTAAAACTGTTAAAGGTTACGGCATGGGTGATGCAGCGGAAGGTAAAAACATCGCTCACGGTGTGAAGAAAATGGACATGACCCATGTTCAATACCTACGTGATCGTTTAGGTCTACAAGATCTTATTTCTGATGAAGCAATTAAATCATTGCCTTATCTAGAGCTTGAAAAAGGCTCTGCTGAGTTTAACTACTTACACGCTCGTCGTGAGGCACTACTAGGTTACACACCTAAGCGTAGCCCTAAGTTTACTCAAGAATTTAAAGTGCCTGAGCTTGAAGAGTTTACCTCTTTATTGGTTGAGCAAAAGCGTGAAATTTCTACCACAATGGCTTACGTGCGTACGCTAAATATTCTATTGAAAGATAAGAATATTGGTAAAAACATCGTACCAATCATTTGTGATGAAGCGCGTACTTTTGGTATGGAAGGTCTGTTCCGTCAAGTGGGTATCTACAACCCAGCGGGTCAAACTTACACACCTGAAGACCGTGGCGTTGTTTCTTACTACAAAGAAGCAAACTCAGGTCAGGTACTGCAAGAAGGTATCAACGAATTAGGTTCAATGGCATCTTGGGTTGCTGCTGCAACATCATACAGCACCAACAACCTACCAATGATTCCGTTCTACATTTACTACTCAATGTTCGGCTTCCAACGTGTTGGCGACATGGCGTGGATGGCGGGTGACCAACAAGCTCGTGGCTTCTTATTAGGTGCTACTGCGGGTCGTACAACCTTGAACGGTGAAGGTCTTCAACACGAAGATGGTCATTCACACATCATGGCTAATACAGTGCCAAACTGTGTCTCTTATGATCCAACGTTTGCTTACGAGCTAGCGGTTATCATGCAAGACGGTATTCGTCGCATGTACGGTGAGAACCAAGAGAACATTTATTACTACCTAACAGTAATGAATGAAAACTACGCGATGCCTGGCATGCCAGAAGGCGCTGAAGCGGGTATCCGTAAGGGTATTTATAAGCTTGAATCTTACGCTGGTGAGACGTCAAAAGTTCAGTTAATGAGCTCTGGTACTATCATGAATGAAGTCCGTGCTGCGGCTCAAATTCTTAGTGAAGAGTACGGTGTGGCGTCTGATGTTTACTCTGTAACATCATTCAACGAATTGACCCGTGACGGTCAAGATGTTGAGCGTTACAACATGCTGCACCCACAAGCTGAGCAGAAAGTGCCTTACATCACAACGGTTATGGGTTCTGAACCTGCAATCGCTGCGACTGACTACATGAAGAACTACGCAGAACAAGTTCGCGCGTTCATGCCTTCTGAGTCATTTAAAGTACTGGGTACTGATGGCTTCGGTCGTTCAGACAGCCGCGCTAACCTACGTCGTCACTTTGAAGTTAATGCTGGCTACGTTGTTATTGCAGCACTTTCTGAATTGGCAAAACGTGGTGACATTGAGAATTCAGTTGTTGCAGATGCAATCGCTAAATTCAACATTGACGCAGATAAGATCAATCCGCTATACGCGTAAGAGGCAAATATAATGGCAATCGAAATTAATGTACCTGACATCGGTGCGGATGAGGTTGAAGTAACTGAGATTCTTGTTAGCGTTGGCGACAAGGTTGAAGAAGAACAATCACTGATCACTGTTGAAGGCGATAAAGCATCAATGGAAGTGCCTGCTTCTCAAGCGGGTATTGTGAAAGAAATTAAAATCGTTGTTGGTGACACAGTATCGACTGGTTCATTGATCATGATCTTTGAAGCTGAAGGCGCAGCGGTTGCTGCCCCTGTAGCAGAAGCAGCACCTGTTGCTGCGCCTGTTGCAGCAGCGACAGCAGAACTTAAAGAAGTGCACGTGCCTGACATCGGCGGTGATGAAGTTGAAGTAACTGAAATCATGGTTGCTATCGGCGACAGCATCGAAGAAGAGCAGTCACTACTTACTGTTGAAGGCGATAAAGCGTCAATGGAAGTACCTGCACCGTTCGCTGGTGTACTAAAAGAAATCAAAATTGCAACGGGTGATAAAGTTTCAACTGGCTCACTTGTGATGATCTTTGAAGTTGCAGGCTCTGGCGCAGTAGCTGCTCCAGTTGCAGCACCTGTGGCGGCGGCTCCAGCCGTTGCAGCAGCAAAAGAAGTTCACGTGCCTGATATCGGCGGTGACGAAGTTGAAGTAACTGAAATCATGGTTGCAGTTGGCGATACAGTAGAAGAAGAGCAATCTTTAATTACTGTTGAAGGCGACAAAGCATCAATGGAAGTTCCGGCACCGTTTGCAGGTACTATCAAAGAAATCAAAATCGCAACTGGCGACAAGGTTTCTACTGGTTCATTGATCATGATCTTTGACGTTGTTGGCGCAGCACCTGTTGCGGTAGCGGTTGCAGCACCTGCGCAAGTAGCGGCTCCTGCTCCAGTGGCAGCATCTGTTGCATCAACACCTGCGGCAACGACTGGCGACTTTGAAGAAAACAACGATTATGCACATGCATCACCGGTTGTTCGTCGTCTAGCACGTGAGTTTGGCGTTAACCTTGCGAAAGTTAAAGGTACTGGCCGTAAGAACCGCGTACTGAAAGAAGACGTTCAAAGCTTTGTTAAAGATGCACTTAAGCGTCTTGAATCTGGTGCAGCAGCATCGGCTTCAGGTAAAGGCGATGGCGCAGCGTTGGGTCTACTACCTTGGCCGAAGATTGACTTCAGCAAGTTTGGTGACACAGAAGTTAAGCCACTTTCTCGCATTAAGAAGATTTCTGGCGCTAACCTGCACCGTAACTGGGTAATGATTCCACACGTTACACAGTGGGATAATGCAGATATCACTGAGCTTGAAGCATTCCGTAAAGATCAAAACGCGATCGAAGCGAAGAAAGACACTGGCATGAAAATCACGCCACTTGTGTTCATTCTTAAAGCGGTAGCAAAAGCACTGGAAGCGTTCCCTTCATTCAACTCTTCACTATCTGATGATGGCGCGAGCTTGATTTTGAAGAAATACATCAACATCGGCATCGCGGTAGATACTCCGAATGGCTTGGTTGTTCCTGTATTTAAAGACGTGAACAAGAAAGGTATTTACGAGCTATCTGAAGAGCTAATGACTATCTCTAAGAAAGCACGTGCTGGTAAGCTAACGGCATCTGATATGCAAGGTGGCTGTTTCACTATCTCAAGCCTAGGTGGCTTAGGTGGTACTGCGTTCACACCAATCGTGAATGCACCAGAAGTAGGTATCCTTGGTGTATCTAAGTCTGAAATGAAGCCAGTATGGAACGGTAAAGAGTTTGAACCGCGTCTACAACTTCCATTGTCATTGTCATACGATCACCGTGTGATTGATGGTGCTGAAGGTGCACGTTTCATTACTTACCTAAATGGTTGTCTATCAGACATCCGCCGTTTGGTACTATAAGATTTCACATCCACAACGCCATGCCTGCGCTAAGTAGGCATGGAATTGTTGTTTAGCTCACAGGCTGCGGTAATTTATTTCTTATGTTGTTAACGATTCTGTAGACTTGTTAATTAATTTAGCGGTAAATTTAGCGTTAAAAAGTACAGCATAGCTGATAGCCTGTTAGGGATAAAAGACTTACAACGAGGTCATGATGAGCAAAGAAATTAAAGCCCAGGTAGTAGTGTTGGGTTCAGGCCCTGCAGGTTATTCTGCGGCATTCCGTTGTGCAGACTTAGGTCTAGAGACGGTTATAATCGAAAAATACAATACTCTTGGCGGCGTATGTCTTAACGTCGGCTGTATTCCATCAAAAGCTCTGCTTCACGTAGCGAAAGTGATCGAAGAAGCAAAAGCGATGGCTGAACATGGCGTGATTTTCGGTGAGCCACAAACCGATATCAATAAAATCCGTCTATGGAAAGATAAAGTAATTACCCAACTTACTGGCGGTCTTGGCGGAATGGCTAAGATGCGTAAAGTTAACGTGGTTAACGGTTACGGTAAATTTACTGGTCCTAATTCAATCGTTATTGAAGGTGCTGACGGTCAAACGACAGTAACATTCGACAATGCAATTATTGCTGCGGGTTCACGCCCAATTAAACTGCCTTTCATTCCACATGAAGACCCACGTATTTGGGATTCAACTGATGCGCTAGAGCTTAAAGAAGTACCTGAAAAGTTACTGATTATGGGCGGCGGTATCATTGGTCTTGAAATGGGTACGGTTTACCACGCGCTAGGTTCTGATGTCGACGTTGTTGAGATGTTCGATCAAGTTATTCCTGCAGCTGATAAAGATATCATTAAAGTTTTCACTAAACGTATTTCTAAGAAATTCAACCTAATGCTTGAAACGAAAGTGACAGCAGTTGAAGCGAAAGAAGACGGTATTTACGTATCAATGGAAGGCAAGAAAGCACCCGCTGAGCCTACACGTTATGATGCAGTATTAGTAGCTATCGGTCGTGTACCAAATGGTCAACTAATCGATGCTGAGAAAGCAGGTATCAATGTTGATGAGCGTGGTTTTATTCACGTTGATAAACAAATGCGTACTAACGTTGCTCACATTCATGCGATTGGTGACGTTGTTGGTCAACCTATGCTTGCTCACAAAGGTGTGCATGAAGGTCACGTAGCCGCTGAAGTTATTTCAGGTAAGAAGCACTACTTCGATCCTAAAGTTATTCCATCAATTGCCTACACTGAGCCAGAAGTTGCGTGGGTAGGTAAGACTGAGAAAGAAGCGAAAGCTGAAGGTATTAACTACGAAGTTTCAACATTCCCATGGGCTGCATCTGGCCGTGCTATCGCATCTGATTGTGCTGATGGTATGACGAAGATGATCTTCGATAAAGACACTCACCGCGTTATCGGTGGTGCTATCGTGGGTACTAATGGTGGTGAATTGTTAGGTGAAATTGGTCTAGCGATCGAGATGGGTTGTGATGCGGAAGATATCGCATTAACTATTCACGCTCACCCAACATTGCATGAATCAATTGGTCTTGCAGCAGAAGTATTTGAAGGTTCAATCACTGACCTGCCAAATGCAAAAGCAGTAAAGCGTAACAAGTAATTCTCGCTTAATGCTCTGTGAATAAAAAAAGCGCCTGATGGCGCTTTTTTATTAGCGATAGTTTTATTAATTATCACTTTATTCATTTGTTAAATATAGCTTTGCTAGCTACCGTTCCGAGAACTGATAGCCATCAAGTGGTCATAATTACAATTTAAATGTGCCCACCATATCATCCAAACGCTGTGAAAGTTGACGCAATGATTGGCTAGAATCTGCCAGTTGCGCTGCTGTTTCTGCGGTTAACTGGGTGGTTTCATTGATCTCTTCAATATTGCAATTAATGTCTCGTACCACGATTGATTGTTCTTCGGTAGCGGTCGCGACCTGAGTATTCATATCAGCAATTAAGCTAATACGATCCGCAATTGAAATTAATGCGGTGGATGCTTGATCCGATGCCGATACGCCATTGTCTGATAACTGACGGCTTTGCTCTATTGCGCTAACTGCATTGGAGGCTTCTTGTTGTAAGCGGTTAATCATCGTTTGAATTTCATCAGTCGAAGTTGCAGTTCGACTCGCAAGATTACGTACTTCATCAGCCACAACTGCAAAGCCTCGACCTTGTTCTCCCGCTCGTGCTGCTTCAATGGCTGCATTCAGTGCTAGCAGATTTGTTTGATCTGAAATCCCTCTAATCACATCTAAAATACTACCAATAGATTGGGTATTATTTGCCAATGAATCAATCACATCACTGACTTGACCAATATCTGATGACAGTTGATTAATGGTATTTCTCGCTTCACTCACCACCTGTTGACCATCATGGGTTTGTTGTTCTGCTTGCTGGGTTGATTCGGCGGCTAAGGCTGCGTTACTGGCGATTTCATTGACCGTTGCCCCCATTTCATTTATTGCTGTTACAACCAGCAGAGTTCTATCACGCTGACTATGGCTATTATCAAGAGTAAGTTGAGCTTGAGAAGCAACCGATTCAGCTGCTTGGCGTAAGGAATTGCCAGTTTCTGCAACGTCGATTATTGAATTGTGTATCTTACCAATAAAGCCATTAAACCCTGATGATAATTGCGCGATTTCGTCGTTCCCTTCAACGGTTAAACGGTGGCGTAAATCACCATCGCCTTCACCGAGCTCTTTAAACATTAACGCCAAGTTTTTAATTGGACGAGTAATGCTGCTGGCTAGAAAAATCGCAATAATAATAAAGATAGCGGCAATAATGGCAGTGAATAAAATAACCTGATTACGGATAGTAGTAAGGGCTGCAAAGGCTTCTTTTTTAGGAAGTTCACCAATCACATACCAATCCATGGCTGGAATATAACTCGCCGCTAAAAAGACATCTTCGTTGTTATTTTGGGTTTCTACGACACTAAAACTTTGTTTATTTAATAAGGTTGCGGCAACGGTTGAATCAAACAGGGTTGTGATTGAATTGTGATCCAGCATTTTATTATTATCACGGTGGATCTTAATCGTGCCTTTACTATCGACTAAATAGACAAATCCAGTTTGTTCAATTTTAAATTGACTAATAAAACGTGCCATATCATCGAGGGATTTAGATAACCCCGCCAAGGTATTACCATGCGGCTGCTGATAATTAACAAACAGTTTTACCTCACCTGTTTTTTCTCGAAAGATACTGAGACTACGAGTTTTGTTAATTTTGATAGCATCAAAAAACCATTGATCTTGATGTGGTGTTAACTGGCGCAGAAAACCATTTTGGTTCCAGTAATCGCCATTGTTACGGTTAGCGATAGAGACATCTAATAACTGGTATTGTTTTTGAATATTTTGCAGTTCTTTGACTAAGCGGGTTTTGTCTTGGGGTGCTTTGGTGGCTAACACGCTGTCGATAACGTAACTGTTATTGGCTAATTGCTCTGCAGCTGATTGTAATTGAGTGACTTCTTTTTCTACGTTGTTGCGAATTTGCAGCAAGATAGAGGGTAATTCTAAGTCTAAGATTCGAGTGGTAATAGCTTCTCGTACCTGGCTTTGACTGAGTACACTGACTAATGTCGTTGAAGCGAGTACTGCCATGGTTATTGCGATGATCAGCTTTGATTTAATGCTTAAATGTTTGTAATTCATAAAACGGCTTATATTTATGAGCAAATGAACAGACCATGCGCAGTTACGTAATGATGGTCGGTGAAATGAAAATATATATTTATATATCGGCTTATTTATGAAAAAACTTTAGTGATTTATGGTGCTCAATATGACTTATCGCCAACCTTAACTAAGAATGTTGATATTCATCACATAATATCTAGTTTCTTGATTATCAATTTTTAGATGTATTTTTTAGGCAAGAAAGGAAGTATTTATTTTAATTGTTAATGTTGTAAATTATCGATTTATTTTAATTTTAAGTTAAAAATGCTATGGTATTTAACGGTTTTGATCTCAAGTTAACCGTTAATATGTTGATTCTAGATTAAATCACAATAACTGATCAGTGAGAGATCATTTAACTTCCAAGGATGTTCGACGTTATCGTCGAGCCAATATAAGAGGAATATGTCGTGCTTGAAGCCTACCGTAAACACGTCGAAGAACGTGCGGCCGAGGGGGTTATTGCCCAGCCGCTAAATGCTGAACAGGTTGCCGCGCTAATTGAGTTATTAAAAAAACCACCGCAAGGTGAGGACGCGGTACTACTGGATCTATTAGAAAATCGTATTCCACCTGGTGTTGATGAAGCCGCTTATGTAAAGGCGGGGTTTTTAGCTGCAATCACTACGGGCGAAGCACAATCATCACTGGTCACTAAAGCTAAAGCGGCACAGTTATTAGGTACGATGCAAGGTGGCTATAATATTGAGCCATTGGTTTCATTATTAGATGATGCGGAACTTGCGCCTATTGCTGTTACTGCGCTTTCTCATACTTTACTGATGTTTGACTCATTTTATGATGTCGAGCAAAAAGCCAAAGCGGGCAATACTTTTGCTCAGCAAGTCATGCAATCGTGGGCGGATGCCGAGTGGTTCTTATCAAAGCCAGCCCTTGCTGAAAAAA
Source organism: Photobacterium carnosum (assembly GCF_002849605.1). Lineage (GTDB taxonomy): Bacteria > Pseudomonadota > Gammaproteobacteria > Enterobacterales > Vibrionaceae > Photobacterium > Photobacterium carnosum. Next base: position 120,218 of record NZ_NPIB01000008.1, read on the forward strand.
TTACTCTTACCGTATTTAAAGTCAGTGGTGAAACCAATACTGATGACTTATCACCAGCGCCAGATGCATGGTCACGCCCTGATATTCCGTTGCACGCATTAGCGATGTTAAAGATTACACGCGAAGGGATCACCCCTGATCAAGCAGGCACTATTGGTCCGATTACGCAAATTGAAGCCCTTAAACAACAAGGTCATCAATTAGTGTATGTCGGTGATGTGGTCGGTACGGGATCATCACGTAAATCAGCCACAAACTCAGTGTTATGGTTTATGGGGGATGATATTGCTTATGTTCCTAATAAACGTGCGGGGGGTTATGTGCTTGGCGGTAAGATCGCGCCGATCTTCTTTAATACTATGGAAGATGCCGGAGCTTTACCGATTGAAGTTGATGTTACGAAGCTGGCAATGGGCGATGTGATTGATGTTTATCCATTTAAAGGTCAAGTTTGTCGTCATGATAGTGATGAAGTTGTCTCAACCTTTAAATTAAAAACTGAGGTATTGATTGATGAAGTCCGTGCTGGTGGTCGTATTCCATTGATCATTGGTCGTGGCTTAACGGATCGTGCTCGTCAAGCGTTAGGCTTATCGGCTTCTGATGTATTCCGCCGTCCGGTTGAAGTTAAAGACAGTGGCAAAGGTTATACCTTAGCGCAAAAGATGGTCGGTAAAGCATGTGGTGTTGATGGGGTTCGTCCTTATACATATTGTGAGCCTAAAATGACCACTGTCGGTTCACAAGATACCACCGGCCCAATGACCCGTGATGAACTTAAAGATCTCGCCTGTTTAGGTTTCTCGGCAGATCTTACGATGCAGTCTTTCTGTCACACTTCGGCATATCCAAAACCAATTGATGTTAATACTCACCATACTTTACCTGATTTTATTATGAATCGTGGTGGGGTGGCGTTACGTCCTAAAGATGGCGTGATCCACTCATGGCTTAACCGAATGTTATTGCCAGATACCGTCGGTACGGGTGGCGATTCTCATACCCGTTTTCCATTAGGTATTTCATTCCCCGCAGGTTCTGGTTTGGTGGCATTTGCTGCTGCAACAGGGGTAATGCCGCTCGATATGCCAGAATCTATTTTGGTGCGCTTTAAAGGTGAGATGCAACAAGGGATCACCCTGCGTGATTTGGTTCATGCCATCCCTTATTTTGCGATTCAACAAGGGCTATTAACGGTTGAAAAATCGGGCAAGATCAATGAATTCTCAGGCCGTGTACTTGAGATTGAAGGGGTTGAGCATTTATCGGTTGAACAAGCGTTTGAGCTTTCTGATGCATCTGCTGAGCGTAGTGCAGCGGGTTGTACCGTTAAACTGTCGCCAGAGTCGATCACTGAATATCTAAACTCAAATATCGTGATGTTGAAGTGGATGATCGCTGAAGGTTATGGCGATCGTCGTACCATTGAACGTCGTGTGACGGCGATGCAAGCGTGGCTAGCGAATCCTGAATTAATGACCGCAGATAAAGATGCTGAATATGCGCACGTGATCGAAATTGATCTGGCAGATATTAAAGAGCCTATTTTATGTGCGCCAAATGATCCTGATGATGCGCGTTTATTGTCTGAGGTTGCAGGCACTGCGATTGATGAAGTGTTTATTGGATCGTGCATGACTAACATTGGTCATTTCCGTGCGGCGGGTAAGTTACTTGAGAAATTTGGCGGTCAATTAGAGACTCGATTATGGATTGCACCACCGACCAAGATGGATAAAGACCAACTTACTGAAGAAGGTTATTACGGTATCTTTGGTCGTGCCGGAGCGCGTATTGAAACCCCTGGATGTTCTTTGTGTATGGGTAACCAAGCACGAGTAAAAGATAATTCGACGGTAATGTCGACCTCGACGCGTAACTTCCCTAACCGTTTAGGTAATGGCGCTAACGTGTATTTATCTTCTGCGGAATTAGCAGCGGTGGGGGCAATTCTAGGGCGGATTCCAACCATGGAAGAATACCTAACTTACGCTCAGCAGATTAATGCGACGGCGGCAGATACTTACCGTTATTTGAATTTTGATCGTATGGCGGAGTACACCAGCAAAGCGGATGAAGTGATTATTCAACAAGCTGTTTAATCTATGTTATTGGTGATATAAAAATAAGCTATAAAGAAGATATAAAAAACGCCGCGACTATTCGCGGCGTTTTTATTGGTGCTTTTTATTAACGACCTAAACAATATATAGCCGCGATATTTCGAGCGGTTAGTTCGACATTAATAGCGGCATTCTTAAAAGCTTGTTCAAGATTCATCGCAGTGGGCACCACACTAAAGACTGCATCGATACCATGATCATAAACCACGCCACAATCTTGGCTTAAACAGCCCGCAATACCAATTACGGGTTTATGGTATTTCTTGGCAGTACGTGCGACCCCTATCGGTGTTTTACCGTGAATGGTTTGGCTATCAATACGGCCTTCACCAGTGATCACCAGATCTGCATCTTTAATAATGTCGCCTAAGTGAACCGCGTCGATCACAATCTCGATCCCAGAGCGTAATTGGGCATTAAATAAACTTAGCAGAGCCGCACCCATACCGCCCGCCGCACCAGCTCCTGCCATATCCTTAACATCGATAGCTAAATCACGTTTAATGATCGCGGCATAATGAGCGAGGTGTTGATCAAGCTCGGCAACCATTGCTGGTGTTGCCCCTTTTTGAGGGCCAAAAATATGTGATGCGCCTTTTTCACCGCAAAGGGGATTATCAACATCACAGGCGACGTCTAATTTTATGTGGGCAAGACGAGGATCGACGGTAGTGATATCGATGCTAGCCAATTGTGCTAATGCTTGGCCGCCAAAACCAAGTGCTTGACCCTTGTTATCCAGTAGTTGAACCCCAAGTGCTTGTGCCATACCAATACCGCCGTCATTAGTGGCACTGCCACCGATGCCGATAATAATATGTTTAACACCGTAATCCAGCGCAGCTAAGATCAATTCGCCAGTGCCATAACTGGTGGTGATCATCGGATTGCGTTGCTCTGGGCTAACAAGATGCAAGCCAGATGCGGCTGCCATTTCAATAACCGCCGTTTTACCATCGCCCATGAGGCCAAAAAATGCGGGTACTTGCTCACTTAAAGGTCCGGTAACCTGATGCTCAATAATGGTGCCGTTACTGGCATCAACCAATGATTGCACCGTGCCTTCACCGCCATCAGCCATCGGTAATTTAATGTATTCAGCATCTGGCATTACTTGGCGAAAACCAGCCTCAATCGCGGTTGCCACTTCCATTGCGGTCAGGCTTTCTTTGTATGAGTCAGGAGCAATAATAATTTTCATAATCTATCAGCCGCTTAATATTGAGAGTCAGTGGATTAAAAGGGATATAACTATTTAGTTACTAGAGATGAGTTGCATTTTAATGATAGATCCTGACAATGGGCGCCAAGCGCATTCTGCTGGCAGTGTAGCAGTTAACAACTAAGATGATCTGAGATGGGGTACTAAAGGTATGGATTACGAATTTAAAAAAAATACCTTGGACGGTAGTTATCATGCCATTTTTTCAATGGGCCACGAAGTGTTAGGCCGTTGGATCATTGACGAGTTAGGCAAGGATGTCGACAAAATAGATATGATAATTGGCCAAATTAGTGCATTGAAAAATAGTACTAAAGAATGGCGATTAATGGGTGAAGAACTGACGTTATGCTTGCAAGATAATGAAGCTTTAGTTCAAGCGAACTGTTTATTTTCAGAAGAAGATGAAGATTTTGAAGAAGATCTGCATTTTTATGATGAAGAAAGTATGTCGGTGTGTGGTTTTGAAGATTTAGCGCAAGCACTAGAAGCTTGGCGAGCATTTGTGATCCGTTTTTAATCGGTTAGTTATTAATAGCCATTAAGTGCTACATGATAGTGAAAAGGCTGCACCTATATGGTGCGGCCTTTTTTCGTTTTTAAAGGTTTGTTTTTTAATTTTCTTATTAAACAGTATGTTAAATAGTTGGCATGATGATTGTTTGTTGTTTAATTATATTGGGGAATAGTTTGAGAGTGAGGAGTAAATCATGAAAATAATTAACGCGATTATTAAGCCTTTTAAATTAGATGATGTGCGTGAAGCATTAGCGATTGTCGGTGTGGAAGGGATGACGATAACCGAAGTAAAAGGATTTGGACGTCAAAAAGGGCATACCGAACTTTATCGTGGCGCGGAATATCAAGTTGATTTTCTACCTAAAGTGAAATTAGAAATCGCCACTCAAGCCGAAAATTTAGATGATATTGTCGATGCTATCAGTAAGGCTGCGCAAACTGGAAAAATCGGTGATGGCAAAATATTTGTATACGATCTTGAACATGCGGTACGTATTCGAACAGGAGAAGTAGACAGGGAAGCACTTTAGTCGCAGCATGGAAGCAGGATCATAAATATCAGGTATAAGGGAAAATTACCATGGAATTATCAACGACAGTAATTGAACTACGTTATGCACTCGATACATTTTTCTTTTTGATTTCTGGTGCACTAGTAATGTGGATGGCAGCGGGTTTTGCCATGTTAGAAGCAGGTTTAGTGCGCTCAAAAAATACCACTGAAATACTCACCAAAAACTTTTGTTTATATGCTATTTCGTGTACCACTTTTTTATTAGTCGGCTATAACATTATGTATGTCGATAACAGCGGTGGCGGGTGGTTACCCTCGTTTGGCGCGTTAATTGGTACTCAAGCTGAAGGCGCCGATCACTCTTTAGAATCCGATTTCTTTTTTCAGGTCGTCTTTGTTGCTACCGCAATGTCAGTGGTATCCGGTGCGGTTGCTGAGCGTATGAAGTTGTGGTCATTTTTATTATTTTCAGTGGTATTAACCGGCTTTATTTATCCGATTGAAGGTTATTGGACATGGGGTGGTGGTTTCCTTTCAGAAGCGGGTTTTAGTGACTTTGCAGGTTCTGGTATCGTTCATATGGCGGGTGCTGCCGCGGCATTAGCAGGTGTATTACTGCTTGGCGCTCGAAAAGGTAAATACGGTAAAAATGGTGAAGTGCATCCGATTCCCGGTTCAAATATGCCATTAGCCACTGTCGGTACATTTATTTTATGGTTTGGTTGGTTTGGCTTTAACGGTGGCTCACAGTTAATGTTATCTGATTTTGAGAATGCGACGGCGGTTGGTCAAATATTTTTAAACACTAATGCTGCCGCTGCTGCGGGTGCGATTATCGCGCTTGCTGTGTGTAAAATGCGATGGGGTAAAGCTGATCTTACTATGATTCTTAACGGTGCATTAGCGGGATTAGTTGCGATTACTGCGGACCCATTATCACCGTCCCCATTAGCTGCGGTTGCGATTGGTAGTGTTGCTGGTGCATTAGTCGTATTCAGTATTATTGGTTTTGATAAAGTGAAAGTTGATGATCCTGTTGGTGCGATTTCTGTCCATGGTGTGTGTGGTTTGTTTGGCTTAATGATGGTGCCGTTAAGTAATCCCGATGCCGCCTTTTTAACTCAGTTATTTGGTGCCGCGGTTATCTTTGGTTGGGTATTTGGTGCAAGTTTAGTGGTATGGGGAATATTGAAATTCACTATTGGTATTCGTGTAACGGAAGATGAAGAGCTAGAAGGGATGGATTCACATGACTGTGGTGTTGATGCATATCCTGAGTTTGTCAGTGTAAAATAGCAATAACAGCTGCATTTAAGTGCTATTAAAGTTAAAAAAAACGTCATCGCTAGCGGTGACGTTTTTTTGTAATGAAATGTTACCACTAGATTGTGTTCGAATACGAAAAACGTATAATCTGCATCAATCTAATTGAGAAACATTATCATTACATTTTGCATTAAGGGATTTAGCAATGAAAAAACTTTTAGCTACTGCTGTATTATTCGGTTTGGCGGCACCTCAAATCGCGACAGCGGCTGAAGAAGTCAATGTCTATTCATACCGCCAACCTTTTCTTGTTGAGCCAATGTTTAATGAGTTCACTAAAGAGACGGGTATTAAGGTTAACGTTAAGTTTGCTAAAGCAGGTATCGCTGAAAAACTACAACAAGAAGGCGAATACAGCCCAGCAGATGTAGTGTTAACAACCGATATTAGTCGTTTAGTTGAGCTGTCAGATAAGAAGCTCGTTCAGCCCGTAGATAGCAAAGTTATTGATGCTAATATTCCTGCACAATTTCGTGATAATGAAGACGAGTGGTTTGCACTAACACTGCGTTCTCGTAATGTTTATTCATCAAAAGATCGTATCGGTAAATTACCAGCATCTTTTGATTACAGTGATTTAGCTAAACCTGAGTGGAAAGGGAAACTTTGTACGCGTTCAGGTAAGCACCCATATAACGTTTCACTCGTTTCAGCGATGATCGCTCACAATGGTGAAGCGGCAACTAAAACGTGGCTTGAAGGTGTTAAAGCTAATTTAGCCCGTAAGCCGCAAGGTAACGATCGCGGTCAAGTACAAGCGGTGAAAGAAGGCTTATGTGATATCGCGATTGGTAATAGTTACTACCTCGGAAAAATGGTCAATGATCCCAACCAAAAAGCATGGGCAGAAGCGGTTGAAATTAACTTCCCCGGCCAACAAGGTAACGGTACTCACGTTAATGTCAGTGGTATGGCAATGGCAAAATATGCGCCAAATAAAGATAACGCGCTTAAGTTAATGGAATTTTTAACCGCGACCACTGCACAGCAAATGTATGCAGAAATGAACTATGAATATCCCGTTAAAGTTGGCGTTAAACGTTCAGCGTTAGTGGCATCATGGGGTGAATTTAAAGCTGATGATGTATCACTTGATCAAGTGGCACAATATCATCAAGCGGCAATTAAATTGTTAGATGAAGTGAAGTTTGATCTGTAATTAGTTACAAAATAGATGGGGTTTAAAGCCCCATTTTTCAGCTTAACTTAGTCTATTTTGCAATAAGTTGTGATAGTTTCTCATGCTTGCTTACAGTGATGTATTTACTGACAAAGTGGTCTGATGTTACAGGCTTAAATATATTGAAAAACGTACTAAGTAGTAGTAAATGAAAGAAAAGTTTTTATTTTGGCGGATTAGCAGCTGGTTATTAGGATCGTTGTTAGTATTGCCTATTATCGCTATATTCATTACCGCCACGGGTAACTCTGATCAGGTGTTCTCACACTTGATGAATACAGTGATGTCTACCTATGCGTTAAATACCCTTGGGCTGGTGGTTGGTACGGTATTATTGACCTTAATCTTTGGGATTCCTTGTGCATGGTTAATGGCAATGTGCCGTTTACCCGGCGAAAAAATACTACAATGGGCACTAATTTTACCCCTCGCAATGCCCGGTTATATTGTCGGTTATCTTTATACCCATTGGTTTGATTACGCCGGACCGATTCAAATTTGGCTACGTAAACTGTTTGGCTGGCAACATGTTAGCGATTACTGGTTTCCTGATTTACGCTCATTATGGGGCGCATGTTTTGTATTAGCGTTAGTGCTATATCCGTATGTGTATTTATTAGTCCGTGCCGCCTTTATGGAACAAAGTACTAATTTGCTGCAATCGGCGCGCTTACTTGGCTGTTCGCCTTGGCAAAGCTTCAAACGTATTTCATTGCCATTAGCCCGCCCAGCCATTGCAGTTGGAGTTTCATTGGTTGCGATGGAGGCTTTGGGTGATTTTGGTACGGTGAGTTACTTTGCTTTAAATACTTTGACCACCGCGGTTTACGATACGTGGCTGGGTTATTCTAATCTTAATGCCGCCACTAAAATTTCTGCAATTATGTTGATGGTGATTTTCTTATTGATCAGCAGCGAGCGTTTTAGTCGTCGTAAACAAAAAATGTTTCAGCAGCAATGTGGTAATGATAGCCATACTAAATACCAATTAAGCGGTTGGAAAAAGTGGCTTGCGGTAGGTTGGTGTTGGGGATTGGTTGGGTGTGCGTTTATTTTACCGATGTTACAATTGGGTTATTACGCAGTTGATTATTTTGCACAAAGTTGGACCGAGCAATTTAAGACTTACAGTTTTAATAGCTTAATAGTGTCACTTTCGGCCGCTATATTTGCCGTATGTTTAGCGTTGATGGTGAATTTTTATCAACGTTTAGATAGTCGCAGTATCAGCATTGTACCGATGCGACTTGCTTCATTAGGCTACGCAGTTCCCGGAACTGTATTGGCGATTGGGGTGATGATCCCTTTAACCAGCGCCGATCATTTAGTGAATGATATTGCGCGCAGTTTAGATTTAGGTCGTCCGGGACTTGTTTTCTCGGGGTCAATGTTTGCGATTATTTTTGCGTTTGTGGTGCGGTTTGCTGCGGTAGCGATTGGTAGTGTTGAAAGTAGTTTGATTAAAATTCCGCCCTCATTGGATATGGCTGCGAAAACCATGGGTTATGCATCGACTGCCATGTTACGTAAAGTGCATTTGCCGTTAATTCGTCGTGGTTGCTTAATTGCAGGCTTATTGGTATTTATTGAATCAATGAAAGAGCTCAATGCTGCAATATTGCTACGGCCATTTAATTTTGAAACCTTAGCCACTTATGTATTTAACTTTGCTTCTGATGAACAGTTAGAAGTGGCTGCATTTCCTGCCATTTTATTAGTTATTGTAGGCTTGATTCCGCTGGTGATAGTTAATCGTTCTTTGGAGCAAAAACATTGATGAAATATGCATTATCTGTCACTGATCTAACGTGTTGTTACCATGGGCAACCGATATTACAAGATTTATCGTTAGCGGTTGAGCGGGGTGAGATCGTGTGTCTACTTGGCGCGAGTGGCTGTGGAAAAACCACGTTACTCAAAGCGGTTGCGGGATTGTTACCGCTGACACAAGGCACAATGGCGATTAATGATCGTGTCATCGTCGACCAACAATTATGCTTGCCACCAGAGCAACGTAATATTGGTATGATATTTCAAGATTATGCGCTCTTTCCTCATTTAACGGTGGCTGAAAATATTGCCTTTGGTTTGCGTTATTGGGATAAGCCTCGCGTAGCTGTAAAAATTCAACAAATGTTAGAACTGGTACATTTAACTGAACTAGATGATCGTTATCCGCATCAATTATCGGGTGGGCAGCAGCAACGGGTTGCGATTGCACGTGCGCTAGCGAATGAGCCTGATTTGATTTTATTAGATGAGCCGTTTTCTAATATTGATACTCAAGTCCGTCATAGTTTGATTCGTGATATTCGCCAAATATTTAAAGACCAAGGTGTGACCGCTATTTTTGTGACTCACAGCCGTGAAGAAGCGTTTGCTTTTGCCGATAAAATGGCGGTGATGAATAACGGTGTGATTGAACAATTTGGTACGGCAACCGAGCTTTACTATCAACCCAGTAGTCGTTTTGTGGCAGAATTTTTAGGTGTTGGATCTTATTTACCAGCTACTGTGACCGCGAATCAACAGTTACTGACGCCATTTGGTGAGCAAGCATTAGTTGCCGAGCAACCATTCACTGTAGCCACTGATGTAGATTGGTTATTGCGACCACAACATTTAACAGTTACGCCGGATGTTGAGGGGAATGCTGTTATTATTGAGCAGCAATTTATGGGGGATAGTTGTCGTTATGTTGTTGAATTTGAAGAGTATAAATTAATGATTAATTCTAATTTATTATTGAATATTGGCGAGCGAGTAGCGGTTAATGTTATCTCTCATCAACCCGTTATATTCACTAACGTATAAATACAATCAAGGCTTGAAATACAAGCCTTGATTGTTTATGTCAGCATTTATTTAGTTTTTCTGAGTAAGAAATTGTAGATAAATTTGAGCTTGCTCACGCAGTATATCTTGATCTGGGTGTTGGTTCGCTTGCATGTAAATGACATAACAGACGCCATGTAACATTTTAGCTAAATTCTCTGGGGTTTGATTTGAATTAATTTCCCCATTATCAATTGCTTGAGTAAATGCTTTCTGCACTTGCTTAAGGTTTTTTTGGTTGCTTTCAATAAACTGAGGCCAGACATCTTCACGAACGGATGTACTCCACTCAAACCACACTTTGATCCAATCTTGTTGTTCTAATACGGTATCAATTAAGTTATTGCTAATGCAGGTTAAGCGCGCATGTAATGCTTTATTGGGTGCACCAATACATTCAGTGAGTAGATCATTAAATTGGGTGGCAACTTCCATCAATACTTGTTCAACTAATGCTTCTCGCGTCGGAAAGTAGTTAAAGACTGTTGCGACTGAAACATTCGCCATTTCAGCAATATCAGCATGACCCGCGCGACCAATACCGCGACGAGAAAAAACTTCAATTGAGTAATCAAGTAGTTGTTGCTTTCTTTTTTCCGGAGATAAGCGTGTACGTGGTTTCTTGGTAATCGTATCCATAATTATTTATTCCCTAACCCTGTTTGTATTTACTGCATTTGTGTTTATTTTTTATACATAAACACTACAACAGCAACCGAGTTGATTCAAACTGAACTATCAATAAGTGTTTCGGATTTTGGACACTATTGATTAAATAACGCTTAACATGAATGAATGCTACAATAATGGCCTTTGTAATATATAGCCCCAGTCGGCTAACGCGGTCGAGTTGATGGAGAATAAAATGAAGCACACTATTGAAGTAATGATTTCTGAGCAGGATGTTCAGGCACGCATCAAAGAGCTAGGAAAGCAGATTACGGAACACTATAAAGACTCAACAGACTTAGTAATGGTTGGCTTACTGCGTGGCTCATTTGTTTTTATGGCAGATTTAGCGCGTGCGATTGAAATTCCTCATGAAGTGGATTTCATGACCGCTTCAAGTTACGGCAATACGATGCAAAGTAATCGTGATGTGCGTATTTTGAAAGACTTAGATGACGACATCAAAGGCAAAGATGTGCTATTGGTGGAAGATATTATCGATACGGGTAATACGTTAAGTAAAGTGTGTGAGATTTTATCGCTACGTGAACCAAAATCAATCAGTATCTGTACGCTACTTGATAAGCCTGATCGTCGTGAAGTGAATGTAAAAGTTGATTGGTATGGCTTTATTATTCCCGATGAGTTTGTGGTTGGTGTGGGTATCGATTACGCGCAAAAATACCGTCACTTACCGTTTATTGGTAAAGTTATTCCAGACGCAGAATAAAAACAAAAAAGCGATCACCAATTAGGTGGTCGCTTTTTTTTAGCCGCTATTTATTGTTTTCTAGCTGCGTTTGATGTTGTACTAATTGCTTTTCAAGCGGTGATAATAACGATGACATTGCTGCTTGATAAGTAATTTCAAGACTTTCACGACTGGCAGCTGTTACGCCCAAATCTTTTAAAATACCGTTACTGGTACCGTAAATCCAACCATGAATTTTGACATCTTGGCCGCGTTCCCATGCTTGTTGCAGAATAGTGGAATTACCAAGGTGATAAACTTGAGAGGCAACGTTAATCTCACATAATTTGTCATCCCACTTGTCTCGCGGTAGGCTACCAAGATCTGAGCGATGTTTTAGATACAGATCGCGAATGTGTAATAACCAGTTATTAATAAGCCCTAAAGGTGGGTTTTCGATGGCGGCAGTAACACCACCACAACCATAGTGACCACAGATGATAATATGCTTCACTTTAAGTACATCAACCGCATATTGAACCACGGATAAGCAATTTAAATCAGTGTGGATAACTTGGTTGGCAACATTACGGTGTACGAACAATTCACCGGAAGTTAAACCCGTAAGTCGTTCAGCGGGAACACGGCTGTCAGAACAGCCAATCCAAAGATATTGTGGATGTTGCGCTTCTGCGAGGTGAGAGAAAAACAGGGGATCTTCATCCTTAATGTTTTCTGACCACGAGAGGTTATTTGCGAAGAGCTGCTTTATATCTGCCATGATAATGCCTTATATTAATATGTTCCTTACTATACACAAGCTGCGCTGATAGCAAATCGGATTAGTTGTTAGCGTTTTGTCACTAGCCTATAAATATTTAACAGAAAGATTGCATATAATGAATGCTTTAGAAATAAAAAATGTAAGCAAAACTTACAAAGGCGGCGTCAAGGCGCTGAAAAATATGAGTCTTAATGTCGAACAAGGGGACTTTTTTGCCTTGTTAGGCCCCAATGGTGCCGGTAAATCGACCACCATCGGTATTATTAGCTCGCTAGTTAATAAAACCTCTGGCTCGGTCAGTATTTTTGGTTATGACTTAGATACTCAAAAGGTAGATGCTAAAAACCAACTCGGTTTAGTGCCACAAGAATTTAATTTTAATCCGTTTGAAACCGTAGAACAGATTGTTGTTAATCAAGCAGGTTTTTATGGGGTCGAACATTCGCTGGCTAAACAACGGGCGAAAAAATATTTAACCCAATTAGATTTATGGGGTAAACGTCATGATCGTGCCCGTAATCTTTCTGGTGGTATGAAACGACGATTGATGATTGCACGCGCATTAATGCATGAGCCAAAATTGTTGATTTTAGATGAGCCAACTGCTGGGGTTGATATTGAATTACGTCGCTCAATGTGGACGTTTTTGCAACGCATTAACCGCGAAGGGGTAACGATTATTTTAACGACCCATTACCTTGAAGAAGCTGAAATGTTGTGCCGTAATATCGGTATTATCAACCATGGCGAATTAGTTGAGCATACCTCGATGAAAGCGTTATTGAGCCAGGTTGAATTAGAAACTTTTATTTTAGATATTGATACTATTGCTGCTGTACCAACGTTAGATATTGGTCAGTGTCGATTAATAGATAGTAATACCCTTGAAGTTGATCTCAATAAAGGTGATGACTTAAATCGCGTCTTCAGTGCTTTAACCATCCAAGGTGTGGTGGTGCGTTCAATGCGTAATAAGAGTAATCGTTTAGAAGAGTTATTTGTTAACTTAGTCAATAAAGATAAAGCATCAGTAGTGGCGGATAATCAGTAATGAAAAAACAGTATTGGGTGGCATTCAAAAGCTTAATTAGCAAAGAGATCCATCGATTTACGCGGATTTGGGTACAAACATTGGTGCCGCCCGCGATTACGATGACGTTATATTTTATTATTTTTGGTAATCTGATTGGTAAGCGTATTGGTGACATGGAAGGCTTTAGCTACATGGAATACATCGTGCCTGGGCTTATCATGATGTCGGTGATCACTAACTCTTATTCTAATGTTGCTTCTTCATTTTTTAGTGCCAAATTTCAGCATAATATCGAAGAGTTATTAGTCGCGCCAGTGCCTAATTATATTATTATTGCCGGTTATGTTGGTGGTGGTGTATTGCGAGGATTAAGTGTCGGCCTGATTGTTTCGGTGGTGTCTTTATTATTTGTATCCCTTAATATTGCTCATTTGTGGGTGATTATTGCAACCGTGGTAATGACCTCGATCGTGTTTTCGTTAGGTGGATTAATTAACGCTATTTTTGCCCGTACTTTTGATGATATCAGTATTATTCCGACTTTTGTGCTAACGCCGCTGACGTATCTTGGCGGTGTATTCTATTCGATTAATCTATTGCCAGAAGTATGGCAAATTGTGTCTAAGGTTAACCCGATTGTGTATATGGTTAATGCATTCCGTTATGGCTTTCTTGGGGTGTCTGATGTCGGTATTGGTACATCGTTTACGGTATTAACGTTATTTGTTATTGCGTTGTACGGTGTCGCTTATTACTTAATTTCACGTGGTATTGGTTTGCGATCATAACCGCTGATGGTTCTTATTAACTAGTCGCTAAAAATACATAGCTGACAATATATAGTTAAAAAAATACCGCCCGTTAATGGTTAACGTGCGGTATTTTTTTAGTCAGCGATCAGCAATTAATTTGCTTCAGCGACTTCTTCTTCGACAGTCACAGCAGGGGATAAATCTACTACTTGGTTGTCGATTAAACGTGCTTTACCTAATTGTGCTGACATTAAAATAACCGCTTGTTGGGTTGTGTCAGTAATGGGCAATAAGGTTACTGCATCACGGATAAAACTTTTATCAGGTTGCAGGCCTGCGGCACGAAGTTGATCGTTCGCATCAACAATTAATTCGTCATAGTCATTACGACCACCACGTATTTGGCTGTTGATCCAACGCATAGTACGGGCTAAAACAGGCGCACGTTGGCGTTCATCAACGGTTAGATTACCATTGCGAGAACTCATGGCTAGGCCATCCATTTCTCGTACAGTTGGTACGCCAACAATTTTAATATCCATGGATAGATCAATCACCATTTGGCGGATAAGTGCCAATTGTTGGTAATCTTTTTCGCCAAAACAAGCCACGTCTGGTTGCACGATATTAAATAGTTTATTAACGATGGTTGCTACGCCACGGAAATGTCCCGGACGTAATTCGCCTTCTAAAATGGTCGATAATCCAGGAACGTCGATAAACGTTCGGTTTTTAACACCTGCTGGATACACGCTTTCTGGGGTTGGAGTAAAAACCACATCAACCATGTTTTGTTGTTGTAACTTGGCAATATCTTGCTCAAGTGTGCGTGGATAATTAGTTAAGTCTTCAGTTTTTTCAAACTGCATTGGATTAACAAAAATACTCGCAACAACAATATCAGCATGCTTACGTGCTTTACGCATTAACGTAAGATGACCTTCATGTAAATTACCCATGGTTGGAACAAAGGCAATCCGACGGCCTGCGCGGCGCCACGTCGTAATTTGCTCTCTTAACTGGGCAATCTCGGCGAATGTTTGCATCTCTTATTCCTTATTCAAAGGTATGCTGAGATCCTGGAAATGTACCAGACTCAACATCTTCAATGTATTTAGTAACCGCAGCACGCATATCTCCAGTTTCCGCAAGGAAGTTCTTAGAGAACTTCGGCATATAGTTTGCAGAAATACCAAACATATCGTGCATAACCAGTATTTGGCCATCGGTCGCATTACCCGCACCGATACCAATGACAGGCACATCCACCGCCTTGGTAATACGTTCAGCAAGACTTGCTGGAACACATTCCAATACGATGATTTGGGCACCAGCTTTCGCGAGAGTAATGGCATCTTTAACCATTGTCTCAGCTTGATCCAAATTGCGGCCTTGCACTTTATAACCGCCAAAAATATTGACAGACTGAGGTGTTAAACCAAGGTGAGCACACACGGGAACTGCTCGTTGTGTCAGGGTTGTAATCGTTTCAGCAACCCAAGCGCCACCTTCGATTTTGACCATATTTGCCCCTGCGCGCATTAGTTTAGCGGCATTTTCACAAGCTTGTGCTGGGGTTGCGAAGGTCATGAATGGCATGTCAGCCATTAGCAGCGAGTTAGGGCTGCCTGCACGAACACTGCGCGTATGGTAAGCGATATCATCAATGGTTACTGGAAGGGTATCGTTTTGACCTTGGAGAACCATGCCTAACGAGTCACCGACTAACATAACCGGCATATTTTGCTGCTCAAATAACTGAGAAAAACTCGCGTCATATGCTGTTATTGATGCAAATTTACGACCTTCTTGCTTCCATTTTAGGAGATCGTTGATGGTGATTTTTTTCATAGCTTCTTTCTCGCCCTGATGAATTTATGCTTGCCAAATAGCTAAGCCATTACGGTTAACCTGAGTTAATAACGTGCATAAAGAAGTGTGATCAGGCAAAACTAAAGCAGGGTTAATTTCGGCAAGTGGATACAGTACGAACTCCCGTACTTTCATTCCATAGTGTGGCACGGTAAGGCGCTCACACTGGTGCTGTAGATCGCCATATAAAATAATATCGAGATCTAACGTCCTTGGTCCCCAGCGTTCATCTTTGCGAACACGTCCTTGTTCGAGCTCTATTGCTTGAGTGTGATCAAGTAATTCAAGCGGAGCTAATGTGGTATCGATAGCGACAACCGCATTTATATAGTCAGGTTGATTTTGCGGTCCCATCGGGGTACTGCTGTACAACGACGATACGCTAATAACATGTGTATTTGGTAGGTGGTGCAGTGCTTTTATTGCGGTTTGAGCTTGGGCGACAGGGTCGCCCAAGTTACTACCGATAGCAATATAAGCGCGAATCATGAATTAACTTGTGGTTTTTTACGGCGTGGTTGCTGTGGGCGACGACGACGTGGGCGACGAGTACCACCACCATCATTGATGTTAGTCATCATTTGACCGCGTTGGTTGTAATCTGCGTCTTGGAATTCATTCCACCATAAGGCCAATTCTTTGATATCGCTGCCTTCAAACAAACTGCGCATTTCTAAGAAATCATAAGCAGCACGGAACTTAGGGTGTTCCATGGTTTTAAATGCACGCTTACCACTACGACGACTAAAGCGTAATTGTTGCTGCCAAATATCGCGGACCGTGGTGGTATGGCGACGTGGAATGGCAATTGAACGCACTTGTTCGTCAAGAATATCGTTACTCGCCACCATAAAGGCATCATAGAATGATAAACCGCTAGCAAAAGAGACTTCTTCTGCTCGTGTCATCATTGGATACCACAGCATAGCAGCATAAATAAAGGCTGGATTAACCCGCTTATCTTCAGCCATTCGCTTATCGGTCGAAGCAAGGATATGCTCGATCATTTTCTCGGTTTTGCTGCTGTTATTCTCAGTGAAATGGTCAGATAAAATTGGGAATAACTGCTGGAATAAATTGTATTCACGCAGCATACGGTAAGTTTCTAGACCTTGACCTGATTGCAGTAACTTGAGGCTTTCTTCAAACAGACGCGCTGACGGAATATCTTGCATCAGTGGTGCTAGTTCACGAATTGGCCCAGCGGTTACGGGGTCAATATCCATATCGAGCTTAACGGCAAAGCGTACTGCTCGTAGCATTCGAACTGGATCTTCACGGTAACGTGTTTCAGGATCACCCATTAAGCGAATGATACGATTGTTTAAATCTTCGATACCTTGAGCATGGTCAGTAACCGTAAAATCTTTGACGCTGTAATATAGGGCATTAATGGTAAAGTCACGGCGTTCTGCATCTTCTTCAACAGTACCGTAAACATTATCACGTAATAACATGCCTTCTTCACTACGAGAAGATAGTTGTGGTTTTTGCTTGTCTTGTGGTGGTGTTACTTGTATTGGCGCGTCTGAATGGTGGCCACGAAAGGTAGCTACTTCAATAATGTCACGTCCAAAAAGGATGTGAGCAAGACGAAAACGACGGCCGATTAAGCGACAGTTACGAAACAGTTTTTTGATTTCTTCGGGAGTTGCATTAGTTGCAATATCGAAGTCTTTAGGCTGTTTGTGAAGTAATAAATCACGGACGCCGCCACCAACAAGGTAAGCGTCGTAACCTGCTTTATTTAGACGATATAGTACTTTCAGCGCATTTTCGCTGATATCTTTTCGTGAAATGCCGTGCTCTGGGCGTTGGTAAACTTGCAAAGTTGGTTCCTCTGGAACGCGAGTACTACTATCGCGATTCAATACTTTACGGCAAAAGTTAGCTACTCGATTAAAGATAATACACCCCATTTTGTGCACATGGTTCAACAAACAGCCGTGTATGATATATCACGGCAGACTATTTTAGAATGCTAGTGTGATAGCAGTTGTCTTTGGTAGCTGTTTGAGCTGCCAATGAGTGATGCCCCACTGTAAAATTTGTTCTACATTTTCAATGACAAGTTCTGTCGGTGGCGAAAAGCCGAGAAAGCGTAGCGCTGCCATTAATGCTGGCCGAGGATTGTGTTTATCAATCGCTGGAGCATGGTTTTGTTTCGACAATTTATGCCCATTGTCAGTAATGGCGAGCGGTAAGTGCAAATAACGCACAAAAGGATGTCCAAGTTGTTGATAAAGAATCATTTGATGCCCAGTAGACTCAATTAAATCTGTACCGCGTACAACGTCGGTGATCCCTTGTTCGATATCATCTAGCACTACAGCAAGATTATAAGCAAATAGGCCATTGCGATGGCGAATGATAAAATCTTCACGCGCTAACGCTAACGGCAATTCGATACGGCCGTGTAATAGGTCATCGAAATGGGTTATTGGTGTGTCTACTTGTAACCGAACCGCACCATTGCTGTGCCGTTGATTGAGGGTACGACAGGTACCTGGGTAAAAGCCGTCCGTTTGCTGAATGTTTTTTCGACTACACTGACAATAATAAGCGTTACCTTGCGTTAACCAAGTTTCGATTTGAGCTTGATAGACGTCATGGCGCAAGCTCTGGTAGATGATATCGCCATCCCACATGAAGCCAAATGCTTCTAATGTGCGAAGAATATCATCAGCAGCCCCTAGCATTTCGCGAGGTGGATCAAGATCTTCGATCCTAACTATCCATTTTCCTTGCTGAGATTTGGCTTGAAGGTAGCTTCCGAGTGCAGCAATTAACGATCTGAAATGCAATAACCCTGTGGGCGATGGTGCAAAACGACCGACATATTGATTCGTGTTAGTCATACATTAATAAACGGTTATAAAATCCAAATTGATTATTATTTAATTTGGTACGGCAGCGTAAATGTCGCCCAGAGTCAGGGGCAAATATGACAAGATATATTCCCTCCAAACTGAATAAGACTCTCGACTTATGAGAGCACTATTCAGTTTGGTGCCTATTTATCTATAACATGAGGTTATGATTAAAAGGCAGAGCTCGTGCGACATCGGTAAGTAAACAACCATTAGGTTAATTACTGCGTGTTATTTTGAGCGCTAGTGTAAACGAAAGAGGGAGCTTACGCTCCCTCTAAAATTAGCTTTAACCTGATAATGGCGTAATTAGCCAGCCATTTGCTTTTCTTTGATCTCTGCAAGTGTTTTACAGTCGATACAAAGATCTGCAGTTGGGCGAGCTTCAAGACGGCGAATACCAATCTCAACACCACAAGAATCACAGAATCCGAAATCATCTTCTTCGATACGCTTGAGGGTTTTGTCAATTTTCTTGATCAGTTTACGTTCGCGGTCACGATTACGAAGTTCAAGACTGAACTCTTCTTCTTGTGCGGCGCGATCCACTGGATCGGGGAAGTTAGCGGCTTCATCTTGCATGTGGTTTACTGTGCGATCAACTTCAACGCGAAGTTGGTTTCGCCATGCTGATAGAATTTTAAGGAAATGCTCTAATTGAGCTTCGCCCATGTATTCTTCGCCAGCTTTTTCCTGATAAGGTTCAACCCCAGCAATAGCCAGGATGCCTAGTGATTTTTTAACAATGGTCTCTGGCATATAGCATCTCCTAATGTACCTAATAACCGTCACTGGTTAATTTTGGGCGGTATCTATACCAGAAAGGTTACGGCGTGGCAATTATTGTATAACTTCAATTCTACGTCAATGTGAAGAAAACGGCATTTTTTATGTCAAATGCTGGAATTGTATACAGTCTTCGAGTTTTATTTCATCAGCAATAATAGTCGCTCGATAGCAAATTATTTCCACGCCAGCGTTGATGGCTTGCTGTAGTAATCGTGCATATTCCGGATCAATATGGTTCGCAACATTGACCTGATTAATCCCCGTATGTAATACCGCAAAAAATAAAACAGCTCGTGATCCTTGCTGTGCCATTTCGGTCAATTCTCGTAAATGTTTCTGACCACGAGTGGTAACCGCATCAGGGAAATAACCTTGACCATTGTTAGTGAGTAAGGTCACGCTTTTTACTTCAATATAGCAGGGCTGACGAGTTTGTGATTCAAGTAATAAATCGATGCGACTATTTTCAGCACCGTATTTTACTTCAGTACGTAAATTTTCATAATCACTGAGTTCAGGTATGCGTTGTTGTTCAATGGCTTCTTTGACGAGATGATTAGCTTGAATGGTATTGACACAGATCCAATCATTAGCGGCGGTATGGGCTAATTCCCAGCTATTAGGGTATTTACGTTTTTTATTATCAGACGTTGAATACCACACCGTGGTTCCGGGTTCTGCGCAACCTGTCATTGCACCCGTATTAGCACAATGAATGGTTCTAATCTCACCATCATCTAATGTGATGTCTGCTAAAAAACGTTTGTAGCGTTTAATTAAGGTGGCTGCTTGTAGTGGCGGAGTAAATTTCATTTATGGCCTCATGCATGGATTATTATTTTTAGTTGTGAGTAGGCTTTCGTTACAATGTGGTTCCGTTTTGATCATGACATAAGGTGACACCCTTGTCACAACTCCCTATTGATGATGTTTTAGCTGCTTTGTTTGCAGCATTAGCTAGCCATACCCAAGTAATTTTAAAAGCCCCACCGGGAGCGGGTAAGTCAACCCGTTTGCCTTTGGCGTTATTGGCACAAGGAACAATAGCGGGGCGAATTATTATGTTGGAGCCGCGACGGTTAGCCGCTAGAAACATTGCGGGTTATTTAGCTCAGCAATTAGGTGAGCGTGTCGGTCAAACCGTTGGCTTACGGGTGCGCGGCGAAACTAAAGTCAGTGCACAAACACGGTTAGAGATTGTGACAGAAGGCGTAATGACGCGAATGTTGCAACATGATCCTGAATTAACGGGCATTGGGCTGATTATTTTTGATGAGTTCCATGAGCGCAGCATTCATGCCGATACTGCATTAGCGTTAGCAATCGAAGTCCAACAAGCTCTACGCGACGATCTGCAATTATTAGTGATGTCAGCCACACTAGATCAAATCGCATTGGCACAGCTACTTCCTACAGCGGCGTATGTTGAATCTCAAGGGCGTTGTTTCCCAGTGGAATATCGCTACCAGCATGTTAATGATCCTCGCGATGTGATTGATCATATGGCGGCTGCGATTAGCCAGTTACTCGCGCAAGAATCCGGTTCGGTATTAGCGTTCTTACCCGGTGTTGGTGAAATCAAACGGCTTGCGCAAGCATTGGCTACACGTTTATCGGCAACCAATAACAATAACCCTATCAATATTTGTCCATTGTATGGTCAGTTACCCATCGAACAACAACAGCAAGCGATTAATCCCGCTCCCGCAGGTCAACGCAAAGTGGTACTTGCGACCAATATTGCCGAGACCAGCTTGACTATTGAAGGGATTCGATTGGTGGTTGATAGTGGCTTTGAACGTATCGCGCTGTGGGAGCCTAAAACAGGGATTAGTCGCTTACAGCAAGTACGTATAGCCCAATCATCTGCTGAGCAGCGTGCAGGTCGTGCAGGACGCTTAGAGGTGGGTATTTGTTTACGGATGTACAGTGAGGAATTATTACAGCGTCAGCCCGCAACTCCGCAACCTGAAATTTTGCGCAGTGATTTAACCGCTCTGGCAATGGAGTTGGTGCAATGGGGGTGTCATGATCCACAAGATCTACAATGGTTAGATGTACCACCGATGATTGCATTGCAACAGTCGCAGCAATTGTTGCAGCAATTAGGTGCGATTGATGAACGTGGTCAGCAAACATCGCGAGGGAAAGTGATGCAGACCTTAGGTGCTGATCCGCGTCATGGGGCGATGCTCGCTTTTGCTCAGCAAATGGCACAGCAGCAAACGGATATGACTATTTTAACGACGGCGGCAATGCTAGTGGCGTTATTAGAAGATCCACCGCGTGGTATTGATAATCCAGATTTAGCGTTTCAGTTGCACTTACTAGAGACAAAAAAACTCGCTAAAAGTCATGCTTATTTGCAACGTACGCATCAACACCTGACAACGCTTGCGGTATCTAAAAATACGCCGCTCAAGATTAATAATCATTGGGCCGCTATTTTACTCGCGGTTGGTTTTCCTGATCGTATTGCGCAATCTCGCACTGATGATGGTCGGTATCAGTTAGCCAATGGTCAAGGGGTTGTACTTGATAGTAGTCAAAGTCTTGCCATTCAATCATTGTTAGTGGTGGCCGATGTTGTTAAAACCCGCCAAGGTGATAGTCGTATCTTCTCTGCTATTGCGGCTGACGTCAGTGTATTACAACAAACCTTACCGTTATTGTTTACTGAATGTGATTGGCTCGACTGGGATGATAAAAAGGGCCGTTTAAGTGCTGAGCATCGAGTTTATTGTGGCAAATTAATTGTCGCCCGTAGTCTTGCTGCGACGCCAGATTCAGCCTTAGCCAGTGAAGCGTTACTCAATGCAGTTAAACGTAAAGGATTAGGCGTTTTAAATTGGACAGAAAAAGCCAACGCATTATTGATTCGTGGTCGTTGTGCCAATGAATGGTTACCTGAGCTTGGCTTGCCAGCGTTAGACGAGGCGAGTTTACTCTCCAATGCTGAGCAATGGTTATTGCCTTACTTAAATGGGATTACAACCTTAAAAGGCTTACAAAAAGTCAATATGGTGGCCGCATTAGAGGCGTATTTGGGTTGGAACAACAAACAGCAACTCGAGCAATTATTGCCAACCCATTATCAAGTGCCAACGGGATCAAATATAACGATCCGTTATCAAGAACAGCAACAACCCGTGTTGGCGGTTAAGTTACAAGAAATGTTTGGTGAGCCAACAACGCCCACTATCGCTAACGGTAAAGTGGCTTTAGTGCTGGAATTGTTATCACCCGCACAACGACCATTGCAGATCACGCAAGATTTAGCGGGTTTTTGGCAAGGCTCATACAAAGAGGTTCAAAAAGAAATGAAAGGGCGCTATCCCAAGCATCCATGGCCTGATGATCCTGCAAATCATATTCCAACCCGCAAAATCAAAAAATACCTTTAACCGCGGTAAACAAGCTCGATACCTGTATATATAATCAGTTATAGTTGTTAGGATCTTAATATACTGAATCATGAAGTAGAGGCCTATTATGGCCTCTGCACTATAGGAATAACGGTAGTTGATGCATTATGAGTAAGTCGCCACAACCTCAAAAACCACAGTCAAAAAAGCCTACAGTTACGCCAAAAAAGGTTGCTGTAAAACCAGCTACGAAAAAAAAACCATCTAAAAAATCAGTCGTTAAAAAGACAGCGACTAAAAAACGCACGTCCAAAAAGAACACTTCTCCTCATCCGTGGCTGCATAAAATGGGTAGTTTGGTATTTAAAATAATGCTGGTGGTCGTAGCAATATTGCTCGTGATCGGTATTTATTTAGATACTGTGGTACGCAATAAAATGGATGGTCAAATTTGGGACTTACCTTCTGTTGTTTATGGGCGTGTGCTTACCTTACATTCGGGTCAAGCAATGACGTTGAGTGACGTTCGCCATGAATTAGATGCGCTGCAATACCATAAAGTAGCAACCCCACAACGAATGGGTGAGTATTCAGCGTCGGCAACCCGTATCGAATTAATTCGTCGTCCCTTTAAGTTTGTTGATGATCCTCAGCCACAACAACATGTCATGTTGACTTTTTCAGGCAGTAGGCTGACTTCGATCGTTGAT
This sequence comes from Photobacterium carnosum, assembly GCF_002849605.1. GTDB lineage: Bacteria > Pseudomonadota > Gammaproteobacteria > Enterobacterales > Vibrionaceae > Photobacterium > Photobacterium carnosum. The sequence goes on from NZ_NPIB01000008.1 coordinate 143,472, forward strand.
GTCACAACAAAAAAAGCACTAAAAACGGTCAAGATAGAACCTAAGCTACTGGGTATGCTCGGACTGACGGGTAATGAACAACGGATCTTTATGGCGCGCGATCAATTCCCGCCGTTATTAATTGATGGTTTGTTAACGACTGAAGATCGTGATTTTTATCAACATGAAGGTGTTTCACCATTAGCGATTTTACGGGCAATGGTGGTAAACCTTAAAGCGGGTCATACCGTACAAGGGGGCAGTACATTAACCCAACAATTGGCGAAAAATTTATTTTTAAGTCGTGAACGTAGTTTATGGCGCAAAGTACGTGAAGCCTATATCGCGGTTATTATTGATTATCGGTACAGTAAAGATCGTATTCTTGAAGCGTATTTAAATGAAATTTATCTCGGTCAAAATGGCGCTAAAGAAGTACATGGTTTTCCTCTTGCGGCACGGTTCTATTTTGGTCGTTCGTTAGAAGAGTTGCGAGTTGATCAATTGGCGATGTTAGTTGGAATGGTAAAAGGACCGTCACAATTTAATCCGTGGCGTCATCCTGATCGCACCACTAAACGTCGTGACTTAGTGTTGATGTTACTTTTAAAACACAATTACCTTACTGGAGCTGAATATGAACAAGCAGTTTCAGAGCCATTAGGGATTCAAAAAACACCCAAGATAGCCAGTCGTCAACCTGCGTATTTTCAGCAATTGCAACGTGAGTTAGAGCAAGACGTTGGTGATATTTACAAATCAGGTAAAGGACTGCGTATTTTTAGTACCCTTGATCCGGTGTCTCAACAAGCAGCAGAAAAAACCATTGCCGTAATGGTGCCACGGTTAAATAAAAAAGCCGGTGTTAAAGTCGAAACAGCAATGGTTGTCGTTGATCGTCAAAATGGTGCGGTAAGAGCACTGATCGGTGGTAGTCGCCCGGGCTATGCAGGTTTTAATCGTGCGTTGGATGCTAGCCGTCAAATAGGCTCACTCGCTAAGCCAGCGGTTTATCTGGCAGCGCTAAGTCAACCACAAAAGTTCACCTTAGCGACCACCTTGAGTGATAGCGCCATTGTTTTAAAAGGCAGTAAAGGCACATCGTGGCGACCAAGAAACTATGATCGAAAATTTCGTGGTCAAGTGCCATTATATTACGCCCTCGCACATTCATTAAATGTGCCAACGGTAAATCTAGGCTTAAAAGTCGGGCTAGGAACGGTGATTAACACTATGGCTAAACTGGGGGTTAAACGGGATGAAATTCCTCATTTACCTTCAATATTACTGGGCGCATTTAGTTTATCACCGTTTGAAGTTGCACAAATGTTCCAGAGTATTACCAATAACGGCCGTAAAGCACCGTTGTTTAGTTTGAATGCCGTTGTTGATAGTCGAGGTCGTGTTTTGTATCAACACCAGTCTCAGATTGAACAGGTGGTACCAGAACAAGCGGCTTGGTTAACGACGTATGATATGAAAAAAGTGGTAAGCCAAGGGACAGCCCGTTTTCTTCAGAGTAAATTCAGTTCTGCTAAGTTAGCGGGTAAAACGGGAACAACCGATAATAACCGTGATAGTTGGTTTGCAGGAGCTGATGGCCGCGAAGTTGGCGTCGTGTGGGTTGGTCGTGATGATAACACTCCGGTGCGATTAACGGGCTCTAGCGGTGCGTTACGGGTTTATGCTGATTATCTTGCTCGTCGCCAACCATTGCCGTTAAATATCGGCTGGCCACCTTATATCACCACTGTTAAGTATCAACCAGCAGCCAATGGTAGTTTACGGTTTGATTGTAATGGTAGTGTTGCATTACCAGCATGGGATAAAAATGGCGAGTTAAAAGCGCAGTGTCATGATAATCAGCCTGCAACATGGATCAAGCATATGTTTGCAGATTAAGATGAAAACTGGCTATTGATGGTAGTGTAAAACGACAGCTGTGAGGTTGTCGTTTTTTTTCGTGCTTTTTCTACAGACGAAAAAAAAGCCTCATCAAAGATGAGGCTTTCAAAAGATGGTGCCGACTACCGGAGTCGAACTGGTGACCTACTGATTACAAGTCAGTTGCTCTACCTACTGAGCTAAGTCGGCACACTAAATTCTTTTTAAATAATGAGCTGACTCATTATCTTTAATATGGTGCCTCGAGGCGGAATCGAACCACCGACACGAGGATTTTCAATCCTCTGCTCTACCGACTGAGCTATCAAGGCAAACACAAGCAATCAAATTGCTTATTATTGCATTTCTTACCGAAGTAAGAGAATAAATGGTGCCGACTACCGGAGTCGAACTGGTGACCTACTGATTACAAGTCAGTTGCTCTACCTACTGAGCTAAGTCGGCACATTAATTCTTTGATATTCCTTTACTCTATTGAGTGAAGAAATAAATTTGGCTCCCTCTACTGGACTTGAACCAGTGACATACGGATTAACAGTCCGGCGTTCTACCAACTGAACTAAGAGGGAATTAACTTTTACTATTTAACACGATAACTCGTATCAAATTTTAATATGGTGCCTCGAGGCGGAATCGAACCACCGACACGAGGATTTTCAATCCTCTGCTCTACCGACTGAGCTATCAAGGCAAACACAAGCAATCAAATTGCTTATTGTTGCATTTCTTACCGAAGTAAGAGAATAAATGGTGCCGACTACCGGAGTCGAACTGGTGACCTACTGATTACAAGTCAGTTGCTCTACCTACTGAGCTAAGTCGGCACATTAATTCTGTAATCTCTCCGCTCTATTGAGCCAAGAAATAAATAGTGGCTCCCTCTACTGGACTTGAACCAGTGACATACGGATTAACAGTCCGGCGTTCTACCAACTGAACTAAGAGGGAACAGATTATATCGTTGCTTAACACCAAACTTCAAAAGAGAAGAAATGGTGCCTCGAGGCGGAATCGAACCACCGACACGAGGATTTTCAATCCTCTGCTCTACCGACTGAGCTATCAAGGCAACGGAGCGCATTAAAAAGGTTTTTGGCCTTGGCGTCAATGGTTTTTTTTTAAATAGTTACTGACATTATCTTTTTTGTTCTGATTGTTGGTATTTTGAACGTGAATGTTTGGTTTTCTGATATTTGTTAGTTCAAGGTAGGAAAAATAGTTTGATGCAGTAAGGGTGGTGAAAAATGAATTAAAGAAAAATTGACGGTATTTTTTTAACGTAAAAAGACGGATTGAGTTTTAGTGGTGAAAATTAGATCAAATATTCAGACGCATTATTTACTTGATGTGTTTAATTTGGTCATTTTTACAGTAAGGCTACAAATTTAATCCCGTTATTCTCTACAGTGAGGTTACGAACGAGATAGGGAATCTACTGTTCACGCGTTGTAGATTGATTGTTTTGGCTGGCGTCTTTTAGGCTCAATCACGCTGTGAATAGATCACGGATAGCCCTCGTACCTCAGCTTCCGAGATGTGAATGATAGGCAGTGTTATTTTGAACCAGTGACATACGGATTAGCAGTCCGCCAAGCTTCTTATAAAGTGCCGCCAACTGAACTAAGAGGGAATGTCATCAAAATCTAGACGAAAAAAAACCTTGTCTTTCGACAAGGTTTTCTTGTTTGGCTTCACTCTACTGGACTTGAACCAGTGACAATACGGATTCAAGTCCGCCAAGCTTCTTATAAAGTGCCGCCAACTGAACTAAGAGGGAATTTCATCAAAATCTAGACGTAAAAAAGCCCGCAATTGCTTGCGGGCTTTCTTATTTGGCTCCCTCTACTGGACTTGAACCAGTGACATACGGATTAGCAGTCCGCCAAGCTTCTTATAAAGTGTTGCCAACTGAACTAAGAGGGAATTTCACCAAAGTACAGACGAAAAAAAACCTTGTCTTTCGACAAGGTTTTCTTGTTTGGCTCCCTCTACTGGACTTGAACCAGTGACATACGGATTAACAGTCCGGCGTTCTACCAACTGAACTAAGAGGGAATTAACTTTTACTATTTAACACGATAATTCGTATCAAATTTTAATATGG
>NZ_NPIB01000009.1 GCF_002849605.1 Photobacterium carnosum
CTAAATTAGCAGCATCGTGTTTGAATGCGACTGAATAAGTTGTTCGAGCTTTTTTCATTATGTACACCATTTTGATATTAAGAGTATTTTATCCTATTTAGGTGTACAAGTTCATTAAGCCACAACAGGACGAGATAAAAGCGATGGGTGAAAGCCTGTCGCTTTTTTTGTACCTGAACCCTGTCATTCCCTACAGTGAGGTTACGAACGAGATAGGGAATCTACTACCCGCGCATTGTAGAGCCAGTATTTTCTGTGGCGTTTTAGCATGTTTTCATTGGTGTCTTTGAGGCTCAATCACGCGGTGAGTAGAGCCCGGATAATGGGCTGAGAACTCGCCATTGCTTCCCCTTTGTTGCACCATCCCCTATACTTCACCCTCTGTTTTGAACAGGCGCTTAAATAATATCGCCTGTGTGTTTATGTTGAATTAAGTCGAAGTGAGATTATGCGAATAGCGTTAGGTATAGAATACGATGGTGCTAAATATTGTGGTTGGCAGCGTCAAGTAGATGTGGATAGTGTTCAAGAACGTTTAGAAAAAGCGTTGTCACACATTGCTAATCAGCCGATTGCTGTTTTTTGTGCTGGGCGCACCGATACTGGTGTTCATGGCACCGGACAAGTGGTTCACTTCGATGTTGATATTGACCGTAAAATGATAGCATGGACGATGGGTGTAAATGCTTATCTTCCTAAAGATATTGCTGTTCGTTGGGCACATGAAGTTAATGAAGATTTCCATGCCCGCTTTTCTGCTACCGCGCGTCGCTACCGTTATGTGATTTATAATCATTCAGTGCGTCCGGCTATTTTTCAACAAGGTGTTAGCCATTACCATGGTCATCTTGACGAAGAAAAAATGCATGAAGCCGCGCAATATTTAATTGGTGAACATGACTACACGTCATTTCGTGCTAGCCAATGCCAGTCACGCAGTCCGTGGCGTCGACTTGAACATTTAACTGTGACTCGCCAAGGTGATTACGTTGTTATCGACATTAAAGCCAATGCGTTTGTGCATCATATGGTACGTAATATCGCAGGTAGCTTGATCAAAGTCGGCAAAGGTGAAAAACAGCCGGATTGGATTAAATGGGTACTTGAACAAAAAGATCGTCGTATTGCTGGTCCAACAGCAAAATCAGCCGGCTTATATTTAGTCGATGTTGATTATCCTGCGGAGTATAATTTACCTCGTTCGGCATTAGGTCCGTTATTTTTGTAAGCCATTTGTTCAGTACAGGTTAAATGTTTAGTCTACAGTTACTAATGTTATGGCTGTTTTTAACGTGTACTGATGTTTTTACTCAAAAACATCATCATGACGATCAAAGGTAATACCAGTTTTTTATCTACAGATTAATAAGATTATGTTTTAATCTATAGATAATATTTAATGAATTTGTCTCTTCAGTCATTATTGGCCGAAGAATAAAAAAGAAAGGTCATTCATGAGCTGGCTTGAAAAGATTCTAACGAAAAGTAACATCGTATCTTCGCGCAAGGTATCAATCCCTGAAGGCGTTTGGACGAAATGTACATCTTGTGATCAGGTTCTGTATCACGCAGATCTCGAACGCAATCTTGAAGTTTGTCCTAAATGTGACCACCACATGCGTATGAAAGCGCGTCGTCGTCTTGAAACATTTCTTGATGCTGATACGCAAGTGGAAATTGCAGCTGAACTTGAGCCGCAAGATAAGCTTAAGTTCCGTGACTCTAAGAAATATAAAGATCGCTTATCAGCAGCCCAGAAAGCAACAGGCGAGAAAGATGCTTTAATTGCGATGAACGGTGAGTTGCTTGGTCTACCTGTTGTTGCCTGTGCCTTTGAGTTCTCTTTTATGGGTGGCTCTATGGGATCAGTAGTTGGGACTAAATTTGTACGTGCGGTTGATTCTGCCATTGAAAAAAACTGTCCATTGGTTTGTTTCTCTGCTAGTGGCGGTGCTCGTATGCAAGAAGCGTTAATGGCATTAATGCAAATGGCTAAAACCAGTGCTGCGTTAGAGCGTTTATCTGCGAAAGGTTTACCATTCTTCTCTGTATTAACAGATCCAACAATGGGCGGCGTATCAGCCTCTCTTGCAATGCTTGGTGATATTAATATTGGTGAGCCAAAAGCATTGATTGGTTTTGCTGGCCAACGTGTTATTGAGCAAACTGTACGTGAAAAGCTACCAGAAGGCTTCCAACGTAGTGAGTTTTTACTTGAGCATGGTGCGATTGATATGATTGTTGATCGTCGTGAAATGCGTCAACGTATTGCAGGTTTAATGGCGAAAATGATGAATCAAGCATCACCATTAGTGGTTTCTATTGACAGTAAACCTGAAGAGCCACAACCTGCAGCAGAACAACAAGACTAAAAATTCCAACTTTAATCGTGTGTTATTAGTTAACGGTAATAACAACGATTAATGTCAATAAATGCCATTCTAATTGATGTAATTAGAGTGGCATTTTCGTTTTCTAGACCGAATCACTAATTTATTGTACTCGATGATTAAATTATTGGTCATTCAGTGGTAAATTAATGACTCAGTACGTTACTACAAGTGAATGATTTTAAATGTCAGGATTGACCCCTCCGCAAGCGACAGCCGCGCTTTCAACATGGCTAAAATATCTTGAACAACTTCATACTAGCGCAATTGATTTAGGACTCGACCGAGTTCAATTAGTCGCGCAACAGGCTGATCTTATTAAGCCTGCACCATGTGTTATTACTGTTGCTGGTACCAATGGTAAAGGCTCTACTTGTGCCATGCTTGAAGCCATTTTATTGGCAGCAGGTTATAAAGTTGGGGTATATAGCTCTCCGCATTTAGTGCGTTATAACGAACGTGTTCGAATTAATAATCAAGAACTTGATGATAGTGAACATTGCTTGGCATTTGCGAGTGTGGAAGCGGCGCGTGGTGAAACCAGTTTAAGCTTGTTTGAATTTGGCACCTTAGCCGCGCTAACGTTATTTAAACGACATCAGGTCGATGTGGTGGTGTTAGAAGTCGGTTTAGGCGGGCGATTAGATGCAACCAATATTGTTGATCATGATGTGTGTGTGATCACTAGCTTAGCGATTGATCATGTTGATTGGCTTGGCGATAACCTCGACGTTATTGGTTATGAAAAGGCAGGCATTTACCGTGGTGGTAAGCCTGCAATTTGTGGTCAACCGCATCCGCCAGCGACAGTGCCTGCACATGCTGATGATATTGGGGCTGAGTTTTATCAAGTCGGGTATCAGTTCGATTATCAAGTAGAGGCTGACCGTTGGCATTGGCAAGCAGGTGCATTTGCGTTGGCTGATTTACCTTTGCCAAGTTTACCATTGCCTAATGCGGCAACGGCGTTAATGGCATTAGCTGTCACCGATCTTGATATTAGTGATGAAAATATTATTGAAGGTCTACGTAATGCGAGCCTTCCTGGGCGGATGCAACGTGTTAGCGAACAACCGTTAATTATTATGGACGTTGCACATAACCCACATTCTGCGCAGTATTTTGCTACTCAGCTTGCTTGCATAAAAGCGCAAGAAGGTAAAAATAAAGTTCATGCTGTGGTCGCAATGTTGCACGATAAAGATATTGCAGCCACTGTCGCTGCAATGCGATCAAGCGTTGATTATTGGTATCCTGCGTCATTGAAAGGGCCTCGTGCTGCTATCGCTGATGAGATATTATTGCATTTACCAACAGGTTGTCGTGGATTTGAGTGCCCAACAGTGGCTTTTGACCAAGCTTTAACACAAGCAAGCGCTGACGATATAGTAATCGTGTTTGGCTCGTTTTACACTGTCGGTCAAATAACCACGCATTTAAAGTTGTAGAACAGACAGAGAGTACATTGTGATTGTGCAGTGTTCTCGTTTTAGATATCAACAGGAGTCATTGTGGCGAGTCAATTTCAAAATCGACTAATTGGAACCATTATTTTAGTCGTGGTAGGCGTTATTTTTCTACCCGATTTTTTCGATGGTAAAAAAGAACATTATAAAGAACAGTTTGCGAGTATCCCATTACAGCCCAAAATGGGGGGAGAAAGTGAAGCAAAAACGATCCCTGAACCTGAAAATGCGGATGTTGTGTTACCTCAAGAACCTGTAACAGCAACGACAGATAAATCGGCTTCAACGGGTGATGAAACATATACCATTGAAGCTGATAATAATGCGACAGCTGAGCCACAAATAAAGCCACAACATAATATCAAGCATGAGGTTAAACCAATCGTAAAACCGGTTGTAAAGCCAACGCCAGTCGTGAAAAAACCGACACCTGTTGTTAATAAACCAACGCCAGCAACCCGTTCGGCATGGGTAATTAAAATGGGAACGTTTGGTAATTTTGATAACGCCAATGCGCTGGTAGCAAAACTGCGTTTGAACGGTTATCAAGCACAATTAATCCCTCGAAATGCTAAGCCAGGCCAATATGTAAAGGTTGTTGTTGGTCCTGATGTATCAAAAGCTAAGCTAACGGGGCAAATTGCAGAATTGAAAAAAATTACTGGCTTAAATGGTAAATTGAACCGATTTGATGCAATAAATCCTTAGGTAAACGTTTGCGTAAGCGTTTTTTCTGTTAGAATACCCATCAACACAACGAGCAATAACAACAATGATCTGGATTGATTATGTAATATTGGGCGTGATCTGCTTCTCAGCAATGGTAAGTTTGGTTCGCGGTTTTGTTAAAGAAGCACTGTCATTAGTAATTTGGTTTACCGCATTTTTTGTCGCCAGTAATTTTTATATGGAATTGGCGGTTTATTTTACCAATTTCAGTGACAAGATGTTGCGTAATGGTAGTGCGATTGCAGTACTGTTTATTGCGACATTGATTGTTGGCGCAGTAGTAAACTACGTTATTGGTCAATTAGTACAGAAAACCGGTTTGTCTGGTACAGATCGTGTTTTAGGGGTTGTTTTTGGTGCCGTTCGTGGCGTGCTTATTGTGGCGGCAGTATTGTTCTTTATTGACACCTTTACAGGATTATCTAGCTCAGAATGGTGGAAAAAATCTGAGTTAATACCTCAATTTGGTGCTGTAATTGAATGGTTCTTCGAATATATCAAAGAGAGCTCTAGTTTTTTACATAGCATTAAATAGTGCAAGATTAACTGCGGTTGCTGACGTTACTGTTATAAATAGTAATGTTAGTAGCTGTTATTTTATGCAGAACGAGGGTTAAGGGAATGTGTGGTATTGTTGGAATCGTGGGATCAACCCCGGTAAACCAGGCTATCTATGATGCACTTACAGTGTTACAACATCGCGGCCAAGATGCCGCTGGTATTTGTACCTTAGAAAGCAATCGTTTCCGTCTGCGTAAAGCGAATGGTTTAGTTCGTGATGTCTTTGAAGCTAAACATATGCAGCGCTTACAAGGTAATGTGGGTATTGGACACGTACGTTATCCAACGGCAGGAAGCTCAAGTGTTTCTGAAGCTCAGCCGTTTTATGTTAACTCTCCTTATGGTATTTCTTTGGCGCATAATGGTAATTTAACCAATGCTGCTGATATTAGAGAAACGCTGTTTGAACACACAAAGCGGCATGTTAATACGACGTCCGATTCGGAAATTTTATTGAATGTGCTTGCTAATCAACTTGCGCATAGCGAAAGTTACCCCATTAGCCCAAATGATATATTTAAATCGGTTAGCGACGTACATAACATCGTTAAAGGTGCCTATGCTGTTGTTGCTTTAGTGATTGGGCATGGATTAATTGCTTTTCGTGATCCTCATGGCATTCGCCCATTGTGTTTAGGTCAGCGTGAAGAAAACGGCAAAATTGAATACATGGTAGCGTCAGAGTCAGTCGCATTAGATGCGGTTGGTTTTGATTTTGTGCGCGATGTATCACCGGGTGAAGCGATTTATATTACGTTAGAGGGTGAGCTTCATACTCAGCAATGTGCTCTCAATCCACAGCTTAATCCATGTATATTTGAATTTGTGTATTTTGCACGTCCAGATTCATTTATTGATAAAGTGTCAGTTTACGGTGCGCGTTTAGCAATGGGCACTAAGCTTGGTGAAAAAATCAAGCGAGAGTGGGCTGATATTGATATCGATGTTGTTATTCCCATTCCGGAAACATCCTGTGATAGCGCGCTTGAAATTGCCCGTACGCTAGATAAACCTTATCGCCAAGGATTTGTTAAGAATCGCTATGTTGGCCGTACGTTTATCATGCCGGGTCAGCAAATGCGTCGTAAATCAGTTCGCCGTAAATTAAATGCTATCCGTTCTGAATTTAAAGATAAAAATGTACTGCTGGTGGATGACTCTATTGTTCGTGGAACCACCTCTGAGCAAATTATTGAGATGGCGCGTGATGCAGGTGCAAAGAAAGTCTATTTGGCCTCTGCTGCTCCTGAGGTTCGCTTTCCTAACGTGTATGGGATTGATATGCCCAGTGCCAATGAGTTAATTGCTCATGGTCGTGAAGTAGATGAAATTAGTAAATTAATTGGCGCTGATGGTCTGATTTTTCAAGATTTAAGTGATTTGGTTGCTGCTGTCGCGGAAGGTAACCCTGATATTACTTTGTTTGAAACGTCAGTATTTAATGGCAATTATGTGACGGGTGATGTTGATCAACACTATCTTGATTATCTCGATGCGTTACGCAATGAAGGTTCAAAATTGCAGTCTGAATTACACCAAGATTTAGTTAACCTTGAGATGTATAACGAAGGAATGTAATTTTACAGTCTAAATAATGCTAAAAGCGATAGATGAATATCTATCGCTTTTTTGTTGGTCTGGATTTGTGTTTTTTTGATAGTTAATGGTCATCATAAACGAAAATGCCGCTCCTAATTTATTTGGCGGCATTTTTCTCTGTTTTTTTGGGGACTAATTTTTCTAATTAGTGTTTTTCAAGATCAAAGTAATGACTTGCAAAATCAATAAATAGACGTAGTTTCTCTGGTTGGTAATCACGGTGGTTATAAATCAAATATACGTCACGTGGGTTAGCAGACCAGTTTTTAAGTACTTGTACAACGTCACCTGCTGCAATGTATTTTTCTAACATTACATTTGGCATTAGTGTGATACCAAGACCTGCACTACATGCTTTACGAATGACATTAAGTTCACTTGCTTCAAAGCGTGCGCGTTCGTTAATTGTAACTGTCTCGCCATTTTGATTAGTTAAACGCCAGCGTAACAGCGGATTACCTTTCAATAATGTATGTTCATGTAGATCCTGAGCATGCTTAGGTTCTGGGTTTTTCTTTAGATAATCAGGACTAGCGACCAGAATATCTTTTACTTCGTTAATGCGGCGTGCAATAAGCGTTGAATCGCGTTGAGGACCAACACGGAACATAACATCCCAATCGGTTGGATCAAGTTGATCAGGTTCATTGCTCATAAACAGTTGAATGCTAATTGCCGGATGTTCTTGCATAAATGCAGTTAGCAACGGCTGTAACATCACCTTAGTGATATTGGTCGGTGCTGCAATGCGTAGTTTACCTGCAGCGCCTTTACACTCTTCACTGATATGCTCAGTAGTATCCAGTAACTGTTGTAATAATGGGGCACAATCATGATAAAACTTCTGACCAGCTTCAGTCAGTGACAGTTTTCGAGCATGACGATTCAAAAGGCGAATGTTAAGGCCTTCTTCAAGCGCTTGAATGCGGCGTGTTAGCGTCGCAACGGGTACCTGTGTCTTACGTGATGCTGCTGTATAACTTCCATTTTCCACAACCATGCGGAAGAGGTTTAGATCGTCAAGTTTCATATCTAAGTCATTTGTGAAAACTGATAATGGGTAATTGTATAACAAAACGAGTCAAATTCACCCCCTTTTGTTATGTATTTTCAATAAAAATATGTTAGCTCTTATGGTTATTGGCCTGAGGCGGATTTATTTATAAATTTTGATAGAGTTTGAACTCATCTCTATTTATAGAACAAATATTTTGATAATACATAGAAAAGAGCTATTAGATGTAAACTATTCGCTATGCTTTAGTGGTTGCTAGCTTTTAAAAATGGGTGTGATGATAAAGTTTAGTGATCGTAGTTGGTGTTGTTAATTTTAGCTTATACACTCATAAATGTAGTTATGAAAAAGGAGACACTTTTGCTTAAAGGGAAAAATATACTTATCGTAGAAGATGATCCTGTGTTTCGAACCATGATTGTTGGTTTTTTAAATAGCCAAGGTTGTCAGGTGCGAGAAGCGGAAGATGGATTGGTCGGATTAAGAGCCCTAAAAGATGAGATCCCTGATTTATTATTATGTGATTTATCGATGCCAGTAATGACGGGAATGGAGTTTGTTGAAGAGGTTGCACTACAGTATCCAATGACGCCTGTGATTGTAATTTCAGGTACTGGAGATATGACTGATGTTGCTCAGGCATTACGCTTGGGCGTTAAAGATTTTTTAATTAAACCTATTGATAATATTATGACGCTGAAATCATCGATTGTGTCGGTATTAAAAATGCAAGACAGCGCTAGACAGAAACAACAAGATTTTTCTCAGCGTTGGGTCATTGATGGTGATGATGCAGGTTTAGTCGAAGAAGAATTACAATGGCATATTTCAGAATTAAAAAGTAATCCTCAAGCCGCTCGCGATTTATTAATGGGGTTAATGCCTGATCTTCAATCTCGTTGTGGACGTTGGAAACTCAGTTATCGTGCTTTACAAGCAGCAGAAATATCACCGGTTATTTTTGATTATATCTGGTTGATTGATGGCCAATTAGCATTTTATATGGTTGACACCAGTTCTGGTGGTGAAAATAGCACAGCGACAGCATTATTGATTAGAGCATGTTTTAATGATTTCTTACGTCAGCAAGGTAATTATTTAAGCAGTGTTCAACACTTAGTGGCGCAAATAGAATTGGGGCTACAGTCTTCAGGTTATGCGACGCCTGTAAAAGGCTTATTTGGGGTGTTTAATTTAGCAGAAAAGCAATTACACCTTATTACGGCAGGTCTTGGTGGGGAATTACACCTTGGTGAGCAGCGTGTAATGATAGCTGCTGGACAGTGGCTGGGTGAGCAGGCCTGTGATAATCCATTGGTGATTTTATCCATGACAGATGCTGGTGGGCGATTGTCATTGAATGATATTAATCATGCTAATTTTAGTGTTAATTTTGAAACAGTGACATAAGTGTATATATGTATTATCAGAGAAAAGATAAAAATAAAAAAGAGGATGCTTACGCATCCTCTTTTTATTTAGTTAAAGTCACAATTAAGCGTTAGCAGGTTGTGGTTTAACTTCATTATCATCGTTATCCACAGCGCCTTCTGCACCATGCATCCATGAAATTAGCTTGTTAGAGAACAAGAGTAACAATAGACCAGCAATAACCGCTGTAATCGCAATACCAGAGAAGATCGCTAGTGGACCTGCTTCACCGATACTTGCGCCAACAACACCTGCAATGTAGTTTGCAATTGCGTTAGCACCAAACCATGCACCCATCATTAATGACGCAAGACGAAGTGGGGCTAATTTAGTGATCATTGATAAGCCAATAGGTGATAAGCATAGTTCACCAATTGTATGGAAGAAATAAGCGCCGACTAGCCACATCATTGATGTTTTAACGGTCATATCGCCATTTTGTTCTAACGCTGCACCAATCATACACGCAAAACCTAGCGCAAGAGAGAACATCGCTAAAGCAAATTTAACGGGTGAATTTGGCTCGCTTTTCCCCATTTTAACCCATAGTGCAGCAAGTAACGGAGCACATAAAATAATAAAGAATGGGTTCAGTGATTGGAACCATGCCGCTGGTACTTCAAAGTTACCAATCATACGGTTAGTGTATTCTTGCGAGTAAATATTCATTAAGCCGCCAGCTTGTTCAAAGCCAGCCCAGAATACGATAACAAAAGTAGACATCACTAAAATTACTTTCAAGCGATCACGTTCAATTTTAGTTAACGGCTCTTTTTTACCACTTGCGTTGTTTGCTGCATCACGTACGGCGGCAGGTACTTTACCAATATCACCCAGGTAACGTTGAGCAAAGAAAAGTTGAGTTAATAAGCTCATTAACATACCTATACCTGCGCATAGGAAGCCTGCTTTCCAACCGTAAACAGCAGATGCGGTACCTGCAATAATACCGGCTAACAATGAACCAATATTAATACCCATATAGAAAATAGTGAAAGCACCGTCACGACGATGATCACCTTCAGGGTATAGATCACCAACCATGGTTGAAATATTAGGCTTAAATAAACCATTACCCACAATAAGGAAAGCTAAGCCAACATAGAAGGCGGTAACTGAATGAGGATCAACCACACTGTGAGGCAATGCTAGTGTAAATTGGCCAATCGCCATTAACATGCCACCAATGATAATCGAACGGCGTTGACCTAAAATATTGTCGGCAATCCAACCACCAATAAGAGGGGTAAAGTAAACTAAGCCAGTGTAGATACCGTATAAGTTAAGTGCTTCTTCTGTGGTCCACCCAAGACCGCCATTAATGGTTTTATCTGTTAGATATAAAACCAGAATTGCTCGCATCGCGTAATAAGAAAAGCGTTCCCATAGCTCTGTTCCAAATAAAAGGAACAAGCCTTTTGGGTGGCCCAGAAGGGTACCACTACTATTATGACTCATAGGATTCTCTATTTTATTTTAATTAGTGTGTTTGCTTATTTCATATAGGTTTATAAAGCACAATATATTTAACTGCAAGTTTTTACATTTAACCAACAATAATAAAACATTATAAATCGCTGATAAATAAGTATTCGTGTATTTTGTGCTCAGTTATGAAAAATTAAATTTCATCACTTAAAGATGTATCTTACACTATTATATTGCTTTAATTCAGGTTTTTATATTGTTTTTAGATCTTATGTTAGATGCTTATATTACCAGTTGAGAATATTCATATATGTTACAAATTCAGAGTCGAATATTAGTCAATAATATCGTGTGAATATATATCTATGGAATAAAAAGACAGTTGTGTGTTGTAAAAAATAGGATTTGGGTGAAGATATAAATCAGTATTGATTTTGTATATACTAATTAAAGTTAAGATTTTATTGAGGTTGATGTTGATAATGAGAGATTGGTATCTACTTTATTGTAAGCGTAGCGAACAAGAGCGCGCAGTGATCAATCTTGATCGTCAAGGGGCTGAATGTTATTACCCTCAGGTTGTGGTAGAAAAAATAGTACGCGGTAAGCGCTGTGAATGCTTTGAACCACTATTTCCAAGCTATGTTTTTGTTACTTTTGATTCTGAACAATTAAGTTTTACGACCGTACGGTCAACCCGTGGGGTAGCTGACTTTATTCGTCAAGGGGCCTTGCCACAAATTGTTAGCGAAGAACTTGTTTATAATTTGATGCTCAATGAAGATAATAATTCATATGAACATATGTTTGAATCATTACCTCAACAGGGCGATAAACTAATCTTAGAGCAAGGTAAGTTTAAAGGTCTTGATGCAATTTATCAGGAAGCTGATGGTGAAAAACGGTCATTTATGCTGATTAATTTACTTGGTAAACAAGTGAAAGTTAGTGTGGAAAATACTGATTTAATTAAAAATAAAGATTAACAACAATAAAAAAGCGAGTATATGATTACTCGCTTTTTGTGTATTAATTAATGATATATATTAGTTATATATCATTGATTTATGCTGAGTGGTACTGCTCACAAGCAAGCAATGTATTCTCAATTAAGCTGGCTACCGTCATTGGTCCGACACCGCCAGGTACAGGTGTAATATATTTTGCACGTTGACAAGCGATATCAAATTCAACATCACCGCATAGCTTACCGTTTTTAAGGCGGTTAATACCTACATCAATGACTGTTGCCCCCTCTTTAATCCAATTGCCTGGAATAAAATTAGGTTTGCCTACTGCAACGACTAAAATATCAGCTTGGCGAATATGACCTTCTAGATCTTGCGTAAAGCGATGACACGTTGTTGTCGTTGCACCAGCCAGTAATAATTCTAGCGTCATTGGGCGTCCGACAATATTTGATGCACCAACAATAACCGCATGTTTACCACGTACTTCAATATTATACCGTTCAAGTAGCGTGATAATGCCTTTGGGAGTACATGAACGTAATTTAGGAATTCGCTGGCTGAGGCGACCGACGTTATAAGGATGAAACCCATCAACATCTTTTTCTGGATCAATGCGTTCAAGAATACGGGTACAGTCCATGCCTGCAGGTAACGGTAATTGAACTAAAATACCGTCCATCGTCGAATCTTGATTGAGTTCATCAATTAAATCGAGTAATTGCTGTTCAGATGCCGTAGTTGGTAAATCAAATGATTTTGAAATAAACCCGACTTCTTCACATGCTTTACGTTTACTGGCAACGTAGATCTGCGAGGCTGGATCATGGCCGACGAGAACAACAGCGAGACCTGGTGCGCGTAATCCGGCATCGGTGCGTGCTTTTACTCTAGCGGCAACTTCCTGTCGTACAGTTTGGGAGATAATTTTCCCATCAATAATTTGAGCGCTCATGGTGATCCTTTGTTGTATTGGTTGAACGTATCAACGCCAATATTGTGGCAGATTATAAATGGAATAGCTATTGAGCAAACGATTGCTATTTAGTTTTATCTTTTATATAGAATTGTGATGTTGTTGCCTTATAGATGATTGGTCAGGAAATATTGTAATAAGAATGAGGGTAAATAATTAGAGTGAGCTTTTGTTGACCTTGAAAATATCCTCAAAGATTGGCTTATTGTTGTATCTTTAACCAGTCAGTTGCTTGAAACATAAAAAAGAGACTAAAGGGATTGACCTTATATAATAGCTACGTATAATTCGCTGCGTAACATCAAGTTACATTAATGATGCGCCCTTAGCTCAGTTGGATAGAGCACGTACCTTCTAAGTATGTGGTCGCAGGTTCGAATCCTGCAGGGCGCACCACTAACTCCTCGTTATTTTCTTTCTTCTTGTTGTAATTTCTCAGTTTTATCAATTCTCTTTTTTCTACTATTACAATTATCTTTCTCTTATTTTTCTAATACATTATTGCTGAAATTTTTCCTAATTAGTTCATTTTTCCAACATTTAAACTAAAAAAAGCGGTTTTAGAGCGATTTTTTTCATTTTTCCCCTTGAAATGATATTTATAGCCCTTATCTTGTAATGAGTTGAAAAGATCGCTCGCGTTTAAAGGTATCTACCTCGACGTCACGCTTACGTGTCGTTATAATAGCGCGCTCTGATAAGTAGGTTACTTACTATCAGAATCTTGAAGAAAGAATTTAGGCGTTATGGTTTTCGAGCTGTAACATGAAAGGATGCCACCGTCAGTAAATGGCTGTTCGGCAACACCACTCAGAAAAGCTGAGTAAGTTTTGAGGTTAAATATAATGCAAGTTACCGTTGAAACCACTGAAGGTCTAGAACGCCACCTAACTATTACAGTGCCTGCTGCAAACATTGAAAATGCAGTTGCTGCTGAATTACGTAAAATTGCTAAAACTCGTCGTTTCGACGGTTTCCGCCCAGGTAAAGCACCAATGAAAATGGTTGCTAAAATGTTTGGCGCTTCTGTTCGTCAAGACATCCTAGGTGAAGTAATGCACCGTCACTTTATCGAAGCTATCGTTAAAGAAAAGATCAATCCAGCGGGCGCACCAACTTTTACTCCAGTAGAAATTGCTGAAGGTAAAGATTTAGTGTTTAAAGCTTCTTTTGAAGTTTTCCCAGAGATCGAACTTGTTGGTCTAGATAAAGTTGTTGTTGAGAAGCCAGTTGTTACAGTAACTGATGCTGACGTTGACGGCATGCTAGATACACTACGTAAGCAACAAGCGACTTGGACTGATGTTGAAGCTGCTGCTGAGGCAGATAGCCGTGTAACTATCGATTTCGTTGGTACTATCGATGGTGAAGTATTCGATGGCGGTAAAGCTGAAGGTTTCGCACTTGCTATGGGCCAAGGTCGTATGATCCCTGGTTTCGAAGAAGGTGTTGTTGGTCATAAAGCAGGTGAAGAATTTACTATCGAAGTAACTTTCCCTGAAGAATACCATGCAGAAAACCTAAAAGGTAAGTCAGCAGCGTTTGCTATCACTCTTCATAAAGTTGAAGCACAACAGCTACCTGAACTAACTGAAGAGTTCGTTGCTAAGTTCGGCGTTGAAGATGGTTCTGTTGAAGGTCTTAAGACTGAAGTTCGTAAGAACATGGAACGTGAGCTTAAGCAAGCTGTTAAAGGTCGTATTAAAGATCAAGTTCTTAACGGTCTTGTTGAGCAAAACGACATTACAGTTCCTACTGCGCTTATCGATCAAGAAATCGAAGCACTACGTAAGCAAGCTGCACAACGTTTTGGCGGCGATGCTAAGAACATGCCTGAACTACCACGTGAATTGTTCGAAGAACAAGCTAAGCGTCGTGTAGTTGTTGGTCTATTAGTTGGTGAAGTAATTAAAGCTGAAGAACTAGCAGCAGATGAAGAGCGTGTTAGCGCAATCATCGCTGAAATGGCTTCTGCATACGAAGATCCAACTGAAGTAGTTAAATACTACGCAAGCAACGAGCAGCTAATGAATAATATGCGCAACGTTGCTTTAGAAGAGCAAGCAATTGACGCACTTCTAGCTAAAGCTCAGGTTTCAGATAAAGAAGTTGGTTTCAACGATCTAATGAATCCTGCTGCTTAATTTACTGAAATTGCTGTAGAGATTTGACATTATCTCAAGTCTTCTGCTAACAATGGTCCGTGTGAATATTTTCATTCGGGCCATTTATTTTAGGGAAATAAGATTATGAGCTACCAAGCACAAAACGGCATGTCACCGATTATGGATGCACTGGTACCTATGGTGGTCGAGCAGACTTCTCGTGGTGAGCGTTCTTACGATATTTATTCCCGTCTCCTAAAAGAGCGTGTGATTTTCTTAACCGGTCAGGTTGAAGATCATATGGCTAACTTAGTTGTAGCCCAGTTGCTATTTTTGGAGTCTGAGAACCCAGACAAAGACATTTTCCTTTACATTAACTCTCCAGGCGGTTCTGTAACTGCAGGTATGTCAATTTATGACACCATGCAGTTTATTAAACCAAATGTAAGTACAGTATGTATGGGACAAGCATGTTCAATGGGTGCATTCCTATTGGCAGGCGGAGCTCAAGGTAAGCGTTATTGCCTACCTAACTCTCGCGTGATGATCCACCAACCATTGGGTGGTTTCCAAGGCCAAGCATCGGATATTCAAATCCATGCTCAAGAAATCCTAACGATTAAACAACGTTTAAATGGATTATTGGCTGAGCATACGGGTCAACCGTTAGAGATTATTGAGCGTGATACCGATCGTGATAACTTTATGTCTGCAGATCAGGCAGTAGAGTACGGTCTAGTTGATTCTGTATTGAGTAAGCGTGATTAAAAGGCGTTTTATTTTGCAATTCGCGAAGCGGGTTTAGTAAAGCAAAATAAGTCGACTTGTTATACACTCAAGACATGACAATGATGGGATACCCCAATAAAGAGGTTAGCGAATGACAGATAAGCGCAAAGAGGGAAGTAGCAGCAAGCTACTTTACTGCTCTTTTTGTGGCAAAAGTCAGCATGAAGTTCGCAAGCTAATTGCTGGTCCTTCTGTTTATATTTGTGATGAGTGCGTTGATTTATGCAACGACATTATTCGCGAAGAAATTAAAGAAGTGATGACAAAAAGCGATAGCGACGAGCTGCCGACTCCACAACAAATTCGTAATAACTTAGATGATTATGTCATCGGTCAATCACATGCTAAAAAAGTGTTGGCTGTTGCTGTATACAATCACTATAAGCGTCTACGTAATGGCGATAAAAGTAGTGATGGCGTTGAATTAGGTAAGAGTAATATCCTACTTATTGGTCCTACTGGTAGTGGTAAAACACTATTGGCTGAGACATTAGCGCGTATGCTTGATGTTCCGTTTACAATGGCTGATGCAACAACATTAACTGAAGCTGGTTATGTTGGTGAAGACGTTGAAAACATCATTCAAAAGTTACTGCAAAAATGTGATTATGACGTAGCCAAAGCCGAACGTGGCATTGTTTACATTGATGAGATCGATAAGATTTCTCGTAAGTCAGATAATCCATCAATTACACGTGATGTATCCGGTGAAGGTGTTCAGCAAGCATTGCTGAAACTGATCGAAGGTACTGTTGCTTCTGTTCCGCCGCAAGGTGGTCGTAAGCATCCTCAACAAGAGTTCTTACAAGTTGATACTTCTAAGATCTTATTTATCTGTGGTGGTGCATTTGCAGGCCTAGATAAAGTGGTTGAACAACGTGTAGCAACAGGTACTGGTATCGGTTTTGGTGCTGATGTACGTTCAAAAGACCAAACAGATACATTAAGTGATTTGTTTAAGAAAGTTGAACCACAAGATTTGGTGAAATACGGTTTAATTCCTGAATTCATCGGTCGTCTACCTGTTACCGCAACGCTTGGTGAACTTGATCAAGATGCGTTAGTTCAGATTCTACGTGAGCCTAAAAATGCCCTTACTAAACAGTATGCAGCATTATTAGCGCTTGAAAACGTTGAATTAGAATTCCGCGATGAAGCGTTGATTGCGATTGCTAAAAAAGCAATGGCGCGTAAAACAGGTGCACGTGGCCTACGTTCTATTGTTGAAGCAGTATTACTTGACACTATGTATGAGCTTCCGTCTCAAGACGGTGTCAGTAAAGTTGTTATTGATGAGTCTGTAATTAACGGTGAATCAGAACCATTACTGATTTTCGAAAATACAGAAACACAAGAAGCGGCAAGTGCTGAGTAAGTGTTCAATATCTGCACATAAAAGCTAAAAAAAGGAGGCTTTTGCCTCCTTTTTTATTTTCTGACATTTCATACATTGAAACTTGATGCTTTACCCCCATATACTCAATATAAGCTAACTCTAATCGTATTAAGTAACTATGCTGTATCCAGTTATGTTATTTAATACGATTAGTATGGATAGGAAGAGAGAAGAATATGAACCTGGAGCGTTCCGAGCGCCTTGAGATCCCGGTTCTACCTCTACGTGATGTAGTGGTATACCCTCATATGGTTATTCCATTGTTTGTGGGCCGGGAAAAATCAATTCGTTGTCTTGAGTCGGCAATGGAAAACAATAAACAGATTCTGTTGGTCGCTCAAAAAGAAGCAGCCACAGACGAACCGTCGATCACTGATCTTTATGATGTTGGTACTGTTGCAACGATTCTTCAATTATTGAAATTACCTGATGGTACGGTAAAAGTGTTGGTTGAAGGCCAACAACGTGCCAAAGTTGAAGATCTTGCTGATGATGAGTTTTTTACCGCAAATGCTGAATTTTTGGTTACACCAGAAATGGATGAGCGTGAGCAAGAAGTCCTTGTTCGAACAGCGATAAGCCAGTTCGAAGGGTTCATCAAACTTAATAAAAAAATTCCACCAGAAGTATTAACATCTTTAAATGGCATTGATGATGCTGCGCGTTTGGCTGATACCATCGCAGCACATATGCCATTGAAATTAGCGGATAAGCAAAAAGTACTTGAAGTTGTTGATATCACAGAGCGATTAGAGTTCTTGATGGCAATGATGGAATCTGAAATCGATCTGTTACAAGTAGAAAAACGTATCCGTGGACGCGTTAAAAAGCAGATGGAAAAGAGTCAGCGAGAGTATTATCTTAACGAACAAATGAAGGCCATTCAGAAAGAATTGGGTGAGCTAGATGACGTGCCAGATGAGTTTGAAGCGTTAAAGTTAAAGATTGAAGCATCTAAGATGCCTACTGAAGCGCGTGAAAAAACTGAGCAAGAATTACAAAAGCTGAAGATGATGTCACCGATGTCAGCGGAAGCAACCGTTGTTCGTGGTTACATCGATTGGATGTTAAGTGTGCCTTGGCATAAGCGTTCTAAAGTGAAGAAGAGCCTGGCCAAGGCGGAAGAAATTCTTAATGCTGATCACTATGGTTTAGATCGCGTTAAAGAACGAATTCTTGAGTATTTAGCGGTTCAAAGCCGTGTTAATAAACTTAAAGGTCCTATTCTTTGTCTTGTCGGTCCTCCTGGTGTGGGTAAAACCTCATTAGGTCAATCTATTGCTGCTGCAACGGGACGTAAGTACGTGCGCATGGCATTAGGTGGCGTACGTGATGAAGCGGAAATTCGAGGTCATCGTCGCACTTACATTGGTTCGATGCCGGGTAAGTTAATTCAGAAAATGGCAAAAGTGGAAGTGAAAAACCCACTATTTCTATTGGATGAAATTGACAAAATGTCTTCTGATATGCGTGGCGATCCCGCTTCAGCATTACTAGAAGTATTAGATCCTGAGCAAAATAGTTCGTTTAATGACCATTACTTAGAAGTTGATTATGACTTATCTGATGTAATGTTCGTTGCAACGTCGAATTCAATGAATATTCCAGGGCCGTTGCTTGATCGTATGGAAGTTATTCGTCTTTCTGGTTATACCGAAGACGAGAAACTAAACATTGCCAAGAATCACTTACTTGATAAACAAATCCAACGTAATGGATTAAAACCAAGTGAGTTGACGATTGAAGATTCAGCATTAATGGGTATTATTCGTTACTACACTCGTGAAGCTGGCGTACGTAGTCTTGAGCGTGAAATTTCTAAACTATGCCGTAAAGCCGTAAAAGAAATTTTATTAAATAAAGACATCAAGCACGTTTCTATTAGCCAAGATAATCTTAAAGATTATTTAGGTGTGCAGCGTTGCGATTATGGCAAAGCTGATGAAAGTAACCGTGTTGGTCAAGTGACTGGTCTTGCATGGACAGAAGTTGGTGGTGATTTATTAACTATCGAAACTGAGTCTATGCCTGGTAAAGGTAAGCTGACATACACCGGTTCTTTAGGTGATGTGATGCAAGAGTCTATTCAGGCAGCAATGACAGTAGTACGTAGTCGCGCTGACCGATTAGGTATTGCGAGCGATTTTTACGAAAAACGCGATATTCATGTTCACGTTCCTGAAGGCGCGACACCAAAAGATGGCCCAAGTGCAGGTATCGCAATGTGTACTGCATTGGTATCAAGCTTAACGGGTAATCCTGTACGTGCTGATGTTGCAATGACCGGTGAAATCACGTTACGTGGTGAAGTATTACCGATTGGTGGCTTGAAAGAGAAACTATTAGCCGCTCACCGTGGTGGTATTAAAACGGTATTAATTCCAAAAGAAAATGAACGTGATCTTGAAGAAATTCCTGAGAATGTTATTGCTGATTTGGAAATACGTCCAGTACGTTGGATTGATGAAGTGCTTATGTTGGCATTGCAGAATAATCCAACAGGCATTGAGTTAGTTAATGTACAAAATAGTGACCTATAGCTAAATTAATTAAAGAAAAAACGCTTTCAGGATTAAAAACCTTGTCAGCGTTTTTTTGTGTGGCTATAAGGTACATCTAATCGCGTTATGCGAACTAATTTCAAGTCTTGATAGCGATGTATAATGGCTTATCAAGGTAATAATGTTTTTCTATTTGGTTACGTTACGTGAGTATATATTTGAATATAGCGTTGTAATCAAGGTTCATTAAGAGGATCTAATTGTGAACAAAACTCAACTAGTTGATAAAATCGCAGAAAGTGCTGATATTTCTAAAGCATCTGCTGGCCGTGCTCTTGATGCATTGATTGAAACTGTCACTGAAACGTTAAAACAGGGTGATCAAGTTGCGTTAGTTGGTTTTGGTACTTTTTCTGTTCGTGAGCGTGCAGCACGTACTGGCCGTAACCCACAAACAGGTGCAGAGATCCAAATTGCAGCTGCAAAAGTACCTGGTTTTAAGCCAGGTAAAGCGCTTAAAGATTCTGTAAACTAAAAAATAGAAATAATGGGCGGCATGCCATTATTTAGTCATGTTTTCATGGCTTAAAAATTGCGACCGAAAAGGGTATACTCATTCGGTACGATAAAAGCGCATCGGTTGATGCGTTTTTTTTACTTATAAGATGGCCTCATAACAGCAGCCCACAATAAATATCATGTGAGATATTCATTATAAATGTTGTTTAATTGAGTTTATGTAACAATTCTCAGTGCTGTGTGTGGCTTATCGGTCACAGGTTATCTATATTGATAAGGCTAAGTTAATTAAAACAAGGTCATTGATATAGCAGTATCTATTCAGTTGTTGTTATATAACATGTAGTAAATAGTATGGTGCTGTCATCATGGTGATGTCGGTAGCATTGTGCATTAATTTGATAGTAGTTCGAAACCGAGCCAGATCGAACAGTAGGAGAGACGGCAGATCATGATGGAGCGATTGCGCGAAGGCGCTAACAGCATCTGGGTTAAGATTATTCTAAGCCTAATTATTTTATCTTTTGTATTTGCTGGCGTCGGTAGTTATCTGGCGAGTGGAAATGAGCAAGTTGCAGCAAAGATTAATGGTAAAGACATTAGCCAACGTCAGTTTGAGCAAGTTTATCAAAATGAACGTAACCGTATGCAACAGCGTATGGGCGATTATTTTTCAACGTTGATGAGCGATCCTACTTACGTGAAGCAATTCCGTCAAAGTGTATTAGACCGTATGGTGAATGATGAATTAATTCAACAACGTGCTAGTAAACTTGGTCTGAGTGTCAGTGATGCACAAGTTAAACAAGAAATTCTTGCGATGCCAGCCTTTGCCGTTAGTGGTGTATTTAATAACGAGCAATACAATATGGCGTTACGTCGTGCTGGTTTTACCCCTGATCAGTTTGCAGAAACGATCCGTAAAGACATGCTACGTCAGCAATTCCTAGCAGCATTACAAGGCAGTGACTTTGTATTGACAGACGAAGCTGATGAGTTACGTAAACTTGAGTCACAACAACGTGTTGTTCGTACATTAACGCTAAACCTTGCTGGCTTTACTCAAAAAGTAAAAGTAACAGATAAAGAAGCGCAAGATTTCTACGATCAAAACCCTAACTTGTTTACTCGACCTGCACAAATCAAAGTATCTTACGTCGAACTTTCTGATAAAGGCTTAACTAAAGATATTAAAGTATCAGAGCAAGCTGCTGAAACGTACTACAAAGATAATCAAACTAAATTCAGTTCTGCAGAAGAGCGTGAAGTTAGCCATATCTTAGTAAAAGGTGATACAACGGCAGCTAAAGCGAAAGCTGAAGCGCTACTTGCCAAGTTACAGAGCGGCGCTAATTTTGCTGAAGTTGCCAAACAATCATCTGATGATACATTCAGTGCTAAAGATGGCGGTAAACTAGAATGGTTTACTAAAGGCATGATGGATCCTGCGTTTGAACAAGAAGCTTTTGCTCTTGCAAAACCGGGTGATATGTCAGGCCTTGTTAAATCATCATTTGGTTACCACATTATTTTACTTGATGGTATTAAAGTCGGAAAAGTGAAACCATTTGTAGATGTTAAAGCGACAATTATTGCTGAACTACAACAGCAGCAAGCCGCTGATCATTTCTACAAGCTTAAAAGCAAGTTAGCTGAAGTTGCTTTTGAATCTCCAGATTCATTAGATGCTGCCGCTGAAGCCGTAGATGTAAAAATCATTCATACTGGGTATATAACACCAGCAGAAGAGAAAGGTGCATTAGCTAATAAGCAAGTTCAAGAAACACTACAAAGTCCAGAAGTTCATGATGATGGTATGAACTCTGATGTGATTGAGTTAGGTCCTGAACATGTGATTGTGGTGCGTGTTGATGATGCTCGTGCTCAAGCAGTGTTACCATTTAAAGATGTTGCAGCAAAAGTGAATGCAATGGTTGCGAGCCAAAAAGGTGAACAACAAGCACAAGCTAAAGCTGATGAGATTATCGCTGACCTTCGTAAAGGTAAGAATGATATTGTTGCTAAAGATGGTTTAAGCTTCTCTGGCGAACAAACAATTAATCGTTCAGGTCCAAAGGTGAACATTTCAAATGTAGCATTTGGTTTACCTAAACCAACGGCAGATAAGGCAACTTATGGTATGGCTCGTGATAACAACGGTAATGTTGAAATTATCGCACTAGATAAAGTTGTTAACATGAAGTTGGCTGGCGAAAAAATAAATGGTCAGTTTGCAGAGCAAATTGGGCAGATGTTTGCTCAAGAAGATCTTGCTGCTACGCTGAAAACATTGCGTGAATCAGCAGAGATTAGCTACCCAATGCAAGACTCATCGAAAGATTAATTGAAATTGTAATGTAAATAGACGGGTCGTCTTGTGCGCCCCGTCTTTTTTTTGCTTAAATTTTAGTGATTGTTATTACAATACTGGCTTTATTGCATATTATTCGTATTCACCTAAACGAGAAACGGAATGAATATGACAATAAAATATCAGTTGTTTAAAGCCATCATTGTAGCGGGAACATTAGTATTAGCACCGTTAAGTTATGCTAATCCAGATCAGCACAAAGGTATTGATATTATAGTTAATATAAATGATGCCAACGCTGAACAGCTTGATAAATTATTGGTAGGAATTGGGCCAGATAAAGCAGAAAACATTATTCAATATCGAATTAAATATGGCAAGTTTGCATCTGTTGATGATCTTGAGAAAGTGAAAGGTATTGGTACTTCAACAGTAGATAAAAACCGTAATCGAATTAAGCTGTAATTATTAATAATTCGAGTTTTATCTATTACGACAGGCATCGCGCCTGTCGTTTTTTGTATTATTGTTATTCTCTAGGCTTTATTTCTTGGTGTTGTGATTAAGGCAATAATTACACCAGAGATAGCACCCATTAAATGGGCTTGGGTTGCGACTTGTACCCCAATCAGTTCAGCTGAACTCGCAGAGCCACCAAAACATTGCTCCCAACTTATTTTAACTATCAAACCAAAGAATAATAACCAACCGCCTTTAGTTTTAGTTTGAATATCACGAATGGCTCCCCAAGCAAATAAGCCATGTAATACGCCCGAGAAGCCAGCATACCAGCTAATTTGCGTGGCAAATAAGCCAACGCCGATAATAGTACTGAGGCTTAAAATTAATAAGCTGTAATGGTGTGAATTAAAATGAGCGCGAAAAATAAAGCTAATAATAGCAAATGCACCTGCATTCATAGCAAGGTGGATCCAGTTGGTATGGGTGATATTTCCTGTTAGGATCCGCCATACCTCGCCATTGAGTATCGCTTGGCGATCCCATACTAACAGTGGTTGAAGTTGTGGGATTTGAGCAATAATCCCTATAATTAATGCGAGAATAATGTAATTGCGAATAGACAAGGCAACCTCAATGAGTCGGTATTGTGAATACTGTGGTAAGGCAAAAAAAGCCTGTATTTGCCACTGGATTGAAAACATCACAGCAACAACGGAAATTTGGATTTTACAGCACCCATCTGAAATTAAACGCGCAATAGGTACCGCAAGAATATTATCACTTTCCTTACCAAATAGCCGACTCTGGGTTGGAGAAGATTTTTCTGATAATGATGAACTCAACAGCTTATTGGCGGATCCTGAACGTGATGTGTATGTTGTTTATCCTGGTGAAGGTTCAATACCTATTTCAACCGTTGCAACAACAGCGAATAAGCAACGTCTACAAACGGTTATTTTATTAGATGGTACGTGGAAAAAAGCTTATAAGATGTGGTTGCTTGCAACAAATTTACATCACCTTCCCTTGGTTAATTTAGATAATGCTGATAGCGGTAATTACCGTATTCGTAAATCATCTAAAGAGCAGGGAGTATCAACGGTAGAGGCTGGGTATTTAGCCTTGTCTGCATTTGAAACCAATGCTGATAAATTTGCGCCGTTGTTAGCAACCTTTAATCACATGATAGATTTTCAGATCAAGCATATGCCACAAGGGGTGTTTGAGAAGAATTATTTGTGAGGATCAGAGCTTAATCGCCGTCATGCCCGTGAGGGCGATAGGGAATATATTACCCGCGCGTCGTAGAGTTACTATGGTTATATACGGTTTTCACTGGCGTCTTTAATGCTCAAGTTCGCGGTGAGTAGATCACGGATAGCTTCGTGCCTCAACTTCCGAGATGTGAATAATAGGCTGGTGAATGCAAAGCCCAACCCCGTCATTCCCTACAGTGAGGTTACGAACGAGATAGGGAATCTACTACCCGCGCGTCGTAGAGTCTCTCACTAAACTCCATGCCCCTCACTGCCTATTTCCATCATGATTGAGGGTTGAAATAGGGTATTGTAAAGTCGCTGTGAAAAGCCATCGGTCATGCTTGAAATATAATCGGCAATGATCCGCATATCATTATCACCTTTATCTACTGCTCGTTGCCAATGTTGACGAGTAGCCTCTGGTAATAACCGTTCAGGATCTGACGCAAAGGCATCAAACAATTCCATGATTAATTGTTGGCCTTTATATTCTAGTAACTGAATCTCAGGTTTTTTAACCACATAATCACTGACAAATTGTTTTAGTACATTAAGCGATTTTTCCATTGCGGGCGACAGAAATGCATTCCACTTTAATAGTGGCTCTTCAAAACTGTGTAAGCCATCTTGCAGTGTTGGCGCGATTTCAATTGAGGTCAATAAAGCATTAACTAGCGCGCCAATAGCATCTTTACGTTGGTGATGGCTAGCAAACATATGTTCGCTTATTTCACCAATACGTTGTTCTAACCACGGATCACCACATTCAGCAATTTTTGACGCCACTGCTTCTTGCCATTGATCACGATTCACAATACCCATCACAATGGCATCTTCAAGATCATGGACCCCATAAGCAATATCGTCGGCTAACTCCATGATTGAACAATCAAGTGATTTAAAGCGGGTTTTATTATGCTGATGCGGTAATGGCGCGTGATTACGCATTTGTTTAAACAGTTGGCTATCATGTTCAGATAATGGCGCTAACACCCAATCAAAGACCGTTTTGTCATCATCATAAATGCCTTTCGCAGGATGCCACAGTTTGGCTTTTAAATGACGGAAATTAACCACATCATCGGCGCGTTCAGTTGCGGTGGTTTGACTTAGTAATGCTGGGTATTTAAGTAGCCCTAATAACGTACGGCGTGAAAGGTTCATGCCGTGATGTTCAGTGTAGGGTTCTAGCAATGTGACGATTCGGAAGGTTTGCGCATTACCTTCAAAACCACCGTGATTACGCATCATGTAATTTAATGCGACTTCACCACCATGACCAAACGGGGGATGACCAATATCATGCGCCAGACAAAGACTTTCCATTAAGCTGGTTGAGGCTAATAACGAATGAAATTGTGGTTGTTTTAATTTTAGTTGAGCCACAATGCCGGTGCCGATTTGTGAAGCTTCAAGGGAATGGGTTAAGCGGGTACGATAGAAATCGTGATTGCCAGCGCCATGCACTTGGGTTTTGGCTTGCAGACGTCGAAACGCTGCTGAGTGTAAAATTCGCGCACGATCACGTTGATAGGCAGAACGGTGATCATCACGACGCATTTTTTGTTCGTCGCTGTGACGTTGTTGCCAGCAAGGATCAATAATAAAGGCCGTCATTAGCTGATCTCATCTAGCGTCAAATTAAAACTATCGGCAAAGATGGTGAGGAAATAGTCCATTTCTGGCGTTTTACGTGCCGTTAAGGTTTCCTCAAGGCGTTTCTTTGCTTTAGTAAATTCGTGATTCCCTGCACTTAATTCTTCTAAGCATTTGAGATAAGCACATAAAGTATCAGCTTGTTTAACGATGGCTGCATTTTCAGGATCGAGCTTATGGCTATCAAGTAGCGGTGCATAATCCTCATGAAATTCTTCTGGTAACATTGACAGCAGCTTTTGTTCTGCGGCTAGTTCGATTTTTTTATATTCTTCGGCGATTGTTGGGTTGAAGTATTTAATCGGTGTTGGCATATCCCCCGTGATCACTTCGCTGACATCATGAAACATGCCTAATAAAGCGATACGTTCAGGATTAACATTACCGCCAAACTTACGGTTTTTAATCAGTGCCAGTGCGTGAGCAACAAAAGCAACCTGAAGACTGTGTTCTGAAATATTTTCAGTTTCAACACTGCGCATTAATGGCCAGCGTTGAATTAAACGCATCCGCGCTAGATGAGCAAAAAAATGGCTTTTTTCCATGGGATAGTTCCCCTATAGCTAAAATACTGATGACTTGAGTATACCAATACTGGTTCGTTGGTGGGGGAATTAGTTACGTAGGGTTTAACAGTACAGATAAAGAAAAGCCCCGACAGGAATCGAGGCTAATGATAGGGTATTACCTACCGCTATTATTATGACAGTAGTTATGTAATCGTTGCTATTGACGATAACTATGCAGGAAGCGCTCTAAGCGGATCATTGCAAGTTCAAGATCATCAACTCGTGGCAAAGTAACAATACGGAAGTGATCCGGTTGTTTCCAGTTAAAGCCCGTTCCGTGAACCACTAAGACTTTTTCTTGCAGTAAGAAATCCATAGCAAAGCGTTGGTCATCAACAATATTGAATTTTTTCTGATCTAATTTTGGAAATAAGTACAGCGCGCCCTTAGGTTTTACACATGAAACCCCAGGGATTTGAGTTAATAAATCATACGCTTTATCGCGTTGTTCTAATAAGCGTCCGCCGGGTAAAATCAATTCATTGATACTCTGATAACCGCCCAATGCTGTTTGAATCGCATGTTGCATCGGTACGTTGGCACATAAACGCATAGAAGACAGCATTTCTAGGCCTTCAATATAGCCTTTCGCTTTATGTTTTGCGCCAGAAAGTACCATCCAACCCGCACGGAAACCACACACGCGGTATGATTTAGAGAGGCCATTAAACGTAATACAAAACACATCAGGCGCTAATGGTGCAATTGAAGTGTGCTTAGCGCCGTCATACAAAATTTTATCGTAGATTTCATCGGCAAAAATAATCAGATTATGCTGACGTGCAATTTCAACGATTTCTAATAAAAATTCACGGCTATAAACAGCGCCTGTCGGATTATTAGGGTTGATCAGTACGATACCACGGGTATGTGGTCCGATTTTTTTCTTGATATCATCAAGATCAGGATACCAATCAGATTGCTCATCACAGGTATAGTGCACCGCAGTACCACCAGAAAGTGACACGGCAGCAGTCCATAATGGATAATCAGGAGAAGGGACTAAAATTTCATCTTTATGATTGAGCAATGCTTGCATCGCCATCACAATTAATTCTGATACACCATTACCAATAAAAACATCTTCAACGTCAATGTCTAATAAACCACATTTTTGATAATGTTGAACAATGGCTTTGCGTGCAGGGTAAATACCTTTTGAATCACAGTAACCTTGCGATGTTGGCAAGTTACGGATCACATCAACCAGAATTTCATCAGGGGCATCAAACCCAAATGGCGCTGGATTGCCAATATTAAGTTTAAGTATCTTTTGGCCTTCTTCTTCCATGCGTTTAGCATGCTTAAGAACGGGACCACGTATATCATAACAAACATTATTGAGCTTGGATGACATCCCGAAATTTTGCATATAATACTTTCCTGATGATGATTTTTGGTATCCTCACAAATTACACTATAAAACCAGTTTAAAGGAACACCTTTTAGCATAAAATTTTGTAAAATAGTTTTTTGTGTTATTTCAAACCCATACTAGCTGTGTTATCGACTAGAGTTATGGTTAAGGTTCAGCTATTTATGCTGAAATATAGCCAAAAGGAATGACGTTACTTCATTAGTCAGATGCTATCGAGTGAGGTAGAATACCCAAATCATTATTCTTTGCTGATAATCAATGCTTGTCTCGTTAGATAACCATTGAAATAATGATTCTTTTCAGCAAAGAATCAAGTATGTCCATGATTGGCATATCTTTCAGCCAGGGATGAGCCGTATTGGTGATATTTAGCTGAGCGAGGTTATCTTGACTGCGTTACAACAAGCCGTTGCATTATTGATTGCTAACATTAAACAAGCATCAGTAACAACTCAACGATTACTAGTAAAACTAGAACTGCCTGCAAATACTGATTTAATTGATTGGATGGATGCTCAGTCTCTATTTCCTAAATTTTATTGGCAATCTCGAGATTGTCGTGAAGAAGTGGTTGCTTTAGGGCAGATCAAAACGTTTACTGATCCGTTAACTGCGGAACAAGTTATTACGGATGATCAGCGAGTCTGGGGTGGACGTTCTTTTGATGGTCATACTGATCGCAATCGTCGTTGTCTTTCTTCTTTTTTCTTTTTGCCATTACTTGAAATTATTCGTTTCGATGGTGAATGGCATCTTGCTGCCAATATGAGTGACGATAAACCTCGAATGTTAGCGATGCTGCAAAAAATCGCCATCAATCCAGCAGTGGTCACCGACATTGATAGTCGTATTTTAAGCCGTAGTTA
Source organism: Photobacterium carnosum (assembly GCF_002849605.1). Lineage (GTDB taxonomy): Bacteria > Pseudomonadota > Gammaproteobacteria > Enterobacterales > Vibrionaceae > Photobacterium > Photobacterium carnosum. The sequence continues at coordinate 28,375 of NZ_NPIB01000009.1, forward strand.
TAGCCCTGATTTTGCAGGTTGGTCAACCATGATTGAACAAGCATTAACAGGTATTGCCAACGATGAATTTGAAAAAGTGGTGTTGGCTCGACGGACAACGTTGCAGCTAGACCACCCAGTATTACCCGCGCAACTACTCAAAGCGAGTCGTGGTAGTAATAGTAATAGTTTTCATTTTTTGATGGCATTAGATGCGGAGCATTGTTTTGTTGGGTCAACACCAGAACGATTGTTTCAACGCCATGATCGTGCTTTACAAACGGAAGCTCTGGCAGGCACGATTGGCCGTGGTGCTGATATCCAAGAAGATCAACAATTAGCCCAATGGTTGTTAGCCGATACTAAAAACTGCTATGAAAATCGCTTAGTGGTTGATGATATTGTTGGACGTTTAATACCACAGTGTGAGTCGATGAATGTTGCTCCTGTTCCTGAATTAGTGCAGTTACGTAAAGTGCAGCATTTAAAGCGTAGCATTGATGGTCAACTCAATGATGCGGTATTGAGCGCCGATTTACTTGACAGCTTACAGCCAACAGCTGCCATCGCGGGTTTACCTCGGGATGCCGCATTACATTTTATTGCGGAACATGAACCCTTTGCCCGTGGTTGGTATAGCGGTGCTGTGGGCTATATTGGTCAACAACACAGTGAATTTTGTGTTGCGATCCGTAGTGCAATGATCAGCGGCGATGATCTACATTTATTTGCTGGCGCGGGTATTGTGCCTGGATCCGTTGCTGATAGTGAATGGAAAGAACTTGATCGTAAAACATCAACTTTATGCAGTTTATTTGAACAGCCTAGTTCTGATGACGGTAAGAGTATCGATAAGATGGAATATAAAAGCGCATGACACAGCCATCATTAACAACCAGCCAACCATACCGCGCAGCATTAAATGGTTGCTGGGCAAGTTTAATGCTTGAAGAATTAATGAGACTTGGCGTGCAACATGTTTGCATTGCACCAGGCTCTCGTTCGACACCATTAACGTTGGCGGCGGCAAAACTAACCCAACTGACCATTCATACCCATTTTGATGAAAGAGGTTTGGGTTTTTTAGCTTTAGGTTTAGCTAAAGCATCTCAATCTCCGGTCGCAGTTATTGTGACATCAGGTACAGCGGTAGCGAATTTATTACCCGCGGTGGCTGAAACTGGTTTAACGGGTGAGAAATTGGTGTTGTTAACCTCTGACCGCCCAGCTGAATTAATTCAATGTGGCGCTAATCAAGCGATTCGTCAGCATGGGATCTTTTCTGATCATGTGAGCCATTTTTTAGATGTACCTAGTCCAAGTTTGGATATTGACCCTAATTGGTTGTTGTGTGCTGTTGATGATGTAATGCAACAGCAACAATTGCGTGGTGGTTCGGTACATTTTAATTGTCATTATCCTGAGCCGCTGTATGGCGATGATGTTGATTTCAGTGATTATCTTACGCCTGTTGCACAATGGCAGCAGGATCATACTTCGTATTGTCAGCATCAAGCTTTGCTGTCGTCAACAACTGCGACAATTGATCCGACTCAGTGGCAAACATTGTGTGCTCAAAAAGGGGTGATTGTTGCAGGTCGACTGGTTGCGAATGAGCTTAAAGCAGTGCAACAATTAGCCTCTGCGCTAGGCTGGCCATTGCTGGTGGATCCACAAGCGGGTGGTAGTAGTGATTACGCTGGATTTGATGGGTGGTTACAAAACGCTGCCTGCCAACATCACCTACAACAAGCACAAGTATTACTGCAATTTGGTGGCCGTATCGTTTCAAAACGGCTATTACAGTTAATTGGCAGCCAAACGTGGCAGTCTTTTTTACTGATTGATCCTCTTGCTGGTCGATTAGATCCTAATCATCGCCGTAGCCAACGTATTCAAGCGAATGTTGAAGCGTGGGCGCAAGCAGCAATAGCATTAACCACTGAGTCCGTACATTCACAATGGGCACTGCCATTAGTTGAAGCATCGCAGCGTTATTTTGATATCGTTGCAGCTCATGGTAATCGTTTTTCTGAATTGGGTTTGGCGGCACAAGTCATGCAGTGGATCACACCTCAAACAGAATTGTTTTTGGGTAATAGCATGATTGTTCGATTATTGGATATGTGCGCTAAATTACCTTTAACTGCGACATTTGCGAACCGTGGTGCATCGGGCATTGATGGTTTAATTGCGACCACAGCAGGTGTACAGCGAGCACGTAAAGCACCTTTAGTGTGTTTGATCGGTGATACTTCGCTGCTTTATGATCTCAATTCGTTGGCATTATTACATCAACAGCAATATCCAATTGTTATTATTGTCACCAATAATGATGGTGGTGGTATTTTTGATATGTTGCCTGTGCCTGATCAGCAAAAAGATGATTTTTATCGTATGCCACATGGGTTTGAGTTTAGCCATGCGGCAGCGATGTTTGGCTTACAGTATTGCGCACCAACATCATTGACCGCCGCTGAAACGGCGATCCGTGAAGGGCAATTACAAGCAGGCACAACTTTAGTTGAAATTAAAACCCCAGCGGGTGAAGCCGGATCAATGTTAAAGACACTCTTTGCTGAGGTTGAGCATGCTACTTTATTCTGAAACCTTTGGAACTAAAGCCGATATCAATCAACCGACATTGGTGTTTTTACATGGATTATTGGGTAATGGTCGTGATTGGCGTTATGTTATTAGTCAGCTTGCTGCGACTCAGCAATGCATAACTATCGATTTACCCGGTCATGGGCTGAGTGCGTTTGTTGATGCTGAAATGACAACCGAAGCGCCAGATGGTGGCTTTGAGGTGATTCATCAAGCACTGACTGCAACATTAGCCCACCGTGGCGTTAATGATTATGTGCTTATCGGTTATTCGATGGGCGCACGTTTAGCGATGTATCATGCGTGTGCATTGGCGGAAAATTCATCTGTATCCTCGAATGGACCCCGATTAATTAACGTGTTGCTTGAAGGTGGGCATTTTGGATTACCTGATGCTGAACGAGAACCGCGTTATCAGCACGATCAACGTTGGGCGGCACGATTTGCACAACAGCCATTGGTCGATGTATTACAAGATTGGTATCAACAACCTGTTTTTATGTCACTGACGACAGAACAGCGACAGGCTTTGATTACAAAACGAAGTGATAATTTAGGCTCTGGTATAGCTAGAATGATGTTAGCGACCTCGCTCGCTAAACAGCCGCAATTATTACCCCAATTACAACAGCTTTCACTACCCATACATTATCTGTGCGGTGAGCATGATACTAAGTTTCTAGACTTAGCGTTGGCTTGTGGATTAGCAGTAACGGTTATTGATAATGCGGGTCATAATATCCATATTGAACAACCTATTGCTTTTACGACGGCATTATTAGCCTTTCTTGATTAATCATAACGTTATAAAGTAATAAGAGACTCTGTTTTCTGGCTAGAGTATTCGTTAAATTCAGCTTTAGCACCATATAAGGAAATGTAATGCGCAGCGCTAAGTTATTTCAATACCAACTTCCAATGGATTCTGGGGTTATTTTACGAGACCAACGTTTGATTACACGTGAAGGTTGGGTGGTTGAGTTATGCCAAGATCAACAATTAGCTTATGGTGAAATTGCGCCATTACCTGAATTTAGTGTTGAAACTGCCACAGAAGCGGGCGAGCAAGCACAACAGCTACTCTCACAATGGGTTGCAGGTGAAGCACTTGATCTTGAGTCAGCTTTGCCATCTGTTGCTTTTGGTATTAGTTGTGCGATGGCTGAGTTAGCCGCAGAACTTCCGGTTACGGGTAATTATTTAGTGGCACCATTATGTTGTGGTGATCCTGATGATTTAGTTGAACGGTTTAATCAGATGCCTGGCGATAAAGTGGCTAAAATTAAAGTGGGCATGTATGAAGCCGTGCGTGATGGCATTGTGGCGAATATGCTACTTGAAGCGATTCCGGATATGCAATTACGACTTGATGCTAATCGCCAATGGACACCGCTAAAAGCACAACAATTTGCTAAGTATGTTAAGCCTGAACACCGCAGTGGTATTGCCTTTTTAGAAGAGCCTTGCCGTTTACCGAGTGACAGTTTAGCGTTTGCACAACAAACTGGAATTAATATTGCTTGGGATGAGACCGTACGTGATGCTGGGTTTGAAGTGAAAGCAGAACCAGGTGTTGCGGCGATTATTATTAAACCGACTTTAATTGGTTCACTTGAACGCTGTATTTCATTGATCGGGCAAGCACATGCCGTTGGATTGACCGCCGTGATTAGCTCTAGCATTGAATCAAGTTTAGGCTTAAACCAGTTGGCACGTTTAGCACAGTGGCAAACGCCTAATGTGATCCCCGGGTTAGACACAATGCAGTTATTTCAAGCTCAATTAATACAATCATGGCCAGGCTGTGAACTGCCAGTGATCCCTTTATCTGAATTAGACATGGTATGGCACAAATAAAAACAGCATTTCAAATGTGGCCTTGGCAATATTGGGCTGAGCAACGACCAACAGAGATTGCGATTGCATTAGGTGATGCAAACGCAGGGGCTGTTACGTGGAATTGGATTGAAGTTACCGCCAATATTGAAACTTATGCACAGCAACTTGTGGCTCAAGGGGTCAAGCGTGATCAATTAGTTGCGGTGGTTGCGCCAAACAGTATCGACGTGTTGTGGCTGTTATTAGCCATTATTCGTGTTGGTGCCCGTTATGTTGGCCTTAATCCTAAGTTGCCCTCGAAGGCGTTAATTGAACAGTTAACGGCATTGGGAAATAATCACATTTGGTGTCCAGATATATCTGTGGCAGAACAATTGCCGGGGCATACGCTTTCTTTAAATCCGGCTGTAACGTCTGAACGTATTATTCCTGTGATGTGGCAAGAGCACCGTCCGGTTTCACTCACGCTAACATCAGGATCGACAGGTTTACCTAAGGCGGTTGTTCATCATCCACAATCACATTTAGCTAGCGCGAGTGGGTTATTAAAGCAAATGACCTTTACCGCTGATGATAGTTGGTTATTGTCGCTGCCGTTATTTCATATTTCAGGATTAGCGATTGTTTGGCGGTGGTTATACCGTGGCGCACGTATCGTTTTGGTGGAACCCGCATTACAGCAACAAGCCTTACAATGGGTGAGTCATGCTTCATTGGTGCCAACGCAATTGCAACGCTTCCTTGATTCTGAATACGCACATCAGCACCAGTTACAACAAGTGTTATTAGGCGGGGCTACAATTCCGGTCAGTTTAACCACCGCGGCGGAACAAGCGGGAATTGAATGTTGGAGTGGTTATGGGATGACAGAAATGGCATCAACCATAACTGTTAAACGTGCTAATAGCAGTGCCGGTGTGGGGACAGTTTTACCAAATCGTGAGCTTATTTTACGTGATGGTGAAATTTGGGTACGTGGCAAAGTATTATGTTTAGGGTATTACCGTAATAATACGATTTTTTCGTTATTGGGCTGTGACGATGATGATTGGTTTGCGACCAAAGATTTAGGCGAGTGGCATGATGATGAATTATTTATTCGTGGTCGTGCTGATAATATGTTTATTTCCGGTGGCGAAAATGTGCAACCCGAAGACATTGAACAAGTATTATTACAACACGCTGCGGTTAACCAAGTTATTGTCTTACCAATAGATGATCATGACTTTGGTGCTCGACCGGTGGCGATAGTAACCACCGCACAACCGCTAGACAGTTATTTAGTTGATCAATTAGTGACTTATATGTCACAAAATGTCGCGCCACATAAGCGGCCGATTCGCTATTTTTCATTACCTGAATGCTTTACCCAAAATGTAAAGGTTTCCCGTTCAGATTTGGCAAAGTGGCTAGCATCACAAGCCTAAAAGTAAACGTATATAAACACAAAGGCGAAGCGTAACAGCTTCGCCTTTTTACTTTCGTTTTTTTATTATAGGTGTTGGTGCGTTTGTTCTGAATTAGTTTGGTTGAGGTGCTGACGACGAATAATCGCGTTATGATTAACGTTTATCACCCCGTAAGGCTATGACTTGTTGACGCAGTAATTGGCTATTGGTTGCTTCTGAATGTACACAACTTCCTGCAACAATAGTGACTTTTGACCAACAACGTTTAGGCCATTTAAGTAAAGCATGTCCACCTTTACGACTAAAATAACTGCCCCACAAACCTTGTAAAGCGACAGGGATCACCTCAACACTTGAACGCTTAATGATCAAATCAATGCCTCGCATAAAGGGCGCTATTTCGCCATCTTGTGTCAGATGCCCTTCCGGAAATACACACACAATATCACCATTTTTTAGATCGGTAGCCACTTGAGAAAATGCAGTACGGACTGATTTACGATCATTTGCATCTACAGGAATGGCTTTGCAAGCTCGACAAAAAGCATTAACGATTGGCAGGTTGTAAATTTTTTTATCCATTAGAAAGCGAATTGGGCGAGGGCAAGCGCCAGCCAACAGTAGGGCATCCATATAACTAACATGGTTACAAACTAACAATGTGCCTCCTTGTTGAGGAAGGTTGTTAAGATTGTGATGCTGGACGCGGTACATGGTGTGAGTGACGACCCATACCACGAAGCGCCAGAAGAAATCTGGTGCTTGAAAATAGATATACACCAAAACGAGCCCATTTAATCCTGATAATAATAAGAAGAACTGAGGAATAGACAGCTGTAATAGTGATAAACAAATAATGGCAACAATGGCACTAATGACCATAAAGACCGCATTCCAAATATTATTAGCCGCAATAATTTGAGCACGTTGATCTTCTTGGGCGCGTTGTTGCATTAAGGTATATAACGGCACAATAAAAATACCGCCAGCGACCCCAAGCAATAATAGAGAGATAAAAACTGGCCACAGTGAGGGTTGTGCGACGAACGTTAATATTGAGTCACTGACAGGAATCACTGTGGGTGTCATGGCGTAGAGCCCGAACCCAAACAGACTGATTCCAAAACAGCCGATAGGAACGATGCCAGGATCAATGCGATGGTGTGATAAACGATCACATAACATTGAACCAATAGCGATACCGATAGAAAATAGGGTCAATAAAAAAGACACAGAGGAAGCTTGGCCGCCTAAATTAGATCGAGCAAAGTTAGGGAATTGGGTTAAGTAACATGCGCCAAGGAACCAAAACCAACTAATACCGATAATACACTGAAATATTATTTTATCTTGCTGGGCTATTTTCATGGTGTGGCGTGTTTGCTGCCATGGACGCCAATGAAATTTAATATGAGGCTGACTTGGTGGCGCAGCAGGAATAGCTAATGAAGTTATATAACCTAAAATAGCAAACAGAATCACACTAGCAGCCGCAATATAACGGCTATTGTCACTATTAGCTATTATCCCCGCAATAATAGTACCGAGTAAAATAGCAAGAAAAGTGCCAGTTTCAACTAGCGCATTACCTGATATTAATTCATTTTTTTTAAGGTGTTGTGGCAATAAGGCATATTTAGCGGGGCCAAAGAAAGCAGATTGAGTACCCATTAAAAACAATAAAAATAATAATGATAGATAACTTTGGTAAATAAAAGCGATGGCAGCACCACACATAATAATGACTTCAGCAAGTTTGACTATGCGTATTATTTTAGCCTTATCATAAATATCAGCGAGAATACCGGCAGATGCTGAGAATAAAAAAAAGGGCAGAATAAATAACCCTGCAGCCAAATTAATTAATAGATCGGCATTAAGTGGAAGTGTATGTATTGAAGCATATGCAATAAAAATAAGCAGAATATTTTTATAAACATTATCGTTAAATGCCCCTAAAGCCTGTGTAAGGAAATAAGGCAAAAACCGTCGTTTAGTTAACAGACTTGACTGAGGCTTAGGGGACATTCTGCTGTTCTCGTTAAATTATTTATGCCATGAATTAAGGTAGGTATCTAATAGATTATTGATCAATGCTTTACCATCAACAGGGGTTGAGGTGAATAATTTATCGTCTACAGTTAATAAGGTAATACCGTGTACGCCAGCCCAAATAACACGGCTTGCTTCAAGTACTTCTTTATCTGTCATTTCATCATTAATTTGACCAATTAATGCTTCAAGCATACCCGTCATATTATCAATACGATCAGTTTGCCATTCAGGTAGATCTTCGCCATTCATTGTATGTTGGAAAATTAACTGCCAACGGTAAGGATGTGCGGTAGCAAAATCAAGATAACAGAAAGCCAGATTACGAAGTGCTTGTTGTGACGTGGTTGAATCACGGACACAAAGCTCAGCTTGTTGGAATAATTCGTCAAGTGTTTGAGCTACGGCATGAAGGAGTAGCAGATTATAGTTACCAAAGACATTGACTAAAGTACTTGGAACATAGCCAATCATCCCTGCGACTTTACGTAAGCTTAATTCATGGTGTGGATGCTCATTGAGAAAGTTTTTTACTTGCTCAAGTGTCATATTTACCAATTCTTCGCGGGTATGATCATTTCTTCTTGCCATGGAATTATACTCTTTAAGTCTGTTTGCAATTGTCGTAATTAGTCTAGTGATAGACTGCTTTTTTAATTATTCTAATAATTGCCATCCCTGAGCCATTATGGGAAATATAATTTCCCCATAATGTAAGTATTAAGGTATTACCACTGCCTTAAGTGGCAGAAGCATATAATGCCGTAATACAAATCACCAAATTTAAATGCTAAGCGTTTCGTTTCTCTGTGTTTTCTAGTGATACTTGATCATTAAGCGTCCAAAAATCGATAAGAATACCGATAAGGAAGAAACCAAACGTACATAAATAAAGAATACCTGTTAACCATTTCCCCATATACATACGGTGGACACCAAATACACCGAGGAATGTCAGTAGTAGCCACGCAATATTGTAATCAATTTCACCACTGGCAAAACGTAAATCAGATTCACGGTTCATTGATGGGATTAAAAAGAAATCGATTAACCAACCGATTCCGCATAAACCGAGTGTTAAAAACCAAATAGTGCCGGTTACTGGTTTGCCATAATAAAAACGGTGAGCGCCTGTAAAACCAAAAATCCACAATAGATAACCCACAAATTTACTATGTGTATTGTTCTCTTGCATAGATATCTCCATTGAGAAAAATCATAATAAGTAATGAAAGTAACCTCGTTGAATAGAGAGTGTTAACTTTCATTGATGCTATAAAAAACAGTATATAATAATAAACCTTTACTGCGGATAATATATGAAATGATATTAGGATTTTCACCTTTTAGGTTGTATTAGTTCAATTTATTACGCATAAATATGCACAGTAAATATCTTTATGTTTAATTATATAAAAAATCACGTAAAATAATGTCTATATTACTAGTGTTAGTTGTCTGATTGTTATGTGTTTAATGTGTTGTTTTAAATAAACACCGTTGATGTTAAACCTTAGTAACAATTTTAATGAGTGATTAAATTGACATTTTGTGGCGAATAGCTACGATGCTTAGAGTTAATGACGAAGGTATACCGATTATTATGAAACGCTTTTTTACCGTATTTGCTCTTATTGTGGCGGTGTCGTTTACAGCATCACATGCAGAAGCAAAAAGATTCGGTGGTGGTAAGTCATTTGGTAAAAGCTTTAAAACCGCTCCGGTTCGTAAGCAACAACCACAACAGACTGATACTATCCGTAAACAAAATCCAACCGCAGCGTCATCAGCGAAAAAAGGCCTAATGGGTGGTTTGTTAGGTGGTCTTCTTGCTGGTGGTTTGTTAGCTGCTTTCTTTGGTGGTGCATTTGATGGTATCCAATTTATGGATATTCTTATCATTGGTATCATCGCTTTTGTATTGTTTAAGTTATTTAAAGCAATGCGCGCTAATAAAGGTACTCCGATGGGGCACCGTGAGTCTTATGCGGGTAATTCTCCTCGTCAGCCTCAACAACAGCAACGTCAGCAGCAACAGTTCCGTCAAGGCGCAGCACAGCAACAACAGTCATCTGGTTTTGAATCAACAGATAGCGATGTGCCGTTTAATTTGCCGCCAAACTTTAATATGAATACATTCTTAAATGGTTCTCGTGATCATTATCGTATTATTCAAGGCGCATGGAACCATAACGAATTAGAAAAAATTCGTGAGTACGTGTCTCCAGCTTTATTAGTGGATTTAACTGCCGAGCGTGCAAAACTGTCTGAAGAACAACACACAGAAGTAATGTATGTTGATGCTGAACTTGTGCGCGCTGATCATGACGCAAATATGGCACAATTAAGCATTAAGTTTAGTGGTCGTTATAAAGATAGTGTTGAAGGTGTAGAAGAAGACATTAATGATGTATGGCATTTAGAGCGTGATTTACGTAAACCTAATGCGCCATGGTTAATTGTTGGTATTCAAGCACAGTAGTAAAGAATAGCCACCCAAAAGCCGCTAAGAGCAAGATGTTTCATATATTATGATGATTTTGCACAGCGGCTTTTTTATATCTCTCAATAACTTAGGTTGTTTTTTATACAAAAATGAAACTGAATGACTTATAGATATTCAATTTTTTGATGTGGATCTCATTTTGAGAGAGAAAGATCTTCAGATATTGATCTCTGCACCTAGTTTTCTTACCAACAAACGCTAATATTAATAATAGATTATTTATCCCACTGGGATTTTCCATATTATAGAGGTGACTATGCTGTACACTCCCGATATCGTTGATGAAATGAATCTGCTAGTAAAATTCCCTATGCATAGCAATATGGAAGGTATTAAAGTACATAGTGATGCAAGTCCTGCTGTTATCTCTGCAGCGCAACGTCTGTATGCTAAAGGATTAGTAACTGAAGAGGATGGAGGATATTTGACATATTCTGGCCGTCAAGTGGTAGAAAAAGCCAAAAGTGCATTACATATTCTGACTGGCGCAGCTAAAGAATAACGTTATTCTTTAGTAAATAAGTAGCAATAATCATCCGGTTATTTGCTCAAGTTCGGTAATAATTATAAAGGCTTGTTCGTTGGTATTACCACAAATATCAGAGCAAGCTTTAAAATTATGGCATACCGCAGGGCGTTCAGATTTACCAAATAATCGACATAAATTATTTTCATTTAGCTGCACACAACGCTTTCCCGCAGGTTTTCCATCAAGCATGCCTGGAATCGAAGATGATATACTCGGTGCAATACAGCACGCTCCACAACCTAAACGACATTCCATCATATTTCTCTCTTTCTGCTTTGCAAATCGGCTGCGCAAATTACCATTGTTAATCTTAAAAGCCAAATAACTTAGTGATTTTATCCGTAGTGATTATTTACAGATTAGTTATTTATTCCTACGCTAAATGATAATAACTATTATTTCTATGGATATTGACGATTAATAGGTATTTTTAATTTGCAGTTTACCGTATTGATCGCTATAAAAAGTGCCTGCTTTCTTTTTTGATAAGCCCATTCATTATTGTGGCGTATTTAACGGCACAAATAACAATACTGGTATAAGTATCATGACCCATTTTTGGCAACAGAAAGACTTAACGACAATGACAGATCAAGAGTGGGAATCACTTTGTGATGGCTGTGGCAAGTGTTGTCTACATAAGTTAATTGATGATGATACCGATGATATTTACTACACTAATGTCGCTTGTAGTTTGCTCGATAATAAAACATGTTCATGTAAAGATTATGCTAATCGGTTTGAGTCAGGTGAAGAGTGTCTAAAATTAACCCGTGAGCGTATTGAAGAATTTGTATGGTTACCTGAAACATGTGCGTATCGGTTATTAGCAGAAGGTAAACCATTACCTGAGTGGCATCCTTTGATTACAGGCTCGAAAGAGGCAATGCATGCTGCAGATGAATCTGTACGTGATAAAATCGTGTATGAAATTGATGTGATTGATTGGGAAGACCACATCCTAAATCATCCTAATCGTATTAGTGAATAAGCGGCTAATAATCCGTTGATGTCATAAAAAATGCCCCCGTCACTGACTGTTACGGGGGCATTTTTAATTTGATTACACTCTTAGTGCAAACTATGGACGAGCAAAAGTATTACAGACTTTTGGATCGCCTGATTTAAAACCTTTTTTAAACCATGAAATACGCTGTTGTGAACTGCCATGAGTAAATGTATCTGGCTGTACAGCTTGTCCTGCTGATTTTTGTAAACGATCATCGCCAACGGCACTGGCAGCATTGATCCCTTCTTCAATATCACCTGCATCAAGCATACCTTGTTGATTTACATAGTGACCCCAAACACCAGCGTAGCAGTCGGCTTGAAGCTCTAATTTTACACTGAGCTTATTGGCGGTGACTTTATCGCTTCGTTGTTGTAGTTGATGGACTTTGTCACTTGTACCAAGTAATTTCTGAACATGGTGACCAACCTCATGTGCAATCACATAAGCAAAGGCAAAATCACCAGGGGCACCTAATTTTTTTAATTCATTAATAAAGCCAAGATCAAGATATATTTTTTGATCTGCAGGGCAATAAAATGGGCCTGTTTGTGCTGATCCTGTACCACAACCTGTATGAGTGACATTGTTATACAGAACTAACGTCGGTGGCTGATATTTTCCCGATAGTTGCTTGTTCCAGACACTTTCTGTTGTACCAAGAATGGCAGCAACAAATTGCTTATTTTCATCGTTAGATTGTACCGCGGCTTTTTTAGCAGTATGAGATTGTTGTAAACCAAGGGAACTACCGCCACCAGTGAAATATTGAAAAGCTAAAAATAAGCCACCGATGACTAATATGATTCGGCCTATTTTACTGCGCATCAGTAAAGGGACTAGACGCAATAAACCTGCCGCTGGCACACCAGCTTGAGCAGGGCTATCGCCACGTCTATCTTCAATGTTTGAGCTTTGGCGAGAATTCTTCCAACGCATTATCGATCCTTTAGTATTATGAGGGAGCCGCTGATTAAATATGGATTTTTACACTGTTAACGATAATTGCTGTTGCGCAAGTTCTAATCGTTCAATAATTGGTGTCGCTTTATTAAGACAACGAATATCAGTAAATAATACTTTTGCTTGTGGGTATTGGTGGCGTAAGTAAGCAAACCATTGTTTTACACGATTAGGATAATATAAGCCTTTATCGCCTTTAATTTCAAATTGAGAGTAGGTTAATAATAGGACTAATACTTGCTCCCAGGTCATTGGCGCTTGATTATATTTAACCACATTACCTAAGTTAGGTAAGTTGAGTGCGCCACGGCAAACCATTAAAGCATCGGTATTGGTTGCGGCTAAACACGCTTGACCATCAGCATTGCTCCAGACTTCACCATTAGCAATAATCGGTAATGTAACATGTTGACGAAGTTGGCGAATATAATCCCACTTGATGGTATCTGCTTTATAGCCATCATCTTTTGTGCGCGCATGAATCACTATTTCATCAGCGCCTGCCTGTGCAATAGCATCTGCAATTTCAAAACATTGTTGAGGATCATCCCAACCTAAACGTACCTTGGCGGTTACAGGTTTGATTGGATTAACCGCTGCACGGGTTGCTTTAACGATTTGATAGATTAATTCTGGTTCTTTTAGTAATACCGCACCACCACGGCTTTTATTTACCGCTTTGGCAGGGCAGCCAAAATTAATATCTATGCCCGCAGAACCGAGGTTACAGGCACGATGGGCATTTTCAGCCATCCATTGTGGATCTTGACCTAATAGTTGAACGCGAACTGGTGTACCAGAGCGTGTTTTACCGCCTTGATGTAATTCAGGACATAAACGATAGAAAACACTATTTGGTTGTAGGCTATCAATGATACGTATAAATTCAGTTACGCAAAGATCATAGTCATTAATCTCGGTTAGCATCTCACGCATTAGATGATCTAATACGCCTTCCATCGGGCCTAAAATAACTCGCATAGGGGTGTTTGCTCTATTCGGTAAATACGCTAAGGGGCAAGAGTCTAGTGCGAGTCGACTAATTTGTCATCTTTGTTTTTACATAGCGTGTAGATGATGACCAGAAATAATAGTGATAGGTTGTAAGTGCTGTTTATCACATGCCATTGCTAGTTTGACCATGCTGGTAGCAACATCTTCTGCTGGAATGGGTGTGAAGTGTTTCAGTGGACCAACCATTATTGGATGGATAGTTTCAAAAATACGTTGAAGGGCGAGTTCATCTTTACGGGGATTATTGCGTTCACCTTTGAGTGGACCTGGGCGAACAAACACACAATGTTCAAACGCTAATGCTGTTAATGCTTGCTCCATTTTACCTTTACAGCGCAAATAATGAGAGGGTGAATGTTTATATGCGCCTAAACTTGATATCACAAAAAGATGTTTTACACCTAAATTTTTCATGCTAATGGCAACATTTTTAACTAAATTAACATCAATTGCTTCAAGAGCTTGATTGGTGCCCGCCTTTTTTTTAGTTGTGCCTAAACAGATAAAACCATATTCAGGTACGGGTTGATCGTTTTCCCAAGCAATAACACGTAATTGGCTGTCTATAATTTGATGTAATTTCTTACTATGAAAAGATAATGGGCGACGCGCCAAGGCGTAGATATGATTAAAACGAGGGTGATCGAGTAATTGATGTAATAGCTCAGTACCGACTAAGCCGCTGGCTCCGGCAATAATCGCATTCAGTGAATGGGGTGACATAAGTGAATCCATCAGATATAAATCGGGGGCTATAAATAACGTATTTTTATTTAATTTGCTTTTAACTTTGTCAAATTTTAGCTATTTACGGTGATTAATGGTGTCGTTATGGCTATTGTTATTCATATTCGACGTATAATACCGCTAAAACGAATGAAAAGAATTAATGAGTAGGACATCGAATGAATACATTAATGACGTTATCATCACATTGGCAAGGTATGTCAGCGGCTTTTATTGAAGGCGCTTTATTTGCAGCGAATGCTAATCCAAAGCCAATGGAGCCCGAAGTGTGGTTACCCGTCTTAATCAATGGCGGAGGTGATGATTCAGTGGTCGTCATGGTTGATGATACTGACAAAAAGCTGATTCTTAGTCACTTTGATATGCAATATCGTAGGGTTAAAGCGGGTGAATACCAATTACCGGAGAGTTTGGTTTGGCAACAAGATGGCAGTAATCAAAGTGCGTTACGTGAATTTTCGCAAGGCTTTTTAGCCGTATGGGTATTTATTGAGCCTAATTGGCAACAGCAAACCGTCTCTGATGGCACTATGCGAATGTTATCTGCATTACTAACCACATTAATGTTGCAGGTTGATGAAGCGGGAACATTAGCACAAATGGAACAAGCGGGTGTGACCGGAATGCCTGCGGTCAGTGAGTTATATACACAATTACCATTAATGCTAACTGAAGTAATGATGGCGGCGGATCAATTGCAGATTGGTTCTGGTGCGCAGGCCATTAACCCATTTAAAGGTATTGGACGTAATGACCCTTGTCTGTGTGAAAGTGGTAAGAAATTTAAACAATGCTGTGGTAAAACGCTGTAATTGTTAGATCAAAAAAGCGAAGCATCGAGCTTCGCTTTTTTATATTCTGCTTTTTGTTCGGACACGGTAGCTTAACGCTTGTTACCCAAAAATTGTGCGATAACCATAACTGCCCATACAACAAGGTTGGCAGAAAAAATGATCACTAACCATTGTGGCATTGAGAGATCAAGGAAGGTCCATACTACTTTGGCACAATCACCATAGGCTTCAAACATCCACGGAATCCAATGATTAAGAGGAGCCCATGAAGGAAATTGAACGAATAAATCACAGGTTGCAAAGGGTGAAGAATTAAATTGAAAACCAACATGTTGATAGGCTAGTTCTACGCCACGGTAAGCACTAAATCCCCAGCCAGCTAACCCTAACCAACGTAATACTCCATTTCTAGGGGCGAGTAAGCCAATTAGCGCAGCAATACCTATTCCCATCATCGCAACACGTTCATAAACACACATCACACAGGGTGCTAGCTTCATGACATGTTCGAAAAAGAGCGCTGAACTTTCAAAGAAAATAATGGATAGTAGCAGTAGCAACCAAGCTAAACGTGTTTTTGAAAAAGAATTAAGCACTTGCATTATTGGTTCTCTAATGACTTTTTGGATAAAACAAAGCCCCGAACATCAGGGCCTTGAAAATATAGGGCACTTATTACTGAGCGTTATTCAAACATAGCTCTGAAGATAAGTAAATCGCCATTAAGTCGGTTATATTATTTTAATGGCCAATGGCAGGAACTAATGTTGCTGCGTCTACTGCGCCTTGAGTTAACCAGCCTATGCTATAGAACCAATCGGTCATTGGTACCAATAACAATTCAATTCCGGCTAAGCCAACAAAGGTTAAAACGATAGTATAGGGTAAAGCCATGTACACCATACGTCCGTAAGATAGGCGTATAAGAGGAGCAAGCGCAGACGTTAATACAAATAAGAAGGCCGCTTGACCATTAGGCGTTGCAACAGAAGGTAAGTTAGTACCCGTATTAATAGCGACAGCTAACATATCAAATTGATTACGATCGATAACACCATTGAGTAATGCGGTTTTAACTTCATTAATGTATACCGTGCCGACAAAAACATTATCCGATACCATCGACAATAAACCATTAGCAATATAGAACATGGTTAATTGAGAATTACCCTCAAGTGTTAATACCCAACTGATAATGGGCGTAAATAAGTGTTGATCAATGATGACGGCAACGATTGAGAAAAACACAGCGAGTAATGCGGTAAAAGGTAAAGCTTCTTCAAATGCTTTTCCTAATGCATGCTCTTCGGTTATACCTGTAAATGCGGTTGCAAAAATAATAACCGTTAAACCAATCAATCCAACAGCAGCTAAGTGCATTGCCAAACCGACAATCAGCCATACTGCAATAATGCCTTGAACGATAAATTTAGCATAATCAATATTAGTACGACGTTTGCGCTCTTCGTTATCTAAATCAACTAAAATTGTACGAACATTGTCAGGCAATTTCGCACCGTAACCACAGATTTTAAATTTCTCAATTAATACACAAGTACAGAGGCCACAAATTAAAACAGGAACCGAAATCGGAGACATGCGAATAATAAACTCACCAAATTGCCAGCCTGCTTGATCGGCAATAATTAAGTTTTGTGGTTCACCCACCATCGTCATTACACCGCCTAATGCTGTACCAACACCGGCATGCATTAATAAGCTGCGCAAAAATGCTCGGTAGTTTTCTAGATCATCGCGGCTTAGTTCTTGAACATGATCATCATCGGTATGGTCGTGATTTACCATAGGATCTTGTCCTGACGCCACTTTATGATAAATGCTATAAAAGCCAACTGTCACACTAATAACAACGGCAATAACGGTAAGGGCATCAAGGAACGCTGACAGAAAAGCTGCCATGAGACAAAAAGCAAGAGAAAGCAGTATTTTAGATTTAATACCTATTAATATTTTGGTAAATATAAATAGTAATAGTTGCTTCATGAAGTAGATGCCAGCAACCATAAATACCAACAGTAATAATACTTCGATATTAGCCACAAGCTCGTGTTTTACTTGTTCCGCACTGGTCATTCCAATAGCAACCGCTTCAATAGCAAGCAATCCCCCTGGTTGAAGTGGGTAACATTTTAGTGCCATTGCAAGGGTGAATATAAATTCTACAACCAGTAACCAACCAGCGGCAAAAGGATTTATGAGAAAGAAAACCAGAGGGTTAATGATAAGGAAAGAAATAATTGCAATCTTGTACCAGTCAGGTGCCTTACCTAAAAAGTTTTTTATAAAGGCATTCCCTAGCGATATAGCCATGTTTGAATCTCTTATTATTAGTACGAATTTAAAGGTATGAAATGATACGGATGTCGCCCGCAAGCACTAATCAGCTAATAATTAATAGCATCATGCTAAAAATTTTTAGAAGTGATGAGTTCTTTAAGATAAACACCATAAAAAATGGATGATGATATTTAACTTAAAGCAGGCAGCAGCGTCCATTTGCTCCCAGTTTATTCATGATAACTTGACCGATTGAATTGGATTAGTCAATCACAGACATAAGTATGTAAAATTATCATGACATTTTCATTACAAACTGAGGGTGATACCTAAGACATTAGGGGTACAATATACAGAATATTAAGGGCAAAATATCGCTAGCTAATAAAATAATGTAACTAATATAATCTTTAGAAGCGTAGGTGGTTTATTTTCGTACATATCTATCTACTTAAGATTAGGCCGGTGTACTAGATTTCAGCTATTGAACAACTAGTGGTATGATGAGTGTTAATAAATAATATAAGCAAGAAGCGAATTGGATTGAACTTAGATGGTTATTAAGGCTGATAGCCCAGCGACGTTTGCTGAGAAATACATTATTGAAAGTATCTGGAATAATCACTTTCCTCAGGGCTCGATTCTTCCTGCGGAACGTGAACTTTCAGAACTAATTGGCGTAACTCGAACGACGTTACGTGAAGTCTTACAGCGTTTATCTCGAGATGGCTGGCTCACGATTAAACATGGAAAGCCAACCCGTGTGAATAATTACATGGATACCTCAGGTTTAAGCATTTTAGATACGTTAATTACATTAGATGGACAGGATGTCCAACGAGTATTGGCTGATTTATTGGCTGCTCGTACGGATATCAGTAGTGTTTTTATGCGCTATGCTGTCAAAGGCAATCCAGAAAATTCAAGCGAATTAATTCAACATGTTATTGAATCATGTCAACGATTATTAGCTGCTGAGAGCTTTGCTGAGTTTATTGAAAATAGTGATGATCGATTAGATTTACTGCAAGAAGTAAAAAAAATCGTTGATAAATACGGTAAAAATGATCCTCAATTATGTGAGGAAATTTGTCGTGCACGCGCTTTTAATTATTATGATTACCGTTTATTTCAAGGAATGGCGGGAAAATCAGGAAATACGCTTTATGTGCTGACAATTAATGGATTACGTAAAATTTATACCCGTGTAGGCGGTTATTACTTTATGAATCCTGAAGCATGTCAATTAGCGCTTGATTTTTATAGTGATTTAAAAGGGTGTTGTGATAATCATCAAGCAGAGTTAGTGGCTGAACGTATTAAAAAATATGGCCGAGAAACTGGCGCAATTTGGTATACCCATCGCGTTAAAATTTCTAAATATTTATACGAAGAAGAACAGTAATATTTGCAGCTATTATTCATAATTAAAACGGGGATTCAGTGTAATGCTGATTCCCCGTTTTATTTTAGATGTTTGTTATTTATCGTTGTTATATCTCTGTATTATATTGGGTGTTGGCAGGGCAAGTAGCAATGATTTTGCCTCGGCCATCAGGCAACTCTTCTTCTAGCGTTACTTTAAATCCCCATAAACGGTGTAAGTGTTTAATAACTTCAGTATGACTGTCGGCTAGAGGAATACGATTGTGTGGAATATAACGTAAAGTGAGTGAGCGATCACCACGCAGAGCAACATTCCATATTTGTAAATTAGGTTCATTATTACTGAGATTATATTGCGATGATAATTTGTCTCTAATAGCGCGATAGCCTTCTTCGTTATGTATCGCACTGACTTCGACATAGTTATGACGGTCATCATCATTAACCGCAAACAATTTGAAATCACGCATTAATTTTGGTGATAAAAACTGACTAATAAAACTCTCATCTTTAAAATTTTCCATCGCAAAATGTAAGGTATCTAGCCAATTTGAACCAGCAATATCAGGGAACCAATATTTATCTTCATCGGTAGGGTTTTCACAAATACGGCGAATATCTTGGAACATTGCAAAGCCGAGTGCATAAGGGTTAATGCCACTGTAATAGGGACTATTATATTCGGGTTGTGCAATAACATTAGTGTGGCTATGTAAAAACTCCATAATGAATCTGTCAGTGACTAAACCATCATCATAAAGATGATTCAAAATGGAATAGTGCCAAAATGTTGCCCAGCCTTCGTTCATGACTTGCGTTTGCTTTTGTGGGTAAAAATATTGGCTAACTTTACGTACAATTCGAACTAATTCTCGTTGCCATGGTTCAAGTAGTGGGGCGTGTTTTTCAAAGAAATAGAGGATGTTTTCTTGAGGATCAGCGGGAAAGCGTTCCTCCTCAATAACAGTTTCTTTAGTTTGGTGTTGTGGAATGGTGCGCCATAGCGAATTAACTTGAGATTGAAGGTAATCTTCACGGGCTTTTTGACGTGCAGTTTCTTCGACTAAAGATATTTTTTGAGGTCGTTTATAGCGATCGACGCCATAATTCATTAAAGCATGGCAAGAATCGAGTAGTTTCTCTACGTCATCAACGCCATATTTTTCTTCACATTCAGTAATGTATTTACGAGCAAATAAAAGATAATCAATGATAGAACTGGCATCAGTCCATGTTTTAAACAGGTAATTACCTTTAAAGAATGAGTTGTGTCCATAACACGCATGCGCCATCACTAAGGCCTGCATGGTTATGGTATTTTCTTCCATTAGATAAGCAATACAAGGATCGGAGTTAATAACAATTTCATAAGCCAATCCCATTTGACCGTGTTTGTAGCCACGCTCTGTTTCAATAAAACGCTTACCAAATGACCAATGGTGATAATTGATCGGCATACCTATACTAGAATAGGCATCCATCATTTGTTCTGCAGTGATTACTTCAATTTGATTTGGGTAAGTATCAAGACGGTAGTGTGCAGCAACACGTTTGATTTCAACGTGATATTGTTCAAGCAAATCAAAAGTCCAATCTGGTCCATCACTGAGTGGTTTTGTTGTTGTCATTATTGCCATCACTCAATCTCCCCATGTTTATCCAATCTTTAACTGATAAGTAGTTATAATCGGCACTTGTTTATTGGTGTGCCGATTATATTCAGTTCGATAGAATGGTATGAATTTAACTAACTTGTTTTTTAAATAATTCCCTAAAGACAGGGAAAATATCATCAACCGTTTTTATATTTTGCATTGCAAAATTTTCATGACTGTTATGTAAAGCCTCATACTCTCGCCACAACGTTTGATGTGCCCGACGCGTGATTTCAATATATGAGTAATACCGTGTCATTGGTAATATGTGTTTATCAAGCAACTCACGACAGCCAGGGGAGTCATCAGCCCAATTATCACCGTCTGATGCTTGCGCAGCATAAATGTTCCATTCCTCAGGGCGATATCGCTGTTTAGCGATGTCATACATCATTTTTAATGCACTTGAAACTATTGTTCCACCGGTTTCTTGTGAGTAGAAAAATTCATGCTCATCAACTTCTTTTGCTTGGGTGTGATGACGAATAAATACCACTTCAACATTTTTGTAAGTACGATTTAAAAATAAATACAACAGTATATAAAACCGCTTAGCGATATCTTTGGTTGCTTGGTCCATGGAGCCTGATACATCCATTAAACAAAACATTACGGCTTGGCTTGATGGTTGTGGTCGGCGCTCATAGTTCTTATAACGTAAGTCAAATGTATCAATAAACGGAGTACTGTTAATTTTTTTCCGTAATACAGTAATTTCTTGTTTAATCCGCTCTTCTTCAAATGGTTGAGCGGGCTCAGTTGTAAACAGTAACTCAAGCGCTTGTTCAAGTTCACGCACTTTTCGACGTTTACCTGCGGTCATTGCCATTCGTCTTGCAAGTGAATTTTGCAATGATTTTACAATCGCGATATTTGAAGGTACGCCTTGTGATTTATAACCTGCTCTAAATGTTTTCCATTCAACAAGCTGGTTAATCGCATTTTTTTGTAGATTAGGCAATTCTAAGTCTTCAAATAATAAATCAAGATATTCATCTTTTGAAATTTGGAATACAAAATCATCTTGACCGTCACCATCAGGGCTTGCTTGACCGTCTCCTGCACCACCTTGACCACCACCACCTGGTGGACGTTCAATGCGATCGCCTGGACTAAATTGGTCATTACCTGGGTGGACAACTTCTCGTTGTCCCCCTTTCCCTTGATGAAATATTGGTTCGCTAATGTCGCGAGAGGGGATGGTTATATCCTCACCACTATCGACATCAGTAATCGAACGCTTATTTACCGCATCAGCAATAGACTCTTTAATTCGCTGCTTATGACGACGTAAAAAACGTTGGCGATTGACGGTGCTCTTATTTTTACCGTTGAGCCTTCGATCAATAAAATGTGCCATAGCTCCCCCCTCGTTGTCAGTTGGTTACGACGACTTACGCACGCGTAAGTACCATTCAGACAATAAACGAACTTGTTTACGGGTATAGCCTTTTTCCATCATTCGAGCGACAAAATCATCATGCTTTTTCTGCTCATCAGTTGAGGTTTTTGCATTAAAGGAAATAACCGGTAACAGTTCTTCTGTATTTGAGAACATTTTTTTCTCAATCACAGTGCGTAGTTTTTCGTAGCTAGTCCAATTCGGATTTTTGCCTGCATTGTTCGCTCGAGCTCGAAGGACAAAATTTACGATTTCATTTCGGAAATCTTTTGGATTACTGATTCCGGCTGGCTTCTCAATTTTTTCCAGTTCACTATTAAGTGCAGAACGATCAAATAATTGGCCTGTATCAGGATCGCGGAACTCTTGATCTTGAATCCAAAAATCAGCATAACTGACATAACGGTCAAAGATGTTTTGGCCGTATTCTGAATAAGATTCAAGATAGGCGGTTTGAATTTCTTTACCAATAAATTCAACATATTTTGGCGTTAAGAAACCTTTAAGATGTTCAAGATATTTTTCAGCAATATCTTGTGGGAATTGTTCACGTTCAATCTGTTGTTCAAGAACATAGAATAGATGAACAGGGTTTGCGGCAACTTCTGCATGATCAAAGTTAAATACACGAGAGAGGATCTTAAAGGCGAAACGGGTTGATAATCCATTCATGCCTTCATCAACACCCGCATAATCACGGTACTCTTGATACGATTTTGCTTTTGGATCGGTGTCTTTAAGGGTTTCTCCATCATAAACACGCATCTTTGAATAGACGCTTGAATTTTCTGGCTCTTTAAGACGTGATAATACTGTGAAACGCGCTAAAATTTCGAGAGTACTTGGAGAACATGGTGCTGATGATAGCTCACTGTTTTGTAATAGTTTCTCGTAAATCCGCATCTCTTCTGAAACCCGTAAACAATAAGGTACTTTAACGATGTAGACCCGATCTAAGAAGGCCTCGTTAGTTTTATTGTTACGGAATGTTTGCCACTCGGATTCATTTGAGTGCGCCAAAATCATGCCATCAAAAGGTAATGCTGATAGCCCTTCAGTACCGTTATAGTTACCTTCTTGGGTTGCCGTTAGTAATGGATGTAGCACTTTTAACGGTGCTTTAAACATCTCGACAAACTCCATTAAGCCTTGGTTTGCTTTACATAAGGCACCGGAATAACTGTACGCATCAGGGTCATCTTGAGAAAAATGTTCAAGTTGACGAATATCAACTTTACCAACTAATGATGAAATGTCTTGGTTATTTTCATCACCGGGTTCCGTTTTTGCGATACCAACTTGATCAATAATCGATGGGCGAATTTTAATTACTTTAAATTGGGTAATATCACCACCGAATTCATGTAAGCGTTTGGCTGCCCATGGCGACATAATGCTATTAAGGTAACGATCAGGAATGCCATATTCATCTTTAAGTAATCTGCCATCTTCTTGTTTATCAAATAAACAGAAAGGATGGTCATTGACAGGACTACGTTCACCATTGGCTGTAAGAATATAAATAGGCACTTTTTGCATTAAACTTTTAAGTTTTTCGGCTAATGATGATTTACCACCACCAACAGGACCTAATAAATAGAGAATTTGTTTACGTTCTTCAAGCCCTTGAGCCGCATGTTTAAGGTAAGACACAATTTGTTCAATGGCTTCTTCCATGCCATAAAAGTCTTTAAATGTGTCATAACGTGATATTACACGGTTTGAAAATAAGCGACTAAGATGTGGATCTTGTGCGGTATCTATCATTTCTGGCTCGCCAATAGCCATTAGAAGACGCTCTGCTGCGTTGACGTAAGAACTACGATCGTCTTTACAGATATCAAGGAATTCTTGTAATGAAAGCTCTTCGTCTTTAGCTTCTTCGTAGCGCTGACGATAGTGGTCAAAAATACTCATAGTATGCCCCCTGAATCGTTCTTATATTTAAGAGTAATTAATGAAAAACATAATGTTTTTGCATTGTTCACTTATTTAAGCCTAGTCTGAACTTGTCACTTTGTATTGCAGAATTACGGGTCGGTAAATAAATTTCTTCAAAAGTAAATAGGATTAAATTGCTGATTAAATAACCTACGTTAACTACTATCCTTTAATTAATAGGGTTTCGCAAGCTAAATTGTTGCAAAGTTATTGTAAGTATGTTGTTTTTTATCGCCACAAGTAACAATTTAATCAATTAGATGTTAGTGCTAAAAATAGTATTCCTCGTGGTTTTTATCGCTATTAAATAGAACTTTTTTGAAGTAAATATTTTGATTGATAGGTAAATGCAGTTTTATTGTGGTTTTTATACTGAAATTGTCATTTATTCTGTCTTAATCTTAAGAGTTAATGACAAATTGTAAGAATTTAAGGTAGTGAACGTATTTTTTACACAAAATAGCAACGGCTGATTTAACCTCTATATGTGATAGTTGATATAGAGGTTTAAAAGAATATGGAGCGAGATGTATGTCTATTTGTCGTGTAGATACGGTGTCAATCCCTGTCATGGATCAAAATCAAGCACTGCGATTTTATCGTGATGTATTAGGTTTTGAAGTGATTAGGGATCATGCAGAGGGTCAACAAACTCGGTGGGTGCAGCTTGTACCAAAAGGTGCAGAAACAACGATCAGTTTAGTAAAGCCATTTGCTGGAATGGAAGCGGGAGGGGTACAAGGATTAGTCGTTCAAACTCATGATATTCAATCAACCCATCAAGAACTCAGTCATCGTGGGGTTGCATTATCTGAAATTATTACCATGATGGAAGGGCGGTTTGCAACTTTTAATGATCCCGATGGTAACGGGTGGGTATTGATTGAATCAACAGGTACGATGCTGGCATGAAATCATTAGCAAGATTAAGTGCTTGCTAATGATGTATAACGAACAATTGTTATTAATTAGTGGTTAACTGCAATGCGGGTGGATAGTGTATGTGTTTGTCCAGGCTGTAATTCAATGGTTGGAGTATGAATAGTTGATTCAACACACACCATGGTTTCAAAGCTATTGTTTGCCATGTCAGCCATGCTTATTGATAATTCTTGCCAAGGATTCCAAATAACTGCCGCATTATCACCGTTATTGGTCACTGAAATAGTACGTTGATTATTTTTATCAGCAATCATAATCGTTGGTTGAGGATGAGTATAAACACGATCAGTTTCTGCACTGAAGGTTAATACATCATTACCTTGGCACGCTTTCCCTGCTTGGGTGCTATCTAAATATTTAGCGCCCATGCCTGTGACTGAAATATTATTGATATCTGCGATATTAAAGTAAGTGTGTAATGCTCCACCATATGACCAAGGCTGAGTATCTGTATTGGTTGATGTCAAACTCACATTAAGTTCGGCATTCATTTCAAATGTCATTTGGTTATGGAATTTATGCGGCCAAATTTCACGTGTTTGTTGGTTATCTTCAAGGGTTAAAGTAACAATAACACCGCTATCATTTTCACGATGCTGAGATAACGACCATTCACTAGTACGTGCAAAGCCATGTGAAGGGGTTGCTGCTTTACCAAACCATGGCCAACAAACAGGAATACCACCTCGAACCGCTTTGGTTAGATCAAATTCAGCATTTTCACTTAACCAAATTACGTCTTTTTCACCTGTAGGTTTAAACCAAAGTAGATGACCACCATGAAGAGAAATACCTGCTTCTACCATTGGGTGAATAATGCGGATAATTTTAATACCTTGGTATTCACAGACAGTAACAGCATCAGATAATGCATTAATTATCGAAAGTTGATGTAAATTCATCTTCTTTTCCTTAATGTTAGGTGGCGAAAGCGCCCATTGTTTATGTTTTTGGTGATATTCAGTGCAAAACTATAAACAATGAAAACTTATTTTTCGTTTTAAAATATCAAAGAATATTAAGATTTATTTGTTATTTTTGTAACGTATTTGATCGCTATCTTTCATGTGTGATAGCTTAAATACGTATATATAGGTTGTTTTATAAGATACTAAATCATCTTGATCGCGTGAATACAGCGTTAATTAGTTGATCGATATATTTTAGATGTAAAAAAGGCGACACCCTTAAGCGTCGCCTATTATTATCTGCTTTCAAAGAAAGTCAGCTAATTGCTTACATTACTTAGAGATGTGAGCGATTAGGTCTAGAACTTTGTTTGAGTAGCCGATTTCGTTGTCGTACCAAGATACAACTTTAACGAAGTTATCGTTAAGTGCGATACCAGCTGCAGCATCAAAGATTGAAGTGCGAGTGTCGCCGTTGAAGTCAGTAGAAACAACTGAATCTTCAGTGTAACCAAGAACGCCTTTAAGAGAACCTTCAGAAGCTTCTTTCATTGCAGCACAGATAGCTGCGTAAGATGCGCCTTTTTCTAGGTTAACTGTTAGGTCAACTACAGAAACGTTAGCAGTTGGTACGCGGAAAGCCATACCAGTTAGTTTGCCGTTGATTTCTGGAAGAACAACGCCTACTGCTTTAGCAGCACCAGTTGATGATGGGATGATGTTCTGAGAAGCACCACGACCGCCACGCCAGTCTTTAGCTGAAGGACCATCTACAGTTTTTTGAGTTGCTGTAGTTGCGTGAACTGTTGTCATAAGACCAGAAACGATACCGAAGTTGTCGTTAAGAACTTTAGCGATAGGCGCTAGACAGTTAGTAGTACAAGAAGCGTTAGAAACGATATCTTGACCAGCGTAAGTTGAATCGTTAACACCCATTACGAACATAGGAGTTGCATCTTTAGATGGGCCAGTTAGAACAACTTTCTTAGCGCCAGCTGTGATGTGCTTACGTGCAGTCTCGTCTGTTAGGAACAGGCCAGTAGCTTCAGCAACTACGTCAACGTTGATAGCATCCCATTTAAGATCTTCAGGGTTACGCTCAGCAGTTACACGTACAGTTTTACCATTAACGATTAAGTTACCGCCTTCAACTTCAACAGTACCGTTGAAACGGCCGTGAGTTGAGTCGTACTTAAGCATGTATGCCATGTATTCAACGTCGATTAGGTCGTTGATACCAACAACTTCGATGTCAGTGCGCTCTTGCGCTGCACGGAAAACAAAACGACCGATACGGCCAAAACCGTTAATACCTACTTTAATTGTCATTACAGTTTGCTCCACAACTTAATTTCTAATGAAATATAACTGGTGGTAAAATTACAGAAACCTTTGTAAGGCTGCAAGCAAAAAAATCGTTTAAATTGCTTGAGGTCAAAAAAAAGTTCGTATATTTTTACATTCCCACTACAACGACGGTAATTTGTACAAATATTGTTTAAATTAACGTCACAGTAATTGTTAACTTTTAATCATATTTACAAAAAGTAAAAACTGTTTTCGAGTTTATGTGACTTTTTGCACAAGAAGTATGTGGTACAGAGCCCCTAAATTGCAAATATATTTATTTGGTTTACTTAAAACACTATAAAAGGCCACGAAGAATGAATAAAAAAGATAATGCATATTGGCGAGATAAGTTATCTATTGATGCTTATCAAGTGTGTCGTGAACAAGTTACTGAAGCGCCATTTAGTGGTACTTTGCTACATAACCATGAAACGGGTATTTATTCTTGTACCTGTTGTGGGCAGTTTTTATTTGCTTCTGCTCATAAATATGATTCAGGTTGTGGTTGGCCAAGTTTTGATGCACCTATTACCAAAGAGTCTATCCGTTATTTAAATGATAATAGTCATGGCATGGTGCGTACTGAAATACGCTGCTCACAATGTGATAGCCATTTAGGGCATATTTTCCCTGATGGCCCACCATCAACAGGTGAGCGATTTTGTGTTAATTCTATTTCACTGCTTTTTTCTGCCGACAATTAATCTTTTACTGTGTACCTGTGACTGTTTAAGACAATAGCGCTGATATCATTATTCGATGGCGTGTTGTTATGACTATTGAGTCATGATGTCCGTACGATGGTATTGGCCGTTATTCAACGTTGTAATGATGTTGAGTGTTACGCGATCTAATTTTTTTCGATCGTCTTCGGTTAACTTAAACGGATTATGACGCGTTATTTTTTGAGGCGTATGATTGGGTTGATAATGGGTGCTAATATTGGTCCATACATAAGCCGCCGCCATATTGTGCTGTTGGTAATATAAGGTTGAAAGAGAACGTAATATACTGATATTAATATTATCTTTTGCTTTGTAAAGACTAAGGCTATGGTGTAATAAATCTAATGTTTTATGTTTGTCTTTATTTACATAATAACGAGCAAGCGCTAACTGTAATTCAGGGTGTTCAAGTTTTTCATCGCCTTCAAGCGCAATAAATTGTTGTTTAGCTATTTGATCTCCCTGATTCCAACGATAGTAAATAATATGCGGATCTTGAGATGACTGTAACTCTTGATTGAGTCGTTCAATACTTTCATAGCTATGATATAACGCTTGTATGCGTTTAGTTTTACGTTGTTTTAATTTTGTGGGTTCAATACGTGCTGCATACTCAAGGCAGTATTGATATTCTTTGGTCGCTTTTAATTCTTTAAATTTATATTCATCGGTTGGTGTTTGTAAGGTGTCATAGCGTTGCCAGATGAGATTTGTGCGTTGGATTCGACATTGACCATCATTCAGGTTTAATGGTTGGCATAAGTTGGGGTTGTCGTTACATAAACTGTCTGTGGTTCGGTAATGGTCAAAACACCCACTGAGTAGTAGCGGTAATAATATTATCGCTTTAATACTGAGTAAGTGACGAAATGACATCGTACGCGAGAAGAATAAAACAACGCTCAAAAGATAAACTCATAAAAAAGTGATAGTTAAATTTAGCAGTATTATTTTGTTTGTAAATGACAAGGTAGTCGTAAATTAATTTAGCGTGATAGTTTTATAAAAAATGAATTCGTTTTTTGAGATAGAACTAAAAAATGTGGTGTGATGTAATTATGGAAAATAAGGATAGGAATATGGACATTAACCAACTATTAGCAGTAATGACGCCAGAGATTTATCAACGTATTTTAACCGCAGTTGAAACAGGTAAATGGCTTGATGGTTCGGTATTAACACCACCATTGCGAGACAGTGCACAGCAAGCAGTAATGCTATACCAGTCACGGCATAATATTGATGCGGAACATATGACGGTAGCTGCTGGTGGTGAGATTAAATTCAAATCAAAAGCAGAATTGAAACGGGACTTTGCTGTTGATATCACAGCGATGGCCCGTGATACAGATAATGCAGCGAATGAAAATAATATTGCTCGCTTTGATCATGATCAGTTGTAATTACCATATTAATGAGATTATGGATCCAGTGAGATCATAAAAAGAGCCATAGTGGCTCTTTTTATGTTGTCGGTAATTAAATGGTTAATTATCGATTAATGGGTTAATTCACCACGTAGATCTTGTTGCATCAGGCTACGAACCGCTTCCATGGTAAGATCTTGGCTTAATAAATAATGTAATTTAGCCAATGCCGCTTCAGGTGTCATATCATAACCGCTTAATACGCCAGCTTCTGCAAGAGCACAACCTGTTGCGTAACCGCCCATGTTCACTTTGCCTGATAGACATTGGGTAAGGTTCATAACAATAACACCGCGATCTGTCGCTGCCTTTAATTGTTCCAATAATTCTTTATTTTGTGGAGCATTACCCACGCCAAATGTCAGTAGTATCATTGCATTGACGGGCTGACGTAACGTATTACGGATCACTTCAGGTGAAATACCAGGGTACATAGTAATAACCCCGATAGGTTGTGGGGTAATGGTGTGAACTTTAAATGCACCGTCTGGTTTTTTATCGATTTGGGTAATGTTGTTAACCGTAATATTAATTCCCGCTTCTAATAGCGGTGGTAAATTTGGTGAAATAAAAGCACCAAAACCATCGGCATGCGCTTTAGTACT
Organism: Photobacterium carnosum; assembly: GCF_002849605.1. Taxonomy (GTDB): domain Bacteria; phylum Pseudomonadota; class Gammaproteobacteria; order Enterobacterales; family Vibrionaceae; genus Photobacterium; species Photobacterium carnosum. The sequence continues at coordinate 58,462 of NZ_NPIB01000009.1, forward strand.
ACGATTACCACGAATTAATTGATTATTGAAAAATACGGTCACTTCATTGATTGGATAATTAGCCGCAATGTGAAGTGCATTTAATAGGTTACTTTGACCATCAGAACGTAACTCAATCAGTGGAATTTGTGAACCGGTAACAATCACAGGCTTGTCTAAGTTTTCAAACATAAATGATAATGCTGATGCGGTGTAAGCCATGGTATCGGTACCATGTAAAATTACAAAACCATCATATTTATCATAATTAACTTTAATATCATCAGCAATTCGTTGCCAGTCCATCGGCGTCATATCGGATGAATCGATGAGTGGTTCATACTCATTGATAGTGAACTCTGGCATTTCTGAACGATGGAATTCTGGCATGCTTGCCAATTGTTTCTGCATAAAACCAGCAACAGGAACATAGCCATGATCTGACTTTTGCATACCAATTGTACCGCCAGTGTAAGCGATGTAAATGTGTTTTCTTTCCATTTTTAAGCTCAGAATGAACGAATGAGTGCGCATATTATACGCAAACTGCATGAAGATGCGAGATTAGTTAGATTTGCAGTGTGATTGTATGAGTTAAAATATGATCGTAGTGGAGTGTGCTGATTTATTACACCGTGTCAGTGTAATTAACTGTTAATGACTAGTGGATGGTGGCGTGTGAAGGCATTAAAAAACCCGGCCAATATTAGCCGGGTTGAAGACTGTAATTGTCTTTAATTAACGGTGCTGCAGTTTAAGCAGAAGGCGTAACGCCCATTAGGATCGTTAAAATTAGTGAGTGAGGTAAGATCTTTGGCCACTTTCGTTACTGGCGCTAACGTTGATGGCATATCTCCTAATATCATGGTTGCGATTTGGACTTTTACTTGGCCAGACAGTTCTTTAAAGAATTGTTGTACTGGTGATAGTGGTTGTTGCATCCATACTAATTGATAATCTTTTACTTTCGCTAATTCTACTGCCGCCGTAATGGCTGTGTCGAAGTCACCTAATTTATCAACTAAGCCACGTTGCTGTGCATCTGTACCTGTCCATACACGGCCTTGAGCAATTTTATCTGCTTGAGCTAATGACATATGACGGTATTTACTGACTAAGCCAATAAAACGTTGGTAGCCATTATCAACCCCTAGTTGGAATACTTTTGCCACACCATCAGGCAGAGCGCGAGTGACACCGACACCAGAAAATGGCGTAGTGCCGACACCATCACTGTAGACCCCTAGTTTTTCTAAGCCTTTTTCAAAGGTAGTTAAGATAGCAAAGATACCAATAGAGCCAGTGATCGTTGTTGGCTGAGCAATGATCTCGTCAGCACTGGATGAAATCCAATAACCGCCAGATGCAGCGACACTCGACATTGATACAACAACAGGTTTACCTGCTCTTTTGAGTGCATCAACTTCATTACGAATAATCTCTGAGGCAAACGCACTGCCTCCTGGGCTATCAACGCGTAAGATCACGGATTTCACTTGTTTATCAAAACGTGCTTTACGTAATAGTGAAGCAACCGTGTCACCGCCAGCAGAACCTTGGCTACTTTGACCGTCTACAATCGCACCACTTACGATAACAACCGCTACTTTATTGGGTGATGGTTGTTGATTGTCGACCAATAGTGGCAGGTAATCGTAATAGCTAATTTGCTTAAAGCTATGCTTGTCGTTAGCACCAAAAGTATCGATTAAATATTGGGTCATTTGATCGCGAGTGACGAGTGAATCAACTAAACCTAATTTTTTACTTAACTGAGCAAAATCACCATTAACTGATTCAAGTTGAGTCACAAATTCATCGATATTGGGTGTTAATGTTTGAGGTTTAATATGGCGGTTATTGGCAACATCATCACTAAATGCCCCCCATAGTTGGGTTAACCATACGGTATTAGCTTCTTTGGCTGCGGCTGACATGCCATCACGAATATAAGGTTCAACGAATGACTTATAAGTACCCACACGGAAAACGTGAGTAGTTACATCTAACTTAGCCAGTAAGCTCTTATAATACAGAGTGTAAGTGCCATAACCCGTTAGCATTACGCCACCATCAGGTGATAAAAATACTTTATTTGCGTAACTGGCTAAGTAGTACTGGCTTTGGCTGTAATTATCACCATAAGCATAAACAGGTTTACCTGCGGCTTTAAATTCTTCAATGGCTTTTGCGATATAACGTAGTTTAGTTAGGCTGGTTTCAGACATACCTTTCAGGTTAAGCACCAAGCCGGTGATATCTTTATCTGTTGCGGCTGCACGAATAGTTTCGACAACATCAAATAATACATTTTGCTGCACATCAGGCTTGCCTAATGCTTCACTCATCACACTATCAAGTGGATTGTCATAGTTTTTTTGTTCAACTATTGGACCTGACAAGTTGAGTACTAATGCTGATGGCTCAGTATTATCGGTGGTCTTATCGTCATCGGTTAATGCAAAAATTATCGCGCCAATAATAAGAACGAACAAAATGTTGAGGACAAATTTGCGAGTAAAGTTAATTAACTTCCCGATAGCGAGGAAGAATTTTCCAATCCTTGAGAATATGGCTTTCATGAAAATTCCTGATAATGATGATAGCGGTATCGTAGCCTAGTCACTATTGAATTACAGTGTTTTTACGGTGTAATTGTTAGTAATAGTGAAATAAACATATGCGATTGATTATAAATAGTAAGGGGTATCATGTAAATGTTGATTTTTTGTTAACTATGATTGGTATTGTTATCTAAGCTTAATATACTGGTCAGACCATAATAATTAGGAGCCGTTCATGGACGATAAAGCATACCCTTATTTATTGATGCCATTGGATCTTGGTTTTACTCAATTGCGTAATCGAGTATTGATGGGCTCAATGCATACTGGGTTAGAAGAAGAACGGGAAGGCTTTCATAAACTTGCTACGTTTTATGCTATTAGAGCTAAGGCGGGAGTTGGACTTATTGTTACGGGCGGTTTTTCGCCTAATTTTCGTGGTCGATTACATCCATTAAGTGCCGAACTTAGTAATCATCGTCATGTGCGCAAACATCGTCATATCACTGCCGCTGTACATCAACAAGGAGGGAAGATAGCGTTGCAGTTATTGCATGCTGGACGCTATGCAATGTCACCGTTTGCAGTCAGTGCTTCTGCTATTCGTTCGCCTATCTCTAAATTCACCCCCAGTAAAATGAGTCATCGCCAAATTAATAATACCATTAATGATTTTGCGCACAGTGCCGAACTTGCGCGTGAAGCTGGCTATGACGGGGTTGAATTAATGGGTTCTGAAGGCTATCTCATTAATCAGTTTATTTGTCAGCGATCAAATCAACGTTACGATGACTGGGGGGGCGGTTATGATAATCGAATTCGTTTTGCCATTGAAATTGTTCGAGCAGTACGGGCGCGTGTTGGTGATGATTTTATTATTATCTTTCGATTATCGATGTTGGATTTAGTCGAACAAGGGAGTACGTATGATGAAGTGGTGCAGTTAGCGCTTGAATTAGAAGAGGCGGGCATCACTATTTTAAATACCGGTATTGGCTGGCATGAAGCGCGAATTCCTACCATTGCGACTCAAGTACCACGGGCTGCATTTGCTTGGGTCACTGAAAAAATTAAACAGCAAGTTTCGATTCCGATCGTGACCTGTAATCGAATTAATACTCCGCAAGTGGCCGAAGATATTTTGGCTCAGGGACAAGCGGATATGGTGTCAATGGCGAGGCCATTTTTAGCTGATCCTGAATTTGTCTTAAAAGCTGAGCAAAATCGCGCTGATGATATTAATACCTGTATTGGCTGTAATCAGGCGTGTTTGGATCATGTTTTTGTCGGTAAACGCGCCAGTTGTTTAGTTAACCCTCAAGCCTGTTATGAGAAAGAATTGGTATTAACGGCGGTGGCTACAGCACGGAAAGTAGCTGTGGTTGGTGGCGGTCCTGCGGGAATGGCGTGTGCCGTTGCTGCGGCAGAACGCGGGTTTAAGGTTGATTTGTTTGAAAAAAATGATCATGTTGGAGGTCAATTTAATTTAGCGATGCAGATCCCCGGTAAAGAAGAATTTAAAGAAACCATCCGCTATTTTACTCGGCGCTTAGAACAAACCGGCGTTGTAGTACGGTTAGGGGTTGAAGCAAAAGCAGAACAATTACTTGATTATGATGACGTTATTATTGCCACTGGCGTGCAACCGAATATTCCACCCATTACGGGGATTGATCATCCTAAAGTGATTGATTATCAAACCCTGATTAGTCAGCAGAGAGTGCTGGGGGAAAAAGTCGCTATCATTGGTGCGGGTGGCATTGGGGTTGATGTCGCTACTATGCTAACGGAACCTGCTGAGCATGATCTTGATAGTTGGTTGCGAGAATGGGATATTGATAAAAGTCTATGTCATCGTGGCGGCTTGCTACCAAGTAGTGATTATAATAGTCCTCGCCAAGTGTGGTTATTACAACGTCGACCAGGAAAAGTAGGTAAAGGCCCTGGGCGCACGACGGGGTGGATCCATCGTCGAACATTAGAAAAACGTGGCGTAAAATTATGGGCGGGAGTGCATTATCAAGCCATTGATGATGAAGGCTTGCACCTTATTATTGATGGGCAACCGCAGATATTAGCCGTCGATAATATTGTTATTTGTACCGGCCAAACTTCTGTCGATAATTTATCGCAACAATTAACGCGGCAAGGGGTATCGGTACATGTAATTGGTGGCGCAGAAGATGCAGGGGAAGTCGATGCAAAACGGGTGATCCGTCAAGGGGTTGAATTAGCCGCGAAGTTATAATCACCATGGCTTGTGTTCTGCGCTTTAACTGCCTTATTATATGAGAAACAATAATTATTTTCATTTTGAGGTTGTTATGGACGCGCTATCACTTCTGCTTAATCGTCGCTCATTACCAAAATTAGTTGAGCCAGCACCAGCAGGAGACGTTCTTGAGAATATCTTTCGTGCTGGATTACGTGCTCCTGATCATGGTGGCTTAACACCGTGGCGTTTTATTGTTTCTCAAGGTGAAGGGTTAACCAAGCTGGCAAATATTCTTGTTGCGGCGGCGAAAGCGGATCATCTTGATGATTTTGTGATTGAAAAAGCATCAAAAGCCCCTTTTCGAGCGCCAATGGTGATCACTGTTGTCAGTAAAGTGACCTCTGGTCATAAAGTACCAGTGATCGAACAACACTTGTCTGCGGGTTGTGCCGCACAAGCGATGCAGATGGCAGCGGTCGCACAAGGGTATTCTGGTTTTTGGCGTACAGGCTCTTGGGCATATCATTCCGTCGTTCGTGAAGCATTAGGGCTGACTGGCGAAGACATGATTGTCGGCTTTTTATATCTAGGTTCAATTGGTTGCCGTGAAGCAAAAGTTCATGAGCGCGATCTTGCTCAATACGTTGAGTATTTATAATAACGGATATAACGCTAACTCACATTTAAGCTGTAATTGATGTGACTTAGGCATTAAAAATGGAAGGCGAGAGCTGTTTTATGGTGGAATACCGTGAATGGCATCGCCTTTTTTGTCACTAATTAATGGTTATTGCGGTTAATGGTACTTTGTTTTAATAGAAAATAGCGGCTTTTGGGGTGGAAAGATGACAGTTGTCGAGGGCTAGAGTAGAATCGCTAATTCTTTCTATATTTTGGAGCGTGTCATGGAAAATGTTCGCCTAACACAATACAGCCACGGTGCCGGATGTGGTTGTAAAATTTCTCCCCAAGTACTTGATACTATTCTGCGTTCTCAATTAGCTCCTTTTGCTGATCCTAATTTATTGGTCGGTAATGAAAGTAAAGATGACGCTGCTGTTTATGATATCGGTAATGGTCAAGCAGTGATCAGTACTACTGATTTCTTTATGCCAATCGTGGATGACCCATTTGATTTTGGTCGCATTGCTGCCACTAACGCAATCAGTGATATTTACGCGATGGGCGGTAAACCTATCATGGCGATCGCTATTTTAGGCTGGCCAATAAACGTATTATCGCCTGAAATTGCTCAAAAAGTGATTGATGGTGGCCGTTCAGTGTGTCGCGAAGCAGGTATTTCTCTTGCTGGTGGTCACTCTATTGATGCTCCTGAGCCAATTTTCGGTCTTGCTGTAACAGGATTAGTTAGTACTGATCGTGTTAAGCGTAATGACAGTGCAGAAGCAGGTTGTCATCTATTCTTAACTAAACCATTAGGTATCGGCGTATTAACAACAGCTGAAAAACAATCTAAGTTGGCTGATGAGCATAAAGGTTTGGCACGCGATTGGATGTGTAAGCTAAATAAACCTGGCGCAGACTTTGCTGATGTTGAAGGCGTAAAAGCACTAACAGATGTAACCGGTTTTGGTCTAATGGGTCACTTAACTGAGATTTGTGAAGGCAGCAACCTAAAAGCAAAACTTTGGTTTGATAAAATTCCAACATTACCGGGTGTATATGATTACATCGCTCAAGGTTGTGTTCCTGGTGGTACTGAGCGTAACTTTATGAGCTACGGCCATAAAGTGGGTCAAATGACGGATCAACAAAAAGCACTATTATGTGATCCTCAAACATCAGGTGGCTTACTGTTAGCCGTTGATCCAAGTAGCGAAGCTGAAGTAAAAGCGATTGCTAAAAAACATAACATCTTGCTGGAAGCTATTGGTGAACTTGTACCTATGGATAGCGATATCTTTATTGAGGTTTGCTAATGTCGCGTCCCAATTGCGAAGATTTCCGTCATCTGTTTTTGAACGACACACCATTAATGGATATGCGAGCACCTGTTGAATTTATTCAAGGTGCATTTCCAACCGCTCATAGTCGTCCGTTAATGACGGATGACGAACGTGCAGCTGTTGGTACGTGTTACAAAAACAAAGGTCAAGATGCGGCAATAGCGCTTGGTCATAAGTTAGTTAATGGTGATGTTAAAGCAGAACGTGTAGCGCAATGGAAAGCATTTTGTGAAGCCAATCCAAACGGTTACCTTTATTGTTTCCGTGGTGGTTTACGCTCTCAAATTACTCAGCAATGGCTAAAAGACGCGGGTATTGATTATCCGTTTATTACTGGTGGCTATAAAGCATTACGTCGTTATTTACTTGATACGATTGAAGATGTTGCTGCTAAACCAATGTCAATTGTTGCCGGTAATACGGGCAGCGGTAAGACTATTATGGTTAATGTATTGGCTAATGGCCTTGATCTTGAAGGTGCGGCACATCACCGTGGTTCATCGTTTGGTCGTTATGTTACACCACAGCGAACTCAGATTGCATTTGAGAATGATCTTGCCGTACAAATGGTTAAGAAATTAGACCGTGGTATTGAACATTTTGTGTTTGAAGACGAAGGTAAAAACATTGGTTGTGCCACTGTTCCTTTATCGATCAATCGCGCGATGCAAGACGCTGATATTGCCGTTATTGAAGATCCTGTCGATGTGCGTTTAGCGCGTTTATTAGATGATTATGTCATTAAAATGCAACGTGATTATGTGGCTCATTACGGTGAGGAACAAGGTTGGATTTTATTTGCTGAGTATTTAGAAAAAGGCATGTTTAATATTCGTAAGCGTTTAGGCCTTGAACGTTATGAAGTGATGCTTAAATCACAACAACATGCAGTGAAAATGATGCAATCTAACGGGTCATTAATTGAGCATGATGCTTGGTTAGCACCCTTGTTAGAAGAGTATTATGATCCTATGTATACTTACCAATTAAGCAAAAAAGCTGATCGTATCGTATTTAGAGGTGATTACCACCAAGTACAAGATTGGTTAGCTGCTCGCTAGTTTATTTGCTATAAACCGATTTGATAAAAAGCCAAACACATCTATTAATATAATATGATGCGTTTGGCTTTTTTTGTTAGCGATCATTACATTAACCATTGATGATCTTTCAAGATCAGTTGCACAAAAGCATTACCGCTTAAACAAGTACTGGTTTAATATCCAGTGTTATCTTGCCGTTAGCATTCATTTTCGGTACAGTCATAGCATTAATCCTTTCAGATAAAGATCCCCATGAGCTGCTTATATATAGCTGAAAAACCAAGCTTAGGCCGAGCAATTGCCGCTGTATTACCTCGTCCACATAAAAATAATACTGGCTATATTGAAGTAGGTAATGGCGATATTGTCACATGGTGTATTGGGCATTTGTTAGAGCAAGTTGAACCTGATGCTTATGACGAGCGCTATAAAAAGTGGCACTTGGAAGACTTACCGATTGTGCCCCAGCAATGGCAACTCATTCCCCGCCAAGCGGCTAAACAACAATTAGCGGTTATTAAAAAACTGGCAAAAACAGCGACGTCTGTAGTACATGCTGGTGATCCCGATCGTGAAGGACAATTGTTGGTGGATGAAGTGATTGATTACGTCAAAATATCCAAAACTAAAAAAGCAGCGGCACAACGACTGCTTATTTCAGATTTAAATCCAGCAGCGGTTAAAAAAGCTTTAGCAACAATGCGCAGTAACCGTGATTTTATTCCGTTATCTGTCTCTGCCCTTGCACGTTCGCGTGCCGATTGGCTATATGGCATGAATATGACTCGTGCTTATACTTTACTTGGGCAGAAGGGCGGTTATCGAGGTGTGTTATCGGTTGGACGAGTGCAAACTCCTATTTTAGGACTGGTTGTTCGACGTGATGATGATATTGCTAATTTTGTCGCCAAACCATTTTATGAAGTCTTGGCGTTAATTGCTTACGGTGAGCAAACGATTTATGCCAAGTGGCAACCCAGCAAATCGTGTGAGCCTCATCAAGATTCAGAAGGGCGGATTCTTAACCGTAAACTGTGTGAAAATGTAATCGCACGGATTAAAGGTCAACCCGCAGAAGTAACGGAATCTGAACGTAAACGAACTAAAACAGCGCCACCGCTACCATATTCGTTATCAGCGTTACAAATTGATGCTGCGAAACGGTTTGGTATGAGTGCTGCGGATGTACTATCGACCTGTCAGTCACTGTATGAAAAACATAAAGTGATCACTTACCCCCGTTCAGATAGTCGTCACTTACCATCGGATCATTTCAAACAAGCTAATGATGTTTGTCGTGCTATTGCGACGACAGATAACCAGTTAGCTTCTGCGGTAGATAATGCGAATACGACATTAAAATCAAAAGCATGGAATGATAAAAAAGTAGATGCTCACCATGCGATTATTCCAACCCCTAAATCATCGTCAGTATTAACCGGTTATGAAGCGAAAATATACCAGTTAATTGCTCGCCAGTACTTAATGCAATTTTATCCAGCCGCAGAATATGCTGATGCTAAGTTGGTGTTCACTATCGCTCAGGGGCTATTTATAGCTAAAGGTCGTCAATTAATGTCACCAGGTTGGCGAGCATTATTAGGCCGTGATGATAAAAAAGAAGACAGTGACTTAGCAGATAAAGTGCCACCACTTGATAAAGGCACCATATTGGTCTGCCGTGATGGTGAGATCAAAGATAAAATGACCGAGCCACCAAAAGCATTTACTGAGGCAACGTTATTACAAGCAATGACGGGTATTGCGCGGTTTGTATCCGATGCGTCATTAAAGAAAATACTACGTGATACCGATGGCTTAGGCACTGAGGCAACGCGAGCAGGTATTTTAGAAATGTTGTTTAAGCGCCAGTTATTACAACGCCAAGGTAAAGCCATTCATGCTTCTGAGGCGGGGAAAGGCTTGATTTACGCCTTACCCGATACATCGACCTATCCTGATATGACTGCGCATTGGGAACATCAACTGCATGATATGGCCGATAGAAAATGTGCGTATCAACCGTTTATGACGGCATTAGAACAACAAGTAACAGCCTTAATGGAGCAGGTAAAAGTCAGTGATGTGCCACCAAGTTTACGATCACTAACATCGCCTGAGTTTACACCACGAACGAAGAAACGTAGCTATGCAAAAAAAGGCACCGCGGCTAAAACAAAAGCCACACCAAAGCGTAAGAGCTGATTAAATATTATTAATTAGATTTTATTTGGTTCAATGTTGCTGTTGCTTGTGTGAATATTCATTGCGTTATATTAGTTCAGGTAGCAGCACGCGAAAACAATCTTTACCCTCAGCTTTCGCTTGATAAAGAGCATTATCGACATCTTTAAAAAATTCATCGTAAGTTATTGTTTGAGATGGAATAATGGTGCTTACTCCAATACTAACCGTCATAATCGCTTTATCTTTTTTAGATTCACTAGGAAAAGGTAATGCGAGATTATGCATTGCATTAAGTAAACGTTGGGCGTTATTAATTGCGGCTGGTTGGTCTTGTCCTGGTAATAACAGCACAAATTCCTCACCGCCATAACGGGCAAATAATGTCCCTGCTCGACGTTCTACTTTAGAGAGTGCTGATGCGATAGTTTTTAAACATTGATCGCCTGCGGCATGACCGAGTTTATCGTTATAGGTTTTGAAATTATCAATATCTAATATGAGTAATGATAGTGGTAATCCAAGCCGATTAGCTCGACACCATTCTGTCATTACTGTCTCATCAAAGACACGCCGATTAGCGATATTAGTGAGTGCATCAATCCGTGATAATTTTTGGAGTTGTTCATTAGCTTGATTGAGTGCTTTAGTTCGACTTTGTACGCGCTGTTCCAAATTATGATTGAGCTTGATAAGTTTATCGGCTGCCCGTAGCCGTAAAATATGTTGCGAAATAATAAAACCATATTGTTTAAGTAACTGATGATGATAATTACATAAGGGTTGGCCTGTAATTAAATTGTCGCAAGCAATCCATCCAATAGGCGTATCTTCATCCCATAAAGCAATATAAGCACTCCAACCAAAACCTATTTGTTTTAGGTCATGATACAACGGGGTGTTTTCTTGAAATGCAATATATTCTTTATCGTTTAATGTATTAGCGGCATACCATTGATCAGGGATTGCAGATTTGAAATAAAATTCATCAACAGTCTTACCATTAATATCGGTGCCAAAAGTACCATGCATTTGTTTTTGTTCATCAAATAGAAAAATAGCCATTCTATCGATATTCAGCCGTTTTTTACCTTCCTCGACGGCAATAAATAGCATATCTTCCATTATATTGTTGCGCCATAATTGGAATGAAATATCATGCATATTTTGAAGATAACTCAGTAATGATTTTTGTTGTTCCTTACTAGAAAGTAATGCTTTTTCGGCGTTGATACGTCCAATATTGTGATTTTTTGTGGATTTTTTGATTAATTCTGTAGTGATTTCAGCAGAGAGTAATGCTGCTAGTATCGTCAGGTGTTTAGGTTGAAGGTTTGATTCTAATGGGACGGCAATGGTTAAGTGACCAATAATGGCTGAATGATGTTTTAATGGAATTAATATATAACGATAATTAGGTAATATATCAATAGAAGCTTCGGTTTTATTATTATAATAATGAACAGTTTTATAATAATGTTCATTTGTTGTTGGTATTATTGCTGGCGGGAAATAATATTGGATTCCCTTACTGTTTAGTTCTAATAATAATTTCCATTCATTATTGTATTTAATAATAAGTTGCAGGTGATTAACAGAGAAGCTTTGAATAAGATTACGACAGACTAATTCACAAATAGTTCTAAGGCTATGGGCATTACTGCATTGTTTAGTAACTGTTTGATAGAAAACTGCAATCTGTTCGTTCATTAATACTCTTATTCCATGAATCAGTTAGTGAGTGATGGTGTTATTGTTAACTATTATCTGTGAAATTAGCAGGATATATGCCACAAGTTAGTGATATATTCTGTTTTACACTAAAAAGTGAGATCTAATCCATCTTTACTAGTGATTATTCTTATTAATCTTACACCGTAAACTCAACTTGATTATCTATTCTTAACCTATTGTAGAAAAAGCGCTAATTATAAAAATGATTATTTTTAATTGGCGTTATTATAGTGAGAACAAAAGGATTATAAGATGAAGAATCTGTTACTGATGAGCCTGATAAGTTTTAGTTTATTAAATGGTTGCAGTAATAGTCGTCATCAGCAATTAGCAGAGCTTGGTTTTGAGCGTGCTTATCTTGATGGATATCAGGATGGTTGTTATAGCCGTTCAGTCGCAGGGAATACATATCTTGATGGCTTTCGACGTGATCCTGAACGAATGGCAACAGTATTAAAATACCGTAATGGCTGGCAAGATGGATTTGAACATTGCTATGCGGATAATCAGGTAGATTATCTGTAGGTGAAAAAAGGATAATTATAAAAAAAGCAGCTCGAAAGCTGCTTTTTTCAGTATTATCTGACGTTAATTATTAAGATCATTTGGTACATAAAAACGTTTTAATTCATGCATAACTTGCATCAGTGTCGACAGTTTTGGTTTATCTTGAGCCATTAACTGATACTTATCGTTATAAACGCGGTAATTACCGTATTTATCGACAACGGTGGTAGTCCCTTTTTGAATCACCACAATATCATTACTATTACCCGCTAAGATCCAACGACGATCACTATTATTATCAAACAGACTAATACCTGAACTGTAATTTGATGGGTTAGACGCCACATTAAACAGTGATTCCATCAATGTAGGTACTAAATCAAGGTTACTGGTTGGATGGGTCACAACTTGAGCCGAGTGTTGTGGCCAGTGAATGATCATCGGTACTTTTATTTGGTACTTGCTGTAATTACTGTCAGAGCCCCAACTATTATTACCCGTTTCATTAAATTCAGTGCCATGATTTGACGTCACAACCACGATAGTATTATCCATCATGCCTTGTGCTTTTAACTGTGCAAACACTTTACCTAAAATGGTGTCAATATGATAAGCCGCATTACGGTAGCTATTTTTAAGTAATACATTAGAGTTTATTTTTTTATCATGGAGTAAATTACTGCCTAAAGATGGCGTAAATTTAGTTTGATAATCACTACTTTCTTCATATTGATCAACTGAGGTTAATTCAAGTAGGCTAAACCATGGATCATCGACTTTTTGTTTTTCTATCCAATGGTGCCAATCATTATACGCTAAACGATCACTTGGGGTACGTTTGCCATTATCAAGATTATCAATGGTTGCGAGCTGAGTTTTTGAGAATATAGCATCACGATAAATAGGTTGTTCAAACCCTTCACCACTGAATAAGCCAAAGTGATAATCTCGATCTTGTAAAGTATCAAGTAATAAAGGGGATTTTCCTTCCGCTCGAATACTATTGGCATAGCCACTTGGTAAGCCATACAGTAAGCCAAAGACACCACTATTATTATTACTGGTACTGTAGTTATCAGTAAAATTAATATTGTTATTAGCAAAAGCCGTAAGGTTTGGCATTGTGGTGGTATTGACCATATCACTGCGTAAACTATCGACCATAATAATCAGTAAATTTTGCTTGGTACCTTTATCGATAAAATTAATTTTATCGATGGGGTAACGCATCATTTCACTGTTATTAATGCCTTGTTGTGCTTGGCGTTTAACATATTCTTGGCGATCTAATAAGCCATGTTTTTCCATGAACGTTTTTGCGGTCATTGGGTATGACAATGGGAAATTTGAGCGTTGCATCGTAACGGGACGGTAAAGGTTAGCATCCGCCCAGATATAAATAATGTGGCTACTTAGAAAGCATAGACCGAACATGATGGCAATGGGACCACCGACGTTTTTACGGGTTAGCTTTCTAAGTTTACGCCAGATCCATTCTGAGAATATCATCTCGATCAGGAATATGACTGGAACGACGATAAATAGATATTGCCAGCGTGTATTTAACTCTGTTTTTTCACCGCTTAATAACAAATCCCACACGAGCGGACTTAAATGTAAGTCGACGCTTTGATAGGCATAAGTATCGAGTAACAGTGTCGTCAATCCTACCGTTGAAACTAATACCGCAAACACTCGCATTAAGCGTTGTGAGGGGATCAGAAAACTGGCAGGAAAAAGGATCAGTATGTAAATACCAAAGACAAGGAAACCGAAATGTCCGATCCAGCTTAATCCTAGATACAGTTGCCCGATCGTTGTTGTCGGCCATTCTGAATAAATAATATAACGCGTACCCAATAACATGGCCGCGATGATATTAAAAAAGCTAAACCAGTGTCCCCAACTAATTAGCAGGGAAACTTTGTCTTTGTATGTGCTGGCGACCATAAATGTCAATTCTTCTCAGTCTTCAATGCCATGTTTAACTATACAACGTTAAACTTAATCTTTTTTAATTGAGGCCTGTAGTGCTTTTGCAAATTTTTGTGCAAGAACAGCACGTTGTGCAACAGGTACATTAGCATTGATAATATTAGTAGCAATATCACCCACAACCATTAAGGCTAATTCTGGTGATGTTTTATGTTTGTCTAGAACATCGAACACGTCATCAATGATTTGTTCAACTTTTTTAGTGCTATATTTTGAAGTAATTGGCATAGGAAATCTTGTTTAATGTTTAGGATAACGACTTATGATAACCTAGAGTTCAGTTTTCCTGAAAACCTTTTCCATTATGAGTCTTACACTTTCGAACGTCATTCTACATCAATTAGTAAAAAACGGCCAAGATGAGCTAGAAATTCATCTTAGAAATCAAACGCTTGATAATGATTCTGCGACTGAAGATCTTGTTGCTGAATTACATCGAATTTATAGCAGTAAAGGCACAAAAGGCTTTGCTCATTTTGCAGCAGATAGTGAGTTTTCCCATTGGTTGAAACAATTTCGTCAAGGTGAGTTAGATTTCCTAACATTTTCTAATCAAGCAGTACAACGTTTACAGGCTGAATTAGTTAAATATCCATTTGCTGAAGCGGGTACGTTAGTCATGGCTGAATATCAGTCATTGGCAACTGATTATTTGTTTATTGGCATGTTACCGACGAGCCATAGCATGAAAGTAACTGATCAATTAGGCATCAGTGCGACTGATTATCTTGATATTAATAAAATGGATATCGTTGCTCGTATTGATTTGTCATCATGGGAAACTAATCCTGAATCAACGCGTTACTTAACTTTTATTAAAGGACGCGTCGGCCGCAAAATTGCTGATTTCTTTCTTGATTTCATGCAAGCAGAAATTGGCTTAGATGTAAAAGTTCAAAATCAAGTATTGATGCAAGCCGTAGAAGATTTTTGTGCAGATTCGCGCTTAGATAAAGAAGAAAAGCAACAATATCGTAAGCAAGTCTATGATTATTGTAATGGTCAGCTGCAAGCTGGTGATGAAGTTACCGTCAAAGAATTATCGAGTGAATTACCTGCTTCTGATAACGGCACTAACTTTTATGATTTTGCCTCTAAGCAAGGTTATGAGTTAGAAGAAAGTTTTCCTGCCGATCGTACTGCAATGCGTAAATTGACCAAATTTGTGGGTTCAGGTGGTGGTATGACACTTAACTTTGACAGTATGTTATTAGGTGAGCGTATTTTCTATGCTGCCGAAACCGATACATTAACCATCAAAGGCACGCCGCCTAATTTAAAAGATCAGTTATTACGTCGTTTAAATAGCGATAATTAATAACGGTTGTTATGCCGCTTGTTAGTAACAAATAAAGCCATTGTGAAGTATGCACTCACTAATATTTGCATATATCACAGTGGTTTTTTGCTATTTAAAGCGCCGATATTGAACATCGAGAGTATCTTTTTATATTTGTACATTGTTCGCAATTTATTCGAACAATGTATTAAAGTGTGATAAATCACCACTAGATCGATTGTGGTTATGATTTTTGCCCATTAGGTTCTGATTTTTGCATAAATTTGATTTTTATCATTGGCACTGCAGGGGATGGATGGATAATGGCACAACTATGATAGTTATTAACAATCATTCAGTTCGTTCGCAGCGTGAACTGAATACAGTGAAAGCGATGATTCGCTTATATTGTAAAACGTTGCACCGTGGAGCCGTAATGTGCTCTGAATGTGAAAGTCTTATCGAGTATGTTGAAGAGAGAGTAACAGGTTGTCGTCTTGGTGAACAGAAACCAAGTTGTATGCATTGTATTGGGCATTGCTATCAATCTGCGAAGCGTCTTCAGATGATCCATATTTTACGCTGGACGTATCCGCGTTATTTTTGGCGTCATCCATTTCGGGCTATACACTTTAAGTTAGACAATTTACGTAGTGTCCAAATGTCAGCCGCGAAAGCCAATATTATCGCAAAAACGAGTTAAATCACTATTTATTGCGTTCAACCAATAGTGATTTGATCTAACAACTGAAAATAGATTGTCCCTCCTTTGGTAATGCCATTATGTATTACTTAAAAGGAGAAAAGGCTGCAGAAATGCAGCCTTTTTTAATGTTTTTTTATCAATTATTGTTGCGATATTTTCACTAGTACTTGTTGTAACAAACGAATACGTGGTTCAATCGACGCTAAATCTAGCCATTCATCAGCACTGTGGAAACCCGCGCCAATTGGACCGAAACCATCTAGAGTTGGAATACCTAATACTGCAGTTAGGTTGGCATCAGAACCGCCACCAACCGCTTGCCACGTAATATCAATCCCTAATTCTTGACCGACTGCTTCAACTTGCGCCATTAACACTTCAGTTTGTGGGCTTGGCACCATTGACGGCTTATGTGCTTCTCGCTCAACCGTAATTGTTACGCCATCAATAAACGGTGTTTCTGTTAGTGTGCGAATTTGAGCATCAACCGCCGCATATTCATCGTTATCCCAGAAACGAACATCAACCACCACTTCTGCAAAATCAGGCACAATGTTAGCGCCAGCACCACCACTGACAACCCCTGCATTTAATGTGGTGCCAGAGTCAAAATCAGTCATAGCATTAATCGCTAAAATCCAATGTGCCATTTCTGTGATCGCACTGCGACCATTTTGAGGTTCATTACCTGCGTGAGCCGCTTTACCGTGGAAACTTAAACGGTAACGTGCCATGCCTTTACGCGCTTTAACTAATGAGCCATCAGCACGCGCAGCTTCTGCGACTAAAACATGTTTAGCATTAACGGCCACGCTTTTTAGCCATGTTTCTGAATGCAGCGAACCGATTTCTTCATCTGGGTTCATACATACACAAATGGATAAAGCATCGATCGCGGTAGGATCAAGATCACGCAAAGCATAAACCACACTTAATAAGCCTGATTTCATGTCAGATACACCAGGACCATAAGCGCGCTCATTATCGTGAGTCATCGGGCGAGCAGCAGCAGTGCCAACAGGGAATACTGTATCCATGTGACCAATTAGCATTACATCAATATGATCTGCTAGTGGCTTGTTACGTACTTCAAGACCAGTGCCTGCAATACCACAATCAATGCGTTTAACATTCCAACCTAAATCAAGGTATTTTTGTGCCATGGTGGTTGCAACAACATCGATACCATCAACCGTTAATGTACCGCAATCAAGATTAATAAGAGGGCGTAGTTCTTCAATATAATTATTGAGAGAAAAAGACATAGTAAAGGCTCCAAGCCATTGGTGGCTTATCGGTAATCAAAGAGAGGACCACACTGGAACGAAGACAGCTCCAGTGCGTTAAGTCATTACACTAATACGTTCATCACAAACATAGCGGCAAAGGCATTCAGAACTGAAATAGCAATCATGATTGGAATGTAACGACCTTCAGTACGAATTGGACCCATAATACGGCCTATGTATTGCACCTGTGAGCCCATTAGATAAATCGCAGGAGCAAGAATGGCAATATGTTCACCATTTAAAATACCTTGGTCAAATAAGGTAATAACCACACCTACCGCACCGCCCATTGACATCCATGCGCCAATTAATACTGCCGCGGCTTCACCTGGAAGACCAAAAATAGCCATAATAGGTGAGAATAATGTCCCCATTAGTTCCAATGCACCGGTGATTTGTAATGCTTTGATGATCACAAACGCCATTAATACGTTAGGTACTGTTGAGGTAGTAGCAATTACCCAACCTTTTTTAGCGCCTTCAATAAAAATATCAGTAATCATTGGTTTTTTTGTAATAGTCATTATGCGTTTTCCTGAGCAACAGTCGTTGGTTTAGTGTCTTTGTTGTCTTTGCCTTCGGTGATGTTTAAATACACCCGGAAAATATTTGCGCCGACGAATTTAAAGATAAACATAATCGCAACTGCAAGACCGATAGAAGAGGTAACAGCGGGTTCACCTGATGTTGTGGTTAAGGTAAATAACACCGCACCTGATGAGAAAAAGTTAACAATAGCTGCGCCTGCTGAGAACTGGAACATGGTGAATATGTCGGTTTCTCTTTTGGTTAGATGGCCCTCATCATTTAACTGACGGGTCATCGCCGCACCCGCATCGGTACTTTGTAATGAGGCAATTAATGCTAAACCTGAATTTCCAGGAATACCCATTAATGGACGTAGTAGTGGGGTTAATAACTTACGCGCAGCATCGAGTGCACCGTAATGTTCAAGTACATTGATCATACCAAGAGCAAACATTACTGTTGGAATTAACGTTAGCGCAAAAATAAAGCCATCACGGGCACCGTTACCGCCTTTGCCTCGGAATGAGGTTGATGCGGCTTCTACACCTTCTGCGGTATCGTTAACTGAATAAACCACATTACCGAATGAGCCGTTTAAGGTTGTGAAGTCAAATACGCCATACCATTGATTTGATTGCAGTGCGCCTGAAAAGAAAATGACGGCAAAAATGAGGGCAAGGTAGCTGCCAATGGTAACTTTACGACCTTCTATTGCATTATTATTCATCGATATATCCTTATAAAACGTAAAATAAAAAATGGTTTACCAAATAAACACCGATAATTATTTTGATGGCTACGTTTTCAAATGTTGTATTTAGTGGTTAATTTGGTAATAGCGGTATTTTCATTAAAAATGAGTTTGAAATATTGATAAGGGTCAAGGTGTTGGATTGAATAGTAAGTTTGATGAAATGTGGATCTTATATTTGTGAACTGGCTCTATAAAGGTGCTGATAGTTGAGTCAATAAAGGGGATGTCGTGACGAGTAGGAATGGGGGATATATACGTATTTTTAATAAATACCTTTTAGGTATCAATTGGTTGAGTTATTAGTTCTAGATTGGAAAATGCGTTTTTTTATCTTTGTTTTAATAAAAAAACGCACTTCTTTAGAAGTGCGTTAATGTAATCGAGATGATGTAATACAGCTTATGACGTTAAACGTTTTATTGTCATTAGTTCATCTTCGTCATCTTCTGCTAGTTGTTCTGCACTTGCTGGTGGACAACGATCTACAAACCAACCCATGTAAGACGTCACAATGGTAACGATAATGCAGACAAAGCTGAGCCACATGAATGGTGCGTAAGAGAAGGTTGCAACACCTAAAATACTCGCCATATAGATACCATTATCACTCCACGGCACCATGCCAGAGGTGAGCGTGCCACCAAACTCGGCATTACGAGACAAGTTTTTACGTTGGTAACCTAAACGGTCATAGTTCTTGGCACAAATTTTTGGCGTTAGAATTAATGATACGTACATTGCTGAACCAAATACGTTACCCAAGAAAGCGGTTGCAATAGTAGAAACGGCAAGGCTACCTGCTGAGTTGACTCTACGCTCAAATAAACGGGCAATAGTTTGTAGTACGCCGACTTTATCAAGTAAGCCACCAAAACCTAAACCAAAGATAATAACCGCTACTGAACCCAGCATCGATGACATACCGCCACGGTTCAAGATGGCATCAATAAACTCAACCCCTGAACTGATAGAGAATGGTGCCCAAGCGGCGTTGATCGCTTTAAGAGGATCCATGCCCTGAACCATAATGGCCCATACAATACCGAGTAGTGAACCAAATGAAATAACAGGGAAAGAAGGTAAACGGAATGCTAATAGCACCAGTACGATAATGACGGGAATAAAAGATAATGGCGAAATAACAAATTGCTTATCCATTGCCGCAATTACAGAATCAACCTGTGACATATCAACACTACCAGCATAGTGGAAACCGACTGCTGTAAATAGAATACCTGTGATGATATAGCTGATAAGCGCAATAGGTAACATGCCTTTGATGTGTTCCATGATCTCAACATTAGACATTGAAGAGGCAAGGATCACTGAATCTGATAGTGGTGACATTTTATCACCAAAATAACAGCCAGAAAGGACGGCACCCGCTGTCATTGGTGCGGGAATACCCAAACCTTGACCAATACCCATCATCGCAATACCCGCAGTACCCGCAGCGCCCCAAGATGTGCCTGTTGCTAATGCGGTTAATGAACAGATGATCATTGTTGCTAGCAAGAAAATGGAAGGGTGAATCGCTTCAAGTCCGTAATAGATGATGGTGGGAACAATACCGCCAGCAATCCAAGTGCCGACTAATGAACCAACAGCTAATAAGATTAATACTGCACCTAAACCGTTAGCAATACCTTTAGTCGCTGCTTTTTCTAACGATTTGTAATCGTGTCCAAGTTTAATACCTAATGCAATAATCACAAACCAACCAATGTATAACGCTAGCTGGATTGGCAAATTCAATTTTGAGGTAAAAGAGAATGCAAGGGCAAGGAAAATACCGAGGGCAATAATGACTTGCATTACTGAGGGTAGTTTCACAATTGTCTGTTTTTCCATACTTCTAACCTTGTTTTATCGAGTTTGTTGAAATTGGGATCAACCCAACCAATCAATACTATTTATCATTGGTTTTTAGATCGGATTGAAAAAGACGGCGCTTGAATCGGCGCTACTCTATCAAATTGATTTATCATCGTGATAAATAATGTTTCTTTCTGTGATCTAAGTCTTTTTGGTACTGCTCTTTCGTAAAACACTGACTTTAGTTGTTCTTTTAGTGTTAATTGATGGTTCTTATGTTGTGTTTTATATTTATTATAAAGTCATAGTGTATCTGTAAAAATAGTACAAAAAGTAATAGATAAAGCATAAAAAGCTATTAATGATAAGAGTTATGAACTATCTCGCTACTTAATCACAGCGCTGAAGATTATCAGGGAAAGGCATTTTTTTCAAAGATATGACAATGTTAACTTTTTACTAATTTAGTTGCATAACGCATAAGTAAGCTCTTTAAATATACATTAAAGTTTGTTTTTGAACGATTAACGGTTGGTTTTTATTCTTTTTTTTTGTGTTTTTACTGTTGATAACAAAACCTAATGTGACTGATAAGAAATTCAAATGATAATTAAGCGGTAAAATATGGTTATGTTAATCTTCAGTATTTTTTTATTTATAATTGAAAATTATGCTTGTTTTTAATCTTGTAAATCTCTATAGATGAATAAAGAAATTTCAATATAATTTCAATACAACAGGGAGTGTAATCGCAAATGATGACTGTAGGTTTTGTGGGTTGGCGTGGCATGGTGGGCTCTGTATTAATGCAGCGTATGATTGAGGAAGGTGACTTTGCTGTTATCGATCCGGTCTTTTTTACCACATCACAAGTGGGTTTAGCGGCACCTAATTTTGTAAAAGATGCCGGTGTATTACAAGATGCGTTTGATCTTGAGGCTTTGAAGCGACTTGATGTAATTATTAGCTGCCAAGGTGGTAGTTATACTGAGAAAGTGTATCCAGCATTACGCCAAGCTGGTTGGAAAGGCTATTGGATTGATGCGGCATCAACGTTACGTATGGAGTCTGATTCAATTATCACTCTTGATCCGGTTAACTTTGATCAGATCCAACAAGGTATTCATAGCGGCATTAATACGTATGTTGGCGGTAATTGTACTGTTAGTTTAATGCTTATGGCCGTTGGTGGCTTATATAAAGCAGGATTAGTTGAGTGGATGACATCACAAACTTATCAAGCTGCATCAGGCGCTGGCGCAAAGAACATGCGCGAGTTAATCCGCCAAATGGGTGTAGTTAATGATTCCGTTGCTAGTGAGTTAGCCAACCCTGCAACGTCGATTTTAGATATTGATCGTAAAGTCGCGCAAACATTACGTGCTAAAGATTTTCCTGCTCAAGAATTTGGAGCGCCACTGGCTGGTTCATTGATTCCATGGATTGATGTTAAACGTGATAATGGTCAAAGCAAAGAAGAATGGAAAGCGTCAGTTGAAACCAATAAGATTTTAGGTTTGCAAGACAACCCTATTCCAATTGATGGTACGTGTGTACGTATCGGAGCGATGCGTTGCCATAGCCAAGCGTTAACATTAAAGCTTAAGAAAAATGTACCACTTGATGAAGTGGAAGCGATTATTGCATCCCATAATGATTGGGTAAAAGTGATCCCTAATGAACGCGATATAACTGTTCAAGAATTGAGTCCAGCGAAAGTAACAGGAACATTATCAGTACCTGTGGGACGGTTGCGTAAATTAGCGATGGGTGATGAGTACCTTAATGCATTTACGGTTGGCGATCAGTTACTTTGGGGAGCTGCTGAGCCATTACGACGTACGTTACGTATCTTGTTAGCCGCTAAAGCCTAATATTAAAGATTAGAGTCATAAAAAAACCCGCTTAAATAAGCGGGTTTTTAGTATTTTTACTACTGTAAATTAAGCGGCTAGGTTTTTAGCAGCGAAATCCCAGTTTACCAATGCCCAGAATGCATTCATGTAGCTTGGACGCATATTGCGGTAATCAATGTAGTAAGCGTGTTCCCAAACATCGACAGTTAGAAGTGGTGTCATTTTCAGACCTTCTTCTGCAATAGGGCAACCTGCATTTGAAGTGTTAACGATTTCTAATGCGCCATCTTCAGTTTTAACTAACCATGTCCAGCCTGAACCAAAGTTGTTAATTGCTGAATCTGTGAATTTAGCTTTGAATTCTGCGAAAGAACCAAATGCTTTAACAATTGCATCTGCTAATTTGCCTGTTGGCTCACCGCCGCCGTTTGGAGCTAGGCAATGCCAGTAGAATGTGTGGTTCCATACTTGAGCTGCGTTGTTGAAAACACCACCAGTAGAAGTCTGTACGATTTCTTCAAGAGATTTTTCAGCAAGGTCAGTACCTTCTACAAGACCGTTTAGCTTAACAACGTAAGTGTTGTGATGCTTACCGTAATGGTATTCTAGCGTTTCTTGAGAAATATGTGGCTCAAGAGCGTTGATTGCGTACGGTAGAGCTGGTAGTTCAAATGCCATTGCTCAATTCTCCATTTTAATTGTTGTTATTGGGCTTATGCCCCCGACATTACTTCTAGTAGACGTTGGCGCCTACTTATTATTTGAATCTGACCGTTTTATTTTAGCAAGTTTTTTGTTTATTAAAAGCATTAAGCTTAAAAAAATACCCTATACCTCGTTATTGGTAAGGTCAATAACCACTGAATAGATATCAATATAACTAAGATTGCGCTTTATTGCTTAAAAGAGCAGCTAAACATAATTTGAAAGTATTTTTATTGGTGACGATAACCAAGTAGAATGGTAGGGTTTATAACAAATGATTATTAGAATCGGACGAGGAAGTTATGGAAACTATCGATAAAATTAAACAACAAATTACAGATAACGCTATTTTGTTGTACATGAAAGGCTCTCCAAAATTACCAAGCTGTGGCTTCTCATCACAAGCATCACAAGCGCTAATGAACTGCGGTGAAAAATTTGCGTTTGTAGATATTCTTCAAAACCCTGACATTCGTGCTGAATTACCTATCTATGCACAGTGGCCAACATTCCCACAATTATGGATTGACGGTGAGCTAATTGGTGGTTGTGACATCATTTTGGAAATGTTCCAAAAAGGTGAATTACAGACATTAATTAAAGAGTCTGCTGCACGTCGTGATGCACAAGCTGCTGAATAAGTTAGTTTGCTAAGTGTGTTATTTTGCACTGATAAAAAAACCGCCACAAATTGTTGGCGGTTTTTTTGTATTTAATACGTAGTCTTAGATCACTAAAGTATCATTGCCGCTATCCAGCCAAAGGCAATCAATGGCAAGTTGTAGTGGATAAACGTTGGTACTACAGAATCCCTAATATGGTCATGTTGTCCATCGGCATTCAAACCAGATGTTGGACCTAAGGTTGAGTCAGAGGCTGGAGAACCTGCATCACCCAGCGCAGCTGCTGTACCTACGATAGCAATTGTTGCCATTGGTGAGAAACCAAAAGACAAACATAATGGCACGTAAATAGTCGCTAGAATTGGAATGGTTGAAAATGAAGAACCAATTCCCATAGTGACTAATAGACCAACAACGAGCATTAATAATGCCGCCAATGGTTTGTTATTGCCGATAACACCTTCTAATGAGTTAACTAAGGTTTCAACACCACCCGTTGCTTTCATTACTGCCGCAAAACCTGCTGCCGCGATCATAATAAAACCGATCATTGCCATCATGTGCACACCTTTAGTAAACACATCGTGGGTTTCTTTCCACTTGATGACGCCAGTAAATGTAAACACCATAAAACCGACTAAGCCGCCGATAATCATTGAACCACTATAAAGTTGTGCGCCTAATGCGGCAAAAATGGCACCAACAGCAACATAAACATGGCGCATATCAATGACTTTTTTCTCTGGTTCACTGGCAAGAATTTTTGCTACTGAGTATTCGCGTGGTTTACGGTAGCTTACAAAAATAGCGGTTAATAAACCAAACAACATCCCACAAGCTGGCAATATCATGGCAATCGGCACTTGGCTTGCTACAACATCTAACCCATTATCATGTAAGTTTTTCAGTAGAATATTATTTAGGAAAATACCGCCAAAACCAATAGGAAGTACCATATAAGGTGTTACTAAACCAAACGTTAATACACAGGCAATTAAGCGTCGATCAAGTTTAAGTTTGGCAAACACATGCAGTAATGGTGGAATTACAATTGGAATAAAAGCGATATGGACAGGGATAACGTTCTGAGAAGAAATGGCTAGTAACACTAAAATGATAAGAACGCTATATTTTACACCAGTAGCCGCCGCGATATTTTCATGGCCGCTAATGTGTTTAATAACTTTTTGAGCGAGGACATCGGTAATGCCTGAACGCGAAATAGCGACAGCAAAAGCACCTAACATGGCGTAGCTTAGGGCTGTTGTTGCACCTCCGCCTAAACCACCTTCAAAGGCTGAAACAGCATCGGTAAGGGATAACCCTCCGATGAGGCCACCAATAATGGCACTAAATGTAAGTGCAACCACGACATTGACTCGCATTAAAGCGAGTACCAGCATGATGCATACGGCGATAATTACAGGGTTCATAAAACGTGAGTTCCATCCGTTGTTTGTATTATTACTTCGTTTGTTTGTCAGTGATAATCACTGCAACACGCGATTTAATTGTGATATATGAGACTTTGATCTCATATATCACAGTGTGCTTGATTTTCAGCATTTGTCGAGCACTAATTTTATACTGATATTTATATCTAACAACGGGCATATAAAAAATATCATATTGTTTTATATAACAAAAAAAGGTAGGTATTTAATCCGATTTTATTATAGTTAGTTTTATTAAATAAAAGTTTAAGGTGTTGTCATCATTACATTTTTATCGTTAATCGTTGTGTTTTACCCCTTTGTATTTATAAATGATGCTATTTCAGTTTGCATTTATTGTGTAACCGCGGGGATTATTGTCGGATTTAATTTTTTGAGTTGGAATTATTGCAGGAGTATAAAAAAACCCATACTAAGATGGGCTTAATAAAGAGCAGGAGAAGGATAAATACTTATTCTGCTGATGGCTCTTCTGTGGGAGTGCATAGCGGCCACCCACCTAATTGTTTCCACTTATTGACTATTTTACAAAACAATTCAGCGGTACGTTCGGTATCGTATAGCGCTGAGTGTGCTTCACGATTATCAAATGGGATTTCTGCGGTTTGGCAAGCTTTTGCAAGCACTGTTTGTCCAAATGCTAACCCACTTAATGCGGCAGTATCAAAGGTCGCAAACGGATGGAATGGGTTACGTTTTAGTTTTGCACGCTCAGATGCTGCCATCACAAAACTATGATCAAACGTTGCGTTATGCGCCACCATGATCGCACGAGTGCAATCAGTGTGTTTTTGTTCTTTTCTGATTTGCTTATAAATTTCTTTCAGTGCCACTTCTTCTGATACTGCACCACGTAATGGGCTAAACGGGTCGCGAATACCATTAAATTCTAAGGCTTCTTTGTGTAAAATTGCGCCTTCAAAAGGTGCAACATGGAAATGAATAGTTGTTGCAGGTTTTAACCAACCATCCTCATCCATCTGTAAAGTGACAGCACAAATTTCTAATAAGGCATCTGTTTTTGAATCAAAACCTGCAGTTTCAACGTCAATGACGACAGGAAAGTAGCCGCGAAAGCGACTTTTTAGGGTGTTAAATTGGTTATCTTGGCTCATAGCACTGCTGTCAAAATAATAGAATCCGATATTATGGCAGATTAACGGCTTAATTTCATTGCTGTTAAACTATTGGATTTGATTTTATGAATTAGTAATTTTGTAAAAGAAGAGAAAGCTAAAGCTCGCATCATGGATGCCGATATAGAAGTATATTGTTGTAATTGCTGTTGTATTATTTTCTTCTAATTTGGTTATAAAATGAATTCAATTAAATTATTAACACCTTGGTTGCAAATTGGATTGATCCTGAGTGTGTTTTTCTCAATGCCAATGGCTGTAGCTAAAAATTATTTGGCTCAACCAAGCCAATCACAATGGCAAGTAGTGGTTGATACCCCATTAGAATGCCGTCTTAATCATATTATTCCCAGTTATGGCCGTGCGCAATTTTCAGTTCTTTCAAGTAAAAAAATGAATATCCATTTTGAATTAAAAATGAATCGCCAACTGGGGGCTACTCGTAACGTTAAACTCACATCAATGCCACCGTTATGGATGCCGGGTGATGCGGCTTATGCGATGATTAATTTGAAGTTTTTCAAACAATTTGATGGGTACATTGAAGGTAATACCGCATGGCAAATGTTAGCTGAACTAGAAGATGGGCGTAATCCTACTTTTAGTTATAAAACGTGGTCAGTACAGCAACAACGCCAATTGGAAGTCGGTTTGTCAGCGGTAAATTTTAATAAAGCATATCAAGATTTTAGCCAGTGTTTGACTAAATTAATGCCGTTTAGCTTTGATGATATAGCCTTTACAATTCTGCATTATAATAGTAACAGTGATGAGTTGGATAATATGTCACAGCAACGATTGGCACAAATTGCTGATTATGTTCGCTATTCGGATGATATTGATTTAGTGCTGGTGGCGGCATACAGTGATTCCGCCCTCGGTACGGTTGAAGGTCAGCGTTTATCAGAACAGCGCGCTACTAAAATTGAAGGCTATTTTAAGGCGTTAGGTTTACCTGAAAATCGAATTCAAGTCGAAGCCTATGGAAAAAGAAGACCGATTGCGGATAACTCAACCCCTGTTGGTCGTAATCAAAACCGCCGAGTGGTGATTTCATTAGGACGTAGTAAAGCGTAAAACGTAAGTAAATTATCGGTTGAACGTGCTAGAAAGGCTGCTTTCACTCTTGTTACTCGCAGCATTACAATTAAATTTCCACTTTATCTTTATACTCACAAAGGTCTTCAATAATGCAGCTACCACAACGGGGTTTACGTGCAATACAGGTATAACGGCCTTGTAAAATAAGCCAGTGGTGGACATCAACTTTAAATGCGGCAGGGACTACTTTTAGTAATTTTTGTTC
Source organism: Photobacterium carnosum (assembly GCF_002849605.1). Classification (GTDB taxonomy): domain Bacteria; phylum Pseudomonadota; class Gammaproteobacteria; order Enterobacterales; family Vibrionaceae; genus Photobacterium; species Photobacterium carnosum. The sequence continues at coordinate 86,101 of NZ_NPIB01000009.1, forward strand.
TACTTGTTCGACATTTTTTCCAATAGCGAACTTGGTGCGATTACAGACACGGAAAATATGAGTATCAACCGCAATAGTTGGCCAACCAAATGCTGTGTTAAGGACGACATTTGCTGTTTTACGTCCGACACCGGGTAAGGCTTCTAATGCTTCGCGATCTTCAGGAATTTCACCGTTATGTTTATCGAGTAATAAACGACAAGTTTTGATAACGTTTTCAGCTTTAGAATTAAATAAGCCAATGGTTTTTATGTATTGTTTTACGCCATCAACCCCAAGATCAAAAATAGCTTGGGGTGTATTAGCGATAGGGTACAGCTTATCCATGGCCTTATTGACACTGACATCTGTTGCTTGCGCTGACAGTAATACCGAAATTAGCAACTCAAACGGTGTCGTCCAATGCAGTTCAGTTTGTGGATGTGGGTTTTCAGCTTGTAATCGTTCTAATATTTGAACCCGTTTTTTATTATTCATAGTCTTTCCTGACGCAATATAATGCCAATATCACCATGATTAAGGGTGAGCACCTATAGGGATAATGAGCATATTTGAGAATATTTATAGCAACAGTAAAACTGGCTCGAAAGCCAGTTTTAGTACTGAAAAGTCACAAATACCGTCTTACTTAACATCAGTAATACGTGCACGTTCCACTTTTGGTTGTTGTTCTTGGGGTGATTGTTTCTTTTCTTTATATTGATCAATAATATTTTTTAGAGCGATCATGAAACCAACGCCAATAAATGCGCCTGGTGGTAGCATTGCGAGTAAAAAGCTACTGTCAAAATGAAATATTTGAACATGCAGTACTGACGCCCAATCACCTAATAAGCGGTTGGCACCATCAAATAATGAGCCTTTACTTAAAATTTCACGCATTGCACCCAGTAAAAATAGCGCTGATGTCATACCTAGACCCATCCATAAACCATCTAATACCGCAGGTAATGGCTTATTTTTTGAGGCAAAGGCTTCTGCTCGACCGATAATAATACAGTTAGTTACGATCAACGGAATAAAGATACCTAATGATTTATATAAGCCATAAACATAGGCATTCATTAATAACTGAACGCAGGTTACCAGTGATGCAATGATCATTACAAAAACAGGTATGCGAATTTCTGATGGGACTAATTTTCTAATGACTGAAATAGTAAAGTTAGACATCACCAAAACCATGGTCGTCGCAAGTCCTAATCCCAGTGCATTGGTTGCTGTTGATGATACCGCGAGTAATGGACATAAACCCAACAACTGCACGACAGTTGGGTTGTTGTACCATAAGCCATTTTTCATCAACTCTTTATAAGATGTGGTCATAATTATTCACTCGGACAGTCTAGTGGCTGGCTTAGGATCTGCTGTTGATTATTTTGCCAGTACAACGAGATATTTTTTACCGCTTTAACTACAGCACGTGGAGTAATGGTTGCGCCAGTAAACTGATCAAATTCACCACCATCTTTACGGACATGGAATTTAGGATCGTTAGCACCATTGACTCGCTTACCTGTGAAACTATAGATCCAATCACTGACAGTGGTTTCAATTTTATCACCCAGTCCTGGAGTTTCATGCTGCTCTAAAATACGAACGCCAGTGATAACTCCTTTAGTATCTAGGCCAACAATTAATTTGATTGCGCCACTGTATCCATCCGGTGCAATTCCTTCAATTGCAATTCCTGTTGTTTTACCCGCTTGAGTTGCAATATAAGCGGGCATCGGTGATTTAGTACCGATATAACGTAGATCTTTAACTAGCGTACAACTCTTATAAAGTAGGTTGTCATGGCTTGCGACAGGAATAACTTGATTAAGCGTATTCAGTAACTGTTGTTGCTGTTGTTCAAAAATACGATCAGCCGTTAAATAGTGAGTGAGAGAAACTAATGCTGTCGACAGTAAGGCAAAAACAGCCAGAATCAGACCATTTTTTTTCATGGATTTAAACATGGGCATACTCATTATTAGTGTCCATAAGTGCGTGGACGAGTGTAGTAATCGATGATTGGCACACATAAGTTGGCGAGTAGCACTGCAAAGGCGACCCCGTCAGGGAAACCACCCCAAGTACGAATGAGGTAGATCATTACGCCAATAAAAGCACCAAAGATCAGTCGACCTTTTACGGTGGTTGTGGCTGTTACTGGATCGGTGGCGATAAAGAATGCGCCAAGCATGGTTGCACCAGAGAACATATGTAATAGCGGTGAAGCAGCAACACTTGGATCAAGCACATGCATAACACTACTAATAACCAGTAATGACGTTAGCATTGCGACTGGAATGTGCCATTGAATAATACGCAATTTAAGCAGTAATAAACCACCTAATAAGAAACCAATGTTAACCCACTCCCAACCAATGCCCGCCAGTGTACCGTAAACTGGTTTTTTCATTGCTTCTGCAATTGTCAGTCCAGTTTTTAACGATGTTTTTAGAGTATCTAATGGGGTTGCCATGGTGTAGCCATCAACGGACATTTTTAGCTGTTGGATACTGAAACCATCAGGTGTGTAACCAGTAAAGATTGCAGACAGGCTATCCATAAAGGTCACAGGGTTAGCACTTAATGATGCGGGTGGTAACCATGTTGTCATTTGAACGGGGAATGAAATCAATAATACGACATAAGCAACCATTGCTGGGTTAAACAGGTTTTGACCCATGCCACCATAGAGGTGTTTCGCGACAACAATCGCAAAGAATACGCCAATAACGGTGATCCACCACGGTGCCAGTGGGGGAATAGAAATACCAATTAATACCCCAGTTAATAGTGCAGTATTATCACGTAAATAAGGTGCTAATGGACGTTGACGTAATTTAAGTACAATTGCTTCAAATGTAAGTGCACACAAAGAGGCGAAAACAATTTGGATCAGTGTTCCCAACCCAAAAAAGTAGCATTGAGCAATAACACCAAAAGCTGCACATAAAATAACCGTACGCATGATGGTACTTGTGCTGCGACGATTATGTGCATGGGGTGAGCTGGCAATATTAAAAGCCACGATTATTCTTCCTCAATGTTGGATTGTGCTTTATTTGCTTGTTGTGCTGCTTTACGGGCTTTCGCTCGTGCAACGGCAGCAGCGACAGCGGCTTTTTTAGGATCGATAACAACGTCAGTGTTCACTTCGGCAGCAGGTGCAGCGTCTGTTGTTGCATCGTTAACGGGAGCTTGAGTCTCGATGCTAACTTGTGCTTGCTGAGCGGCTTTACGGGCTTTTGCTCGTGCAACGGCAGCAGCAACAGCCGCTTTTTTCGGATCGACCGCAGCGTCAGTGTTCACTTCGGTAACAGGTTCAGCGGCAACGGGCTCAGGATCAATAACCGTTGGTGTTTGTTGAGCGGCTTTACGGGCTTTTGCTCGTGCAACGGCAGCAGCGACAGCCGCTTTTTTAGGATCGATAACAACGTCAGTGTTCACTTCGGCAGCAGGTGCAGCGTTTGTTGTTGCATCGTTAACGGGAGCTTGAGTCTCGATGCTAACTTGTGCTTGTTGAGCGGCTTTACGGGCTTTTGCTCGTGCAACGGCAGCAGCAACAGCCGCTTTTTTCGGATCGACTGTAACGTCAGTATTTACTTCGGCAGCAGGTGCAGTGTCAGTGTTCACTTCGGTAACGGGCTCAGCATCAATAGCCGCTGGTGCTTGTTGAGCGGCTTTACGGGCTTTTGCACGCGCAACGGCGGCAGCTACAGCCGCTTTTTTAGGATCGACCGCAGCGTCAGTGTTCACTTTAGTAACAGGCTCAGCGGTAACGGGCTCAGCATCAATAGCTGCTGGTGCTTGTTGAGCCGCTTTACGGGCTTTTGCACGCGCAACGGCAGCAGAGACAGCATCTTTCTTATCTGTATTTTGCGCAGATGGTTGATCAGTGTCGGCTTGCTGTTGTTGCATTAATTCAGCATGTTTGGCTGCTTTTTGCTCGCGAGCTTGAAGTTTACGCTGCTTACGTAAGGCAGCCATTTCACTGTTATCTGGCTCAGCATTCGCTTCTGATGTTGAAGCGGCTTGCTTGGCTTTTGCTTTAGCAATAGCGGCTGCAACAGCGGGTTTGATGGTTGGTGTTGTTGCCGCAGCGGCTTGTTTGGCTTTTACTCGCGCAATGGCGGCTGCGACGGCGTCATCACCACCAGATGCTGCCATATTTTGGCGACGATCAGTGGCAGCTTTAGCAAATCGGTTTTCACGATCCGCTTTATCGCGTTCCATGCGCTGTTGTTTGGCTTCAAAACGCTGACGAGCGCGTTCGGCACTCATTTCATCTTGTTTACGTTCCCAAATCTCAGCTTTAGCTTGACGATAATACTGTACTAATGGAATTTCACTTGGGCAGACATAAGCACAAGCGCCACATTCAATGCAGTCGCTTAAGTTATATTCTTCACATTTGTCGTAGTCTTTATCTTTTGCATACCATTGTAACTGTTGTGGTAATAATGAAGATGGGCAAACATCGGCACAAGCAGAACAACGAATACAGGCCATTTCGTAAGTATGTAGCGGTAATTCTTTACGTTTAGGCGTTAAGATACAGTTAGTAATTTTGGTAATCGGTACATTGGCATGTGGCAATGTAAAGCCCATTAATGAGCCACCAATAATGACGCGAGGGTATTTTTTATCGGCTTGATAACCAAATTTTTCAAGCAAATAAGCAATAGGCGTCCCTAATAATGCAAATACATTTCCACGTTGCTTAAAGGCTTCACCTGTTAACGTGACCACGCGCTCAATTAAAGGCTCACCATTAACGATGGCGCGCTTAATCGCAAAAGCAGTACCGATGTTCTGCATAATAACCCCGATTGAGGTTGAACGTGCTTGGCTCGGTACTTCTCGACCTGTTAATAGCTTAACCAGTTGTTTAGAGCTGCCTGAAGGGTATTTGGTTGGAATAACACGAATAATAATATTATCGTCTTCACTGACACAGGCTTCTAATGCTTTGATTGCTTCAGGTTTATTATCTTCAATACCAATTAAGGTTAATTTTGGCGCAATAATGTGGCGTAAAATACGTACACCTTCGATGACTTCATCTGCATAATCTTGCATGAGTCGATCATCGGCGGTGATATAAGGTTCACATTCTGCTGCGTTAATAATAAGAATATCAACGTTACCTAAACCGCCTTGAAGTTTACGCGCAGTTGGAAAACCTGCACCGCCAAGGCCAGCAATACCAGCTAAACGAATAGCTTCAATCAGTTCAGCTGGATCGCGATCTTGATAATCAGGATATTGCTTGGTTTGACACCAAGTATCTTGGTTATCAGTTGCAATGACGATACATAGATCGGTTAAGCCAGAAGGGTGGGCAGTTGTGCGTTGCTCAATTGCCGTGATTGTGCCAGAACTCGGGGCGTGAATTGGCACACACATCGCAATATCACCTTGCGTTAGTGGTTGGCCTTTGAGTACGTGATCGCCAATGTTGACGATAATATCACCACGAGAACCTATGTGTTGTTTTAGTGGTAATACTAATTCGTGAGGAATGCCTGCCGCTTTAATCGGTTGCTTACTGGATAATGCTTTGTTTTCCGCAGGGTGAATACCACCGTGGAAATCCCACAATTTACCTTGCTTAATTTGTTCAATAATCGATAGCATGACTATGGCTTAACCTTTTCTGCATTCGCTGTCGCAGCAATATTCACAACGGGTATTTGATTGAGTTGCCATTTCCAGTTATCGGGCGTTTCTTTAACTGGAATCATTTCAATACAGTCTGTAGGACAAGGAGAAACACAAAGGTCACAGCCTGTACATTCGTCTTTTATTACCGTGTGCATTGATTTAGTGCCGCCGACAATGGCATCCACTGGGCAGGCTTGAATACATTTGGTACAACCAATACACATGTCTTCATGAATAAAAGCGACTTTTTTAATACTATTGGTCACTTCGTCTGAAGCCTGAGGCACTTCGACACCCATTAAGTCAGCGAGTTTTTCAATGGTAGCTTGGCCACCAGGAGGGCATTTGTTAATGATTTCGCCATTCGCTATCGCTTCAGCATAAGGACGGCAACCAGGAAAGCCACATTGACCACATTGTGTTTGCGGCAAAATAGCATCAATTTGTTCAACAATAGGATCGGCTTCAACTTTAAAACGCACTGAAGCAAAACCTAAAACAATGCCAAATATTGCTGCTAATACAGCGATTACAATGGCAGCAATTAAGATCCCGCTCATTACAATTTCACCAATCCAGTAAAGCCCATAAAGGCAAGAGACATAAGGCCCGCAGTGATCATTGCAATCGAGGCACCTTTAAAGGGGGCTGGCACATCTGCTGCTGCAATACGTTCACGCATAGAAGCGAACAATACTAATACCAATGAGAAACCGACTGCCGCGCCAAAGCCATAAATAACAGATTGAATGAAGTTATGGTGCTCATTGGTATTGAGTAAAGCGACACCTAATACCGCACAGTTGGTTGTGATTAATGGTAGAAAAATACCTAATAAACGGTAAAGCGTTGGGCTAGTTTTATGTACTACCATTTCGGTAAATTGCACCACAAAGGCAATCACAAGTATAAAACTAAGCGTACGCAAATATTGGATACCTAATGGATCCAAGATGTAGGTTTCAACAAGATACGCACACACAGAAGCAAGCGTTAGCACAAATGTTGTCGCTAAGCCCATACCGATAGCGGTTTCTAGTTTCTTAGATACGCCCATAAATGGACATAAACCTAAGAATTTAACGAGTACAAAGTTGTTAACCAACACTGTCCCGATGAGGAGTAAAAGGTATTCAGTCATACCGAGTTCATTATCATTGCAAGAGATCTCAACATTATCTGATTTTGTGAGCGCTATAACAACTCCTCAAGGGTAGGGTTTTATCTATTAATGCCCTTAAATTTGAGTAGTTGATTGAAATATAAGTTTTTAATGCAATAAATTTCTTATTTTAAGTTGATAGCCCCATATGGGTTGTTAATTAAATACATTGTTTTTGGTTTTTAATTGTGATTTTTGTGTTTTTTAACAGTAAATGTATTGCTCACCATTATAAAAAATAGCGGTTTTTTATGAGTGTTTTTGTAAATTGTGATTGTGACGGTTGTAAAGTTAGCCAATTCTGCGTTTGATATAGCCGAGTTTAATATAAGTAGTGTTCGTCATTACACGCATAACGAATCAACATAAGCTATTAGGATGAAACAATGGATATTTTATTACTTAGTAACGGTAAAATTGCGGGTAACACACATGTAATGGAATTTGCTGCTGATGCCATTATTGAGCAAGTAAAGCGTACCGGAGCGAAGCATTTTGTCGTGATCCCATATGCTGTTATTCGTTCAAGCCATGATGATCGTGTGGCTTTAATTCAAGCAACATTTGATAAATTGGGTCTAGATTGTATCGCAACGGGTCTCCACCGTGCTGAAGATCCAGTCACGGCGATTGAACAAGCTGATGGTATTATCGTTAGTGGCGGTAATACTTGGGTACTTAATAAAACCTTACATGATTTAGGTTTAGTTGGCCCAATTCGTAAAGCGGTATTAAAGCAAGGTAAAGCTTATATTGGCTGGAGTGCGGGAACGAATATCGGTTGCCCTACTATTCGTACTACGAATGATATGCCGATTGTTACTGGCGCTATTCTATCTTCATTGAATTTCGTACCTTTCCAGATTAATCCTCACTATTTAGAAGCCTCTGTTGAAGGTCATATGGGTGAAACTCGTGATGAGCGTATTCAAGAGTTTCTTGAGGTCAATAAACATGAACCTGTTATTGGTATTCCTGAAGGGACATGGCTAGCTCTAACCGATAATAAAATTAGTTATCATGCAGCCAATGGAAAACCTCTAAAATTCTTCAGCTATGGCAATGAGCCGATTTATTACCAACCAGGTGATGATGTACAGTTTTTGATGGATCTTAATTACTAACGTTATTGGTATTACAGTGACGATAAAATAAGAGGCTAACCCTGTAGGTTAGCTTTTTTTATATATTACAGAAAATGCTTGATTTTTAAGAAGTGCCTAATGACTTGGGTTTTTAGTGGTTGTCCACAATTTCTGTGGATAACTATGTTGATATGGATCGTTGTTTTTAGGGCTGTTGATAAATATTTAATGGTGATCTTAACCGTAAAATCAATAATTATAAGGAATAATTTAAAAAAACAAATAGAATAATATTATTAAAAATGAAGAAATATAGAGATATACAAAATAGTGCGGGACGCAATTATTGTTGTAAAAGCTGTGGATGGTATTTAAATAATAAGTTCGTATTGATCGAATTATTTTGTGATACGCGACACATTGATGATGTCTTCTCAAACTTAACCAAACCAGTATTGACATTATTGGGTGGGTGCTCACAATGATACTCAGTATTGTTATTACGAGTATATGTAATGAGTAAGCTGTTTAGGCTTGTATCTGATTATTCTCCAGCAGGTGATCAACCTACTGCAATTGAACAACTAATGGATGGACTTGATTCTGGTCTGGCACAGCAAACGTTACTTGGGGTTACGGGATCAGGAAAAACGTTTACGATTGCTAATGTTATCGCTCAAGCAAATCGGCCCACTCTTATCATGGCGCCAAATAAAACATTAGCAGCACAATTATATGGGGAAATGAGAGATTTCTTTCCTGATAATGCGGTTGAGTATTTTGTTTCCTATTACGATTACTACCAACCTGAAGCTTATGTGCCTACCACTGATACATTTATTGAAAAAGATGCATCGGTTAATGCCCATATCGAACAGATGCGATTATCCGCAACCAAAGCATTAATGGAACGACGTGATGTTATTATTATCGCGTCTGTTTCTGCTATTTATGGTTTAGGCGATCCTGAATCTTATTTAAAAATGATGTTACATGTACGCCGAGGTGATGTACTTAATCAGCGTGATATTTTACGTCGTTTAGCTGAACTTCAATATAAACGTAATGATGCTGTTTTTGAACGTGGTACGTTCCGTGTTCGAGGGGAAGTGATTGATATTTTCCCAGCAGAATCTGAAAAAGAAGCGATTCGATTGGAATTGTTTGATGATGAAGTTGAAGTTATTTCCGCATTTGATCCACTTACTGGTGCGATTATTCAACGTGATTTAGCCCGTACTACGATCTATCCTAAAACCCACTATGTGACACCAAGAGAGAAAATTCTAGAAGCTATTGAAGGTATCAAACTTGAGCTAACCCAGCGTAAGCAACAATTATTGGATAACAATAAATTAGTTGAAGAACAACGTATTTCACAGCGAACCCAGTTTGATATTGAAATGATGAATGAACTTGGTTTTTGTTCTGGTATCGAAAACTATTCACGTTACCTTAGTGGTCGTACCGAGGGTGAGCCACCACCAACCTTGTTTGATTATCTTCCTGCTGATGGTTTATTAATTATTGATGAATCACACGTTACGGTTTCTCAAATTGGTGCGATGTTCCGTGGCGACCGTTCTCGTAAAGAAAACCTGGTTGAATATGGTTTTCGACTTCCTTCCGCACTTGATAATCGACCAATGAAGTTTGAGGAATTTGAATCGTTAGCCCCACAAACTATTTATGTTTCTGCTACGCCGGGTAACTATGAGATTGAAAAATCTGGTGGGGATATTGCCGAACAAGTTGTTCGTCCTACTGGTTTACTTGATCCTGAAGTCGAAGTGCGCCCCGTAGCAACTCAGATTGATGATTTATTGTCTGAAATTCATATTAGAGCGGCTAAAAAAGAGCGGGTATTAGTTACGACGTTAACCAAGCGAATGTCAGAAGATCTTACTGAATACCTTACTGAACATGGGGTGAAAGTACGTTACCTTCATTCTGATATTGATACTGTTGAGCGAGTTGAGATTATTCGTGATTTACGGTTAGGTAAGTTTGATGTGTTAGTCGGTATTAACTTATTGCGTGAAGGATTAGATATTCCTGAAGTTTCTTTAGTGGCAATTTTAGATGCAGATAAAGAAGGTTTTTTACGTTCAGAAAGATCTTTAATTCAAACTATGGGGCGTGCTGCACGTAATATCGAAGGTAAAGCTATTTTATATGGTGATCGTATTACGGGTTCAATGGAGCGCGCGATAAATGAAACACAGCGTCGACGTGAAAAGCAAATAATTTATAATTTAGAACACAATATAATACCGCAGAAACTCAATAAAAAAATTGGTGATTTATTAGCGTTGGGCGCACCAAGTGGGCGTTCAAGATCACGAAATAAAGCCGCTGATCTGCACAAAGTGGCAGAATCGAAAGGGACTTATTCAGTATTAACCCCGCAACAATTGGAGCTTGAAATTCAACGTTTAGAAAAACAAATGTATGACTTTGCGCAGAATTTAGAATTTGAACAAGCCGCAAATACTCGTGACAAGATCCATCAATTAAGACAGCAATTTATTGCCAATAGCTAATAATAATTTTTTATCATATTTTTGCGATAAAAAAAAAGCCAGCCGATAAAAAGTTTCGGTTGGCTTCATTGTTAAGTGAAAGAATTCACAAACAACGTCAGTTGGCTAGGTTGACCCCTAAGATAAGAGTCATTATTAGTTTTGCATACCTCATGCCAACTTTTTTATAGGGTCTATAAGGCTTTTTTTGTCTATTTATTGCCTATTGTTGCTTTTATTTGTCGTGCCAGTAACGCATAAAAAGAATAATTTCGCAAAATGCAAACCATTATGCAATTTGATCGGGCATAATATAAAAAATGTAAATTTAGGAGTCCAGTTTCTATTGTATTGATTACAATTAGGGTAAGGAGTTCGTTTTTGGAGGAGCGATGGAAAGCATTACACGACAACGTCAAGTATTAATGGTGGAAGATACCGCGTCAGTGGCTGCCTTATATAAATCTTACTTAAATCCACTCGGACTCAATGTGAGTATTGTCGGCACGGGTAAAGAAGCACTGAGCTTTATCAAGGAGACTATTCCAGATCTGATTTTATTAGATCTTCGTTTACCCGATATGACGGGTATGGAAGTTTTACAGTTAGTGCGACAAGATCACAGTGATATTCCGGTTGTTATCATGACAGCACACGGATCAATTGATATTGCCGTTGATGCTATTCGGCAAGGCGCTCAGGATTTTCTTATTAAACCTTGTGAAGCGGATCGTTTACGAATAACAGTAAATAACGTATTTAAAGGTAAAACTAAGTCATTGTCAGATACATCGGCAAAACAATCTGATGGTGCACAATATCAAGGATTTATTGGTAACAGTTTACCGATGCAAGCTGTGTATCGTGTTATTGAATCCGCAGCATCAAGTAAAGCAACTGTCTTTATCATGGGTGAAAGTGGAACCGGTAAAGAAGTCTGTGCTGAAGCAATCCACGCGGCTAGCCCAAGGCATGATAAACCGTTTATTGCTTTAAATTGTGCTGCTATTCCTAAAGATCTTATTGAAAGCGAATTATTTGGTCATGTCAAAGGTGCTTTTACAGGGGCATCGACAGAACGTCAAGGTGCGGTAGAAATTGCCCATACTGGTACGTTAATGCTAGATGAGCTTTGTGAAATGGATTTGGATTTACAAAGTAAACTATTACGTTTTATCCAAACGGGGACTTACCAAAAAGTGGGTTCATCTAAAACGTGTCATGTTGATGTGCGTTTTGTGTGTGCAACTAATAGAAATCCATGGCAAGAAGTTCAAGAAGGGCGTTTTCGAGAAGATCTTTATTATCGCCTCCATGTTATACCTATTACTTTACCTCCTTTACGTGATCGCGGTGATGATGTTATTGAAATTGCTCATGCATTATTGGGATTAATGTCATTAGAAGAGGGAAAAGATTTTAGTCGTTTTTCAACTGAAGTTTTACAATTATTTAAATCGTATTCTTGGCCGGGTAATGTGCGTGAATTGCAAAATATTATTCGTAATATTGTGGTGTTAAACACTGCTGAAGAAGTTGCGAAGGAAATGGTACCACCTCCGATAAATGCTATTATTGGCGTAGAAATTGCATCTCAAAATACAAGCTATCCACACTTAAATACATTAACATCAACGGTAAGTTCATCATTTGTCGATGATATACAAAAAGACAAGGTTGAGCCTCTTTGGATAGTCGAAAAACGTGCTATTCAATGGGCGATTGATGCTTGTGACGGTAATATCCCTCGTGCGGCTGGATTATTAGAGGTGAGCCCATCAACCATTTATCGTAAATTACAAACTTGGCAAGAGGCTGTGGGTAGTCGGGAGGTTGATTAATGGCAACGAATATAAATGCAGAAACATTAAAAAGATTGGCAGATGAAGTCGGTGAAGAAACCGTCGTGATATTATTGAATGTGTTTAGTGATGAGCTCGAACAATATTTAAAAAAACTGTCAAATCAACCATCAGTAAATCAAATTGGTGATATTAGCCATGCGATTAAAAGTAGTGCGGCAAGTTTCGGTGCTGACGATTTAGCACTAATGGCACAGGAATGTGAATCTCGTGTTAGACAAGGTCAAGATGATTGGATGATTGACCATTTGCCTCAATTTAGACAAATGGTCGCAGGCATGGCAGTTGAATATAAACAATTAGCTGGAAGCAATGAGTCTATCAATCGCATGCTTTAGTTTGTTACGGTCATGACGCCATTCATGATTATTAGAGGCTAAATCAAGCACCATTTGTTGGTATTTAGGCGCAAGTTGTGGCTGATGCTCATCAGTAATGATGGTATCAATCACTCTTCCCTCCATTGCGCGTTCGCACCAATGCAACATGGTTTTAAGGCTCATTTCTCCTGCCGGGCCTTTTTCTTTATCAATATTAGTAATAAAAGCAATTTTAGCGGTACTGACTTTTAATGCTTGTTCTATATCACGCAACAGTAATACTGGCATAATACTGGTTAAAAAGCTGCCAGGGCCTAATAGTATAATATCGGCTTCCATAATAGCATTCACGGCTTCTTTAGTTGCAGGTACCGCTGGTTCTAAATATAAACGTTTGGGTATTTCTGCTAATTCATCAACACTGGTTTCACCATTAATAATTTTACCGTCGTATGTGATGGCGGCTAAATCAGAAGGGTGTTCCGACATTGGAATAATATAAGGCTTAACCTGAAGCATATCGCGAATCAGGTTAATGGCGTCAAGAGGACGAATACAAAGGTTATCAAGTGCAGTTAGCATTAGGTTGCCAAGGTTATGACCATTAAGCTCGCCATTACCACGAAAACGGTATTCAAAAATCATTGAACCAATAGATGGCTCTGTTATTAATTGATTAATACAATTCCGCATATCTCCCCATGCTATACCGCCTTGGCATGCTCGAATTCGACCCGTCGATCCACCGTTATCTGTTGTTGTTACAATACCAGTAACCTGTGAACCGTAATCGGCTAATGATGATAAGACGCGTCCGAGTCCATGCCCGCCACCAATGGCGACTATACGAGTTGTTTCCGTACTCTTTGTAGACATAATGTTTGTTCTAATTATTATATTATGAGTATATTTTAACAAAGGATATGCGTTAGTGCATTTGTTGGTTAACGCTGATTGAGACATGGATCATATTATTTAAGGTTTAATGGTGGTTTAGATCATGCTCATAAGGTAGTTGCAAGCGAAAAGACAGGTGATGTAGTTGAGTAGCGTTTGTTTTTCCTGCGTCGATACGGGGAGTATTTCCAGCTACTGCTGACATAACCAACTTAAATTATGGAATTCTTGCTGATGATGTAACTGATGTAACTGATGTAGATCCGAATGTTTATTAAACATAAATTGTAAGTGTGTTGATAATAACTGTTGGCGCGAGGATTGATCACTAAATATGCCAATTCCGATACCTGTTTTTGAAATAATAATGGTATATACAGCGTTGTTATTATTACACTATCTCATTAGATGTCTTCTTTTGTAGGCAAGCAAGTCTGGTGCCGAAATCACAAAAAGGCAGTTAACAAGGTAATATTTTGATTTTAAAGTAAATAATTGCAATTCAAGAATGGTATACCCCTTATTCTAAGTATTTGGCCATATTTATATGCAGAATAAAAACCATTGTGCCTGAGAGTTTGTCGCTATTTACTTTGTTTGATCGATCCATGATTGAATACTATCTGTTGGTAATAACTCTAAATGTCCAAAATCATCAAAATACCATCCTTTTATTAATCCTTTATTGCGCATTTCAATAAAATTACCTAATACTTGCTGAGCTGCTGCATGAGCAGAATCTGAATCAAGGCTTTCTTCTCGTTGTAGATAAAGCGCAATATCATTCAATGTTGCTGATTCGATTATATTGGACATAAATCCTCCACTATTGACATCATTTTAATGTTAAATACCTAACTAGTATTGTCGTATTTCTGCTCGAAAGGTAGAATGTCAGCCTGTTTTTTTCAGTTATTTGTCAATTTTCGAAAAACTCTGATACTTTTAAATAAGACATGCCGTTGTGTGACATTAATAATTAATCAATGACTGATGGGCACAACTGCCATAACTCCGAGCTTTTTTCACTAAGTTGCTACGTGCTGTTTGATTTATTCATAAAAGAAAAATCAATATCAATAAGTGATTAACGCCAGTGACATAATGTCACCAGGGTTGGTTTAGAAATGAATCGGCCTCCCGTATTTGGAAAGGTGTTCCGTGGCTAAACAATTAGAAGATAGTTTTCAACGTAAATTTTATTATTTACGACTCTCAGTTACAGATGTATGTAACTTCAAATGTACCTATTGCTTACCTGATGGCTACCAGCCTGCAGATCAAAAGAAACCTTCTTTTTTAACGCTGGATGAAATTCATCGGGTGACTGCAGCTTTTGCTGATTGCGGCACAACCAAAGTGCGAATTACAGGCGGTGAGCCTAGTTTACGTCGTGATTTTACCGATATTATTCGTACGGTTGCGAGCCAACCAGGCATAACTAAGGTAGCCACTACGACTAATGGTTACCGCATGGCGAAGCATGTTCATGAATGGCGTCAAGCAGGATTAACCCATATTAACGTTAGTGTTGATAGTTTAGATCCTAAAATGTTCTATCAAATTACCGGTGAAAATATGTTTCATCAGGTAATGGAAGGTATTGATGCCGCGTTTGATGCTGGTTTTGAGCAAGTAAAGATCAACACTGTTTTACTTAAAGATCTTAATTCTCAAGAACTACCAAAGTTTTTAGAATGGATAAAAACTCGCCCGATTCAATTACGTTTTATCGAGTTAATGCAAACTGGTGAAATGGATAGTCTTTTCAGTAAACATCATGTTTCAGGTGTGAGTATTCGTAATCATCTTATTGCTAATGGGTGGTTATTGAAAGTAAAAGACAATAATGATGGCCCTGCACAAGTTTTCTATCATCCTGATTATCTAGGTGAAATTGGCCTTATTATGCCGTATGAAAAGAATTTTTGTGAAAGCTGTAATCGTCTTCGTGTCTCGGCAAAAGGCAAGTTACATCTGTGTCTCTTTGGTGAAGATGGTGTGGAATTGCGCGACTTATTGGCTGATGATAGCCAGCAATCACAACTTATTGAACGTATTCAAGCCAGTCTACAAACTAAAGCCGTGAGTCATTTCTTAGATGAAGGGAAAACTGGAATGACGCCAAATCTAGCTTCTATTGGTGGTTAGGCTACACGATGCACGATTATAAATAATAAATAAACAGTCGAAATAGAACGATCGGCTGTACTTAAATTATCGCTTTTATTGGGAATAAAAAATGAATCAGTTTACCCATATTAATGCTTCTGGCGAAGCTAACATGGTTGATGTATCAGCTAAAGTCGAAACAGTGCGTGAAGCTCGCGCAGAAGCATTTGTGCATATGGCCCCTGCAACATTGGCATTAATTGTCTCAGGCCAACATCATAAAGGTGATGTGTTTGCAACGGCACGTATCGCTGGTATTCAAGCGGCAAAAAAAACATGGGATTTAATTCCATTATGTCATCCATTATTGCTGACGAAAGTTGAAGTTCAATTGCAAGCTATGCCCGCTGAAAATAAAGTTCGCATTGAATCTCGTTGTAAATTAACAGGTAAGACTGGCGTTGAAATGGAAGCCTTAACAGCAGCATCTGTTGCTGCACTGACTATTTATGATATGTGTAAAGCCGTTCAAAAAGACATGGTTATTAGTCAAGTTCGATTACTTGAAAAAACAGGCGGTAAATCGGGTCACTTTAAGGCAGAAGCATGATTAATGTATTGTTTTTCGCTCAAATTAAAGAGTTAGTGGGTGTTGATAAAATTGAAGTTGCTGCGGAATTTGCAACGGCAGATGATTTACGCCAAGCATTGCTAAGCCGTGGTGATAAATGGCAGCTAGCATTAGAGTCAGGTAAATTATTGGTTGCGGTTAATCAAACTATTTGCCGCTTAGATACAGCTATTAAAGACGGTGATGAGGTTGCTTTCTTTCCACCTGTCACTGGGGGTTAATATGATTTCAGTACAACAAGATGATTTTTCTGTTGCTGATGAATACGCTAAACTTGCTGAAGGTAATGAAGCGGGAGCAGTCGTCACGTTTATCGGTAAAGTGCGTGATTTTAATCAAGGTGATGCTGTTACTGGGCTTTCATTAGAACACTATCCAGGAATGACAGAAAAAGCACTTCAAGAAATTATAGTGGAAGCGCGTAGTCGTTGGTCGTTATTACAAACACGAGTGATCCACCGTGTTGGTGATTTAGAGTTAGGTGATCAAATCGTTTTTGTTGGTGTAACAAGTGCTCACCGTGGTGCTGCATTTGAAGCCTGTGAATTCATTATGGATTACTTAAAAACCAAAGCCCCGTTTTGGAAAAAAGAACAAACCCCAGTAGAAAGTCGCTGGGTTGATGCGCGAGAAACTGATAATTCTGCCGCAGATAGATGGTAATTCCAATAATCTGATTTATATAAAAAAGGAGCTAATTTTAGCTCCTTTTTTTATGCTTTTTTATTGGTAAGTATTAACGATAAAGACTATTTTTTATTTTTATTCTTATCTCGATTTGCAGTCGTTGTTGGAACATAACTTGTGCGAAAACGGGATGGACTTGGTCGTGAAATGCAGCCTGTAGGTCTCATAATTTTACTCTTATTCTCATCGTATGAAATGACAGAGGTATTACTAAGAAATTGGCGTAGGTACAGGATATATTTCTTAGTGGTTAAATAATAGCGAGCTTATTGGCTAAATTATAGGATCCTTACCAGCTTATGATGTTGTTTACTAAAATAATCTATCTGTTATTTTTTTAATTCCGTTTTGTTATTAATAAGTGGTTGTTTGGTGAGTTTTTGGTGGGGTTGTGGTTTATGTGCCATATTTAAAAGGTGGAAATAAAAAAGATATTATTTTAGCTGGTATAAGACCAAGTAGTTAAAGTTGTCATAAAGGTCTACTGGCATCATTTAACAATGGAGTGGTTAATAATGCATAAACGTATGTCTTGCAAAAGAGTCAAACAGATGATGGCTGATATTGGCGTTAATGATAATCATCATGATGATGGCAATCAAGAGCAGCTGTTGCTTGAACAGAAAGAGCAAGCTGTGGGTCAAGACAAGCAGTTAATTAAATTAGACAGTGAAAGTAAGTAATAATGATAAGGTATTTTTATAGAAAGGCATTATTTAGGTAGTGCCTTTTTTATTCTGTTCTTGTTTATTTTATGATGGGTTGTTAGCCATTTTATTGGTTTTATATTCTGATTTATAACTAATGTACAAATTATAACCACAAAAAGGGGGTAGTTAACGCTTTTTGATAATATTAATAGCTTTAACCTTACCAATAATAGGTGTAAAAAACTAGAAATGTGACATTGATCTAGTTGATACTAGCTGTTGTTAAGCAAATGTTTGGTTTTTAATGTGTTTCATTTGTCTGTTTGTGGCAAATTAATATAACTCCTGTTAATGTTTTAGACAATTCTTCGGTTTGATAGTTGTTCTCTAGGATTGAGAATAACTATTTTGTCATTAATTAATATGACCTACTGAAAATGTCATGGACGTTATAAATTGATGTATTGGAGTTAATGCATGTATAAGAATAAAATCACCCAAGCTTTGTTACTTGGCGCTGGTCTCGCTGTTGCCCTTCCTTCTTTTTCAATTTTTGCAGCGCAAGTTCCCGCTGACGTTAAATTAGCTGACACACAAGAGCTAGTCCGCGCAAATGGCACTGAACCTGAATCTCTTGATCCTCAAAAAGTATCGGGCGTGCCTGAATCTAACGTTATTCGTGATTTACTTGAAGGCTTAGTTAATCAAGATGCCGATGGTAATCTGGTTGCTGGCGTCGCAAAATCGTGGCAAACAACTGATAATAAAACGTGGATTTTTGAGCTACGTGATGATGCTAAATGGTCAAATGGTGATCCCGTAACCGCCGATGATTTTGTTTATACATGGCGTCGTCTTGCTGATCCTAAAACCGCATCTCCTTATGCGTCATACCTTGATATGACAACGATGGCTAATGCTTCTGATATTATTGCGGGTAAAAAACCACCTGAAACGTTAGGTGTTGAAGCCGTTGATGCCCATACCTTAAAAGTAACGTTAGATAAGCCATTATCGTATTTTGCGTCAATGCTTGTGCACACCTCAATGAAGCCTGTTAATAAAAATGCCGTTGAAAAATTTGGTGATAAGTGGACTAAGGTCGGCAATTACGTTTCCAATGGTGCTTATCAATTGGATCAGTGGGTTGTTAATGAACGTATTGTATTAACCCGTAATAATAATTATTGGAATAATAAAGAGACGGTAATTAACCAAGTAACATTTTTACCGATTGAAAACCAAGTTGCTGCAATGAATCGTTTTCTTGCGGGTGAAGTGGACATGACGTATGAAATGCCCAATGAACATTTCAAGCGTTTAACCAAAGATTATCCGCAAGATGTCAAAGTAACCCCTTATTTATGCTCTTATTATTATGAGTTTAATACCGCACGTAAGCCGTTTGATAATGGCGATGTACGTAAAGCATTATCCTACGCCATTGACCGTGATGTATTGGCGAAATTTATCGTGGGTAAAGGTGAAACGCCTGCGTATAACTTTACCCCATTAGCAACTAACGGTCTTGATGTTGATATGCCGGATTACGCTAAATTAAATCAAAAGCAACGTCTAGAAAAAGCCAAAGCATTATTAGAAGCGGCTGGGTATAACCAGAGTAATCCACTGACATTTAAAGTGTTATATAACACTTCAGAGAACCATAAAAAGATTGCCGTTGCGATTGCATCAATGTGGAAAAAAGGATTAGGTGTTGAAGCTCAACTTGAAAACCAAGAGTGGAAAAGTTATTTAGACAGTAAACGCCAAGGTAACTTTGATGTCTCTCGTGCGGGTTGGTGTGGTGATTATAATGAAGCCTCAACCTTCTTAGCGATTATGCGTACTGGTCACTCACAGAATTACCCTAAATATGCCAGTGTTGATTATGACAAAGCGATTGATGATGCCATTCTTGCCCCTACAGCGGCTGAGCGTGCAGCAGATTATAAACGTGCAGAAGCAAGTTTAGCGCAAGATATGCCGATTATGCCTATTTATCACTACGTAAATGCCCGTTTAGTGAATCCACAATTAGGTGGTTATCCTATGAAAAATGCAGAAGACAACGTCTATTCTAAAGATCTGTATTTCATCGCTAAATAATCTTGCCATTATAATTATTAGCTGTCTTCGATGCTGAAGGCAGCCCTCGCGTGCACAATTAATACGGTAGCTTTAATATGATTAAATTCATTGCTAAAAGGATTTTTGAAGCGATACCGACACTGTTGGTATTGATCACCATCTCATTTTTTTTAATGCGCTTCGCTCCTGGTAATCCTTTTACTTCAGATCGCCCTTTACCGCCGGAAGTTCTCGCTAATATTGAAGCTAAATATGGTTTAGATAAACCTGTGTTTGATCAATACACCACCTATTTAAGCAACATTGTTCAAGGGGATTTTGGTCCTTCATTTAAATATAAAGATTTCACGGTTAATGAGTTAGTGTCTAAAGCGTTACCCGTATCGGCAAAAATAGGCTTTTTCGCTTTTATTTTTGCGTTGGTTATGGGGGTATCCGTTGGCACTCTTGCCGCGTTAAAACAGAACACGTGGCTTGATTACACCATTATGTCGACCGCGATGGCGGGGGTGGTGATGCCTTCCTTTATTCTCGCTCCGGTGTTGATTTATATCTTCGCCATTAATTTACAGTGGTTACCTGCGGGTGGCTGGCAAGATGGATCGTTAAAGTTTGTTATTCTGCCAATGTTAGGCATGGCTTTATTGTATGTAGCAACCTTCGCGCGTATCACTCGTGGCAGTATGATTGAAACGCTAAACAGTAACTTTATTCGTACCGCTCGTGCTAAAGGATTGAGTTACCGACATATTGTTTTAAAACACGCGTTGCGCCCAGCCTTATTACCCGTGGTGTCATACATGGGACCTGCTTTTGTCGGCATTATTACCGGCTCAGTAGTGATTGAAACTATTTTTGGTTTGCCCGGTATCGGTAAGCTGTTTGTTAATGCCGCCTTTAATCGTGATTATTCATTAGTGCTTGGTATTACGATTTTGATTGGTTCGTTAACGATTATCTTCAATGCCATTGTCGATATTGTGCTAGCGATGATCGATCCTAAAATTCGCTATTAAGAGGCTGATAATTATGATTTTAACAAAAAAAGATAATATTGAAGCGCTGGAGAAATTTTCAGAAAGCCTTGAAATCGAAGGTCGTAGTTTATGGCAAGACGCGCGCTCACGTTTCTTTCGTAATAAGGCGGCAATGGTGTCACTTGTTATTTTAGGACTGATTTCTCTTGCTGTTATTTTTGGACCAATGATGAGCCAATATGCCTTTGATGATACCGATTGGTACGCGTTACATGCGGTGCCATCATTAGGCGCGGAAGGACATTTCTTTGGTACTGATAGTCTTGGACGTGATCTTTATACGCGTACTTTAGTCGGTGGTCGAATTTCACTGATGGTGGGATTATTAGGTGCTTTAGTTGCGGTGGTAATTGGCACACTTTATGGTGCCGCTTCTGGTTTTATTGGTGGTAAAACGGATCGGGTGATGATGCGGATATTAGAAATTCTGTATTCGATTCCATTTATGTTTTTTGTGATCGTATTAGTGACCTTTTTTGGTCGAAATATCATGCTGATCTTTATCGCTATCGGGGCTATTTCTTGGCTGGATATGGCACGTATTGTTCGCGGTCAAACCTTGTCTCTACGGGGAAAAGAATTTATTGAAGCTGCACATGTCAGTGGTGTTAGTCGTTGGCGGATTATTACTCGGCATATTGTGCCGAACGTGTTAGGTATTGTCGCTGTTTATTCAACATTATTAGTACCAGCAATGATCTTGACCGAATCATTTCTAAGTTTTCTTGGGCTTGGTGTACAAGAGCCAATGACCAGTTGGGGCGCATTATTAAATGAAGGCTCACAAACCATGGAAGTGGCTATTTGGCAGTTATTATTTCCAGCTGGTTTTATGATGATCACTTTATTTTGTTTTAACTATGTCGGTGATGGTTTACGTGATGCGTTAGATCCTAAAGATAGATAAAAATAAGCAGCGACCTATTTTATTGATCAATGCCACTGTTATAGGGCAGTACAGTGAAATAAATAAAATAGGTATCGCCAATATCATTCACTGGATAATAAATAATAACCGAAGAGAATGTACGGTGCTTATTGTTGATAACAAGGAAGTAGTATGAGTTTGTTAGAAATTAAAGACTTACGAGTTGAATTCACGACTCCTGATGGCAATGTTACTGCGGTAAATGATTTGAATTTTTCGCTAGAGCAAGGTCAAACTTTAGGCATTGTTGGTGAATCGGGTTCAGGTAAGAGCCAAACTGTATTTGCAATTATGGGTATCTTAGCGAAAAACGGCATTATTAGTGGAAGCGCTAAATTTGAAGGTCGAGAGATTTTAAATTTATCTGAAAAAGAATTAAATCGGATTCGTGCAGAACAAATAGCGATGATTTTCCAAGATCCAATGACCTCACTAAACCCGTATATGAAAGTCAGTGAACAGTTAATGGAAGTGCTGACATTACACAAAGGCATGAGCAGGTCTCAAGCGTTTGAAGAATCAGTAAGAATGTTAGATGCGGTTAAAATTCCAGAAGCTCGTCAACGTATGGCAATGTATCCTCATGAGTTTTCAGGTGGTATGCGCCAACGTGTCATGATTGCAATGGCATTATTATGCCGACCAAAGCTGTTAATTGCTGATGAACCAACAACGGCACTCGATGTGACGGTACAGGCGCAGATCATGACGTTATTAAACGATCTTAAATCAGATTTTAATACATCGATCATTATGATCACCCATGATCTTGGTGCGTGGCGGGAAGTTGTGACAAAGTGTTAGTGATGTATGCTGGAAGGACGATGGAATATGGCGATATTAACGATATTTTCTATCGTCCGAGCCATCCATATACCGAAGGATTACTGCGTGCGATTCCGCGTTTAGATACTGAAGGCGAAGATTTACCAACGATCCCTGGTAATCCACCCAACTTATTGCGTTTGCCGGTTGGCTGTCCATACCAAGAGCGTTGTCATCGTGTATTACCGCGTTGTAAGCAAGAATCACCGCTATTAATGCCATTTGCACAAGATAGATTACGTGCTTGTTTTGCTGATATGGGAGCATAGTAATGAAGTTGGAAAAGAAATTATTATTAGATATTACTAATCTTAAAGTCCATTTTAATATTGCGTCTAAATCAGCATGGCCTTGGAGCCAACCATCAAAATTAAAAGCCGTTGATGGGGTTAATGTGTGCGTTTATGAAGGTGAGACTTTAGGTATTGTTGGTGAGTCAGGATGTGGTAAATCAACGTTTGCGCGCGCCATCATAGGGTTAGTGGAGGCGACAGAGGGGAAGGTAGTATGGTTAGGACAAGATCTCACTAAACTTAATCACAGTGCGTTGCGTGAAAAACGTAAACAGATTCAAATGATTTTCCAAGATCCATTAGCATCCTTAAACCCACGTATGACCGTTGGCGAAATTATTGCAGAGCCATTAAAAGCATTTTACAGCCAATTATCTAAAGATGAGGTGAAACAACAAGTGCAGGCGATGATGACAAAAGTTGGATTATTACCCAATGTCATTAACCGTTATCCTCATGAATTTTCTGGTGGACAATGTCAACGTATTGGTATTGCACGAGCGCTGATTTTAAAGCCTAAAATGATTATTTGTGATGAGCCCGTATCTGCACTTGATGTTTCGATTCAAGCGCAAGTGGTTAATTTGCTTAAATCTTTGCAAAAAGAAATGGGGCTAAGTTTAATTTTTATTGCGCATGACTTATCGGTTGTTAAACATATATCAGATCGGGTATTGGTAATGTATTTAGGTAATACCGTTGAGATGGGAGACTGTAAAACCCTTTTTGCCGATCCTCAGCATCCGTACACTAAAGCATTAATGTCAGCGGTTCCTATTCCTGATCCGAAATTAGAACGTAATAAACAGATTGAATTATTAGAAGGCGAGTTACCTTCACCGATGAATCCGCCATCCGGCTGTGTTTTCCGTACACGTTGCCCTAAAGCTGTCGCTGTTTGTGCAGAGCAAAAGCCTGAATTACGGGGTACGTATCAGCATACTGTAGCATGTCTAGCGCTTTAATTATGAAAGAGGAATAATGACCTGTTATTAACTATGCGTTATTCCATTTTAGATAATATTTTATCAATGCATTATTCTATTGTTAATAAAAAGGACGTTATGAGATAACGTCCTTAATTATTAAACTAATCTATATCGAAGATAATTTATAGCTTATCAGTTAGCTTAATTGCATCACCAATGTAGTTAGCAGGTGTTAGCATTTTAAGGCGTGCTTTTTCATGTTCAGGCAGTTCTAAGCCATCAATGAATGTACGCATACCTTCACCATTAACACGCTTACCACGAGTTAGCTCTTTTAGCTTCTCATAAGGCTTTTCAATGCCGTAACGACGCATTACTGTTTGTACTGGCTCTGCAAGTACTTCCCAGTTGCGGTCTAGTTCAGCTTCTAGTGCTGCTTGGTTTATTTCAAGCTTACTGATGCCTTTGATGGTTGATGTATAAGCAATAATTGCATAACCACAACCAACACCTAAGTTACGTAAAACCGTTGAGTCTGTTAGATCACGCTGCCAGCGAGAAACGGGTAGCTTTTGTGCTAAGTGACCAAAGATCGCATTTGCTAGGCCAAGGTTACCTTCTGAGTTTTCAAAGTCGATTGGGTTAACTTTGTGTGGCATGGTAGAAGAACCAATTTCACCTGCAATTGTTTTTTGCTTAAAGTGACCTAAAGCAACATAACCCCAAATATCACGATCGAAATCAAGCAAAATAGTATTGAAGCGGGCAAACGCATCAAATAATTCTGCAATGTAATCATGCGGTTCGATTTGCGTAGTGTAAGGATTAAATGTGATCCCTAGCGCTGTCACAAATTCTTCACTGTATTGGTGCCAATCGATATCAGGGTAAGCCGATAGGTGAGCGTTGTAGTTACCAACCGCGCCATTGATTTTACCAAGAATATCAACGTTTTCGATTTGCTTATATTGACGTTCCATGCGGTATGCCACGTTTGCCATTTCTTTACCCATCGTTGATGGAGAAGCAGGTTGACCGTGGGTACGTGTAAGCATTGGAATATCACGGAATTGATGCGCAAGATCTTTAATCGCATCAATAACGTTACGCACTTCAGGAAGCATTACTTTTTCACGTGCTTCAGTCAGCATAAGCGCGTGAGAAAGGTTGTTAATATCTTCTGAGGTACAAGCAAAGTGAATAAATTCATTCACAGCATGAAGTTCTGGCAATTCAGCCACTTTTTCTTTTAGGTAATATTCAACTGCTTTTACATCATGGTTAGTTGTACGCTCAATCGTTTTGATACGTAGCGCATCTTGTTCGCTAAACTCAGTCGCAATACGATCTAAGAATGCGTTTGCTTCAGCGCTGAATGCAGGAACTTCAACAATAGCGTCAGTAGCGGATAATTTTTGTAACCAACGGATCTCAACGATAGTACGGTATTTTAGTAAACCGAACTCACTAAAAATACTGCGTAGTACGCTTGTTTTGCTTCCGTAGCGGCCGTCTACTGGGGAAACAGCTGTCAGTGCTGACAGTTCCATGTTGATCTCTCCTGGTTTATGAGGGTTAAAACAAAATTAATATTCAGCCTGATTTTTCAGGCTGAATTGAAGTTAGCAATGCGTTAGTTTAATTTCGAGCGAGTAAGATTTTTGCTTGCTCTAACATTTGCTTACGACCAAATAATAAATGACGGCGTTTACCACCGACTTGACTCCAAAGGACAGCACTACGAACGGCAGCAAGTAACAGTGCCCGAACGCGATGCTGAACATTAGGTAATTGTAATTGCGCTGGCGTGCCAGATACTTGAATTCTAGGTCCTAGTGGACTGATAATATCCAAATAAATACTGGCAATATTACTCAGCATTTGTTCATCAAGAAGGTTAAAATGAACCGTTTGACGTTTCAATGTACCCACTCGATCACCCAGTTGTGCCATGCTATCGCGACGCGCTGATAATTTTCGTTCAAGCGCCATCACACCCACAAGGTAGCGGGTTATTTCATTGCCTGATGATGAACCATCAATATCGCGTACCATCGATTCTAAACCGATACGTAAGTCAGCTTCGCTACCATAGACGCCTATAGTATCGCTTGGGTCTGTTGCCATAATGCTATTGAGCATAGTGGATAATGCTGCTGAATCACAATTGCCATTACGGGCAACGTCTTGAACTAATTTGACTGCTTGGCACATGCCTGCAAACGCAATCGTTCGATCATAAATAGAGTAAGCCACGCGCAAAAACTCCTTTAAATTCGCTCTTCAATAATGCCGCCACCAAGGCAGAGTTCACCGTTATAGAACACGGCTGATTGTCCTGGTGTTACTGCAATTTGAGGCTCATCAAAAATTACTTTAATGGTTTCATCATCCATAGGGATAATAGTACAAGCAAGATCTTGCTGACGGTAACGTGTTTTTACCGTACATGCCATTGTCTCTCGAATAGGTTGACGATCAACCCAATGTAACTGAGAGGCAATCAAACCGTTTGATTTTAAACGAGGATGATCTTTACCTTGACCAACAATAAGTACATTACGTTCTAGATCTTTATCAACAACATACCATGCGTCTTCAAGGCCATTACCACCTTTCTGACCACCAATATGTAAGCCTTTACGTTGACCTAGTGTGTGGTACATCAATCCTTGGTGTTCACCGATAACGCTACCATCATCAGCAACTTCAATTTTACCGGGTTGAGCAGGTAGGTATTTACCTAAAAACTCTGTAAATTTACGTTCACCAATGAAACAAATACCGGTTGAATCTTTTTTCTTCGCGGTGATCAAACCTTGTTCTTCTGCAATACGACGAACTTCAGGTTTTTCAAGTTCACCTACAGGGAATAAACTGCGTGAAATTTGCTCATAACCTAAAGTGTATAAGAAGTAACTTTGATCTTTGTTGTTATCAACACCACGCAACATTTGAGGTTTTTCACCTTCAACTGTTGGGAAAGTACGACGGGTATAATGACCCATTGCAATATAGTCTGCTGCAAGCACTTCATCAGCAAATTCGAGGAAGGCTTTAAATTTGATTTCTTTGTTGCACAGAATATCTGGGTTTGGCGTACGGCCTGCTTTATATTCAGCAAGGAAGTATTCAAACACGTTATCCCAGTATTCAGCTGCAAAATTGATGGTATGCAGCGTAATACCAAGTTTGTCACATACCGCTTGTGCATCAGCGAGATCTTCAGCAGCAGAGCAATATTCGTCGTTATCGTCTTCTTCCCAGTTTTTCATAAACAAGCCTTCAACTTGATAACCTTGTTGAAGGAGCAGGTAAGCGGATACCGATGAATCTACGCCGCCGGACATGCCGACAATGACTTTCTTTTGGCTGTTATCAGACATATTTCTCTACTGTCGCTAATTTAGTGTTAAGGGCATAATTCTAACAGAAACCCAGCCCCTGAAACAGATCGAGAACAGAATCACACTTTAATAAATAGTTATTAACGATAGTGGCTGTACGAATAAAGACAACAGCGCTAAAAAAAGCCATTTAAAAACGGATATATAGATAAAAAAGGTAATATTTTTTTATCAGAGAACTGCTTGATTGCACCAAATAGCAAACGTTTGCTATTTGGTGCAATCATAGAGGATGTTGCTAAAAATGTGTAGTTTTTTGTTGAGGGAAATAGTTTTACACGATTGAAGGAATATTGAAGGGAATAATGCGCTCTGATGTTAAACATAGAGCGCGAAGAGTATAAAAGGCTAAATTACGCTTGAATTGGGGCTGGAAGAGTGATCTCTTTCCATTCTCCTGGTGCTAAATCTGCCACAGTCCATTGTGCCATTTGATAGCGAATTAAACGTAATGTTGGAAAGCCAATATGCGCCGTCATACGACGAACTTGGCGGTTACGACCTTCACGTAAAGTAATTGCTAACCATGTGGTTGGAATATTTTTACGCTCACGAATAGGTGGCGTACGTTCCCAAATTTGTGGTGATTCAATAACTTCAATCCCAGCGGGTAATGTTGGGCCATCTTTTAATGTCACCCCATCACGTAATTGCTGTAAATCTTCAGCTGTTGGTGCACCTTCAACTTGTACCCAATAGACTTTTGCCTGTTTCGATTGAGGCTGCGTTAACCGTGCTTGCAAAATACCATCATTGGTTAGTACCAGTAAGCCTTCGCTGTCTTTATCTAATCTTCCTGCAGGATAAACATCTTTTACCGGGATGAAATCAGCTAAGGTGCTGTCACCTGGTTCACCTGAAAATTGGGTCAAAGTGTTATAAGGTTTGTTAAATAAAATCACTTTTTGTGGTCCGCGAGGACGCTTCGGTTTATTTATTTTTCTTGACGCTCTGCGCTCATTATTGGCACGAAGAGGTTGACGATTTGTGGTGTTTGGCTTCATAAATACGCGTTATTGTGAGAGTTGAGGATTTGAACACACTTATTATACGTGAAAAATTACACAATTGACGTATTGATAAAATTTAAAGTATGATTTGCTCGCTTCTTACAAAACGTTAACAAATGGACGCTAGGAGATTTAAAATGGATAGTAAAGTAATTGTACCAACAGCAGGTCAGAAAATAACAGTAGATGCTGAAGGTAAATTGATTGTTCCTAATACCCCGATTATTCCGTACATCGAAGGTGACGGTATCGGGATCGATGTAAGTCCAGCAATGATTAAAGTTGTGGATGCCGCGGTTAAGAAAGCGTACGCCGGAGACCGAAAAATTGAGTGGATGGAAATCTACACGGGTGAAAAATCAACCCAAGTTTATGGTGATGACGCATGGCTTCCACAAGAAACTCTTGATTTTATTCGCGAATATAAAGTTGCTATTAAAGGTCCATTAACAACCCCTGTTGGTGGTGGTATTCGATCTCTTAATGTTGCATTGCGTCAAGAGCTTGATCTTTATATTTGTGTTCGTCCTGTACGTTATTTTAATGGCGTACCAAGCCCAGTTAAACGTCCAGAATTAACTGACATGGTTATCTACCGTGAAAATTCAGAAGATATTTATGCGGGTGTTGAATACCAAGCAGGTACTGCTGAAGCAGATAAAGTTATTCAGTTCCTACAACAAGAAATGGGCGCGACGAAAATTCGTTTCCCACAACAATGTGGTATTGGCATTAAGCCTGTATCAGAAGAGGGAACGAAACGTTTAATTCGTGCCGCTATTCAATACACTCTTGATAATGATCGTGATTCGTTAACCTTAGTACATAAAGGTAATATCATGAAATTTACTGAAGGTGCGTTTAAAGATTGGGGTTACGATGTTGCGCTACAAGAATTCGGTGCTGAATTACTTGATGGTGGCCCTTGGATGACGTTAAAGAATCCAAACACAGGTAAAGAAATTGTGATTAAGGATTGCATTGCTGATGCTTTCTTACAGCAGATTTTACTGCGTCCAGAAGAATATGATGTTATTGCAACCATGAACCTTAATGGTGATTACATCTCTGATGCTTTAGCGGCTCAAGTGGGTGGTATTGGTATTGCTCCGGGTGCAAATATTGGTGATGGAGTGGCTTTATTTGAAGCAACGCATGGCACTGCACCTAAATATGCAGGTCAAGATAAAGTAAATCCGGGATCATTGATTCTTTCTGCTGAAATGATGTTACGCCATATGGGTTGGACAGAAGCGGCTGATTTGATTATTAGTTCAATGGAAGCGGCGATCAGTAATAAGACCGTAACCTATGATTTTGAGCGTTTAATGGAAGGTGCTAATTTACGTAAGTGTTCACAATTTGCTGATGACATGATTGAACAAATGTAATTATTCATACCGCTAGATAATCGTTTAAGGCTCAGCATTTGCTGGGCCTTTTTTATACCTATTATTTTTTATACCTATTATATTATGCAACTAATCTATTAATACCAAAGTGTTGGGTAAACAGAAAAAATGTGTTGGTAGATTAATCAAATACACTATGTACTCGTGCGCTAACTCTCAAACAGATAACAACAAAAGTATCTAGATATAGGCAGTTGATTAAAATTGGAATAGGATAGGATTACAATGAATATGTTTGTTTTTTGTTAAAAATGCTGCCGTTTTGAGTCGCATTTAAAAGAATGATAATCGAACTTTTTTATGCGAGTTTTATGCAGTTAGTGCAAGGGGTAAAAAACTGCGTTTTTAGCTATAGATGAATATTATAATGTAAAATTGAATACGAATACTTAATAACCTCAGATGGCTGTCGAAGTCGATGGGTAATTAGTATATTGTATCAGTCATTAAAATTTTGGTTTCAAGTTAACGAATAAAAGGTGAGATAATCTCACCTTTTAATGTGCATCTAATACTGGGTCCGCTTATTTGGCTTCATCGCCTTGTGCGGGAACAATAGCACTTGCATGGTAACCTTTAGGGCCAGTTTGAACCTCGTAGTTCACTTGTTGACCTGCCTTAAGTGTTCGGTAACCATCCATCTGAATTGTTGAATAGTGAGCGAAAATATCGTCTTTACCTTCTTCGGGGCAGATGAAGCCAAATCCTTTGGCGTTATTGAACCATTTCACTGTACCTATTGCCATGCTATACATCCTTTTTGCATTCAAGTTCCATTTGACATTAGTTGCTTATTCAGTAATGTTTTGTTGCATACTAATGCGATTTTGATGCAGATTACATCTACTATAATTTACAATGTAGTAAAATAAACTAGTCAGTCAAGTATTGTTTGTAACATTTTGATAAAATCTTTTATTAACTTGGCTATAGCCAGCTCACGAATTAATGAACTAAGATAAAACTATGAGTAAGTTATACGAATGGATGAATCCTGAATCTGATGTGTTAGATAAGGAAGAAATCCAAGTTAAGCCGCCATCGATGTATAAAGTAGTACTAAATAATGACGATTATACGCCGATGGATTTTGTGATTGATGTGTTACAAACATTTTTTTCCATGGATCTGGAGAAAGCTTCTCAGTTAATGCTCGCGGTACATTATGAAGGTAAAGCCATTTGTGGCACCTTTACTGCCGAAGTAGCAGAAACAAAAGTTGCGCAAGTAATGATGTACGCACGGGAAAATGAACACCCGTTGTTGTGTACGATGGAAAAAGCATAATCTTTTTCCGGCACGCCATATTGAGTGGTTTTTAGGGGAGGTGCCTTATGCTAAATAAAGAACTTGAAGCAAGCCTGAATGGTGCATTTGCACGAGCAAGGGAAAAGCGTCATGAGTTTATGACGGTAGAACATTTATTGATGGCACTGTTAGAGAATGTCGCCACACAAGAGGCGTTATTAGCGTGTCGTGCTGATCTTGATCTGTTGCGTAAAGAGCTAGATTCTTTTATTGAACAAACAACACCCTTAATTCCAGTGGATGATGAAAGTCGTGAAACCCAACCAACATTGAGTTTTCAGCGGGTGTTACAACGTGCTGTGTTTCATGTCCAGTCTTCTGGCCGTAGTGAAGTCACTGGTGCTAATGTATTGGTTGCGATTTTTAGCGAGCAGGAATCACATGCAGCATACTTGCTCAAAAAAAGTGATATTAGCCGTCTTGATGTAGTGAACTTTATTTCTCATGGCACTGTTAAAGGCAGTGATAATGATGACGTAAACCCATCTGAGATAGGTAATACCGAAGAGCAACGCACAGAGCAAGGTAGTTCTGAAGATAAGCTTGAGAATTTTGCGATTAACCTTAACCTATTAGCGAAATCAGGCGGTATTGACCCTCTGATTGGCCGAGATCAAGAGCTAGAACGTACTGTACAAGTACTTTGCCGGCGTCGAAAAAATAATCCGTTATTAGTGGGTGAAGCGGGTGTCGGTAAAACGGCTATCGCTGAAGGTCTTGCATGGCGTATTGTTGAAGGGCAAGTGCCTGAGATTATTCAAAATTGTGTGATTTATTCGCTTGATATTGGTTCTCTTTTAGCGGGTACAAAATACCGTGGTGACTTTGAAAAACGTTTTAAAGGTATTTTAAAACAGCTTGAAAAAGAAGAACACGCGATTTTGTTTATTGATGAAATTCATACCATTATTGGTGCAGGTGCAGCCTCCGGTGGTCAAGTTGATGCGGCAAACTTACTTAAGCCACTATTGAGTAGCGGTAAGCTTCGTTGCATGGGTTCAACAACCTATCAAGAATACAGCAATATTTTTGAGAAGGAGCGTGCGTTATCACGCCGTTTCCAAAAAATTGATGTGGTTGAACCGTCATTAGATGACACTACTAAAATCTTGATGGGTTTGAAGTCAAAATACGAAGCGCATCATGAAGTACGTTTTACCAATAAAGCGATTCGTGCTGCGGTTGAGTTATCAGCTAAATACATTAATGAACGTCATTTACCCGATAAAGCGATTGATGTTATTGATGAAGCCGGTGCACGTTGTCGTTTAGCACCTGCCAGCCGCCGTAAGAAAACAGTCAATGTTGGTGATATTGAAGCCATGATTGCTAAAATGGCGCGTATTCCAGAGAAATCAATCTCCAGCAGTGATCGTGACGTACTAAAAACTCTTGAGAGCAGATTAAAAATGCTGGTTTTTGGTCAAGATAATGCCATTAGTGTATTAACTGAAGCGATCAAATTAAGTCGAGCTGGATTAAGTGCTGAGAATAAACCGGTTGGTTCATTCTTATTTGCAGGCCCAACGGGTGTCGGTAAAACAGAAGTAACGGTACAGTTAGCGC
Organism: Photobacterium carnosum; assembly: GCF_002849605.1. Classification (GTDB taxonomy): domain Bacteria; phylum Pseudomonadota; class Gammaproteobacteria; order Enterobacterales; family Vibrionaceae; genus Photobacterium; species Photobacterium carnosum. The sequence continues at coordinate 118,493 of NZ_NPIB01000009.1, forward strand.
GTACTATGGGCATTGAGCTGTTGCGTTTTGATATGTCGGAGTACATGGAACGTCATACAGTGAGTCGTTTAATCGGTGCTCCTCCTGGTTATGTGGGTTATGACCAAGGTGGTTTATTAACTGACGCCGTAATTAAAAATCCTCATTCCGTTGTTCTGCTGGATGAAATTGAAAAAGCGCATCCTGATGTGTTCAATTTATTATTACAAATAATGGATAACGGCACGCTTACTGATAATAATGGTCGTAAGGCTGATTTCCGTAATGTTATTTTTGTAATGACAACTAATGCGGGTGTTACTGAAACAGTACGTAAGTCGATTGGTCTTATTCAGCAAGATCATAGTCATGATGCGATGGCAGAGATTAAACGTATCTTTACACCAGAGTTCCGTAACCGTCTGGATAATATCATTTGGTTTAATCATCTTGAAAAAGACATTATTGGTCAAGTGGTCGATAAATTTATCGTGGAACTACAAGCGCAGCTAGATGCTCGTGGTGTATCGATGGAAGTCTCTGAGCGTGCTCGTGAGTGGATGTCAGATAAAGGTTATGATAAGGCGATGGGCGCACGTCCAATGGCACGTGTGATTCAAGAGAACCTTAAAAAGCCACTTGCGAATGAATTGTTGTTTGGTTCATTAGTTAATGGTGGTTCAGTACGTGTTGATTACATTAATGGCGAGTTAGATTTCCAATTCAATAGTGAGATGGAAGCGGCGCATTAAAGTACTCTTTTAGTTATATAGCGATAAACAAAAACGCCGTAGATAGTAACAACTATCTGCGGCGTTTTTATATTATGACTACTTGTGATCATCATCCGCTAAAATAAAACCCAGCAAATAGGCTGGGTTTTATTTGCAGCACTAATCTTTTAGAGAAAGATTAACGTGCACGGAAGACGATGCGGCCTTTAGTTAGGTCGTAAGGCGTCAGTTCCACTGTTACTTTGTCACCAGTAAGGATACGGATGTAGTTTTTACGCATTTTACCAGAGATGTGAGCAGTAACAACGTGACCGTTTTCCAGCTCAACACGGAACATAGTATTTGGTAGTGTATCTTGTACAGTACCAGCCATTTCAATTACGTCTTCTTTTGCCATTGAATCCTCTTAGGCTACCAGCCATTCATCTTGATCGGGCTGGATAATGCCTTGAAACTGTTTGAGTGTAAAGTTTAGGACGTAATTTTACCCTTGCTAGCTGTTTTTGTCAGCTTTTGTTCGCGATTAATCCATTTTTTCTCAGCTAATTAACAAAAGGTGATGTAAATAAGTCGTTATTGCGGCTATTTTGACCGCTTTGGTTTTTTTATAATACCGAAGAGATCCATTCACCATTGATTAATTTTTGATGTGGTGAGAAGCGAATTTTGTAATTCATCTCTCGGCATTGATCAATTTGATAGCCAGGATAGAGCCATTGGCGCTGTGTTTGATGGCAAATTTCAATTTGTAGTAGAACACATAATGTGCCTAATGATAATTTATGATCTGGCTCAAAAAAGCTATAAACCGCACTGAGTGAATCAGGAAATACATCGGTAATAGCAATTGCAATTAATTGATTATCTTGATAAAGATGTAAGAAAGCAATATTCATCCATGATGCACTAATAAAATCAAAAAATTGTTCTTTATTAGCTGGAAACATTGAGCCGCTAGCATGACGAACCGTAATATAACGCTCATAGAGTTCAAACCAATCAGGATCTAATTGTTGTTTAAATTCCCACTGTAATTTTTTTAATTGATTTTGTTGGCGTTTTTGGCTTTTAGATGGTGTGAATTCTGTGCAATTAACGCGCAATGGTGTACAAGCATTACAGTTTTTACACATTGGTTTATAAATGATACTGCCGCTACGGCGATAACCTGAACTAATTAATAAATCGTAACCATTAGGGGTTAACCACGGTTGATCCATTACAACCCCAAGTTGATCACGTTGTTGTGGTAAGTAATTACAGTCACCTTCAGGTGTAAGACCCAGTTGTAAGGATAATTCTTTCATCATTAATTCGTTTATAACACTAAAGTTTGAGGGTGATAGCATTCAGCGGGTAATACACTATCTCGTTGCTGATGCAATTGTGTTAAAAAAGTCGGACGATCTAATTCACTCGCACCTAAAGAGGCTAGATGGGGGTTCATCATTTGGCAATCAATGAGAGTGCCACCGTGGTTTGAATAATGGTAACAAAAATACCATAACGCAATTTTTGAGGCGTTATCCGCAAGGGAGAACATTGATTCGCCACAAAAAACACTGCCCATGGAAATTCCATAAAAACCACCGACTAATTGTTGATCTTGCCATACTTCTACTGAGTGACACTCACCAATATCATGTAATTTTTGATAAGCGTTAATCATCTCTTCAGTGATCCAAGTGTGCTCTGGGCCACGAGATTCAGCACATTGACGGATCACCGCATGACAGGCATGGTTGATGGTGACGGTATAAGATACTTTTCGCATAAATTTGCGTAAGCTTTTACTGGGTGTAAATTGCTGTGGAATAAAGATCCCACGTGGGGTTGGACTCCACCATAAAATAGGTTCGCCCTGTGAGTACCATGGAAAAATGCCGTGACGATAAGCTTGGCGTAGACGTTGTGGGCTAAGATCACCACCAAAAGCGAGTAGTCCATTAGGATCGGCAAGGGCGGTACTTGGATCGGGAAATTGTAATGATGAAGGATCAATTTCGGGTATATAAATCGTCATTTATTATCAACAATATGCAAGTCAAAAAGCTACGGTAGTTAATATAACATTTAACTACCGATAAAAAAAACGCCAATAATCTCGATTGATTATTGACGTTATATTTGGAGTAGATTACCAATTAGAGCTTAAATACGACGACATAATTCTGCATATCGACCATTTTGTGCCAGCAGTTGTTGATGCTGACCATATTCAATGATCTCACCTTCATCCATTAAGCAAATTTGATCCATACTACCGAGCCCGACTAAACGGTGCGTAATAAATAACACTGTTTTATCTTTGGCAAACTCAAGTAATAAGGTCAATATTTGCTGTTCAGTTCGACGATCAAGCCCTTCTGTTGGTTCATCTAATAACAGAATAGGGGCGTCATGAAGTAGGGCGCGTGCAATGCCTATACGACGACGTTCACCACCTGAAATATGGCGTCCGCCATCACCAAGCCAAGTATCTAAACCATTGTCATCAAGTAAACTACTTAAACCGACTTTAGCTAGCACCTCGACAAATTGCTCATCAGTAGCATCAGGTTTTGCTAATATTAAGTTTTCACGCAATGAGCCATTAAAGAGGTCGACTCGCTGGCTAACAACAGTGATTGCGTTACGTAATGCCGGTTCGCTCCATGTTGGCAGTGGTACACCATCAATGGAAATTGATCCTTGTTGCGGATCCCAGCTACGGGTTAGCAATTGTAATAAGGTTGATTTACCACAACCCGTACGGCCAAGTAAGGCTAGTTTTTCACCTTGTTTGATATCTAGTGATAAATGCTTAACGACGGGTTTATCACTGCCATAATAGGTGTAACTGATATCATTAAAGCAAATGTCACCCTTAGCTATCGCGTTGTAACCCTTTGGATCAAATACGGTGTCAGGGGTTGCCTCAATAATCTCATTTAGGCGTTTAGCGGATGATAATGTTTGACCTAAATACTGGAAAGCACCAGCTACAGGCATCATCATTTCAAAACTTGCCATGGTAGTAAAAGCGACCATTGCCACAAAAGGATCCGGCGCATGGCCGGCAATACCGTTAGCGGCAATCCACAGAATGATAACCAGAGTCCAACCTGTTGCTGCCATTAATAGACCGTTTGCTATACCTGTTAACCCTGCCATTTTTCGCTGAGCATCAAGTAATTTATCTTGTTCTGCTTCGGCTTGTTGACGGTAGCGTTCTTCTGCATTAAACAGTAATAACTCAGCGTGGCCTTGGATCCAATCTAATAGCGTGATGCGATAGTTTGCTTTGGCATAAGTTAGTGTTTCACCATTGCGTTTACCTAAGTGATAAAAAACAATCGGTAAAATAATCATTAATGCTAATAAAATACCACCAAGGGTAAAGCCTATAATGGGATCAAACCAAGCCAGAAAGCAGGTAACAATAATAATGCCTAACACACCGATAATCAGTGGGTTAACTAGACGCAGATAGACATGATCCATTGCATCAACATCAGCAACTAAGCGATTGAGCAAGTCGGCATCACGTAAATTAGCATGACGACCGGGGATCAATGGTGTGAGTTTACGGAAAAAGAATAACCGTAAATCAGCCAGTAGTTTAAAGGTTGCGTTATGGCTTACAACACGCTCTCCCCAACGTCCTGCAGTACGCACCATAGAAAAACCACGGACACCAGCACCTGGCACCATGTAATTAAAGGTTTGGCTACCCACCAGAGTTAGACCTGCAACCGCAGAGGCAGCAATAAACCAACCGGATAACGTTAATAGACTGATGGCAGACAATAATGTCAATAAGCCTAAAATCATGCCTAAGGTTAAACCAAACCAGTGTTTACGGTAGAGTTTAAGGTAAGGGATTAAATCACGCATCGAGATCCCTCTTATCAGTGGATGTGAGCATTTCAGCTAATAAACCTTGGTGACTAATGGTATCAAAAGCGCCATTTTGAACTAATTTACCGTTATCCATAACTAGAATACGGTCCATAGCATGGAGTTGATCCAGACGATGGCTAACCATTAATGTGGTGCGTTCAGTAACCGCTAATGCCAAACTTTCTAGCACTAAGCGTTCACTGTTAGCATCAAGACTTGCAGTGGGTTCATCAAGGAGCCAAAACGCGCCATTTTGTAGCATTGCACGAGCAACGGCAATACGCTGTGCTTGACCGACAGATAAGCCACCAGAGCGATCACCTACATGATGTTCATAACCTTTTTCAAGGCGCTGAATAAACTCATCAGCATAAGCTTGGCGGGCAACTTGGTCGACATCGGCATCACTGGCACTTGGATCACCCAGCGTAATATTGTCGCGCACTGTACCATGAACTAATAATGGATTTTGACCGACCCAGCTGATCGCTTGACGCCATTGATCATGTTTAAGTTCGTTCAGTTCAACATCGTTAATTTTAATACTGCCACGGTAAGGTAAAAAGCCAAGTAGAGCATTAAGTAAACTGGTTTTACCCGCGCCGCTTGGACCAATTAATGCCACATGTTCTCTGGTATTAATGGTAAAGCTTAGTGGGCCAGCCAATACTTGGCCTTCAGGGCTAAGAACCTCAAGATCAGTAACCGTTATTTGAATAGCATCAGGGGTGGGTAATGGTGTCTCACCGTTACTCATTTCATCGGCTTCAATGTTTAAAAATTCAACAATTGATTCTGCCGCGCCAATCGCTTGCGCTTTAGCATGGTAGAAAGTACCAAGATCACGCAGTGGTTGATAAAACTCAGGTGCGAGCACTAATACAAATAAACCTGTAAATAGCGAAAGAGGTACACCATAGTTACCAAAGTTCAGTTCGCCGATGAAAGCGAAGCCAAAATAGACAGCAACAATGGCAACAGAAATTGCCGAGAAGAACTCTAATACGGCTGACGATAAAAAGGCTAATCGCAGCACTTCCATGGTGCGTTTACGTAATACATGTGAAGCCGCATCTAGATTTTCAGCTTCAACATCAACGCGATTAAATAATCGTAGGGTTGATAAACCTTGTAAACGGTCATAGAAGTGGCCTGATAAACGTTGTAACGCTTTAAAGTTACGACGGTTAGCATCTGCCGCACCTAAACCGACTAATGCCATAAAAAATGGGACTAACGGTGCCGTAATAAGGAAGATTAAACCCGCTGCCCAGTTAAGAGGGAAGACTACCACTAAAATAACCACCGGAATTAATACCGCCAGTGACATTTGTGGTAAGTAGCGAGCAAAGAAATCTTGCATTTCTTCTACTTGCTCAAGCACTAAACTTGCCCATACGCCAGCAGGTTTACCCTTGATATAAGCAGGACCTAGATTTTGTAAGCGGTTGAGAATAAGTTGGCGAATGTGGAGTCGAATTTGTTCACCGCAACGGTAACCACAAACTTCTCGCCCCCAGCTACATAAAGCACGTAAACCAATAATAACAATAAGGCCAACAAACTGATTAACAAGCTGGTATTTATCCGTATGCTCCATGATCAGTTGATGCAAAATATTGGCTAATAAAGCCGCTTGCCCGATAAGCAATAATCCCGAAATAAACCCTAAGCCAATGCTGAACATCATCCAACGTTTGGCGAGTTTACTTTGGGATTTTAACCATTTGGTCAAATCGCGTTGTAATTGTTTATCCATATAAATAAGGTTTCATTACAGTATTTATGGTAAGTCGCTCTTACAGCAATATAGGTTGAGATCAATAGTGCTGTAAGAAGAAAAGCTACTGCCTAAACAGAGGCTTGATACTTTATTTTTGGTCAGCTAAAGCATCGAGGTAACGTTCTGCATCTAATGCAGCCATACAGCCCGTACCTGCTGAGGTAATTGCTTGACGGTAACTATGATCCATTACGTCACCCGCCGCAAAAATACCCTCAACACTGGTTTGAGTTGCATTACCATGAATGCCTGATTGAACTTTAATATAACCATTTTCCATATCAAGTTGACCGTTAAATATTGCTGTATTTGGCTGGTGGCCAATCGCAATAAATACCCCCATCACGTCAAGTTCTTCTGTTGCGTCTGATTGGGTATCTTTAAGGCGTAAACCTGTTACACCCATGTCGTCACCTAAGACTTCATCAAGCGTGCGGTCTGTGTGCAAAATGATGTTGCCATTGGCGACTTTGTCCATCAGACGATTGATTAAGATTTTCTCAGAACGGAAGCTATCGCGACGGTGAACAAGGTGAACTTCTGCGGCAATGTTTGACAGATATAACGCTTCTTCAACTGCGGTATTACCACCACCGATAACGGCAACTTTTTGGTTACGGTAGAAGAAACCATCACAAGTCGCACAAGCAGAGACGCCACGGCCTTTAAAGGCTTCTTCAGAGTCTAAACCAATGTATTTTGCAGAAGCGCCGGTTGAGATAATCAATGCATCACAGGTGTATTCACCCGTTTCACCTTTGAGACGGAAAGGGCGCTGGCTGAAATCTGTTTCGCTAATAAAGTCAGTGATAATTTCAGTATCAAATTTTTCTGCATGCGCTTTCATGCGGTCCATAAGTGCAGGGCCAGTTAGCTCATCTGCATCACCCGGCCAGTTTTCGATTTCAGTGGTGGTAGTAAGTTGACCACCTTGCTGCATACCGGTGATCATTACTGGTGAGAGATTTGCACGCGCAGCATAGACCGCAGCAGTATAACCCGCTGGTCCAGAACCAAGGATGAGTAGTTCACAATGTTTTACGTTACTCATTTTTTCTCCAGGCTGAATAATATTATTATTATGGAAGACTGATTGTAGGTAAATTGCAGTCGTAAAGGAAGAGGATGTCAGACAATCAATTATTTGCTTGTCCTATTGAATTCGGGCGATAAGCGTTTAATACCGTCTCAAATTTAATAAAAAATAGCTGTTATATTGACGACAAAAATACCGTAGCAAGGGTTTTTTTTGAAGTTCTAAAAGTGAAAAGTCAGATCGTGTTTTTTTGATCTAGCACAAAGTCCAGTGAGAAAAATAGTTAATAAGAGGTATTTTTATTTTTCAAATAGTAGTTGTATAACGATCACAGTGATAGTTTGAGAGACAATAAAAACACAGATTGGTTACGTCATGTTAATGTATTTGAATTGATGTGATTAATTTGCTTTGATAATCTGCTTTGTTTTGGTACAAATGGTTAAATATTTGTTTTTGATGAGTGGCATTTAGTTCAATCCTTGGGTGCTGAGAGTAACTATCGCGGGATAAGGAATGAAATACAATCTCACAATATCGTTATTTAATAGCACGATCGTCTGATATTTATCACAGATTGATTGACTATTAGAGTATTTGATTCTAAAAATAGATAAGATGTAGTATATTTTTTTGCAAGGAAGTGAGAAGGTGGAATATTAAATGGTAGATACCAAAAAGAAACCATCCAAGGAATTGGATCGCATAGACCGTAATATTTTGAATGAACTTCAAAAAGATGGTCGAATTTCAAATGTCGAGCTTTCTAAGCGTGTTGGCTTATCACCAACGCCATGTTTAGAGCGTGTGCGCCGCTTAGAGCGTCAAGGCTATATCAGTGGTTATACTGCACTATTGAATCCACAGTTTCTTGATGCATCATTATTAGTGTTTGTTGAAATAACACTTAATCGTGGTGCGCCAGATGTTTTTGAGCAGTTTAATAAAGCGGTACAAGAGCTAGAAGATATTCAAGAATGTCATTTAGTTTCTGGTGATTTTGACTATTTGTTGAAAACACGCGTATCAGATATGTCAGCTTACCGTAAATTGCTTGGTGAAACATTGCTACGTCTTCCTGGTGTTAACGATACTCGTACTTATGTTGTTATGGAAGAAGTTAAGCAAAGCAATAACTTGGTTATTAAGACTCGATAAATATTCGGGTCTACATCAATATGAAATTAATAAATATATACACCCTGAATAACGTTGCTGTTATTCAGGGTGTATTTGTATATACGTTATAAAAATAATAATTGATGCTTAATCATCCAAACAGATCTATGAATTGACATAATGATGAATTTATTTAATCACTGAACGTCTAAAATAAATAGCGATGAGTCGTTTGTGATAGTTAGCTTTTATTGCTTACGATTAAAAAAATTTTTATTTTAAAGGGCGACGAACACAGACAATGTGGTCTTTTAGTATAGAATGATGGCATTAAGATTTTTACTTTATATTTGTGAGTTTGCCGACGATATTGCTTGGTATCTGATGCAAGATTGTTATTAGCAGCAAAGTATTTACTTTGGGCGCTGAAAATATCAGCATGTTGGCAAAATATTCGAATTTGATAGAAACACCGGAGTTATTCTTGAGGAAGTTTAAAGGTAAAAAACTGCCCAAAATGCGTTTATCAGGTGGGCAACGCATTATTGAAGGTTTTTTGATCATCAGTATTTTGGTTGCCATTTATATGATGGTAGCACTCGTCACATTTAATCCTGCTGATCCATCTTGGTCGCAGACCGCTTGGGAAGGTGTTGTTCAGAATAAAGCTGGCTCGTTTGGCGCATTAGTCGCAGATACACTGTTCTTTATTTTTGGATCACTGGCTTACATTATTCCTATTGTTTTAGTGTTATTAGGATGGTTTGTTTTTCTACGTCGAGCCAGAATGCTGTCATTAGATTATATGGTCTACGGTACACGCTGGTTAGGGTTAATTTTATTAATTTTAAGTAGTTGTGGTTTAGCAGATCTTAACTTTGATGATATTTGGTATTTTTCATCCGGTGGCGTAATTGGTGACGTAGTTGCAAATATATCGTTACCATTACTCAATGTATTAGGTGCAACTTTGCTACTTATGTTTGCATGGGCGGTTGGTTTTACCTTATTTACGGGTGTTTCATGGACCACGATTGTTGATCAATTAGGCGAGAAAACATTATCAAGCCTAACGTGGATACTGAATAAGTTACGTTCAGATAAACATGAAATGATGCGTCCGTTTGCTACTGACATTATGGCCGAATCAGATATGCCTTTCGCTAAGCATCTGCATGAGGTTAATGATGAACAAGATGATCCATTATTATCATCTTATACTCATCCATCTCAGCCTGGCGAACCTTCTTTTGAGCGTAAAGATCCTGTTTATACCTCTGCGAATACAACACCCATTATTCGTTCAACGGAAGCGGTAGCCGCAGTTGATCCATTAATGGATACCGTTACACATCAGGTTGAACCTCAGCCCTATGTTGCGCCAGTAGAACAAGTGGCTCCATATGTTGAAGCTCAGCCCTATGTTGCGCCAGTAGAACAAGCGGCTCCGTATGTTGAACCTCAGCCCTATGTTGCATCAGTAGAACAAGCGGCTCCATATGTTGAACCTCAGCCCTATGTTGCACCAGTAGAAGAAGCGGCTCCATATGTTGAACCTCAGCCCTATGTTGCACCAGTAGAACAAGCGGCTCCATATGTTGAATCGCAACCCTATGTTGCGCCAGTAGAACAAGCGGCTCCATATGTTGAACCGCAACCGTATGTTGCACCAGTAGAACAAGCGGCTCCATATGTTGAACCTCAGCCCTATGTTGCACCAGTAGAACAAGTTGCTCCATATGTTGAACCGCAACCCTATGTTGCACCAGTAGAACAAGCGGCTCCATATGTTGAACCTCAGTCATATGTTGCACCAGTAGAACAAGCGGCTCCATATGTTGAACCTCAGTCATATGTTGCGCCAGTAGAACATGCTGCGCCGTATGTTGCACCTCAGCCATATGTTGCGCCTCTAGAACATGTTGCTCCTACAGCGGATGTTGATACTTCAGAAGAAGGGTTAACAGATGATGAAATCTTCCTAAAACGTATTCGTGATAAGCAAAAAGAACAAGCACACCTTGCCGGATTAGATAATCCATTCTTAATGCAAAGAGATATTGATTTACCTGTTCCTACTTCACCGATGCCGACATTGGATCTGTTGCAACCACCTCGTAAAACAGTTGAAAAAGCATCAGATGAAGAGTTACAAGTTATCGCTACCTTAATTGAATCAAAACTTGCTGATTATAAAATCAAAGTTCAAGTTAAAGGTATCTACCCTGGCCCTGTTATTACACGTTATGAACTTGATCTTGCGCCTGGCGTAAAAGTTAGCCGTATTTCAGGTCTATCAAAAGATTTAGCGCGTGCATTATCAACTACATCAGTACGCGTTGTTGAAGTGATTCCGGGTAAACCTTACATTGGTTTAGAGCTACCGAATAAAAGTCGTGAAACGGTATTTATGTCGGAAGTGATTGCCAGTGAGAAATTCCAAAACGTGGGTGGTGCATTACCTATCGTGTTGGGTAATGATATTGCAGGTGAAGCGGTTGTTGCTGATTTAAGTAAAATGCCGCACTTATTGGTTGCCGGTACTACAGGTTCAGGTAAATCTGTCGGTGTAAACGTAATGATTTTGAGCTTACTTTACAAATGTACGCCAGAAGAATGTCGTTTTATTATGATTGACCCGAAAATGTTGGAATTATCAATTTATGAAGGTATTCCACATCTATTAACGGAAGTGGTTACTGACATGAAAGATGCCGGTAATGCACTGCGTTGGTGTGTTGGTGAAATGGAACGCCGCTATAAGTTGCTGTCAAAGTGTGGTGTACGTAGTCTTGCCGGTTATAACGCTAAACTAAAAGAAGCAGCAGAAGCGGGACACCCAATCCATGATCCATTGTGGAAGGCGGGTGACACCATGGACGAATACCCACCATTATTGGAAAAAATGCCAAGCATTGTGGTTATCGTTGATGAATTTGCTGATTTGATGATGGTTGTGGGTAAAAAAGTAGAAGAGTTGATTGCACGTTTAGCCCAAAAGGCTCGTGCGGCTGGCATTCACTTAGTATTAGCCACCCAGCGTCCATCTGTTGATGTTATTACTGGCTTAATTAAAGCCAATATTCCAACGCGAATGGCGTTTACGGTATCAACCAAAACAGACTCACGAACTATCCTTGATCAAGGTGGTGCTGAAACCTTGCTTGGTATGGGTGATATGTTGTACTTACCGTCAGGTCAAAGTCATACCATTCGTGTTCATGGTGCATTTGCGTCTGATGACGATGTGCATAATGTGGTTAATGATTGGAAAGCGCGTGGTCGACCTCAATATATAGAAAATATTGTTGATTCAAACCAAGGTGCTGATGGTTTACTGCCGGGTGAAGCACCATCAGGTGATGATGATTTAGACCAGTTGTTTGATCAAGTTGCCGCATTTGTAACAGAAACGCGTCGTGCTTCTATTTCAGGTGTACAACGTCGATTTAAGATTGGTTATAACCGTGCTGCACGTATTGTTGATCAATTACAAGCGCATGGTATTGTGAGTGCACCGGGGCATAATGCTAACCGTGAAGTGTTAGCACCTGCGCCAGTACAGCATCACGATTAATAAATAACGATATAACCACTCAGTTGCTGTAAGCACTAAAGTGTAAATAAAACCGCTGTGATAGTGATTGTCACAGCGGTTTAATACTAAAGAGGTTAGCGAATATGATGAAGAAACTCATAATGAGCATGTTAGTTGCCGCACCAATGTTGGTCGCGTCAAGTGCATGGGCTGCAACACCGCAACAAGCACTAAGTAGCCGTCTTGATAAAGTGAATGCATTTAGCGCTAACTTTACTCAAAAAGTCACCAGCCCTGATGGTGAAGTTTTAGTGAATGGTACTGGCGATTTATCGATTAAGCGCCCAAATTTATTTCGTTGGAAAACAAAAACACCCGATGAAAGCCTATTAGTTTCAGACGGTAAAACGGTATGGTATTACAGCCCGTTTGTTGAGCAAGTAACAGCAATGTGGCTTAAAGACGCCACAGAGCAAACGCCATTTGTATTGTTAACGCGTAATAGTGCAAGTGATTGGTCGAAGTATAATGTTGCCCAATTAGTGGATACCTTTACTTTAACGCCAAAAGATAAAACCTCATCAATGGATAAATTCGTGGTCACGGTATCAAAAGCGGGTGATGTACGTAATTTTTCAGTGGTTGAAACTGATGGACAACGCAGTCAGTATGTCTTGAGCGATTTTAAACGTACGATACCTGCTGCCAGTTTATTTACCTTTACGCCACCTAAAGGTGTTGAGTTAGATGACCAACGTAACTAATTGTTATTGAATTAAATTATTATAAAAGGTGGCGAATGAGCCACCTTTTTCTGTCTTAGGGGAGTCATTATATTGAATAATCTCAGCCTAGATTTTTCCTCAGATTTTAGACCTTTGGCAGCAAGAATGCGGCCACGTACGGTAGAGGAATATATTGGCCAACAACATATTCTTGGTGAAGGTAAACCACTGCGTCGAGCCTTAAAAGCCGGTCAACTGCATTCGATGATTTTGTGGGGACCACCAGGAACAGGTAAAACAACCTTAGCCGAAGTGGCCGCCAATTATGCCAATGCTGAAGTAGAGCGAGTATCTGCCGTTACTTCTGGCATTAAAGATATTCGTGCTGCGATAGATAAAGCGCGTGATAATAAAATGGCAGGCAGACGCACTATTTTATTTGTTGATGAAGTCCATCGGTTTAATAAAAGTCAGCAAGATGCGTTTTTGCCACACATTGAAGATGGTACTGTTACTTTTATTGGTGCCACTACTGAAAACCCTTCGTTTGAGCTTAACAATGCACTGTTATCCCGTGCGCGGGTGTATAAATTAAAATCCCTTGAAGATAATGAAATTCTTGAAGTGATCGAACAAGCGCTAATAGATAAAGAACGTGGCATTAGTGAAACTGATTTTGTGTTTGTTGGTGAAGTAAAACACCAATTGGCTGAATTTGTGCGTGGTGATGCACGAATGGCACTGAATTATCTTGAACAGCTGATTGATATGGCTGAAGAAGATGATCAGGGTATTAAACAAATTACCGTTGAATTATTAGCAGAAGTGACGGGTGAAAAGGTGGCTCGGTTTGATAATAAAGGCGACCTTTGGTACGACATGATTTCTGCAATACATAAATCTATTCGTGGTTCAAACGCGGATGGTGCGTTGTATTGGTTTGCGCGAATGCTGCAAGCGGGTTGTGATCCACTGTATGTTGCGCGTCGATTATTAGCGATCGCATCAGAAGATATTGGTAATGCTGATCCGCGTGCAATGCAAGTAGCGGTATCGGCATGGGATTGTTATACTCGCGTTGGTGCTTATGAAGGTGAACGCGCGATAGCCCAAGCAATTGTCTATTTAGCGTGTGCTGCCAAAAGTAATGCAGTGTATGTTGCGTTCAATCTTGCAAAAGCAGATGCGAGTGAATTCCCTGATTTTGAAGTACCGCCACATTTGCGTAACGCACCCACCAAACTGATGAAAGAATTGGGTTATGGTGACGGTTATCGTTATGCTCATGATGAACCGGGTGCTTATGCCGCTGGTGAAGTGTATTTGCCGCGTGAAATTCGTGATCGGGTTTATTATCAGCCTTCAAAACGGGGCTTAGAGATAAAAATATCAGAAAAGTTGGATTATCTTGCTTCTTTAGATGCAAAAAGCCCGCTAAAGCGCTACCAATAATAAGGCTTTTTGGGTATCGTTAAGTGATTGGCAATAATTCGTTATCATTGCCTCCCAACTATAACTATTTTAATAAGAAATGCCTAAATAACGCGCATTTCAGACTATTAAGAGCACAGGATTAGCATGCTAGATTCTAAATTACTTCGAACTGAGCTGGATGAAACAGCTGCAAAACTCGCGCGTCGTGGTTTTAACCTTGATGTAGAAACTTTACGCAACTTAGAAGAGCAACGTAAGTCTCTTCAAGTAACAACAGAAGAGCTTCAAGCACAGCGTAACTCGCGATCGAAGTCGATTGGTCAGGCAAAAGCGAAAGGTGATCACGCTGAAGCTGAACGTATTATGGCTGAAGTCGGCAACCTAGGTTCTGAGCTTGATGATGCTAAAACAGCATTAGTTGAGCTTCAAGGTCAACTTGATACTATTACTCAAATGGTACCAAATATTGCTGATGACTCTGTACCAACGGGTAAAGATGAGTCAGAGAACGTTGAAGTTTTACGTTGGGGCCAACCAAAATCGTATGACTTTAAAGTTCGAGATCACGTAGATCTTGGCGAAATGGCTGGTGGTTTAGATTTCGCAAGTGCAGTGAAGATCACTGGCGCACGTTTCATCGTAATGAAAGGTCAATTTGCTCGTCTACACCGCGCAATTGCACAGTTCATGCTAGATCTTCACACTGAAGAACACGGTTACACAGAAATGTATGTACCGTACCTAGTGAACGCTGACAGCCTATTTGGTACAGGTCAATTACCTAAATTTGGTGAAGATCTATTCCACACGCAACCGCTAACAGAAAAAGTGAATGATGAAGAGCCTCGTGTGCTTTCATTAATTCCAACAGCGGAAGTGCCTGTAACTAACATGATGCGTGACACCATTACTGATGAAGCAGATTTGCCAATCAAGATGACTGCACACACACCATGTTTCCGTTCAGAAGCCGGTTCTTACGGTCGTGATACTCGCGGTCTTATCCGTATGCACCAGTTCGACAAAGTTGAGCTAGTTCAGATCACTCGCCCTGAAGATTCAATGGCAGCACTTGAAGAACTAACAGGTCATGCTGAGAAAGTGCTACAACTTCTAGAGCTACCTTACCGTAAAGTGGTACTTTGTACTGGCGATATGGGCTTTGGTTCTTGCAAAACTTACGACTTAGAAGTGTGGGTTCCTGCTCAAGAAACTTACCGTGAGATTTCTTCATGTTCAAACATGTGGGATTTCCAAGCACGTCGTATGCAAGCGCGTTTCCGTCGTAAAGGCGAGAAGAAGCCTGAGCTACTGCACACACTAAACGGTTCTGGTCTTGCTGTTGGTCGTACTATGGTTGCTATTCTTGAGAATAACCAAGAAGCAGATGGCCGTATTATGATCCCTGAAGTACTTCGTAAGTACATGCGTAACGCAACGCATATCGGTTAATCACTGATACTGTAATAAGCATGTAACTTAAAAACCCAGTCGATAAGGCTGGGTTTTTTTATGGAAGAAAGATGGAGAGGGTTTTTGCTTATTTTAAGCGGCCTTTGTTTTGTTGGAATATTTATTATGTTTTTTATCAGATATGCTCGTTAAATATAAGATAGGCATGTAAAATACTGCTTCGTTAACTTTTAAGTTTTTTGTTAGGGATAATTATATGCCGCATCAGCATTACGACACATTAGTTAAACAACTAGCAATCATAGTTATTAATAAACCTCATGCTGCTATAGCTGTTGAAAACACATTGCATCTTTTAGAGCGAGAGTTACATAATTATAAATCACAACATCGTATAGATGAGATAACTACTCAAGAATGTATTGGTCGCATGGATAATACGTATAATAAATTTTGTTGTAAGCTACGACGTTAATTTTAATATGTAATAGAGGTCGTTAAGCGACCTTTGTTATTTCCTCATCCCTAAATATAAATTACATAATTGTTATACATGCTAGGAATATTGGCATGTTGATTGTGTATAATTATGCTCTTATGCCATATACGGTTTAAATCAACGGATGAGTAATTCAAGTAATGAATAAGAACATTTATAAAACAGTATTATTTTCCCTTTTAGTCAGTTCACAATCTGTTTATGCAGAACAAGTCGATATTACAATTTTAGGTACATCAGATCTTCATGGGCGATTTATTCCTTGGGATTACACTACCGATAAACCTAACTTATCCGGTAGTTTAAGCCAAATAGCGACCAAAGTTGGCGAGCTAAGAAAGCAAGATCCTGAGATTATATTAGTCGATGCGGGTGATGCGATTCAGGGCAATAATATCGAAACCTTTAAAAACGATCCCATTAGCCCAATGATGTTAGGCTTTAATCAGTTGAAGTATGACGCCTATGTGTTAGGTAATCATGAATTTGATTTTGGTTTAAAGGTACTTAAAAATACTATTACAACGTTTAACGGTACGCCACTCGCCGGTAATATTTTCCATAATGCAACCTCTCCTTTTTTACCGTCTTATAAAATTGTTGAACGTAAGGGTGTCAAAATTGGCATCATTGGTATGGATACCCCAATGATCGCGGCTTTTGCTAATGGCAGTGATCGCTTGCAAGATCTGACCTTTAGTAACCCAAGTCTGGAAGTTAAAAAAGTTATTACCCAAATTAAAGATAAAACCGATGCCATCATTTTAGTGGCGCATATGGGTATTGATAACGAAAATAACATTGCCGATACTGGCGTAGGTGATATTGCACGTGCCAACCCAGAGTTAGCCGCCATTGTTGCGGGTCATATGCACGTTAAAGTAGATAAGGCGATGATCAATGGGGTTATTATTACTGAACCGTATAAATATGGTCGCGCGTTATCTCGCATTGATTTGAATTTCAAAAAAGATGCACAGGGTAAATACACTCTAATCAGTAAAGATAGCTTCACTTACAATATGAATAAATTACCATCAGATCCAACGATGGAAACTATCTTTAAGCCTTATCATCATAAGCTTCAGCAAGATGCTAATAAAGTTATCGGCCAATTAGAGGGTCAAGATCTGGTGCCGAAAAATACCATTAAAGGCATTCCTGATAGCCAATTGCATGACACTGGATTAACGTCGCTTTTCCAAGAAGTCGGTTTTTATTTTGCTCCGCAAGCCAATGTTATTGCGGTACACCTTGATAATATGAATCCATCGTTACCTGTCGGCGATATTAAAGTTAAAGATATTAACTTTAACTATGAATATGCAGGTGGTGAATACACGGTTTATGAAATGACAGGGAAAGATTTAAAAACCTATATGGAATGGTCAGCGGGGTATTTCAATAGTGTTAAGCCTACTGATCTTACTTACAGCTTTGATGCTAAACGTCGTTCATCAAAATACAGTACCCACGACATTTTCGGTGGCGTCACTTACCAAATTGATTTAACCAAAGCCGCAGGTCATCGTATTACTAATCTTAAAATGAACGGTAAGCCGATTACGGATGCACAAACTATTAATTTAGGCATGAATAGCTACCGTATGGGACATTTAACGAAAAAAGGTGGGGTACTTGAAGGCCATAAATTTAAGGTGCTGTTTGATTCAAAAGCCCATTATGGCACTGAAGCTGGCACAGTTCGTCAATTAACCATGCGTTATATTCGTGATGTTAAAAAAGGCCATATTACAGGTAAAACTGAAAATGATTGGTCGGTTATTGGCTTATCAACCTCAAAAGCTGATCAACAACGTATCGCTAAACTGGTTAATAGCGGCAAGGTTGCATTACCAAGTATTGATAATGGTCGTTACACCAATACTGCGGCATTAACAGAAGCTGATTTAACCCGTAATACGCACTAATTCATCCATTGCGTTTGCTGGTTGTATTATATTAAGTACGCTATAAAAGGGCACATCATGTGCCCTTTATTTATTCTTTCTATGTTGCTGTCTTTCTTCTATAAGTCCCATAATTTCATCGATATTTAATACCGTCCAATAGACCTTGTGAAGAATGATGTCTTTATTATTTTTGATTTTTATAGAAAATATTTATAACTTATTTATTAAAAATAGAATAATTTTCTATAAATTGTTTTAATTATAGATGTAAATGAAATTTATTTCCCTAATAATATCTCTATACTGTAATACATTATTATTGCGCCACACTGCAATGATTTACAATTATTATTAATGAGGGATCACTATGAATTCAAAGCTACTCACTATCTTTCTTTTTGTTTCTGTTTGCTTAATTTGGGGAACCACTTGGTTCGCTATGGAAGTCGCATTGAATTCTATTCCCCCTATTTTTGCCACCGCGCTACGTTTTTTACTGGCAGCCCCTTTACTCGTGGTATTGGCAAAAATCCTCAACCAACCATTGTTATTTCCTAAAGGTAAGCGTCGATGGTTGTTTATTGTCGCACTGATGTACTTTGCGATTCCGTTTACGCTGATGATCTTTGGTGAGCAATACATATCTTCTGGTTTAGCATCAATAATCTTCGCCAATATGCCCGTCGCAGTAATGTTAATGTCAGGTCTGTTTTTGAGTTTAAGATTGGCAAAGCATCAAATATTGGGGTTAATTACAGCTGTTGTTAGCTTGTGTTTAATTCTTGCAAATGAAATGCAAATGGGCAGCGATGATTATCTTATTGGTACTGTTTGCTTAGGTGTTGCTGTTGCTATGCACGCTATTATGTATGTGTTAGTTCAAAAGCACTGCAAAGGCATTGAAGTGCTAACTTACAACGCACTACCGAGCTTCATCGCTTCTCTATTTTTATTTGCAGTTTCAGCTGTGAGTGAAAACGTAAACGTTGAAGCATTCACGTGGGATTCAATGTCAGCGGTTGTTTACCTTGGCTTTGTCGCGAGTGTTGGCGGTATTGTTGCGTATTTCAAACTGGTGCAGGTATCAACCCCCTTTCAAGCGTCTATATGCTTTCTGATTTTCCCTGTAGTGGCGTTACTGATTTCTAGCTATATCAATGGTGAGGCGCTGTCTCAACAATCATTGTTCATGATGCTACCTCTTCTTGTGGGTATTTTATTGACTAAAGTACCTAAAGGTATTTTCAAGCGGCGTTCAGCTTTAAAAGTAGTGCACAACAACTAAGATTGATCGCCTGCGGTTGGTTAGTTTCGAGTCTTGAGGTAGCGAGATGAAAAGCATGCGTTGTTGTTGATTGTATATGGTGCTAAATATTATTAAATGCGTATTGTGGTTTATTACAAACGTGATTTATTATTCACGCATACAATTTATCAAAATACGACGCAATTGGTGCTTTGGGTATAAATAGAGACTTGAAGTGAGTAGTGCGGATTAGATATATTTTTTAAGAGGTATTGGTTATTGAAATTTTATTGATTTTTGGTTTGATTTTATTTGTTTATGTAAGTTTAGCGTCTTTAGCTTGGATTAATGCGAAAAGAAGGAATGCACTTTATTGGAGTGATATTTGCTTACCAATAGTATTGCTGTTGGTTTGGACTTGTTTGGTTTCTGTTGGATATGGACATCAAAGTTTGAGCCATCTAATTGAAATTCCAATACTATTAATGGTGAGTGTTGTTTTTCTATATGTTCGTGTTTTCATTGTTGATCGTTATCGAGGACAGTTTAAGCAAAACTCATATATTATTTTAGGTTTGGGTGTTTTATTGGTTTTATTATTGCGAACATTTATGCCATTTTTAGCTGAATAAAAAAATTTGATATTAAATACCGCTTATAGTGGCGGTATTGCGATACTTAAAATCCTAATTAGTCATGATTGTTATCGTCAACATACGAACTAATACCTCGCCATTTCTTAAAGTGAATGCCAAGCCTTTCTCTCGCCCTTTATTGCAGTTAATACTAAGCCCCAACCCCGTCATTCCCTACAGTGAGGTTACGAACGAGATAGGGAATCTACTATCCGCGCGTTGTAGGGTTAATTTTATCTTTTTAGGGCTTCTGTCCGTTAAATATCACTAAATGTGTATTGTCGTTATTGTTAATCTGAGTAACAAAATAACAATGTGATGTTTTGACTGATTTTTACGGATAAAACTTATCAAAATAAGACCTAATCGATACTTTTTGTATTAATAGAGATCGCGTTGTTTTCTCTCTTTTAAAATGTCCTCATTATTCCCCGATTAAAATGTCTCCTTTTAAGGTAGTTCATTGTGGTGAAATTGGGGTTATAGAGTAGGGAAGTCAGGGCTTTTTTCTGGTGCTGGGTTTA